>CAYZJT010000010.1:0-98660 GCA_964478845.1 uncultured Flavobacteriaceae bacterium | reverse complement strand
CATCGTCAACCGCCACAGGGGCAGCGTTGATGTCGATCGTGATGGTGGCAACGTTAGAAACAAGAGCGTCGTTATCTTCTACTGCGTATCCAATGGTGCTAGTACCAAGAAAACTAGATACTGGTGTAAAAGTCACATTACCAGCGTTGTCTACCACGTAGACCCCTTCACCGGGCACTACCCTATTTGTTTGGCGTCCCGTTGTATTAGGGTCAAGATCCAAAGTGGACGGATCTATAGTTCCATCTGCATCAACATCATTAGTCAATACATTAAAGGTAATTGGCTGGTTTTCATCTGTAGTAACGGTGTCAGGATTTGCAATTGGATTAGTTTGCACGACCAAATTACTTGTACCACTTAGACTACTAGGTGTACCTGGAAATGGTAACAACGGATCTACCGCAACATTGTTAGGGCCTGAAAGTACAGCACCGTTCAGTAGTAAGGAACCTGTACCTACATATCTTAAATCTTGAGCGTTATCACCAGGCTGAATTGTGTAACTAAACAATAAACTGCTTGAACCGCTACCGCCAATAAATGTTGCCAAGCGCGTTACCTGCATATTGCTGACGGTCACTGCACCTGAACCGTTATTTGACCTGTTAGCAAACTGTAGGGACAGTTCTAGTGTAGGTGATCCATTTGTGGTGTTAACAAAAACGGTTTGGTTGAAGTTAATCGAGATCGTAACCGTATCCCCATTTCCGTAAGTGCCATCTGGATTTGTTGAAGTGACCGTGGCAACTGCTACATCGTCGTCATTGAGAATAGTAACTGTTGCCGTACCTGATATATCAACATTTGGCATACCGCTACCGAAACTCAAATTACTCATCGCAATGGAAAGCGTCTCGTTATCTTCTGCAATCATATCGCTTGTCGGGGAGACTGTAAATGTTCGGCTTTCGCCTTGAGCGCCAGAAAAAGAGATTGTCTGGTTGCTTATAGCGGTAAAATCAGTTCCTGCTTGAGCACTCCCATCTACAGTAGATACATTTACATTAAAGCCGCCTTGTACAGCATTGTCTAAAACAAGCGTGACCGTGATAGGTCCACCATCTTCAAGACCGCTAACATCTGCGATGGTTACTGTAGCAGCATCATTATCAGTAATTGTAACGGTGGCAGTATCCGTGATATCAATGTCAGATGCTGTAACTGTATTGGTCGCCAAACTACCGAGTGAAACGCTCAGATTTTCGTCAGCTTCTGTAAGCATATCCTCTATTGGGGTGACTGTAAAGGTTTGGCTTTCGCCTTGAGCGCCATTAAAGGCTAGAGTCTGTGCTACAAGCGCAGTATAATCACTTCCTGCCGTTGCAGAAATATCTGTAGTAGAAACATCTACGGTAAAACCACCATCGACTGCACTATCCAAAATCGCCGTAAGCGTGATAGCACCGCCGCCCTCTGAACCAGTGACATCTACAATCGTAACCGATGCAGAGTCATCATTAATTATTGTGAGCGTAGCAGAATCTGTGATGTCAATATCAGAGGTATTTACCGTAGTAGGAACCAGATTGCTCATCGCGATGTTAAGAAGATCATCGACTTCTACTTTTGTGTCAACGCCGATAATTATAGTGAAGGTCTGTGTTTCACCGGCTGTACCTGCGAATGTTTGAGTAGCATTGATCACAGCCACGTAGTCTGAATCTGCCGTAGTAGCGGTGTTGTCAGAAGTGGAAACATCCACATCAAAACCACCATCTACCGCACTGTCCAGTGACAATGTCATGGTTGCGATACCAAAATCTTCATCGACGATTACATCTGCAATGGTTAATGTTGCAGTATCATCGTTAATGATTGTTCCGGTTCCGGATGCATCTGCAATTGAAACGGCCGTTCCGGTTGGATTTGAAAGTGTTAGGATCAGTGTCTCGTCCAATTCTACTGTTTGATCTGCGTCCACAGTAATGTCAACGTTTTGACTCGTTTCTCCGGCTGTAAAGCTGAGCGTTCCTGATATAGGGGTGTAGTCGCTATTTGTTGTGGTTGCAGTAACATCTGAAGTGGCATAGTCCACTGTTACTCCACCAGCTGGTGCGGGAGAATCGAGGCTTACAGTAAATTGTAATGTTGTGGATCCAATATTCCCCTCGGCGATGCTTGGATCATTGACGGAAATAGAGACTGTGTCATCATTCAGAATCGTGAGCGTTGCCCCATCTGTAATATCTATATCAACACTAGCAACGGTGGAGGGAACAATATTGCTCATGGATATTGAGACGGTCTCATTAGTCTCTGCATTTGCATCTGCAGTAGGCGTTACTGTGAAAGTTTCTGTCTCGCCTGCTGTCCCGGCAAAAGTTAGCGTCTGATTAACGATCGCTGTATAGTCGCTATCTGCTGTGGTCGCCGTGCCATCTGCGGTTGATACGTCCACATCCAGACCGCCATCAACTGCGTTGTCAAGTGTGACAGTGACAGTGATGGCACCATCGTCTTCATTCCCACTTATATCTGCAATCGTGAGTGATGCGGTGTCGTCATTATTTATAGCAAGCGTTGCAGAATCGGTAATATCAATATCAGAGGTAATTACCGTTGCAGGAACCAGATTGCTCATCACGATGTTGACTAGTTCATCTGCTTCTACTTTTGTGTCAACCCCGATAACTATATTAAAGATCTGCGTCTCGCCAGTGGTACCTGCGAATGTTTCAGTAGCATTAGTTACGGCAACGTAGTCTGAATCTGCGGAGGTTGCCGTGTTGTCAGAAGTTAAAACATCTACATCAAAACCACCGTCGACTGCATTATCCAATGACAGTGTCATGGTTGCAATACCGCTATCCTCATCGACGATTACATCTGCAATAGTTACTGTTGCGGTATCATCGTTTGTTATAGTTCCAGTCCCTGTAGCATCTGCGATTGAGACATTGATACCAGTAGGATTTGATAAATTGATATTGAGCGTCTCATCCAACTCTACCGTATTATCCACAGATATTATAACATCAATAGTATTACTTGTCTCACCTGCCGCAAAGCTTAACGTAGTGGTTGATATAGCCGTGTAATCCATCCCTGATGATGCTGTACCGTCCGAAGTTGTGTAGTCAACTGTTGCACCACCAGCTGGTGCTGGTCCGCTGAGGGTCACAGTAAATTGCAATAAAGTTGACCCGCCGTTACCTTCGGCGATACTCGGGTCATTAATACTGAAACTTACTGGTGGTGCAGTAATATTAGCCGATAGTACCGGCTGAGTCAGTGTGTAGTTTCCAGAGTCATTCCCAGAAATGGTGTAGCCAGTCGTATTGATAGCAATGTTTGAACCTGGGCCATTGCTTGCAAATGTGAAAACAGGTGCACCGCCTAGAACTACATCCTCTGCACCTACCACCCCATTAAGTGTAGGTGTACCAGAAGCTGTAGCAGCAGTAGTCCCGTCAAAAGTCTTATCATCACCAGTTAAGCCAGTAATAGTTAAATCTTTAGCTGTAATATCAGCTGACAGAGTAGGTTGTATCACGTTATACTTGAAAGCGTCTGGACCAGAAATACTGTAGCCAGTAGTATTAATAGTTATACCAGAGCCAACATTTGAGCTTGCAAATGTGAACGAAGGCGATCCACCAAGCGATACATTATCACTAGGCTGCACACCATTTAATGCAGCGATTCCCGTAACGGATGCAGAAGTAGTACCGTCATAAATTTTATTGTCACCTGTAATACCAGAAATAATCAAATCAATTAATGCATTTACGTTTAAAGAAGCTATGTAATCTGAGGAGCTGCTTACCGTACCGTCATTTACCTCAAATTGGAAAGAGGTATTTGTACTTCCGTTTTGTTTGTACTGTAGATTACCAGAGTCAAGATCAGCCTTGCTGATCTGATCATTGATTGCCACCGCTTCACCTGAATCAAAAGCGTCGTTGTTATTAGCGTCTACATATAAAATTCCAGATGTTGGAATTGTTTCGATTAAAACGAATGATAAAGGATCGCTATCTACATCTGAATAACCAAAATCTGAAGTAGCAAAAGTGTACACCGCATTTTCTGTAACGCTTGCTGTAAAACCGCTTGCAGTAGGTGCATCATTTACTGGTGTAATATCGATACTGATCGTCCCAAAGTTGATAACACCGCCACCGCCAGTACCTGTGTTGCCATCATCAGTACCTGTGACGGTGATTGTCATAGCGTTGGGACCGTTAAGATTGGCAGGGGGATTGACAGCAATATTTGTATTGATATTAATGTAGGACTCTATTGCAGCTGCAGTTCCAGTGAAAGTTAAATTTCTAGTACCATTACCAGCAAGGTTTACTGGAATACCTCCAGGTGCTGCTAAACCAAAAGTTCCAGTATCCAATTCAAGAAATAGCCTCACATCATTGCTACCGCTATCTGGATCGCTAAAGATTCCAGCTGACAGATTATTGCTCAAATAACCTGGATTAGCATCTTCTAATACTGTTGCGGTTGGAAGGATTCCTGTAAAGGTGGGTGGGTTGTTTACCGATAGAATAGTAACGCTGTCGGTCCTGCTAGCTGACCCACCTCCCATAGGTGTAAACGCATCTGAGTAACTTGCACTTACATTGTCCCCATCTCGAACGGTAAGATTACCGTCATCATTTGCACCTGCCGTGGTGCCAGCAGTGGTGGAAAGCGTATTTGTAAAAACACCTGTATTCACGCCTGTCTCTGTAAGCGTCACTGTTTCGTTTTCACCAGTGGTTAAATTATCTATTTCTACAGTTACCGTCTCTGCCTGCAGCGTATTGTCATTTTGATCTGCATCAGAAACACTTATGGTTAATGAAGAACCAGGAGCGATACTACTCTCTACTATATCGATAGTACCTGCTGTCGCTGTCTGAACGATATAACCATCTGGTCTGTTGGTTGAACCACCAGAAGAATTTAGCATATCGACATACAATCCATTTACCGTGTCACCACCTTCAACAAGCAAGACGCCATCATCGTCTGTTCCGGCAGCTGTCCCATAAGCAGTAGTGAGTGTGCCTGTAAAAAAGCCAGTATTGAAAGAAGTCTCGTTCAGGGTAACGGTCTCATTTTCTCCTGTTGCGGTATTATCAATTTCAACAGTTACCACATTAACTACAGCTGGATCAGTGTTAAGATCAGGATCATTGACAGAAAGGGTCATGGTTTGACCAGGCTTGAGATTAACTTCATTGATCCCGAAAAACCCATTTGTACCACCATCGATCGTTACTGTGTCATTAACGGTAGCTGAAGGATCTGCGTCTGTATATGTAGCAGTCACACCATCCCCAGCTTGAACAACCAGTGTACTGTCATCATATGTCCCTGCGGAGGTCCCGAAGGCGGTGACCAGCGTTCCGGTGAAAACACCTGTATTTATTCCTGTTTCAGTAAGTGTAAGAGTTTCATTTTCCCCTGTTGTGGAATTGTCCACTTCTACTGTCAGTGTTTCCGCGATAGCGTTGTCTGTATCAAGATCTGCATCATCTACGGTGATAATAAAGCTTTGTCCTGGTGTAATGCTGGCTTCTGTGATGTCTATTGTTCCAGCAGTTGATGAACTACCACCAGAACAAGGTAGTGTCTGAGGGTTGCTATTATCAGTTGTCCAATTACTCTCATTGAAAACAGCGGTTTGAATAGCACTAGCACTACCCGAGGTAACCGTACAATTATAAACCGCGTTATCTACCTCTGCCGAAAAAAAGAAACCTGTGGTTCCAGAATTTAAACCTGTCGGCAAAGCAGAAGTGGCATCATTGATAGCATCTCCATTCCAACCTGTTCCCTCCATTTGCAATCCAGCCAAAAACGTAGTTGGAGTATTTGATGAACCCACAAATGCCAGCATTTGATCGCCCAGTGAATTAAGGCTGATGCTTCCACTTACGCTACTTACAGTTCCATTACCCGAGACAATAGAAGGGGGATTTGCTACATTAATGGCTACCTGCTCACCCACAGTCATACCGCCTGCACCAACAGTATATACTATTTCACCTTCAGAACCTCCTGTCCTTAAATTACCCCCACTGGTCCACCCTCTATCGGTAAATCGTATTTCTGTACCACCTGGAATATTAGTAGTAGCCATAAAGCTAATAGCATCTGTACCATCTGCGTTATATCCTGTAAACACAATGTCGCCTGCTGACAGACCAGAACCACCACTAGATGCGGCATCTAATTCTATTTGAAAATGAATATCAGTTGTAGCAGAAAATGCGCCGTTGGCATAGGCTTGACCTTGAGTATAACCACCAGTAGAATCAAAATACACCGCCATATTATTGGTGGCGCCTGGACCAGTAACTACAAATGTGTAATCATTTCCAGCAACTAGATTAATTCCAGATGAGGAAAAGTCAAATGTTGTTGAGAATCTTGAAACAGTAACTGTCTCCGCAACGATATTTTGACCCGTCAACTGAGCCAATTGTGTAGTTGTTCCCACCCCATCATAAAGTGTTACTGTATGATTTGTAGTCGAAGTTCTACCAGCAATTCTTATTGCAGTAAGTCCCCCAGAACAGGTAGGCTGGAAGGATTGACCGATATCATTAAAGGTGTTGAAATTACCTGTAACGGCATGGCTATCCAAACAACCTGTAAGGGGTGTGCCTGACCCGTCTGATGAGATATCAAAAACATAAGTGCTTGTGGTAGAGATTGTCTTACCATTAAGGCCAGTTAATGAAACTGAATTTGTGGTAAAACTGGCACCTACGCCTGTTTGATCACCTGTAGTTTGTGCAGCATTTAAAGAAGCACCTGTAATATTGCCAAAGTCGCCACCAGTAAAAGAAAAGTCCAGAGATGAGATAGTCAGCGTAGTTGTACCCAATCCCCTTAGAGTAATTTTATCTGCATCGATGTCGAATCTTAAAGATCCAGAAGCAAATTCTGCACTGGCGTTACTATCGCCGTCAATAACCGTGGTCGATTGAGAAAGCTGTGTATTAGTTACGGTACTTCGCTTCAAGCTACCTGATCCACCACCACTAGAAATTGTGTTTATTGTTACCTGATTAGAAGTCGCCTGGCAAGAATTAGCATCAGTAACAGTAACAGTGTAATTACCTGCCGCTAGTCCAGTAGCAGTTTGCGTGGTCTGACCATCATTCCATAGGTATGTAAAGCCGCCTGTTCCACCTGTTATACCTGCTGTAGCAGACCCTGTTGCAGACCCAGATGCCGTATCACTATTTTTTACTGCGGTGACCGCTAGGATCGGTGGTTCAGTTACGGTGCCAGATGCGGTAGTTGTGCAACCTGATACATCTCTTACGGTGACTGTGTAAGTACCTGCTGCAAGACTTGTTGCAGTAGCTGTGGTTTGCCCATCATTCCATTGATACGAGTAAGGACCAGAACCTCCACTACCCGAAGCAGTAATACTACCATTAAGGAAACCGTTACAAGAAACATTGGTTTGAGCAGTGATACTGGCAGAAAGTGAAGTAGGTTCGTTAATAGTCGCATTTGCCGTAGCCGTACAACCATTGTCATCTGTTATTGTAACACTATAATTCCCAGCAATGAGACCTGAAATTGTATTCGAATTGCTGGATGAATTAATGGTATTAGAACCGTTCGACCATGCGTAATCATAATTTGCTGTTCCATTTGTTGCGGTAACAGTTAAGGAGCCTGTTGAATTACCATTGCAATCAACATTTGTTTGAGCGGTGATGCTGGCAGATAGATTGCATACTACAGTAGGCGTAACCGCTGGTGTTGGATAATTAGCTGGTTGTATCGAGATATTATTAGTATTATCCGATGTCCAATTAGTTCTATCATTGATTAGTCCTCTAATCGTAGTAGCATCACCCGACAAAGTTCCAGTATATTTTGCATTGTCTTGTTCTGTTAGGCTCGACGGAAATAACGAAACAGCATCCACCCCATTGGTTAAACCTGTAGGCAGTGCAGAATCTGATACACTAGCTACACTACCGGGGATAGTCCATTTAGTAGTCGCATCGATGTTTTGATCATCACCATGAATCCCTGCTATGAATACGATGTTAGCGGTGTTTGTGGGAGAGGTTGACTGATATGCCAGCATTTGATCACCAGCTGATAAATTGAAGTTACCCTGGGTTACCGTGAAAGTACCTGAAGTAACATTCATAACGTTTGCTGTTGATGACTCTACAACACTAACAATAGTTCCTAAAGGTAAACCACCTGAGGGCGCGGTATAGGTATAAAAACCTTCTGAAGTTAGATTCCTAAAACCAGTTGTAACCCAACCAACATCTGTAAAATAAATTACTTCATTAGCTGGAATATCTTTTAATGTGATAAAGGCAAAACCATCTGGAGTATCCGTATTGTAGCCTATAAAGGCTAGATCACCAGAAGCCAGTTGCGCTTGGGAAAAGAAAGAAGTAAAAAAAGTAATTGTAATGAGTAAGAACTTTTTCATCAGTTAGGTTTAATAATGGGACACTAAACTACGACTACATTAGCTTTCATTTATGATTTCCTATTAAAAATGGATAATAAATTTACTTGTACCTACTTGTAAATTAGATCAATGACAAAAAAAATAAATATGCAGGTAGTCATTCTAATGTGATTTTTAGAGTAGCAAGTCAGCGTTCTTTTCAATTGATGCGATTACTATAGTGCTTTCGCGAAAGCGCAAAAGGACTACTTTCAAGTAGGAACTGACACGATGTTTAGCAGACAAAA
Source organism: uncultured Flavobacteriaceae bacterium (assembly GCA_964478845.1). Classification (GTDB taxonomy): domain Bacteria; phylum Bacteroidota; class Bacteroidia; order Flavobacteriales; family Flavobacteriaceae; genus Nonlabens. The sequence goes on along the minus strand of CAYZJT010000010.1, from coordinate 89,966 downwards.
AATCCCGATCATTTCTGATCGGGATTAAAATTGTCGCTATAATTCCTTAATTTGATGATAGCTTGAAAAGAAAATCGAGTAGTATTGTTGAAACTTTGAAAATCATTCATTACAAAATGCTAAACTAAAGGATATGTGCTTACAGTGTTTCAGCTTCTTGACGGATAAATTCCTACCAGCGCAATGCAAACATTTATCCCAAGAAATGGATTTCTACTTTGCATAGGAATGTTTCCTCCACTTCGCGCAGTTTCACCTGAAATACTTACACCACCTAATTTGTCGCCAGTTGTAGGTTCCTCTTGATAAATCGTTGGGGTATCCCCACCAGTACTAAGACTGTTTGCACCACCATCAGTTTCATTAACTGCCTCACCTGCATCTTGTTTTGTATAAACTGTAACATTAGCTACGCCATTGACAAGCGCATGCGAGTGGGATGGCATGTTTGACTGTGTAACATACAATTGCTCTGTACCGCCTCGTTCGCCCCAAGTAATGGTGGATAAACCAGGTCCGTGACCAATATTTACGATACTTCGACCTCTTAGGTCTGGTAGACCGAAAGTGGTTCTGCCATCACCACCATAGGTAGTTCCCAGCAGTGAAAATAATGCAGAATATTGTGCGATTGGGAGAAGCGACCCATCACATTTTGCCCAACCTCTTGGCGCGAAGTTAAAACCGAAAGCCTGTATTTGTCCTAAATATGGATCCATAATATTTTAATTTTAAGTTGAATAATTAATTATTTAATTGAAAGCTCATTAATAATTCTTGCATTTACAGTAGTAATGAATAACTATTGTCATTTACCTAAGTTATTAATGCGTTTCCGCAAACTATTTCTTTGTCGTGACCGTGAAAGAAATGTTTTAAAGATATGTGATTAACCGTCAGCCTGTGCAATCGTTAACTCTGGCAAGCTTACATTGACCATGGTTCCGTTAGAAGTACTTACCACGATGGAGCCAAATTTATCAATGCTCAATGTCAACTGACCGCCACCTTCATAGCGATAATAGGCCTCGATACTTTTGTACCGTAACAAAACACCCCAGGTTTCTTTAGGGTAACTCTCATAATTGGGTAGCTTTTTATCGCCTAGATCAAAAAGCCGGGCTGTGCCTATTCCCGGCACAGTCACTTCAAAATTACCCAGATTGTTTACCTCGCCAGTATCCCCACTGGATACCTTTCCCCCACCCTGAAGCTGAACTGTATCAGGGTAGTGATTGATGATTTTTAGATTATACATGTGTGAAATTTTTCTAAAACTAACATATATCACTGGCAATCAGGTGATAGAAATTGGTTTTCACATGTAGGTACAATAAATTTTAATGTGAAGTACTAACTTCCCTGCTGGAAAGTTAATAAGCTTTTTACTAATATTCCCATAAACGAAGGGTGTAGTAATACAGAAAAACATTTGATTCAAAGAAGAAATAATAATATTTAGTCGGAAAATTAGCGCACGCCGATACAAAAAAGTCTTTGTTCATGCCAAAAAAAATCCCGATCACAAATGATCGGGATTAAAATTTTAGTTTTGATCACACGCCCTTCGAGAACCTCAGGGCTGCATCTAAGAATTACCCTCCAAAGTCATCAAAACGGATGTTCTCAGGTGGTACACCAAAGTCCTCGGCCATTTTACCTACCGCGTTGTTCATGAGCGGTGGTCCACAGAAATACACCTCAATATCCTCTGGCGCCTCGTGGTGGTTCAGGTATTGATCAATTACTACCTGGTGAATGAATCCAACAAAACCGTCCCCTTCTTCATCGTGAATGTCTTTTTTGACTTTCCAGTTGTCTTCCTCCATGGGCTCACTTAATGCCATGTAGAATTTGAAATTAGGAAATTCTCTTTCCAGCTCACGGAAGTGCTCGATGTAGAACAATTCACGCTTGCTACGACCTCCATACCAATAGGTTACTTTACGGTCAGTTTTTAATGTTTTGAATAGTTCATAAAGGTGCGATCGCATAGGCGCCATTCCAGCACCACCACCTACGTAAAGCATTTCTGCATCAGAGTGATTAATAAAGAATTCACCGTAAGGACCAGAAATAACTGCTTTGTCTCCTTCTTTTAAACTAAAGATATACGAGCTGGCAACACCTGGATTGACGTCCATCCATTTGTTTTTTGCCCTGTCCCATGGTGGGGTGGCAATACGTACGTTGAGCATTACATCACGACCTTCTGCTGGAAAAGAAGCCATGGAATAAGCACGCTCTACAGTCTCTGGATTTTTCATGACTAATGGCCACAAACCAAATTTGTCCCACTCGTCTTTGAACTTATCTGGTGAATCATGCTCTTCTGGGTGAGCTGTAATATCGATATCCTCGTAACGCACTTCACATTTAGGGACCTCGATCTGGATATAACCACCAGCCTCATAGTGCATGTCCTCTGGAAGACGCACTACAAACTCTTTGATAAAAGAAGCTACGTTGTAGTTACGCACCACAGTCGCTTCCCATTTCTTGATACCGAAAACTTCTTCAGGTATCTCGATCTTCATGTCTTGCTTCACCTTGACCTGGCAACCCAATCTCCAGCCAGCAGCAATTTCTTTACGAGTGAAGTGAGGAACCTCAGTTGGAAGAATTGTTCCACCACCTTCTGTCACTACACACTTACATTGCACACAAGTTCCACCACCACCACAAGCAGATGGCAAAAACAGTTTGTTGTCACCTAAGGTTCCCAAAAGCGTTCCACCAGAACCTGTGGTAATGTCCTTCTCACCATTCACATTAATCGTAACTGGACCAGAGGGCAACAGTTTTGATTTTGCCGTCAACAATACTGTGACTAGCAATAAGACTAGAACTAAGAAAATCGCAAGACTCGCGCCTATCGTTGTAATATCCATTTCCTTTATCTTTTAAATTTCGATTCCCATAAAACTCATGAAACCTAATGCCATGAGCCCTGTGATGATAAACGTAATTCCCAATCCTCTTAGAGGAGCAGGAACGTTTGAATAAGTTATTTTTTCGCGGATAGCGGCAATAGCAAGAATTGCCAGGAAGAAACCAACTCCTGAACCAATACCGTAAACGGCACCCTCACCTATACTGGTAAAGTCTTTTTGCTGCATGAATAGCGATCCACCAAGAATTGCACAGTTAACGGCAATAAGTGGCAAGAAAATACCAAGTGCCCCGTACAATGCCGGTGCAAAACGTTCTACGATCATCTCAACCAGTTGTACCATACTGGCAATTACAGCGATAAACATGATGAAACTTAAGAAACTCAAATCAACAGTTTCATACTCTGCCCCTAACCAGGTGCTTAAAGCACCAGGACGCAACAAATAGGTGTCAAGTAGGTAGTTTATCGGGACGGTTATTCCCAATACAAAGACTACAGCGGCGCCTAGTCCTACTGCCGTTTTAACTGACTTAGAGACGGCGAGGTAAGAACACATCCCCAAGAAATAGGCAAAAACCATGTTCTCGATGAATACGCTTCTAACAAAAAGATTGACTAAATCCATAATTTTATAATGGTAGGTTGAAAATTAGCTCTGCTCAATTAGTGAACGGTTACGGCTGCGTTGTACCCAAATAATGATACCCACAGTAATCAATGCCATAGGTGACAACAGCATCAGACCATTGTCTGAATAACCCAGTGCATAAAGACCTGTAGAATCTGCCACTGTAGTTCCTTTATGACCTAGCACCTCGTAACCTAGAAGTTTTCCTGATCCAAGTAATTCCCTAAAGAATGCGACAAGAATCAAGATGAAAGCATAACCTGCAGCGTTTCCTATACCGTCAAGGAATGACTTCCAGACACCGTTGCCTAAGGCAAAAGCTTCCAGACGACCCATTACGATACAGTTGGTAATAATCAAACCGACGAAAACCGATAACTCCTTAGAAACGTCATAAGCATAAGCTCTCAAGACCTGGTCAACCAAGATCACAAGAGCTGCAACAACTACAAGCTGCACTATGATACGTATACGTGATGGTATCAAATTACGCAGAATGGAAACAATCATATTACTGAAAGCCATTACCGCCATTACCGCAATACTCATTACAATCGCAGGTTTCAATTGAACGGTAATTGCCAGCGCACTACATATACCTAATACTTGAACAGTAATCGGGTTGTTGTCAGTAAGTGGATCAGATAAAAGCTTACGGTTTTTTTTGCCTAGCAATCCCTCTCTCTCATCAGTATCAGAAAGGAAGAAAACCATTTCTTCTTTTTTGGTCATTTGTTTTTCGGCCATAATATTTTATTAGTTGCGCTTTCGCGAAAGCGTAATTTTAATTGACGGCTACTTTAATCCCTTTTTGAGACTGGAAATAAGGGAGATAATTTTTCAAACGCTCAGAAATCATGTCGGTCACACCATCACCAGTAATGGTAGCACCTGAGATAGCGTCAACCGCATTATCATCCTTGTTGTTTCCACCCTGATAACCTTTGGCAACGCTTACACCAACAAAGTTGCCCTCGCTGTCAAAAATCTTCTCATCATCAAAGCGTTTTCTAAACCACATTTGGGTGATTTCTGCTCCTAGACCAGGAGTTTCTGCTTTATGATCAAAAACTGCACCTTTGATTGTGTTGATATCGTCCTTCAAAGCCACATAGCCCCAAATGGCGTCCCACAGTCCCTTACCCCGTAAAGGAACAATGTAGTATTTAGAACCTTCTACATCTGCGATATAAAGCGGAAATGACTGCTCTTCGACTGGCATTTTCAACTCTTTCTTGAGATCCACCGTAAAGGCATTGACACCTTCTTTAGGCTGACCTTGCCCGTCTAAAGCCACTTGCTCAACGATGTATTGACTAAAAGCTTCCTCAGCCTCGGTACGCTCCACCTCGATACCTACGGTACCTAGGATGTTCTGCATTTTTTCAAGCTTTACATTTTCTTTTTGGGCAGGCTGCAAACTGGTCGCGGCCAATGCGAGCGCAGTTGCCACTACGGCAACCATGAGCACCGAAAATAAAATTGTATAGGCGTTAGATTGTCTATCCATGATTAAGCTGCTGCTGTTTTGGTTTGAACTGACGCTTGAGCGGCGATTGCTTTAGAAGCACGCTTCTTGCGTTTTTTGACATTTGCCTGAACTACATAGTGATCGATGGTAGGGGCAAAAACATTCATCAATAGAATCGCAAGCATAATTCCTTCAGGATATGCAGGATTGAATATTCTAATCAAAATTCCGAAGATTCCTATCAGAATACCGTAAATCCATTTACCCTTGAAAGTTTGTGCTGCACTTACAGGATCTGTAGCCATAAAGACCACACCGAATAGGATGCTACCTACGATCAAGTGCTGCCAAAACGGGAAGTTGATCAATTGATTAGTTCCTAGCTCCATAAGAGCTGCATCCCAGCCTTCTAGATTGAGAGCCGCCACCGCTGCAGAGTCATTCAATACCTGATCCATGGTAATTCGTCCACTAGCAACAAGCTCCTGTATAAAGTCATTACCCAATCCACCGAAGTAGTTGAATATTCCACCCATGATTGCACCACCTATGATACCACCTAGTATGATTCTCCAGCTACCCACTTTTGTAGCGATTAGGATTGCTGCACCCAGCAAAACCATCAAAGCAGAAGTTTCTGCAACTGATCCAGGAATGTATCCCATGAAAGCATCAAAAACCGTTGCGTGGGCTAGGGCAGATGGTTGCTCAGCCGAGGCTGTATTAGCAAAAGCGGCTGCGTTATCAGCATAACCTTGCACTTCACCACTGTAGGTCCCACTCGCAAGTGCACCTAAAATAGTCTCACCACTTACGGCATCAGTACTTCCTTCATGCACCCAGATCGCATTACCTGACATATATAATGGGTAAGCAAAGAATGCAAACGCGCGGGCAGTAAGCGCTGGGTTCAAAATATTCATACCCGTTCCACCAAATGCTTCTTTACCGATCAATACGGCAAAGGCTACAGAAATTGCTAACATCCATAATGGAATATCGACTGGGAAAATCATAGGGATAAGCAATCCTGTAACAAGATACCCCTCATTAACCTCATGTCCTCTGTAAATCGCAAAGATGAACTCGATGGTCAAACCAACGATATAACTCACAAGGATCAATGGCATCACAAGAATTGCACCCTCAATAAATGCATCCATAAAAGGCACATCCAGCACGCTGGCTAAGCCGCGTTCCTGATAAAGGTATTGTGCACCTGTGTTCCACATTCCAAAAAGTAATGCAGGAACAAGTGCAAGCACCACAGTAATCATGGTACGCTTCAAATCAACTACGTCACGTATGTGAGCCCCTGTTTTTGTCGTGTGGTTAGGTGTAAAAAGAAAAGTATCAAATGCATTGATAGCAGGAGCAAACTTTTCAAATTTTTCACCTGGCTGGAATGGCTTTCTCGCCACATCCAATCTTTTTCTAATCCATTTCATAAATTAACCTACTTCTGTAATCATTAGATCTAAGCCTGCTCTGATTATAACTTGAGATTCCAGCTTAGATGTATTAGTATAATCTACCAGTGCAAAATCCTCTGGCGCAACTTCATAAATCCCTAGGTTTTCCATCGCCTCAATGTTGTTTGCCATACAGGCCTTCAACAATTGCATCGGGAAAATATCAATAGGCATCACATCTTCCATTTCACCAGTAACGACAAGTGCACGCTCCTCACCGTTCATATTTGTGTCTACTTTTTTGCGTCCACCTATCAGTTTTGCAAAAGAAGTATTTGCATTTGACGGAACATTGTTCCTTGTAAATGGCAACCATCCCATCCAAGCGTAGTAATTACCTTCTGGGATAAGTGTGAGCGTGTTGCGATAAAAGTTTAGGAATTGGTTATTAGTAAGTCGATCTCCGGTTAGCACGTCACCAGAAATAATTCTGGTTTTCTCAGTGTCAACCTCGCCAATCAGCGTATTTACATTAGCCCCTATTATAGTACGGTAGTACTTTCTTTTGCTCTCTTCAGCATCAGTTCCTGCAAGAGCAACTGTACGTTCTGGCTTGAATTGACCAGTCAAGAAAAGGTTACCTATAGTCGCAACATCCTCTGCACCAACTGTCCATACTCGATCACCCATGTTGATAGGGTCTTTCTTTTGGATATGCACACTTACGTTTCCTGCTGGGTGTGGTCCTTTAACAGAAAACACCTCTGCATTCTGGATGTCCCTCAATGCAGAATTTTTACCTGTTGCCAGATAAACTTTTCCAGGAGTCAATTTGCTCAGTGCTGTAATACCAGCTTGAAAAGCCTCTTTTTTACCAGACACTATGAATTCTGCATCGCCAGCAAGAGGCGCAGTCGTGTATGCAGATACAAAAATTGACTTTGGTGTATCTTCAGAGTTAGCAATTATATCGTAAGGACGCTGAATGATGAATGGCCAGCAACCACTCTCTAATAGAGTTGCTCTTACTTGATCAGCTTGAAGCTGACTTACATTTTTTGCACCGTGATCAATTGCTGCATTCGTTTCATCAGGGGTAACTCTCACCTCCATGATGCGACGTTTTGCACCTCTTACAATTTCTGTAAGTGTTCCTGAAACCGGAGATACAAACTTTACCTTTTCGTCATACTTTGAATAAAACAAAGGCTCACCTGCTCTTACAGTCGCGCCTTCTTTGAACACCATCTTAGGTATTACGGCGTGAAAATCAGTAGGTTTGATGGAATAGACAGATGACATCGGCGCATCTGCAAGTTGTTGATCAGCAACACCTTTCAGCTTTAAATCTAAGCCTTTTCTTACTCTAATGTCTTTTGACATAGGATGATAGGTTTTGTCCTTTTTTAAGGTTTGCAAATTTAGTTCATAAATAAGAGGTGAATAAAACGTAATTTTATTTAGAATCGTTACAATTAATCTTGGATTGACTTTTGTTTACGCTTTCGCGAAAGCGTAATAAATCCAGTAACCACCTGTTATTTATTAAGCACTATTTTTACAATAATGAAGTCGTTTACTACCGCAATCTTTACACTTTTAACCGCATGTTTTTGTGTCAATTCGCAAACGCTTGATGAGCTGGTTCTGGATCCAGATTACATTAAGACTGTCACTTTAAATAAACCCCCAGAAAATATGCTGCCGGTGTTTGAGCTGGGTAAGCCATTCAGCATGAGTTTTGACGATGTAATAGGCGATGAAGCAGACTATTACTACCAGCTGGAGCATTACGATTACAACTGGCAGCCCAGCAATCTTTTCAAAAACGAATGGCTACGAGGTATAGACAACGTACGCATTTTTAACTACCGTAATTCTTACGTTACACTGCAGCCCTACTCGCACTATACACTTACCATTCCTAATCAGTTTACCAAAGCCCTGCTGGTAAGTGGCAACTACATGATCCATATTTATAATACAGATCGTGAACTGATTTTCTCCAGACGATTCATGATGATAGAGCCCATGGCTCAAGTAGGCGTTTCCATACGTAGGGCTCGTGACTTAAAATATGTGGATCAAAAACATCGTGTTCAGTTTTTTGTGGATTCTAAACAGATTCAATTCATCAATCCGCATGAGCAGCTTAAGGTCGTCATTTATCAAAACGCAGATCTAGACAACGGCATAGGTGACATCAAACCGCAATTTAATCTAGGCAACAAACAAGAATATCGATATGATGATTCAACATCATTTTGGGCAGGTAATGAATATCTAAATTTTGAGAACCGGGATTTTCGTGCACCGAACCTCAATATCGATTATGTAACACTGGATGAGCTTTATGAAGCGCACCTTTTTGTAAACCAGCCACGAGTAAATCGTGATTACACCTATTTCCCGGACATCAATGGAAACTTTGTAATTACAACGCTTGAGAATGAAGACGTGGGTATTCAAGCCGAATATGTGTACGTGCACTACACACTGGATCCCACAGAGGTTGAGTTGCTTCCTGAATCAGAAATCTATATTACTGGAAATTACAACGCATTCCAGCTACAACCCGAATCACGCATGACACTGAATGAAAAAACGGGACTTTACGAGGCCGTGATTCTACAGAAGCAAGGCTTCTATAATTACAGATATACTGTGGTGGACCGCAATGGCATCGATCACGGCAGAATAAGCGGCAACAAATGGGAAACTGAGAACGTTTATACGGTCCTTGCCTACTACAGGGAAATGGGTGGTCGCTACGATCGCCTGATAGGGATGGGTGAAGGTAGTAGCGTAAATATTACTAATTAATACTAAGCGTTCTAAAAAACAGAAAGCCCGCGCAATTTGCGCGGGCTTTCTGTTTAACTGTTTGCGAAAATCAAACAATCAACATCGCATCCCCATAGGTGCTGAAGTTGTATTCTTTCTCGATAGCAATCTTGTATGCTTTCTTCAAGAAGTCATATCCCGCAAATGCTGATGCCATCATCATTGTTGTAGACTTAGGATGATGAAAGTTTGTAATCATCGCATCTGCTATACTGAAATCATAAGGTGGGAAAATGAACTTGTTAGTCCAGCTATCGTAGGGATTTAACTTCCCATCACTACTGATGCTGCTCTCCAGCGTGCGCATGGTTGTTGTACCCACAACACAAATTTTCTTTTTATTGTCGATCGTGCGATTAACAATATCCACAGCTTCTTGAGTGATGTAAGCCTGCTCACTATCCATCTTGTGCTTGGAAAGATCTTCCACCTCAACTGGTGAAAACGTACCAAGACCTATATGCATCGTTACCGCCGTAGTGTTGATACCCATGATCTCCATACGCTTCATGAGGTGCTTTGAGAAATGCAGTCCCGCAATCGGGGCGGCAACAGCACCTTCATTTTTCGCAAAAATGGTCTGGTAGCGATCTTCGTCTTCCTCTTCTACCTCTCTCTCTAATTCTTTTGGAATAGGAGTCTCACCTAAGTCACGCAGCTTCTTTCTGAATTCCTCGTAGCTTCCATCAAACAGAAAACGCAGCGTACGCCCTCTAGAAGTAGTATTATCGATTACCTCTGCTACGAGATCTTCATCCTCACCAAAATAAAGTTTGTTACCTATCCTAATTTTACGCGCTGGATCCACAAGCACATCCCAAAGTCTTGTCGTGGAATTCAATTCCCTAAGTAGAAAAACCTCAATTCTGGCGTTGGTTTTTTCTTTGCTACCATAAAGTCTTGCAGGGAAAACTTTGGTGTTATTAAAAACAAATAGATCCTCTTCCTCAAAGTAATCCAAAACATCCTTGAACAATTTGTGCTCGATCTCACCTGTCTCACGGTGCAGCACCATAAGCTTAGACTCATCCCTATTCATGGGTGGGTGCTTTGCGATACGCTCTTCAGGTAGTTTGAAACCAAATTGAGATAATTTCATAGATATTTTTTTACAATTTGCAAATATACGATTTGGGTATAGGGGTTGTCAAGCGGCTTTTGCTTAAACCTTATTAAAAGCGACTTAAGACTTTTGTATCTCAGACCCGGCCTCTGATAAATGCTGCCAGTAATTTGGATAACTTTTGCTTACGACACCAGCGTCCTTAATCAGAACATCAGTAAACATGCATAGCGGCGCAAAAGCCATTGCCATGCGGTGGTCATGAAAGGTATCCACCTCAAAATGATTTGTAACACTAGTCTGAGCATCTACCTGAAATTTGATACTGTCTGGGGTTGTTGTAATTACGCTTTCGCGAAAGCGTGATCCCACAACTTTCATAGCTTCTATGCGATCAGTCTCTTTTATCTTTAATGTATGTAGACCTGTGAGATGAGCGTTAACCCCAAGACCTAGGCATGTTGCAAAAAGTGTCTGCGCCTGATCTGGCTCGTTTGACATGTTGAGCATTATTGTATCAGGTAGGTCTTTTTCAACTTTTTCTAGAGTGATGGTAGAACCTTTATGAATCGTATTGACGCCAAATGAGTGATAAATCTCCTTTAAGGCACTGTCCCCTTGCCATGACTCTTGTTTAAAATGGCTAAGCGACATTGTATATCCCGTTTCTTGAAACGCGACCCAGCTATACCAGTACCCTGCACTACTCCAGTCTGACTCTACTTGAATTTCATTTTTTGTAATCTCTGGTCCTGGGTCCACCGTTATCAAAAGTCCACCATGCCCATCCATAGGTCGCTGGGTGATGACATCCACCCCTAGATCCTCCAGAAGAGATATTGTCATGTCTAGGTATGGTCTAGACGTAACCTCACCCTCTATTTTCAATCGCAAACCTTGTTCTAGAGTAGGTGAGATAAGTAGCAATCCGGTAAGATACTGACTGGAAATACCGCCATCAATGGTTACCGTTCCGCCTGAGAGTCTCTTTCCCTTTATATGCAAAGGTGGATAGTCTTCCTTGCCCACATAAGAAATATCGGCACCTAATTTGAGTAGCGCATCCACGAGAACACCTATCGGCCGTTCATGCATGCGATTGCTCCCTTTGAGAATTGTATTTACACCTTCCATACTTGCTAAAAAAGCACAGCCAAAACGCATGGCAGTACCGGCATGGCCCACATCATGATTTGGAGAAAATGGATCTGACAGCAGTTTTTTTAGACTGGTCGTATCATCACTACCAGATAGATTGCTGATTTTTAAGTTTGGAAGCAGAGCTTGTAGAACAAGTGCGCGATTGCTCTCACTTTTTGAACCGGTAATCTTAAAACTTAAGTTCTGTTTAGAGGCTTTAACCTTCTCAAGTAAAAGATCCATGGTATCACTTCAGCTTTTCATTGGAATGGTGTCGGTCGTGGTCCCGCTCAGTTTTTATTCTGAGCTTTTCTTCAAAGGCATCTTGAAGATCTGTACCGGTCTGATTTGCCAGGCACAGTATGACAAATAGCACATCTGCTAGTTCTTCCCCTAGATCTTTATCCTTATCACTTTCCTTCTCGCTTTGCTCGCCGTAGCGTCTAGCGATGATACGCGCCACCTCTCCCACTTCTTCAGTAAGCTGAGCCATATTTGTCAACTCATTAAAGTAGCGTACGCCGTGATTCTTTATCCAGTCGTCTACTTGCTGCTGGGATTGTTTAATGCTCATAATTGGTGGATTGTGAATTAATTGATCAAAGGTAGGGTCTGCAATTAAGCTGAGGGAGATTCTATGATGATTGTCACAGGCCCGTCATTTATAGAACTGACTTCCATGTGGGCCTGAAAGACACCTTGCTGAATGGGTTTATTTCGCTTTTGCCCTTCAACAGGCTCAGGACAGGCTTTTCGCATTTTGCGAGAAAGCGTACTCACAAAATCATCGTAGATCTTTTTTGCCACTTCAGGTCTTGCAGCTGCAATATAACTGGGTCTGTTGCCCTTGCGTGCATCTGCGTACAAAGTGAATTGTGAGACGACTAATATCTCAAGATCTAGATCAACCACACTTAAATTCATCACACCATTTTCATCGTTGAAAATGCGCAAACCCAGAATCTTTTTTACTAGATAATTAATGTCATCCTTACTATCATCGTGTGTAATCCCAAGATAGATAAGCAACCCTTTGCTAATCGCCGCTTGCTCAATTCCATCTACAGTAACAATAGCCTTGTTTACACGTTGTATAACCGCTTTCATGAACTGAATTTATCCATCCGATAATTGTCCTCATCGCCTTCTACCAGCTGTACATAACTCTCATACCTACTGGCGTAAATTTCACCATTTTCAACAGCTTGTTTGATAGCGCAGTTCGGCTCATTAATATGCAGGCAATTGTGGAATTTACACTCGTGTTTGAGTGCAAAAATCTCTGGGAAATAGTCACCTATTTCTTCCTTCTCCATATCAACAATCCCAAATCCCTTTACCCCCGGCGTATCAATTAATCTACCGCCTATTTCTAGATCAAACATTTGTGCAAATGTGGTGGTATGCTGGCCCTGGCGATGGGATTGCGAGGTCTCACTGGTTTTCAGATCCAGGACTGGCTGGATGGCATTTGCAATGGTGCTTTTTCCTGCACCACTATGCCCAGAAAACATACTGGTTTTACCCTGCATTTTATCTTTCAGCTGATCAATGTTTTTCCCTGTAACAGCGCTTACCGCAAGGCATTCATAACCTATATCACGATACATGTGCATGAGATAGCGCACCTGATCCATTTGCGTCATGGCAGTGACTTCCTCCCCGGTTTCTGGGTCAATGAAAGTTGCTGATTGATCATCCTCGTAGGTATCGATCTTGTTGAAAAGTAGAATAACGGGTATGTGATAGGCCTCTGCAGTGACCAGAAACCGATCAATAAATGAGGTAAATGTAGGTGGGTCATCCAACGTGACCAACAAAAATACCTGATCTAGATTTGCTGCTATGATGTGTGTCTGCTTTGAGAGATTGACCGACTTCCTGATGATGTAATTATCGCGGTCGTGGATTTTTTCTATGATGCCTATTTCCTCATCCCCTTTTTTCTCAAGGTAGAAATCAACTACATCTCCTACCGCAACTGGATTGGTACTTTTAATTCCCTTTAGTCTAAATTTCCCTTTTATCCGACAAGAATAAAAAGCATTGTCATCGCCTTTCACCTCATACCAGCTACCTGTTGACCTGTAGACCGTACCTGTCATCAGAAACCGTTAGAGTTAAAGCCAGCAACCAGTTTTTGCTGAACAGTGAATGTGCCTACTTGACTAATCAAACATCTTTTGTTGGTGGTGAATACTTTCCTGGTGTACGGCTTTATAGAAGGCGTCGATAAATGAGTCGGTGAGGCCGCCTCGTTTGCCTTGATCTTTCATTTTCTGCAGCGTGCGCTTCCAGATCTCACTCTGGAGAATGGAAACGTTCTCCTGCTTTTTCAGCACGCCTATATCCTCTGCCAGTTGCATGCGTTTAGCCAGAAGCCCGATCACCTGATTATCCAGACTGTTTATGTCAGTTCGTAATGACTCCAGATTCTCTGCTGTGGCAGCATCGGTAAAGTCGCGTTTTCTGATGCGCAAATCTTCCATGATCTGGATCATGGTTGCAGGCGTGATTTGCTGTGCCGCGTCACTCCACGCTTCATCAGGTCGCGGGTGGGTCTCTACCATTAGACCCTCATAATTAAGGTCGAGGGCAGTCTGACAAACATCGAAAACCATATCGCGACTGCCTGTAATATGCGACGGGTCGCAAATGAGCGGCAACTCTGGGTGCATGCTCTTGAGATCGATCGGAATCTGCCATTGCGGATTGTTCCGATAATTAGTCTTGCGGTAGGTAGAGAATCCTCTGTGAATTACACCTAGATTGACGATTCCCTGCGACTGCAACCGTTCAATTGCGCCCAGCCAAAGCGGCAAATCTGGATTCACTGGATTTTTGACAAGAATTATGCGATCAGTTCCTGCAAGCGCCTCGGCAATCTCTTGTACCAAAAACGGATTGACAGTCGTACGAGCACCTAGCCATAGCACATCAATATCATAATTCAGGGCAATCTTAACGTGCTGTGCGCTTCCTACCTCAATGGCAATTTTGAGTCCTGTTTCCTTTTTGGCGCGCATAAGCCAAGGCAAAGCAATTGCTCCCACTCCTTCAAAACTACCTGGCCGTGTACGTGGTTTCCAGACCCCGGCACGCAGGATACTTACATCGCTATCCTTTAACTCAATAGCGGTTTTGAGCACTTGCTGCTCAGTTTCTGCACTGCAAGGCCCTGCAATTACCAGCGGGTGTGACAGCTGGAAATCATCCAGCCATTTTCTATTCTCTTTTGTAATCGTCATTGTGGCAAAGATAGCAAGCGCAAGCCAGCACAGTCCCCATCAAATCAATAGTAACTAAATATTATCACGCCTGATAGCCACGGCATTCACCAGCCATTGAAAGGCAAAGAAACAGACCAGAAAAGCAATGGCAAAATTGCTGTCCAGCAAGCCCGTGTTGAACACTTCATAAATTGCGACTGCTGCGATACCAGTCATAATAAACGCAGCCGCAGGGATGATGTAGGCTGGCTTTGTCTTCATATAAAACATGCTCCAGGGAATCATGAGTATAAGTCCGGCGATAGCCACACTAACAAATCTCCAATCATTCAGCGCAAAAATCGCTGCTAAACCGCCCAAAAACGTGACCAAACACACAGCTGTAAATATGGTTGCTCGCTTTTCTTTCTTAGACAAGAGGAATTTTGCATACTTATTTGTCCTAAACAGCAATTGTGACAGCGGCCCTATGATCCAAGTACTCAACGCAACCAAAGCAAGTAGAATTACAATGGGCGTTAAATAAGGAGTCAGGGTTGGGACTGCATCGCTCACGTAGTTCAAGACCCTGGTAAAAAGGTAAAAACCTATGATAAATCCCCACTGATATTTTGCCCCCATGTTGCCTATCCAGAACTGATATCGCAGGAACCAGCGGTAGAAAAAGTAACGTGCCTGCAGCGCCTGCATCATTCCGCTCTGGGCGAAGGGATTGTTTGGATTGTACCGCAGCGATTGCTGAAAATATTTCAGCGCCTCCTTATGGTCGCCCTGCTCAAGTTTGTTCCACCCATAATTTGCATAGGTGTAGCTGTCCTCGGGATTTTGTCCTAGTGCACCACGCAAGGTTTCCTCGCTCGCTTCCCGCTTGTTTTGCTTCAGCTGGGCGGTGGCTTTTGTATTCAGGGCCAGTGTGTTTTCTGGATCCAGACTCAATGCTTTTGTGGCCAGTTCTTCTGCTTCTTTGTACCGCTTTCGCGAAAGCGTAATCTGTCCCATCATCGCAAAATGATCTGCATTTGAAGGGTTGAGATTGATCGTTTCTATGAGCAGCTGCTCGGCATCATCATAGCGTCCCACATCCAGCATGATGCGTGCTTTTGTGGAATAGAGAATGTCCAGCTGCGGCGCGAGCCCTAAGGCTGTATCAATAATCTGCCTGGCCTCGCCTGGGTTGTCTTGCACCAGCAATACTTCTGCAAGCAAATGCAAGCAAGCGATACTGTTAGGTGACTGTGTAAGCGCCTGTCGCAGTAATTCTTCGGCTTGTGGGTAGCGGTCCTGCTGGAAAAGGACCAGCGCACGATCATAAAGAACTTCCTCCACTATTTTTTGATCTTGAGATAGGTGAGAATGTCGTCGTACAGCCCAGACTCATTTGCGTAGAGTGCAAAATTGCGAGCGGTTACAAACCACTCCTTGGTACTGGGTGAGTGCTTTTTAAGAGAGCGCAACAAATCTTTTGTCGTAAGCGGTTGTGGCGCACCCTGTTTGATGGCCTCCTCAAGTTTGTGCTCAACTGCGATATCAATCACCGCTTCAATATCTGCACCGCTGTATTCTGGACTTTTTGCTGCCAGTTTGCTTGTATTGATGTTATCTACCGGTTTACCAGAAAGCTTAAGATCGTAAATGGCTTCTCTGGCGGGCTGGTCTGGCGGTGGTACAAACAAAATTCTATCAAATCGCCCCGGACGCCTGAATGCCGTATCCAGATGCCAAGGCATATTTGTGGCGCCCAGAATTAACAAACCATCGTTGTCGTTTGTCATTCCATCCAATTCCTGCAAAAACTGATTAATCAGGTTCTTGCCAGCGCTCTGTTTCATATCACTGCGGCTTGCACCCAGTGCATCTATTTCATCAATGAATAAAACGCAGGGAGTGTTATCTCGCGCGACTTCAAAAATGTGGTGCAGGTTCTTTTCTGAATTTCCTATCCACATGTCGAGAATATCATTCAGGTTCAGCGCGATAAACTTTGCATTAATTTGTCCTGCAGTAGCTTTAGCGATGTAGGTTTTACCGCAACCCGGCGGGCCGTAGAGCAGGACGCCCCCGCCTATTTTTTTACCGTAGGCTTTATAGATCTCTGGATGTAGAAGTGGCTGTACGATCTTGAGATCAATTTCCCGCTTGATGTCGTCCATTCCTCCTACATGCGAGAAGTTAATTTCTGGCTTTTCTATAAAAACATTGGAATCCTGAAATGAGTCAAAATAATCCTCATCGTCATCGTCATCATCAAAATCAAAGAAATCTTCTTGCGTCTGTGCTACCCTCAATTGTTTATCAAGTTCTGAATCCATAAAATCGGGATAGATTCTCAAAAGATCCTGATAGGCTTCAAGCGCTTGCTGCTTATCCCCAGACCGCAACAACGATCTGGTATAAAAAAGATGTGCATCCATATCTTCACTTCCTTGAGCTATTAGACTCTCAAGGATCACGATCGCTTTTGAGAAGTTCCCCTGTTTATAGGAAATCAATGCCAGCCCCAGCTGGGCTTTTGGCTCACTGCGATATTGTAAGATGATCTCATACTCATCCTCTGCCTCGTCCAGTCTATTAGACATACGTAGACTATCGGCTAGGTGCAATCGCAAGGGAATATTATCTGGCGAGACCTTGAGCGCCTCACGAAGGTTTTGAATGTTTTTGTCTTCCATGTACAGGGAAAACCGCAAAGTTACTCATAATGCAGATGTTCTGGGATTAATCCAGCTGGAGAGACTAGTGGATTGGGCTTTCGTGAAAGCGTAATAGCACTGTGTAGATACTTGCCTTGCCTACCGTAACGGATAAGAGTAGCTTTGCAACCAGATAGCTAATGAACTATTCCCAGCACGATATGAAATCTTATACCGCCAAAAACGGGGAAACCCTACTCTACGCAGGAAATCCTAATCTAGACATGCTTGATGATCTAGCAAGTGGACCTGGTGATATCTGGCATAGTGGTTTGGACCAGGGATTAGCTAATGCTTTCCCACAGCTCAAGTATCAAGCGGCGACTTTCTGGTGGTACATAAACGATTTCCCAGGCAATGAAAGCGTGATAAGCTGGCGCATGTCCCCAGATGATTTTGTAGTACGTGAACATGTTTGGAAAAATTCACAGGGTCTTGATAAGAGTTATGAGAATTCTAGCTTTTCTGGAATGGACTTCGGCTACCGAATGCTGCGATACGCGGGCGCAGTGGTATTGCATATTCAGGGATTGTTCCCCTCAAAAAACCTTAACGCAGAAATAGGTCAACGAGATACTTTTTATTTCTTCAAAAAATTCTTCAAACCTGCACATGCCTATTACATGATTTACCGACAGGGTGCCGGAAAATGGGTGTCATTGCTCAATAAATACAAGGCTATTGAGGTGAAAAGCTACGATACAAATAGCGAGCTGGTCCCATCCCGTCAATTACAACCTATTCAGGGATCGCCAAAAGTCACCTATATCATACCCACGATGCTGCGTCATGACATGTGCGTGAATTTAATTAACGATCTGAAAGCCCAAACATTTCATCCTACAGAAGTCATACTAGTGGATGCTACTCCACCCGAAAAGCACGAGGTGGACTTCAACTCAATGGATGTTCCATTTAATTTGATAGCAAAGCAACAGCAAACCAAAGGTAGCTGTGCGGCGCGCAACGAGGCCCTCGAAATAGCAACAGGAGAGTACGTCATTTTTGGGGATGATGACATTCGGCTAGAACCAGAGTTTGTGGAAAACCATATACGTTTTCTTCAAACGTACAATGCAGATGCCTGTAATGGTCTAGACATTATGGCAGATAATCCCCAGCAGAATCATGATGATCTTGCCAGAAAAAAAGCCGCTCTTACTAAAGATCGATTCCGTGTGGGGGTTTCACAGAGTTTCAACAACGCGAACAGCTGTGTCAAGAAAGAATGGATCGATAAAATAGGTTTTAACGACATCAATTTTGATGGGGGATATGGCGAGGATAGCGACTATGGTATAAGATTAGTAAAAGCTGGGGCTACCGTACTTTACAATCCATACTCTGTGAACTTGCATCTCAAACCACCTCAAGGTGGATACCGATTCTGGGGTGCGCAGAGCAAAGTAAAAGGCAAGGCTAGAAAAAAACAGCCATGGGAACTGGATAGACCAGTAGGTGACATTTTACCTGTACCCAGCCCTACGATTAGTTACTTCAACGTAAAACATCACACACCAGAACAGGTTGAGGAATATCGTCACATTCTGATGTTCAAAAAGGCTACAAAGAGAGGATTCGGCGGATTTTTGAACGTGTTGCGCAATAAAAAATATATGGATAAGCAATTTGACGAGTCCCTGATATATGCAAATGCTTTAAAAGATCTTGGGGAGCGTTTCTAGATAAGTCATGCTTTCGCGAAAGCGTGATAATTTAACATACCCATAAAAATTTTCATTTAGTCGATTCACCAGTAAGCTCTCTGAAAAGTGATTCGAGATTCTTGTTGCGCTTAACAAGTCCAAGAATTTTCAAGCCCTTATCATGCGCTAAATCAAAAACGGCGCTACGCATGTCGTTTTTTGTGTAGAAAATCAGTCGATATTTGTGTTGCGGGCTAGGAACTTCCTCAATTTCCCTGACCATTTCAATCTGCTCAAGTAGCTCATACTCTACCTTAAAGTCAAATTCAACCTCGATAATTTGAGCGTCGTCTGTGACCAGGTCAGTCAAGTTCTTGTCGGCGACTATCTGACCTTTGTTGATGATAATCACCCTGTCACACATCGCTTCAACTTCCTGCATGATGTGGGTGGAAAGCAGCACGGTGGTAGATTTACCTATGTTTTTAATCAGCTGTCTGATCTCAACCAATTGATTGGGATCTAAACCAGTTGTGGGTTCATCTAGAATCAGTACGGCCGGATCGTGCAACAGCGCTGCGGCAAGGCCTAGTCGCTGCCTATAGCCTTTGGAAAGTTCTTTAGCTTTTTTGGACTGATGTGAACTCAATCCTGTCGCCTTGATCACTCTAGCGATGCGGCTTTCTACATTGTCCAATTTGTATAATCCAGCCGTGAACCTCAAATATTCCTTGATGAACATATCTGGATACAGCGGATTCTGTTCTGGTAGGTAGCCTATGGACCGCTGAACGTCGCGCTGCGCAGTCTGAACATCAAATCCGTTGACGATTGCCGTGCCTTCGCTAGCACTTAAGTATGTGGTCAGGATGCGCATCATCGTGGATTTCCCTGCTCCATTGGGGCCAAGAAAACCTACTACCTCTCCTTTATTGATTTTAAAACTTACATCATCCAGGGCTTTCTGGGCACCGTAATACTTCGTGATATTTTCTACTTGTATGGACATGAGGTAAAGTTAAATTAAATCAAGTTGCAGTCGTAATACAGAAACGTGGTACACTCCTTTTGTTGTGAGTTTGGCAATTTCTTATGGCAGCAGCATTCTACTGGCATTTTAATTTGTAAAAAATCAAAGAGATGTTCGGTTTATTTAAAAAGAAAGGTGAGCTAGAAAAACTGCAAGCTGAGTACGAAAAACAAATGAAGGACTACCACCGCTTATCCACCAGTGATCGAGCTGCTAGCGATGCCGCCTACCGCAAGGCCGATGAGATAGGGAAAAAAATTGACGAACTGCGAGTTAAGCAGTCTTAATTCAATTAATGATCAACCGTCCTCGCCACGGTTGCTGGACATCAACACTTACTGGTGCTGTAGGTAAATAAACGTTACCGTAGCCATTGATGATGCCCTCGATGCTGTTAGTCACATTCAGAAACCAATCATTTGTACCACGGTGAAAAATGGTAGCGTTCTCAATTATCAACTGCTCACCCAGTAATCTGCCATCGCCGTTAAGCCAATTCAGATCTGCATTCTCAACTCTTCCTGACAAATAGAAATTACTCAAGTTGCTGGTCTCGATCTCTAGATGATCCACATCCAGCTCCAACCTGAAATTCCCGTTACTGAAATAAAAATCTTCCTCAGGGCCATCAGTTGAGATGAGCCTTAACGTATCGAAGTCAAGAATTCCATCAGAAACAACATCCAGTCCTGTACTGCTGCGTATTTCCTTCAAATCTGGAACGGTAACGGTCACATTTGTTATTCCGTAATCGCGTAACAGGTTGCACGCGTTTTCATTTTTGATTTCCAGCGTACCGTTTATGACGGTAAACTCGACCTCTTCGAGTAGGTTTTCACCAGTTACCAGCAGTATATTTTGTGTTGTGCCTTGCTTAATTGTTACACCTACTCTTGCATTGACTATCAATCTGTCGAATGGCTCAACAGCAATCTCACGCCGGACTATCTCGCCGGCGGTCTGTACACAGTCGGGAGCATCTTCTGAATCGCAGCTGAATAGAATTAGAAAAAGAAATAATGCGCAAGCCGCTGAAAAAAACCGCCATCCAGACAAAAATTCTTTTATCGATTGAGATCTATTCATTGCCAGAAGTTTTTGTGGAGTTACTTTTTCGCTTTAAGCGAAATCGATAGCCCGCGCCTAGACTCACGCCTTCAGCTTTTGCGCCGTGGGATAAAACTGTCATACTGGCTAAGAGATTTTCCCCAAATCTGCGCTGCAGCCCTAGCCTATTGTAAATCCTGTTTTCAAATGGGATGGGCCAGTAGGCGTAATAGCCCAGTTGGGTAAGCAAACTGGTTTTGCCCAAGTGTAGCTCATGGCCTATAAAAACCCCAATACGTTGATAATTTTCGCTACCGTCCAATCCTTCCTCAGGAAAACTTACGGCTAGAAAATCACGATATTCCTTGAGAAACTCACTGATAAACAATTCCACACCAGCCTGCACGCTGCTCTTGATAGTCAGCCGCTTGTCGCCATAAACCGAAAAATGATAAAATGGGAATTGCCCGCTGCCTCTAAAATCGCTTTCATTCCAGCCGATCCTTCCCACGGCGTTGAGATGGATAGGTTCAGAATATCGTTTCTTTTCCCATTTTTTGTACTCAGGCTGCCGATCGTAATCCAGCATGTAATTGAGACCCGCATTTAGGAAAAATGTATTGGTCGAGTTGTTTGGCGCACGCACGTTGGCATTTGAATAGTGGATGACATTCATCCCGGCATGAATCCCTAGGCCCTTGTAGATGTTCTCGCGGCGGTAGGTCAGACCCAGATAAGTCGAACTTGTAATACGCGTGCCGTATGCGTTGTTGCGCGGATTTTCGACAACATCAAATGGCCTCGTCATGTACGCAAGCCCCTGCCCAAGTCTGAATTGAAGATTACGATTGAGAAAGTAAAAATTGAAATGCCCGTAAACGCTATAAGCCTCGCCTAGCAATGGGTTTTTCATATCTTGATATGCGGCACTTACCCCCCAGTCTGGATAGTTATAGCGCGCGTGCCATTCTTCGTCGCCATAAGTTTTGCGGTTATAGCTCAACAGTACAGCCGTGGGATGATCTGTGATTAGATGCGAGATGTCAGGATTGTGTAGGAGGATGCTGCCGTAGAGATAACTGGCGTCTAGGGTAGCTACGTGGTTTGAGGAAGGGGTGGATTGTGGGAATACCGCTTTCGCGAAAGCGAAACATATCAACATCACAATACATCTACTGGCTCTTTTTCTCACGACGGCTAATCTAGCCTATGTCACGCCAGCAAGAGCCTATAACGGGATTTATTTTGTAAAACGCTCAATGTGAGCTGCTAAAGCAATAAAATAGGATTAAAATTGGGAGAGATTTTATAAACGTAAAACGCTGGAAAGCCTAATTTCAAGCTTTATTCTTAACTACCATACCATGAAAATCAGGAAATTACTCTTCGTTTTACTCGCGTCATCTATCATATTTCTAAATTCCTGTTCAGAAGACGACAGCGCAGAACTGGTTGCAACCGCGTGTAATGACGGCATCCAGAACGGAAACGAAACCGGCGTGGATTGTGGCGGTGGCTGCCTGCCTTGTGTGACAAATTTTGACATAAGCGGTAAGGCGCAGAAAGGTCCTTTCTTGAATGGCTCATCTGTCCTGCTTGCCGAATTAGATCAAGAATATTTCCAGACAGGTAAGACTTTCAACACACAGATTTTGGATAATACGGGTGCTTTTAGTTTTGATGGTGTGAATCTAACTTCTTCCTACGCCAGCCTTCGTGTTGATGGATTTTACTTTGATGAAGTGTGTGGCGAGCGCTCACAGTCGCAAATCACCCTAAACGGTATAGTAGAGGTAAAACCAAATACAGACATCAATCTCAACGTGCTCACCCATCTCGAAAAAGCAAGAGTTGAAGAATTGCTCAGTAGTGGAAGCTCCTTTGATAGTGCCAAGGCACAAGCTCAGTCTGAAATCTTGAGTATTTTCAACATCACGCCATCCTCTGCATTAAATGCATCTGAATCACTTGACATAGCAGGCAGTACAAATGGCGATGCCATTCTCATCGCAGTTTCATCCATACTGAAAGCCTACCGAACAGATGCTGAATTCTCAGAACTTATGGCCGATATGATTTCTGACATCAGAACAGATGGTGCGCTGGATGATGCAAATATAGGCGCCGACTTGCTGGCACACGCAAGATTGCTTGGTGCA
This sequence comes from uncultured Flavobacteriaceae bacterium, assembly GCA_964478845.1. Taxonomy (GTDB): domain Bacteria; phylum Bacteroidota; class Bacteroidia; order Flavobacteriales; family Flavobacteriaceae; genus Nonlabens. Next base: position 66,710 of record CAYZJT010000010.1, on the reverse strand, counting down.
CCAGAAATTACCAATAATCTAGTTGAGCGATACAATAGTTTAGGAATTACCGTTACTGTCCTTAATTTCATCCAGCACATCGATAATTTTATAGCTAATAGTAACTTCCCAAGTAGTGGAACAGTTATCGAGTATCCCGACAGTGGCAACTATGGTCTAAATTTATTGAGTGAAAATACCACCTTCCCTGCACCAGAAGGTGATTATAGTCTTTCTGCCAGGCTGCCGAATGAATGTGCAGAACTCAGAATTAGATTCGTAAATGAAGGGGGCACTTGTTTTCCATTCTGCTGGTCTTGGGCCTTAGGCAGTAATCTCAATTGACAAATTGATCAATTTGACCAGACCACCGAGACCCAAGAAATAAGAAATACTGGGTTAGAAACAGATTTGAGAATGGTATTGAGAGACGGCACCTACAGGATGGAGGTTTATGAGGGTGCTTCCATGACACCTACAATTATGAAGATGTTGACGGTTACACGTTAAATGCACGCCTCGCGAAAAAAGGTTTGACTTAGTTATTAATTCAAACTTTGATTTCTCTCGTCTATGCTTTTAAAACAATTCCTGCGCCACCGCCTTTATGTTATCGCTTTTTCCCATGCTGTAGAAATGCAGCACTGGCGCACCGTGTTCTAGTAATTCCTTGCATTGTTGTACGGCAAATTCGACGCCTACCTGGCGTACGGCTTTGTTGTCTTTACAAGCCTCTACAGCTTCCACTAGATCCTCTGGCAAGTCCAACTTAAAAGTCTGCGGAAGCAGGTTCAAATGCTTTTTTGTTGCGATAGGCTTTATGCCGGGGATGATAGGAACGGTTATTCCCGTGGCTCGCGCCTCGTCTACAAACTTGAAGTACTTCTTGTTGTCAAAAAACATCTGAGTAACCACATAGTCTGCACCAGCATCTACTTTTTCTTTCAGCCGGCGCAAGTCGCTTTTCAAACTCGGTGATTCTTCATGTTTTTCTGGGTAGCCCGCAACGCCAATACAAAAGTCTACATCGCAGGTGATCTCAATAACGTCAACTAAATATTTTCCTTTATTCAGATCTTGAATCTGTTTTACCAAATCAATGGCATACTCGTGGCCATCCTCGGTTTTTTCAAAACGTCTCTCCTCTTTGCGCGCGTCGCCACGCAGCGCCATAACGTTTTCAATGCCTAGATATTGACAATCTACCAGCAAATACTCTGTTTCCTGTTTTGTAAAGCCCCCGCAAAGTAAGTGCGGGACTGTATCCACCCCGTATTTATTCTGAATACTTGCACAAATTCCCAGCGTTCCAGGACGCATCCGAGTCAGTTTTTTTTCCAGCAGGCCGTTCTCTTTTTTGATATAGACATACTCCTCACGAGAGGTGGTCACATCGATAAACGGTGGTTTGAACTCCATCAGCGGGTCGATGTTATCGTACAACTGCTGAATGGATTTGCCTTTTACTGGCGGAATGATTTCAAAACTAAAAAGCGGCTTATCAGCTTTTTTGAGGTGGTCTGTTATTTTCAATTTTTTGTTTTAAAAAGGTTTAGGTTCTATCCCAATGTCAGTTCGAGCGCAGTTGAGAACGAATTGAAAGTTCTGTAGGTACTAATCTGTCTCGACTGCGCTCGACATGACAATTGTTTCCGTTCAATCCGCAATATTTGGATTCAACCATTTTGTCGCTTCTTCGATCGTTATTCCCTTGCGTTTTGCGTAATCTTCCACTTGGTCTTCCTTGATTTTTCCTAATCCAAAATACCTAGCCTCAGGATGACCTATGTAATATCCAGATACGCTGGCCGCCGGCCACATGGCCAAGCTTTCAGTCAGGCTAACGCCCGTGTGTTTTTCCACATCCAGCAATTCCCAGATCGTCAGCTTTTCCAAATGATCTGGACAGGCGGGATAGCCTGGCGCAGGCCTGATGCCTTTATATTCTTCCTTGATCAATTGCTCGTTTTCCAATCTTTCTTCACTCGCATAGCCCCAAAACTCCTTCCGTACGCGCAAGTGCAGATACTCTGCATAGGCCTCGGCTAGGCGATCGGCGAGAGCTTTGAGCATGATGCTGTTGTAGTCGTCATTCTCTGCTTCAAATGCTGTTGCTCTTTCTTTTACACCGTGACCAGTCGTAACGCAAAAAGCACCTATGAAATCATCGGCTGGTGCGATAAAGTCCGCTAGGGCGATATTGGGTTTTCCTTTTGCTTTTTTGGCTTGCTGGCGCAGAGTTCTAAAAATATGCTGACCATCATTCACCGCAATGTCATCCCCTACCCTGTTTGCTGGGAACAAGCCGTAAATTGCCTTTGGTTCCAACCATTTTTCGGTGACGATTTTTTCCAGCATTTCCAGCGCATCGGCGTATAATTCCTTAGCCTGCTCGCCCACGATTTCATCATCTAAAATCTGCGGGTATCGACCGTGCAAATCCCAACTTCTAAAGAACGGACTCCAATCGATAAACTCGACTAGATCTGCAAGGGTGACGCCTTCCACTTTATGCACTCCCAGTTTGTTTGGGGTGAAGGCTTTATAGTTTTCCCAGTCGGTCGTCCATGGATTTTCTCTCGCCTGTTCAAGCGTCAGGAATTCTTTTTTCTTTGATCTGGACAGGAAGTCGGTTCTTAACTTACTGTATTCTTCTTTTTTCGCTTTCGCGAAAGCGGAATGACTACCATCTCTTTTCTCAATGATCTCACCTGCAATGGTCACTGCACGGCTGGCATCATTTACATGCACAACGGTGCACTCGTATTCTGGATCAATTTTTACCGCGGTGTGCGCACGCGAAGTGGTTGCCCCACCTATCATGAGCGGGACTTTAAAGTTGCGGCGTTGCATCTCTTTGGCTAGATAAACCATTTCATCTAGCGACGGTGTGATCAGACCACTCAGGCCTATGACATCTACATCATTCTCAATCGCAGCATCCAGAATCTTTTCAGGCGGCACCATCACCCCAAGGTCTATGATCTCATAGTTGTTACACGCCAAAACCACCGACACGATATTCTTTCCTATATCGTGCACATCGCCTTTAACGGTGGCCATGAGGATCTTGCCGTTTGAACTGCTAGCTTGATCCTTCTCCTCCTCAATAAATGGTAACAGATAAGCCACGGCCTTTTTCATGACCCTAGCGCTTTTAACCACCTGCGGCAGAAACATTTTACCCGACCCAAAGAGGTCACCCACGACATTCATCCCCGTCATGAGGTGATCCTCAATAACTTTGATCGGTTTGTCAACCGACTGCCTAGCCTCCTCAACGTCATGCTCAATATAGGCATCGATTCCCTTTACTAGTGACCGAGTGATTCTATCTTGCAGCGGCTCTTCTCGCCAGCTGTCGTCACGGGTGGATGTTTTGGTGGTTTGCGTGACCGATTCTGCATAATCCAGTAATCGCTCCGTAGCGTCATCGCGGCGGTCTAGCAAAACGTCTTCTACATATTCCAGCAACTCTTTGTCAATGTCGTCATAAACCTCGAGTAGCGCAGGATTGACAATTCCGATGTTCATCCCAGCCTTGATGGCATGGAAAAGAAACGAGCTGTGCATTGCCTCGCGCACCGTATTATTTCCACGAAAACTGAAGCTCACGTTACTTACCCCACCGCTCACGCTCGCATGAGGCAGATTCTCGCGAACCCATCTTGTTCCCTCGATGAAGTCTAGCGCATTCTTGCAGTGCTCTTCCATCCCAGTAGCAACTGGAAAGATGTTCAGGTCAAAAATGATGTCCTCGGGTGGGAAGTTTACCTGCTGGGTAAGGATGTCGTAGCTGCGCTTTGCAATCTCGACCCTACGCTCGTAGTCATCGGCTTGTCCTACCTCGTCAAATGCCATGACGATTACAGCCGCGCCGTAGCGCTTGATGGCGGTCGCATGGCGGATAAATTCTTCTTCGCCTTCTTTCAGACTGATAGAATTAACCACGCATTTTCCCTGTACCACCTGCAGTCCAGCCTCAATGATCTCCCATTTTGAGGAATCGATCATGATGGGTACTCTGGCGATGTCGGGCTCAGCGGCGATCAGGTTGAGGAACTTTACCATGGCAGACTTGCCATCGATCAATCCATCATCCATGTTGATATCGATGATCTGCGCGCCGTTTTCTACCTGATCGCGCGCCACTTCTAGCGCCTCATCAAATTTTTCATCTTTGATCAAACGCAAAAATTTACGCGAGCCAGCAACGTTTGTGCGCTCGCCTACGTTGACAAAATTGCTTTCGGGCGTGATGACTAGCGGTTCTAGACCGCTGAGTTTTAGTGGGCGTGTGTTATGCGACATCTGCGACTTCTGGTTTTTCAATTCTGCGCGGCTGATAGTTTTTTGCGAGATCTGCTATTGCCTTGATATGCGCAGGTGAGGTTCCACAACAACCACCGATGATATTGATCAAGGATTTGTCCAGATAGGTTTTAACCTGATCTGCCATTTGCTCTGGTGTTTCATCGTACTCACCAAAAGCATTGGGCAACCCAGCATTAGGATGCGCACTTATTCCAAACACCGATTTGCTACTGATGCTTTCTAGATACGGGGTCAACTGTTTTGCCCCCAGCGCGCAGTTAAAGCCCACCGTGAGCAACGGTAAATGCTCGACTGAAATCAGAAAGGCTTCAGCGGTCTGACCACTCAATGTTCGTCCAGAGGCATCTGTGATGGTACCGCTAACCATGACTGGGATGTCTTTTTGAATTTCTTCTTTTAATTCTTCAATCGCAAAGAGTGCTGCCTTTGCATTGAGTGTATCAAAAACTGTTTCTACCAGCAAGATATCCACGCCACCATGTACCAGCGCTGCGGCTTGTTGTTTATAGGCTACTCGCAATTCATCAAAGGTGACTGCCCTGTAACCTGGGTCATTAACATCAGGGGACATACTGGCGGTTTTATTAGTCGGGCCTATAGATCCAGCGACAAACCTTGGTTTATGCGGCTCGCGTTCTGTAAATTCATCTGCGACCTTTCGGGCGATTTGAGCGCTGGCCACGTTGAGTTCGTCTACTAGAAACTCCATTTCATAATCAGCCATGGCGATGGTGGTGGAACTGAATGTATTTGTTTCTACAATGTCGGCGCCAGCTTCAAAGTAGGCTGCATGCACATCTACAATAGCCTTAGGTTGGGTAATGGAAAGCAGGTCATTGTTGCCTTTCAAGTCGCATGGATGGTCGGCAAACCGTTCCCCGCGGAAGTCTGCCTCATCAAACTTATAGGCCTGCAGCATGGTCCCCATGGCGCCGTCCAGCACAAGGATGCGCTCGTTGAGCAGGTCGTAGATGTGATGTCTTTTCATAGTTATGCTTTGGCGAAAGCGCAATAAATAGCGCCCTCGTGGTTTTTATTAGGTCGTAAAAAGAAAGTGATTGATTTGTTATCGTTCCACGTATCGTGGTAGATCGAGGCACCTTCTGAATGTCAGGGTTGCCAAGGCGTCGCGGAGTCTAATCTCTCGGCCTTTCTTTATAACGTCAAAATTTGTAAGAACTACCGCAAATATGGGGGAGGAAATTGGAATGGCAAAATGATTAGTCATTTGTAAGATACCGAAAGTGGTTCAGCTCTCTAGCAGCCCTAGCGTCCTGTGAGATGCCGAAACGAGTTCGGCATGACAGTCTTTAAAAAAGCATGACTACCCCTGCTTATACCCAAACCGCTTTAACTGCCGCTCGTTGCTGCGCCAGTTTTTGGCGACTTTGACAAACAGCTCAATGTGCACCTGCTTGCCAAAAAACTTTTCCAAATCTGCGCGGGCTTCCATTCCTACTCGCTTGATGGCCTCGCCTTTATGGCCTATGATGATTCCCTTCTGCGTATCGCGTTCCACCATGACCACAGATCTGATGCGGATAATATCGTCGTCTTCTAAGAATTCCTCGGTCTCAATTTCTACTGAATATGGAATTTCTTTTTTGTAATGAATCAGGATTTTTTCGCGGATGGCTTCATTTACAAAAAATCGCTCTGGTTTGTCAGTTAGGGCGTCTTTAGGGTAGAATGGTGATGATTCTGGTAACAGTCCAACGATGTGACTTAGCACTTCTGGGACGCCAAAATTTTCTAGCGCGCTGATCGCGAAAACATCAGCGTCAGGTAGGCGAGTACGCCAGTGTTCTAGCGCTTCCTTGAGCATTTCCTCGTCTCCCTTGTCAATTTTATTGATGAGAACAACCACCGGGACCTCAGCGTAGGTGAGGCGCTTTTCAAATGCCTCGTTCTTCAGTTCTTTCTCGCCGAGTTCAACCATGTACAGTATGCAGTCTGCGTCTTCAAAAGCGTTTTTTACAAACTCCATCATGCTTTCCTGAAGCTTGTAAGCTGGTTTGATAATTCCTGGAGTGTCGCTCAAAACCAGCTGGAAATCATCACCGTTCACAATCCCTAGAATCCTATGGCGGGTCGTCTGCGCTTTGGATGTGATGATAGACAACCGCTCGCCTACCAGCGCATTCATAAGGGTGCTTTTTCCCACATTTGGGTTACCTACGATGTTTACAAATCCGGCGCGATGTGACATGCTTTTGTGATTTTTGAGGAGGTACGCTTTCGCAAAAGCGCAATTTCTACAATTAATGAGTGAAGTGCCCGCCCTAAGTTATATAATATCGTTAAAACATGTTAAGCGATTGAACTACCTCTAACACGATTGTTAAATTGCCCGCCATGATACAAGACCAAAACAATCAATCCAATGGCAGTGATGCTGGGTTTAATACTGGCGATACTGCAGAAATGATTACCGGGCAACTGGAATCCTGGTATGAATCGCTGATCAAACACCTGCCGAACATTGCAGTGGCACTGGTGGTCATCGTGCTTGCTTATATTATCTCGCGCTTTGTGAATAGCGGTATCCAGAAACTGCTACAAAATAGAGTCGAGCAGACCAGCGTGCGTAGACTCATCGGGAAATTTGCAGCGGTAATCGTTGTCATAGGTGGGATTTTTATCGCGCTTAACGTGATGGACTTGAATGATACCGTACAGGCAATCATTGCGGGTGCCGGGGTCTCTGGACTTGTGATAGGTCTAGCGCTACAGGGTACACTATCTAACGTGATGAGTGGTATTCACCTGAGTTTTAGAAAACTGGTGCGTGTAGGTGACTGGGTACAGACAAACGGTTACGAGGGCGAGGTGATGAACATCGACCTTAACAAATTTGTGATCAAAGAAGCCGACAACAACCTCGTAATGATACCCAACAAAATGATTATTGAGAATCCGTTAAAGAATTTTGGACTGACCAAAACCATGCGGGTAATCATCAATTGTGGGGTGGGTTATGAAGATGATTTGATCCAGGTACAAAAAGTAGCTAAGCAAGCAATCGTGGACAATTTTGAAGAAATAGAAACCCCTGATGATGTAGAATTCTACTATAGGGAATTCGGTGACAGTAGCATCAATTTCTTGTTGCGATTCTATTATCCTGTAGAAAACGGTTTACAAAAGTTGGTCAATACCAGTAAAGCTATTATTGCCATCAAACAAGCGTTTGACAAAGAAGGTATTAATATTCCATTCCCAATTAGAACGATTGATTTTTCAAACCAGCTTGAAATGAGCAAGGTAGGCGCTGAGAACAAAGGCGAGAGTTCTCAGGACTAATTATCCGCTTGTACGGGAAAAAAATCCCCCAGCGGCTGTGCCGCTGGGGGATTTTTATTTTAGGTTGCCATCCTAGATGCCCCTGGTTGGCTTGAGGCTGCGACTTTTACTGCTCGATTCAAGGTAATCAAAAGCATAACGTGAGTTACAATAATGGGAATGAATGCAAAGGGTGATAGCAAAACAGTAAGCATCATTGCGCACGCAATCAAGCCAGATATACCCGCATTTCTCATTTCATCGCTAATATCTTTACCCTGTTCATACATGTTGTAATACAAATATGTAGAAATAGATATATACGCTGCTAGATAGAACGCAAAAAACACCCAGAAACCTACGCTGTCAACATCAGGAACAGCAAAAAGGAGTATATCTAAAACTGCAACTACAATCCATAGATAGCGTACCCTTTTAAAGACAGCGGCCAAACCAAATTTACCAAGAGTTGTAGCGAGCTGTGCGACGCCGCTCAAAAAATGGAAGAACATAAAAAATGATGCGGTCATTAAAATCGCGTAAAAAACCCACGATACAAAATTTTTATCGTCAAATGCCGCCCAGAGCCCGACTATCATTAGGGGTAATAAAAGAACGATATTTATAATTCCGCATGCTATTCCAGCTTTGACTTTTCCAATATTCAATTCTTGATTTTGAGCTTGAATATTGTCAATCTGCTCTCTGTTGTCAGCTGATGAATTATTATTATTAGTTTCTTTATTCAAAAGTTCTTCCTCTGCCTCTAGAGCTTCCAGAATATTTTTTATTGTGTAGCTGCGCGGGTTGACTTCGCCAGCTTCAATGCGCTGTATCGTGCGCACATTGATGTTGCATAATTCTACCAGCTCTTCTTGGGTAAGTCCTTTTTTCTTTCTGAGATCTGCAATCAGTTTTCCTAATTCTGGTTGTTCCATTTGACTGAATTTTGCAACAAGATTAGAATCCATAGTTCAAATTTTAGGGATTTTACGACCGACTTTCACCCGACATTTACACGACAAAGCCTTGCAGGCATTGGATTTACTGACTTTTACCTTCCTACTCGCGTGGAATGCATCAGTTCTAGTTTCCAGACAGAATCCTGTCTTACGGCGACCACACTTTCCAGCCATTCAAGTTCCCGCTCAATTGTGTCCTGTTTGATTGTCGCATAATTGTGATAGGCTAGCCAAAGCTTTTCACCGTTTCTTTTGTAATCGATGCGCTCGAAGTCGTTCAGACGAGTGATACCTGCTCTGTTCTTTTTTGCATTGATTGCCCAGTTGATGATGGTATCATTATTCCAGACCTCGCCGTGTTCCAGAAGCAAAAAATCTTCGGTTTGATAGCGGCGCACAGCCGCGGTGTCCATCGCGCTCCAGACGCTGTTAAAGACTTTCTGTACTAAATCCTCTACTTGAGCAACTGCCTTTTATCAGAAATTTGATTTGGTATTGAATTGCGATCAACATTTGCAGTGCAAGCCGAGATCCAAATTATCGCTGCCAGTAAAACTGTGAATTTTAAAATTCTCATTTTTGTCAGATTAAGTCGGTTCCACGGTAGACCAGACGGCGCCATTCTGGATTCCTTTTGATGTAAAGCGCCACAAACGGACAAAGCGGTACAAGGACTAAATCTCTTTTGTCGATCTCATGCAATACTTCGGCGACAAGACTTTTTGCATACCCTTTGCCCTCGAGTTCCTCTGGTACTTCTGTATGTGTGAGGTAAATGTTACCCTTGGCCAGGATGTAATCGATAAATGCAACCTTGTCGCCTATGTGCATTTCAAATCGCTTGCGTTCTGTGTTATCTATCACCATCAGATTTTTTTTTAGCAAGATAGTTCACTGGCAAATTGCACAAAACTAGAAGTCCCGATTACAGCGTGATGCTTAAACCGGGACTTATTGAAAATAAGTTTGATTTATAAAACAAAAGGCAAGGCTTCTAGTCTGCCGTTGAATGTATCTCTTCTCACAGCTAGATAGAGTCGGTCTAATTCTGATAGATGAATCAAGCTGTTTTCTAGTTGGGGAAGTGAATTAATCAAGTATTCGCCAAAGGCGCTAGAATTCTCTGAACGATTTGCAGCCTTGCGCAACAGTACTAAATAGTCTAGACGCTCAACGTGCAACTGATCCAGATTAGACTTGAAACTAATAAAATTGTGTTCGCCGCGCTCCTTACGTATCTCTTTCCTAATATTAAATTCTTCCTGATCCAAGATCATCATGTTTTCTGAGGCAAATTCATCTACCTCAACTTCTACGGCAAGTCCTGAGTTTAGATAAACTGTTTCAAGATCTGAAGAGTAGGTTTGAGCTGAAAGAGAGATTGAGAAGAAAAGTGTGATAAAAATGATGTTTAAAGTTTTCATGACGTTTGATTTATTTGTTGGTACAAATTTCCGTCAGGAAAACTTAGTATCAATTATTCATTTATCACTACAGGTTACATATTATTCCTAATTAGAGATATTTGAACAATTAAATGATCACCTTTCCATTTATAAAACATTTCAAAGGGCTTAAGGACACTTTAGACCACTGTCGCCAGTTAAAAAGTTGTACTCTAATTGGATGCCATTTTCCTTTCCGCACATCTTGAATGCACTACTCAAAACCTCGCTATCCTGTGTTTCCATCATTATGATTGTACGATCCATGCAGAAATGTAGCAGATACTTTTTTATTAAGTCTTCATTAGAAAGCTATGAGGTTCTTTGATCTGTAAAAACTAGTTCGCCAGAAAGGTCAAAACCAAATTTTCCTTTACTACCTAACTCATAAGTAAATGATATTTTTCCTTTTTCCCTCTCAATATCAGTAAACCGCATGGCTCGCTTAGTCAATGATGATGTAACTACAATGTCACTATTTTCCTTTTGGTAGTTCAAACTATTGTCTTCAACCATGTCGCTTCTCACTTCCACCCCACCTACTTTGAATGTGTTTATGCCCTCACGCCTGTCGATTAGAACATACAAAAAAGAAAATTTGCAGGAGATTTTTTCTAAAGGAGGGTTGGATATCGATGAGTCAATTTTTAGTGTGATCACGTAGCTCGAACATACAATCAGGAGTAGGCAAAGTAGTTTCAGATTCATATTGAATGTTCAAACGTTAAACATATTCTACAATCTACAAAGTTCAAAGAAATAACTACTTGTCAACTAAGATTTTGATTCAGGTGGGTAATTTGTTTTGTTCGCTTTCGCGAAAGCGAAACAACAATTGATCCTTCTTACCTAGTGTATATTTGATCAACTATGGAAATGCCTCTCACTAATCATCAAGTACTGCAAACCGAGCTGCCGCATGTGGAAGAGGCAGACTTTAAAAAACACCCACGCAGGTTCCTCAACAAAAAACTTCTTGCAAAGCTTATCTATTTTTTTCCTCTGCTGATCGGGGCAGGTGTAGTCTATATTACGGTCGATGAACTTTGGATCAGTGTAAGCGTAGCTGTGGTTTGGCTGGTTTTATTGATTTTTACGCTTTTTGTGAGCTACAAGGAATATTTTGTGCGTGGCTATGTGTTGCGTGAGCAGGACATCACCTATAAACGCGGCTGGCTGTTCCACCACCAGGTAACTGTGCCCTTCAATCGTATCCAGCATACAGAGATAAGCCATGGGCCCATCGATAGGCTGTTTCAACTGAAAGAGCTCGAGATCTATACGGCTGGCGGCTCATCCAGCGACTTGAACATCTCTGGGCTCGATCCCCAGGAAGCAGAAAAATTGAAGGAGTTCATTGCCGATAAAGTTGCTTCCCATGCATGATTGGTCTACGCCGCAACGTCAGAGCATCAAGAGTATTTTTATCTATGGGCTTAAAGGGCTGCGCGGGATATTTTTCTTGGTGCTATATATGGCTTATCGCAGTAGCAATAGCGATTCAGAATATGCGATTTGGATCAGCCTAGGCACTACGTTATTGCTGATTTTGGCATCGTTTATATCGCCTGTATTGCGCTATCTCTATCTAAAATTCCACATCGAGAATGACGAACTGATCATCAACAGCGGGGTTTTCAATAAAGAGCGCAAAGCTATACCGCTCGAGAGGATCCAGAACATCAACATCGACCAAAACCTCGTCCAGCGCTTTCTGAACATCGTATCGCTGGAAGTAGAAACGGCAGGATCAAAAGCCAAAGAATTGACCATCCCAGGTCTTGAACGTAGCGTGGCAGATGCCCTAAAAAAAGAACTCAACAAGCGTGGGCGTGCAATCAAGTTAGAGAGCACTGAGAGTCTGACCGAAAACTCAGAACCCATCGAGCAAGGAGTTGTACCTAAGACTGAAATTGAAGAGCAGGGAGAGGTAATCATGGATCTGAACCTCATCGATTTGTTTAAAGTGGGTATTACCCAAAACCATTTGCGCAGTGGCTTTGCCGCTTTGGGGCTCATGTTTGGGTTTTATTATCAATTTCAGGATCCAATAGAGGAATTGTTTGGCGATTATCTTGAGGCATTTACCTGGGAGAATGCGGTCGCGTCTGCGACCTTTAGTCTAGCAACTTTTACTATAATAGGTTTCCTGATTGCGTCAGTAATTGTGAGTCTAGTACTGGCCATCAATCGTTACTACGGATTCAAAATGGTTCATAAAGAGGACTATCTGGAAGTCAGTATGGGTTTACTAAACAGAAAAGAGATTAAATTACCACTGCAAAAAATTCAGGTCCTGGAATTCCATTCAAATCCGCTGAGAAGACTGCTGGGATTCAAAACCGCGGCCATTCACCAGGCACAAAGTACCGATAGCGGCGCGGCTGGTGTAAGCATTCCAGCCTGTAGAAAAGAACAGCAGCGTCAGATTCACGAGATTGTTTTTGGTGCTGAACCCAGCGAGCCTACTCAAGTCTTTCAAGCCCACGCATGGTCTCATGCGAGACTAAGGTTTTACATCGTAGGAACTTTTGCCATTCCAGCTGCGGCTACTCTAGTATATTTTGAGCAGTATGTCCCGCTCGTGTTTTTGGGTGCCGTAGTCATAATTAATGTATTCTTTGCCTATATGTATGGAAAAAAAAGCTGGGTGGGTCGCAACGCTGAATTCGTAAGTTTCGCCAAAGGCTGGATTTTTCCATCAGAGATCATAACGCCTATCTTCAAGACCCAAGCGGTCGAGCGCTGGCGCAGCGTATTCCTTAAACGCCGGGAAGAATGCCACATTAAAATCCATACAGCATCAGGACCTCGCGGCTTGCGCTATCTGAATGAAAATGATATGATTGATTTTTACAATGGTGTCAATAATCAGGTGCTAGTGGAAGAGCGCAAGTGGATGTAAACATTATCGCATTGAAAAATGCTATTTCAATTATTACCTCAAGGCTTCAAATTTTCTTATAATCGCGAGCATGAATAAAAATACGCTGATAACGGATTCTTCGATTATTGATTTTCTGAAACAAGTGCTTGAGCATCAACCTGAGGATTGGACAAAACTCACCACTCACCGGCTGGACATCTACAATGAATCTCAGGCCAAGGCCGAATTTCTAGAAAAATTTGAAGCGCTTTACCAAAACGGCAACCTAAGTAGGGAATCGCTGGCAGCCTTACCCACTGCTTTTGATTACATTAGGTTGGGCCATCCACTATCGTGTGTTCTCGAATGGGCAATTGCAAAGGAAAACAATCTCGGTGCAGACCGAGTCATCGCATTTTCATCTGTGACTATGCCTGTTTTTGCAGTGCTAAGAAAGAATAAATTAGACGGTAAGAAAACTGCTATTGTTCATGACAGTGGTATTCCAGATTGCTTTGATCCCGAGACCTTGAGAAAAGTTTACGGATATGATTTTGATTTAGTGGATGCAAATGATTCTGAAACTTCAAACCGCCATTCCAGTTCTCAGATTTTGCTTTCGCGAAAGCGTAATCTGGAAAATCAACGGGATATCAAACCCGATTTTGAAGTTCAAATCATTGATGGTCTAGGTAGCATCATCACGATCAAAGAAGAAACAGATGCTGGCTACATCAACGCAATACAGCATGTGCGTAGGCGTGAAAGCATCGCTATGACCCCTGCTGACACCCTTACTGCCTTGCAGGAATTGATAGGGCAGTCAGTAGGGACTAAATCCAATGATCGAGCTGAAAATCTGCTAAGTGTGAGATCTAGCATTCGCGAGATAACCCATACCGGCTGTGAACCACTGGTTGCATCTAGTGGTCTATCGATTCAGTATGCGATCATGATGGGACTGGTAGATCACGCTAAACAAAACTACCCTAACAAGCCTATAAAAATTATCGTACCCCCCAACTGCTATGGTGGAACAAACGATCAGGCTAGACGCGTGGCAGCTGCGGTAGAAAACGTAAGCATCATGGACTTGCCGGTCGATGGGGACAACGATATGGTGAGAAGCACAGAAAAAGTCTTGGAAAAATGTGCAGAACTGGACGCCGTACCGCTTATCATCGCCGAGATCCCTACTAATCCGCGCGTAGAAGTTCCAGATTTAGCTGCTTTGAAGACTGCGCTCCTGCCTGCCAAGGCACGACAGGCAGGTTCGCGAAAGCGTAAAACCTCAAGCGGCAGTGAAGCAATCTCACCCATTTTTATTCTCGACCAAACCTTCTGCCCTAATTATAATTTTTTAGGTCAGGGACGAATTCTATCAGAAATCCAGGCCATATCCTACGTGAGCGGATCAAAATTCCCCAGCGGCGGACGCTGCACTGCGGGCTATTGCGTGTCAAGTGAAAAAGGACAGCCTCTGCTTGAATTAATCAACAAACACCTGTGCCTTTGTGACAACGAGGCTACAGATTTGCAGCTAGAAATTCTAGCAGAACAGCTGCCCAGCATGAATCAGCGCATTGCAGATGCCTATAAAAACACGCGGGAATATGTGAACTTCATCCACAAGGTACTGCCAGAAGCCAAAATCAATTTCGTAGATGAAAAATTAGCGGCAGATGGTTTTACACCATCTGTTTTTTCTCTGGATTTGCCTACCAAAGGTAATTCACCCGAAGAAAGGGAAAATTACAAGCGGGATCTCAATCTCAAACTTATCAACGCAATGATTACTCGAATTCCACATGAAAGCAAGTACGTTGTGAGCTATGGCCAGCTGAAAGGTAGTTACTGGACGATCCCAGCGACCTCTACCCAAGGTACCACTAGAGAAGGAGATAAGGACTACATCGCACGAGTGTCATTGGCACCAGAAATGAACATGGAAATGCACAAGCGTGTTTTCAAGGAATTTGTGGAGGAGCATATCAATTAGGGAAGGTTTATTCTTGTCTAATGAGTCCAACCCCCCCCTCTTTCAAAACACAGTTTTGAACAATCCCCGCCTGGTTTATGGCGGACAGCTTATTACAGCATGGCAATAGCAACTTTCTGAAATCACCATGCATTCTAGCCTAATACATTCAAATCATTGATCGCCCAGCGACATTACTCTTCCCTAACAAACACTTTCTGCCGGTTATCACCGCTGTTTCTATCGATCAACTTGTTGTAAGGGTCGATGCCTACCTCAATTGGTTCTTGATCTACGGTGATGGTAAACTCGTTATTAATCTGATCAATCCGCAATTTTTTAAGATACAGCGGTTTTTCAACAGTAGCTGTATCACTAGACTTTCCAAAAACACCCACCTCTATATAATCAGCAAGCGGTAGTGACTTTATAGGTCGCTTTCTATTTTCTAGGGTAAAGCTGATGCTATCACCCGCTGCATTTTTATAAATGGACTTACCGCGATCCGAACTGCGGTACTTACTTACCAATGCTTCAATGTTCACCTCGTAACGACCGTCATCTTTTTTGACATAATCTGCAGAAGTAACCTTGTTGTCGTACAAAGTGATGGTCTCAAACATGTCTTTGATCAAGTATTGAAGTGAGTCTGGTGTAACCGCTCTGATGTCATCTACAAATTCCACAGATGTAGGATAAGGCGCAGGCTTGAATTGGTATTTTTCGGCAAAGCGTTTTACGACACCATTAAACTTTTCTTCGCCTAAATAATCGCTCATGGCATAAAGTACCACTGATCCTTTCTGATAATGAATGTACTGCTGATTCTCATTATACATAAGCGGTTTCTCACCCAGTGGATCAAAGGTTCTTCCCATCAGGTAACCATCCATCGCATCTTTCAGAAACTTGCGCATCTGTGATTTGCCGTAGCGGTTTTCTAAAACTTTAAGTGAGCTATACTCAGATAGACTTTCTGAAAGCAATGTCATTCCCTGGGCCTCTGCACCGATTACTTGATGTGCCCACCACTGGTGCGCCAGCTCGTGAGCAGTGACTGCAAATGGATAATCCACCGCATCTGGGTTATCATCATCTACATCGGCTATAAAGCCTATAGCCTCGCTGAATGGAATAGTGTTAGGGAAGGCCTGAGCAAATCCACCACCTGTGCGCGGGAATTCAATGATTCTTGCCTGCCTGTGCTGATAAGGCGTATAATTCGCGTTGTAATAATCTAATCCATCCTTCAAACCCAGCATCATGCGATCCACATTGTAGTCATGATCTGGATGGTAGTAGATCTCAAGATTTACCCCCTCGTGTTTGTCACGCATCACTTCATACCTACCGCTCAAAAAGCTGTAAAAGTTCAAGATCTTACTATCCATTTTATATTTGAAGTACCTGCGGCCGTCCTGTTTCCATTCCTTGATCAAGTAGCCTGGCGCGATGGCAATCTGGTCCATACTGGTACTCACCGTTGCTTCAAAATCTATCCAGTCACTGCTTCCACCTATATAATTGTTATCAGTCGCACCAGGGTCGTTAGGATGCGGCAGTTGATCTTTGGGTTCTAGACCGTAACGCTTTCGCACATTGGGCTCTGCTAATTCTGCAGCGCTGCTGTACCCTATGGATGGGTAAATGAAATTGTTTAAGAATGTCCCATTATCAACAACTGGAGAATTGACTTCAAAAAACGTATTAGGCTCGCTGGAGACTCGAGCCGTAAAAAGCAAACTATCGCCAGGTTGCAGCGGCTCGTCAAACTGGTACATGCGGTACTGGTACTCCTCATTATCATACACCACTCGTGCAGGTCTATTTAATACGATGGTGTCCAGATTGTCCTGATAACTTACATGCAGAGTGTCGATAGCTATCATAGCCTGATTGACCATCACCATCTTAACCTCAGAATCATACATGAGCTCGTTTGGAGCAATATTCATCATAGCGTTTACACTAACGATACGTGGCTGTGCAATGCCTTCATACTTACTCAATTCCTTCTCATAGTTTGCCCTGAGTTCTTCACGCTCCTTTCCTGAGAGTCGGTCTTCATCTATGTTGTTTGCCCGCCAGATAAACACACCTATACTAATGAATCCTACAAGGCAAAGGACAAAAAGAGATATAAGAGATGTGGATGATCTCGCTTTCGCGAAAGCGAACCTCTCACCCACACCGCTACCCATACCGCGGCGGTAGAATAAAATAGACAGTACAAAAAAGACTATTCCCAGGAGCAGCCAATATGTACGATAGGTGAAATACCTACCCAGACCTGCCCCGTAACCATTCATGTCGCTAGGGCTAGGTGCACCGCTACCTTGATTGAAAATAAATTGCGATTGATCCACACCTAAGGCATCGAGAAGTGGTGGTATTCCTATGGCCACAACCAATAGAACGATGAGCCCCACCCACTTGTTCTTGATTAAGGTATGCACCAGCAATGCCAGAAAAATCCAAGGGATGAAGTCCCAAATGTTGATAACGTACAAGTCAAACAAGTAAAGCGGTAACTGGTAATCATAGAATCCATTATAGGTCTGGATGATAATCCCGCTCAGGATGATAATAGCATTGATCGTAAAAACCATTACAAGTAGTGCTATAAAACGCCCAGTCAACATTACCCAGTTCAAAGTAGGCGTCACGTCAAGAATCTGATTGATGTGTGCGGCTCGCGCCCGGTTCATTATCAATCCCGCGTAAAGGAAAATAAGTAGAAAGGTGAGCGTTCCAAAAATACCAGCTGGTATACTGAGCATGAGCCATGTCTTAGGAAGAATGTCTGTCCCAAACTGCTGACCGGTAATCAGCATTGTAAGCAATGAGAAAGCAAAGGAAATCGTAGCAATAATGATAAATGGCCAGCCCGTGACGATATACTTGATATCTGCGGCAGCTACCGTCCATGCCGCCTGCAGTTTTCCAGAAAGCGAAAAGTCTGTTTTGACCTTTGGGAGTTTGATGGCCTGTATGATCCCAAAATTGCGCTTGATGACTCTGGCACCACGCTTTCGCGAAAGCGTAAAACTCACCGGCTGCTGGGAAAAACTGAAAGAAAAATAGATCCACAACAACATTGCTAGAGCGATCCCGCCCCAGATGAGACGATTGTACATGAGCGTGCCCTCAAAAGGTATGAGCTGGGTGCTTTGTTCCTGCGGCGTCCAGTATTTGAGGATCTGGCCGGCAGCTGTCTCACCAGTAGGTTCCAGCAATTCTAGCCAGTAAGTGTCGTCTGCATTTTGCGCAGAAATTCCTGCCGCGTTCTGTAAAATTATGATGACTAAAATGACAATAAAGCCCAAGTTTGTATTGCGCACAAATGCTGAAATCGCAAAGACGATCGCGCCGTAAAACACCACATTGGGAATAATAAACAGCAAAAACGGCTGCAGGTAATTCATGACCTCAAAAGGTCCGATCAGGAAGTCATTGGCGCCTGGTAAATAAAATCCAAGGGTCACACCTATAACACTAGCAATAATTACCACTAGCGTTATGGTAATCCCAGCAGTGAATTTGGCTGCTAAATAATTGAACTTTGTCAGCGGATAGGAATAGAGGACATTGTGCGTATTATTAGCAAAATCCCGCTGGATAGTGCCGCCTATAATTGAAGGAATCAGCAAATAAACCAGCAGAACAAAAAGCGAGGTCATCCCGTAAATCCCTACCGCACTATTCAGTTCTATGGTACTGGTCACGGTCACGTTATCACCGTCAAAAACACCCACCGCCGTAGCTGACAGTAGTAACGATAATAAAAAAATGGTTCCTGCGTAGATGTAGAACAATGGTTTCTTAAACCAGGTCCTGATCTCGTGTAGATAAATGGTAGAAAACATGTTAGGCGATGGCTTTTTCTGCGATGAAACGATCGTTGCTCAAAGTGGTGAAATAGACATCGTCCAGTCGTGGCATGGCTGGGTTGAAGCCCTCCGCCGGACTGGTTTCACTATAAACTCGTACAACGAGCTGATTGTCCTCATTAAAACTGGATGAGATCACGTTGAGTTCATTTTGCATTCTTTCTATGTGCTCGCGTTGAGTTGTCGTGGTCCAGATTTTTCCTTCTAGCGCGCGTACGAGTTCGCGCGGCGTAGCGTGAGCAAGTATTTTCCCTCCATTCAAAATGGCCATATCGTTACAAAGTTCTTTGACATCATCTACAATATGAGTAGAAAAAATCACGATGTGGTTAGTTCCTATTTCACGCAAAACGTTGAGGAATCGATGACGTTCTGCGGGGTCAAGTCCAGCTGTGGGCTCATCTACGATGATAAGTTTAGGATCATTGAGCAGCAATTGAGCAATGCCAAAACGTTGCTTCATCCCCCCTGAGTAACCCGCAACGGCCTTGTTGCGTACTTCACTCAAATTTGTAACCTCGAGAGCTTTATCGACGATCGCGTTGCGATCACTCTTATTGCTGATTCCCTTGAGCGTAGCAAAATAATGCAGCAGGTTGTGGGCGCTCATTTTAGGGTATACACCAAACTCCTGTGGCAAATACCCCAGGTTCTTGCGGAATTCAATCTTATCCTTAAGGACATTGATGTCGTTCAGAAAAATGCTACCACTATCAGGTGATTGCAGCGTAGCGATGGTACGCATAAGTGACGACTTACCGGCGCCATTAGGCCCCAGCAGGCCAAACATTCCTGCTTTGATATCTATGGTCACATCGTCAAGTGCCTTGACGCCGTTGTTGTAGGTTTTGGAAACGTTTTGAAGGCTTAAGAGCATGAAATTACGTTTTGGTTTTGTTGTTTGTAGGTGGGAATGGGGATTTGTTACAGATGAGCGGTTAGCACTTAGCACTTGGCGCTTAGCCTTTAGATTTTTGCTGTTCGCTCTTCGGCATTTGTTTAAACGGATAAAAGCATCAGATGTCATGGCGAGCGCAGTCAAGGCAGGTTTCGTTTTTACTTACTCGTTCTCGACTGCGCTCGAACTGACATAAGAAGATATTCAAATCAGAGAATAACTACTCAGCAAAAACACCCATCCCTTCCAGCTCCACCCCATCAAACCCAAACAGAGCCAGATTCTCCCAGCTGCTGCCCTGCATAAAACTATATGAACTGCTTGGATAAGCGACCCATTCTGGAGCCCAGTAACAGAAACCTGCTCCGGCATCGTTAGGTAAACTCTGAACGGCCTTGCGAATGTCGCGCAGGAATTTTGCCTGTCCAACTGGCGTTGCTGGGTAGTCTGGTGCTGCTTGGGATGGCAAGCCTATAATATTGTTTAGATTGTCATTCCAGTCCAGCGTAAACGGATAAGCCGTCTCAACAACCATGATTTTTTTATCAAGATTTTCTGAGTGTAGAGAAGTCAGCTTTCGCGAAAGCGAACTCACATCATCCCCATGCCACCAAGGATAGTAGCTCAAACCGATCATGTCAAAATCAAGATTGCGATCTGCAATTTGCTCATAGAAATATGGCGCAGTATCGATTCCTGCGTGGTGGATTATAATCTGAGCCTCAGGCGTTGTTTCTCTTGTGGCTGTAATCGCTTGCTTTGAGAGAGCAATGTAGCCTGACCAGTCTTCGTTACCATTATTATAGATCTGACCATAAGGCCATAGCATACCGTTGTTTGTCTCATTTCCGATTTGGACAAAGGCGGGTGGTGTGCCTTGTAGATTCAATTCGATGAGAACCTGTCTGGTGTAGTTGTAAATCTGATTCTCCAGTCTGGCAAGATCCAGTCCTAACCATGCCTGGGGAATGGTCTGCTGACCTGGATCAGCCCAGTAACCGGAATAGTGAAAATCCAGCAGCAAATCCATACCTGCGGCTTTGATTTTCAGTGCCTCGGCTTTGAGATTTTCCAAGCCGTAGGGATGGCTGGAACCGTCTACCCACAATCGCAAACGCACAAGGTTGACTCCTTTATTGGCAATAAACTCATACGTGTTTGTGATCGGCATGTTCTGACTAGTCTTAAGCTCTACCCTATTTGCTTCATTTTCAGATGTGAAGGATAGGTCCATTCCGCGATAGAAAGTACTCTTACTTTCTACTGGAATGATGACTTCAGGATCTTCATCTGAACAGGAAGAGAAAATGAGAAAAAGAAAAAGGCAAAGAAAGTATTTCATCAATAATCCAAAAAAGGAACCAAACCGTCAAAAGTAAAATGACAATCATTCATTTCTTAGCGTGCTGTGAGATGCTGAAATAAATTCAGCAAGACATACGTATCGAATAGCAAAAAGCTAAGAGCTAATAGCCAAGCGCTAAGCACTACAAATCATCCACATACTCAAATCCCTGATCAGATTTCAGCTGACTCACTTTGCTGAAGAATTTATGGATTACTTTGCGGTCGCCTTTCACCTTGACAAAGTAGTCGTCTTTGTAGACGCTGTAAACCTCTGCCTCGCCTTTGTAAAGCGTCAGTTTGTAAAATGGAATCGTTAGCGCATAGGTTTCCAGAAGTGACCTAAACCTTAAAATCAATCCTTTTTGACGTATCTCGATATTACAGGTATTGGCATTGTTGTCCAGAACCATCAGGTTATGGATCTGAATGCTGCAACTGGTCATTACAAGCTTAGGCGAACCAGTCCCACCCATTTTGAATCGTTCTTTGAGCGTAAGTGGCGGACCTACAACTTCTCTAATTTTTCGATCGATTTCTGGGTTGTTGTAGGAGACGTTGTACAGCATGGTATAAAGATAGTCATCACTTGAGTCGGTAGGCGACTGGTTTTCTTAAACCGTATCTTTGTCGGCTTAAATTTTGCCTGAAATGACGCTTATTCAGCAGCTGCAAGCCGAGACCCAAAAAGCCATCAAATCGGTTTTTGACAAGGACATTGAAACCATTGACATCACCCCTACTCGCAAGGATCAGAACGGTGATTTCACGATTATGGTCTTTCCGCTGTTGCGTCACATCAAAGGCAATCCTGCGACAATCGGTCAATCTATAGGTGAGTACCTGCAGCAGCATACTGACCTGATTGATCAGATCGAAGTCATAAAGGGTTTCCTAAACATCACGATCGCTGATGCTGCGCTCATCACGGAATTCAACAAAATCCTAAGTGAACAGAACTACGGCCATGTAAGTCCAGATAAAAACGAGTCCGGTGTAATGGTAGAATACAGTTCGCCAAATACAAACAAGCCTCTACACCTAGGTCACGTGCGTAACAATCTTTTGGGTTATGCTGTCGCGAAAATTGTTGAAGCTTCAGGCCGCAAGGTCAACAAGACCCAGATCATCAACGACCGCGGTATCCACATCTGTAAATCGATGGTCGCTTGGCAGGATTTCGGCAATGGTGAAACACCAGAAAGTACTGGATTAAAAGGTGATAAGCTGGTGGGTAATTACTACGTAAAATTTGATCAGGAATACAAAAGGCAGGTCGCAAAACTTATTGAGGCCGGAAAAACAGAAGAGCAAGCCAAAAAAGACGCGCCCATCCTTCTAGACGCTCAAGCCATGCTCAAAAAATGGGAATCTGGCGATCCTGAGACCGTCGAGCTTTGGAAAAAAATGAACGGCTGGGTGTATGATGGTTTTGATACCACCTATAAAAATCTGGGGGTTGACTTTGACAGCATCTATTACGAGAGCGACACCTACCTATTAGGTAAAGACGTTATCGAGAAAGGCCTTAAAGACGGCGTTTTCTACAAAAAAGAAGACGGGTCGGTGTGGATCGATCTGACCGATGAGGGGCTGGATGAGAAACTGGTTTTGCGTAGCGATGGCACCGCCGTTTACATGACTCAAGACATAGGAACCGCCATCCAGCGCATTAAGGATCATGACATCAACACTATGGTTTACACCGTGGGTAACGAACAGGACTATCACTTCAAGGTACTTTTTCTGATCTTAAAAAGATTGGGCTACGACTGGGCAGATAACCTTTACCATCTAAGTTACGGCATGGTGGAACTGCCATCTGGAAAGATGAAGTCTCGTGAGGGAACAGTCGTCGATGCAGATGAGCTGATGGAAGAAATGACGGCCACCGCAAAAAAAATCGCCGAAGAGCAAGGCAAGCTGGAAGGATTGTCTAATGCTGAAAAAGTAGAGCTCTACAAGATGATCGGTCTGGGTGCGCTTAAATACTACATTCTCAAGGTTGACCCGAAGAAAAACATTTTGTTCAATCCAGAAGAGTCGGTTGATTTTCAAGGGAACACGGGCCCGTTTATTCAGTACACGCATGCTCGTATCAAGAGCATCTTGAAGAAGTCCGCTTTCGCGAAAGCGGAACTAAAAACATCTTCAAATCTCACAGAAAAAGACCGTACTGTTCTTTTAACCATCCAGCAATTTCCGCTTATCGTACAAGCCGCAGCCGACAAATACAGTCCTGCGCTGATTGCGAATTATGTATATGATCTTGTCAAGGAATTCAACAGCTTTTACCAGAACACACCGAAGATCCTAGAAGAACAAAACGAGGATCTCAAGCAGTACAGGCTGGAACTCTGCCACATGACAGCAGATGTGATCAAACATGCTTGCGCGCTGTTAGGCATAGACGTTCCAGAACAGATGTAAAAAAAAAACGCCGTGAAATCACGGCGCTGTTCATAAATAGATTGTTCAACAATTTACATCAAAACTATAGGCATCTCGGCGCGGTATTTCCCCCAGCCCATTTTCATGTGGACGGTTTTTCCTTTGTCCGGTGAGTACAGCGTGATACTCAAATTCTCAAGACTCTCATCTGCAATGGTAACTGGCACATCGATTGTTGCTACGTCCATTTGAGGTTTGTGGCTATAATTTCCCCAGCCATCGTTTTCGTTATTGATGTGCAGGGTCCACTTATCTTCATAAGGCACGGCTACGATACTGTATCGCCCCTCTTTGAGCAACTGCCCGTCTATGGATGCGTCGCGCATGATGAGCAGTTCTGTGCTTTCATTTGCTCCTAATCGCCATGTTTTACCATATTGCGTAATCCCGTCTTCACGGTTTTCGCTTACGCGAAAGATTTCTCTGCCTCGCAACGCAGGACGACTGTACAAAACTCTTATTTGAGGTTCCAGCGCCTTACGCTGTTCTGGGCTTTTAGCAAATTGCCTTTTTGCAGCCTGTGCTGGATAGAACGCCGCGTCCATCGGGCTTTTGTCTAGGTCTGCAAATTCTTGTGCATTTACACCTAACGACATCAGCACCGTGGCTAGAAAGATTTTGATTTTCATGGTAATTGTTTTGGCTAAATATAGTTTAAGCGACTTTTGCCTTGTGAACAAGAACGATTATTGGTTTTACGCTTTCGCGAAAGCGAACTATTAAAACTTGAGACTCAATCCCATTCCCTGATATTGCTCACCTATGGGCGTGAAACCCATTACAGGATCAATGCTGAGACCAGTATCATTGCTTGTTTTGTGCATCTCTGGGATAAAGTAGCCTGCCGCTGCGCCGATGGCATAACCTAAAACAACATCAGTCAAGAAATGCTGTCCTGACTCAATTCTCAATGCACCCACGGCAGCTGGTATACTTATAGCTGCCGTCCAGATATAGGGTTTGAGTTTTGAATCGGGGTTGAAGTCACTGAATACCTTGGCTGCAAAAAAAGTAGCTGTTGCAGATGCCGCTACATGGCCTGAAAAGAATGAGCGTGTAGCTGTGGATTCCAGGGCCTCGTCTAATGGCAAATCTGGACTATAAACATAAGGTCTAGCTCGATTAGTCAGCCCAGCTGTAATTGTGAATAGTGCCCCGGTGGTGGCCATACTCTGAACATACATACCCAAAACTTGACCCGTGTGATCATTCATTTCATCATCAAACAAAAGCGCAAACGGAATTACAAAGCTGGTATAAAAGGGGATATCGCTTATAGTACTCAGATCTTCATCAAAATTTCCCGTTGCCCAGTCGTCAATAAAATTGACATCTGGATTTGCTCTAAAATCGGCTACCTCTTGTTCAGTAAATCCATCCTTGTTCTGTATCAATAGAAAACCTGCTGCAGATCCACCTAGCGCGGCACCCGTCCAGATCCCATCCCTGGTCCAGTCCCACTCATAAGGTGAGGTAGATCCAGATTGAGCAAATGTCTGATGTTGAAAAAGCATACAGCTTACAACAAAAAGCAAGGCAATTCTCATAGTTATAATTTTTAAACAAACCTAGATTTACTCTGAGATTGACCGCTTCAATTATAGAATAGATTAAGAACTATCTTAACTAATTTTATGATTAACCGTTGCACAAAGTCAAAGAAATCTTGAAGACTGTAGGATCAAGCCAGAGGCTGGCGCAATGTGAGAGAGATGAATCCTATTGCTACCATCTAATGTTTGCTCAAAAAAATCTATATCTACCTTACCGACACCCAAATCAATCAAAATTCCCATCATCAATCTGATTTGATGGCGTTTGAACCCTGCACCAGATACCCGCATCAGATAACTATCTTCTGGGAAAAAACTAGCGGTATATAGATTGTTTTTCTCAATTCTACATGAATCAATTCTTGAGATCGTCTGAGTCGTGGCGCTTGGTTTATAGGTGTAAGACCAGAAGTTGTGAGTTCCCTCAAACATTCTAGCTGCAGTTTTTATAAGCTCTATATCCATTTTCTCCTTAATGAATACCATAAGCGGTGCTGCAAATGGATGGTTTTTTTTGCCGTGTGTAAAGAGATAGATGTACTCTTTTAGCTTAGGTTCTTGAATGATATTGAGATCTGCGTCTGCGTGTTTGATGGATAAGGCTCTTATATCGCTAGGGAGATTTGTGTTGACATCTGCAAGAAGTTCATCAATTTTTATAGGGTTTTCCTGTTCGATGATTAACTGTATCCAGGTTTGAGCCGCAGAGACTTTGGCATCTGTTCTTCCAGCCGCCAGAATTTTGAAATCACTATGGTCCAGTACAAATCTTAATGTGCGTTGCAGCATGCGCTCGACAGTAGGGATATTACCCGGCTGTTTTTGCCAGCCATGGAATCTGAAGCCTAAATACTGCAGTTCAACTAAGAAAAATTGTCGATGTTTTTTGTCAAAAGGATTTCGCTGCACAGATGAATGACTTGTACGGACGAAAATAAAAAAGCCCTCGCAGCTAGCTGCGAGGGCTTCAGATGTTTTCAATTTTCAATTACATCTTGGTTATATCACCGCTACCCATGACGCTCTTTTCTGTAGAACTAGCACTTCCTTTATAGCGCAGGTCACCAGAACCCACGATGCTGGCTTTCATCTTGCCACCGTTGCAATAGACAGATACATCACCACTTCCAGCGATGCTCGCATTGACATTATTAGCTTTAAGATCAAAGGCTGCAATGTCGCCGCTGCCAGCAACATTGGCATCCAGTTGTTCAGCCCTTCCTCTCAATTTGATGTCACCACTTCCAGCCACGTTTGCTTGCAAATCTCTGCATTCTAATTCAAGGTTGATATCCCCGCTACCTGCAACAGATATATCCATGGTGCTATTGCGCAGCATCATTGTACTATAGATATCGCCGCTTCCAGCTAGACTGATACTAGAAATTTTCTCTACTGGCACCTTGACCAGTACACCTTTTCTGGTACTGATGTTCACCTTGTCGACTGTGCCAATTTTAAGCGTACCTCTTCTTACCTCAATCTCTATGTATTCCATAAGGTTTGATTCTGCTTCAACGACAATCTGACCTTCTGAGCCTTCTACCAGCTCAACATCAAAGCTGCTAGATAGCGACACGCCATCGTAATCTTCAGTGTCAAAGGTTCTGGTGATCACCTCGCCATTACCTTTCACTTTTTTGCCGCTCCCCCACCATTGTGCATTTGCCGTAGTTCCTATGATTACTGTTACTAGAAACATCAGTCTTGTAAGTGTATTGATTTTCATGATTATTGATTTTTGATTGTTATTTGCTTTTTAATGTTACGCCCCCGAAGGATGATTTGATTCTTACTTCGCCGCCATTCCTTGAATTCACATGACCAGCTTTGCGTTTATCACTACCGTCGCGTTCTGATAAGTTTAGTTCTACATTATTATCTAAATTGATACTGGCGTATTCTGTGTCGACGTCAAAATTAAATTTTGCAGACCTCTCATATCTGACGTCAATACTGGTGTAATCAGACCTAAGCGTCACC
This sequence comes from uncultured Flavobacteriaceae bacterium, assembly GCA_964478845.1. GTDB lineage: Bacteria > Bacteroidota > Bacteroidia > Flavobacteriales > Flavobacteriaceae > Nonlabens. The sequence goes on along the minus strand of CAYZJT010000010.1, from coordinate 39,744 downwards.
TCAGAAAAGCCATCTCGCAATTCATCAATTTTTATACTGCCAAAATCTGTAGTCATCAAGACCCTGTCGCTTACCCTTCCCAATTTTGTGGTTGAATAGTCTCCGCGGCCCTCTATATGTTTGAGTTCTTTTACGTCTAGAGTTGTGAAATCACCATTGAAGTCAAGTTTTTCAACCTTTTGTATCTCAAACTGAGAATAGTCGCCTTTGACTTCAATATTATCTGCGCGATCAATTTGTATCCCACTAAAATCTGCCTGGATTTTGCCTCCCCGTATATAATCTACATGAGATTGTTTAGTGTAGTCAAAACGCAATTCATTGTCCTGATGCATCAATTCACCTAAATCGAGTCGCCCAAAGTCACAGCTGATATTTGCTCTGCCCTCGATGCGATCCAGGATCACTGCGCCATAATCATTTGAAATGTCAATGCTGCCAGTGACAGGCATTTTAATCACGTAATTAACCTCAATTTTCCCAGAATTGTTTTTTCCTGAAAAAAGGCTCCAGAACCCCCCACTATCATTATTGCTGATGTTTTTAGATTGAGCACCCACATAATCATTGCTCGATTGGAATACCACATCAACAGCCTTGAGACGCTCTTGAACTCTATCCAGATTATTACCACTTACGATAACCTCAATATCCATTGCGACAACTGGTTTATCCCATGTGGTAATCGTAATGCTACCAAAACTGTTGTCCACCTCTACTTCGCAATTTTTACTAACATCAAAGCGCTTTGAAAGTTTCTTGGTTTTGGTATGATCATATCCATGACCTGCGTCGACTCCTATCGGAATCAAAAAGCATACAAGTAGTATTTTATATAACGTCTTCATCTTGTTCTTCTTTAAGTTTTTTCAATTGTTTAATTTGTTGTTGAGCTTCTTCGAGCAATCCTATTCTGCTCTGGAAGTTTTCAATCATTGCAGCGATGACGGCCTGGCTATCCTCATTTGCATTGAAGTCTCGTAAGATCTCTTGGTATTCTTTCTCGAGCTTTTTCAGAATGACTTTAGTGTCATTTATAATGCGTTCTGTTTCTGGTGATAGTTCCTGATCGAGCTGTGCTAATTCCCTATCAATGGTGCTCGTAAAAAAATCTTCGGCTTGTGCCATTTCTGGTGAGATACTGGCTAGACCGCTCTCTTGCTGCATATTGCTTGAGTAGATTTTCATCCCACTTACACCCAACAATACGGCGATCACTGCTACAGCCGCATATTTGAATAAGGTATTGAGCTGTACGACTCGTCCACCCGTCGCCTTGGGTTCAGCAATGTCAGAAACTGGCGGTTCCTCGCAGGCTGCTTTTAGCTTTGCCATAAATCGGTCGCGGTGGCCGCTGGGCAGCTCACCGCTGTCCCAGTTTTGGTCATTTGCCCATTCTTCAAGATTTTTCATTTTTCTTCTAATTTTTTTCTCAGAGCGCTTTTTGCTCTAGATATAGTTGTGCGGGTCATGCCGTCTGACATGTTCATGATCTCGCTTATTTCTTCATTATCCATTCCCTCCACCAGACTTAGCATCAACACCTGCCTGTAATTCTCTTTCAGCTCAGACATTGCTGCAAGCACCTTTTTTGCAGTGAGACCCGCCTCTTCCATGTCAATCTGCTCATCTGCATCTGCTTCCATTTCATAGGCCACGTCATCGTAATCGACCATTTGCATTTTGCTGGACTTACGCAAATGCGTCAGGCAATTGTTGATGACAATCCTCTTTAACCACCTACCAAATGTTGCCGTCCTGTTCCACTGGTCCATCTTTCCAAAAGCCGCAATCATGCTTTCCTGCATTAGATCCTCTGCCTGTGCAGTATCTTGAACCATGCGCAACGCGACATGATACATACCCTTAGCATACTGGTCATACAGCTGCATCTGTGCACGGCGATTACCCTGCGCACACAGGTCATAGATTTCTATGTCAGTTTCAGAGAGCGTCACATGGTTAGTGTTACGTTATAGAGATGCGATGGTTAGAGGATTGTTACAGTTTCGTTTCCACGAAATTGAAAATTAATTGACTAATGTAATCTGTGGGGAACCAATGTTTGATTTTCTTAGCTGGCAAGGCTTTTGAAATATACTTGCGATCTTGGTTAAATATTCTGGAGACCGCATTTGAAGTTGGCTTTAGAAATTGGCTAGATTGTTAGACATTAAGGAGAATGAGGAAGTTTCGCTTTCGCGAAAGCGTAAAAAAACAACCCACAAGAAGAATTTAAATTTACAGTAAGCCCACGTGTCGTATGCCATTGTGGCTTCAATTAGATATATGTTTGATTCAAATAATAGAAAATTAGACAAGTTGTCACTACAAGAATTTGAGCAAGACGCCGAATTCATTCCCTTGTTGAGCAGCGCAGATGAAGAAGAGATGAATCAGGAGAGTGTTCCTGATACACTACCCATCTTGCCATTGCGCAACATGGTACTTTTCCCTGGGGTTGTGATCCCCATCACCGCCGGGCGGGACCGCAGCATCAAGTTGCTACAGGAGGCCAATAAAAACGGGACTGCGATAGGTGTCGTTGCTCAAAAGGATGAAGAAGTAGAGGAACCAGAACACTCAGATCTTCACAAGGTGGGTGTAGTCGCAAAAATCCTCAAGGTGTTTAAAATGCCGGATGGAAACACAACCGTTATCATACAAGGTAAAAAGCGATTCCAGCTGGGTGAGATGGTTTCTGAACAACCCTATCTAGTCGCAGGCGCCACGGATATTCCAGAAAGTCGCCCAGAAGCTGACGATAACGAGTTCACAGCCATCATTGATCAAATAAAGGAGGCATCGCTTGAAATCATCAAACAGAGCCCCAATATTCCTAGTGAGGCAAGCTTTGCGATCAAGAATATTGAAAGCAATTCCTTTTTGGTGAATTTTGTTTCTTCAAACATGAATCTTAAGGTGGTTGACAAGCAATCGCTCCTCGAGATAGATGATCTCAAAGATCGAGCGCTGGAGACCTTAAGGTTTATGAACCTTGAAATGCAAAAGCTCGCGCTTAAGAACGATATTCAGTCTCGGGTTCAAACCGATATCAATAAGCAGCAGCGAGAGTACTTCCTACACCAGCAGATGAAGACCATCCAAGAAGAACTGGGGGGTGGGGTTTCCAGTCACGAGGAACTGGATGAGATGCGCCAGCGCGCCAAAAAGAAGAAGTGGGACGACAAAGTAAAGGAGCATTTTGAGAAAGAACTCTCGAAGATGCAGCGCATGAATCCGCAAGTCGCAGAATATTCAATCCAGCGCAATTATCTTGATTTGTTCTTGGACCTGCCTTGGAATGAGTATTCCAAAGATAATTTTGATCTCAAGCGCGCGATGAAGATTCTGGACCGCGACCATTACGGACTGGACGAGGTCAAGAAACGCATCATCGAGTACCTCGCCGTGCTCAAGTTGCGCAACGACATGAAGTCACCTATTCTGTGTCTGTACGGCCCACCGGGTGTCGGTAAAACCTCGCTAGGAAAATCCATCGCCGAGGCGCTGGGCAGGGAATATGTGCGGATTTCGCTAGGAGGTTTGCGCGACGAGGCCGAGATACGTGGGCATAGAAAAACCTACATAGGCGCGATGCCGGGCCGAATCATCCAGAGCATCAAAAAAGCAAAGACGAGTAATCCTGTTTTTGTCCTTGACGAGATCGATAAGTTGAGTAACAGCCATCAGGGTGATCCTAGTAGCGCGATGCTGGAAGTCTTGGATCCAGAGCAGAATAATTCTTTCTACGATAATTTCCTTGAAATGGGATTTGACTTGAGCAAGGTAATGTTTGTCGCAACCTGTAACAGCCTGAATACCATTCAGCCAGCGCTGCGTGATCGTATGGAAATAATCAATGTAACAGGTTACACCATTGAGGAAAAAGTTGAGATCGGTAAACGTCACTTGTTGCCTAAGCAACTTAAAGAACATGGACTGAAAAGTGAGCACCTGAAGATAGGAAAACGCGAGCTCGAAAAAATTGTCGAGGGCTACACCCGCGAGAGCGGGGTGCGCGCACTCGATAAGCAAGTGGCTAAGATGGTACGCTACGCAGCAAAAAGCATCGCCATGGAAGACGAGTACGATGTAAAAGTTGATGCTGACACAATTATTGAGGTGCTAGGCGCGCCCAAAATGCTGCGCGATAAGTACGAAAACAATGAGGTGGCCGGTGTGGTCACGGGATTGGCTTGGACTAAAGTAGGCGGCGATATCTTGTTCATCGAGAGTGCCTTGAGCAAAGGAAAAGGTCAGCTGACTATTACTGGTAATCTGGGTAAGGTGATGAAAGAAAGTGCCACGATTGCTATGGAATACATCAAGTCAAATGCAGATGTGTTGGGAATCGAAACGGAAGTATTTACCAATTACAACGTGCATATTCACGTACCAGAAGGCGCGACACCGAAAGATGGACCTAGTGCTGGAGTCACGATGCTGACTTCGCTTGTGTCGCTATTTACCCAGCGTAAAGTGAAGAAAAGCATTGCGATGACTGGCGAGATCACCTTGCGCGGGAAAGTTTTGCCTGTAGGTGGGATCAAGGAAAAGATTTTGGCTGCTAAGCGGGCGCGTATTAAAGAGATTTTGCTTTGCGAGCAAAACAGAAGGGATATAGAAGAAATAAAAGCAGAATATCTCAAGGGACTGACTTTTCACTATGTGAGCGACATGAGCAATGTTTTGGAGCTGGCGCTGACTAAGCAGAAGGTGAAGAATGCGAAAAAGTTGTAAGTAACGCTTGGCTGTTAGTGTTTAGCCGTTTTAAAATGGTTTTTGCTCGTTTTTAAGCTTAAGTCACATGTCAGCCTGAGCCTGTCGAAGGCGATGATTCAGCATATGCAAAAGCGTCTTTGAGAAGGCGCTTTTTTTCTGGGCGTATCCCCTATTCGGAATTTCGGCTGCGCCTGACCGCCTGTAGGGGTCGGGCTTTCCGCTATATCTTTTCCTCGTTCCTCGCAAAAGGATGCCGCTGCTATCCCTTACGCATAACCTTTGAAAACAAAAATCCCAATCAGGGCGCGAGTTGGCTACAATTGCCTACGGACCTGATCGTGATTAGCTAACCCGCGGTAACAGGGAAGTCAATCCCTCAATACTCACGCGAGTATTTGCATAATAACATCCAGCCTAGTGCTGTCTGAGTACGTAATGCGGGGCAAAGACTAAATTAACACTTAGGGCACCCAGCATCTTACACCCCATCAAAGCATCCCGCAAGTGTTTTAGAAAAAGTCAAAAATTAAATATTTTTTTGATTTGTGACTTACTAATGAAAAGCCGAAACTTAACCACGAATCATCTTAAAGACTATCGGGAGCCGCAGCTTCAGCTTTTCTAGGCAAATATATAAATTACTGAAATACTATTTCTGGCGGGATTTTAAATGATCTGAAGAAAGCGAAGTGAGCAGATTTGCTGTGGCCTGTAAAGTGGTAAAATAAAAAGCTTCCCAGCAGAGGCGGGTTTTAAAAGAAAGAGCCCGCGTGTCTATACTGAGAAGCCCAACAAACACAAATGTACTGATAAAGTTGGTTAGTATGACTAGCCGCGCTTTGACCTCTGTAGTTTCCTTAGTAATTAACTTGCTTTCAGCATTCCAAAACCTGCATCCGACGAGCGAGTGTGCAAGCGAGAGGAATGCATTTTCAGAACAACTTGATAAACAGCATTCCGAGTAACCTCGCCAGGGCACCGCTTTACTCCTCACTATCAAAAGTCCACTGGACTTTCCATATCCATCCGTCTGTGTGAATTGCTTTCAGAATTCCAAAGCCTGCATCCGACGAGCGCAGCGAGAGGAATGCATCTTTGACAAACTCAAATAAGTCCAGCAGTGGTACCAAAGCCAGCGCACCGCCTCACTCCTCACTATGAAAAGTCCACTGGACTTTCCATGGCCGTTCGTTTGTGTGAATTGCTTTCAGAATTCCAAAACTTGCATCCGACGAGCGCAGCGAGAGGAATGCATCTTTGACAAACTCAAATAAGTCCAGCAGTGGTACCAAAGCCAGCGCACCGCCTCACTCCTCACTATGAAAAGTCCACTGGACTTTCCATGGCCGTTCGTTTGTGTGAATTGCTTTCAGATTCTAGATTTACGTGATCTTTGACAACCTATGTAACTCAAATAAAAGGTAAAAAGAAGTTGTGAATTGCTTTCAGATTCTAGATTTACGTGATCTTTGACAACCCACGCCACTTTTTGAAAAACCGGTCTTAGGTTGTGAATTGCTTTCAGATTCTAGATTTACGTGATCTTTGACAACTATTGCTGGTCTGCGTGTTGAATGTGGCAGTTGTGAATTGCTTTCAGATTCTAGATTTACGTGATCTTTGACAACAACAGCATTCAAGCGCAGTATCAGGGACAGGTTGTGAATTGCTTTCAGATTCTAGATTTACGTGATCTTTGACAACTAATATTTGAATCAATACTAGGCTCTACAGGTTGTGAATTGCTTTCAGATTCTAGATTTACGTGATCTTTGACAACTCAGCCCATAATCCAGCTATATAATCTACCGTTGTGAATTGCTTTCAGATTCTAGATTTACGTGATCTTTGACAACAGCGAGGTCGCAGGGGGCGCATAGAATACGGTTGTGAATTGCTTTCAGATTCTAGATTTACGTGATCTTTGACAACGGAAGTTGTGAGAGAATTGACAACCGAAGGTTGTGAATTGCTTTCAGATTCTAGATTTACGTGATCTTTGACAACTAAAATATGAAATGGTTGGAACGGTAAAAAGTTGTGAATTGCTTTCAGATTCTAGATTTACGTGATCTTTGACAACTCAGCCCATAATCCAGCTATATAATCTACCGTTGTGAATTGCTTTCAGATTCTAGATTTACGTGATCTTTGACAACAGCGAGGTCGCAGGGGGCGCATAGAATACGGTTGTGAATTGCTTTCAGATTCTAGATTTACGTGATCTTTGACAACAGTACCGCGATCAGAACGGCAACCGCCAGGGTTGTGAATTGCTTTCAGATTCTAGATTTACGTGATCTTTGACAACTCGCCCCAGGATTGCCCGTTTGTGAGTGTTGTTGTGAATTGCTTTCAGATTCTAGATTTACGTGATCTTTGACAACAAGAGGCGATAAATGGCTTCTCTGATGCCTAGTTGTGAATTGCTTTCAGATTCTAGATTTACGTGATCTTTGACAACTGAAGTGAACTCTAATACAAATCACAGACAGTTGTGAATTGCTTTCAGATTCTAGATTTACGTGATCTTTGACAACAGTTCAGGTTTTAGAATCTCAAAGATTACAGTTGTGAATTGCTTTCAGATTCTAGATTTACGTGATCTTTGACAACAAGTCAATTACATCATGTCCAGCAAATATAGTTGTGAATTGCTTTCAGATTCTAGATTTACGTGATCTTTGACAACTCAGAGACGCTGAAGGTGATAAGTTCACATGTTGTGAATTGCTTTCAGATTCTAGATTTACGTGATCTTTGACAACGAGTATTCAGCGATGGTAAAGACGTACCGGTTGTGAATTGCTTTCAGATTCTAGATTTACGTGATCTTTGACAACTATGAGCGAGGGTGAACGCCAGCCCGTTAGGTTGTGAATTGCTTTCAGATTCTAGATTTACGTGATCTTTGACAACGCAAGTAAAGAACTTGCGTGAGTATTTTGGGTTGTGAATTGCTTTCAGATTCTAGATTTACGTGATCTTTGACAACGGAGATATCGATGTTGATGAGCAGTGACCTGTTGTGAATTGCTTTCAGATTCTAGATTTACGTGATCTTTGACAACACTTGAATACAGATTGAGATTAAGCGAATAGTTGTGAATTGCTTTCAGATTCTAGATTTACGTGATCTTTGACAACATTGCAAAGATCACAGCCGAGCGCGATATGTTGTGAATTGCTTTCAGATTCTAGATTTACGTGATCTTTGACAACAAATGCATAAATTAGAAGACGATTTAAAAAGTTGTGAATTGCTTTCAGATTCTAGATTTACGTGATCTTTGACAACACGTGAGCGACTTGCCAAAGAGGAAGCTGAGTTGTGAATTGCTTTCAGATTCTAGATTTACGTGATCTTTGACAACTATGAGCGAGGGTGAACGCCAGCCCGTTAGGTTGTGAATTGCTTTCAGATTCTAGATTTACGTGATCTTTGACAACGCAAGTAAAGAACTTGCGTGAGTATTTTGGGTTGTGAATTGCTTTCAGATTCTAGATTTACGTGATCTTTGACAACGGAGATATCGATGTTGATGAGCAGTGACCTGTTGTGAATTGCTTTCAGATTCTAGATTTACGTGATCTTTGACAACACTTGAATACAGATTGAGATTAAGCGAATAGTTGTGAATTGCTTTCAGATTCTAGATTTACGTGATCTTTGACAACATTGCAAAGATCACAGCCGAGCGCGATATGTTGTGAATTGCTTTCAGATTCTAGATTTACGTGATCTTTGACAACAAATGCATAAATTAGAAGACGATTTAAAAAGTTGTGAATTGCTTTCAGATTCTAGATTTACGTGATCTTTGACAACGGTGGCCGCTGGTGAGCGCAAGATCACAGAGTTGTGAATTGCTTTCAGATTCTAGATTTACGTGATCTTTGACAACATGTAGATACGCTGTCATCTTCTGATATTGGTTGTGAATTGCTTTCAGATTCTAGATTTACGTGATCTTTGACAACATGTCTTTGATTAGTGAATGAGTAGGTAAAGTTGTGAATTGCTTTCAGATTCTAGATTTACGTGATCTTTGACAACCTATTGTGCATAACGGCAAAGGTGTAAGTGGTTGTGAATTGCTTTCAGATTCTAGATTTACGTGATCTTTGACAACATACCCTGCGCAAAATGCTGGGTATGTTTGTTTTAGGATATTGGTTAGAAAGTGACATTTTAAAGCTTCTAATCGTTCTCGACTGCGCTCGAACTGACATTTGTGGTTCTAACTGAAATTCAGAAAAGCTCGAGCTGTTGGTTGCCAGTATCTTTCTCTGCCTCTAGCTGACCATGAAACAACTCGATCATGCCAAACTGCTTATCTGTAATCTGCATTATGCACACCTTTCCCTTTTTCGGCAAATGGATTTTGGTCCGTTTTATATGAACGGCTGCATTCTCGCGGCTGGGGCAAAACCTAGTGTAGATGGAATACTGGAACATATTGAAACCATCGTCCAGCAATCGCTTCCTAAATAACGCGGCAGCCTTGCGCTCCACCCGCTTTTCTGTAGGCAGATCAAAAAATACCATCACCCACATACAGCGGTATTGATTTAATGTGGCTAGTGGTGAGATCATGTAAACACTTTCTAGTCAAACTCAGGATATAAAATTTTGCGACTGTGACCGGCAAAGCATTCCCAGAGCGAGTTTGTCGTACGGCTCATGGCATTCATTAAAGGGCGCATCTTGCCATCGATTTTTACATCTAAAGCAGGAATGACTAGCAATTCACTTTTGATGTTAGTTGTTAACTCTTCCAGGTTTGCACCTGTCTCAACAATAGATTTTACCACACTATCAACAAAGGGTCGATAAGGTTCCATGACATCATCCGCCAGTGTGAAAGCGTTGTACTTGTTACTATGGAAAATACCCACACCAGGCAATAGTCCAGAACTAACTAATGCGCGGGCCGCAATCGCTCTGAGAATGGCATAACCGTAATTAAGAAGGTTGTTTGGAGGGATTCCTTTTTGATTCCTGCTAAACTCTGGTATCTCGTCAAAAAGGTTTTGGAAATAGTAAGCAGCGGCCAGTGCTTCCTGATTATCATGATCTGCACTTTTCACCTCTTTGACATAGCGTTTCAGCAAGAGTGACTTTTTTCCCAGCCGTATAAAATGATTGGCTTGATTATCAATTTTTGCCATGACCGTTTGCTGCCAGAGGTTCTTCTTGAGCGGCAAACTGGCATTGAGCTGGTGGCGATAGCGCTCGGTTTGCTCGCTGTGTCCAGTAAGCGGTTGTAATAATGCACACGGCAAGTGCTGATCATCGCAGGTGATAACAGCCGTTTTGTTCTGAACTAATTTTTTGATTAAGCCATTAGTAAGGGTAATCTGTGGATTTTCTAAAACGACATACCCTAGATCTTCTATTGGGATGGTACGCTCTTCTTTTTCCTCGCTTTCGCGAAAGCTAACCACCAGCTGTTCGTTGCGGGTGCTGAGGTAGGCTGGATTGCTGAAAAAAAGTGTGCGTTTAATCATAATGACAGCCTTAGAATTCTACCAACAGAGTCGAAACTGAAATCAATATCCTCAATCAAGAAATTCATATTGGAAACACTTAGCAATAATCTCGGCTTTGTATCATTTTCGTCAAACTTGGAAAATCCATTGACGCCCTTTGCACCATATGCTTCTCGTAATTCTGTATCTGACCTTGCCTCTAAATGATGCTGAAACTGTACGAGGCCTTGAGCTGCATCCGCTAATCGCTTGACAAAATAAAGTTTTTTAGATAGCTCACTTGTTTCAAAGTCTTCTAAAATTACATTCTTATCAATGAACAAAACTTTTTGACCTACCTGGAAAACATGGATAAGTTTTCCAGTCGCTTTGCTACGGCCAACATTTTCTATTGATTTCTCAAAATATTCATTTTTATTTTGAATAGTGAGTGAGGTATGAAGATTTGCTCCATCCATTAAATTGATTGGCACAATAGTTCGATCACCTGCCTTAGTCTCGTAAAGACCAAACAGGTAATTATCTCCAGAGTTTGTGTAATATGAGTTCTTGTGATCTTTCTCTGATTTGTAAGTCTGCTCTTTAATCTCAGTGGCGTTTTCTGGCTTCATAAATCCTCGACCAGCTTTAACACGTACCCTCAAATGGCCTAAAGTGTTTCCCTGAAAATCCTTTAGCTCCGACTGTTTTACTCCATCTACGATCTGTTTTTTCAAATGCACAGCGATGGCATCATCTACGATAACATCACTTTTGAAATTTACATCTTCTATAGGTTTTCTGATGACCATCCAATACAGATCCCGACCATTTTCTTGTTTATAGACAATCGATCCATCATCATATCTTTTCAGTGAACCCTTTCCATCTTTCTCGGCAATTTTGATTTTACCATAAAATGTTTCCTGATGCAACTGACCGCGAACAGCATCGCCAGTTGCCACATAAGGGTCTGTTTTCTTTTTATCTTTATATTGAATCTTACCTCGCTTCCTTACTTTCTTAAATACATCTTGGAATGTTCTATCCTGTCTGGTCAGGTTATTCACTAGAGTATTTTCTACTAATTCCCGAATGGCGTTAGAAATACCAGAAGTTCCTACGGTTAAATGACCCGTATAAAATGTAGTGCCATTTTCTTTTGCCGTAAAATAGGCTTCCATGATCTTTTTAAGTCTTGTCCGTCTGGGCACGAGGGTTAGTACTGCTGCATCCTCCAAGTGATGGGAATGCTTGCTTCTGTCTTTTTTGTCAGTATTTGGTTCACCTACTGAATATATCTCCTTGAATAAAGAAGTAGTTTGTCCTACCTGTGGGTCAACCCGGTAAAAAATCGTTTTCAGAAAATGAAACGCATACTTGGTAATGATCTGCGTATCGATAAGTTGGCTGTTCCTAAATCCCTCGTTGACTTTATCTTTTTCTATCTCAAAACACTCTAGTTTTCTTTCCCAGTATTTATGCTCGAATCGCTTAATATGGCGTTCTTGTATGATTTTAGCTTTCTTGTCTGGATCTTCGGTAGCTTTAATTTTTGCAGAAAGAGCACTTATGCTTATAAAGAGACGTTTTTCTATTTCTCTCCATTCGTCTAATCGAGCAGAAATAGATCCACGGTCATCAATTGCATCAGAAAAATTATCCAGCTCGGTTGGGATACGATCATCTTTCCACGCATTAACCTTATGAAATGTGACCGTTTTGTTTGCTAGTGAATCGTCAAAGCTTACACTAGCTGGTATCGTATGCTCAAAGTCAACAAGGTTCGGTGAAAAAAGTGCTGAAAATGATATAGTTTTTCCCGTGTAAAAACAGATTCCCTTTTGCTCTTTCCAGAGTTGATAACGATCGAGCGCATCTTTATGTTCAGTAATTAATTTCACTACTTTTTCAAAACCCGGTATTTGTTCTCTCCATAGCTTAAACTTTTCCAGATCTCTAGCACTTTTTGGACTCACCAAACCGTTAAAATCGTAGTCCTTTTCCGCCTCTGCTAGCACAGCAATGGCACTCGCATTGACTCTTGCCTTTTCATTTTGATATCTTTCTATCGCATTTCGCTCATTTTTTGAGGACATAGATCTGGCTACCTCTATCACGATTCTGGTATGTTCTGTAATCACGCCTTCCGCTAGTAGGTCATTAATAATTCTTCTTAGCTTGTGTAGCGTTTTGTACGCTGCAGGATTTTTTAGTGCGGGGATGATTGGTGAGGGCAATTGGTTCTCTCTGGTAGGATCAGATTTGATATCTGGGTAGTAAGAAATATTACTATGATGATACAATTCTTTCGACACTTTGTCTTCATTCAAATCAAAGATGTCTGACAATACCTTTGCAAATTCGCTGACTGTATTCTTTGAGAGAATGGTTGAACGTATCGTTGTTCCTTCGGCTTTTTTAATTCTGTGAATTTCAAACTTTTCCAAAGCGTCTTGTACTGTGGAAGTCTGCTTAGATTCTTCAAACGAGTTCCATTTTGATTTCCCAAGCAAGGCAATAGCCTCTTCGGTTACAATTTGTTCATTAAAAATGTCCTCACCTTCCTCAATTTTAGACAGAAATAGCAGCTTATTTGCTAGTCGCGTACTGATGCGGTCAAACTCAATATCTGAACTTATGGCATCCAGTTCTTTAAGCAGAATCTGATAATCCTCTTTAAACTTTTTTTCTCCGATAAAATCTATGACCTTAGCCAAAAGCACAGCCTCAGAATAGATGCTGCCGAGTTCAAGCGGGACTGATATCTTGCGTATTGCTTTAAGACTAAGGTTACTATACCCTACTCGCAAACCTTTCCAGCCAGTGAGCATAGACTTAGTGTTCTTATCATCTAGCTTTAAAGTATTGCGGCAATATTCTTCAAATAACTCCTTATCCTCAAAATGGAACATGGCATGCCAGATATCCTCCCCTGTTAAATACTTCTTTCCTGATTTAGAAGTTCCAGGCCGCTCAACTTTAATGTTTTCATATTTGCCGAATATAGATTCTATTCGACTTCTTGTAGGACATAGGCTGACGGTAGTATCGTCACGTTTTCTTTTATAATTGAGTTCAACTTCTTTACCGGCGATCTTATGTATCGCTTTCCTGATATCGCCGAATTTACATGTATCGTCCAGCTTAGTAAAACGTTGCTGATAAATCTTGTCACGCCATTCCGCCGGTAACTGTTCAAACTCACCGCTAGCGTTTTTGAACTTCAGGTGATTCAGAAATTGGTGAGCTCTAAAAAATTCAAAGTCTGGGTGACTTTCAGGACATCGCGCTTTATTAGGTTCTAACGGGCATTTACCTACGAGACCTTTTTGGGACCTCAATGGTCGCTGGAAGAAGATGGCGGTCTCACACGCTTTCGCGAAAGCGGTATTTTGCAAATCTTGAGTCGCCATGATGACTCTAAACTCTGCGAGATAATCAGAGCGTAAGGTGTAACGATTTCTAAGTCGGGTGTCGCCATCCTCGATAGATGCCAAATATTTTCCCAAAGTACCATGTTTTAATACCTGCTCCTTGTATTTGTTATAAGGTATTGCATTTGTGTCAGAAGAGCCTTTATAAACAGAGCTTTCTTCATTTTTACCAGACTTGCGGGAACTCTTAAAACCTCTGCGCATCGCCATGTGATACAAAACCCGACCAAGTTTATACCGGTTTACTGGTTTTGACATGTCGATTTTATTATCAGCTAAAAAAGCCCTGAGTTGAAATGGACTTGAGTAATCTGACGTACCGTCGACATCAAAATCCATTCTGATCCAATGTTGAAATTCAATATCATCTACAGGATAACGTCTCCCTGACCCTTTTTTATAATATCTCCAATCATTGAGTTTCCCCATAGAGAGTGGACAATAATCTTTTTTGATTAGTTCCTCGAGCAGAGTCCACTTACGATATCTGCGTGAGTTGTATAATCTTCTTTTCGATCTGTATCCGGTTCTCTGGGCAGCAAGAGAAAATTCACCAGATTTAGACATTCCGAATCCCTTACTAAACGTGTACACAGCACCCCAAATAAAAGTGTTACCTTCTCTAAGTGTGGCACCAATTGAATTTGTACCTAAGTCTAATCCTAATACTTGTTCGTTATCCATTTTATATTATATTTGCATTGAGAGACAATTCACAACAAGGCTATAAGCCGAAGATTTTTCTAAGCCCCGCTTCTGGTGGGGCTATTTTTTTCATTAGTACTTTGCTAACATAATCAAATAATCCATTTACGGATTACGGAAAACCGTATTGAAGGTATCTTGAGATAAATAAATCTTAATAAGGATTATTCCGTTGTGAAAACATTTAAAGCGGCCCCATTAACGTGGGGTCGTTTTCTTTTTTTGAATTTGAAAAATTCTAAAGAGTTACAGGTTTGATAGTTCTAGAAGCTTACGGGGAATAAGCAGACTCCACTGGAAATTAATCTGAATGTACCAACCACAGACGGTGGCTATAACCTCATATTATCCAAAAGAGTATTGAAAGTTCGCTTTCGCGAAAGCCAAATAAGAATTATAAATTCACCCCAAACCTCCTCAACATCTTCTTCTCAAATGCCCAGAAGAAGTCGAATTGACCAAATAGCCAGCCAATAATTACCAATAGTATTTGGTATACGGGAAAGATGATAAGCAGCCTGATGGGCCAGAAAACCCACGGTGACAAGTGGTCTAGATCGATCTCAAACATTTCGAGGAAAGGTCCGGATAGACGCGCACTGGCAGATCCGGTGATGGCAAACACAATGAAAATCGCTATAAGTTCCCAGCGCTGCTCTACTTCCCATTTGGGCTGTAGCTTCTTGAATAGCCACATGGTCAATTTGTAGATCAGAAAACTGAATATAATTGTGAGTAAACCTATAATCCACCAGAAGTAACTGGAATCTTCAAAAAAGCCACCGAACTTATAGGCTACATAAAATCCGCATGCCAGCAAGGCGATGATGCCTAAAAACACATGGATTAACTGCCAGTTTTGGGTAATGTCCCAGCGCTGTTTGAGTTGTTGCATAGCGGCTGCAAAAATAAGGCTACCTCAACTGCTGATTGTACTTCATTTCAAAATACATGAAATAGTGAAACAATAAATAGTTGACCTCGTAACCATAGTCAATTCCGCGGCGATAATCAATGAGTAAGGGGTAGAGATCTGGATCAAAACGCTCTGGTTGTCTAACTCTTAGATTATACTCCACTACGTCAAAATGGTTATTAATTTCCATCATGCTTTGAGTGTAAAACCCCCTGGGTTGTTGTGTGGCTAGCCATGCGTTAAATCCAGGTTCGAAAATGATGACCTCGTACTCCAAACTATCGTTAGCAATACGGATGGTGTCATTTGACTGACCTTTAATAGAAGATTTATCGGTAACCCGTTTACTGGACTGACAGCTGAAAATGATGATCACAGCAAGAAGTGAGAGGATGAAGAGTGTTTTTTTCATGATCCAAACTTATCTAGCTGCTTCATCAATAGAAAGGAATAATGAGTGCGCGCTAAATCTCATTGAGTAAACGCGCACAAATTTTTTGATTCATAAAACTATTTCCCTAAAATACCACCGAGCAAGCCACCCATACTGCCGCCACCTTTGCTTTTGTTGCCGCCCATGACCATACCGGCAACATCATCCAGCGCGCTACCATCGCCATCGCTATCCAATACTGAATTGAGCATTGCCATAGCGCCGCCTCCTTGCTGATTGCCACCTGACATGCCGCCTAGAACTGAGCCCAGCAAGCCTTGAACATCATTAGTCTGCGGATTGTCATTGTGTTTCTTCTTACTCAGATAACCCATGACAATCGGCGCTGCAAAAGAGATGATCTTGCTCACCGTCGCCATGTCCAATCCGTTGCTTTTTGACAGCGCAGATTCTACTTGAGGCTTTTTTGCACCAAAAACATGATTTAGTATACCGTTACCTTCACTCTCTAGTGCCTCTGGACTTCCTGGTCCATCTCCGAAGATCTGACCGACCATATCCATCATCCCGCCGCCGCGGTGTTTTGGGTTGTCTAATGCTTGACTTAATGATGCCGCACCCTGCGGAGTCTGGGCATTTTTATGCATCCCGCCCATGATCAAGGGCAGAGCCTGAGACAATACGCGCTGTGTCTGATCCTGAGAGGCTCCTGTTCGCTTAGATGCACCATTGATTAAAGTTTGACCAGCCGGTGAGTTGAGTAATTCTAAAATATCATTCATTTGTATGGTTATTAGGCCTACAATTTACAAAACCTCAATCAGCCCCGCTATTCACCTATTTGTATATTGCTGTTAAATTAGGAGAACATGAACATTGCACAGGTGACCGCGGCTTTGAGCGAAATAGCGCACCTACACTATGCAGAAGATTTTGACAATGTGGGTTTATTGACTGGTGAATCACATTGGGAAGTTTCTGGAGTTTTGGTAAGTCTGGACTGTCTGGAACAAACCGTCGACGAGGCCATCAGCAAAAACTGCAATCTGATTGTAGCTTTTCATCCCATTATTTTCAAGGGGTTGAAAAATTTACTTCCAGATGATTACGTGAAGCGAACGGTCGTGAAAGCCATTAAAAATGATATAGCGATTTACGCGATCCATACGGCTCTGGACAATGCCTACAACGGTGTGAGCTATCGCATGGCGGGAGCTATAGGACTTGAAAACGTGCGAACGCTCATCCCACAAAAGAATATGATTAAAAAACTTCAATGCTATGTGCCAGAAGATCATCTGGAAGTCGTTAGAGAAGCATTGTTTGCTGTGGGCGCAGGTAAGCTAGGTAATTACTCAGAATGCAGTTATAACGCAGAAGGTATTGGTACATTCAAGGGCAACGACTACAGCAATCCGCAGCTTGGTGAGAAAAACAAGCGGGAAAGCGCAAATGAAAAGATGCTGATTGTCACCTACCTACCTCACCTCGAGAGGAAAGTTCTCAAGGCTATGAATGATGCACATCCTTATGAAGAAGTGGCGCATGAGGTGACGACATTGGAGAACAGCTATCAGAACATCGGTATGGGCGCAGTTGGACATTTGGACACACCAATAGAAATCGATGACTTCCTCAAACTGATCAAGCAGGTATTTGATAGTGGTGTTGTGCGGCATACGCTTTCGCGAAAGCGTAACATTCAAAAAGTAGCATTGCTGGGAGGATCTGGCGCATTCGGAATCAAAAACGCTATTGCGGCTGGGGCTGATGCCTATGTAACGGCAGACTTGAAGTACCATGACTTTTTCCAAGGCGATGACATACTATTGTGCGATGTGGGACACTTTGAGAGCGAGCGATTTACGATTGATCTATTGCATGACTTTCTTAGCTCAAAATTTCGTAATATTGCAATCTTTTGTGCAGAGGCGCAAACAAACCCTGTAAATTACTATTAGACGCATGGCTAAAAAGAGCGAGGCAACAGTAGAAGACAAGCTTAGAGAGCTTTACAACCTTCAATTGATCGATTCCAGAATAGACGAGATACGCAATGTACGTGGTGAACTGCCACTTGAGGTAGAGGATCTGGAGGACGAGGTTGCCGGTCTACAGACCAGACTAGGTAAGCTGGACGCACACCGTGAAGAACTGGAAGACAATATCAAGGCTAAAAAGAATCAGATTGAAGAATCAAAGCAACTGATCGCCAAATATTCTGAGCAGCAGAAAAACGTGCGCAACAACCGCGAGTTCAATTCTTTGAGCAAGGAAGTTGAATTCCAAGAACTGGAAATTGAGCTTGCTGAAAAGCATATTAAAGAATTTCAGGCGCAGATCGAGCAACAGGACGAGGTGATTGCAGAAAGCAAGGAGCGTCTATCCGAGCGTGAAGAGCACCTAAAGCACAAAAAGGCCGAACTGGACGAGATCCTGAAAGAGACTCAGAAAGAAGAAGAAGCTTTACAGTCACTTTCTGAGAAATATGCCAAGAGCATCGAGGACAGATTGATAAGAGCCTACACCAGAATTAGAACTAGTGTTAAAAATGGTCTTGCAGTCGTACCGATCGAGCGTGGTGCTTCCGGTGGTTCTTACTTTACCATCCCGCCACAAGTGCAGGTAGAAATTGCGAGCAGAAAGAAAATCATTACAGATGAGCATTCTGGCAGAATCCTAGTAGATGCAGCCCTTGCCAGAGAGCAGGAAGATGCTATGGAAAAGAAGTTTGCTAAGCTGTAAGCGGCAGCCTTCCAAATTATAAAATGACCCTCGCACAAGTGCGGGGGTTTTTATTTAGCACGGCTTTAAGTTGGCGCAATCATTGAAAAAGTAGTTTTGGAAAAATTGTTGTTCATGAAAAACTTATTGATCCTAGCCAGCCTTTTCATTCTTGCCTGCAACAATCAGGCAGATGTCAAAGCTCAAGAGCAGGTCTCAGAAAATGCAGAACCGGTTCAGGTTCCCATACAGGACGGGCTGAAACGCGCCTACTTTGCCAGCGGTTGTTTCTGGTGTGTTGAAGAAATCTACGAAAGCGTCAAAGGTGTCGAGGAATCGATTTCAGGATATTCAGGTGGTACGACACCTAATCCTACCTACGAGCAAAGCAATACGGGAAAAACAGGCCACGCAGAGGCCAATGAGATCATTTATGATCCAAATGTGGTGACCTTCAAAACGCTGGTGGATGTGTACTTCGCAAGTCAGAATATTGAGCAAGTCAATGGTCAGGGACCAGATCGCGGGTCGCAGTACCGCAGCATCATCTTCTATCAGAATGATGAGCAAAAGAAAATAATAGAAAATAAAATCAGCGCACTTGAAAAGGAAGGCTACGACGTCGCCGCAGAAGTAAAACCATTCCAGAAATTCTGGAAAGCAGAGGATTATCACCAAGACTACGCAAAACGCAACCCAAACAACGGCTATATCAGAGGCGTGTCCATCCCGAGATTCAAACGATTTGCAGAAAAAATGCCCGAAGTCATCAAGGAAGATGTCCAGCATTAATCTTTGCGCAGACCATTTCCTGTTTTACTTTTGTACTGATGTTTAATCAAAAAAATAACTGGTGGTGGAACTTTACAGCGATCGAGCCGTAGAGCAAACCTCTTTGATATAACAAAAGGTCTACTTTACGGTAGGCCTTTTTACTTTTAGGAATATGACAAACACGCCATTTAAGGCACATACGACTAGCAAGACGATACTGGCAGATACGGTCACACCCGTGGGCATTTATTTGCGACTACGCGACCGTTATCCTAATTCGCTGCTGCTGGAAAGCAATGAATACGGCAGGCGCGACAACAGTTATTCGTTTATTTGTTGCAACCCCGTTGCAAGTTTTGTTCTCGACGAGGAAAAACTGAAGATCGAGCTGCCAAATCAGCAGAAGCGTAGCTTGGACAGCAATGATCGCGGTCTTGACTTGATTGCTGAGTTGGATGGTTTCAGAAAGAGCTTTGCTGAAATTGAGTCAGCGCACCCGTTTCCGGTGCAGGGCCTATTTGGCTATTTAAGTTATGATGCAGTTCAATGTTTTGAGGATTTAAGCTTCCGCCCTTCGACAAGCTCAGGACAGGCCTCTGAATCAAATCCAGAAAGCGAAAAAAATTCAATCCCTCTTGCCCACTACCAGCTCTTCCAAAACATCATTGTTTTTGACCATTACCATAATCAGGTAATCGCCTTTGACCACAGCTACTATGGCGCGGAATCCCGACTCGATGAGATTGTTACGATCATCAATCACCGCGATACCGCGAGTTATGATTTCCAGACCGTGGGCGGAGAGACTTCTGAGATGCAGGACGACGAGTTTCTGGAACTTGTCGAAAAAGGGAAAGCCCACGCACAGCGAGGCGATACTTTTCAGATGGTGCTTTCGCGAAAATTTGTTCAGGAATACCGCGGTGACGATTTTCAAGTCTACCGCCAGTTGAGAGCCCTGAACCCTAGCCCCTATCTTTTTTATTTTGACTACGGGAATTTTAGGATCTTTGGTTCTTCACCTGAGGCGCAATTGCTAATCAAGGGTGATTCTGCCAGCATCCAGCCCATCGCCGGCACCTATAAAAGAACTGGAAATGACGCCGAAGATTTTAGTGCGGCCCAAGAACTCAAGAAGGATCCCAAGGAAGTATCTGAGCACGTAATGCTGGTAGATCTGGCGCGCAATGACCTGAGCAGGCACGCGCGGGAAGTAGAAGTCGCAGATTACCAGAGCATTCATTTCTACTCACACGTCATCCACATGGTGAGTCAGGTGACTGGTAAAATTGCTAATCCAGAAGACAAGCTCAAGCTAGTCGCCGATACGTTTCCTGCGGGAACACTCAGCGGTGCACCTAAGTTTAAGGCAATGCAGCTTATCGACAAGTACGAGAAGTCGGCTAGGGAATTTTATGGTGGTGCGCTGGGATTTATCGGATTGAACGGCGATTTCAATCATGCCATCGTCATCCGTAGTTTTTTATCACGCCAAAACCGACTGGAATTTAGGGCTGGTGCTGGTGTGGTAGTAGAAAGCAACCCAGAAGATGAATTACAAGAAGTCTATAATAAAACAAATGCACTGCGCAGTGCAATCAAAAAAACAACAGAAAATGTTCAACACAATTAACAAAAAGATCATTGCTAGAGCTCTTATGCTATCGACTTTAATCGCCTGTGAATCAAACGATTCACGTGTTTTTGATGTTTCATTAGAAAAGTTAGGTGAAAATTATAAAGTGAAGTTCCTACCAAATATGAATTTCAACAATGTACCTAGTGACAGCGTACATTTCTACCATACCAAGGAGGATATGTACCGGATCATGAGTAGCGATATCAAAAAAGGTGATCGACTGCTAAAAACGGATGATTTTTCACTTTATGTATTTCTTTTTGAAAATTTTAAAAACGGCACGGCAAGATATCAGTTGATGCTCAGAACTTATGACAGCAATATGAAATTTATCAATGAGATTCCCCTGGCATCAACAATTGAGAAACCTGAATTCAGTGGGTATGTAAGCACCGATGCCACAGTAACTCGCGTCTCAATAAACGGTAAATCTGATATGTACTCAATTACTGAGGACGGCAGGTTCATAAGCTTAGAAGACAAAGATGAATAAGCGCATTCTTGTCATAGACAACTACGATTCTTTCACTTACAATCTTGTCCATTATTTGGAAGATCTAGGTGTAAGCGTGAGCGTCTACAGGAATGATCAGATCAGTCCTGAAGACTGTGGGGAGTATAATGCAGTTGTTCTTTCGCCTGGACCTGGTATTCCTTCAGAAGCTGGCAATTTACTGGCGATCATTAAACATCTAAAAGGTAAGATTCCCATGTTGGGAATCTGTCTGGGACATCAGGCGATAGTCGAAGTTTATGGTGGAAAAATTTTGAATTTGAACAAGGTTTTCCATGGGCTTGCTACACCTATGAAACACTCGGGAAGTGCGCTTTTTGAGAATGTTCCTCTTGAATTCTACGCTGGGAGATACCACTCTTGGGTTGCAGATAGAAACGTGTTTCCTCTAGAGCTTCAAACCACAGCAATAGATGAATACGGCGAGATCATGGCTTTAGAAAATTCAGCAGAAAAAATCTACGGAGTGCAGTTCCACCCAGAAAGCATCATGACCCCAGATGGCAAGAAGATGCTAGAGAATTTTGTTAATCTGATCTAGCATGAAAGACATATTAAACGAGCTGTTTTCTCATGTTACGCTTTCGCGAAAGCGTGCTAAACAAATACTTCAAAGCATCACAAATGGCGAGGTGAACGACCCACAAATCGCAGCATTCCTGACCGTTTATGGAATGCGTAGTGTGACAGTTGATGAGCTGGCTGGTTTTAGGGATGCCATGCTGGATCAGGCGCTACTGATTGATTTAAAAGAATTCGATCCGATTGACTTGTGTGGTACTGGCGGTGATGGTAAAAACACATTCAATATTAGTACACTAGCCAGTTTTGTTACCGCTGGTGCCGGCGTACCAGTTGCTAAGCATGGTAATTATGGTGTGAGCTCTTTAAGTGGTTCCAGTAATGTGATGGAACATTTGGGAATGAAATTCAGCAACGATCCAGACCTACTGAAAAAGCAAATCGAGCAAGCGAGAATATGCTTTTTACACGCGCCATTATTCCATCCTGCAATGAAAAGTGTCGCGCCCATCCGCAGGCAGCTGGGAACCAAAACATTCTTTAACATGCTGGGGCCGCTGGTGAATCCAGCGCGACCTCGATTGCAAAGTGTGGGCGTTTTCAGTTTACAGCTGGCACGCAACTACGAGTATCTCTTCCAGCGTGAACCTGAGAAACGGTATGCTATAATCCACGATCACGCAGGTTATGATGAAATCAGCCTGACCGGCAAGGCAAGATTAGCTACTGATCATGAAGCGATTGATGTGTCTTCAGAGTTATTCGGTATAGAACAGATTTCTGCTGAGGAAATCTACGGTGGCAACTCTGTTGAGGAATCAGCTCAGATATTCATGAGAGTACTGAAAAACGAGGCTACTGATGCGCAGAATCATGTAGTATTGGCAAATGCAGCCAGCGCAATCTCGATAGCAAAGCAAATAAGTTTACCGGATGCGTTTGAGCAAGCCAAAGAATCACTCGTGTCCGGCAGAACCCTAAAATGTTTCAAAACACTAATTGATCTAAGCGCCTAACATGGAAGATATACTGAGAAAGATCACTGACCGGACTGCGCTTGATCTACAGGACAGAAGGCGACAGTCACCCATTTCTGCGCTACAGGATGCCGAGTTTTATCAACGGCAGCCATTATCGCTAATTAAAGCTTTGCGTGAAGGCTCAGGAATCATTGCAGAACACAAACGACGTAGCCCCAGCAAGGGAGACCTTAATCATCCAGAAAGTCTTGCCGAGGTCGTGACAGGTTACAAGAAAGCAGGGGCAAGTGCAATCAGCTGCCTGACTGACGAGCCATTTTTTGGCGGGACGCTGGACGATCTCAAAAATGTAAGAGCAATGGTCAATATGCCTGTTTTGCGCAAAGATTTCATCGTTAACACCTACCAGATCGACGAGGCAAAAGCCTACGGCGCAGACGCCATTTTACTTATTGCCGCATGCTTGACCTCGGAGCAAATGAGCGATTTTGCTGAATTAGCGATAGCCTTAGGCTTGAGCATCCTTTTTGAAGTACACAACAGAGCCGAATTAGACAATGTGCTTAGCGTCACCACTCAATTGCCCACCGACAGTTTTTGTATAGGCGTCAACAATAGGAACCTGAAATTGTTTAAAACTGATGTTGATATCAGTCGGCAATTGATCAAACATTTCCCAAGCGATGTGTTGGCAGTAAGCGAGAGCGGTTTAAACGACCCAACTACCGTGAAAGAATTGAAAGAATTAGGATTTCAAGGTTTCCTCATAGGTGAACATTTCATGAAAAGTGATGATGCCGGCGCAGCATGTGCAGAATTTATAAAAAAGGCTGAGCTATGATGATTAAGGTATGTGGGATGCGAGAGATGGAGAATATCGATGCCCTTCAGCAATTGGACATGGATTTCATGGGGTTGATACGCTATCCGCAAAGCAGGCGCTTTCTGGACGAGGGGGCAAAAAAAGCCTTGTCAGGCTATCAATTCAACAAGGGAACGGTGGGCGTGTATGTCAATGCAGAATTGGATCACATTCTTGCAGATCTCATTCCTTTGCAACTGGATCTGGTGCAGTTGCACGGTGATGAAGATCCCGCTTTTGCGAAAGCGTTACTCGAATTAGACATCAAGGTCATCAAAGCCATCCAGATAAGCGAAGACTTCGATTTCAGAACTCTATTGGAATGGGAACAGATCGGTATGGAATACCAAGGCAAGTTTTTCTTTTTATTTGATACCGCCAGCGCTGATTACGGCGGCAGCGGCAGGAGATTTGATTGGAAACTACTGGACAATTACTTAGGCAAGGTGCCTTTTCTCTTAAGTGGAGGAATAAATGAAACGCACGCTAAAGAAATCAAAGAATTTAAACATGAGATGTTTCTTGGTATAGATATCAATTCTGGTTTTGAGATCGAAGCAGGCATTAAGGACATAGAAAAAATTGAGAAGTTCATTAAAAAATTTGGTCGATGAAATATCAGGTAAATAAGGATGGATTTTACGGGGAGTTTGGTGGTGCATTTATCCCTGAACTGCTTTATCCCAATATTGAAGAATTAAAAGAAAACTATCTTGAAATAGAGAAGAGCCCGTCTTTCCAGAAAGAATTTCAGCAGTTGCTGAAAGATTACGTGGGTCGCCCTACCCCGCTCTATTTCGCTAAGCGTTTATCCGAAAAATATGAGACGCAGGTTTATCTCAAACGAGAGGATCTGTGTCACACCGGCGCGCACAAGGTGAACAATACCATCGGTCAGATTTTGTTGGCTGAACGACTTGGTAAAAAGCGAATCATTGCAGAGACCGGTGCAGGACAACACGGTGTCGCCACGGCTACAGTCTGCGCTTTGAAAGGGCTTGAGTGTATCGTTTATATGGGTGAAAAAGACATCGAGCGTCAGGCGCCAAATGTCGCCCGTATGAAGATGCTGGGCGCGACTGTACGACCAGCAACCAGCGGTTCAAAAACGTTGAAAGATGCAACAAATGAGGCCATGCGCGACTGGATCAACAATCCCAGCAATACACACTACATCATAGGTAGTGTGGTGGGGCCGCATCCCTACCCCGACATGGTCGCAAGGTATCAATCTGTGATTTCAGCTGAAATAAAGGATCAATTGGAAGGAAATCCGGACTACGTCATTGCCTGTGTGGGCGGTGGCAGCAATGCCATGGGAGCATTCTATCATTTTTTGGATGATGAGGATGTCCAGTTGATAGGTGTTGAAGCCGCAGGTCACGGGGTTAACTCTGGTAAAACCGCCGCAACACTTACTTTAGGAACACCAGGCGTACTGCACGCCAGTCGTTCCATCATGATGCAGGATGCAGATGGTCAGGTGGTCGAACCTCATAGCATTAGCGCTGGATTGGATTACCCAGGCATAGGCCCTGCGCACGCATGGCTGAAAGTCACCGAGCGAGCAAAATACATGGCTGTGACAGATGAAGCCGCTTTGAAAGCTGCAGTTGAATGCAGCCGCCTTGAGGGGATTATCCCAGCATTAGAGACTGCGCATGCGTTTGCGGTTCTTGGTGATTTGGAATTAAAACCAACTGATAAAGTTGTGATCAATTTATCCGGTCGTGGTGATAAGGATATGGAAACGTATATGAAAAATCTTGATCTGGTCTAAGATGGACAACAAGCTGACAAAGTTATTCTCGGAACAGAGGCAAGATCTACTCAACATCTTTTTCACCGCAGGTTATCCTAAACTTGAGGACACAACTGTCATTTTAAGTACTCTAGAACAAGCAGGTGCTGATCTAGTTGAAATAGGAATTCCATTTAGTGATCCTCTTGCCGATGGTCCTACTATTCAGGAAAGCAGTAAGAAGGCACTTGAGAACGGAATGAATATTCAGCTGCTTCTAAAGCAACTGGAAAACTTCAAGGTGCAAAACCAAGACAGTACGCTACCGATTCTACTCATGGGTTACTTCAATCCAGTAATGCAATACGGTATCGAGCGATTCCTGAAGCGATGCCACGAAGTTGGCGTTGACGGTTTGATCATTCCTGACTTGCCTTTATCGATTTATAAATCTCAGTATCGCGAGTTGTTTGAACAATATCAGATTCCCAATGTTTTCTTGGTAACGCCGCAGACTTCTGAAGAACGCATCAGAGAGATTGATGATCTGACCAATTCATTTATTTATGCGGTCAGTAGCGCCAGCACAACTGGAACTAAAGGTGATTTCGCCTCTGCTGAAGAATATCTTCAAAGACTAAAGAATTTGAATTTAAAGAATCCCGTGCTTACTGGCTTTAATATCAAAACACGACAAGATTTTGAAACAGCATGTAAATACGTAGATGGCGCAATTATCGGGAGTGAGTTTATCAGGCAGATCAGCAACGCTGAAAACCTAGAAGAGAAGGTGACACAATTTGTGCATAGCATAAAAACAAAATAGCGGCAGTGAGGTCTTATAGAAAAGATTGAAGCATTTTAGATGCATCGCTTTCGCGAAAGCGTAATTTTACCATATCCCTAAAACTTACAGCACACTAGTTCTTCTACATTAGCTAGACCAACAATCAAATTGCTATATGGGATCAATTAAGCGGTATGTAAATCCGAGCACAATTATTCCCCTCCTGGCCTTTATCGCCTATTTTACCAGTTTATATGAGCTTGGGGTTGTCGGGAAGGTTTTTGTAATTCTGCTTCTGGTCGGTTCAATTATGAGTGCCGTAGTGCATTCTGAACATATTGCCCATAGAGTGGGTGAACCCTTTGGGACTATAATTCTCGCAATTTCAGTTACTGTGATTGAAGTGGCACTCATCGTAACGCTAATGCTGGCAGGAGGTGACAAGGCAGTATACTTAGCCCGAGATACCGTTTTTGCTGCCGTTATGATTCTGCTGACGGTCATTATGGGACTGTGTATTTTGATAGGTACGCTCAAACATTTTGAGCAGAGTTTCCAGTCAAAATCAGTCAATACGTCGCTCGTCGCGCTTATTGCCATTCTCGTTCTAGCGCTTATCATGCCTAACTTTTTGGGCGATGATGATGGCCCTGACTTCAGCAGTTACCACGCTGGTTTTGTTGCAATAGTTTGTCTGGTTATTTACGCCACATTCATCTATGTTCAAACTAAAAGGCACAAGAACTATTTTCTATCAAGGAAAACTGATGATGAACCTGAACATGAGAAACTACCGCGATTAATTAGCAGCCTGGTGTTTCTGCTGATAAGTCTGGTCATTGTTGTTCTACTGGCCAAAACACTTTCACCAGGCATAGAAAAACTAATCATGGATCTAGGCCTGCCGCATTCCTTACTGGGGATAATTATTGCATCTGTCATATTGCTTCCTGAGGCTATAGCAGCTATAAAAGCTGCCTACAAAGATGACATTCAGAGTAGTATCAATCTGTCACTCGGGTCTGCGCTCGCTGCTATCGGGCTAACGATCCCCACTGTTGCCTTTGTGAGCATTCTATTTGACATCGACTTTGCGCTAGGATTGAGCGACCTTTCCACGTTGATCCTTGCCCTATCGGTATTTACTGTGCTGCTATCGCTTTCTAAGGGAAGAACAAATATTATTTATGGAGTGATTTTGATTTGTCTTTTTGCGACATTCATCTTCACAATTATTTTCCCTTGAGGCATATTTGCTCAGGATTGAAAAATCGCAGCACTTGAGTTTAAAAGCCCATTAACAGCAGCCATGTATTCGACGCCGTAGTTTTGGATATGCGATTTATTGCTCTTACTATTTCAGTTGTTTTTGGATATTTTGCTTTCGCGAAAGCGGAACTGCATCAAAACACTAAACCCACGATGAGCTGTCTAGAAAACCACAAATGGAAAGACAGAGTGATAGTAATCCTTTCCAATACTTCAACCGCAGAAAGAGCTGAACGCCAATTGAAAGCTTTCAAGGAAAATTCTGGTGCATTGATTGATCGCAAACTTGTCATTTATTCGGTTTCTGAAAATGACGTGCAATTCAAAGCTTATCATGAATCTGCTGGGGTAAGCAAATGCAACGTACAAGATTTTCGAAAAAAGTTTCAAACTAATTTTAAAGTGCTGCTCATCGGATTAGATGGCGGAATTAAAGCCTCACATAAAAAGCCCGTCGATCCTCAGGTGATTTTTGACCAAATTGATCAGATGCCTATGAGAAAGGCAGAAATGAGAAAGAATGAGTAAGCAGGTATTTGATATAGTTATTGTGGGTGCTGGACCCATCGGTTTGGCTTGTGCTTTAAGTGCTAAAAAGGCTGGACTTTCCTATCTGGTTATAGAGAAAGGTCCACTGGTGAATTCCTTGTACCACTACCCAGTGCGCATGCAGTTTTTCTCCACCAGCGAAAAGCTCGAGATCGAGGGAATTCCGTTTATTTCAAAAGCTGCAAAACCCAGCAAGCGAGAAGCTTTAGAATATTACAGGCGCATTGCTACTTCAAATGACCTCAACATTCATCTATTTGAGACGGTAAAAAATATCGAGAAGAAAAAGAATACATTTCTGACCTCTACTGATAAGGATTCTTATCAAAGTAAAAATATCGTTTTGGCTATGGGATTCTACGACAGACCTGTTCTGTTGAATATTCCAGGAGAAAATCTATCAAAAGTATCACATTACTACGATGATCCGCACCTCTACGCTTTCCAAAATGTGGTAGTTGTGGGCGCTAGCAACAGTGCTGTGGATGCGGCACTTGAAATTTACCGCAAGGGTGGCAATGTAACCATGGTTGTGCGTGGTGACAGCATAGGCGATCGAGTCAAATACTGGGTAAAACCCGATATCGAGAACAGAATCAAAGAAGGATCGATAGATGCTCATTTCAACTCTGAGCTTGTGAAAATCAAAACTGATCAAGTTGTCGTGAGAAACAACAAGTCAGGTAAAAAATTCAAACTTGACAATGATTTTGTTCTAGCCTTGACGGGCTACCGCCCTGATTTTGATTTCATGCGTTCGCTAGGCATTGAGCTTCAGGGGAGCGATCTGATCCCAATGTATGATGAAAATACTATGGAGACAAATGTCGATGGCTTATACCTTGCAGGTGTCATGTGCGGTGGAATGCAAACCCATAAATGGTTTATTGAGAACAGCAGGGTTCATGCAGATTTGATTACGACTTCAATTGCAAGTAAATGATTCCAGAGAATCCATGAGATCGTACTTGGAATAACAATTGTTTGGTTTACAGGCATATTGTAATTTTCCAAATCCAAACCTCAAGCTATGGCTTCAAACATCCCACACTTATTTAAGGCCATTTTTCTCTTACTTTTTGCGACTTTGGGCAATTCAAGTTTTGCTCAAAATGAAGTCCCACAGTTATTACTAAACGGCAGACCTCTTGAGTTGACCGCCGAATGTTTGGAGTCTCAAATCAATCTTAACAGATTGAGTTTTGACACATCAGAAAATGATTTTTCTGATACATATGTTGAAATCTTTACCAGCGACGATGCTGTTCTAGCACGTACTAAAGTGTCTTCGGTTAATTTTTCTCAGATACAAGCAACTCTTGAAGATCTAGACTTCTTTTTTACTGGGGGTAATGTTTATTTCGCTTTCGCGAAAGCGGACAACACAAATCTGGGCGAATATGAAATTTGCTTTTATCCGATGCAACTCGACGGCACGGGTGAAAAAAGCCGAGGCGATGACACCACCTCGTACACCATGGTCCCAGTATTCTATGCGACAGATAGGGCTGACACCAGGGATCGAGAACCATGCGATCGCTACACAGGTGACCTAGCACCAGATCACAAACTTTACTATGGCGTGAGTAAAGTGAGTATTCCTGCGACTCATGAAGTGGGACAAATTGAAAGTCCCTCGATGTGGAGATTTGAAATGAGTGAAGACCCTAACAAACACGTTGTGCTGCACTATAATCGCAGATTGCCTAAGGGGGTGTTTTTCAATTTGCTTTCAAACAAAATTGCCAAGTCAGATCGCAAGAAAACGTTCATGTTTATCCACGGTTACAATGTAAGTTTTTGTGATGCGGCAAAACGTACCGCGCAGATCAAATACGATCTGAAGTTTGATGGTGAAGCTGTGCTGTATAGTTGGCCATCGCAAGCAAGTACAAGTTCCTACACGATTGATGAGAACAACATTGAATGGGCGGTGGAGAATATCAAGAATTTTCTGGTCGATTACCTCACCAAAACCCCTGCAGAGGAAGTATATCTGATTGCCCACAGCATGGGAAATAGAGGACTGACAAAGGCTTTACTTGATCTAGGCAAAACGAGACCAGAGCTTACCGAGAAAATCCACGAAATCATCCTAGCGGCGCCGGACATAGACGCTGCATTGTTCAAGCGCACCATTGCTCCACAAATGGTTGAACTCATCAAAAAACCAATTACACTTTATGTGTCCGCAGATGATAAGGCGCTTGAGGCGTCAAAAGCCATTCACGGACGACCCAGAGCTGGTGATGCAGAGTACGGTATCGTCACTGTCGATGGCATGGAAACGGTTGATGCGACTGGAATTGACGCCAGTTTCTTATCACACAGCTATTTCGCCGAAACCAACAGCATTATTCAAGACATGATAAATCTAATCACTGCTGGAAAACGCGCAGCTAAGCGAGCAGAGCTCAAAAAGGTAACTACAGCAGATGGGACTTATTGGAAGATCGAGAAATAACTCTGTTTTAATTCTGCGGATAACGCTTTAAGGTCAGATCAATACTTTGCCTGAAAACCTCTTTGAGCTTATCTTGATCAATGTCGGCTAGTGTATTGACATAAATACAAGACTTGCCCAGTTTTACTTTCCCCAACTCCTTTTTTAATTCATCCAGTTCGTCATTGTAGGCAGCACCGTAGATACTTATGTTTTTTGCCCTGGGTGCAAAACCTATCAAGAACA
This sequence comes from uncultured Flavobacteriaceae bacterium, assembly GCA_964478845.1. GTDB lineage: Bacteria > Bacteroidota > Bacteroidia > Flavobacteriales > Flavobacteriaceae > Nonlabens. The sequence goes on along the minus strand of CAYZJT010000010.1, from coordinate 9,045 downwards.
TATCGCCCTCGTGTCCAGAATCGTATTTGTAATGATACTTTCCAGCACCGATCATATTTCCCCACATTACGGCAGGCTCGCCACTTACCTCTTCTATAATTTGACGCAACTGCTTGCAGTCTTCCTGTTTTTGTGCTGGTGATACTTGATCTAGAAATTGATCAACGCTTTGATCAGTGGGTTTTGTTTTATTTTCTGCCATAAACCATTATTAACTTGCTTTTTCCTTTCGACTGGGCTCAAGACAGGCTTCACTTTCTATCAACGGGAAAACTAAATTCATTTACGCTCCTGCAACAGAGCCATCAAATCTGGATCCTGACCCAGCAAAACCGCATCGCTGTTGATGCGACCTTCCAGCGGGCCGTTTTCTAATTTCAATACCCCTCGCGGACACACAGCACTACAGATCCCGCAGCCTACACAACTGGCTCTGATGATGTTTTCGCCTTTCTGTGCATAGCTGCGCACGTCGATTCCCATCTCGCAATACACAGAACAATTGCCGCAAGAGATGCATTGTCCGCCATTTGTGGTGATTCTAAATTTAGAAAACAGGCGCTGCTGCAATCCTAAAATTGCCGCCATAGGGCAACCAAATCGACACCAAACCCTATTCCCCATGATAGGGTAAAATCCAGTACCGATTACACCAGAAAAAATAGATCCTATCAAGAACCCGTAGGCAGATCGCACTGCACCGCTTTTAAAGAAGAACAATGTTTCAGTTCCTGCCATCAAGTGAATGGCGATAAAAGAAAGTATGACCACAAAAAAACCGATCGCGCCCAATTTTGCATCTTTTTCCAGCTCATCACGCCGATAAATCATGACCCATGCAAAAATGAGTGCAAGCAGTACTGTAACACCTACTAGAAATGAAGTCCTGTTCAGCCAGTATTCCCCATCGTCACCCAGGTAGGAATGAATGACGCCGACAGTAGAAACTACTGAGATAACTAGCACAGTGTGAACAAGCCAGCGCTCTACTTTCCAAGCCTTTAGTGATTTGTCAGACAGATGCCTGAACGGGTCGCCTGCAGTCTCAGCGAGACCGCCGCAACCGCAAACCCAGCTGCAATACCAGCGCTTGCCGTATTTAAACGTTAGAATAGGTGTTATGATAAGAATAGAAGCGATTCCCCACAACAGCATCGTAAGCCCTAAGCTACCATTTGCCAGCAGTCCATTGACATTCCACTCATCGAATAAGTAATAATTAAGTGGCCAAATGTTTTTGAGATCATAGTAAGGCAGATCGCCATTCAAACCTGCCATGATTTCAGGAATCAGAAAGGCAAAGGCAGTCTGGAAAAACATCACACTGATCGTACGTATAATCTCGTATTGATTGTGCCTGTACTTCCAGATGAACTTTACCCCAAATGCTAAAATCGCTATTGTGTAAAGTACTCCATAGACAAACCACTGGCTGGCTGGCTGGCCCTTTAAGGTATAGGATAAGGGATCAAAAAGATTAATCAGCCCAGTGTTAGAAGCTCCATCACTTCCCTGCCCTAGATATTCTGGAAAGAAATAGAGAATGATGTAAAATCCAGTTAAAGCAACAGCTAGTGACCATCCCCAAAAGCCGCGACTTGAGATGCTTTTAAACCACACCCCGTGATTTTTGATGCCCTTGTGTTTGTTGCTGTATTGCGCTTTCGCGAAAGCGATGACCCCACCACTTATCAAAACCATTGAAGCCGTAAGCCAAGAAACCTTGTAAGGCAGGTTAACATTGAACAGTGCCAAAACCATAATAAACAGCCCTGCAAGTCCTACTGCCGTTGCGATTTTTTCACTAGCGGACAGAGCTTTAGGCGGCTCGCCGGTCAGGGACATATTGCGTTGATAGATGCTCATGATTTTTTTAAATAGCTATTTGATTCTGTTGTGCAAAGTCTTTTTGGATCTGGATAAAAGGCTCCCTGTAAAACTCTGGGTCAAAGGCCGCCTCGTGTAAGTTTTTAATCACATAATCTACACTGCGCGCTTGATCTAACCAACTGTCAAACACCTCATGCCGCAGTCTTATCCCGAAGGTGTTGACACCCACCAACTCACGTGAAATTATGCGATATTCCATGGTTATCATGCGTTGTTGATCTGGATCTTTCCAATGATAATGCTCGTTTCCATCCATAGGCTTATTGAACACCCAGCCGTAGGTTTGGTATTCAATATCAAAAAACTTTGCGCTGTTGAACCAGTGACCAGGATTCCATTCCATGGTTTTTCCGCAAATTGTTTGTGCAACGGTCTCACCCATCATGCGCCCAGTGTACCACACCGCCTCAATAGGTTTACGCAAGCCCACTGGCTCTCGCTGCTGCGCGCAATCACCTATGGCGTAGATATCTTTATAATTTGTTTGAAGCAATCTATTGACCAAGATGCCGCGATCTAATTCGATTCCAGAATTTTTGAGGAAGTCAATACGAGGCCTCACTCCTGCGCATAATCCAACAAAATCGCAAGAAATTCTCTCCCCTTTTTTGGTGGTAACGGCTTCCACCTGACCGTGGCCGTTGTCATGTATTTCGGCTAATTCTTCCTGCTCTCGCAAATCGATATAATGCTCCCTGATGTGACTGGAAATCAGTTCTGCGTTAGGCATAGGCAGGACGCCACTCCAGAATCCTTTTTCGCGTACAAGAAAGGTGACTGGAATTTCTCTAGATGCAAGCATCTCTGCAAGTTCTACACCTATCAATCCACCACCTATAATCACTGCTCGTTTGCAGACTTTGTTGTTGGGAGCAGAAATTTCTAGTTGATCCAGATCCTGTTTTGAAACAAGTCCCTGAACGCCTTCCAGATCCTGACCAGGCCATCCAAATTTATTGGATAAGCTACCCGTGGCAAGAATCAACTTATCATATTGCATTACTCGACCAGAATTCAAATGCACTTGCTTTGATTCAGGCACGACCGTATGGACGTAATCCTGCACCAGCTCGATATCATTCTTTGCCCAGAACCAGTTTTCGTAAGGCTGTGTGTGTTCAAATTTCATGTGCCCCATGTACACATACATCAATGCCGTACGCGAAAAGAAGAATTCAGTCTCACTGGAAATGATGGTGATACGCTTTCGCGAAAGCTTTCTAATGTGACGTGCTGCAGTCACACCTGCAATCCCATTTCCTATAATGACGACATGTTCCATTTGGGCTGGTTTGAGATCGTCAAATTAAGAAATTAATTCTGTGCCTAGACTAGACATCTATCTCATTATTCTGTAGATGATTCCCGTTCGTCAACAGATAAAGACATCACTGGTCAACTAAATAGGGAAATTAACTATGAGATAAATATTTCAAAACAAGAGATCAGATAATTACGCCTACCTCTATATTTATGTAAACCAATTTGTTATGCGAGTTCTTTTAATCGTCTTGTGCTTGTCCCTTTCATACTTGAGTGTCGCTCAGTCAGATCGATTCAATGAACTTTTTGACCAACTTTTAAGCACTTACGTCAATGATGGAAAAGTGAATTATGCTGGTATAAAGGCAAATCAAAAACTTGTTAACCAAATCGATAATGCATACGATCGAGTGCTAGTGCTGCCTACAGATGATCGCGAACTTCTTGCTTTTCATCTTAATACCTATAATTATCAAGTGATCAAAAAAGTGCTGGGTCATTATCCATTAGAATCTGTAAAAGAGATCGATGACTTCTTTCTAAAACCCAGATTTGATTGGGTGGGCGAGCCCACATCCCTAGATGAATTAGAGCGATTGCTGTTTTATAGATTTCCTGACGATCCCAGGTTGCACTTTATGCTGGTTTGTGCAGCAAAAGGCTGCCCAAACTTGGGAAATCGCGCTTTTACCAAAGACAACTTACAAACCATACTCAAGCAAACCACTAGGGATGTTTTGAAGGATCCTAAAATTGTGAATTTAGATCCTGAAAACAACACCGTGAAACTGAGTAAAATCTTCAAATGGTACCAAGCAGATTTTAAACGCAAAGGCAGTATTTTGGAATACATCAATTACCACAGACAAGAGGATATCCCGCTAGATTACAAAATTGAATACATGGATTACGACTGGAGTTTGAATGGGGAATGATTAGATCCTTTATCAAGTTATATAGAATTGAGGTGGCATCAAGTTTGGACTGTGTATTTTAGTGAAACTTAAAAGGTCGCGTGATGAGTATTGAGAAAAAAAAAGACAGGGCAAAGAAATATATTGATGGACTAACAAATGACAAGGAGGTTGACTTGGCATTGGATCGATTGGGTATAGGCGCAACTAGCGATACCAAAAATGAAAGCTCGGGTTTCATAGAGATAGATGCCAATGCTGATAGGATTTTTGAAAAATACCAGGAAGTATTTAAAAGATTAGCCTAAATGGTTTCAATCGAGTCAGTAATAAAAATTCACAATAGATTAATTGATGAATTCGGTGGCTCATCAGGTGTAAGAGATAAAGCTGGACTAGAAGCCGCCTTAGCCAGACCCTTTTCAGGATTTGGTGATAAAGAATTCTATCCTGAAATTGAAGCCAAAGCAGCTGCCATATTTCAAAGCATAATCATCAGCCATCCGTTTGTTGATGGGAACAAAAGAATCGCACTTTTCTTGCTTGAAAGATTCTTGAATTCAGCGGGTAAGGTATTATTACTGGATGATAATGATGCCTACGACCTGCCCAATGATGTCGCCATGGGTAAATACACAATAGAATCTCTTACTGAATACATCAAAGCAAACAGCGACCCGCTAGATGAGTAGGTGGAAACTCAATACTTCGTGCCTTATACTTTTTTTTCTGTGTCAAGGCTGCGCTCAAGAAAAACAAAGCCCAGATAAAATCAACGGCATCACATTTGTCGCGACGCGCAATCCCATTGATTCCACTGATGTTAAACCTATTCAAGCAGATTACGCAGCAAATTATGCAGCCGTTATCCCTTATGGTTTTATGCGCAGTCTGAATGATCCTGAAATTTACTTCAACACAGACAGACAATGGTGGGGAGAACGAGTGGATGGTGCTAGAAAAACGATAATACTATTTCAGGAAGAGAACATCAAGGTCATGCTCAAACCACAAATCTGGATTGGCGGTGGGGATTATACGGGCAGCATCAGCATGTTGACAAATGCAAAATGGAAACAACTTGAGGAAAGTTATACTGACTTCATTCTTACTTATGCCAGACTCGCAGCAGAAACCAATACCGACATTTTTTGCATAGGCACAGAGATGGACAGTTTTGTCGCAGAACAGCCAGCTTACTGGGCAAAATTGATTGAACAAATTAATGCCATCTACAAAGGAAAACTCACTTATGCGGGTAACTGGGACACCTACGATCAAGTTCATTTTTGGGATAAGCTGGATTACATAGGCGTGGACGCCTATTTCCCTGTGAGTGGAGAAAAAACACCCACTTTAACGACGCTTAACACTTCCTGGAAAAAATGGAAAAATGAGATGAGTTCGCTTTCGCGAAAGCATAACAAACAAATTCTACTGACGGAATACGGTTATGTAAGTGCAGATTATGCCGGGAAGGAGCCCTGGAAAAATGCAGGCGATGAACGCGCGGTAAATATTAAGGCACAAGAAAACTTACTAAAAGGACTTTACCAAAACCTGTGGCAGGAAAAATGGCTGGCGGGTGGATTTTTATGGAAACACCATGCAGAGACAGGATGGCGCGGCTATGAAAAACTATTTACCACACAAGACAAACCAGCACAGGCTGTGGTAAGAGCAAATTATTCTAAAGCTGGCAATTAAGGCAACACAAACGCATTGTCATAATCATCTTGTGTAATGGTGTACAGCCACGTACCATCAGGCTGCTGGACAAAACCAGTTCCATGCACCAGGCTTTTGTTATCATCACACAACTGGCTGTTTGTTCCAGATAGATCGCAGAAGTAGCCTTTACCGTTCACAAATCGAATTTCCGCCCATGGATTATTGATACCGTCAAATTGTGCAGCCTCATATTCAACAATAGAAGAATACTCTCCGGGTCCTAGGCCTTCTAACCATAAGTTAACCCCATTAACATAAGCAGTTTCCCAATCCATAAATGAATTTGTATCATTACGAATCTGCGCCTCAAAATATTTGAGACCAGAACCGTTGTTTCCACCTAATGTAGGATCAGGGGAAATGGGAGCTGCGGATTCCTCCGTTGAACACGATGCAAGCAAAATACATACTGTTATAAAATAAAATATCGTTTTCATAATTAGAATTTTAAGGTAAATCAAATGCGTTTAGCCGATCTTCTTCAGTTATAACGAAAGAGAAAGAAGTTGAGGAGTTCGGATTCCAATCCCCTGGGGAGAAAAGGCTTTTATTTGGGAATGAAAAATTGTTTTGTAGTGGAAATGTATTGATATAACCTCTATTGGTCCCATCAAATCTAATTACAACAGAATCAACGGAACATCTTAGACCTAAAAACGAAGGACTGGTGTAGTAACATTCACTCAATATATCGAAGGACGTAACTTCGTAATTAAATTGCTCCGCCTGATCAGCTTGTCTATAACCAATTATTCGTATTGTACTAGCGCTTTCATTTAAAAGCGAAGTCTCATACAAAAAAAGCTCCTCCTCGGAAGTGCAAGCAACAAATGAAAGAACTAGAAGAAGGATGTAGTTTAATCGCATGTTTGTTTATTGTAACGCGCTATACCAACATATCCAAAAATTTGTGGAAGATTGTGTTCAGTTGGATTAACGAAATAGTTTCTGAGATTAGTTTCCCATTGGGAGAAGTGTCTAGTGTGATTTAAAGCCTGTTGTATTTGTCTGAGTGTATAACCACTTACTTGTTCAACAGGTGGGGCTGGGGATATAGGAATGGTGTTCTGATTAAAGTTATCGATCAAATCATCTACCAACGGTGTGTATTCATTCATCGCTTGTGGTGATTGTAGCTGTCTGAAAAAATTATAGCTAGCACCGTTATCTCTGATTCTAGAAGAACCATAAGTCCCACCAGACAAAAAATCAAATCTCTCATTCACTAGAAATGTCTCAACACCTTCTGCCCAACTCTCCTTAATAAGGGTTCTATCACAAGAGCCACTACTAAATACATTAAACATACCTGGATCTAAATTACGATGTCCCCTGTGTGTCAGTTCATGTACGGTTGTTCCATAAACACCATCGCTACCACGGTACTCCCAATCATCCCACTTGCTTACTCTTATATCTGGATGATGCGGAATCCAGGGCGGGAAATGACGTGATCCTGGTCCTGGTCTACTTGCATTAGCAACAATTGTCATAAAATAACCAGGTGAATGCAAGCCATGTAAAGGCACCGCTCTTACATAATAATCCATTGCTGCATTGTGCACGTGGGACCAAAACTGATGGTTACCAGTCCAGAGCCTCCTGAAGAAACCCCTCCTTGTATGAGTTTCACTTGATCTGTATTTAGCCTGTACCCAATAAAATCTCTGACAAACCGTGAAAACTGGCCACCATTCAAACAATACTGTGTACTTGACTCTTTTTGTTCTTGTATGACCAGTAACAAAATATCCATTACCATCTGTCCGTGCGTTTCTGATGACGAGCCATCCCCATTTTCTTACATTCACCCTAGCAAAAAACAATCCTATGTCTCGGTTAATGGCATCTTCAAATTCATGGATCACACCATGGGGATTCCATTTTCTCCTGCGCTTGAAAAAATCCACTTCAAGATAATCTTCATCATTAAAATTGATAATCAATTCACTTAACGGCAAATTCTGGGCAACGGCCTGATCCCAAGTTAACTGATCAATACTACCATCTGGTTGATGGAAAAAATACAGCAGTTCCTCCTGTTCCTCCTCTTCAAGATTACCACTTTCAAAAAGCGCCTCCATATTTAGGTCGTGATAGAAATCCACAAGTTGAAGGTCAGTTTCAGATGCGTTTTCTGGTATCTCATCTTCTGCTGTGAAATGGAGGTTAGATACTATGGTGTGAGGGACGTTGTTTGGTAGGTCATAATTGATATCCACAACACTGTAGTAATAGGTGAAATCCTGACCCTCATAGTCTGGATGCTGATAGATATCACCCTCTACTTCTAATTCATATTCAAAAGGAACATCAGAAATTGCCAGTATACTATCGCGTGCTATTGTCACATATTGTAAAGAGTCCACAGGCGCAAACTTCACATAATAATGTGTTGTGTTTACTTGATACGCACCGCCTGAAGAATGGGTTGTTGTTCCAGAATCTTCTAAATAGGAATCACCAGGATGTTGCGACGCGGTAGGGTTGTTGCGAATTGCATCATAAGCGCGTTGCATATTCTCAACCGAACATGGAATCTGCTTTTTCTTACCTAATTTGGTGTATGTAAACCCCTGATCAACCGCTGACTCAGTATCTTGAGCAACCAGTTCTTCCTCGTCCAGCGTACAAGACGTAATTGTGGCTAAAGCAAAGCAAAGCAAATTTCTTGAGCATTTTATAAGTATTTTGGTTGAATTAAAAGTAATGTAAGATTTCAAATACTTTTCAGAACCTATAAGATTTAACGATTTGATAACATTGACAAACATGTTTTTCACAGCAGAAAAAAATTCTTACAGATTATCCAACTTGCTTTTGTTGCTACCCTTGTTTTATGCAAATGCCCAACTGCTTCAAAACAAACAACAATTTACTCGCCAGGACAGTTTGCGAGGCAGCATCACTGCCGCAAGATCGTGGTGGGACATCCAGCATTATGATCTTTCTGTAGATGTGGATATCGAGAATCAAACCATATCTGGGACAAATGTCATTACCTATACCGTAGAGCGTCCCTATCAGATCATGCAGATCGATCTGCAGGAACCCATGCGACTAACTGGCGCAATTCAAAATGGTGATGAATTAAAAATAAGGCATGATGGAAACGCGCATTTTATCACGATTCCAGAACGCGCCATGAAAGGCAGTCGACAGCAGATCAGGCTGGATTTTGAAGGTGAACCCCGCAAGGCTCGCAGGGCGCCTTGGGATGGTGGGTTTTCTTGGAGCAAGGACAGCA
>CAYZJT010000009.1:0-101487 GCA_964478845.1 uncultured Flavobacteriaceae bacterium | reverse complement strand
TAATAGAAGGGTTTTACCCCAAATCTATCTCTAGCCGCAAAAAGCTCTTTTTTTTCAATATCCCAGATCGCAAATGAGAACATACCGTTCAAATGCTGTAAGCAATCTTTTTTCCATTTTATAAAACATGCAAGGAGAACCTCTGTATCGCTGGAAGTTGTAAAAGCATAGTCGCCTTTCAATTGCGCCTTGAGTTCTTTATAATTGTAGATCTCGCCATTAAAAACCATGATGTAACGTCCTTTTGCACAATGAAAAGGTTGATGCGCTGCTGCAGTAAGATCGATAATGCTTAATCGATTGTGTCCTAAGACAATTCCGCTGCCATCAAATCTTTCTGTATGGTCAGGACCACGGTGATGCTGTGCTTGAAGCATAGCATCCACCCTACTTTCAGGATTACGTACTTCACCTACTATTCCTACTATTCCACACATGGTCCAAAAAGTTTTATAGCTAGACGCTCAGCTTCATGCCAGTCATCCATAGTATCAATATTCACGTAGCGATCGGGGTCAGATTCCACATAGCCAATAGAATTGCCATAGATGGATTTTTTTTGCATCAAAGTCTCAACTCTAGTAAGATAGATTGAACCATCCCTTATATAAGCGGGTGGCAGATCCTGCCGGCGCTTGATAATTTCTTTCTCACTTGTGGCGATAGCTAAATTGCCGTTTTGGTCTGGCTCAAACACCCAGTGCGGATTGTACTCATGTGGCACACGACGCACTGAAATCAAACTGTCAAAATCACCTGATTTAAACTTCTCGATTGCATGTTCAAGGTCTTCTTGTTTTCTGAAAGGATAAGTCACCTGTAGTAAACAAATTGCATCGTAAGTCTTGCCCATATTTTCAAACTCGCCTATAACATGCTGGAGGACTTCTAAAGTTCCTGCCTGATCTGTTGCTAAATCCGCTGGTCTTGAAAAAGGTATGTCAAGTCCCATACCTCTCGCGGCATCCAGCATCTCAACATCTTCTGAAGAAAAAAATACATCAGTAATTCCAGTAGCAGCTTTTGCCGTATTAATGGTGTACTGCATAAGCGGCTTGCCATTCAATAGTTTAATATTCTTTCTAGGAACACCCTTGCTGCCACCTCTGGCTGGAATGATTGCTAGGATACGCATCTAATACGTTATCGTTTTGTGAAACGGCAAATCAATTTTAGCCAATAACTCTGCAATTTTTTTGCCGGCCTCCCCATTGCCATAGACGAGACTTTTGCCGATTTCCTTATTCTGCATTTGTTGCTGAATGGCGCTTTTAATAGCCTCCTTATCGTAAGCTACATCTTTCACATTGTTTCCGCGTTCGCGACGGTTTTGACGGCTACCTATATTAACTACTGGCACGCCCATGTAGGCGCATTCTCTTATTCCAACACTGCTGTTGCCAATGAGGCAATGCGAGTTGACCAGAAGGCGCAGGAAATCTTTAGGCTCCATGTTTTTGAAGAAACGGAGTTTGTTGTTTTTGTGCTTTTCGCGAAAGCTTCTTATCCCATTACTCGTTCCATCACTACCAGCGTCCACGTTAGGCCAGAACCAGTAGGTATTAATGTCTAATTCCGTTACAGCTTCCAGGGTTTTTAGAATGTCGCTTTTAGCGCTTTCATATTCTGTGGTTACGGGATGTTGCATGACTACGATATAAGGTTCCTTTACATCAAAGTCGCAGCCCACACCTCCATACTTCTCGATAGGATGGTAATCTAATTCTGGTGACTGCATCACCTCATGCGCCAGATCGATGGATGGACAGCCCACGTTGTACACCTGAGCCGGCTCTTCACCTAATTTGATAACTCGATTGTAGGCATCCTCGCTGGCAACTAGGTGAATATCTGCCAGCTTTGTGTTTGCATGACGTACTTTCTCATCTATATTTCCCGTGACCTCGCCACCTTGGATATGCACGAGCGGTATATTTTGATAAGCTGCAGCAATACTGGTCGCTATTGTCTCATAGCGATCTGCGATGGTAATCACCGCGTCTGGTTGTAAGTTGTAGAAAACATTGGAAAGTTCCATCACACCAAGACCAGTTGTTTTTGCCATCGCGGTCTTGTTCTCGCCTTCCAACACCATAAACACCTTCTCATCGATCGTGAAACCATCACGTTTAATAAACTCGACAGCATTTCCATAACGATCTAGCAGTGCAGCACCAGCAATAACTAGTTGCAATTCAAGATCCTTATGGTCACGTATGGCGGCAAGTGCCGTTTTGATGCGGCTATAGGATGGTCGGGCAGTGACTACTGCACATATTTTTCTCATGCAAGGTCTTCTTCTGTTAGAAAATCATAGGCATGCAGCTCATGACTGAGTTTGCGGCCTATTACTTCTTGAAATCTTGAGGCGTCTATACCATAACCTTTTGGTTTTTTTGCCTCGAGATCGTCAAAGGTAAGAATATGCCCTGCTTTGAGTTCCTTATTCACTGCGAGTGATTTTTCAAAGATGGATTTCACTTTCGCGAAAGCGGAATTATCATTCTTATCAATCGGGCTGTTTAAAGCTGTGGAAATCCTTCTTACATCGCGTACGAGCTGAGCAATCTCATCAATCTCGAGCGACGCCCCAGCGTCTGGTCCAAACATGCGCTTGTCCCAAACTGCGTGGAATTCCAGTATTTCTGCACCACAAGCTACCGCAGCTACGTTTGCCGCGATGGTGGCGCTATGGTCTGAAAATCCAATAACTTGATTTTGGTACCGGTCTTGAAGCTCAGAAATTACATTCAGGCCGTATTGCTCAGGTTGCGTGGGATAAGCTGTATAGCACTGCAAAATGCTGAAATCTACACCCTTTGCTTCAAGAAAATTTACAGTCTTGTCAAGCTCTTGAAAACTGGACATCCCGCTGGAAATGATAAGCGGTTTACCAGTCTGTGCTATTTTCTCGAGTAAAAGAAAGTTGCTCACCTCGCCGCTACCCACTTTATAACCGTAAACTCCAGCCTCTTCAAGCAAATCAACGGCTGCATTACTGAATGGCGAAGACCAAAACTCAAGCCCCACCTGCTGGCAATGCTCACCTATTTCCTTCCATTGCTCAAGCGTAAATTCCATGCGCTCCCAGTAATCATACCTGGTTTTATCCTCATAAGAAAAATTCACACGAAATGGCTCATGCTCACTGCTTTCTGCATGGGCGATGTGCGTCTGGAACTTGATGGCATCCACACCTGTTCTAGCCAGTGCATCTATGTAGCTGTGCAAGATGCCTAGACTCCCGTCATGAGCTTGGGCGATTTCTGCAATAATTTTAATCATTGTTACTAGGAATAAGATTGTTGATTTTGAAAATTGCTTTCTTGCAGCCTAGCAATCACATCTTCCCAGGTGGCTAGAATAGTCTCTTTTGAAAAATAATCTATTACATCACTTTTCTGGAGGCTTTGAGTGGCAATTGACATTTGTGTTTCAATATCAGCCAGCAGACTTTCAAGTCCCTGCTCATCGCCATTTTCTACGTGCAGATTGTAATCTGGACCTAAAAGACGCATGGATTCTGAGTTAGCTGGTCCTATGTGTAATATAGGCTTGCCCATGGCAAGCAATACAGGAAATTTACCCGGTAGAAAAGGACTAGACGGCGCGATCGCTTCAATAATTAGATTGACATCGGCAGTTTTTGCCATGGATTGTGCAGTGTTGTAGTCTACAGAACCGTGTACATGCAACCATGGGAATTCTAGGTTTTTCTGATCGATGAATTCCTGATGAGCCTGATATGGCCCCACAATGTGCAGGTGGTGGTAGGGCTTTAATTTGTTCGCTTTCGCGAAAGCGGATACCAGACCACGCGGGTTCCTCTCCCCTAGCAAAGCGCCAGCATGTAGGTAGTTGATCCCGCCAGTGCCAAAATCAAATTCCGCCAGACCAGAGACCCCCTGTGGATCAAATACATGGGGAACAATTACGCTTTTTTGTTCAATAGAGATTGTCAAAGCCTGATAGTGTTCCATCAATTTAAGCGAGGGGAACATCAAGACTGCCGCATTCTCGACAAACCCACGACAAAGTTGTTGTTTAACCAGAGTTCCTATATCATTAAACGTATAAGGTTCTGGATACCATGAAAATGGGAAAGGGTCATGAAAATAGCTACACCATCTGCTGTGCCATTCAGGCAATTGAAGTATGGCTTTGTGAGCTGTGAACAGGGCTCCCTTAGAAAGAGTAAGAACAAGAGAAAAATCTTTTGGATTTAGGCCGCTCAGGACTTTATGCATGCTGTCTATAAGCGAGTCCTCGGTATAACTGTGTCCTGTCCCCTCTTCGTACTTTTTTGAGAAATCTGACTTGAGATATTTTCTAGCTTTTCGATTAAATCTTGATTTGTAGTAGTGGATGCTGCGGCCCTCCTTGACATAAATACTCTCAACATTTTTTTCCTCAAAAGGCACTTCTTGATCAGACTGATGGAGAAGGGTGAGTGGATGATCCAATTCTGCTAGGAGCTTCACCATGGCATGGCTTACTTTGGGGCCACTACCCCTCTGAAAATTAACATCATCTGCTACTACAAGCAGTTTATTTGTTGATCCCTCCAAGCCTAAATCTTCTTTTTGAGTTTGTACAAGGCTTTGCGAATAGGGAAAAGCCTATTGCGTTTTTTCAAATGCTTAAGGACTGCTGCCGGTATTCTATGATCTGTAAGAATAGTTTCTCTTAAGTCCGGCATGTCTAGTGTCCTCGTAGCACTCAAGAAAAAATCACCCATCTGGACATCTATTTTTCCTTGTTGGGATAAAAAGTCATAGAGATATCTATGGGCATCTTCATTACTCTTTACACGCACTGGATTATTATTCCAGAATTCGCCAGTATTTGAACTGGCATGTTTCCGGGCATAATACAATGGAACATCAGAAACGGCGCCCCTGGCACCACTTGCTATAATGCGGCTGTAGACCTCCCATTCTTCTGCATACATCAAATCCTCCTTATAAATATGCTGGTCAAAAACCTTGCTTTTCCACATCACGGTAGGTGATGCCATAGAAATGTTGTGGGATACAAAATTGAAGAGATGACTTTTATCTGTAAACTTCAGGTCAAGATTTGAGATGGAGTCAAATTGATAATCAAATGAATCTGTAAATGTTTTTTTACCGTACCTGAAAAATTCCAGTTCATCAGATTTTAGGACTTGATGACAGGTCTCGAGATTTTCAGGATGCATGATGTCATCGTCGTCAAAAAAAAGCGTGAGCTCACCCTGAGATATTGATAAGCCGTAATTGCGTGAGCCCGGTAAACCCTTTTGGTGCTTATCAGGTCTTTTTTGATAAGAAAATCTATTATCCTTTTGTGTAAATGAGGAAACGATTTCTTGAGTGTCATCTGTGCTCCCATCGTCAATGATCAAACACTCAAAATCCTGTAAGGTCTGATTCTTGATGGACTCAAGTGTTTCTGTGATCAGGTGCCCCCTATTGTAAGTAGCCATGATTATTGAGATAACGGCCATGTTTATGAGGATATTAAACTGTTAGAAATGATTTTCAGGGTATTCATGTGATAAACGCGTCTTGAAAACAATACTTGAGGGTAATGTCTGAGGACTTTGAATAATACGGGCCTGGTCATCAAAGATTTGTCTTGTACCCAAGTCGTTCTTATTGAGTTGATAATGAAGGGTTGGATTTCTGAAAAGTCCTCTCCCATGTGATTACAATATCGTTTTAGGTCCTGTATAATATGTGAAATGTCCTTTTGAAAAATACTAAATGTCGTATTCTGGTATAAGTGAACAGAGATTAAAAAATCAATTGTGCAAGATGCGAAATCCAGCTCGCTCATTAGTATTCCATAGGATTCCTCAAGACGTTGTTCAAATTCAGCTTTGAACTGGGAATCATCGGCGATTTTTTGTGACAAACTTCCAGGATGAATCCTGTAGTCATACAGACATTCCTCAACTGGCGAAAGTTTAAAATAGATACTGGCACGCAACCAGAAGTCAAAATCTTCAATAAGGTATTTTGACTCATCATACCCTTTTAATTTCTCAAACACCTCTCTAGTATACATAAATGAGGCGCCCACGACGGAACCGAATAAACTTTTTACTGGATTTGCTGCTGGAACTATACGTCTGACGGTACCATCTGCTTCAATGTTTCGCATGGCACTATAAACTAGATCAGATTTTCCTTTTCTGAGCACTGATGCTAGAACTGATAGGTTGTTCGGATACAGAATATTATCATCCGATGACCAAGTGAGATACTGTCCTTTTGCTAGACGGTGCCCCTTATTTAGACTTGCAGGTAGCTTAAGATTTTGCTCATTGCGATGGTATGCAACTCTGTTGTCTCGCTGGACATAAGATTGACAAATAGCTGGGCTCGAATCTGTGCTGCAGTCATCAATCAGGATAAGTTCAAAATCCTTGAATTCCTGATCAAGTATAGAATCAATTGCATCTGCGAGAAACTGCTCACCATTGTAAACGGGCAAAATTACAGAAACAACAGGTGTCAAAGGGCTTGTTTTTTTGCGAGGTAGATATGACCTCTATTAGATGACAAAGAAACGATAATATAACGGTTGAAGGAAGAAGGATTTGACCAATTGAAATTTGCAACGAGACAACTTTTCACTCTTCAGATAAAAAAGATCACCGGTTACTGTTTAACGTAAAGGAAGATCATCAGAAGCATGAATTTATGTAAACAACTTAGTGAAATATATGAGGCAAAAAACAACTTGTTCTAATCGGTGATGAGCTCAGCTCATAAGTTAGGACAAATACTACCTTTAATTTTTGGAAACTGTTTACACGTAAATTCATGGATACTAAAAAAACATCCGTTTTAAAGACTTTAATTTGTCAACACATTTGATAGCTAAGCCATTTGACAATTTAAACAATCGCCTATCTCTATCTTTTATCTGTTTAGAATAAAACTTTAATAGGTTCCCAAATTCATTTTTGTAAAGCTTTTTGTGCTTTAGAAATATGTATTGCCATAAATCCGTCCTAATCTTGTTTGCTTCAGTGGTAGTTGACGGTCGTCTATCATCCCTTGTATAGCGCAATAAAGGCTCATTGATAACTGCTGCTCGATATTTTTCACTGGTCATTCTCAAAGCAAACTCCCAGTCTTCAAATCCTTCTCTCATATTTTCATCGTAACCACCTATTTCCATACACCGTGCTTTTTCAAAAAGCAGGCTCCCAGGCGTATTGTTTACAAACAGATAATCAGCTCTATACCCACCGTTATATTTTGCAATGTATTGTTTCTGGAAATTGTGGTCTACAACCCAAGAATGGCATCCTACCACCTTAATGCTCCTATCGGAACGAGCAAGATCAACCGCTTGAGAAATAAAATCTTCTTCAAAATAATCATCGCTATCTAAGTTTACCACGTACTCTCCTTCGGCAGCTGCTATCCCCTTGTTACGTGCTGAAGCTTGACCACAATTGCTTTGATGAAATATTTCTTTTACATCAGATTGAATTGTTTTTAAGATTTTGACGTGATTAGCAGTGCTGCCATCATTAACGATAATGTGCTCAATATTCTTATAAGACTGCTTTTTTATTGACGTAATTGTACGCTCAAGTGTATCAGAATTATTGTAATAAGGCGTTACAACTGTTACTAAAGGTAGTGTGTTTACTTTCACGTAAAATACTTAATTCGAGTAACTTGTAACGTATTATTATTAAGTCAGAGGTTGCGTTCTGAATACTATAAATAAAGGTAAACTTTACCCAAAAATCCTGAGTATTATGTTTGGTATCAAACCCGCTAATTCAAAATAAGTCAAAAGTAATATGCTATTTAGCTATTTTTCTGACTATAAACTCATTGCGATTGAAAACAAGCTTAGTAATTCTAGCCAAATAATATTTAAGGCCGAGTGAAAGGTAGTTGTGGCTTACCAAAAATCTGAAAATCAACTTCTCTTCCCTTAAAGATCTGATTTTTCTGTTACGTGCCGTAGCCTTTAAGATTTTAAGCAAAAGCCATTCTTTAATATCGCTATCAAAATCCCTATCTAGATTGAGTAAAGTTTCAATCCTAAGGGTTATTACATAATCGGCAAATGTATCTTCATCACGCCTAGCAGTAATTGATTCTGGATGCCACCTTTTAGAGATAAGATATTCATCGATAAATTCAAAATTTAGGCCTGGCTTTAGTATCTGTAAAAAATAGTTGTATTCCTGACCACTAGGCAGGTATTCATTCCAATACTTCCCATGAATCACTTCACGTTTGACCATCAGGTCTGATGTGAGCCAAGTGGTATTGTGGGTTGCAAAATTCAGAGCAGTAATTTCCTTGTCTTGAAATTTGTAATTGAACTGATCGTTATAAAAAATATCATATGGATCTGGATGATTGAAATGTTGAGACTTGGATATGACAATATCACAGCCAGTTTCCTCAAACCTCTTCACCTTTTTTTCTAGGTATTGATTGAGTAACAGGTCGTCACTATCTAGCCACATTAATAGTTGGCCCGAGCTCAAATCTATACCGTAGTTCCTACATGCGTTTGCACCTTTTAAAGTTCCTTCAGGTCTTTTATCAACAATAAAACGAGTATCTCGTTTAGCATATTTTGCGGCAATCTCGTAAGAATTATCCGTGCTTCCATCATCCACTAAAATACATTCCCAGTTGTGATAGGATTGTTCAAGAATAGAATCTAGAGTTTCAGATAAAACTTTTTCTCGATTAAAGACTGGGATAATGATAGATACCTTCATTTGAGATCAGTCCTTAAAATATGCCAGAGCTCGATTAGCAAAATCCTCAGAATCATGCGGGATGTAGACCATTGAGCCTTTATTGATATAATCCTTAAAATAAAGAGGTGCCACGGGTCCGACGACTAGCGAAAGCTTATCAAAAAATGAGGCTTCTATCGCACTGCCCGATGAGAATGTAAAATGCAAATCACAATTAGACAATAATACTGGCAGACTATAACTAATATACTCTGCTACGTACAGGTTTTTTATCTCGCCGTATGTTGAGTGGATGAAGGCTTCAATGTCTTTGATTGATTGCTGCTGCCTAGGATGCCTTCTTATGATCCAAGGCTTACCAGTTGACTTTATCAATTCAATTATCTGTGGACTGAATAACTCTTCAATTGTATGAGGGTCACATTGCAATGTATAAAGAACATAATTGCTTATGTCTAAATCCGTAAGTAGGGTTTGAACAAATTTCATCCATGGCTGGCCAGTGATTTTATGTGCATACCTATCGTCAGAAGACAACCATTCAAGATTATCCAGCGTGATATCATCCCAAAGCCAAAAATCAGATGGTAATGTATTATAAGCCTTTCTATCACCTCCCCATAGAGAGTAGCACATATGGTGCTTATTTGCAGGGCCGTGCTGTACATCAATACTCTCTGCGCCCATTTCCTTACCACACACCATTCCGGCATAGGTCAGGTGATGATTGTAATAGCAAACCGCAAAAATCTGCTTTAAATTATCAGTGGATAGGTGTATTTTCAAAAATTCAGCCAGTTCGCGTATGGATTTGAACACAAACCTCTGGTAATCTATATTGATTAATTCCTGAATTTCAAGCGCAGGGTAATGCTTTAGAACATGAGTTGTAAAATCGCTATAATTAGGTAAGGATTCTGATTGTTTGAATTTTTTACGCTTTCGCGAAAGCTTACTATACAAACGATAACCCGAATAGAATTTATTGAAAGAAATTATCTTATCAGCGTGAGAACACGGGTCAGAAACAGGCTTAACTCCATATTCAAGTAAGACCGACCTCTTTTGAAACTCCTTTTTAAATAGGAAGTACTCGTAAAATTTATTGCGGGACAATCCCGCTATCGTCTCACGATATTCCGAGGATGAAAGGAAGAGCTGCTTTGCTTTTCTCAATCTAGACCGCTTACTCAAATAATAAAATAGGAGTTCAATTTTCGCAAATGATTTTTCTGTGTGATTATTTTGATTTTGAGCACTGCCTTTTGTAAATCCATATTCATAAACATTGACGAGCCTACCGAAGAGAGCATTGCGTAAACTGGGCCAGACATCGACTTCATGAACTTGCCAAGAATCCACAGGAAAGCTCCTTTCCAGATCGAGTATAAAATCTACTATTTCCTTTCTGGATTTTTTCAAGTACTGATTATTTAAAGCCTAGAGTTGCTCTAGATACTCTTTGATTTTTTCGGGTCCAAGAATAGTTTCTACAAATTCTCTGAAGGCACCTTTACCACCTGGTCTAGAGGTGACAAAATCGACCACTTCTTGAATATAGACAGGTGCATTAGAAGGTGCTGCACTTAAACCCACCGCTTTAAGTAATTTGTAATCACCTAAGTCATCACCTATGTAGGCAACCTGGCTCAATTCAATACCTAGACCCTGACAGATCTCTTTACAAATTTTCAATTTGTTTTTGCATCCCTGATGTAATATCTCCATTTTGAGCTTGGCTGCCCTACGCGATACAATCGATGTATCTTCTGCAGTAAGTATTCCTACCTTGATTCCATAGTGTCTAGCAAAGAGCACCCCAGCACTATCTGATGTATTAAAAAGCTTGAGCTCATTTTCATGCTGATCGTAGTACATGCCACCATCTGTCCAGACACCATCTATATCTGTCAAAATTAATTTAGGTAATGGATGTCCAGTTTTCATAAAGACAGATTTTACTTAGTCAAGCATGTTTGGGTATATAATCTCATTTTTACTAACTGCAGTTTTGAGTGTTTTACCAATTACCTGCTCGCGATCCACCCACTTGACACCATCTCCAGGTGAGAGTAGATGAATCATTTCCTCAGTTATTACATCACCAGCATTTAAATCTGTCTTTGAAGCTATTGAACGCTCTAACTTTTCGCGAGCGGTAGCGACGCTAGAAGAAATAAATATCTCTTCTTTACCTAGGGAATTATCAATTATTCTGATGTCTCTCACCATTCTAGTCACCCCATCAGGACCCAGGGATCCGGCCTGGTCTGTACCTTTCATGCGACGGTCTATGGTGATATGCTTCTCAATAATCTTTGCGCCTAATGCAATCGCGGCAACTGGTGCTGAAATCCCGATCGTATGATCTGAATAACCGATCACATAATCCCTGTAATTGTCAATCAAGTACTTAATGGTATTGAGATTTGCATTTTCCGGACGTGTAGGATATTCTGATACACAGTGCAGAATAGAAATATTATTGTGGTATTTGCCTATGGTTTCTATAGCCGTATCGAGCTCTGCGTTACCAGCCATCCCAGTAGATAGAATCATGGGTATTCTGGTCTCTGCAAGTGCTTGTAATAAAGGTAGATTTGTCAAGTCACGACTTGCCACTTTCAATCTGTCTGGCTGGAAATATTTCAAAATGCTTAAACAGCTCGGCGCGCAAAGGGTTTCGACAAAATCAAGATTTTTGCTCTTTGCATGTTTGTAAACCTCAAAGTGTTCCTCGTCATTTAATTCAAGAAATGCACGGTGCTCACCGTATGTCTTTCCAAAACTGTTAGGTGTGTCGTAAGGCCTATTCATCTGTGAGGATGACAGCTCATAGTCTAGGTCTCTTTTTGTAAGCTTCACAGCGTCCATGGGTGGCAGGACCTTATCAAATACGTCATCCTTTACTTCTTTAGACACAAGATCGACAATCAATTTTGCGATATCTACAGAACCGTTATGGTTCTGACCTATTTCTCCTATGATATATGTCATGTGTTTATTTTTTGTATTTGGAAATTTGTTGATGCATGGTATTTATCCACACGTCGCTATTACTGATTTCGTTCAGAAATAACTCGAGATTTTGATTGTTTTTCTGATAAATAGGCCAGAGCTCTTGTGCTAATTCAAAATCAGTGGAGTCATCTACTGTGAGTCTGTAGTCACTAAAGCTTCTAAGAAATTGAGGCAAAATAACTTTGTGCAAATCATACTCGCCGGACTCATACAGATAATTTGTGACATGCTCTCTGTAAAAGCTATCTACTGGACGACTGTCGAGTTGTTTTAATGTATTGAAAGATGCAACTTCGGCAAACACCCCTAAATGTGACTTGATAACTGGCAAATCTTCATTGAGAAAGTGACTGTAGTAATCCTTTTCAGGATTGAGTTTTACAGTATCGATTAGATCCTGAATCAGGTTTGTATCCAAAAACGGATTATCACAGCAGACTCTGATCACATATCTGGGGGAGAATGTAGAGCTCGCCTCTACCATTCTATTGAGCACATCATTCTCTGAGCCTCTATAAACTTTTGCGTCTAAACCCTCAGACTGCTTCACAACAAGGTCATCATCCTTTGAAATCGTGGTAGCCAGCACAAGCGGAATCTGAGGAAAAGAATGCTTGAGTCTAGAGATGACAATTTCTAAGATGGATTGATTACCGCTGAAGGACTTAGTGACCTTTTCAGGCAGCCTAGTAGAGCCATTGCGAGCTTGAAGTACAAAAAGAAAAGAGGTGTCTTTCATTACTCAACGAGGTTCCAATCCAATTCTTGGTAAATATAACCAGCTCTTTGGGACCTTACGTTTTCTGAGTCGTGAAGTTCAAAATTTAGAACACGCCTGAAGTGATTTGTTTGATTGTTGTCTTTGTTTGTGATGCCTACTTCCAGATAGTATTTGTCTGGCTTTAGAAGTGGTTGGTCGATTTTTATGCTATACTTATAAGATCCCTTTTTTAGTGGCTGTACATTGTGTTTGACATCATTGATATCTGAAAACAATACAAAGTCATCTTTAAAGTTCTTGAAATGGAATGTGACCAGACTTCTATTCAAAGTACGAGGTAATTTTAGGTGCAGATTCACAAAAAACGGCTCTCTCACGTTGTGAAGTCCCTTGAGCACCTGCCCGTCGCCCGTAGATAAAAAGACTTTTTCTAGTTGTATATCCTTTTCAAGATCGTTTTTAGGTTCTAGGTAGGTTAGAAAACCTTCACTGTTGTCGTTCAGGTACTCTTCAATGATCTGCGAAGTTGTGCCAATGCTTTTGATTGTACCATTCTTCAAAAGAATACAGCGTGTACACAGTCTTGAAATTGCAGACATATCATGACTTACAAAAAGAACTGTTCGCCCTGCAGTATTAGAAATATCCTGCATTTTCCCAATGGCCTTCTTCTGGAACTCTGCGTCACCGACTGCAAGCACTTCATCGACAATGAGGATATCAGGCTCAAGGTGCGCAGCTACTGCAAACGCAAGCCTAACCCTCATCCCAGAGCTATATCGCTTTACGGGTGTATCCATGTACAATTGACAGCCTGAAAACTGTACAATCTCATCGATCTTGCTATCAATCTCCTTTTTGGTCATCCCAAGTATAGCACCGTTCAAATAAATGTTTTCCTTTCCTGTCAATTCTGGGTGGAAACCCGTACCGACTTCCAATAAAGAAGCTACACGACCACCAGACTTAATAGTTCCTGTAGTTGGGCTGGAAACTCGTGAAAGGATTTTTAAGAGAGTTGATTTTCCTGCTCCGTTCTTACCAATAATTCCTAAAACATCACCGCTATAAACATCGAATGAAATATCCTTTAACGCCCAAACGTAATCTGAATTAGATAAGGACTCCCTATTGTTCTCCTCCCCTATTTTAAGATACGGGTCCCCTTTACCCCTTAACTTGCTCCACCACCTGTTGATATCGTGAGAAATAGTACCGGTTCCTATTAGACCCAGCCTGTACTGCTTTGAGATGTTATCTACTTCAAGAATTTTTTGCTTCTGCTCTTTCATCTGCTTACACCGTATCTATGAAGTTGCGCTCTGTTCTATTGAATATGATAAGTCCCAAAATGAAAATGACTATCCCTGTTCCTAGGGCATATAACAACATGGCTACATCAAAGTCATTTGCACCTAAGGTCATTCCCCTGAAACCTACAATTACTTGAGTTAACGGATTGTATTCAATAAATGGCAATACATCCTGTGCCCATCCACCTTTTTTTCTAATTGTATCTAGACTGTAAGGAACTGCGCTTACATACATGAGCAGCTGTACGCCAAACGATACTAGCACGCTTAGGTCACGATATTTAGTAGTCAAAGAAGATACTACCAAACCAGAACCTAGCCCCATCAAGCCCATTGATATGATCAGAACAGGTAAAAAAACAAGAATCCCCTGAGGACTACCAGCCTCCCCTTGCGTATGGAAATAAATAGCAAAGGCTATAAAGATCAAAAACTGTATCCCTAGTTTCATGAGGTTAGAAATAGTTACACTCAAAGGGATGATTACTCGAGGGAAATAAACCTTACCAAAAATATTTTGATTAGCTCTAAAGGTATTACTTGTTCCAGTCAGGCAATCTTTGAAGTAATTCCACATAGTGATACCGGCTAGATTAAAAAGAAAGCCGTTAATCCCCATAGGCGCCTCAATACCACCAAAGTTGTTAAAGACCAAGGTAAAAATGACAGAGGTCAACAAGGGCTGAATTAAGAACCATAGTGGTCCTAGAATGGTTTGTTTGTACACCGTTACGATGTCACGCTTCACAAACATCCAAAGCAGATCTCTATAGCGCCAGATCTCCTTGAAATTGACGTCAATCAATTTGCCTTGGGGTTTAATTTCGTATAACCAGTCGGCTTTTTCCATGTTCTCCACTAAGTCTATTTGCGTTTCAGGCTTGAAAAAATTTGTTCAACACGAGTTCTTATCCTGGATAGAAGGTTTTTCTTCTTCAAATTTTTATGGTAGCCATTTCCATAGGAACCGTAGCCATAACCGTAGCCGTAGCCGTAGCCATAACCATAGCCGTATCCATAGCTTATGGATCTCTTCTCTTTAAAGTAATTGAATATGATACTGTAGTTAGAAAGTTGTTTAGACTCATATTTTTCATTTAAGAAATTGAGCATACCAAATTTGGTATATCCCTGTCTAACAATGTAAAGATTGGCATCAGCATATCGTGTCACCTCAAGTGAATCTGAAACTAGACCTATAGGAGGTGTATCGATTATTACAAAATCAAAGTTCTGCCTTAATTCTTCTATGAATACCTTCATCCTGCCTGAAAGAATCAACTCATGAGGATTAGGTGGAACTGGTCCAGACAATACGAGAGATAGATTATTAACCCGTGTCTCTTTGACAACTTCCTCAAGATTTTTATCGTCTGCAAGATAATTTGAGACACCAACGTCATTAGGAAGTTCAAAATCATCAAAAATCTTAGGTTTACGCAAATCCAAACCTACCAAAACTGTTTTCTTTCCGCTCAAGGCGAAAACTGTAGCTAAGTTGATACTGGCGAAAGTTTTACCCTCACCGCTTACACTGGAAGTAAGCATGATAACCTTTGACCCCTGTTGACCAGTAGTCCCATATAGAAATTGTAGACTTGAACGCAGTCCCCTAAACGACTCAGCAATATTGCTTTGGGGATGTTCATATACTATCAAATTATTGGAATCCTGTTGGGCTTCACCTACTACGCCTATGACTGGTACCTTGGTTATTTTTTCTAGATCTTCTGGCCTATGGATGTAATTGTCAAAAATCGAAGCTAGAAATGCCAAAGCCGAAGGAATGGAAACCCCTACCAAAAGAGCAATTAGATAGTTGATTGTAGTATCCCTGCTACGCCCTCCCTGACCTGTATCCTTAGCCGCATCTATAATTTCGACATCAGACACGTTAGCAGTCTTAATCAATTCAGCTTCCACCTTCTTCCCAAGAAAATCATTGTAAGCTTGCAGTTTGAATTCAAGATCCCGCTGTAAAGTCAAGTATTCCTGTTGTGACATAGGAAGTTCTTTGACTTCTGCCTCAAGACCTCCCAGTTGTTCCAATCTTTGCTGAATCTCTTCATTCAGAATTTGTACAGAGCTATTGATATTCTCAAATAAAGATTCTTTTATTGCAGCAATGCGTTTGTCGTATTCTTGATAGACCTCTGCATCTAGGTAAGCTATTACCCCACGTTGAGCACGCTCTTGAGATACTTCGATCAATGCTTGAACGGCATTATTGATGGAAGGTTCCTCAATCCCCGCAGATGTAGGACTCTGCATGTTTGTGAAGTCAGTGTTTTGCGCTAAATACTCCCTGAGCCTATCGTAAGCAGTAACTTGTCGTCGCAAAGCTCGCAAATTCTCATCAACGCTTTGTAGCCTGGTTTTTAGATTACTGCTTTCTGCACTGCCCTCGAGATACCCAGTATTTGCCTGAAAACGCTCTAGCCTATTTTTACTTGCTTCTAGATCTCTTTCCCTAGCCTGTAGAGTGCTATCAATGTATTTAATTGAGCTAATAGCAAAAGTATTTTTTTGCTCTAGTTCATTTTCTATCAAGATCGCAGTACTTGTATTAATAAACTCAATAACCCGATCCTTGTTAGTACCAGACATACTCAAATTAAGGATTGAAGAACCTGAAGGACGCTGCGAAACCCCAATTCCTTGGGCTCTGTTTACAGTACTCCAGTAGCTATTCAATTCTATAAGCCATGTACCAGTATAAAAATCCCTGTCAGGAACTCTTCTAATGACTCCATTAAGGCATGGGAGAGCTATAGGTACACCGAAACGCCCTTGGTAAACATATCCAGGCAGCGGCTTTTCTATATCTACACGCTTCTTTGCTGCATAATCAAATCCAAAACCTGGCACTGTTTCCTCAGGCCATCTTAGAATATACTCCTGTTCATTAAGAATTTCTAACTCAATCTTGCTTTCTGAAAGTTGTGCGTATGTAGTATCCACGACAAGCTCAAAAGGCACCTTATTGTACACGTCTAGATTAAAATAGTCGCCTTGTCGCTCGTATTCAACATAATACTGTAATCGGTCTACCACCTCCTCTGCATGGCTGCGACTCTTAAGAAGAGTTGTAATTTTTGTAATCTTATCAGAAGTACCGCCCCAATTGAAGGTAAGGCTCGTATTACTAGTAAATAAATTGTTTGAATTGTCCTCTATACTTACTACAGAGGATATATCGTAATAGGTTTGAATGAACTGATTCTTGTGATATGCATAAGCAAACGTAATGGCAAGACAAACAAGGTAAAGCCACCAGAATTTAATGATCTTCCCAAAGAACTTCCTGATGTCAAAAAAACCAGACCCCTCTATCTCTTGACTCATCAGTTACTGGTCGTATTTAAAATCAAAATCAAGCCCAAAATCCCGGTACCGATCCCAATAATTGTGGTAAAGGTTCCGAATCCAGTAGTACCTAAACCTAGTGATTTTTGTGGAAGCGGATTGACCACAATAATATCATTTTGCTGTATTAGAATATCTGGTGAAGACAGAATACTTATGTCGGTTAAATCAAAGGTCAGTTTTCTGATACCTGTTGGAGTCTGTCTAATTATTCTTACCTCTGTCAGGTCGCCAGTAATGGGAATCCCGCCACCTATTGAAATAGCTTCAACAATGTTGAGCTGGTTTTGATAAACTTTATTCTGACCAGGACCATTCACCTCCCCGGTTAAGGTGTACAAAAGACCATCCATTTTCACTTGGATAAAATAATCCCTTTCGTTTCTAATGAATTTATTTAGTTCTGTGGCAATGCTTTCCCTTAACTCATCTGCAGTTAACCCTACAGCCTTTATGGTTCCTAGTTTGGGGACACGTATATCACCGTGGATATCAACACTATAGCCATTGAAAAACAACTGCCCACCTGCGCCACCGCCTGCTTGCTGTTGCTGTTGCCCACCTTGGGTGCTGAATAATAATTCTAGCTCTGGGTCTGCGGGTATCCTGATATTTATATTGATGATGTCGTTTACCTGAAATCTATATGGCGGTTGAACTTTACGGGCAGCAACAACTAGCGTATCATTGGGACTTCCCTTTATTTCCTGCAAGTAAGTCAATCGCTTTGTAGGAACACAAGATCCAAGTGCCAGTGCAATAATTGCTAAGGTTAAAATTCTCCTCATGGTACTTTTAAAGCAGCTGCAAATATAGGATTAATTAATGGGGGAGGTTCAGATATAGGTAGACAATGATTTTATTCTTATAGCTGATAGGGATCCTCTGATTTTATGCATATTCGCTTTCGCGAAAGCAAGCACCACAAAACGCATGATTAACTTTGCAGGTTAAAGCATTCCAAGCATTGAATTACGTATCTGTCGAGAACGTCTCCCGCAAACTGGGCGAGCGCGTTCTTTTTGAAAATATCTCTCTGGGTATCAATAAAGACCAGAAAATAGGCTTCGTCGCCCAAAATGGATTAGGCAAGACCACCTTACTGAAAATCATCGCTGGTAAAGAAGCGCCGGACAGCGGTCAGGTTGCCTCCCGCAATGATCTCAAAACCGCATTTCTTGAACAAGAACCAGATCTAGATCCGGCCCTGAGTATTCACGAAATCATAAAAAGCAGCTCCATTCCCACCCTGCGACTCATTGAAAATTATCATGGGGCGCTCACGACTCCTGAAGACTCAGAAAAGCTACAGAAGGCTCTAGACGCAATGGATGCCGCAAACGCTTGGAACTTTGAAAACACCTACACCCAGGTGCTCTCAAAACTTAAGCTGGATAACCTTGATGTGAAGGTCGGCACCTTAAGTGGAGGACAGAAAAAACGCATTGCACTGGCCATTGCGCTTCTCTCCTATCCCGACCTATTGATCATGGATGAGCCTACAAACCACCTAGATCTGGAGATGATCGAGTGGCTGGAGAACTATTTCAAAGAACAGGAGTTTACAATACTCATGGTTACTCACGACAGGTACTTTCTGGACCGCGTGTGTAATGAGATCATCGAATTGGATCAAGGCAACCTATTCACCTACAAGGGCAACTACTCCTATTATATAGAGAAGAAACAGGAAAGACTACAGGAGGAACAAACCGTTCAGCAAAAGGCAAAACAACTCTATAAAAAAGAATTGTCATGGATGCGCCGCCAACCTAAGGCACGTACCACAAAAAGTAAATCTAGAATTGATGATTTCCAGAACATCAAGCAAGCCGCCCATAAAAGGCGCATTGATCATGAAGTGGAACTGGAAATCAACATGGAGCGCTTAGGCACCAAAATCATTGAGCTGCACAACATCAGCAAGTCTTATGGTTCAAAAAAACTTTTTGAATCCTTTTCTTATAATTTTTTAAGGGGTGAAAGACTGGGAATCATAGGTAAAAATGGAACAGGAAAATCTACTTTCTTAAACCTGATAACGGGCAGCGAGCGTTCTGATAGCGGCAAGGTCGTTACTGGTGAAACTGTCCAGTTGGGTTACTATACCCAGGGCGGTATAAAAATCAAAGAGGGTCAAAAGGTAATTGAGGTTATCAAAGAATATGGCGAGTACATCCCCTTAAAAAAAGGAAAAGTAATCAGCGCTAGCCAGCTGCTTGAGCGATTCCTATTTGACAACAAGAAAAAACACGATTTTGTCGAGAAACTGAGTGGTGGCGAGCGCAAGAGACTATACCTGTGTACGGTCCTAATCCAGAATCCTAATTTCCTGATTCTCGACGAGCCCACAAACGATTTGGATATCCCTACACTCAATGTACTCGAGAGCTTTCTGATGGATTTTCCAGGAAACATCATCGTGGTGAGTCACGACCGTTTCTTTATGGACAAGATCGTTGACCACCTTTTTGTATTCAATGGGGACGGCACAATTACAGATTTCCCGGGTAACTACAGCGATTTCAGGTCCTATGTGGGATCAGGAAACTTATCGCTTGTTACAGATAAACAGCCTGCAACACAGATAAAGAAACCCGCACCTGCAATCGCCAATAATGCTCAAGGCCCATCCAGAGAACAACAGAAGCAGCTTTCTAGACTCGAGAAAAAAATCCAGCAACTGGAGGAAAAGAAAAAATCACTGCAGGACAGTTTTCTCGACCCCAACCTAGATGCTGAAACCTTGACTTCAAACGGTACGGCACTCAACCTAGTCAAAGAACAACTGGAGGAGGTTGAATTGGAATGGCTGGAGCTGAATGAAGAATTGGGACTGTAATGAAATATGGCTGGCTCGCATCGCAGTATCTAAAATTCAGGTGGAATTGCTTCTACCTACACGGCATACACTCGCCTTTTGTATTTCAGTTAGGTAAAGTTATTCAGGATAAAACTCCTTATGATGGCTACTTGAATTTATCCCGCTTTCGCGAAAGCGTAAAAAACAACCCCGCCTCCTTCAACATAACAGATCATGGGGCTGGAAGTCATCGATTAGGTAGCCAAAAGCGTAGGTCTTCAAAATTGCTAATGCACAATTGCACTACCGTCGCAAGGAGCAGATTACTCTATAGGCTTGGGCGGCACTTCAAAATCAACACTGCCTTGGAACTAGGTACCTCTCTAGGTGTTTCTGCACATGCACTATCTGTAGCATCGCCTTCTGCCAATATTACAACTGTAGAAGGTGACAAAGAAGTAGCTGCCTACGCACATGACAGACTAGCCGAGAACGATGCAACTAAGGCTACGGTTGTTCAATCCACCTTCACCGAGTTTCTGGACGAGCTAAGTACCCATCAAACCTTTGACCTCATTTTTATAGACGGCCATCACGATGGCAATGCAACTATAAAATATTTTGAGCGGCTTCTCTTGCATAGTCACAAAAACACCCTCTTTATATTCGATGACATACGCTGGTCAAAAGATATGTATCAAGCTTGGACTGTCTTATGCGATCACAAAACCGTGACCGCATCGATTGACACTTTTAGATGGGGAATACTTTTTTGCCGACCACAACAACGCCAGGAGAAATTCTATATATCTTTGAGTTAGCAAAAACAAAAAAGCATTAACGGGTTGCCTGAGACAAAGAATGTAATTGAGGTGAGAGGTATCATCAGGGACTTCAAGTTAGGTCAGGAAACCGTGCACGTTTTAAAAGGCATCGACCTTGATATCAGAAAGGGAGATTACGTTGCATTTATGGGCCCTTCTGGTTCAGGGAAGTCAACCTTCATGAATTTATTGGGTTGCCTTGATACACCTACGGCGGGCAGTTATAAACTTAATGGGACAGATGTTTCTATGCTCAGTGATAATGAGCTTGCTGAAATAAGAAACAAAGAAATAGGTTTTGTTTTTCAAACCTTCAATCTTTTGCCTAGGACTACTGCGCTAGACAACGTTGCCCTACCTATGGTCTACGCCGGCAAGTCAAAAAAAGACCGTCACCAGAGAGCAGCAGATGTGCTTACCAGCGTAGGACTGGCTGACCGCATGAACCACCAGCCCAATCAGCTATCAGGTGGACAGCGACAACGAGTTGCGGTTGCACGTGCACTGGTTAACAATCCATCCATTATCTTAGCAGATGAGCCAACGGGAAACTTGGATTCCAAGACTGGTGTGGAAATCATGTCTCTTTTTGATCAAATCCATGCTGATGGAAATACGGTCATTCTTGTGACCCATGAAGAGGATATAGCAGCACATGCGCATCGTGTCGTGAGATTGCGTGATGGAATAATAGAAAGCGACACCAGAAACACACACCATGGAACAATTTCTTGACTGGCTTTACATCATTGGATTCCTAGCCTTGCTGGTGGGCTTTTTGATATGGAACAAATACAACAATCGGCGTATTAAAGACCGTAAACAGCGTAGTTTCAGAAGTAACTTTAAGGATAAAAAAAATAATCGTACTTGATCTCTTAAGTGATTCTGTTTGAGATTGAGTAGTTTAACTTTAAGTTTGGTAGAAATACTTTGATATGCTACCGCCGCTTCCATTGCAGGAATGGGAACCAACTAAGAAAACTCTCCACCGCTACTTGCAGATCATTGGTAAAATCAAGATAGCGCTACACCCGCCCATGAATAACTGGTGGCACATCGTACTGCACACACACCCCAGAGGTTTTACCACTCGTTCAATTCCATACAACTTCATAAGTTTTGAGATTGCGCTGGATTGCATTGATCACCGATTGATCGTTTCCTGTAGCCATGGACACACCGAATCCTTTGCATTAGTTGATGGTCTGAGCGTTTCAGATTTCTACAAACAGCTTTTCAATTGCTTAGAAAAAGTGGGAATCTCAGCTTCAATCAAAAAGATACCCTATGACTTAGAGGATGAGATACCTTTTCCTGAAGATCATACCCACCATCATTACGATCAAGAATACGTTCATCGATTCTGGCAAGTTATGCGATGGACTGATCAGGTTTTTCAAGAATTTGCTGGAAAGGCTTACTGCAAGACTAGTCCTGTAAATATTTATTGGCACCATTTAGACATCGCGGTGGCCCGATTCAATGGCGAAAGAGGACCCGATATGCCTGATGCAGGCAAAGCAGATCAAGAGGCCTATTCACACGAGCTAATAAGTTTTGGATTCTGGGCTGGGGATGAGCAAATGAGAGAGCCAGCTTTTTATAGCTATACCTACCCCTCACCTGACGGCATCGATTCTCAACCATTAAACCCTTCATCAGCAGAATGGATTGATAGTAACGGCAGCCCTATGGCTCTTTTGAAATACCACGACCTGCTAGATCATAAAGAATTTAAATCCACGCTTTTGGCGTTCATGCAATCAGCTTATGATGCAGGTGCAAAACTTGCTAACTGGGACGTCGAAGAATGCAAATAAAAAACCCTGATCGCTGTGCGATCAGGGTTTTTCAATTTATTTTCTCTGAGAAAATTATCCGTTGATGGTTTCTTTTTTGTCAGCCGCCATCGGTGATACGATTTGTGAACTCTCGTCACGCATCATCGTGATATTGTCTATTTTCATGTCACCAGTATTAATCATACTAGAGCCATTGGCCTGAGCGATGAGTTGCTTCTGACTCGGGAATTTTGAAATGTAAACCTGGGCACCACCGTCACTCATAACACCAACTAGTTTTGAAGTATAGATGCGGATTTTCAAATCTTCTGGTGCGTCACCACCCATGTGCTCAATAGAAAGTGAGCTGCCATTTTGAGCAACTTTGATGTTAGCCAATTCAGATTCTGGAACGTTGAACATCACTTTGTCTTGAGTGGAATAGATTACCTCTACGTGTGCGTCCACATCTAACTTGATTCTAGAAGGATCATCAATCTCTCTTACGGCTTGTGCTTGAGCAACACCTGTTGCGATAATTGCGAGGGCAAAAAGGAACTTTCTCATAACATTGTTTTTTTTAGTTGTTATACCTGTATAGACTCAACTAAATCGAGAATGTTACATGACATTTTACCAATTAACCATTATATAACCTTTATTTCAAGTAGTTAACATTGATTAACTTAAGGATAGACTGGGCTCTACTTTTTGTGAAGTGAAACTTTAATCTAAGCCCTCTGCAACAGCTTCCAGCTGTCGCTTGTTAGAGATTCTGATTTTTTTACCCGTAAGCTCAACAAGATTTTCCTTTTTGAATTTGGCTAGGGTTCTAATAAGCAGTTCTGTAGCAGTACCTACGATATCAGCATAATCTGCGCGAGTAAGTTGAAGAGCGAGGTTGCCATCATCATCCTTACCAAAATTCTCTTGGATATAAAGCAAGGTTTCGGCTAGACGCTGCTTAACCGACTTCTGCGCCATATTGACTACGGTATCATCAGCAAATTTGAGGTCTTGTGCCATTTGCTGTAAAACAGCATTTGTAAACAGCGGGTTATCCCTCAACGGATCAGAAATATGCGCACGAGGAATAAAACAGACTTCCATATCTTCCAGTGCTGTGGCAGTAAGGTTTGTATGACCGTCTGCAATCACAGATCGCTGTCCAAGTACTTCGCCTTTTGTAGCGAGTTTTACAATCTGGTCGCGGCCATTATCGCTCAGCTTGGAGAGTTTTGAAACACCACTGCGCACACAATAAACACCTTTTAATCGCTCACCTTCTTCAAAGATTGCTTCACCCTTTTTTATGATTCTGGTTTGTTTATTGTCAGACATGCATTTGAGCTCCTCTTTCTTGAGAGCCTTAAATGTATTCATCTGTCTGATGATACAGTTCTCGCAACGGGTATGGTGATCATTTGCCATAGTTTCAAAGTTAATCTGGCAATCGATCGCTACCAAATTTTAATTTGCGTTGCGACCTAAATCTGGCCTATCTTCATAGAAGTCGTCAAAAGTTTTTTCAGTACTGTAATCATCCTTTAAAACTTTAAAAACCGTCCAGATCAACAAACCCTGACCCAGCACAGTCAAAATAAAAACAGAACTAAAAGAAAAATCCAGCGCCGCAAGAATAGTTACAACAAATAAAACAGCTGTAGTAAGCCCTACAGCAAGCATAGCAGAAATTTTCATGTGATAATTTTTGTCTAGCAATCTACAGTTAACTGTTAAACAAAAATCACAATTGACGCTAGTATCTCGCCAATCTTCTGTTAATCAATCCTACTGACTTTTGTCATGTTTTGCCGGCATCGCAAAAACGAATTTTGTCCTATCCCAATAAACTTAGGGCTATGGCACAAGAGAATTGTTATCACTGCGGTGATGAGTGCACGACCGGAACTGTTAAACTGGAAGACAAAACCTTTTGCTGCCACGGCTGCAAGACTGTTTTTGAGATTTTGGAAGGGAATGACCTATCCTATTATTACCAGCTAGAAAAATCACCAGGAACGAGTCCGCAGCGCTTTGAAGGCAAGTATGATTTTCTGAAAAATACTGAAATCGCAAACCAACTTATCGAGTTTGATGAAAGCGGTATTCAGGTGACCTCATTTACCATTCCGGCTATTCACTGTAGTTCATGTATCTGGATCCTTGAGAACCTACATAAACTAGATCCGGCCATCAAAAATGCCCAAGTAGATTTCCCTACAAAATCAGTAAGGCTTACGTATAACCGCGAGAATAGTAGTTTGTACGACATCGTCACGCTGCTCGGTAAATTGGGTTATGCGCCCTACATATCGCTGGATGACACATCGGGTAAGCGCAAAAAATCAATCGACCGCGCACTCATCTATAAACTCGGGGTGGCTGGCTTTGCCTTTGGCAACATCATGTTTCTATCGTTTCCAGAATACTTTGAAGTAGAGGATTTCTGGCTTGAGCGTTTTGCGCCAGTCTTCAGGTGGTTGATGTTTGCCTTCTCCCTGCCTGTCATGTTTTATTCTGCGCAGGACTATTTGACTTCTGCCTTTAAGAGTCTGCGCAGCAGGATGTTGAATATTGATGTACCTATCGCACTGGGGCTGGTTGTATTATTTGTACGTTCCACGGCAGAAATCGTCATGGATTGGGGAACTGGATTTTTTGATAGTCTGGCAGGTCTGGTTTTCTTCTTGCTGTTGGGTAAATTTTTTCAGCAGAAAACCTATGCCTACCTCTCTTTTGAGCGCGACTACAAATCCTATTTCCCTGTTGCGGTGACTCAATTGGTTAAGAATGATTCCGCTTTCGCGAAAGCGGAACAAAAACAACCCTCAACAACCTACAACGAGATTCAGACCCAAGTCAATAACCTGAAGCCGAGCGATCGCATCCTGATCAGAAACGGAGAACTGTTGCCTGTCGACGGGATTTTAATGCGTGGTGCAGCGCAGATAGACTACAGCTTTGTCACCGGCGAGGCAGATCCCGTCTCAAAAAAATCGGGTGACCTGCTTTATGCTGGTGGCAGGCAAGAGGCAGGAATAATTGAGATAGAGGTAGTCAAATCTGTAGAACAGAGCTACCTGACCCAGCTCTGGTCAAACGAGGTCTTCTCGACAAGAACCGCCGCGCTTTACCAAAACATCACCGATAAAGTGAGCAAACATTTTACGATAAGTATCGTGAGCATCGCGTTACTAAGCTTACTATTCTGGTGGTGGTATGAGCCGTCACTTGCGCTCAACGTGTTTACAGCAGTGCTCATTATTGCCTGTCCTTGCGCCATTGCGCTCGCGGCACCTTTCACGCTGGGTAACATTCTGCGCATTTTCGGCAGGCACAGGCTATACTTAAAAAACAGCGCGGTCGTAGAACAACTAGCCGAAATTGATGCCATTGTTTTTGACAAGACCGGCACCCTTACAACTAATGCGAAAAGTAGTGTCTCCTATCATGGTATCAAACTCAATAAGGCTGAATCATCACTTTTTGCGAGCAATTTGCGCGCTTCAAACCACCCACTTAGCAGGGCGCTTTACAAAAGCTGTCAAGAAACTTCCACATTTCAATTGGATGATTTTAGCGAGCAGATAGGTCTGGGCATTATAGGTAGCAAAGACAGTCATAAAATTAAAATAGGTTCCTTTGAACATGTTACTGGGTCTAAAAAAACTCATACGACACACAACCAAACTACCGTTCACATTGCAATAAATGATGAGTACAAAGGCTATTACAGCTTTCACAACCAGTACCGCACAGGAGTCAGTGATACATTTAAAGCACTGGAATCAGATCACGAGTTACATGTATTGAGTGGCGACAATGATGGAGAGCGCAAAATCCTTGAAAAAATGCTGCCAGCATCCACGAGCCTAACCTTTAACCAGAAACCAGACGACAAACTTCAGTTCATTAAGAACCTTCAGGCTCGCGGTAAAAAAGTGCTTATGGTAGGTGATGGCCTAAACGATGCAGGCGCGCTGGCCCAGAGCGATGTGGGTATAGCAGTGTCAGAAGATGTCAATGTGTTTTCCCCAGCCTGCGACGGTATCATAGATGCCAGAAGATTTAGTGATCTGGTGAAGTTTATTACGCTTTCGCGAAAAGCGAAAAAAGTCATCAAATACGCATTTATCTTCTCCTTGTTTTACAACCTCATCGGTTTGGGATTTGCGCTTTCCGGCAATCTGCTGCCTGTTGTGGCGGCAATACTGATGCCTTTAAGCTCGATAAGTATTGTGGCATTTACGACGGTGTATACTTATTTGCTAGGGAAACAATTGAATAATACTAATTGTCAGAGTGGTGTAGGTGCTCAAGAGCATAAGAAAGAAGAAGTTTTTGACCTCAAAAGAATGGATTCAAAAGCAGCTTAAAATCCTCGAAAATATTATAAAGAGATTTTTCAACCCACTAATCTCTCAGGTTCTTCTGGTTTGTTTTTGTGTTTTTCTTCAGCCATTGGGCTTGAGCTCTGGCCTGTTCTAAGGTAACTGGCAACTGTTTGCGTAACTGCATCATAGCTAGAGCTGCTCTTTCCCGAAATGAGATTTCTAAGTTCATCCTTTATGATTTTATACATGGGGTAAAATGGATAGCTGACCCATCATGAGTGTCATTTCAAAATTATCAATAAAATCCCGCAACCTGACAAAAGTCATAATCCTGCGGGAGAGCCAATTCTAATTTTGGCACATAATTAAGAATCATGGAAATCATCTACATGCTCCTCGCCATAAGTGTTGTCGTAGCGCTGGTGTTTTTTGTAGCCTTTGTCGTCACCGTAAAACGCGGTCAATACGACGATGTCTACACCCCATCTGTACGCATGCTGTTTGACGATGAACTGGTCAAAACAACATCCAAAACAACAGTAAATCAAACGAAAAATCAATCAAAACCTTCACTGAATAATTAGATCAATATGGAACTAGAAAAGTTTTATTACGACAACAAGATCGTCCGCAAGTTTGTAGTGGCGACCATGTTATGGGGTATCGTAGGAATGTCGGTAGGACTACTACTGGCCTTTATGTTCCTCTTCCCTAACCTTACCGATGGGATATCGTGGCTCAGCTTTGGCCGACTGCGTCCACTGCACACAAATGCGGTGATTTTTGCATTTGTGGGTAATGCTATTTTTGCTGGTGTCTACTACTCTACCCAGAGACTGCTCAAGGCGCGCATGTGGAAGGACTGGCTCAGTAATTTCAACTTCTGGGGCTGGCAGGCAATCATTGTAGGAGCTGCCATCACGCTTCCATTGGGTTACACCACCTCAAAGGAATACGCAGAGCTGGAATGGCCTTTTGACATTGCGATTGCACTGGTTTGGGTAGCCTTTGGAGCAAACTTGATCGGTACGATATTCAAGAGAAGACAGCGCCATTTATATGTTGCTATCTGGTTCTATCTGGGAACGTTTGTAACCGTTGCTGTTTTGCACATTGTGAATAGCATCGAGCTTCCTATCAGTACTTTGAAAAGCTATTCTGCTTACGCTGGAGTTCAGGATGCACTGGTGCAATGGTGGTACGGCCATAATGCGGTAGCGTTTTTCTTGACCACGCCGTTTTTGGGGCTCATGTATTACTTCGTTCCTAAAGCTGCCAATCGTCCGGTATATTCCTACCGCCTGTCGATCGTTCACTTCTGGTCGCTCATATTTATCTATATCTGGGCTGGTCCTCACCACCTGCTCTACACATCATTGCCTGGATGGGCACAGAGTTTAGGGGTAGCGTTTTCGGTGATGCTCATCGCACCTTCTTGGGGTGGTATGATCAACGGATTGCTCACACTGCGCGGTGCCTGGGATAAAGTACGTACTGATCCAGTTCTTAAGTTCATGGTTGTAGCGATCACCGGTTACGGTATGGCCACCTTTGAAGGTCCCATGCTATCGCTTAAAAACGTGAACGCGATTGCACACTTTAGCGACTGGGTAATTGCCCACGTACACGTAGGTGCACTGGCATGGAATGGATTCCTTGCTTACGGGATGGTGTACTGGTTAATCCCTACACTTTATAAGACTGAGCTGTGGTCCAAGAAACTGGCAAACGCCCACTTCTGGATCGGTACCCTGGGGATTATCATGTATGCGCTACCCATGTACGTGGCTGGATTTGTTCAGGCTTCCATGTGGAAACAGTTCAATCCAGACGGGACGCTGGTTTACGGTAACTTCCTAGAAACGGTTACTGAGATCATGCCTATGTACTGGATGCGTGCCATAGGTGGTAGCATGTACATCGTAGGTGCTTGCATCGGAGTCTATAACGTAGTCATGACGGCTAGAGCCGGTAGAAAAGTAACCGATGAACTTGCTGAGGCTGCCCCACTACAAAAAGTGACTAAGAGAAGAACTGCAAACGAGGGCTACCACACCTGGCTAGAAAGAAGACCGGTTCAGCTGACCATCTTTGCCACTATCGCAATTCTAATAGGTGGGGCTGTACAAATCATCCCATCACTTACTGTTGACGACTATGTGCCGGTAATTTCTAGTGTGAAGCCTTATACACCATTGGAACTCGAGGGACGCGACATCTACATCAGGGAAAGCTGTAACGCTTGCCACTCGCAGATGGTCAGACCATTCCGTAGTGAGGTTGAGCGATATGGTGAGTACAGTAAAGCTGGAGAGTTTGTCTACGATCACCCATTCCTATGGGGTAGCAAGCGCACGGGACCAGACCTGCACCGCATAGGACAGAAGTACAGTGACAACTGGCACTTGAACCACTTCTATGATCCGCAGAGCACCTCTTCTGGTTCCATCATGCCTTCTTACAAGTGGCTGATCAAAAACGAACTGGACAAGAGTAAGACTGAGGACAAGATGCAAGCCATGGTAACCCTGGGTGTTCCCTATTCCCAAACTGAGATTGAAAACGCTCAAAACTGGATGCTGGAACAAGGCGAGCAAATCGAGAAGAATCTGTACAAGGATCCTGACTTTGCCAAAACCTATGAAGCAGACAAAACTTACGCCCAGGAAAATGGGGAAGAATTTGTCGAAATGCGCAATCGTGAGGTAGTAGCACTCATCGCCTACCTACAGCGCTTAGGAACTGATATCAAAGTACAGCCGAAAGATGAGACGGCATCCACCACATCAAATCAATAGCCATGCTTAAATACGTAAAAGGAAATCTAGAAAACATCGATAGCGTAGAGATGTATCCCATCATCTCGCTTCTCATATTCTTCATCTTTTTTGTGGCACTCTTTATCTGGGTTATCACCGCTCGCAAGGCGCACATCAAAGAAGTAAGCAACATCCCATTGAGCGATGACACTCAGTTTAACCCTGAAAACCTTGAATTATGAAAACCGGACCTATCATTAGAGTTGCCCTCGTTGCGATCGTATCCTACTTTGTACTGGACTATCTAGGTACAGCGGGAGACCAGGGCGCGTTTGAACAGCACACATGGCTCTGGGCAGTGCTGGGCGTTATCATCATTTTTCATATCGCTGCAGAGGCTTGCGTGAGCGCGCTGGAGCGGGTGCTGTACATCACCTTGAGGCCAGAAGCTAGAGAGCGTTATGATGAGGAGGCCGCTTTCGCGAAAGCGAACCAATTCAAATGGGTGAAAGCAACCTATAAGAATCTGGTAGGTAGCAAACCCATCGAGGAAGAAGGCGAGATTATTCTGGACCACAACTACGACGGGATCAAGGAACTGGACAACAAACTGCCGCCCTGGTGGGTCTATGGTTTCTATGTAACCATCCTCT
Organism: uncultured Flavobacteriaceae bacterium; assembly: GCA_964478845.1. Lineage (GTDB taxonomy): Bacteria > Bacteroidota > Bacteroidia > Flavobacteriales > Flavobacteriaceae > Nonlabens. Next base: position 71,172 of record CAYZJT010000009.1, on the reverse strand, counting down.
TTGCAGCAATTTATTTGATCCGTTTTGAGGTATTCAACGATTACACGCAGGAAGAAGAATATGAAGCTGCAGTTGCCATTGCCAAAGCTGAGATTGAGGAATACAAGCGTACCGCAAAGGATCTCGTAGATGTCAACACGGTCACCCTACTAACCGAGATAAGCGACCTAAAAGCGGGCCAGAGTATTTTTGAGGGCAATTGTGCAGCTTGTCATAAAGTAAGTGGCGGTGGCGGTATAGGCCCTAACCTGACGGATGATCACTGGATTCTAGGAGGTGGTATCAAAAACGTCTTCAATACCATTTCAGAAGGTGGTCGCGACGGTATGGGGATGGTAGCCTGGAAATCTGAACTCAAACCATCAGAAATGGCTCAAGTAGCCAGCTATGTCATGAGTCTACACGGTTCAAACCCAGAAGATGCAAAGGAAGCCGAAGGCGAAGTCTGGCTTGATCCAGATGCACCGGTAGAAGAAATGGAAGTGCAAGTAATCGACAGTACAAACGTGCAAGTTATCATCGAGGATGAATCTGTGACTGGCGATATCATCGACAATGAGTAAAGTATAGGATTATGATTACCGATCTCGCAAAAAAACTAAAAAACAGCAAGGTGCCACTGTTCAAGACGATCCATGAGCAGGACGGTACAAGCATTACCGCAGTAGGTCTAAAAAGAGGATTGCGCCTAAATGAAAAAGATGCCAATAGCCCTTCAAGGCTTTTGGTCATCAAGGGCGAGATAGATTTCAATACCCCTACTGAAAGTAGACGCTACGCCTGCTATGAGAGCTATGACATCCCGCACAATACAAACTACAGTTTTGAAGCATGGGATGATGCGATCTTTTTGTTGTTCAATCAAAATGAAACTTCGTGAGAGATTTAGCTACAGGATCTGACATCGAATTACTGGTCAACAGCTTTTATGACCTGGTACAAAAAGATGAACTATTAGCGCCAGTATTCATCGAGATTGCTGCGGTGGACTGGATAGATCATCTGCCTAAGATGTACCAATTCTGGGAAACCCTATTGCTAGACAAAATAGGCTACTTAGGCAGCCCAGTAGCCGAACATGTGCGGTTGAGCAAAATTACGCCCATGATCAAATATCATTTTGATCGCTGGCTAGACCTATGGTTTACAACCGTGGAAAGCAATTTCTCTGGGCCTCTAGCTGATAAAGCAAGAGACCGTGCTGATTACATGGCCATGCTCATGCAGTACAAAATTAACGCAGCTTAAAACTAGCCGTACAAAATGGCAGAACAAGGTCAATACAACTTTAGGGATACGATAGGTACGCTCAACGACGAGGGGAAGCGCGCCTGGGTATTTCCTAAAATGCCGGTGGGCAAGTGGTATGAATACCGCAAGTATGTGAGCTATGTCTTGCTGGCGTTTTTGTTCAGTGCGCCGTTTATCAACATCAACGGCAACCAGTTTTTGATGTTCAATGTGCTGGAGCGCAGGTTCAATGTTTTTGGACTTCCTTTCTGGCCACAGGATTTCCATTTGTTTGTGATTTCCATGATCATCGGGGTGGTGTTTGTGATCTTGTTTACTGTGGCTTTCGGCAGGTTGTTTTGCGGGTGGATCTGCCCACAGACGATTTTTATGGAAATGGTTTTCCGTAGGATTGAGTACTGGATTGATGGCGATAGAGGCCAGCAGATCAGGCTTGATAAGTCGGCATGGACAGCAGAAAAGATTAGGAAAAGAGCAATAAAATGGAGCATCTTTTTTGTGATCTCGTTTTTGATAGCCAATGTATTTCTAGCCTACCTGATCGGCAGCGATCAATTGATACGCTACATCACAGACGGTCCCGCGCAGCACTGGAGTACGCTTATATCGCTACTCATATTTACGGCGGTTTTCTATTTTGTATTTGCTTGGTTCAGGGAACAGGTGTGCATCATCGTTTGTCCCTACGGACGTTTACAGGGAGTACTGCTAGATGAGAAATCCATTGTTGTTGCCTATGATCACAAGCGGGGTGAGAAGGAAGAAGGCCGCGCCAAGTTCAAAAAGAACGAGGACAGAGCCGCAACCGGAAAAGGCGACTGTATTGATTGTTTCCAGTGCGTACAGGTTTGCCCTACTGGAATTGACATACGCAACGGTACCCAATTGGAATGTGTAAACTGCACCGCTTGTATTGATGCCTGTGACCGCATGATGGAAGCAGTAGATCTTCCAAAAGGTCTAATACGCTACGCAAGCGAGGAAAACATCAAAAAGAAAAAGAAATTTGAATTTACACCGCGTCTTAAAGGCTACAGTGTAGTGTTAGGAATTCTGGTGGCGGTGTTGACTGGAATGCTGTTTCTGCGCAATGATGTCGAGGCGACGATTTTAAGATTGCCTGGCCAACTCTATGAGCGGAAAGGCGATAACATCATCAGCAATGTGTACACCTACAAACTCATCAACAAAACTGTAGATGAGATTCAGGATGTGACTTTTAATCTCAAATCCCATCGCGGTACGATCACAGTCGTTTCGCACGATGAGTTTGATGTACCTGAACAAGGCCTTGCAGAAGGAACCATGTTTATAGAAATCAATGCCAGCGCTCTGACCGGTGATAAAGATCGACTTGAAATAGAAGTTATGAGTAATGGCGAGGTGATAGAAACCACTACCACGGCATTTCTGGGGCCTCGTAGTTTTAAGTGACAACGCTTTCCCGCAGGGAAGCCTGTCCTGAGCTTGTCGAAGGGCGAAAGCGAAATAAGATTAAGAAAATGGCAAATAAAAAATGTTGCGGTGATTGCAAAAACGGAAAGGCTGGTGCAAACCACGCCTGTGCTGCTCGCCTGATGGCGCAAAAGCTAGAGAAGGCTGCTCAAGAAAGCGCAGTCAAAAACTTACAAATAATACAGCTATGAAAATCAACTGGGGATGGGGCCTAGCCCTTGGAATGGTAGCATTCATTTTGTTCATCATGTACTTTGTAGTGACCATGACTACGAGCAAGGAATTTGACCACGATCTGGTAACTGAAGATTATTACGCTAAGGAAATGGTCTACCAGCAGGAAATCGATGCCGAAAAAAATGTTCAACAACTTGATGGAAAAGTAAAAAGCGAAAGAAATCAAAACGGCTGGCAAATAAGCTTTCCCAACTCTGTAGATCCTACAAAAATCAAGGGAACTGCCTTTCTTTACAGGCCATCAAACGAGAAACTGGATTTTGAAATTCCGTTGAACCTAGAGACCGGTACGCTAGTAATTCCCGCCAAACAAATCATAGAGGGCCGATGGAACATAACCATCGACTGGGAATATGAAGGCAAGCCTTACTTGTACAAAGAATCAATCACTTATTAAATGGTCTGGTCTGCGTTACTTTTTGGGTTATTGGGCAGTCTGCACTGCGTGGGTATGTGTGGACCGATTGCCTTTTTATTGCCCCTCGACAGACGCAGTCCCAGCAAGCGCTTTTTTCAATTAATTGGATATCATGGTGGGCGACTACTTACCTACTCGATTCTTGGTGCGCTCTTTGGGCTGGCTGGAAAGAGTTTGCAGCTTTTTGGCATACAGCAGCAACTATCGATCGCGATAGGCGTATTGATGGTTATGGTTGTGCTTATTCCTGTAAAAACATTCAACAAGTACAATTTCTCTAGACCTATTTATGCTTGGGTAGGAAAAATCAAGAGCAGCATGGGCGCCGAGCTCCAAAAGAAAGATCCTTTTACATTTTTCACGATCGGTGTTCTCAACGGGCTTTTGCCCTGCGGGCTGGTGTACATAGCGATTTTTGGGGCTATTGCCTTTGGCGGGCCGCGGATGGGTGCTGCCTACATGGCACTGTTTGGGCTGGGAACGATTCCGCTAATGACTACCGCGGTTTATCTAGGTAATTTCTTAAAAGGCACAGTAAAAAAGAAAGTGGTTAAAGCTATACCCGTGCTCGTTATTATCATCGGTTTGTTGTTTATCGTACGAGGGCTGGGGCTGGGCATTAAGTACATCTCGCCCGCGCCTCAAGTAACTACAGAGCTAGTCGGCTCATCTCAATCATGTCATTAATGGTAAAAAATCTAATAACTCGATTATCAACCGCAATTCTATTCAGAATCATTGACGTAGCGACTTTTTTGTTTTGGCAGATAAAGGATGTAACAACAAGCCTGAATTCTGACTTTAGGCATTAAAGCTAGTATGACTGGTTGATTATTTCCGCTCCTGCCTGCCAGAGGCACGACAGGTAGGTTCGCGAAAGCGTAATTATCTAAAACACCGTAAACACAATTTGATAAAACCTGTTATGAATCAACTACTTTCTTCAACCCAAAATATAGGTCGCTGGACAGATGGCTGGCTGGCTTACAGCCTTTACGGCATCGTCGTCGTTGCCATTCTAATCTTCCTAATTGTCAAAATACGAAAGGCAAGAAAACACAGAGCCCGTAACAAAGAACTGCGCAAGAAAAATTAAGCAGCCTTATATCACATAACAGCGACAAGCTGCCGATAGCCTAATTTGTGCTTGCCTTAAAAAATTGCTTAGCCTTGCATTTTATTAAAGTCAACAAATGAAGTGGAAACGCCTATCTCGCAAAACCATCAATACCAATATAGAAGCTGCGCTAGAACGCAATATCAATTTCTACGATGACCCTGCCATGGGGGTTCCGGCTTCGCACCTCGATCGTGAGGAGTTTGCAGCCAGCAACCAGATCCTAGAAGGATCAACCTACCTCAAGACGCTCATCAATAATCCCAATCACATAGGCGTCCATACCGATGGCAAGGAATCGGAGAGCTTTTTTGCTGGGACACAAAAGCTGGAGGCTGATGTAATTGAGGTGATAGGCGAGGACATCCTGCGGGCGCATGAGCAATGCATCGATGGGTATATCTCTTCTGGCGGAACCGAAGGCAACATTCAGGCGCTGTGGATCTACCGCAATTATTACCGTGAGAAATATGAGTTGAGCAAGGATTACAGCAACATTGCAGTAATCTGCAGCAGTGACTCTCACTATTCTTTTGACAAGGGCGCAGACCTACTCAATCTGAATATTCTCAAAGTAGAGGTAGATGAAGATACTCGCCGCTTAAAGCCTGAGGCGATAAAGGAAGTTGCAGGTCAGCTCAAAGAAATGGGATGTGACAAATTGATTCTGATCTGTAACATGATGACGACCATGTACGGGTCTGTGGATAATCTGGATGATTACTGGCCAGCCCTGTCAAATATCGCAACCGAAATCAAAGTTCACGTGGACGGTGCCTACGGTGGCTTTCTGTATCCATTTACCGTTACCGATCAGAAACTCAATTTTAAAGACGATCGTATAAATTCGTTCACGCTTGACGCCCACAAAATGCTACAAGCTCCCTACGGAACGGGAATTTTTATCTGCAGAAAAGGCATGATGGATTTTACGCTTACGAGCAGTGCCCAATACGTTTCTGGTATGGATTGCACGCTGGTAGGAAGCCGTAGTGGTGCAAATGCAATTTCCGTCTATAAAATCCTGTTCAACTACGGGCCATTTGACTGGAAGGAAAAAGTTGACCAACTGGTTTACCGAACGCAAATTTTAGCTGCACACCTCAAAAAACTTGATCTGAAACACATTTGTTTTCAGGGAAGCAACATTGTGACAATCCATTCCAGCGGACTGGAAAAATCAATTATAAAAAAATACGGACTCGTCCCCGACAATCACCACGATCCTACCTGGTTTAAAATTGTCGTCATGGATCATGTGAAGGGTGATAAAATCCAAGCATTTTTACAGGAACTCTACGATCACCACGGGAAAGAATTCAACCCTATGGTTTTTCCTTCTAACTAATATTCTACCTCGAGTACTTACGTCTAGGCTATTCTTGACCAAAAAGGCAAGAAGATTAAAAATCTTAATTCGAGTTCAACTTCTAAATATGTATTGAATCATGGTTCTTGAAGCGAAGCGATCCTGAATCTATTCAAGAACCTATATTATACAGTCATAGAAAACAACTGTGTAGCCGGCTTCTTGCGTTGCAATCTCAAATCAAAAGGCAGGCAAATGTTGCGAACAAATGCCTGACCGCGTTCTGTAACTCTCAAAGATTTGTAACCAAATTCGATCAAACCATCCTGCTCTAGTTCCTTGAGCTTAATCAAAATCTCAGGGATTTCTGGAAAGGTAAGTGCTGTATCTTCCCAACTGGTTTCAAACCTGCACATCAAATTCAAGATGTGTTGCCTAATGATTAAGTCTTCCTGATCTAGAATATGACCGCGAAGTAATGGCAATTCGTTTTCGCGCAAGCGAGCATAATATTCTTTAAGGGTTTTTACATTCTGCGCAAAACCGTACCAGCTATCCCCTATGGAACTCACGCCCAGACCTATCATGACATTGGTAGCGGCGGTCGAGTAGCCCATAAAATTGCGGTGCAATGAACCATTCTGCATAGCGAGGGTCAAGCCATCCTCCGGTAGGGCAAAATGATCCATACCAATTTCTACGTAGCCAGCATCCAGCAAGGTTTGCTTTCCATAATCATACTGCGCCCGCTTGAGTTGTGGTGAGGGCAGATTGCTCTCGTCGTAACCGCGCTGCCCGCTACCTTTTATCCATGGCACGTGAGCATAACTGTAAAATGCAATACGGTCTGGGCGCAATTCTAGCGTGTATGCTATGGTCTGCTGGACGTGTTCCAGCGTCTGGAATGGCAACCCATAAACCACATCATGCCCCACAGATGTGAAGCCTAATTCCCTAGACAATGCGGTAATGTCGCGCACTTGCCCAAAGGATTGATGCCTATTGATGGCTTTCTGAACTTCTGGATTGTAATCCTGTACACCGTAGCAAACTCTGGTAAATCCTCGCTCATGAAACATGGTGAGGTGCTCGCGGGTTGTGTTATTGGGGTGTCCCTCAAAACTGAATTCAGGGTTTGGGGCTACTTCAACACGGGAAAATATACCGTCGAGCAGATCAGCGAGGTTTTCTGGTGAGAAAAATGTGGGCGTGCCACCACCCAAGTGAATCTGCTGTACCTTCAATCTGTTACCCATCATCGTTAGGTACTGATCCAATTCCTTGAGCAGCGCCTTTATATAGGGAATCTCGAGCGTATGTTTTTTGGTAACGCGCTTTGTACAGCCACAAAACGTGCACATACTTTCACAAAAAGGTAGGTGTATGTACAGGCTTATGCCCTTTTCCAGCCTACCTTCTTCCAGCTGACGGTTCAATGATTGTTTCCACTCACGCGAGCTAAAACCTGACGCATCCCAATAAGGAACGGTAGGATAGCTCGTATAACGAGGTCCGGGAACATTGTACTTATCAACCAGTTGCTGTGCCGTGAGTGCAGCCATAATCCGTCCAATTCTTTGCAGGACAAAATTATGAGGCCACCTGTGGCACCCTTTATGACTTTTGTCATGTCAGGACAACAACCCACACAGGTTTCTAGCAGTAATAGTAAACTTGCTTTGAGAATAGCAATTCATGACTGTGATAGGAACTTCCTGTGTCTGGATTGGGATTAGTAGGATCGTCCTGTCTTAATTCCTCGGCGGCGGGTTTGTTCTCATTACGGCAGCTGGCTAAAGTACCGGCTATAAACAGTATATAAAGTAGTTTCTTCATCGGTCTATTTTTTGGTGTGATCGTAAGCCCAGTTTTTGAGCGCGTGGTGCCATGCGCTGCCCTCGATAACACCGCTGGGCATCTGGCTATCATTGATCTTCTGGTGATAAATGCCTACCGTCTGATTGATCCTGTCCCAGTTGGCCTCGGTTAAATCTTCCTTGTTTTTACCCATGATCTTTGCGAGTTGGCGTCCTGCCTCATGTCCTACAGTCTCACCGTTGTCTTTTTCGCGACCGGCATTTTTTGATTCTTCGGTGTCTAGCCAATCTTCCAGCTCGCTTTTGGACATGTTGTGCGTGTCCTGCCACTCTTGCCACACCTCGTCTTTATCATAATCTGCCATTGCTTTTTTGTTTAAAAATACAGTCCGGATTAAGGCGTAGTTGTTAGAGCGGTTCTAATTATCAAACTGTTAATAACTAGCAAGATGATTTTTATGGGTACGCTTTCGCGAACCTGCCTGTCGTGCCTCTGGCAGGCAGGAGCGTAACAGCAATAAACCATTTGCTCTAGAAAAGTCACGGCAATGACTAGCTGTGTCGTACTTTACAGCCCGCAAAAAAGAACGGATGGACAAAACTTATTACGACCCAAAGGATTTAAAGAAATTTGGTTCGATCACAGAATGGAGTCAGGAGCTAGGAGAAAAGTTTTTTGACTACTACGGGAAGGTTTTTGAAGAAGGAGAGCTTACGGCACGCGAGAAATCGCTGATTGCACTTGCCGTATCCCATGCCGTGCAATGTCCATACTGCATCGATGCCTACACGGGTGATGGGCTACAGCGCGGGATTACCAAAGAAGAAATGATGGAGGCCGTACACGTGGCCGGTGCCATAAGAGGTGGCGCGACTCTTGTACATGGAGTGCAAATGATGAACAAAGTGAAGAAACTAGAAATGTAGGAAAAGCTATTTCCTACGACCTAAACTAAACTTTGATCTGACAAAATCCCGAGCCTACATGTCTACAGCCGTAGAGACTAAAAAATCACTGCAGCGCCGTGAGAGCGAGCTGGCAAATAAAAAAAAGCAATTAAAAATCCTAAATGGTTGGCCGTTTTCAAATGGTGAATTGCCTCGCTTTCGCGAAAAAATAAGCGAGACAGACCAATTCCCGCTCAAGCCAAAGCCACTTGAAATCCTACAGGTAAACGTAGGATACATGTGCAATCAGGTTTGTGCCCATTGTCACGTCGATGCAGGACCAGACCGCAAGGAGATCATGAGGCGCGAGACCATGCAGCAAATTCTGGACGTGATTGAGACGACTGGTGCTCACACGCTGGATTTGACGGGCGGTGCGCCAGAAATGAATCCGCATTTTAGGTGGTTTGTGGAAGAAGCGAGCAAAGTAGGTGTCAAAGATTTTATTGTACGATCTAATCTGACCATCATACGCGCAAATCCCAAATATCACGACCTACCAGATTTTTTCAAAGAGCATGGTATTCACGTGGTTTCATCGATGCCGCACTGGACCAGAGGAAAAACCGATAAGCAGCGCGGTGACGGGGTTTTTGACAAATCCATCAAGGCATTGCAGGAACTGAACGAGCGAGGCTACGGGATGCCAGACAGCGATCTAAAACTGGATCTAGTCTATAACCCAAGCGGTGCTTTTCTACCTGGTGATCAAGCCAGTATGGAAAAGGATTTCAAGAAGGCGTTGCTGGAAGATTTTGGCATTCATTTCCATAATCTTTTTGCGATAACCAATCTTCCGATCGCTAGATTTTTGGATTACTTGATCGCCAGCGAGAACTATGAGGACTACATGTATGCGCTTGTCGAAGCATATAATCCAGCGGCTGTACAGAACGTGATGTGTACCAATACGCTTTCGGTGAGCTGGGATGGTTATTTGTACGATTGTGATTTCAACCAGATGCTGGATTTGAAAGTCAATAGCGAGGCACAACACATCAATCAGTACAATGAAGATTTACTAGCTGGTCGCCATATCCAGATCTCGCAGCATTGTTATGGCTGTACTGCCGGGGCGGGTAGTAGTTGTCAGGGGAGTGTGGCGTAATGCTTAGGTATGTGGAATTAGGTATGTGGTATGAGATTTTCAAAGACGTGATTCGAGGACCTCATCACTTTATTGAAAAACGGATGCAGCCCTGAGGTACTCGAAGGGCGCTTTGTAAAGAGGTAAAACCGTAGTTCGAGGGTCTCACCACTTTATCGGAAAACGGATGTAGCCCTGAGGCACTCGAAGGGCGATGTAGATGTAAACAAAGCAGCTAAGCGCTAAAAACGAATAGCAAAGAGCAAACAGCAGAAAGCTAAAAAAACGGCTAAGTGCTAAACACCAAAAGCTAAGAGCTAATAAATATGAGTTACTTAAACGCAACAGAAGAATTATACAAAGAAGCTGCGCTCACCCCAGATGTCGGGTTATGCTGTACAACCAATCCTGTTTGGGAATTGCCGGGTCTAAAGATTCCGCGCATCATGCAAGAAATGAACTACGGTTGTGGATCTACAGTCCACGCTCGTGATTTGACAGGATCGCCCAAAACACTTTACGTGGGAGTCGGCGGTGGTATGGAATTGCTGCAGTTTGCTTACTTCTCGCGATACAAAGGCGGTGTCATAGGTGTTGACGTGGTTGATGAGATGCTGGAAGCCAGCCGTAAAAACTTTAAAGAAGCCGAGGAGCTGAATCCGTGGTTCAAAAGCGAATTTGTTGAACTGCACAAGGGTGACGCACTCAACCTGCCAGTTGAGGACAACAGCATCGATGTGGCAGCTCAAAATTGCCTCTTTAACATATTCAAGGAAGAAGATCTCAAACGCGCCATTGAAGAAATGCACCGTGTCCTTAAACCACACGGACGTCTGGTCATGAGCGACCCGACCTGCGAGCAGGAAATGAATAAAACTTTGCGCAACGATGACCGATTGAGAGCGCTTTGTTTGAGTGGTTCGTTGCCCATCGACAAATACGTCAAAGCGCTGACTGATGTTGGTTTTGGAACGATTGAAATACGCGCGAGAAAGCCCTACAGAATACTAGATCCAAAGCACTACCCTACTGACGAATTGATCTACATCGAGTCGATTGAGGTTGCAGCCATTAAGGACCCTATGCCGGATGACGGACCTTGTATTTTTACTGGGAAGGCTGCGATTTACTTTGGTGAAGACCGTCAGTTTGACGATGGCAAAGGACATGTTTTGTTGCAGAATCAGCCGCTTGCGATTTGCGATAAAACTGCGGGGGCATTAGCTAAGTTACAGCGCGACGATATTTTTATAAGCGAGTCCACTTACCACTATGATGGCGGGGGTTGCTGTTAATTGACAGCAGTTTTAATAGCAGACTCTAATGCAGTGCTATCACCACCGTAACCCATTTTTGAAAAGGCTATTCTGCCATTTTTATCTATGACGATATTGGTAGGGTAGCCTAAAACGCTGTAATCACTAGCCACATCTCTAGCAGAGGCAACAATATTGTAATTAAAGGGTTTCCGCTTCAGGAAGCTCTTTAATTTTTTCTTTGAATCGGTGGCCAAGGCGATGAATACGACATCTTTGTCTTTGTACTCTTCAATTAGATTGTTGAGATCTGGGATTTCCTTACGGCAGGGCGCACAGCCTATGTACCAAAAATTGAGCACAACAGTTTTACCACGATATTTACTCAAATCGTGCACATTTCCATCTAGGTCTTTCACAGTGAAATCGGGTGCTGGCTTGCTGACCAATTCCTGTGACTGCTTAAGCATTTGTTGATATCGATTTAAACGTTCCTCGTTTTCGTCTTGAGCGTAAACACTCAAGGTCAAAAGAATTGACAGTAATAATAAGAATGATCTCATGGCCTTGAATTTACTCAAATTTAGGAACAATCCTATTGCCTAGCACATGCATCGTAATCACAAATGTTATTGTGTGTTACATTGAATTTTTTGGGAGAATAAAAAAAGCGGCGTTTGCGCCGCTTTCTAAAATCAAATTTCTGCTAGGCCTAGTTGTTATGGATATAGCTGTTCAATTGTCTGATCTTCTCGTCATCCTGAAACTGTCCGCCGTAAAAGGTTGTCACGGTTGCTGAAGTATCATCTTTGATTCCACGCGATGATACGCAAAGGTGTTTTGCATCGATGATTACAGCCACGTCATTTGTTCCAAGAATTTTCTGCAAATCAACACCTATCTGATTTGTCAAACGCTCCTGCACTTGAGGACGTTTTGCATAGTACTGGACGATCCTGTTGAGTTTAGACAATCCTATCACTTTACCTGATGAGATGTAAGCTACATGTGCTTTACCGATTATAGGTACAAAGTGATGCTCGCAGTTTGAGTAGAAAGTAATGTTCTTCTCGACCAGCATCTGATTGTACTGATACTTGTTGTCGAAAAGCGCAACCTTGGGCTTGTTTCTAGGGTCCAGTCCAGAAAAGATCTCGTCCACATACATCTTTGCTACACGGGATGGTGTTCCACGCAAAGAATCATCGGTAAGATCTAACCCTAGGGTGTCCATGATCTCTGCAAAATGGTAAGCTATCTTCTGGCGCTTTTCTTCATTTGATAAATCAAATGCACCGAGCTTCATCGGTGTCTCTAGACCTGTAAATAGGTGATCATCTCCTATTTCCTGATCTGATAGAGTGGTTAATACGTTGTTTTCGGTGAGGTACTCTTCAATAGCAATTACGTTTTCTTTCATAATATTTAATTCCAGTGGAACACAGTTCCCAGTTCAATTAAATTCTGGTTTAAAAGTAGACTTTGTTTAACGATGAAGTGTTAATGATTAAACAAAGTATTCTCGTATGTCGATTTTGATCTTGTTCTCTTACAATTATTAGTGACCTTGAATTTTACGCTTACGCGGAATCAAACTCAAAATCAAAAAGAAGAATATCAAAACATGACTAAAATCATTTTACAAGCTTACGCCGCAGCGATACCTTTACAGAAATTAACAACCATGAAAAACATCATTGTACCAGTAGATTTTTCCAAAACCTCTGAATTTGCATTGAAAGCAGGTGCAGAAATGGCCAAAAAGCATAACGCAAAATTGCACATCCTGCACATGCTAGAGCTATCTGACTCCATCATCACGGCTACCAGTTCCAGCAAGACAAATGAGATGTTATTTATGCTCAAACTGGCTGAAAAGCAATTTGATGAATTTCTAGACAAAAAATATTTGAAGGGTGTAGACTACGAGGCTGTAGTAAAGCAACATAAGGTCTATAATGAAGTAGATCAGGTATCCAATGAGCTAGATGCAGACCTAATCATCATGGGGTCGCATGGCAAGAGTATAGGAAACAACTGGGTAACGGGTTCAAATGCCGAGAAAATGGTAAGACACAGCGCGACACCAGTAATGATTCTTAAAGAGGATCCAGAAGACCTCAAACTCAAAAAAGTACTTTTTGCTTCTGACTTGAGTGACGAGAGCATCCCCGCTCTAAATCGAGCACTTAAGTTATTTGAAAAATTAGAAGCAGAAGTTGAACTGGTATATGTTTCTACGCCAGAGCGTCACTTCATGAGCACTTGGGATTTTCAAGATCGCAAGCAAAAGTTTTACGATGAAACCGGCTTGCAGCAAATCACTAGTATCCAGGACTACAGCATAGAATCTGGTTTAATCAATTATGCTGCTCATGTTGAGGCAGATATCATAGCTACAAGTACACACGCTAGAAAAGGGATTAGCCACTTTTTGAACGGTAGCATAAGTGAGGATCTGGCTAATTATTCTCAACTCCCAGTGGTTACCTTCCGACGGTAAGTCGAGCGTCTGGCAATAACTTAAACCTTCTAGTTCATTGTGGGCCAGAAGGTTTTATTTTTGGTTGGAGGATTTCTCACTAACAACCAAAATTTATGTTCAGCCTCTTGACCTCTAATCCCATGCAGCACCAGATATTGGTCAATATCTGTGCAATTTTTGGTGTGGCGACTGCGGTAATCATTATCTGTAGATTCCTCAAGATTAGGTATATCATAGGTTACCTGATTACTGGTGTCCTATTAAGTCCCAATACGTCAAGCTACTTTGCTGATATGGAGGAAGTAGATGTCTATGCGGAAATTGGGATCATCCTTCTGCTCTTTACCGTGGGTCTGGAATTTTCATTCGGTAATTTGAAGAAAATCAAACGCTACGTTTTAGGTGGTGGCGCGGCGCAAGTTTTCTTCACCATTGCACTCACAGCTATTCTGATTTATCTGTTGATGCGACCCAGTTGGGAGGAGAGCATTTTTTGGGGATTTCTTTATGCTCTGAGCAGTACAGCCATTGTTATCAAGGTTTTGCAGGATACCAATAAAATTGCAACACCTCACGGTAAATTTATTTTGGCGGTTCTGCTGTTTCAGGACATCATGATCGTACCGCTCATGCTCTTTACCCCTATTCTTGCGGGAGCGGGTGAAGATCCTTTGATTTCAGTGGGCATTTTAATCGGTAAGTTGGTTTTGATGGGTGGTATAGCCTTTTTACTTGCCAAATACGTCATTCCATTTTTTCTAAGAACCGTGATGAAAATTCAAAGCCAAGAGGTCTTTTTAATTGCTACAGTATTTATCGTGACTGGAATCGCACTACTTACTGAGCAACTGGGACTGTCGCTGGCGCTGGGTGCTTTTATATCAGGATTGATCATCTCTGAAACGGATTACAATCACATGGCGATTTCATGCTTTCTTCCTTTCAGATATGTGTTTATGAGCTTCTTCTTTATTTCTATGGGTATGTTGCTGGATTACAAGATCTTTCTGATTGATTATGGTTGGATCGCTTTCTGGATCGTGTTTACATTTATCGTAAAGGCAGCGGCTGGTGTGCTGGCGGTCAAGGTCATGAAATTGAATTGGAAAACGGCGCTTGCCGTGGGCTTTTCCATCGCTCAGATAGGTGAGTTTTCATTTGTACTTGCACAGAGCGGACTTGAATATGACTTGATTAGTCAGGAAAACTACCAGATATTTTTGGCGGTTTCTATTATTTTAATGTCGATTACACCTTTCATCGTGGATAAAGCAGAAAATGTGCAATCATTTCTTTTATCCATTACCGCCAAAAAGATAGAAAATGCCTAGACTCGAACTTTACGGAACCACGTGGTGCACAAAATCGGCTGTTTTGCGCAATCACTTGCAGCGCAACTGGGTAGAATTTGACGATTACAATGTAGAAGAAGATGAGATGGCAGCCCAGCGGGTCATGTGTCTATATGAGGGCAAACTCAAGTTCCCGACAGTCATTTATGATAGACAACATTTAAAGAATCCTAAGATAAAAGAGCTGGACGAGTTTTTGAAAACGCACGACCTATTGTAGGCGCCTGAACTATTACGCTTTCGCGAAAGCGCTATTCCAATAAAAAAAGGCACTACTGAAGTGAATTTGTAATCTTATCACAAAGCGGTTTTTACCTACAAGGTAAACCAAGTATATTGGTCGGTCATTCAAGAAGACCAAAGATTGAAAAAGTTTCAAACCCGCAGCCTTGCATTATTAGCACTGATCGCATTCCTTGTTCTGCAACCAGCAATCGCCCAAAAGCAGAAAGCAGATACAACTGATTATGGCAAGCTTGAAAAGCTAAAAGATTTTTTCACCTTTTACCCTAACCGAGGAGCGGTCGAAAGAGACAGCACCTTATTCCTACAGAAGTTTATCGCTGCACCTGTGGTGAGTTACTCGCCAGAGACCAATCTCGGATTCGGAATAGGAGCTAAATATCTATTTAAATTTAAAGGTAGTGGCGAGGAAACCAGAACGTCAAACATGCCTATCACGGCACAGTACACTTTAAATAATCAGTTCTTTCTATTCTCTGGGTTTGAAATGTTCACCAATCAGGAAAAATGGGTGATTGAAGGAAATTTATTGTTTCAAAACTATCCGCTTAAATATTTCGGGATCGGTAACGACACGCCTGAAAGTAATGAGGATCAATACAATTACACCCAATTTTTGTTTGAGCCTATTTTCTTGAAACAGATGTTCCATCGCTACCTTTTTATAGGTGCAGGAGTACGCTACAATAAAATTTATGATGTTACGGTAAGACCTGACGGAATCATCAGTAGAACAAGACTAGATGGGTTTGCGGGATCTACATCAGTCGGGGCTGAGGTTGCGGCGCTGTTTGACAGTAGAAATAATATTCTAAATGCCAACAACGGCTGGTATCTGGAGTTTACCCACGGCGAGTATTTTGAGGTACTGGGTGGAACACACACCTTTAATCTAACCCGTATTGACCTGCGTCACTTCATTGAATTAAAAGACAATTACCAGGACATTCTTGCATTTCAATTTGCTGGAAGAGCCGTGAGAGGCGACCAGCCATTTATCGAGTACAGCTTTTTTGGCGGTAGCGATATAATGCGTGGGTACCAGGAAGGGCGCTTTGTCGATCGAGACATGATCGCCGCTCAGGTGGAATATCGAAAACGATTTGGCGAGGACTCACGATGGGGCGGGGTAGCCTTTGTGGGCACGGGTAGCGTTTACAATAACATTGCAGACTTTCAATTTAGTTCTTTGAAGCCTAACTACGGTGCAGGTTTACGATATATGCTTGACAAATCAGAGAACCTCAATATTCGTGTTGACTGGGGCTTCGGTAACGGAACAAATAACCTATACCTGAGTATCGCAGAGGCTTTTTAGAAGCAACGCTCTCCTCTGTTTTACGCTTGCGCGAAAGGAGATATTCTATATACAATATAAGCCTAGAGGCTTCCTGCGATCTAGAAATCTCTAGAAAAGCAGGTTGATAGCCATCAGAAGGGTGCTTACTACTACACTTACGCTTACCGCTTTCAAAACTATATTTGGTTTTTGTACGGTAAGGATAGATGCTAAAACATTTGAGGTAACGGCTACCACAGTAAAGATTTGAGGTTTTTGCATCAGGCCTGCACTTTCTGTAAAAATCGAGAACACTGCAAAACCTCCCAGACAGGTGCAAACAATAATAGAGGTTGCAGCATACAACATGAAGTTCTCATTCCAATCTATACTTACTTTTTGAATCATCGCTTTCATAACATTGCTTTTAAATGATGGTCCAAAAATACCAGCGCTCCAAAGCTGCAAAAGATGACTTTTGTCAGGATCTTGAAAAAAACCTTTTCCTGTGGCTAGGTGAAAAAATCTGACAACTATATTGCGCCACAAATTTCCGAATCATGATTAAAAGCATATACTTACTTCTTGCAGCTTTAATGCTTTCCATTTCTTTAAATGCACAAGATGATGACAATTATGAAAAACAGGGAAGCTTTTATCTAACGGCTGGGATGAATCTTTCTCGCTTTGTAGGTGATGACGTTGAAGGTGATGTTCAGAATAGGCTTAGGCCTTATGCCGGGATTGGTTATAGTTATACCTTGACTGAGACAATAGGGTTAGGCGCAGAACTTTTATACAGCTCACAAGGTTTCAAAAGTGAAGCGTTGGTTGATACTGGATTTTCAGTGATCCCTACTGATGTTATTCTTTCTGCAGACTATTTAAGTATTCCAATAAATGTCAAAGTTTCAATTACCGAAGATTTGAAAATTGACTTTGGCCCTTCTATGAATATGCTGATTAATGAAGAAACAGAAATAACTGCGTTAAATTTCTCTACAGATGAAGACGTTGTTCAAAATTTCTATTTTGGCGCGCATGCTGGTCTCAGCTTCAATATTGTAGAAGGCTTTGGAGCACAGTTACGCTATAATCGCGGGCTCTCTAGAGTATTTAAGGACATAGATGTTGGTGGCGGTGTAAGCGTTGAAAACAAGGTTTACAGCTCCTTCTTTTCATTTGGACTTACTTATTCATTCAAGTAGACTTCATTCCCTTCTCAGTGCGGTAATTTGCTACGCAATAATCAATACACAAAAGTTCCTAGCAGCGCACCTACAATCACGATTGAAAACACGTGGAAGCAAGCCACGCTATCTCACGCGATGATTTTAGATATTAACCGCAATGGAATCAAGTGATGCTTGAAAAACATTGTATTGAATAAAGATTATCTTCAATGAGCTATTAACTCAACGTTTACAAGCTTCAATTTTTGAAAAATAAGATTTTGAGTTTATTCCTTTAAGATTTGCGAATAAAGATTTTTGAGAATTCTGCCTTTTTCCCTATGATTAATGGATAGTGTTAGTTTTATTTTTAGGTATTTTTCCTAAAAATGTACTTTATAAAGTTTCTCAGTGATTCTATCTTATTTGTTCTAATATTTTAATACAAAAACTATGAGTAGAATCATCTATTGCATTGTCTTTCTCTTGCTCCTTTGCTCCTGTGGAAGGGACGATGATCCTACAATTCATAGCTCTCAGACAGTAGGAATTTCTGTTACTGACTACACACAATACGGCAGTCCATTTGCTGGCGTGCCAGCTGCAGAGGATATCATTATGTATGAAGTAAACCTGAGGGCTTTCAGTGCTGAAGGGGATTTACAAGGTGTGATTGATCGCCTAGATCATATTCAGGAATTAGGTATAAATACTATTTGCCTTATGCCCATCTACCCTCAGGGTGAGTTGCGTTCCGTAGGATCACCTTACACTGTTAGGGATTATAAAGCAGTAAGTCCAGAATATGGTAATTTGAATGACCTACGAGCGCTTACTGATCAAGCACATGTACGCGGGATGGCTGTAATTTTAGACTGGGTTGCAAATCATACAGCATGGGATAATGACTGGATTGTGAATGAGGACTGGTACACTCAAAATAATGCTGGACTAATCGTGCATCCCCCTGACACAAACTGGCGTGATGTGGTAGACCTAAACTTTGACAATGCAGAAATGCGCGCCGAAATGATTGACGCGATGCGTTACTGGATCCTTGAGGCAAACGTGGACGGTTACCGTTGTGATTACGCAGATGGCGTACCGGCAGACTTTTGGCAGGAAGCCTTTGCCAACCTTTCTTCAATTCCAGATAGAGATCTAATATTTTTTGCAGAGGGTAATCGCGACGATCATTTTGACGCTGGCTTTCATCTGGCGTTCGGTTGGGAATTTTATGGGAGTATCATCGATGTCTACGCAGGTGATGATGCGGCAACCGCTTTCGCAAAAGCGCAATCTGAGTACTCCAACGTACCAATGGTAAAGAGTATGTGAGGTTTACCACAAACCACGATGAGTCTGCATGGCATGCCACACCCATAAGTACTTTCAATGGTATCGATGGTGCGCTAAGTGCGTCTGTAGCAACGATATTCCATGATGGTGTACCACTCATCTATAGCAGTCAGGAGGTAGGCCAGGCTGCCAACGTTCCTTTTTTCTCAAATACTGCGATTGACTGGTCGCAAAATCCCGCTATGCTTGACCAGTATAAAACCATGCTCCAATTCTACGCCAGCAGTGATGCTGCCAGGACTGGAACATGTACAGAGTATCCCGATCAGGACATCCTGCATTTTAAAAAATCCAAAGGCAATGACGAGATGATGGTGATTGTCAATACGCGAGATCGCGTTGTGAACTATACACTACCTTCTCTAATTCAGAATACCAGTTGGGAAGACGTAATGTCCGGATCGCAACGCTCGCTAGGCTTGCAAGTAGACCTCGCGCCCTATGAGTTCCTGATTCTAGATTGAATCACAGTGGATTTACTCTCTCTAATGCGGTAGCTTGCTCCGCAACAAACCATACACAAAAGTTCCTAGCAGCGCACCTAAAATCACGATCAAAATCATGGGAAAACCAGCGCCAGCGAGCACATACATAGGTCCTGGACAAGCCCCAGATAGCGCCCAGCCAAGACCAAAAATGATTCCGCCAAAAAGATAGCGGGCTACACTTCTATCCTTTGGCTGCAAGCCCATCTCGCCACCGCCTAGTGGTTTGACATTGAATTTCTTGATTATCAAGATGCCGATTACACCCAGCACAAGTGCAGAACCTATGATCCCATACATGTGGAAGCTATCAAACCTGAACATCTCGTAGATCCTAAACCATGAGGCAGCCTCTGACTTGAACATCACGATTCCAAAAAAAGTCCCGAGCAATAAGTAAATGATGTATTTCATGGTTTAAAATATTAACGGGTATAAAAAATGAATCATCACTAACCCTCC
Organism: uncultured Flavobacteriaceae bacterium; assembly: GCA_964478845.1. Taxonomy (GTDB): domain Bacteria; phylum Bacteroidota; class Bacteroidia; order Flavobacteriales; family Flavobacteriaceae; genus Nonlabens. Next base: position 51,440 of record CAYZJT010000009.1, on the reverse strand, counting down.
TATGAAGAAACCGATTACGGCAATTAGTGATGGTAATTGAAGATTACTGAGTCCAGAAATGGCGTGGCCAGAGGTACAGCCACCGGCATATCGCGCACCAAAACCGACCATAAAACCACCAGCCAGCAGGATCAAAGGCATTTTGGGATCTGCAAGGTTATCGGTAGAAAATATTTCAGGTGGTAGGTAGGACTCGCCAGCGCTATCGATTCCATAATTCTCGCTCAACTCTTGAGCGGTCGCTGGGTTGATTTCGACAGTGTTGTTACTCATGTAATTTGAGGCAATAAACCCACCGATGATTGCGCCCAAAACAACCATTAGGTTCCAGCGTTCTGCTTTCCAGTCGAACCTGAAGAACTCGGCTGCTTTTCCTGCTCCCATCGCAGAACATGTCGTGCGCAATGGTGAAGACATCCCAAATTTCTTACCGACCAGCAAAAGCAAAAACATGGTAAGCGCGATTAGCGGCCCAGCCACATACCACGGCCAGGGTTCTGTTATCCAGTTCATAAATATTCTTTTGACAGCAAATATCCCGCTTTCGCGAAAGCGGAACGGTAACATAGATTACTCAACGCTGATTTCTGGCAAAAACAAAGTCACTTTATCAAATTCCACCTCATCCAAATGGCCCATCATTTTGAGGTCTTTTGTAATAAGGTGAATGTGCATGTTTGTATCGTGATGCGTAAAAATACCTTTGTGATTGGTGGAGTAAAAACCAAGTAAATCAACTTCCCGATTGTCTAGGCTATATTTTTTCTGACCTACATGAGCCTCTTGTGGGCTGCTCACCTTTGTGCCTGGGGGAAGATTCTGAACGTGAATAAGTGCAGATTTTACTGAACCCTGAAGCTTAAATGTAAAAGGAGCATCAAGGGCCTGAGCTTGTACCGTAATGAATGTTTCAAAATCTTTGAGACTTGAAACATTTTCAGGCACCTCTACCCTTTTCCAATCACTGACATTTGAGTAAACTAAAAAAGGTGCACCTGCTTCATAAGTCTCAGTCACTTGCATGGTTGAATCTGTGATGACTTTAGAAACATACGACTTGCCATCATACACCAGGATTTCCCCTGTCATCTGCTCGACTGGACCTAAGGCATAGAGATTGTCCTTATTAGAAATCGTGTCCAGATCAATTTTGCTAAAAATCTCGCCTTTCCACATGGCATCGCGCATTGCTCCTACAACCTGGACTTGTGGCGCTATGAAAGCGACTTGTTCACCTGCCGAACCTTTTTCTTTACAGGAAACTAAAAACAGCAGCCCAAAGGCTGCTGTTACAAAGATTTTAATTTTCTTCATCTACTTGAATTTGCTGACATCATCGCTTAGGTCATAAACCTTGGCTCCTTTTAATTCAAGATTCAAGATACTGCTTCCGGCGGCACTGCGATAACCTCCAGCGCAATGGACAATAATGGGCTTATCAGTCGGGATCTTATCTGCAGTTTCTCTGAGCTCATTAAGCGGGTGCTCGTGGGCATTTTCAAAAAAATTACCCTCATTAATTTCGCTGCGATTGCGTATGTCCACAATAGTGTACTCCTCTGGATTGCTCTCAAAATGTGAGAGATCAAGTTCTGGAGTTGTTTGTAGTCCATCTTCCGGCAATGTGATTACTTGTTTTACCAGTTGCTCGTAGCCAATCTTTGCCGTGCGTTTCAGAAGCTTTTCCCTATCATTTTTATCAGCCACGACTAGCGTAAACTTCTCATCAGGCAGAACAATTGATCCTAGCCATGTTTCAAACTTGGCATTGTCGCTTACAGCCATGATATTGATACTGCCTTTTAGGTGTCCTCTTTTGAAATCAGATTCATCGCGGGTATCGATGATGAGTCCATCTGTATGAGCGCGCTCTGCAAATGGCACGTTTTCAACTGACGGCTGTAAACTAGGCGCACCTTGTTTATTCATCTCAACATCGTAAGAGAAATAAAAAGGTATGAACGGCTGGCCATCCAGCAGGGTATCCATGAATTCTTGCTTGTCATTCTCTTTAAGTGCCCAGTTGTTTTTACGCTCCTCGCCTAACGTACTACTGCTATCGTCGCTCATGCCTTTACCGCATAATGATCCTGCACCATGGGCTGGATAGACAATCGCCTCATCTGGCAAATCATTGTATTTTGACTGCATGGTTTCATACATCATTTCGGCCAACTCCTCTCGTTTTGCCTGCATGTTACCAGCTTTCTCACGCAGATCAGGTCGTCCCACATCACCTATGAACAGCGTATCGCCTGTAAATAGAGCTGTCTTGCCTTCGCCTTCTGCCACGATGGTTATGCTGTCAGGAGAATGACCTGGTGTATTGATAGCACGCAGCGTCGCATTCCCGATTTTAATACTATCGCCTTCATCAAAAGTTTGATGAGGATAATCTGCGCCTAACTTTTTGCTGTTGTAAATCGTTGCGCCAGTTGTCTCGCGTATCTCGAGGTGTGAACTCACAAAGTCAGCGTGGGGATGGGTTTCAAGTACAGCAATGATTTTTGCGTTGTTCGCTTTCGCGAAAGCGTAATACTGACTAGCATCACGTTCAGGATCTATCACCGCCATCTCACCATTACTCATGACTGCGTAAGAATAATGCGCGAGCGGTTTGTATTCAAATTGTTTGACTTCCATCTTGTTTCTTCTTTGATCTAAAATTATTGAACGGACTCAAGATGATAGGTAACCGATGTTACCCTTAACGCAGTTTTAAGTTTGAGGCATAATAAAGCCCAAACTAGTCGGGCTTTGTATCAATTCTAAATCGGGTTTAATTAAGCGTTACCGTACGCGTCACTTTATTAAATGGCCCGTCAATCATGTTGCCGTTGCCATCTATTAACTCAAGTTGAATGTTTACCTCGCCTTTAGGCAGTCCTTTGATTACTTGTGGCGCCCATTCTGTAATCATAAATTCTTCACCATTGATAGTGGCTTTGACCTTATTGCCATCTTCTGAGAGCTGAGTATTCAGCACAAAGAAATCCAATAATAGGTTTTCAGTATCCTTTCCTGAATAGGTTCCCTTGGGACGGCTATAAATCAGTGTAGGAGCATTCATATCGATATCTTTATTTCGCGTAGTATCGCCAACTTTTAATTTACGTACCACCATGCTGTTGTCATTTTTGACCGATTCATGGTAAGAACGGCTCAGGAACGCAACTAGGTGGTGAGTTCCAGCTGGAAGTTCTTTAGAGAATGCCGCTTCATAATGCGCAGAATATGGCTGGTTGTTCAAGATAAAATGAATATGCTGACCCTTATCAGAATTTGCTAGCATTTGGGCATTTTGGCTATCGGTTTGAGCTCCTAGCTCATAATTCTGGACGTTGAAATTAAAATCAAATGGCCCAGCCTGTTTCACAATGAGAGTCTGGTCGCCAGCGTGGCTCAAAGATGCGTTTGAGTAGGCAGGTGAATCCTGCAGAGGCTCAATGGTAATTTGCGAGTTTTCGCTATCATCCATCTCTGCTTCTTCCATTTCATTTTCTACGGCTGCGTCGTCACCGTCATTGTCTTTGTAAGTGTCTTTACAACTTCCTAGACTTAAACCTATGACTAGAGAAAATGCAGCAAATTTGAGTACGTGTTTTTTCATGATTGTTAGTTGTTGATGATTAAAGCATACAATATAATGGAGATGGCTCCTTTGGATCTGGAATGCGATGTGAAAGTTGACTTAATTTAATAATTATCTTTATTAAAGGCTATTCTATTAATTGCTTTTTGTTCTAGCTTTTCATTTATCATGTCTTCTCCAAAACCTAATTCTGACATAATTATTGATATAGTAACAAATTGCAATTGAGTTCGAAACCAATTCAATCTAAAATCATCTTTTGGATATTGTGTCAAGTCTCTTTCTTTTGAATTATGTACAAGGATGTGTCGACGAGCTACCATCTCATCTGCAGTCTTTTTGGACGGAAAATAAAACGAAGAAAAACATGGTTTAAAGTGTTCACAGGTCAGCCATAAATTTTTTTCATTTTTCAAGCGTTTACTATGCAAGGACTGCTCTCCGTATGTCAAAACTCCATTAATTAGGCTTAGAAATTGGTCTTCGATATACGTTGATGAGTTATTCAAAACTGAGATAAAACCCTTTGTCAACAAAGGACAGGTTTCTAAAAGATTAAACCATCGCTTTAATATAGCTGGATTCTTTCTGACATCAGATAATGTAATGAGCAATTCACTAGCGTGACGCAGCTGCTTGTAGTTCTCGTCAACAAGTCTATTATGATAATGCAGTTCAGTCAGATATTCTGACACGTCATCTCTGGAAAGTTCATATTTCAAGATATTAGTAGGTGACAGGCAACAGAGGCTGATAAACCAATTCAATCCGTCTGATAATTTTCTTGTTTCTTCCTCAGTTACGAGTTTCGAATAAAAAATGTCGAACCTTGGTAGAAATCTGAAGTCAAATCCATTGTGATTTGGATAATTGTACTCGTATCCATTTCGAATAGTGATTCTAAACAAATCTGATTCAACAAATAGTAAATCTTGTGGATGATTGAATTTGAAAACACCGCCTTCACGATTTTCTTGATATTGCGAAGATCTATCGTTTATAAATAAATCAAGATTGAGTACATTAATCATGCATCGATTGAAAAGCTCCACCTCTGCTCGAATATGTGATATTGTTTGCAAGTAATAACTAACATTAGTTTTTCTATAATCAAAAGACCGCGTGGACCTAGCACGCCCATTAGGCAAACAATACTTCAATCTAAAATAATAAAATGAAGAATCATAGTTGGATTTTCCTATGCCGTCAATATTGAAGTGATTTTGCTCAACGTCAAAAAAATTAGAGTCTGAAGAAAAAAAGTATCCTGCTGTTTCTAGAATATATTGGCCGTCAGAAAAAACAATAAGATTACCATAAATCACATTGTCAGGATTTGAGGTAGACCACCATTCTCCAAAATAGCTGACATTAATACGCTTGTTTAAATTACTATTCATCATTGAAGATTTGATCATTCTCTTCAAACATAAACATGTCAGAATTACTTTTGGTGACTATTAGACTCTGCGATGAGTTGTAAGTGATAAAGAACTAGGGAATTTATTTTCTGAAAGGAAATATTAGCTGCCCACCGAAATTTTCTGGAAAGTCATCATCACCATCAAACCCCAATTCAATATCACGACCGCTTTCTGGAACGTAAGCTGTACCAAATAAATAATCCCATAGACTCAATGTCAGCCCAAAGTTCATCCCGTAGCGATGCTGTTCTGGTAACTGCTTGCTGTGGTGCCAGATGTGCATTTTAGGATTATTAAACACATATTTAAACATCCCGTAATCCCATTCAAGGTTAGCATGATTGAGGTGTCCTACAAAAACAGCAAACATGTGAATCACAAAAAACTGCTCGATCCCAAAACCTATCATCGCCAGTGGGATGTATTGGATGGTTTTATATACAATGGTCTCCATAAAATGAAAACGGAATTGAGCCGCAAATCCCATTACCTTGATGCTATGGTGAATTTTGTGAAACTGCCATAGCCATGGCACACGATGTAGCATCCGGTGAACGTTCCACTGGATAAAATCTGCGATGATAAACATGATCAACAACTGCGCCCATACTGGGAAGCTATCTACTTGGATGGCCACAATGTTGGTCAAACCAAAAGTTCCCAGAAAATCATTGAATAATTCAACCCCGACGTTGGATAAAGCATTGAAGCCGATAAGCGAAAACAAGAAAAAATTAAAGATAATGTAGAACGCATCCAGCCAGAATCCTCTGCGCAAAATGGGTTGGTTCTTGCGCCATGGCAAGATGATTTCAAGTGCAAAAACAAGCAGAGATAATGCAATTAGCCAATAGAAATAATTGGTCCACGATGGATTTGAAATTTCATCAATCAGATAATTCCAGTATCCTGAAAATGAATTTTCAACGACATTTAGATATTTCTGCATATTTTTCAAGCGCTCAATTCTTTATAGATAATATAGATTCCCATTATCAACACAAACCAGCCAAACCCTTTCTTGAGTTTCTTACCATCAACATAATTGTTCAGCCAGATGCCAATAAATATACCAGCAATGCTGGTACCTGAAAAAGTCAGCAAAAATGGCCAATCAATACTGAGATTCTGAACATCTCCCATAAAACCAATGAGCGATTTTATTGAAATGATAAGCAAGGAAGTTGCGACGGCTTTTTTCATAGGCAACTTTGCCAGCAAGACCAGCGCTGGAATTATAAGAAACCCGCCACCCGCACCTACAATTCCAGTAAGTACGCCTACTATCCCACCCTCTACTACAATCAGCGGATAATTGTAGCTCACCTCTTCTTGATGCTCTGTTTCCTTTCGCCTGTCTCGAATCATGGATATGGAAGCCAATAACATGATAAAGGCAAAGAAGAGCATAATGGCTAGGTCTTTGGTTATTTCTATATGGCTTTCGTACCTCGACAAGCTCGGTATAAACTTCCCTGCGGGAAAGCGAAACTCAAACAACACCTCTGGAATTGCAGGGATCAGAAATGCGCGAGTAAGATATACAGCAACTAAGGCGGGAATCGCAAAAACGATTGCAGTCCTGAAGTCCACCATCCCTTTTAACATGTTGCGCACGGCACCTACAAGGGCCGTGGATCCTACTACAAAAAGTGAATATGCGGTAGAGGTGACTGGATTGAGCCCGAGAGTATACACCAAAATCGGCACGGTCAAAATGGAACCGCCCCCGCCGATCAATCCCAATGTAACGCCTATCAGCAGGGCTCCCAGATAACCCAATATTTCAACAATGTCCATACAGCTTTGAAACCTGTCACAAAGCTAGAGTCAGGCACAGGACAGTTTAGTCACATAAGTTACCTAAGCTCGATATAGCTGCGATGAAGCTGGACCATACCTTTATTTTCCATTTTTTTGAGCAGTCTAGATATCACGACACGGCTGGTATGTAGGTCATTTGCAATTTCCCTGTGAGTCACTGGGATCTTTTGGCTTTGTAAGATGTTTTGTTTCTCTTCTAGGTATTTCTCCAGTCTTTCATCCATATTATTAAAAGCTATCAGGTCGATGGTTTCCAGCATCTCCATCATGCGGTTATGATAACTATTGAATACAAAATTGCGCCAAGTTTTGAATCTGCTGGACCACTCTTCCATTTTCTGTACTGGGATCATAAGCAATTCAACATCGGTTTCTGCTATGGCATGAATCTCACTACGGGCATTTCCCATGCAGCAGTTAAGGGTCATGGCGCAGGTATCACCTTTTTCTAAATAATAAAGCAGCAACTCTTCCCCTTCCTCATCTGGTCTTAGAATTTTTATACTTCCCTCAATCAGCAAAGGCATTGAGCGTATGAAGTTGCCAGGCTCAATCAGGTCTGTTCCTTCTGGCAATTCTTTGTAGATGGCAACCTGCTGGATTTCATTGATCAGATCAGGTTCAAATTGAGAAGTGTAGGTTGAGGGTAGGTTCATTTAATTCAAATTCTACTTTTCAGTTTACTTCAAATCTAGTGGTAAGAAACATTTCTACTCGGTCAGCATGGGACCCAAAGTCTCCCATACTGTTTGAGCGATAATTTCATGACCTTGAGCAGTTGGGTGAATACCATCGCTCTGATTCAGTTCTTTGACGCCGCCCACGCCTTTTAGAATAAATGGGATGAGTGAGAGATCCTTTTCCTCAGCAATTTCTGGGAAAATCGCACTGAATTGGGCAGTGTATTCCTGTCCAAAGTTGGGCGGTAGCTGCATGCCGGCTAGAATGATTTGGGTATCTGGACTTTTCTCACGTACAGTTTCTATGATACCTATGAGATTTGATTTGGTCTCGTTTACCGGTACGCCGCGCAGCCCATCATTTGCCCCCAGTTCCAAAACAAACACATCTACCTGCTGGTTCATGACCCAATTAATCCTGCTCTTACCGCCCGCAGTGGTTTCGCCGCTTACTCCAGAGTTGATCACGTCGTAATCCAGATTGAGTGAGTCAATCCTTTCTTGAATCAGTCCAGGAAAAGCATCATCAGTATCATCTAATCCATAGCCAGCGGTAATACTGTCGCCAAAGAACAATATAGTTCCTGATTTATCTTCTGGTTGCTCACCTGTACTTGGAGTAGTGGACTGCTCATCCTGATCCAGTGCTGATTCTTCGGCCGATTGCTTGCAGCTTATGAATAATAGGCTCACGATAAAATAACTAAACATTAGGACGCCAGATCGTCCCAGCGCTGGGATAGCAAACCTTTGTAACGTATTTTGAGGTCTTGACATAATTAAGACAGACAGTTTAATGACTAAAATCTTAAAAGTAAAGGCGGTGGGAAAAACCTATACCAGCGGTAATAAGGAATTAACAGTTCTGGACGACATCAGTTTTGAGGTAGATCGTGGCCAGACATTTTCAATAGTGGGACCTTCTGGTAGCGGAAAGACGACCTTGCTGGGAATTTATGCAGGGCTGGATCAACCAGGCAGTGGTAGCGTAGAATTGTGCGGCAGTGACCTGAATTCAATGAATCAGGACGAGCGCGCGGCTCTACGTAATAAACAAGTGGGCTTTATTTTCCAGAATTTCCAATTGCTGCCCACGCTCACTGCGCTGGAAAATGTAAGTGTTCCTCTTGAACTGCAAAATGATCCCAGTGCAAAGGAGAAGAGCGTTGATCTGCTGGAAAAAGTAGGACTGGGCGATAGACTGAATCACTACCCTTCGCAGCTTTCAGGTGGTGAGCAACAGCGTGTAGCCATGGCACGTGCTTTCTCAAATACCCCCACGATCCTGTTTGCAGATGAACCAACAGGGAATCTAGATGAAGAAACAGGTGAAAAAGTAGTCCAGCTTTTACTGGATTTGAATAAAGAAGCCGGAACTACACTGGTGATCATCACGCACGATCCAGAACTGGCCGCGCGCACCCAGCAAATCCTAAGACTTAAAGGTGGACGGGTACAAGACATTGTTTTTACTAGGGATGGTAAATAGTACGCTTTCGCGAAAGCGTAACTCTTAAAACATAATTCACGACTACACAGTACTAACATCTAAATGCAAAAACTGAATATAAAATGGCTCTTTAAAATGGCGTGGCGCGATGCTAGGGCCAGTCGCACGCGATTGATACTTTTCTCATCGGCGCTTGTGTTGGGAATTGCTGCCGTGGTCGCGATACAGTTGTTTAGTACAAACCTGAAGCGCAACCTGCAGCTACAATCCAGAGCTCTTATGGGTGCAGACTACATCATAGATAGTGATCAGGAACCTACAGAGCGTGCTCAAGCCATCATAGATTCACTCAAGCCGGATGCCCGCGAGGTCAATTTTGTTTCCATGGTTGCTTTCCCGAAAAACGGGGGCACAAAACTGGTGCGCGTACGCGGTATGGAAGGTGATTTTCCATTTTACGGCGAGATGGAGACATTACCAGCTGCGGCTGCCTCAAACTATCAGAACGATGGCGGCGCACTTGTAGACGCGACCCTCCTGCTGCAGTTCGACATCAAACCAGGGGATTCTATCAAGGTAGGCTCGCTCACCTTGCCTATTGCAGGAGCTCTAAAAAACATCCCTGGTGCAACGGCTATTTCTACCAGTGTGGCACCGCCAGTGGTTATACCCGAACGTTTGGTGGAACAAACCCAGTTGCTAAAATTCGGTAGCCGGAAGGAATACCAGTTTTTCTTTAAAGCCTCAGATACGCTCAATCTGGAAAGGCTGGAAGACCGACTTGAAACCCAGCTCGACCTGGCAGACACAGACCTGGACACGCATACCAGCACTAGTCGCAGGCTGGGAAGGCGCTATGAGAACATTAGCGAGTTTCTCAACCTTGTGGCATTTATCGCGCTTATTCTGGGCTGCATCGGGATTGCCAGTTCCATGCAGATTTATATCAAAGAGAAACTTTCATCAATTGCCATCCTTAAATGCCTAGGTAGCAGCAGGCGACAGAGTTTTCTCATTTTCCTTATACAAGTGGCTGGAATAGGATTGCTGGGCGGGATTTTGGGAACGTTGATAGGAGTGGGGCTTCAAGAAGTATTTCCTTATTTCTTGAGAGATTTCTTACCGTTTGATGTACAAATTAGCATCGACTGGATCTCCTTGAGCATAGGTGTTCTGCTGGGATTAGTGATGTCTGTTCTTTTTGCAGTCCTGCCTTTACTAGGTACGTGGTTTGTGTCACCTCTACAGGTGCTGCGGGTGGATGAGAACCAAGCCAACAGTCCAGCCTACCTACGCCTAATTATCTATTCCAGCATTCTACTTGTTCTTTTCCTGATCTCGTTCTGGTTGATGGGGGATGCTATCTACGCACTAAGTTTTATAGGTGGAACTGCACTGACTTTTGGTTTATTAGCAGGTGCAGCATTGTTGCTCATGCGACTACTGCGCAGGTTTTTCCCGAGCACGCTGAACTACCCGAGCCGTCAGGCCATACTTAATTTATTCAGGCCTAACAACCAGACGCTAGTGCTGGTGACATCAATAGGATTGGGTGCATTCTTAGTCAGTACGTTATACTTTACTCGTGATCTATTGCTATCACAGACTAGTGTGGAACAATCTGCCAGCAACCCAAACCTTATCGTCCTAGATGTGCAGCCTGATCAAACCCAGGACCTAGAAACGTTGATGAATAAAAATGACGCCCCGGTGCTGGATGATATTCCCATCGTTACCATGCGCATAAGCAAACTTAAATCCCGATCGGTAAATGAGATTGAGCAAGACACTACCCGCGAGATCAGAGGATGGGTACTTAACCACGAGTTTAGGACTACCTATCGCGACCATCTTAATGCTTCAGAAGAAATCGTGGAAGGCGGTTGGGAACCTAGTGCAGAAGCCAATTCAGTAATCCCCATCTCCATATCTCAAAACCTTGCCAGCGACGCCGCGCTTACCATAGGTGACCATATTACATTCAATGTGCAGGGCGTTCTTATGCAAACCCAAGTAGCCAGCATTCGCGCGATAGACTGGTCACAGTTACAACCCAATTTCAACATCCTCTTCCCTGCAGGTGTTCTGGAAGAGGCACCTCAATTCAACGTAGTTACGACGGCAGTAGCAAGTGAGCAGGATTCAGCACGATTGCAGCGTGAGCTTGTTTCCCAGTTCCCAAACCTCACGGTAATTGACCTCAGGCAAGCCTTTGTGATAATCGAAGATATCCTAGACAAGGTCGCGTGGATCATCAATTTTATGGCCTTTTTCAGCATTCTTACAGGAATTATCGTTCTGATCGGGTCGGTGCGCACTAGCAAATACCAGCGCATTAAAGAAAGTGTTTTGTTACGTACGCTAGGTGCGCAAAACAAGCAAATACTTAAGATTTCTGCGTTGGAATATGTCTTTCTGGGGTTACTTGGCAGTCTAGTGGGGGTACTTCTGGCATTATTTAGCACCCTGGCACTGTCTGTATTTGTTTTTCAGGAATCATTTGTCCCTTCGTGGTTGCCATTTGTGGTATTTGTACCAGGCATCACATTACTGGTTGCGTTGATAGGGCTGAGCAACATCAGAGGAGTCCTGAGCAGCTCGCCGCTTGTCGTTTTGAAAAAGGCGGGATAGTGCAAGAGCGTATTTTTGGAATTATGCTTGCGCGAAAGCGTAATTTCAATAAGCCTCATTATCTTATAAGAAGGTACGTTCCCATATTTAATCGGGTCAAGTATCCTTATCAGAATCCAGCCTAATTATATCAACACGATCTTTAGAAAGGTGTTTTCCATCCTTGTATTTTGCAATAAAGGCGACCAATTTTTCCCGCATACGGCAGTGCAATTTGAATGTAGTCTCGGCGTCTTTACCGCTGCACAACGCACGTATTTTGATTCCCTTTTCTGTCACATCAGTTACCTGGACCACTGGATCAAATTCATCGTTCCAGTCCTCATCCTCGCGCAGGATCTCATCAAAATAATCCCTTACCGCGTTCACATCGATCGTTTCATCTGCATACAAATGAATCGGTCTAATTTGTTGGGAATTGGTCATGGACCAGTTTTCAAAAATGTTTTCGGTTACATGTTTTAAAGGCACTACCAGCCGTCGCTCATCCCATGTGCGAATCACTAAATAGGTGAACCTAATATCTTCTACGTATCCCCATTCATCGTTGATGATTACTGTATCGCCTATACGGGCTGGTTTTGTGATGGCTATCTGCAAACCAGAAATGATGTTACCCAGCGTACTCTGTGCGGCAACACCTATGATCACAGTAATTACACCTGCACTGGCCAGCAACGAAATCCCAAGCTTTTCCAGTGATTCAAACTGGGAAATGATCACCCAAGCCGCGATGGCAAAAACCAGAAATGTAATGATACGTCTCGCAACGCTCACATAGGTCATCAGTTGCCGTGCGCGTGAGTTCTCCTCAAGACTGGTATCGCCCACACGCTTTTGCGCCAAATGCACCATGAGGTAATCGATGAATTTCATGACAAACCATGACACCGAGAGTATGACTGTTACCAAAAGGATGGAATACAACCAGCTGGCATAGGGTCCACTGAAAGAAATAAATTCATTCAGCGCGATGTAGAATGAAAGAACCCCTATGATCAATCCTGCGGGACGAGCTAATTTTACAGCTATGGCGCGTATCCATTCCACATCACTTTTTGGGAAAGCGTATCTAAATAAACGCGTGGTGGCGCGACCTAGAAAGTAACTAAGTAGAAGCAATAAGAGAGTACCTGCCAGTTTCCAAATAGGCAGTCCCAGAATAGGAAACCTCGCCCAATCTGGCATACTGCGATCCAGTTCTCTAGGACCATAAACCTCGTACATCGCATCAATATTCTCGACAACTTCTGGGCTTATCGCCCACAAGGCACCGTAATTTTTGTACTTGATGCGTTGCAATCGCAAAGCCACGTCCCTACCCTTTAAATCGATAGCCCCAAATGAAATACTGCGCCTGGGTTGACCTGCAATAGCTTGGTTTGTGGTGGTCCAAAGATCGATCTGCCCATCAGGTCTATCGGGGATACTGCCCCAGTCGATGGATACTCGCTGATCCATGACAAAATATAGTTTCTGTGCCAGCTCTGCAGCCTGATCTAGGCTGATTCCCTCTGGCATCAGATTGAAGTTGAGTGCATATGCCGCCTGCTCGAAATCTCTTTTTTCACAGTTGAGAATAAAGTGTTCCAGCGTCGCCTGAGGTGTGCTGAAATTAAATTTAGTGGGTGGTAGACCTATACTCTCGTTAAATCGAGATAAAGTGAAATATGCTTTGTTATAATCTTCTAAGGGATTTGACCTAAAATCTGTGCTGTCTTGAATCGTGGGTTTTGAGGGTGCTAACTGAGGTGAAAGGCTGTCCTGCTGTGCCCAGGTGAAGTGCAATACACAGACTGATAGAAAAAGAAAAAACCTCATCTGTCCGAAGATAGCTGTGACTTCGAAGAGTCCCAAGTGATTAACAGCAGTTTTAGATGCCGGTCAGAAGTAAGCTGTCTCAAAACTAACGGCTTGCTAAGTATTGAAAACTTTTTTGCTCCTCTTTTTTGGTCCTGATCCCTCAACAGAAGCTAGCTCATCATAAACTTAAATAAGACTTTAAGTATTGGTAGCTAGGCACTAATTAACTTGTGCCAAAATCTCTCATGTCAGCTTTTACGGTAATCGTACTTTTCTCTGGGCTAAGCTTTGTCTTTTATGGTGTGAGCTGTATTTTCTCGCGTAGGATGGCGCTGGAGTTTACACGTTTCGGCATACCGCAGTACAGAAAACTGACTGGGGTATTGCAATTCATAGGCGGGACAGGATTGATTATCGGGCATTTCTATCTGCCCACTCTTGAATTAATATCGGCGGCTGGGTTGAGTGTTCTTATGTTTATGGGATTTGCCGTGCGCATAAAGATCAGAGATAGCTTTGCGCTTTCTGCACCCGCACTCATGTTTGCTCTATTGAATGGGTTTATAGCTTATCGGGTATACTTTAAGTTGTGAGTTTCTCTGATTCTTAACATGTAAGTTTTAGAGTAATTAGTCTGAAAGCTTAGAATCGTGAATTGTGAGCTTTGAGACCAAAACCTTCAGATTTTCTTATAAACCACTAAAGCATTGAACCTAAATCCATTTATGTTTTTCGAAATCTAAAGTTTTTAATGCTATGATCGCCCTTCGAAAACCTCAGGGCTGCCCCCTCAACCTTCAACTTTAGTTCCCTATAAAAAATAAATAGCTATACACATCCCACAGAATAGAGCAGCAGGAAATGACTTGTAAAGCGGGTCGCTGATTTTAAAGTGCATAATGATCGACCCCAGAAGTAATACAGCAAGACCTATGGCGGCTGGATCTTCAAGATAGGGATACCAGATGGATAGAATCAATAAAATTGCACCCACAACTTTAAGAAACCCTACCAAATAACAGCTCCAGATCGGCAGGCCATAACATTTGAATTCCTCAAAGATGTTGTCTGCATCACCGCCTCGCCATTTAGTAGATTTATTGTATTGAAACAGCCAAACATTGATTAGACTGATAGCGACAATAACCTTTAATGCAATTAATACATACTCCATGGCTGATAGTTTATCTGAAAAATAGTTCGGTCAATGGTTAGTGCCTGTTAAATATGATTTAATCTTAGGATAGAAGAGCTTGAGGATCATGACTCCCATTGCTCAAATTAAAACTGAAAAGCTTTCTCGACATCGAGTCCTAACGTGAATAGAACTTCCCACCTTGTATTTTCTGGGCGGCCATTCTGATTAAATATTAGCTGATCGCTTCCAGCGCTGGTGTACCTTGTTTCGCCGCGTAGGTACGAGCCCTCGACTGGTCGGTACTCTGTTCCCAGTGATAAACCGATCAATTCAAATCCAGTAAGACTGCCATCTAATCGCTGGAAAGTACCACCTATGAATCCATCTGGATCATTGAATACCTCGCCCCTACCAGTAATTGACCATTCCTTTGAAATCTGGTAACGCAGAGTGGCCAAAGCAGCAAACATGGTTGCTCCATCATTAGGGTCTAACAACTCGCTGTTAGTCTGTAATCCCAAATCAAATCCCAAAACCAGGAACCAGCGATCTGCCCAGTTTTGGTTGCAATAGATGTTTTGGTAAAATCTGTACTGATTCAGCACGACATCGTCAGGGCTTTCCCGACCGTAGATATTGGTATAAGTAATGCTGCTATTTTCGTTGAAACTGTACTTGACTAACGCACCCACGCTCTTTGCATCGTTGTTATCCAGAAACAGATTATAGCCATTCAGGGCCCAAAGCTCAAAATACCAGTCCTTAACCTTATCGTAGGACAGACGAGCCCCTGCCTGGTAGAAAGGCTCATTGAAAGTTTTGAATGCTGTATTGCTTAAGAAATTATTTTTGGGTAAAAAACTTTCTGTTCCTATGTGCGTGGCAAAAAAACCAGCGTCCAGCCACAGCCCATCAGCTAGTCGCATTCCCGCGTTTGCCTCCTGCACCTCATTGTAATCCTGTGACCACGTAGCTTGTGGTATATCGCCAAAATGAAAGGTCACATTTGCCCGCACCCGATCATGCTCATAGCTTAAACCGATCTGGCCCACATTCAGACCTATCGTATTGTCTCTTGCACCCGCCGTTTCAAATGGTTGGAATTCTGATTGTGGCAGGTCATTGCTGTATGCCGAAAAATATCCGTCTGCGTATGCCTTGAATGTCAATGTGTGAATTGTTCTGACCGTGGTGTCTGCTGTTGTTAAGCTTTGTTGAGAGTACGCTTTCGCGAAAGCGGAACACACAAAAATCAATAGAACCCAATTCCTGATAACTGAAAAATGAAGACGCTGAGACCACTTAAAAGCAGTGATAGAAACCAAATTCATAAATGAAGATCTACTGCAAAAATTTGCAATAAAGTGATGATGAGTCGGTGGATTATCAAAACTTTATATCAGCTAGATTTACTTTTTACCTGTTCAGCGACCTCCGTATCATAGTTGATAAACATGTGTGCCCAAATCGATTTTGAGACTGCACCAATGTATGGGAAGGTTATTGTTAGCACCCCTACGATGGCAACAAAAATCCAAAGGGGATCATCTGCTATGCCCAACAATAGCATAATTACATAAGTCGCGACGGCAAATGCTACCCCCACAGCGTAGGAAACATACATGCTGCCATAGAAAAAACTGGGTTCAATTGCATATTTAAGGTCGCATTTGGGACATCTATCCTTGACCTTATTAAAATTTGAAATTTTATAAGGATTGCTCTCAAGCAGATTTCCTTGTCTGCATCTGGGACATTTTAGAAAAAGTACACTGTAAAGAATTGAGCGAGCCATATTGTAGATTCTCAAGCAAAAGTAAAGGCTAGGTAACATGGTTATACGTGACTAAAGTCACATAATCTCACCAACTTTAAAGTTCAAAAAGATAAGTAGTCTGCTTTCGCGTCGTGCCAGCCGGTAGGCAGGCATGAAAGCGTAAACTTAAAACCTCAGAAACTTTCACCATGCTGGGACATATCCAGACCACGGGATTCCTGATCGGTACGCACACGCATCGGAAGAATAAGATCAACGAGCTTGTACAGCAATAAGCTACCACCAAAAACAAAAGCTGCCACCAAGACTAGCGCCAATAAGTGAAACAGGAAAGTTTGAGTCTGACCATAGACCAGTCCGACCTCTGCAGCAAAGACTGCAGTGAGCACCATTCCCACTATTCCACCTATTCCATGGCTAGGAAATACATCTAGTGTATCATCCAGCGAAGTTCGGTTCTTAATCGTGATCGCCCAATTACTGATTAGAGCAGCGATAAACCCGATGAAAATGCTTTGGGAAAGTGTCACAAAACCTGCCGCTGGCGTGATTGCCACCAGACCTACAATCGCACCTATACACCCCCCAAGAGCACTCATCTTGCGTCCCCTAAATCGCTCGTAAAACAACCAAGTAATCATCGCAGTTGCAGAAGCGAGATTGGTATTGGCAAATGCGATAACGGCATCGGCATTTGCACCCAGCGCACTTCCGGAATTGAATCCAAACCACCCAAACCACAATAAGGCAGTTCCTAAAATGATGTAGGGTGTATTAGCCGGCTCGTGAGTGACTCTTTCACGTTTGCCTAAATATACCGCACCCGCTAATGCAGCAAAACCAGCACTCATGTGTACCACCGTTCCACCAGCAAAATCTAGCACTCCCCAGTTGCGCAATAACCCATCTACATGCCAGGTCATGTGGGCCAGCGGCGTGTAGATCAGCAAAACAAACAACACCATAAAAAGGATGTAGCTTCTAAATCGGATGCGCTCAGCAAAACTTCCAGTTATCAAGGCAGGTGTGATGATGGCAAACTTGAGCTGGAACAAAGCAAATAGCAAAAATGGAATGGTCGTGCCATAATTTTCGTTGGGCGCAAGCCCAACATTGTTGAAAGCAAAATAAGTCAGCGGATTTCCTATGATTCCATTCCAGCTTTCGCCAAAAGCTAAACTAAAACCAACCAATACCCATAAAACACTTACTACACCTAACGCTACAAAACTTTGCATCATGGTTGAGATCACGTTTTTATGATTAACCATTCCGCCATAGAAAAATGCGAGCCCTGGTGTCATAAGCAGAACAAATGCACTCGCAACAATCATCCATGCCGTGTCGCCTGAATCGATGGCGTCAATATCACCACTAAGATCGTAGGAATGATTTGAGAAAAGTAAAACGATTACGATTAAAAGAAGGACAATGAAGTTGGCTCGTTTTCCCATGGCGCTTATTTTAAACAAACATAGCCTACACCCTAATATTATAAGGGTCTTATCCAATATTTATACTTAGTACAATTATATAGCCCTACTTTTTATAGGGTGAATTACGATTATTATACTCAGAATTAGCTTGACAAACCCTGATATCAACTTAGTTGGTTGTTTCAAGGAGACTTGTCAAATACTGACTTGAAAAATCCACTCACCGCCCTTACTCTACCATTCACCGATACTAATTCTACCATTTATCGAAAACAAGCCTCGCTGTGAGTCAATCTGAGTGATCTTTACCCTATTAGTTAAGAGTATGCACATATTGCTCATCGAGGACGATCAAATCGAGATCATGAAGTTCAAACGGATCGTGAGTGAACTGAGTGAGCACGATTTTTATACATTGCCCAATGGTGAAAAGGCACTGGAATACCTGAATGAGACCCAAACACTACCTGAACTCATCTTGCTGGATCTTAACATGCCTAAAATGAATGGCCTAGAGTTCCTAGAGCTGTTGAAAAAAGACCAGCAATTTTTTCATATTCCAGTTGTGATACTTACTACCTCTGATAATAATGCTGACATTTTAGCCAGTTACCGATCTGGTATCGCCGGCTATGTCACGAAGCCATTGAAATATGAGGATTATAAAACCAGATTGCACAGAATCATTGATTATTGGGCCATCAATCAATTGCCCAAAACAAATCTGATCTGATTATGATTATTACTTCTACTGACATTGCAGAAATAACCAGCCTAATTGCTGAGCATGTAGGGGATCAACCGGCGATGATTTCTATTGCCGAGGAATGCCCAGTATCGATTAATGATTTGATTAAAAGCCTGAATGAATCACAAGTTCAATTCATGGGCGGCATATTCCCAAAAGTGATTCATGACAACAATCTACATGGTGACGCAATTGTATTAAACACTTTACGGAATCTTCATTCCATTCATGTCGTGGAAGGCTTAAGTACGGAGAGCTACTCCATTCCAGCTGTAGGATTTGAAGACAAGGATTACAGCTTGCTCACTTTTGTTGATGGATTAACCTCCAAAATATCAGGTTTCCTAGGCGCCCTTTATGAGAATTATGGAATGAAGACCAATTACTTTGGCGGTGGTGCAGGTAGTCTTTCTCTACAGCAGCAGCCTTGTGTGTTTACCAATAAAGGATTTTTTCAAGATGCAGCTGTATTTGCCATTTTGAGAACAAGAAGCAGCATCGGGGTTAAGCATGGCTGGAATAAGATAGGCGGCCCATATATCATTACTAGTGCTGAAGGAAATGTCATTAAAGGGATTAACTGGAAAAACCCATTTGAGGTTTATAAGGAATGTGTGGAGAGCAATTCGGATCATAGATTCAACGAGAACAACTTTTTTGACATAGCAAAGGGCTTCCCTTTTGGCGTCGTAAAGAATGAAGCTGAATCTGTCGTGCGAGATCCATTGACAGTGAACGAGAAGGGTGAGCTGATTTGTGTGGGCGAGCTAGAAGACAATACACTTGTTGACATCCTAAATGGGAATAAAGAATCCCTAGTGGAAGCCGCAAGACAGGCTACTTCAGAAAGTATAAAAGGTGCCCACGATCCTAGTAAAGCTATCGTGATCGACTGTATTTCCAGAGTGCTGTTCCTTGAAGATGACTTTATGGAAGAACTCAATGCTATTACCAGCACAGTCAAAGAGGCATATCCAGAAGTGAGCATTAATGGTGCATTGACCCTGGGAGAGATTTCTTCTTACGGCGAAGGTTTTCTGGAATTCTATAATAAAACTACGGTTGTAGGTTTGTTTGAAAAGTAAGCCATGGACAACCATATCCTAGACATATTACATCTCTATGAGTATGCGATGGGTATAGGCAAAACCCTGGATTATAAAGAGAATTGCGATGTTTTCCTAACGCTTATCCTGAAGCGAAAAAACCTAAGCGCTGCATGGATTCTGGAATTAAATGAAAACAGAATAGAATCTACCTTCTCCATCCCGACTGGCAGCAAAATCAATACAACTATCGATGATGCTACTATTCAACAATTGCCTACTGAGGGCGAGCATGTGCATGCTCATGTAAATGATTTGTCCAAAGAGTTCATTCCGCTTGAGATAGGTGGCGGATATGTTACCATCTATCATTTAAAAGGCTCAGGTTACTTGTTTTTGTATGCCAAAAACAATGTTTTGAACAAAACGTCCATCTGGCAATTGCAGCCAGTCATGGATAAATTTTCTCGTAGCCTGACTGCTTGTAAAGCGTTTAGCGATCAGCAGCGGTTGCTCAAGAACTTGGAATCCAGTAACCAAGACCTAGCCGACTTTGCGCATGTGGTTTCTCATGACCTCAAATCACCTCTTAGAGGAATGGATGCCTTGATCAATTGGCTAAAAGAAGATTACCGAGATGTCTTGGATAACAATGCCATTGAAACCTTTGACTTGCTGTTAGACAAGGTAGAAAAAATGGATAGCTTGATTGATGGTATTCTTAAATATTCATCTGTAGATCGCGGCAAGGCTGGACAGGAAGAAGTTGATTTACAAAAAGTTGTTAAGCAAACTATCAAGCTGCTGACCCTGCCAGATCACGTAGAACTTGTCATTCCAGAAACGCTTCCTACCATAACTGGTGACCACCCTCGCCTGCAACAACTTTTTCAGAATTTACTGAGCAATGCGGTAAAAAGCATTGATAAAGAAAATGGTGTAGTCACAATCAAATTTGAGAACCACAAGGAACACTGGTTGTTTGCAATTCAGGATAATGGTGTGGGAATTTCTGAAGCGCATAAGGAAAAGGTCTTTGAGATTTTTGAGACCTTGGAAGCCAATGACAGTAATACCGGTGTAGGACTTTCGATAGTCAAAAAAATCGTACAATTCTACAAGGGAAGTATTTGGCTAGAGTCTGAGTTGGGCGTTGGCACCACCTTTTTCTTTACCTTGTCCAAATGAGTTGGGAAGAACAACCTAATTTTAATTACGTTGAATCGCTAGCTGGTGATGATCATGAGTTCAGGAAGGAACTTATGGATATTATAAAAAAGGAATTTCCTAGAGAAAAAGAAATTTATGAAATTTCGCTTTCGCGAAAGCGATATAAAGAATGTGCTGCAGCAGTCCACAAATTGAAACATAAAATCAATATCTTCGGGCTAGAACAGGGCTATCAGATTGCAAAGGATCATGAAAATCATTTGAGGACTGGAAGTTTGAAAGGTGAAATTGAATTTCAACAGGTGTTAGAATCTATAAGTGCATTTATTGAAGAAATATGAAGTGTATCATTGTTGATGACGATGCAGCCGCTAGAAGCATCTTGAGAAAACTATGCAGCCAGTCAGATGCGCTTGATGTGGTGGCGGTTTTTCCAGATGCCATCGAGGCGATGAAGTATCTCAATCAGCACGATGTGGATCTCATTTTCTTAGATATTCACATGCCGGCATTTACTGGATTCGATTTTATACAAACCCTAGGCAACCTACCTAACATCATCATTACCACGAGCGATCGCAACTATGCTTTAGATGCATTTGAATACGATTGTATTATAGATTATCTAGTCAAACCGATTTCACCAGAGCGATTTGAAAAAGCCGTCAACAAAGCGGAGAGTAAAGGAAATATCACTCAACAAGCAAATACTGCAAGCTCAACGGATACAGATCTTTATGTAAACATCGACCGTAGGCTGGTCAAAATTAAAATTGCAGATATCTACTATATTCAGGCAAAAGGCGATTACATAAAAATTGTTACCGAAGAAAAAAATCACATCGTTCATTCCACGCTCAAAAAGATTGAGGACAAACTACCGAATGAAGGATTTCTGAAAGTACATCGCAGCTATGTGATCAACACCTCTCGCATTGTAGATATTGAGGATAATAGTGTATTGATTAAACAACATATCATCCCTGTAAGCCGTGCTAATCGCGCTGAATTGATGCGGCGTTTGAATCTTTTGTGATTTGGTCAGAAATTAAAGCGCGTTCTGTGATTTTTGAGATTTTGTGCCGATGGGTAATTAGTTTTATCTGTTGGCAAATGAATTGTTTTACCTTCAAATTGAGACAATCGATAAGGTGAATTATTCTCAATAAATTTATTGCTCATAAGAACTTTGTAGTCATCTGAAATGGAAATAAGTCCACGATCAAAAGCTCTATGAATTGAAGGTGTAAGCGAAATTCCATTGACAATAGTGTCATCATAACCTTTGGAAAATGGAACAATGTGGCATGCGTCTACCATGGTAGCTTGCAAGACGGTATCTACACTATGACCAGAAATAGCACAAGTATTATCATAGACTTTTAATATTTCTCTCTTGAAAATCCCACTTCTTACAAAAACCTCTTCCTCAAAGGATTCGTTGTCTAAATTGGATTTAATTTCAAGAAGTTTTCTTTTGTAAACCTCTGAATCCTCATACACTACCATAGAATCTGAAGTATTATTTAGATCAGAAGATGGATAATTTTTTGAATTCGGAAAATACTTATTTAGTAGTGCTTGCCTTAGAATATTTCTACTCTCCTTCTTAAGTAGTAATAAAGCCAACTCATTATCTAGTCGAGCATAATTCACGGCAATTTTGAGATTTCTTAAACTTCTCATCGAACTTTTTGAGTTGATCCATTTCTCGCAGCCGGCGTTAGGCATCAAGATCCAAAATGGTTCTGAGTTCATATGATAGAAAGGCATCGCAAATATTGGGTGATGATTCGACTGCACTAAGCCTGACCAGTTTGTTCTAAATCGAGCTACTAATTCAGGAATTATTTCAATTTCTTGATTTTGAAATAGTCCCTGCTCAAAAAGATCAATAATACTGAGAAGAAGTATTGGTTTATGCGGTGCCCCGCCATTTTTCCTATCACGTCTTAATCGCTCGAACTTATATAAGTAATAAGTTATATCCCGTTCTACCACTTGATAAAAGTACATTTAAGAATTAAGAAAGTGCAAAGTCAGTTTCTTTATTCAAAGACGGCAGTCCAAAAATCAGTTTTTCTTGTTCATTCATTGCGATAAACGAATTGAATTCATCAGGTTCATGAATCTTTTGTAATTACTTATCCTAGCTTAAACAATCGATTAACGTACTCGTTTACCACTCATCTACCCTATTCTGCCATTCATCTACAGTAAGTTGTAGCCAGTCTTAATTCCTTATTCACAGGTATTTATCGCTGGTAGTTTTGGGGCATGATTAAGAGATTGTGCTTTGTCGTACTATGCCTTTGTTGTGCTGCTCAGTTGTTTGGACAGCAATTGGACTCCTTGATTATTCAAACCCAGAAACTGTTTGATCAAACAGAAAATGAGCTTGTTTTTCCTAAAGATCAACATGGCGTCGATTTCTCAGTATTCCAAGCGTCTGACAGTACCATCGCCGATTATCAAATTGCATTGAAGGAAGCACAAATCGATGTGCTAAAAGCTGATTTTGGCTTAGCATTTAATGCTAGCTCACAACTGAATACCAGAGGAAATCTAGATGTTGAAACCAATGCCTTTACCACTAGTCGGGTAAAAACTGAACTTCAATGGAACATATTAAAGTCTGGTTTTGGACAAAACCGAAATCGAATAGCACAAATCAAAAATGATATTGAAAGCCTAAATCTTGAAAAGCAATTATATCAATTGACTAAATGGCGTAGACAATTTAGAGTGCAATACAACTACAGCATCAATCAGGAACTGATCGAGCTGTTTTCTAGAAAAGAAAAGTTTCTTGAAGCCTATTATGATATCGCAATCCAGCTGTATGCGGACAAATTAATTTCCAGAGAAACGATCATTGATCTAGGTCTACAATTATCCACTTGTCAAACAGAACTTAAGAATACCAAAGATTTCAATAAGCAGCTCTTAGACAGCCTACCAGAAAGAATGCCATTTGAAAAGCTTCCTCTAGTATCGATAAGAGAAATTGAATTAGGTCACGATTTTGGTTCAAAAACTTCGCTATTACAAGAGATTTTAAAACGTTCAGACTCTTTAAAAGCTGAAAATCTTGAGCTTGAAAACCATTGGACAAACAACATCAAGCTTGATGGATATGTCAATTATAACTTTCTTCAAACCACTATTGATAACAGGAATTTTGCATCAGTAGGTTTACGACTCTCCTTCCCTATACGTTTCAAAAATCAGCGAGAGGTAATAGATGCTACCGATCGATTGAACAAGGCAAATTCCGCTGAATCTGTTAATGGCCAGGAACACACAAGAACTACTTATTACGAAAGTTACAGAGAAAAGATAAGAGATCTTAAGAATCAGCATAACAACTGGCAAATCATTACAGAACGTAAGCGAGTGTTATGGGCGCTCAAGTCCGAAATCTCAGATAAGCAGGCGGGACTACTTCAATTAGCCTCACAACATGAACAGTTTGCAATTCTCGAGAATTGTTTGAGACTCAAAAAGCAACTTTATACGGCACTGTCCCATCTCTACGAGATTGATCCAAACATCCATTTTGAGGTATTGACCTTTTCAGAAAAAAAGCAAGAAACTGCCCTATTAAATGATGACACTGTGCACTCGATAGAGTTCTACCTCGCTTTCGCGAAAGCGAAAAACATCACCACCCTTTATACCCGTAAAACTGATTCTGAAATGGAAAAGAAATTCAAAGCTGCCGGCATTAAAATCATACCACAAGCAGCCGAAAAAATGGACATACGGGATTTAAATGAGTGGATAGCATCTGAATTAAACAATTTTAAAACAACATCATGAGGTCTTTTTCATTTCGCGGGAATACCGCAGTAATACGTACGCTCAAAGAGCCGGTCATCAAAAAGAAAAAGTGGAACATTGATCGGGTGATTTATTTCATATTGATCGCCATTGTATTGTTTTTTGTCTTACGATATGTTTTTAATACACTGGCCGTAGTACAAGGAAATGGACAAGTTTTACTAGAAAAAGTAGATGTCAACTTTACTCAAGATATACGGATTAATAATATCTACATCGAGGAAGGAGACACCATCTGTGCAAACCAGCGTCTATTCACCTATCAACAAAACACTTTTGATAACGATGGTTCACTGGTCATCAACAATCAAAACAAACGCCTGAATGCAGAACAAAAATTAAGAGAATTAAAACTCAAGCTAAGCGAAGCCAAAGCTCGATTAAAAGCCTCACTAAAACTGGGCAGTAATTTAAATCGTCAACAAGAGCAATATGTAAGACTTGTAGTGCTGGATGTCTTTACACGTGATCGATTAGAATCATTAATTAAACAAATAAGCGATAATGAAGTAAACACAGAGTTATTAAGGCAGCACATCGCATTGCTGCAGCAACAGTTAGGAGGCCTGAAGGAAGAATTCAATAATTTCTCAATCGGCACTTCTGGTTTAAGCTCATATCATGATAGCTATCTCTCGCCTATTTCAGGAATTGTTGGTCAAATTCACAAAAACGAAAGCGAGTCTTGTTACCGGACAGAAAATGTACTTACTATTCATAATACCGATGTGGTTTTCATCAAAGCCTACTTTGCTCTAGAAGCAGTAGATGAGGTGCAGAAAAATGCAATTGTCAAGATCAAATTCCCAGATAATACTATAAGTGATGGTATTATCAACAAGGTCTACATCTCAACCTACGAGGCCCCTATCGAATTCCAAAAAACCTATGAGCCCACAGAACGCAATATCGTGGCCGAAATCGTCCCACTAGACAAGGCTGACAAAGCACTATGGACCAGTTTTCATATGCTTAATGTAGAAATGGAAATCAGTCGTATATGATCGATGCCTTGACGGTGAACCATCGATAAAAAATAGGACAATTCCATTCATCGAAGTAGTTCTACCATTCAACTACAAAAGGGCGTTCAACCAGCTAAAATTCAATAAAACAGGTAGTTAATCAAAATAATTTTACACCATCAAACAATAACAAAAAAAACTTCAATTATGAACTCTACAGCAATTCAGACAAATCAATTTCCAGCACACTTAGGAACTCTTGCACAGGATCTCGCCATCGCTTACAAAAAGCCACTTTTTGAAAGACTAATCGATAAGCAAGAAAAAATAGCCGTTGTAGGCCTAGGTTATGTAGGATTACCTCTTGCCATCAGTATGGCAGAGACCTTTAAAGTTCAAGGTTTTGACATCAGTGCAAATAAAGTGGTGCAGCTCATGCAACATGAGGATCCTTGTCAAGAATTGGACAAAAGTGAATTTTTAAATAAGGACATTAAATTCTCCTTTGAAGAAAACTCACTGAAGGATTCAAAATTCTACATCGTAGCGGTACCTACCCCAATCGATGAGAACAAACAACCTAATCTTAACCCTCTAAAATCAGCTACAGCAACTGTTGCTAAGTTCCTTAAGAAAGGTGACTGCGTTGTGTTTGAATCAACCGTATACCCAGGTTGTACAGAAGATGTTTGTGTACCTATCCTTGAGCGCATCAGTAGATTAAAATTCAATAAAGACTTTACTGTTGGTTATTCACCAGAACGCATCAACCCAGGGGACAAACAACACACATTTAAGGATATCGTGAAGGTAGTTTCTGGAAGTACGCCAGCTGCTCTTGAGTTGATAGCAAAGGTTTATGGAGAGGTAGTCACTGCTGGTGTCCATAAGGCGCAAAGTCTCAAAGTAGCTGAAGCTAGTAAAGTCGTGGAAAACATCCAGCGAGATGTAAACATAGGCTTGATGAATGAGCTATCACAGATTTTTGATCGATTAGACATCTCAACTGCCGAAGTACTTGAAAGCGCAGGAACTAAATGGAACTTCAAAAATTTCTTTCCCGGCCTAGTGGGTGGCCACTGTATAGGTGTTGACCCTTACTATTTGATTGATCGTGCACGCCAGTACGGCTACACACCTAGTTTACTGGAGCAAGTACGTAAAGTGAATGAAAGTATGGTTCCACATATCGTGAGTCAAATCAAAAATCACCTACGTGCAAACAAAATCTACAGCCGCAAGGTGTTGATCAAGGGAATCACTTTCAAAGAAGATGTAAATGACATCCGTAACTCAAAAGTTGCAGATATAGCTCTAGCGCTTATCAAAGAAAACTTTGATGTTACGGTTGAGGATCCTCATGCAGTCGCCTCTGAGGTGAAAGAGGAGTACGGATTTGAACTTACCCAAAACAGTAATATCAAAAAACAATTCGGAGTTGTCATCATGGCTGTTAATCATCAGGAATACCAGCACATGGACAGTGTAAAAGAACTGTTATTAGAAGATGGGCTGCTCTATGACGTGCGAGGAACCTTCAAGCACCTCGCATCAAACTTCAGCTATAAAACACTTTAATCAATAATCATGAATCGCATCAAAATTTTAATCAGTCTAGTCTTCATCTCACTGATATCTTGTTCAGAACAAGAAGACACATCAGAAGACACAAATATTCCTAATGGATTTGAGTCTGTACGCTTTCGCGAAAGCTTAAACACCAGCAGAGTAGAAATAGTAAATAGAACTATTCTTCCTACAGTGCCTGAAGATTTTATTCCAACTAGTTCCACTTCAAACAATAAAACAGCAAGTGTGACAAATCAGCAGCCCTACTTTTGGACTTGGGTTGCACAAGTAAAATCCCCAGTAGTTGCAGGCGAAACCCTAAGCGCCACCCATTGTGCACTTACTAATAATCGCGCTTACGTGAGTTATCATAAACAGGGTGACTCTCATCTGGGAAGCCTAGAGATTCTAGACATATCAGACCCTAGTCTACCTAGTCAAATCATGCAAATTGACTTCCTAGAAGCAGATATCAATGCAGTAGCCGTGGACGCACAGGAGAACATTTGGCTTGCTGCCTCGCATGCAAAACATGGCGCTACGGTCTACAAGGTCAATGCAAATACATTTACCACTAAACGCATCAATCTCAGTAATAGCCTTCAGAACGGTGTAAGTGCGTCGGCAAATGGTATTGCTTTTACTCAGAATTACGTACTCGTAAGTACTGGGAAAACTTACGGTGGTCATTTTAGAATTAATAAGAACAATCAGGAAGTAGATTACTTGGAAGCCTATAGCGATGCAAAGTATATCGCTTCTAATGGCAACAGTGATACCAGTGATTATGCTGTACTTGTTACAGGTGACAACGCTCAGATCAAGACAGGACGAGTTAATCAGTCTACACCCGGGAGCAGTTATGATGTAGGTAATATTACTCATACCAATGTTCAAGAGGCTTACAGAGGAAAAAACACGCTCACATTTGATCCCTACAATAGAGATCGTGTATTTGTAAGTATGGCACAAAATGGTTTTAAAACTGTAGATATCAGAAGTGGACAGACTACCCATACTTCGAAAGGAACAATGCTTTTAGAAGGAAATACTAATGCAGTAACGCTGGACAATACCTACTTATACATTGCTAATGGCGCAGATGGGATTGCCATCGCAGATCATCCAGGAAGCCAGAGCGAAATTCAACCCTTCTTTGTTTGGGATATGGAAGAGCAGCCAGCAAGCGCAAACTATGTAACTGCAAAGGACGATTGGATTTTTGTATGCAAAGGTCAGGGTGGGTTTAACATCCTTTATCGACAGGAAAAAGCACCATACATGACAGTCTCACCATACGATGACTCGGGAAAACCGATAACCATGGAGCCTGATGAGGTAATTTGTAGCACATTACTACCTAATCTTTTCAACACGGTTCTTCCCGAAAGACAGAATGCCATTACTGCACATCCAGAATACTTTACGCATCCAGCAAAGAACATTCATATCAAGCAAGAAGCAGAAGTCAAATTGACCTTTGTAAGTGAAGGAGCTGGATATAAGAACATCTTGGGTTACTATGCTTACGATATTAATAATCCACCCCAAACTGTTGAAGATCTAGTCAAGGTGGTCATATTTCCTAACGCATCTGCTCAGTACTCAGGGGGAGAATTAATCCCAGGAAATACGGTCAAACTGTTAGGCAGATTTCCAGCAGATACGATGATAGGCTTCTTTGTCATCGCAGATGGATGGCGCAATGGTGAGATTACAGAAGGATTCACTACGCAACATACTGATGCTTTTCTGAACAGCAACGGCCAGCAACAAGCACTGATTTTTCATGATCGCAGCTGTAGTTCGACCATTATTTGTTTCGAGGACATAAGCGTGCCCAATGGTGATAAAGATTACAATGACGCCATTTTTCAGATCGAGGCATCGCCAGCAACTGCCATCGACACAAGTGACTACTTCCAAATCAACTAAACGATAATAAAAGATGAGACCGATTTTAAACGTCGTTGGAAAGGCTTCCAGCAGCCTTATCCAGCATCAGGGCATCACTTTTGGGATTGCTCGTGGCGGGAGATTACCACAAGGATCCTACGACGCGGTCATCATCGATAGTTCCATAGAAGAAACCGTAAGGGAAACGACCATTCAAATCAGAACACTGAGCGGTACAAAAGGGCTCATTCCATTATTTGTCCAACGTACTACCGGGCTCACGGAAGAGTTGATGAGCCAAACGGACGGCTATGCCGATTCCGAGGCGCTGAATGCAGCGTGTGAAAAAGCTCATCAAATATTAAAACGTCTAGAAGCCGTCAACGAGCCAGAACAAGGTACTATTGAGGCTCAAGCAGAATTCAAATTTCTCGCTTTTCTGCACAGTAGAGGTCAGGTTTACAGTCCGATAGCTAGTCGCAATAGTTTATTTGGGTATGTCTTTCCACTACTGGGCTTAATCTTTAAAAATGAAGCTCAGCCAATTTTCAAATTATTAGAAAAATGTGTGGCACATGGCTCAATTGCCACCACCTTTAAGGATGAGATTCATCAATGTCGCAGTTGTGACAGTAATTATCTTAATTTTAAAGAGTGTTGTCCAAAATGTAAGAGTGCAGACATCAGGGCTCGGGACATGATTCATCATTTTTTGTGTGCACATGTAGCACCACAAGACGATTTTGATAAAGGCGATCACCTTGCATGTCCAAAATGTGATAAACATTTGAGGCACATAGGTATCGATTACGACAAGCCTTCATCAATTTTTAGCTGTAATAATTGTAGTCACGAGTTTCAGAACCCAGATATGCAGGCTCAATGTGTTGACTGCTCCACTACCAGTAATTTAGATGAATTGAGACCACAGCGCATCGGTGAATACAGTATCACTACGACTGGTGAACAATGGCTTACGTCAGGATTATCTAAAGAAAAGAAAGCTAAATCAGATATTTCTTCTCACATAGACCGTTCTGTACCATCGCAGATCTTCAAGCTTTTAGTCAATCAGGAACTGAAAAGAGTGCAGGCAAATAATGTGAGAAGTCTTTTTGTAGATATTGAGATCAATAGCGAGCAATTAAAAAAATTAAATTTCACCGCACAAGAAGCTTTAAAAGAAGAACTCAGTGATATCATAGCCAGCTATCTCTACGACGCTGACCTGATTTGTAGTAGTAATTACAAACACTTCCAGCTTTTACTACCCGATAACGTTACTGAGCCAGAACGTCTTGAATTAATTGATTACAACCTAAAAAAGCTGCTGGGCGATAACCTATCTGACACTTCACTATCGGTTAGCATTACTTCCACTACACTACTTTCAGAGACTAATCTTCATGATTTAATTTCCTAAATGATGTGGACCGAGCTATTTCCCGAATACCTTCACTACTGGCATGAAGTAGGTGTGGCAAAATTCATACGTGTTTTCTGGTATTTCATGTTATTTGAATTCACCCGCTATATCATGATCGACTATGTGGTATTTGGGATATTTGCGCTTTCGCGAAAGCGTAGAAAAGAAAAGTTTGAACGTGCCAGACAAGCCCTGCGCAGCGAAAACCCTTTTGTAAGTGTTATCATCCCAGGAAAAAACGAAGGAAAGCATTTATTCAAGCTCACCAAGTCGTTAGATGAACAGACCTATAAAAACTTTGAGCTAATCATCGTAGATGATGGTTCCGACGATGAAACACCGATTATCGGGAAGAACCTGGAACGATTAGGGCTTATCGACATGTTTATACGCAATGAGATGCGCGGTGGAAAAGCTAGTGCCGCAAATCTTGCTCTAAGGTTCAGCAAGGGGAAATACATCGTCCACCTAGACGCTGATTGTAGCTTTGACCGCGATGCTATTGAAAATGTATTGGTTCCATTTTTCATGGATAGTTATATAGCAGCGGTAGGTGGAAATGTAAAAGTGCGTAATTATAAGGACAGTCTTTGTGCGAAACTGCAAGCCATTGAATACTTAAAAACCGTTTCTGTGGGGCGAATTATTACCTCAACTCTCGGGATTTATAAGATTATATCTGGTGCTTTCGGCGCATTTAAAAAAGACGCAGTTGATGCAATAGGAGGTTGGGACATAGGCCCAGGACTGGATGGTGATATTACCGTTAAAATCAGAAAATCAGGCTATAAAGTTTATTTTGAACCAAGTGCAGTATGCCTGACAAATGCACCTTCTAAGTTTAAAGTACTTACCAAACAGCGTTTACGCTGGGATAAATCCATCGTACGATTCAGGCTAAGAAAACATAACGATGTTTACCTTCCACATGCTGGATTCACATGGTCCACATTTTTTGCACTAGCCGAAAATGTGTTCTACAACGTTATTCTTGATCTACTGTGGTGGGTTTATATTATTGATATATGCGTCAACTATAGTGGTTCTTTGAAGTTCATTCTTCCTATGAACTTCACGCTATATTTTGTGATGAACTATGTCCAAATGACCAGTATTTCTCTCTTTTCTGAACGCAGTAAAGAAGAACGCTATTTGTGGCCCTATGTGGCATTAATGACGCTTTACACAGGTACCTATCTACGCATTGTGCGCACTGCTGCATACTACAAAGAATTTTTCTTCAAGCGCTCTTTTGAAGACCCATGGAATCCGTATAAGAGTTCAATACAAGCTAAGCGGGCTGGTTTGTAAACTTAAACCTTTCAAGCTAGGGAATCTTAACAATTAGAGGTCAAATTATTGCCTGCAGCCGCTACGCAATCTTGAGATTGGAACTTAGCTTTGTATTGATTATGAGGATTTTATTTCTGATTTCAAGTTCTTTACTTTTTGGCGGTGAATGGTTATTTGCCCAAAACAGTTTTGAAGATCAGAGACCCACGGTTTGGGGAATATATTTCGACCAAGCCTACCTGCTAAAACATTCAGAAAACCTGAGACAACTGGATGATTCCTATCCGCGTGGAATAACACTGGAGTGGAGCAAATTCTTAATTACGCAGAAATCATGGGACTTTTGCCGATGCTTCCCGCGGGCGGGTGTGAGTCTGGGATACTGGAACTGGGATAATCGACAGGTGCTGGGGCACGGTGTTTTGGTTGTAGGCTTTCTTGAACCGCACTTTTTCACCGATTCTAGGGTCAATCTTTTATTCCGCGGCGGAATAGGCGCTGCTTACTTGACAAAGCCATATGATTCTGTTACTAATCCACTCAATCTTTCTTACAGTACAGATTTAAGCTTTGCTCTGGAACTAGGCGTTGGCGCCAGCTACCGTCTGTCACCAGAGATGAATATCAAATTACTGGCTAAATACAACCACACATCAAATGGCGGCATAAGCGATCCCAATAAGGGACTTAACTTCCCATCGGTTTCCCTAGGATTGACAAAAAGTTTTAAGCCAATTGTTTTTCCGAATGACCCGCGTCAGTTGGAAAATAACAAATTAGAGGATAAAGAACGTATTGTAGCAAGTGTTTTTGGTGGCTGGAGCAATGCAGAACTGGGCGATCAGGACAAGTTTTTGGTGATCGGGATTAATGGAAAGTACAGCAGATACATAGGCGGTCGTAGCGCACTGACAGGTGGAATTGAACTAATTGCAGACTACTCTAGAAAACGATTTATTGAACTTACTGGGTTGAATAAAGACTTCCTTCAAGCAGGAATACTCGTGGGTCATGAATTTTGGTTAGGTAAAGTCACCTTTGCTCAAGAATTGGGCTTTTACGCCTACCGTCCATTTAGAAACACTGATGATTTCTATCAGCGTTATAGTTTGTATTACGCTTTGAGCGAAAAAATATCACTCGGTTCCAGTGTCAAAGTGCACGGTCACGTTGCTGATTTTATTGACTTTAGGATTGGGTATAGGTTTGATTAATCAAATGAAATGACTGTTTAATTTTCAAGCTCTGGTTCTGAGGTGGGAGACTGCCTGATTAATTCAGATTACAGAAGTTTTTTTTCCACAGGACTCAATTTCAAATGCTTAAAGAGCTCAATGTTGCAAATTTGCCTGCCTACAGGTAGGTAGGAAATCACGTGCTATTGCACTGGTTCTTTGGCTTCTTCCAAGGCTCTGGGCTGCAACTGAAATGACAGGATTAAAGATCCTGAATATGCCCCGCCTGAAAATGCAATCCAGCACCGCTATCGCGATAAAGTTTTTTTGTTTTCTTCCAAAGCTTTGAGCACTTGCTCAGGATTTCATAAAGTTGAATATGTAAATGAGGATGAAAGATCCTGAAAGAGCTCAATGTTGCAAATACAATCCCGACTCTATCGAGTCTTGATATTTTCATTTTTTGTCTCTTACGCAAGTAAACTTGCGACGCGAAACAAAATAAAAATCCCGATGAATGTTGTCATCGGGATTGTGAGTGTAGTGACCTCGACAGGATTCAAACTTTTTACGTGTGAACCTTGGGAAGCCTCGCTATATCTATGTTTTGGGGATGCTCGGGATAATGTTCACAAGTTAACTGACCGAATACCTACCATTTTAAAAGAACTTGTTTAATTGAAATTAGCATTTCAAGACCACATAAAGATAACTCTTTTCTGGATTATAACCTACTCAAAAGGCTATAAATACTATGAAACTTGAAGTAAATAATCTTTGATAGTTTCCTCTTTAATTCCGCTGTATTCGGCAAACTCTTCTACGGTGACAAATTGGTAGGACTGCTTACCGAAGTGCTTTCTGATGTCTTGTAAAAGCTTACGTCCATAGCGTTCGCTTCTGCCGGTGAGGCAATGAACATCTTTTGGGAATATGGTGGCTCTTACAATCTTCATTTTAATACACTATCCATACTTCATCCTTGCGGCACCTATGGTTGAACGATGCACTTAAATCGGCAAAAATCGTGCTAGGTGGCAGATGCGGTTCTGGAAACTCTGGTAGCTCTACAAATCTAGTTTGATTTGTTGAGTAATCATAAAATTTTCTAAATATGGCTAGACAAACTGGTATCATCAAGCTGAAAGGAACTCTTGGCGACATTTCCTTTTACAAAAGCTCTGATGGGCATCTTGCGCGCACCAAAGGTGGCGTGGATGCTAATCGTATCGCTAATGACCCAGCGTTCCAAAGAACGCGTGAAAACGGCTCTGAATTTGGACGTTCCGGTAAGGGTGGAAAAGTTATTCGAAACGCTATTCGAGTGCTTTTGCAGAATGCAAAAGACAAGCGTGTTGTAAGCAGATTGACTAAAGCTCTAGTAGCGGTCACCAAAACTGATAACGTGAATGAGCGTGGTCTAAGAACCATCGAAGATGGTGATATGAGCACACTACAAGGCTTTGAGTTCAACCTGAACGGAAAACTTGGTGCGACGCTTTTTGCTCCGTACACGACAGCTCTCGACCGTGCAACGGGCGATGTGGAATTGAACCTTGCGCCATTTACACCAGCGGTGCGCATAGCGGCACCTGGTGGAACAACTCACTTTAAAGTTGTGACTGGTGCTGCTGAATTGGATTTTGCTAATGAAGCATCCAATTTTGAGAGCGCTGAGACTGCTATTTTGCCTTATGATGGTTCAAATACCGCTGCCATCAACCTTGCGGTTGCTTTACCCGCTGGTAGCGCATTGCCGATTCTTCAGGTGATAGGTATTGAGTTCTATCAGGAAGTAAATGGGCAAATGTATTCACTTAAAAATGGTGCTTACAACGCCTTGTCCATCGCTAATGTAGATACGCAGTAGTATGGACTTCATCCTGAAGCGAAGCTACTTTGAAAAGGGTACCAACGGTGCCCTTTTCTTAAATGGCCGTCTGGTTTGCTTTATAATTGAATTGCCTTGGCGAAACAACCAAAGGAATACTTCGTGTATTCCAGAAGGACGCTATGAAGTAGCGCCACGGTTTTCGCCACAATTTAAAAATCATTTGCACATCTTGGATGTTTCCGGTCGCAGTTTGATTTTGATTCATCCCGCTAATGACGCGCTGCATGAATTGGAAGGCTGCCTGGCCCCCGTTTCACAGCTTAGTGGAATTGGTAAAGGCTGGTCTTCTCGAGCTGCATTGCAGAAAGTCCTATCGCTTTGCCATCAGGCGTATGACAGAAAAGAAAAAGTTTTCATCACAATTAAATCCCAGAATTATGACACTCGTAGAACGTTATAAAAAACCCACACCTAAATTCTTCCGAACCCTTCGCAATATCGGTATTGCTTTAGCAACTGCTGGTGGTGCCATCATTGCTGCGCCTATTGCTTTACCTGCTACTTTGGTAACCATCGCCACCTATGTAACTGTAGCCGGTACGGTAGCAACTGCTGTAAGTCAAGCTGTAACAGCTGATAATAATTCCGCTTCCGCGAAAGCGAAAAAAGAAGAGTCTGCAGAGGCTAAAGTAATTCGATGCCACACAGATATATTTCTACGAAAGCGGGAACTATAGGCGGCACGATTGCCACAGCGTTACATTCTATTTCTGCGGATGATCTCATGGGATCTGCGGTGGTGGCCATTTTTGGGGCGTGTGTGAGCTTTATTGTTTCGCTTTTACTGAAGATTTATCTTAAGGACTGGTTGAGGTCTAGACTGCGGCGCAAGAGGAAGAAATGACAGATTGAAACGATAGAGCCTTGGTTTACCGCCAGGGCTTTTTCAATCCAGCCAAAGAAAATGCACACATTTTTTTTACAAAGAAAAACGAAAAAAAGAAAGCCCTCTTTTTGGTGGCGTGGTCAAGCTGTCAAGTTTTTTGGAAAAAATCGTGCGCACCTTACTATAATCTCCCAAAATGGAATAGTCAGAAAAAATATCCAGGGTGGCAGCGATTTGGCCAAGCCAGCAGTAAACTGAACTGAGAACTAATTGAAAAGTATATTTCTCAAAATGGTGCGCACTTTTGGCGCACTATTTTTTTCAAAACCCAGAGGGCTTGAACTTTACTGCTGGTGTGCGGCTGGACTGAGCTAGCCACCTACATTTGTGACCTTTTTTATCCTTTCGAACTTCTTGGGTCTTTTGAACGTGGATAGGTACGTTCTTCCTGAATTTTACCGTCAGTTTTATGGATACGTAGTGACCCACCTGACCCGCTTTTTAATCTTTCAGCACTTTTCTTTATTGCATCTGACTTATTTCCCTCAAATGTTTCTGTCGCTCTTTGATTACCTTGTTTGATAAGATTCCATTTGCCATTTTTCTTAGTTAAATGATATTTATCTAAACTCATAATTCATTGATTTTGTTTTATCTAAATTACGAAATATCATTGAGCAGGTAATCTAAAAGGCGCGAGCCGCCTGCGAGATGAGCAAGGGTGCCGTGAGTGGGCGCCTGTAGGCACGGAAGGCGGTCACGGCTATGTTTACACTAGGTGGCGCAGGTTTTTGATTCTTTTTAATGGAAGGATGAGGTTTCTTGATATGGGTAAGTGCTGTGCGTGAGTGTAGTGGCTGACGATAGGAAGTCGCGGAAGGAAGGTACAGCTCTTACTTGCCAGGACGGAAGCTGTAACACTTTTTCTGTGTTACGGCTGTAGGACGTTATTGCATTTACAAGTGTTTATTAACTAGACATCAAAAAATGTGACACCGTATAAGCCCGCAGCGACACGCAGGCTCGCAAAACGTGAAGCGGCGGTTGTCCCTTACTAATTATGCCGGCGATAGCCGTCCTATTTGGGATTTTAAGGGACAATAGTAGCCGCGAGTGCAGAAGGCGTGGAATGTGTGGAATAAAACAAGCCAGCACTTCTGGATGGCGCGTTGGACGTGTGGCGGTCCCGACAAGGGCAGGCAAGATGTGTGTTTAATTTGAAGACCTATTGCTAATGCCTGTTTATATACCCTTGTCGGGATGTTTTATGGAACAAAATGGAACAACTGGCGCACACCTTATTACCTGCCTTCCCGAATGTTAATGCTATTACTGCTGTTTAATTGAAAGACAAATCTTTCGACGATTGTGCGCGCAAAGGCAAAGGGTACGAGCAATGATTATCTAAATGAAGATTTAAAAAAAGATGCGTCATAAATTAACCATAGCAGTTAGTTTATTATTTGAATGATTGTGGTAATCATTGCTGGTACCGCGCGGAACCGTAGGCTCTTGTTAGTGAAGAGTGAATGGACGAATGTAGCGTGCGGAATAAGGTAATGAGTGATGAGCTGGCAAGTGCCGTAGGTGGGGTATTAAAATTGAATTATGAATGGTTGATAGGAATAAAATATAAGTTAATAAGTTTGTTAAAAACGAGCGTAACAAAAAAATGTATGGATACATCTTTTGCGTATTTTTACAGAAATTCTATAAATAAATTTTTATACATACATCTGATATATGAGTAAAAAGCATTCCGATATTGACGATATTCTAAGAAAAGTATTTGAACCAAAACCCACACAGATTAAGGAAAATCTTGAAGAATTGTTCGAAAACAGAATCGACAGTTTAAGTATTACTAAAACTACCGCACTTAAAATGATGGGGATGACGGTCAGGACCCTTGATGGAATACTCACAGGGCAGCAAAAAATGTTGGATTACACTCAATTGATTAAGCTGTCTAATTTCTTGGGTGTTGAACTTGAAGAAACTACCGTTTTGTATGTAAAAAAGTTACAAGAGGTTCACAACCCTGAAGAGGACTTAGAAAAGATGAGCCAGAAAGTAAAATTTGTCAACGAAAAATTCAATCTGGCGGAAATGCGAAAAGTGGGATTAATAAAATCTCTAAGTGATTACGATGATATCATTGAACGCTTATGTAACTATTTTGGACTTACAAATATTTTGGACTACAGAGAGCCTGATATAAATGTTGCTTTTAGCTCGGGTAAACGCGCTAAAAGAAATTGCGCTATTATGAATTGGATGTATCTCGCCGAGAAAACTTGTATTGAGCTAAGAAACACAAATGAATTCGACCAGGAAAAATTAGTATCTTATTTTCCAGAAATTAGATGGCAATCTATGGATGTTGACAATGGTTTGGTCAATGTAATTCAACAGCTATATCAACTTGGCGTGACCGTTGTATTTATACCTTCATTTCCCTCACTACATATTCGAGGTGCTACTTTTGAAGTTAATAATAAGCCCTGTATCGCCTTAACAGATTATGTAGGCTTCTATCCAACCTTGTGGTTTGCGTTAGTGCACGAGTTGTACCACGTATTGTTTGACTGGGACGAAATTAGGCTTTCTTCATATCACATTTCTCAAGAACAACAAAAGAGCCTTGATAGTCATTCTGCAAATGAAGTTGAAGCTGATGCATTTGCAAGAGAGTACTTCTTTTCTACGAGTAAAACAAATGAGGTGCGTGGTCTTATTAAAAATGACAATTACATTAGAGAATTTGCTTTGTCTAATAATGTACACCCGAGTTTCATCTATACGTTTTACGCGTGGGATACTCCTGATGCCGACAAATACTCTTGGGCCAGAGCTAAAAAATTTAATCCTGATACAACGAGACTGCTGCGTAAAATAGATTTTCCGTTTGGTAATAATATGTCATATAGCGAGCACATAAAAAATTTAAGAAGAACGATTTATAACTAAAATTATGAAAAAAACAGAGATGACTCCAGAAGAGTTGAGACAGGTACAGGCATTACAACAGAGCAAGAATGCTCAAATGCTCAAGCGTTTTATTCTTGATAAAACGGAAGCCAGAGTAAAGGATAAAACCTCGGACGAGTCATTAGACCAAGAGATTCTGAAAAGGAAAATTCTTGATACTATTGAAGACAAATGGAAGCTAAAAAATCTTGATGCGAAGGTCCTCAAAACACCTGCCGAGTATGAGCCGATTTTTACCCAAGAATATTATAAAGAGATGTTCAGGCTTAAGGGCTGGGAATATCAAGGGGTAATAGCAGAGAAACCGTGGATGGCGGGAAGACATACTAATGAGATAATCTATTTTCGTTTCTCACAAGAGGTTCTGCCATTTTTGCGGATTGTAAATCCATTCATAATGCCTGGAATCAGAAAATATAAACATCATCAATATTTGACACAGGGTGAGAGAGAGCTCCTTAAACAGTTTATTGAAGAAGCGACTGAATGTATGAGAGGGCACGCTGACTGGAATTGCTTTAGGATTGATTATTGCAAAAAATACAATGTACCATATCAATTGAAATTCAGCTTATAAAGCATTTTGTAGCCGTATATGGCATATATAAACGTAATTCTAATTAAATTCATTTCATCTGCTCCCAGCAGGAACTTATAAAGCTATTGTTTAAACCCTTTTGTCAGCACTATTTTCATCAAACGATATCAGGTTAAACATTTACTCGCAGGTTTTCTATTTTCCAAATAGGTGCTCGTGAATGTTCAACCACGCTTATCGGTGCTATTTGATGGAAAACTAACAAGGTTGAACATTTCCCTCATTCGTGACCTAACTCGCTCGCCGTATTTCTCTTGTAGCTCGTCTGCGTTGAGGTTGGTGGTGATATGTGTTTTGATGCCTTTCTGTTTGAAGATGTCGTATCTGGAAATGAGGATTTCGCCCATCACATTGCAGTCCTTGCCGTAATAACGGCCTACGTGCTCAACACCCAAGTCATCAAAGCAATAGGATTTGTGGTCTTCGTAATCCTGTATCATTTTGAAGCCTATTCCATTAAAACCAAAAACGATATTCCGGCACGGAATGAAGTTGTAACCACGCTTGTGCGGTACAATATGCGGTAACACCCGCATCAATGTAGTTTTACCACATCCTACTGGACCTGTCAAGAGCAGGCCTTTGTCAATGTCGATGTCGTACTTTTTACATTCGGCGGCATCAGCTACGAAGTAGCTGCAGAGCTTGTACAACAATTGTTTGTCTTCATCGTAAAGTTTGAAGTTCTTACCTAAAAGTAACTTGCCCTTTGCATCAATGTAGCGAGCGATGCTCGCAAAATCATACTGGATAATGCTTCCGTCAAACGAACCGAGCTTATACTCTACAGCGCCTTCAATAATGATATGAGGTTTCTTTGGGTCGAATGAAGTTTCAGGTGTTTTCATAGCGGCTTATTGTAATTCTTGTTTCGAGTGGTATGCAGGTTGTCCTGACCCTTCGACAAGCTCAGGGCAGCGTTTTGGGACAGCTCGTTTTTATTTTTTTCTTGTTTGAGTTCTTCGGCTTTTAGCATCCAATTTTTCGCGGAAGCGTGCCAATTCTCAATTTTGATTTTTCCGCCTATCTTCCAGCCGATGGATTGGTAGTGATTGAAGAATTTTTGTGCTTCGACTTCTGGCCATTTTTCTTTTTTAAAAAATTGTAAAACTTCATTTTCATTTTTAGGCTTGGGTAGTTTATAACTGTTTTGATTAGTTTGTATATGTTTATTATAACGTCCCACTACTTGTCCTTGATTTGGGACAGCTTGGTACACAGCTTGTTCCAGTACTTGTCTTGAATTTGGGGCAGTTGTTTTTGAATCAAATTGTTTACCTGAGTCCAAGAGATTCCCGCTTTCGCGAGAACTAAAGTTGAGCATCTTAATTTTAGACCCCTTAAATGGATTGTGTGACGGCTCATAAATCAAATATTTGTAATGGTTCAACTCTTTGACACAACGGTGATAGGTAGATTTTGACCCAATCTTTGATAGCTTCATCACATCCTCACGGTTAACGTGAAAGCTTTCGCGAAAGCGGTGATGATTCCACAACTGGAATAGTGCCAGATATAAGCTGATGTGTGTAGGATTTAACCGGCTATCTTCTTGGAATGATTTAAAAACTGCGTTGAGGTGCTGGATGTAGTTGACTTCCATTTCACCTATTGAGAATTATCAATACGATTCTCGAGTATCACTTTGGTAATTTCATCTGCATCATAGAAAATAATACCACCGATTTTTGAATAGGGAAGTGTGCCGTTAATTCTCAAATTCTGAAGTGTTCCAGGACTTACCTGAAGCATTTCCATAACCTCAGCTGACTTGAGGTATTTTTTCTTCTTGGGTTGGATAGGTTTCTGAATAAGTTCTTTTAGATCCTCGAGCAATTCCATTTTGAATTCTCTGAGG
The DNA here is from genome assembly GCA_964478845.1 of uncultured Flavobacteriaceae bacterium. GTDB lineage: Bacteria > Bacteroidota > Bacteroidia > Flavobacteriales > Flavobacteriaceae > Nonlabens. Next base: position 10,387 of record CAYZJT010000009.1, on the reverse strand, counting down.
TCATCTGACGTGATAATTGATGTGGGCATAGTAAAACGATTTTAAATGAAAACAACCGCCGAACTGCTTGCAGTTCAAAGGGGTTGCTTTGCTTTGATTTGACATTCGTTTTACAAATGTGTGGTTGTTTGATGAATTTTATTCCCAAGTTGGGAATGGGTTGGTAAGAGTTTTAACATTTCAAAGTGTTTAAGTTACTCATTCCTTATGTCTAATATCTTTCATCATCATTTTTCATTTTTTGTTCAAGATCTGTTTTGAGCTTAGTCAAAAATCTTGTTCTATCATTTTTACGCTCTTTAATTTCAAAATAGGTGCGATAGAAATTTCCTAATTCTAAATCAAATAATTTTTCACAGACCAATGCCATCTTATTGATTTCTGCCTGACCATTTCTAATCGCACCAGACGCTTGCAGTGCATATATAATCTCAACTAAATCAGTCTTGGAAGCGGTCCAGGATAAATTATTAAGAATTGCTGGGCTGTCTGGCTCAATTGATAAGTTGAGTTCTTTTTTACGTAGTCTATCCAATTCTTCATTATAATGTTCAATCAACAAATCATAGGCTATTATCTGAGCTGCCAAATTATCGTGACTGGTGCTAAATTCTGGATCTGTATAAAAGTGTGAAGAGTCAGACGCTAAGCCTATCTCGTCTTTGCCACGTACGAAATAGTATTTGTCTAAATTTTTTTCATCCCTTCGATAGTAACCTACAAAATCAATGTTTTTAAAATTATGTGCCTCCAACTTCAATACGGCTTCATCAATGTGCGCCCGTTGTTTTGCTATACTTCCTTGAGGTTTGAGAAGTAAATATTTATGAAGTTTTACAAAAAACTTTAGTCGTCCATATACATAAGGTTTTGTGTATTTGAAGAAATGTACCTCAGCTTTTCTACTTCTAAATTTTGATGATCTAAGAGTAGTTCTGAAACTATGAATACACATTCTTGACTTTGCAATTCCATTGCTTACGATTGCTATATCTGATAGGTCAGATGTAATGATGGGTTCAATTTCTGTTTTGTAATTTGAAAGTGTAGCGAGTAAATTTTTTTCCATTGGTTGATGTTTGCCAAGAAAATTAATTTAAAAACAATTCCTTTCATAACAGAAAACCGTAAATGTAACTTTTGAGTAAGTGAATCATCCAGTTGACTTATTGAATTCTACAATGCTATTCCCACTTCATTTTCTGCAATCGAACAGCATTGAGAATAGCAAGCAATGCGACGCCCACATCTGCAAAGACTGCTTCCCACATTGTGGCGAGACCTCCAGCGCCTAATATTAATACAATAACTTTCACGCCAAAGGCAAGTATGATATTTTGCCAAACAACCCGACGTGTAGAACGGCCTATTTTTATCGCTCTTGAGATTTTACTGGGTTGATCTGTTTGTATAATAACATCTGCGGTTTCAATAGCCACATCGCTACCAAGACCGCCCATCGCGATTCCTACATCACTAGCCGCAAGTACAGGCGCATCATTAATACCATCACCTATAAAAGCCACCTTAGTATCTGGTTGCTGTTTTAATTTTTCCACCTCATTGAGTTTGTCTTCTGGAAGCATTCCACCTTTTGCCCAGTCGATGCCTAATTCTTTTGCTACTTCTTGAGTGATAGAATCCTTATCTCCAGAAAGCATAATAATCTTATCGATTCCTGCTGCCCTTATTTCTTTGATCGCTTGATGCGCATCGTCTTTCAATTCATCGGCGATTGTTACATAACCTGCAAATGCGCCATCTATACCTACCATCACTATAGACTCAACAATGTTGTCTGTTTCTGCTGGAACTTCTATCTGATGTGCTGTCATCAATGCTTTGTTCCCAACTAAGACTGTTTTTCCATTTACGCTACCTTTCAAACCTTTACCTGCAATTTCAGAAACGTCTGTAGCGTTATAATCTACTCCTTCAGCCTTATATTCCATAATGGCTATTGCTATTGGATGCGTGGATTGCTCTTCCATTGCCATTAGGTATTTCATAAATTCTGCTTTCGCGAAAGCGGAACCAGTAACAATTTCTTTAATCTTAAATACTGCTTTAGTGACCGTTCCCGTCTTATCCATCACTACGGTATTAACTTGAGTCATTGCATCGAGAAAGGACGCACCCTTAAAAAGAATACCATTACGTGAAGCAGCTCCCAAACCACCGAAATAACCTAGCGGTATCGAGATAACCAAAGCACAAGGACACGAAATCACGAGGAATATCAATGCACGATATAACCAATCTCTAAACACATAATCATCTACAAAAAAGTAAGGAAGAAACGTCAGGCCGATGGCAAGGAATACAACGATAGGCGTATAAATCCGAGCAAATTTTCTAATGAACAATTCCGTTTTTGATTTTCTAGCAGTTGCGTTTTGCACCATATCGAGAATACGTGCAATGGAACTGTCCTTAAATTCTTTTGTTGTTTCAACTTCAATAACTCCATCGAGATTAATACTTCCAGCAAAAACACTATCGCCTTTAGCAATAGTATCAGGTTTGCTTTCGCCTGTCAAGGCAGCAGTATTAAAAGAACCCTTTTCAGAAAGCAGAATACCATCTAGTGGGACTTTTTCGCCTACACGTACCTGTATCTTTTCGCCAATTTCAACTGTCTCGGGATTTACTGAAACATAATCGCCATCACGATAAACTAATGCCTCATTTGGTCTTACATCGAGTAGGGCTTTTATATTTCCTTTTGCACGGTTAACAGCCGCATTCTGGAAGAGTTCGCCCACAGCATAAAACAGCATTACGGCTACCCCTTCTGGATATTCTCCAATCGCAAATGCACCCAAGGTGGCAATGGACATTAAGAAAAATTCTGTAAAGACGTCTCCACGCATAATACTTTTCCAACCTTCTTTAATAACTGGAAAACCTACAGGTAAATAAGCAATGGTGTACCAAACAATCCGTACCCAACCTTTAAAGGCTGGAATGGCATCAAAATAATCAACAGCTATGCCTAGAATAAGCATTACAAAGCTTACTATCGCAGGGATGTACGTTTTAAATGCACTTCCATCTCCGTGATCGTGATTGTGACCATCATCGTGAGAATGTTCGCCTTGATGTTCTTTTGGGTCTATGTCACGTAAGTTTACTTTTTTCTTTTTCATCTTATTTTGTGTTAGCAACAACTTTTGTTTTGTTGAATTGGTGGACAAGGAACGGTTCCGTATGAGCAATACACGCAGCAATCTCCTTCCTTTGGTTTGAGAACTATTTTACAATCCTTACATTCATAAAAGAACTGACAGGCATTTGTTGGCATATTTTCTTCTTTTTTATAACCACAGGCTGGGCAAGTGATTTCCGATTTAAATATGGTTTGCATCAATTTTATTTTTATCAGTTACTTTATAACCTGTAGCATTAATTGCTTTCTCAATTTCCGTTTCGTTCGTTTTAGTTTTATCATACTTAATAATTGCGTTAGCATTTTCGTATGATGTTTTTGAATTTACAATTCCGTTGAGTTTATTTACTTCGTGGTTTACGTGTGCTTCACAACTGGCACAGGTCATACCGCTTATTTTATACTCTGTTGTTTTGATATTTGAGTTATTAACTATTATGATTTGTTTTTCGGTTTTTGGATATAACATACTTGAGTAGTATGGGAAAGCCAACATCACAATTGCAAATGCCGTTACAATACCTAAAAAGGTTTTTGAATACATAAATTTTGGTTTTTCATCCGTTTCACATTCGCAGTCTATTTCTTTTTCTGGTCTCAATTTTTGATACCAAGCAAACAGAAGAACTAATATTGTTAGCCCTATTAAGTAAGGTCTAAATGGTTCTATCCAAGAAAAAGTTGAAGCTACACCACTTGTTCCTGCAATTAATGCCAGAACAGGTGTGATACAACACAATGAAGCTGTGATTGCTGTTAGGATACTTGTAACCGCTAGTTTATTTTTCATTTTAGTTAATTCGTTAAGTACAAAAATGCAAAAAATAGTTGCGCAACTGTTGTGCAATGTCAACTACTGCACTTTTCACAAACACCTGTCACAACAAGATTTACATCTTCGGCTACGTAGCCATCTGGAAGGTTGATGTGTGGTATTTTATGTTCTGTCAAGCAAACAGTTTCATCACAATTACTGCAATGAAAATGCAAGTGTAAATCTTGATCTATCTCGCAATTGCAACCTGGCTCACAAAGTGCGTACTTAGTGATACCGGTACCATCTTCTATTTGGTGTACAATACCGTTCTCTTCAAAAGTTTTTAATGTTCTAAAGATGGTAGATCGTTCCGCTTTCGCGAAAGCGGTCTCTATATCAAGCAAAGCCAGTGCAATCTTTCGTTGAGCCAGATATTTGTAGATCAAAATGCGCATTGCGGTAGGACGCACCTTATGATCGCTCAATGTTTTTTCTATTTCAGTCATTTTTCGCGATGTTATAATTGATGTTTCTGGCTTTGTTGTAGGCTTCCCAGCCTTCTTTTGCCGCATAGGGCACGATAAGCAATGCTGCCACAGGGTCTGCCCACCACCAGCCTAACCAATTGACCAATAGTAAACCTATAAGTACGACCACGGTCTGGTACAAGCAAATAAAGGTATCCTTGGCATCGGCCAGTAAGGCAGGACTGTCCAGTTTCTTTCCATATTTTCTTTTGAAATAGATCAGGATAGGATTTACAACCAGGGAAACCAATAATATGATCAGTCCCATCGTACTCCAGTTTGCAGTTTCTTGATTTATAAGTTTTGTAATGGAGTCATACGAAATGAAAACACAGATGAGCGTAAATGAAATTGCAATTACATTAAGAGTAACTTTTTGTCTTCGTTTTACTTTTTCTTCATCAATACCTTTAATCTCGCCGTGTAGTCGCCAGCCTAATGTTCCCGCACTTACGACTTCAATTGTGCTGTCTAATCCCCAACCAATCAATGCCGAACTATTGGCCGTAAATCCTGCTATAAGCGAGACCACTACTTCAATAGCATCATAAATAACGTTCCAAATCTGTAGTGTTCTGGCTTGTTTAAGATTATTTTTTCTTGTCTTATCCATAGTAATTAATGTTCGTGTTCAGTTTCTCCCTTTTTCATTTCTCCCATCAGGTAATAGGCATTGTTGAATGCAAAACGTGTGTTAGGATCTGGGGTTTCAAAAAAGCGTATGGCTATCCAGTCGCCATCTTTCTCGCCTGTTGTAACCTCTACTGGTTTAAAACTCCAAGCATCACCTTCTTTTTGCGCTGTAAATACATAATTCTTTCCAGCTTCTGTAACTATGGCACTTTCAGGTAGTGCAGTAGTCTGTTGGTAATCAACTTCAATTTTACCTTTTATATACATACCAGGGATAAGACCACCTCCTTTATTCTCAATTTCAGCGTGAACGTGAACCGCTTTTGGATCTTGCTCAAAAGTTTGACTAACCGAATAAATTTCGGCTTCCAGCTCTTTTCCTGGCCTCGATTGAATACTGAAACGTACTTTTTGGCCTTTCTTCACTTTGTCCACATCTTTTTCAAAAACCATTAAATCTGCGTGCACGTGGTCTGTATCTACTATTTGCATTAAGTTGGTCTGTGGCTCCACATATTGCCCAGTCTTTATAAATACTTTTTCTACGACACCTGCTATGGGACTGCGCAATGCCACACTCTGATAGATTGTACCATTGCGCACACCACTCGTATTGATGTTGTACTGTCGCAACTGCGCTTCAAGCCCTTTTACCATTGCGGTAGATGACTGATAGTCTGCCGTTGCTTTTTGGAAATTCATTCCTGATGCTACACCAGCTTCATAAAGTCTTTTTTGACGTTCATATTCCTGTTTCAGAAATTTACTATTGCTGTAAGCGTTCAAATAATCTGATTGAATCTGGATGATGCTGGGATGTGATAAATAAGCCACCGCTTGATTCTTTTTGACTTCGTCTCCTTCTATAACCTCTATGGATGCCACATTTGCTCCTGCAAGCGCGGTAATATTTGCTTCGTTTTGCGGTGGTACTTCCAGCGTACCGTTTGCTTCTACATAACCACTCATATTGCGTTGCGCGAGCGTGTCAATTTCCATTTGTAAGGCATCAAACTGCTGTGCCGTGAGCATTACTTCTTGAGCTTCGCCTTCGTTAAGGTTTTCTTGACCGGTCTCACCTTCAGAATTGTTTTCTTCCGTTTCAGAATGGGTGGCTTCATCGTGGCCATCTTCAGTTTTTGAGTCGCCACAGCTGAATAATGTCAATGCAAAAAGCATTGCGGTAATCGGTATATATTTTAATTTTTTCATCTTTTTTTAGTTTTGGAAATATTGTAAATCAAACAGGGCTTCTAAATATTTATCAAGTGCGTCCAGCGCGTCCATTTCGGTCTGTATGGCATCACGTATTATTTGCGTGAATGCTGCATAATCCAGCGCTCCTTCTTTGTATGCCAGCAATGCACCTTTGCGCTGGTCTATGGCAAGTGGCAAAGCTTCGGTTTTATAGAAAAACCAGGTATCCCGCCATCGTGCATAATTTTGCTGTGCCTGTACGAATTGCGATTTTAGCTCGCGTTGTTTGAAAACGGCATTGGTTTCTGCAATCTGTGCATTGAGTTTTGCCGCTTTTGCACGACTACGGACAGGTCCAGAAAACAGTGGTATGGAAATCCCAGCTTGATAGGTATAAAAACCACTTTCGCCATTGACACGTTGCAGGCCACCTTGCAGATTAAACTGGGGCAGTAAACTTGCCCTTGCTGCGTCATAGCTTGCTTGTGCTTCGTCTATACGCTTTCGCGAAAGCGATAACTCGGGATGATTATTTAATGTATTATCAGTCTTTAAAATTGAAATTTCAGTAGCTTCCAATTCATCAGCAACGGTGTACATCGTATCTGGTGTCAACCAAAGATTGAGTTGTTGTAATGCGATTAAATAATCTGTTTCTGCCTGCTGAAACCTGTTGGTTATCTGTAACGCTTGATTGCGCGCAGCAGCATATTCCAGTCTCGAAATGGCTTCGACTTCAAAATTGAGTTCTACAGATTGTGCAAATTGACCATAAATGCTGTCCAGTTCTCGATAAAGAACAAATTTCTTCTTTGCCTGAAAAGCTTCTGACCAGGCTTTTTTGACTTCCAGTTCTATCTGGATTTCAGATAGGTCAAAAGCTGTTTCGGCTAACTGGATGCGTTGTTGTTGCAAGCGTTTTTTGGCACCTATTCCCAATAGATCAATATTTTGTTGACCGATACCTATCAAGGTATAAATACCTTGACCATCGGCCACTTCTTCGCCACCCGTAAAGATCTGTGTACTACCGAAGTCGTAGGCATTGCCTGAGAGTGCATTCTGTCTTTCGATTTCGAGTTGGCTTGCTTTGAGTACAGGATAATTTTCTTTGGCAATTTCTACAGCTCGTGATAATGTGATGGGCGTGATGCTGTCCTTAGCAATGAGATCTTGCACAGGTGCTTGTGATTGTTGCGCTCTCCCTTCGACTGCGCTCTGGGCAGGCGCGAAAGCGGTGCCACCTAACATAAAACCAACTATCAAAATCGTAGTCAAGCCTTGCGGATTAAACGAACCAATCTTATTCTGCTCTTTGCGCTCGCGTCTCTTTTCTATAAAGGTATATAGTACGGGAAGCACGACCAACGTGAGCAGCGTAGCTGTAAGCATTCCACCGATAACTACCGTAGCGAGCGGCTGTTGGACTTCTGCACCGGCCGATGTGGAAAATGCCATAGGTAAAAAGCCGAAAATATCAGTGGTGGCCGTGAGCATAATGGGACGAATACGTTCTTTAGTCCCTTGAAATATTCTATCCTTTATACTTATCACACCTTCTTCTTTTAAAGAATTAAATCGGTTTATAAGTACCAGTCCGTTAAGAACTGCAACACCAAATAGCACAATAAAGCCGACACCTGCCGAAATACTAAATGGCATATCCCGCAACCATAGGGCAAACACACCACCGATGGCCGCCAAGGGAATCGCTATGTAAATCATTAGCGATTGTGAAAAGGATTTTAAGGCAAAGTACAGCAGTATAAATATTAAAAACAGGGCGATGGGTACAACGATTATCAAACGATCCTTTGCGCTTTGTAGATTTTCAAACTCGCCACCATAGGTAATATAATAGCCTGATGGCAAGTCCAGTTCTTCATCTAATTTTTGCTGAATATCTTTTACTACAGACTCCACATCCCTGCCTCTTGCATTTACACCTACGTAGGTTCTTCTATACGTATTGTCACGTGAAATTTGCATAGGTCCAGGGACGTATTCAATTTCGGCTATTTCGATAATGGGTATCTGATTGCCATCCTTAAGATCGATATACATATTGCGTAGGTCATCGATACTTTTTCTATGGCTTTCATCAAATCGTACCACGAGATCAAATCGTTTCTCGCCTTCAAAAATTACTCCTGCGGTTCCGCCAACGAATGCGGTACTTATGTAATCATTTACTTTTTGAATATCCAGTCCATATTGCGCCATTTTATCACGCTTATATTTTACGGTCATCTGTGGTAATCCTGCAGTTCGTTCTGCACTCACATCACCAGCGCCAGGAACGGTCTGTATAATCGCTGCCATTTCCTGAACCTTTTGTGATAACACATCTAAATCTTCGCCATACAGCTTTACAGCAATATCTTCTCTTACGCCTTCTAACAGCTCGTTAAATCGTAACTCTACTGGTTGGGTAAAAACTAAATTTACACCCACGAGTTCATCATCCAGTTTATCTCTTATAGCATCTATCAAACCTTCTTTAGTAGAAGCTGTTGTCCACTCGTCCATATCCTTGTTTAGGATGATGTACATATCTGCAATATCCATAGGCATAGGATCGGTAGGAATATCTGCAACACCTATACGAGCAGTTACCGTCTTGATTTCAGAGAAACTTTCTAATAGGATAGTTTCTATTTTCTTGGAAACTTCAATAGATTCGGATAATGAACTTCCTGGTCTAATGAGCGCTTGCATTGCTAGATCTCCTTCATCAAGCTGGGGCACAAATTCTCCACCCATATTAGAAAAGATAAAACCAGCAATAAGAAGTAATACGGCAGCAGCTGATAAAACAATAAGTTTTAGTTTAAGGGCTCCCTTTAATAATGGCATATATGCACTATGAATAGCACCTATAATTTTATCACTTATTTTTTCGAGCCAGCGCTCAAACCTGCCGAACCAGTTTTTGGTATTTTGTACTGGTTTCATAAAAAGCGCTGCCATCATAGGCACATACGTGAGACACAAGATGATGGCACCTATCATTGCAAACCCAAAGGTGTATGCCATAGGTTTAAACATTTTACCTTCTACACCAGTTAGAAAAAGTATAGGCGTAAAAACGATGAGGATAATGATCTGTCCAAAAAAAGCGGAACCCATCATCGTGCTTCCTGCATCATAAGCCACTTTATCCATCACGCCTTGATTGAATTTTAGCTTGCCAGACCTAATCCGTTTTTGGATCTCATAAACCGTTCCTTCTATAATAATTACCGCACCATCTATGATAATCCCAAAATCAATAGCTCCCAAGCTCATTAAGTTTGCCCATACATTAAATTGCTTCATTAATATAAAGGCAAAAAGCAAGGACAACGGTATGGTCGTGGCCGTTATGATGCCACCTCTTAAACTACCCAACAATAAAACAAGGGCAAATATCACGATTAGGGCGCCTTCCAGTAAATTGGTTTTAACGGTATCGGTCGTTCTGGCAATTAGCTCACTACGATCAATGATAGGGGCGATAGTGAGACCTTCTGGCAGGGATTTTTCAATTTCTGCCATACGATTCTTAACATTTTGAATAACCGCATTAGGGTTTGAACCTTTTAGCATCATTATTATTCCTCCCACGGCTTCCTTACCGTCTTGCGTAAAAGCACCATAACGTACCTGATTCCCAAAATGGACGCGTGTTGCAACATCTCCAATAGTTACGGGAATGTTGCCTTCGTTGATAATCGAGATATTCTTGATGTCTTCCAAAGAGCGAATAAGACCTTCACCTCTTATGAAATTTGACATTTTATTTTTTTCTATGTAAGCACCGCCTGTATTCACATTGTTCCGAGCGAGAGCCTCATACACTTGTGAAATACTAATACCCAAACTATTCAACTTATCTGGGTTGACAGCGACCTCGTACTGTTTAATACTGCCTCCATAAGAGTTGACCTCTACCACGCCTTCCAGTAATGTGAGTTGTCGCTTGATAACCCAATCTTGCACGGTGCGCAGTTCCATAGGCGAATACTTGTTTTCAAAACCCTCCTCTGGCTTTATAGTGTATTCATAGATTTGACCTAAACCAGTAGAGATGGGACCCATAGATGGACTTCCAAATTTTTCAGG
>CAYZJT010000008.1:0-134266 GCA_964478845.1 uncultured Flavobacteriaceae bacterium | reverse complement strand
CATCGTCAACCGCCACAGGGGCAGCGTTGATGTCGATCGTGATGGTGGCAACGTTTGAGATCGCACCATCATTGTCTTCTACTGTGTATGTAGTAGTAACCGTACCGGTTCTGTTAGGACTAGGCGTAAAAGTAACATTACCCGCATTATCCACAACATAGACACCGTCGCCACCTACTACAAGGTTAGTCTGACGACCAGAAGCCGACGGGTCAAGATCTACCGTATTGGTTGCCACTGTTCCGTCAGGATCAGTATCGTTATTAGTGACATTAAATGTCACTGCTTGATTTTCATTCGCGGAAGCGAAATCATCATTAGCTGTAGGAGGAGTAGTAACAGCAACTGAAATTGTTGCCGCATTTGAAGTCAAACCATCATTATCGTCAACTGTATAAGTAGTGGAGGAGTTTCCGAAGAATGTAACTTCTGGGGTAAATGTTACCACGCCCATCATGTTAACATCAAAAGTACCCTCGCCAGGATTTGTAAATGTGGTTTGCTGACCCATGGTTGCAGGGTCTAGATCTACCGTAGCGACCTCAATTGTACCATCTGCATCTGTGTCGTTGCTCAACACCATAATATCTACACTTGCTGTAGATAATGTATTTGCATTATCATCCACTGCAGTAGGTGCGGTGAGGTTAATTTGAATTGCTTTGTTATCACTAAGTGAATTAGCAGCGCCGGGAGCAGGAAGGTCAAGGTTTGCAGCCAGGCCGCCCAAACTTGCATTGATCGCACCGCCATTAAGTGAAAGGGCGTTTGTAGATTCATAAGCCAGATCTCTGGTAAAATCAGTGGCGACAACAGAATATGAGAAAGTAAGGATGTTTGTGCCACTCCCCGAAACATATGTAGCTTCTGTATCAGTTGCACCTGTTTCCAACAAAAGAGTAGGTGTGCCACCCATAGTGCTCACATTGACTGATTGGTCAAATTCAATTGTAATATCTACACTATCACCTGTACTGTAAATAGCATCTGCAGCTGGCGATGTAATATTTGTCACCAATGGTGTAGAGGGCACAAAAACGGCAACATCATCAAAAGCTATCCCGTCGTCTTGAGCAGAACCATCAGAGGCAAATGCCATTCTCATTAAAACGCTACTCTCACCAGCAAGTCCAGTCAGAACATTTTCTGCGATTACCCATCCGGCACTACCATTTGAGGAATCGTCTCTACCTGTCCAACCTTCTTGCTGCCCACCGGGATTTGCATTAATGGTACTGTCGTTATACCAATTGTTTGGATCACCAGCAGCGCCTACGTTTTGCCAAGTACTACCACCGTCAATGCTAGTCTGTAAGACAGCACCATCCCAAGAAAACTCAGATTCCCACCAGATTGCCAATTGTACACTTGGATCTGTAGTTAGTGAACTAAAGTCAAAATCAGGTCCGTATACTTGAGAATCCTCATCGACATTATAGTCGCCTGACAAATTAGTCATCCATGCGTTTGTTCCTGAGTTTGCGCTATTGATTATGTCATCTGTAGGGGTTCCTAACTGCCAAGAGTTATTAGCTCCGATTGAAGACCAACCACCTGCACCACTTTCAAAATCTATGGTATATGGAAAGGTTGAAACCACTGGTGGTGCTGATATACCAAGTACAGTAAGATCCTTATTATTAGACAAAGAGTTTGTCGTGGATGGTTCTGGCAGTTGGCTAAATACAATGCGTGATGAACCGTCTAGAATCCTACCCCCGTTCATTAGTAATATCGAGCTTCTAAATGCATACCCTAAATCAGAAGAGCTGTCACCATTTTGGGCAGTATAGGTAAACGTAAGTGTGCTTGTACCTGATCCAGTACTGTAGACAGCTTGAGTAAAGCCTCCATCTAAAACCAATCCTAAGCTAGGTGTGCCATTTGTTGTATCCACCGTTACTGGTGCATCGTAAACAACCTCAATGTTAATTTGATCACCAGCATTGTAGACTCCGTCGGCGTTACTAGATGTGACATTTGTAACTACAACTGGAGAACTCTCTGAAATGTTGATCTCATCAACTGCAATTCCATTTCGTACAGATGAAACATCAGAACTAAAATTGAAACGAATCAACACGCTAGATTGTCCTGCAAGACCTGTAAGAGTGTTGGAGGCCTGAATATAACCATTTGAGTCACCATCCCACCAGTCATTGCCTGTATCATTATACCAGTTGACACCGGTTCCTGCAGTTCCGATTTTTTGCCAAGTGGAACCACCATCAATTGATGACTCTATCCACACCTCGTCACAGCAAGTTTCAGTGATATACCTGAGCAGAAAATTGATTTCTGGATCTGATGTAAATCCTGAAAAATCAAGAGTCGGGCTAATCAACTGAGAATTCTCGTTGTTGTTATAATTACCTGAGAGGTTTGTAACCCAGGCATTGCTTCCCAACCCGGCTGAATTGATATCGGATCCACTGGGTGTGCCCACTGCCCATGACGAGTTAGTACCACTGGCTGTCCAGTCGCCTGCCCCACCTTCAAAGCCTTCGTAATATGGGAAGCTAGTAATTATTGTTAGGGTATTAATCGCAATATTTTTGTTGTCAGATAAAGAGCCTGTAGCGCCAGGTTCAGGAAGCTGGTCAAATACAATGCGTGAAGAACCGTCCAAAATTCTTCCACCATTCATTAAAATGATTGAGCTGCTATTATCATAATCCAAATCTGTTGCGACATCGCCATTTTGAACTGTATATGAAAATGTTAATGTATTGGTTCCTGATCCAGACATGTAAACGGCCTGTTCAACGCTTCCGCTTATCGGTAGGCCTAGGCTAGGTGTGCCATTTGTAGTGTCAACGGTAACTGGCGCATCGTAAACCACTTGAATATCGATCTGATCTCCAATACCATAGGTGCCATCTGCATTAGGAGATGTCACACTGGTGACTGAAACAGGAGAGCTCTCTGAAATATTGATCTCGTCAAATGCCGCACCATTTCCTATAATAAATAAACCATCTGAAGTAAATCTTATACGTAATAAAACGTTGGACTCACCAGCGAGCCCTGTAAGCGTATTAGTTGCCTGTAGGTAACGACCTGAATCATTATCCCACCATTGATCAGTAGCATTGTTATACCAATTAATGCCTGTACCTGATGCACCTACTTTTTGCCATGTAGTACCACCATCAATTGAAGATTCCAGAAAGCTACCGTCCCAAGTAGCCTCTGAATCGTACCAAATCAGAAAATTGAATTCTGGATCTGTTGCAAATCCAGAAAAGTCAAAAGCAGGGCTGGTCACTTGAGAAAATTGACTATTGTTATAATCCCCAGTAAGATTAGTCGCCCAGGCATTGCTGCCCAGACCAGCGGCATCAATATTTGAGGCGCTAGGGGTCCCTAAAGCCCAATTGTCGTTTGTCCCTGCTGCCGTCCATCCTCCTGCACCACTCTCAAATCCCTCGTTATAGGGAAAACTTGTGATCTGTGCCTGAAGCATGGTCATTCCTAAAAAGAAAAGAATGACCGAGAGTAATCGTGTCTTCATAAGTAGTTTATTGATTAAGTTCTTAAAAAGTTACAGCTTCCTTAAAAAAGTTAAGATACAACCTTACACAAATAAAGCACTTTTTTTTATTTCACAAGCATTATTACACATCTTACGCCGTTTTTTTTCTACAAATTCCGCAAGTTTCGGCAAGTCAACAGCTTAGAAACTCACAAGTTTTTTGTTTTTTTTGACGTTTCCTACAGCAACAAATTTGTCCAGTAATTGTTAAATTCATCAAAAACCATGGAAACTTATTTCGTTTTTAAAGTTTCCTGATATTAGTTTTGCAGCGCAAATGAATACTGAGAAAACACACATACTTGCTCATGCCACTCAATTATTCCTAGACCATGGTTTCAAGAGTGTGACTATGGATGAGATTTCTAGTTCCCTGGGCATTAGTAAAAAGACACTGTACGCTCATTTTAGCAATAAAGCGTCTCTAGTGGATGCAAGTGTTATGCAGGTTTATGACACCATATGCTGTGGGATCGAACACATTTGTGAGACTTCACTTAATCCGATTGAAGAACTCTATGACATCAAGCGCAAGGTGATGGATACACTCAAGGGCGACAAAACTTCGCCCATCCACCAGTTGCAACGCTACTATCCGCAAGTACATGGCAAAGTGACTAAAATGCAGTTTGACTATATGCAGGACTGCATAGGGAAAAATCTGGAACGAGGTATCGAACAAGGTCTCTACATTCCCACCATGGATCGCGCTTTTGTGTCCAGAATATACTTTATAGGTATGCAGGGCATCAAGGACCTAAGCATTTTCCCGGTACGTGATTTCCCCGTTCAGCAACTGTACGATCAATACTTAGAATATCATCTACGTGGCATCGTGACCCCTGCGGGTAGAAAAATTTTGAATCAGATCACAAACCAACATCATGATTAAATCTATTAATAGAGTTTTGGTAGGTATGCTTTCGCGAAAGCGAAACAAACAAAATCATTACTGTCCACCTCAAACATTCACAAAGTCAACCCATATGGCGTGGAAGCTTTTTGCTGTATTGTCGCTTGTGCTTGGCATTAATCTAAATGCGCAGGGGGTGCTGGAGCAAGAAACCCCCAGTAGTTTATCACTGGAGCAGGCGATAGACTACGCATTAGAAAACAACTATGAAGCCATCAACGCCAGACGTGAGATTGCCAAATCACTAAAACAAAAATGGGAGACTACTGCGGCTGGATTACCACAGATCAACGGTTCTTTAAGCTATCAATACAATATAGAGATACCCGTGAACCCTTTTCCAGCGAGCTTCTTTGATCCCAGCGCCCCAGACGATGCTTTTGTGGCACAGGAAATCGCGGCTAAACAATCCGTGAATGCAACTGCCACTCTCAACCAATTGATTTTTGATGGGTCTTATCTAGTTGCTCTTGAAGCATCAAAAGCTTTTCTTGAATTTTCAGAGAATGCAAACAGTAAGACCAAACTCGAAGTAAGAAAGGGAATCATCAATGCCTATGGTGGAGTACTGCTAGCACAGGAAAATATTCAGGTAATTTCCAGCAATGTCAAGACACTAGAGGACAATCTTTATGAGACACGCGAAATTTATAAAAATGGCTTTGCTGAAGAGGAGGATGTAGAGCAACTGCAAATCACACTTAGCCAAATTCAAAATCAGCTCAATACCGCTAAAAGACAAGAGGCGATTGCTATGGATATGTTGAAGTTGGGACTGGGGATGCCATTGGAAAACCCCCTTACGCTTACAGATGACCTGGATGCGCTGGCCATGGCAAACCTGGACCCCGCGATCGAGACCCGCGAGCTTGAGCTGGAGAACAACATTGATTACCGCATCGCCAGAAACTTTACAGAACAACGTAGACTGGAGTACAAACTCGAACGATCAAAGGCGCTTCCTACCTTGAGTGCTTTTGCCAATTACGGTGTTGATGCATTTACGTTTACTAATGAGTTTGTTTTTCTCGACCGAAGCACCCCATGGTTTGACCGCAGTACCGTAGGCGTAACCTTAAACGTTCCCATTTTCAGTTCGTTTGGGCGAGGGGCAGCACAAGACAGAACAGAGTTAGCCTGGGAACAGGCAAAAACCGACTTTGAGCGTGTTAAAGAAGAGATACGCCTGGAATATGAAACGGCACTCAATAATTATCAGACAGCTATTGACAATTATACGACAAGCCGAGAGAACCTGGACCTTGCTGAACGAATAGAACGCAAAAACCTCGTCAAATTCAAAGAGGGAATAGCCACTAGCTTTGAGTTGCGCCAGGCACAAACGCAACTTTATTCCAGCCAGTCGAGCTATCTACAAAGCCTGTACTCATTGATTACGGAAAAAGCAAATATTGAGACCATCCGCAATTCACCTAGATTTTTACCAGAAGACTAAATCACACCAACATATAAATGAGACCCATGAGAAATTTCATTGATTCGCTTTCGCGAAAGCATAACTTAATAAAATCTACAGCACTCCTCGCCCTTATTCTCGTTTCCTGCGGGGGTGACCCTACCACCCAAGAGATCATTGATAGCGGTGACCAAAAAGCTATAGGTGAAAAAAAGGTAGTGCTACTCAATCAGAAGAAAGAAATTGAATCCCAGATTTCTGCTATTGAATCCTATCTAGACGAGAATACTGAAAAGAAAGCTGGTGCGCTAGTGAGTACGATGGTAGTTCAGGATACGCTTTTCAAGCATTACGTAGAACTACAAGGTAGCGTAGATACCAAAGAAAACATTGTGATAAGTCCAGAGGCTGCAGGAATCATGACTCAGGTTTTTGTAGATAAGGGCGATCGCGTGAAAAAAGGACAGCTGCTAGCCAGAATAGACGATGGCGGCCTGGCTCAACAACTTCAGCAAATGAAGGTACAGGCTGATCTAGCCAAAACGACCTACGAACGCCAAAAGAGACTGTGGGATCAAAATATAGGCAGTGAAATTCAATACCTGCAAGCCAGAGCAAACTTTGAAGGCCAGCAAAATGCGATCAATTCAATGCAGGAGCAACTTGCCAAAACTAGAATTACCGCACCATTTGCAGGAACTATAGACGATGTTATTACAGAGCAGGGCAATGTTGTCTCACCTGGTGTACCGCTTTTCAGACTAGTTAATCTGAGTGACATGTACCTAGAAGTCGAAGTGCCTGAGACTTATATCGCTGCCGTGGACAAGGGAACTGAGGTCATGGTGGAATTCCCGGTGTTGAATGAGTCAGTGAAAAGTTCTGTGAGACAAAGTAGCGCCTTCATCAATCCAGCCAACCGTTCATTCAAAATTGAAGTGCCCGTAGAAAACAAAAGTGGTAACATCAAACCAAACCTGACTGCAAGGCTGAAGATCAACGATTATACAAATCCCAATGCCATCCTGGTTCCCAGTGCCATCGTAAATGAGAATCAAGATGGCGAGCAGTATGTAATGCTAGCGCAAAATCGCAGTGAGGGTGAAGATTACACTATTGGTGTGGCTCAGCGTAGGATTGTAAAAACGGGAAAAGCCACTACAGGTATGGTAGAAATTACCAGTGGTTTGGAAAAAGGTGACGTGATAATCGTTGAGGGGGCACGTAGTGTCAAGGATGATCAAGAAATAAGAATCAGTAAATCTTAAGCAGACATGGCTAAGAAAAGCGAAAAGGAGTTTGGGTTTTCATCCTGGGCGATAAATAATTCTACAGTCATCTGGATCCTGATAGGTCTTGTGTTAATCTTAGGTGTACAGGGGTATTTTGCCATGCCCCGCGAGGATTATCCAGAAGTAAAGGAAACCAAGATTTATATCTCAAGCGTTTATCCTGGTAATACAGCAGAGGATATCGAGAGACTTATAACTGAGCCTCTGGAAGATCGACTGAAAAATATTTCTGGGGTTTCAAAGATCTTATCTACTTCTCAGGAGGACTACAGCATCATTACCGTAGAATTTGAGGAGGGCGGACTGCTCAGCACGCCTATCACTGTAGAAGAAGCAAAACTCAAAGTCAAGGATGAAGTAGATACTGAAACGGCAAACGAAGACTGGCCTACGTTCAATGGGGCAAAGATTGAACCCAACGTCTTTGACTTGAAGATGAGTGAGGAGATTCCTATCATGAACATCAATTTACGCGGGGAATCCTACACCGTACGGGCGTTGAAAGAATACGCGGAGTATCTGGAAGACGAGATTGAATCGCTCCCACAAATCAAACAAGCTGACATCAGGGGTGCGCAGGAACTTGAGGTAGAAGTTGCCGTGGATATTTACAAAATGACTGCTGCACAGGTCAACTTTGACGATGTCATACGTGCAATAAATGGTGGAAATACTACCATGAGCGCGGGTAACATCAAGACTGAAAATCAGCGCAGGACAATTAGAATTCTGGGTGAGGTAGAAAAGCCTAGCGAGCTGGAAAATTTTGTCGTCAAGAATGAGAAAGGCCCAATCTATCTAAGAGATATCGCAAAGATTTCTTTCAAGGAGGAAGACAAAACCACATTTGCTCGCGAGAGCGGCGATGCCGTGGTGATGATTGATGTGAAGAAGCAATCAGGAAAAAACACCATTGTCGCATCAGAAAGCATAAGAGAAATTGTCGATCGATCTTACGAAAACGGGAAAATCCCGGATAACGTTGAGATAACGATTACGAATGACAATTCCAGTAGAACGCTCAATCAGGTGGACGACCTAGTCAACAACATCATTTTTGGGGTAATCCTCGTTGTGGTGGTTCTGATGTTTTTCCTGGGTTTCAGAAATGCATTGTTCGTTGGGTTTGCGATACCGATGTCTATGTTGATGAGTTTTATCATCCTCAACTTCCTAGGCTACACACTCAATACCATGATTCTTTTTGCAATGATCATGGGACTTGGGATGCTTGTAGACAACGGTATTGTGGTGGTAGAAAACGTCTATCGATTGATGGATGAAGAAGGCATGAGCCGCTTGAAAGCAGCAAAGGTGGGTATAGGTGAAATAGCCGTGCCTATCATCATTTCAACTCTTACTACCGTAGCGGCATTTGTGCCGATAGGATTGTGGCCAGGGGTAATGGGTGAATTCATGAAATACTTCCCGATCACCCTCTCGGTGGTGCTGGGTAGTTCGTTGTTTGTAGCCATCTTTTTCAATTCGATGCTGGTCTCAAAATTCATGAGCATCGATGAGCGCAGCATACCTCTGAAAAAACTGATCATCATCAGTATAGTAATGGGTGGAATGGGTACGTTGATCATGCTGTTCGGCGGGGCTATACGTGGTGTTGGAACCATCATGGTAGTTACTGTAATTCTGTTATGGGCGTATAAATATTTGATCAAAGGCGCAACCCTCTATTTCCAGCGTAGAATGTTGAAGTGGCTAGACAACGCCTATGAGCGTTTCTTGAAATTTGCTTTAAGAGGGAAGAAGCCAGTTTTCTTTATGGTGGGAATGGTGATAATGTTTTTGGGTGTGCTGGGAGCATATTTCGGTTGGTCAGTTGCTTCTGGTAGGACCAAAGTCGAATTCTTCCCTGACAATACTCCCAACCAGATCATTGTTTACATCGAGTATCCAGAAGGTACATCTATTGCCAAAACAAATCGCACCACAAAAGACATTGAACAGATCGTTTATAATGTGATCGCTGGTGAGATGTATGTTGAGGATGGACGGAACGTGCTCGTAGAAAGTACAGTATCTCAAGTAGGCGAAGGCGCAGGAAATCCTCAAACTGACGGAGGGAGCAGCGCAGAGATGCCGAACAAAGGGAAAATAACTGCCTCCATGCGTGAATTCAAATTCAGAAAGAAAGATGGTGGAGATATTTTGGATAGTGAGGTTTTAAGGAAAAAAGTACAAGACGCTGTGCAGGGTCGATTCCCAGGTATTGCCATCAGCGTAGAGAAGGATATGGTTGGGCCACCAGCTGGTTATCCCGTCAATATTGAATTGCAAGGCGATGATTACGATGAACTGATAGCAACAGCAGAGCGCATGGTGAAATTTCTAAATACCAAAAGCATTGCACCAATTGACGAATTGAAGATTGATGTAAATAAAAGTAAGCCAGCGTTGCAGGTCAAAGTGGATCGTGAGAAAGCTGGTGAGTTGGGAGTTAGTGCCGGTCAAGTAGGGATGCAATTGCGTAGAGCCATTTTTGGCGAGAAGGCTGGGATTTATAAGAAAGATGGTGAAGACTACGATATCTATGTACGTTTCAACGAGAATGATCGATACAACCGCAGCGCAATTTTCAATCAGCGGGTCACTTTTAGGGACATGGCTACAGGCCAAATAAAAGAAGTGCCTGTAAGTGCAGTTACCACACAAGAAAATGTCTCAGGCTTTAGTGCCATAAAAAGGAAAAATAACCAACGTGTAGTTACAGTCTATAGCGCGCTAAAACCTGGTTACACAGATGCCGGTGCAGCCGTTGCGCAAATCCAAAACGAGATGCTGGACTTTGAAGAAATGCCTGCAGATATCAAAGTGGATTATACAGGTCAACTGGAAGAGCAAAACAAACAACAAGCCTTTCTCATGAGTGCGCTTATGGCAGGTCTTGCTCTGATCTTCTTCATATTGATATTCCAGTTTGGTGGGTTGAGTAAACCTACCATCATCATGATCTCAATCTTCCTGAGTTTCATCGGTGTGTTCCTAGGTCTTATGATTACAGGATGGCCGTTTGTCATCATGATGACCATGATGGGAATTATCTCGCTTGCCGGAATTGTGGTAAATAACTCGGTGGTGCTGATTGATTATGTGGATATTTTGAAATTGCGCCGCCGTGAGCAATTGGGAATTGAGGATGACAAGTACCTAGTAAGCAAGGAAGATAGCTTTAATGCCATTGTACTGGCCGGTAAAGCGCGTTTGCGGCCTGTAATCCTTACTGCGATCACTACTGTACTAGGTTTGATTCCACTTGCAATAGGATTGAACATCGACTTTTTTAGTCTAGCCTCAGAGTTTGATGCAAAAATTTACATAGGCGGTGATAACGTAATTTTCTGGGGACCGCTCGCATGGACTGTGATATTTGGATTGCTGTTTGCCACCTTCCTCACGCTCATCATCGTACCCATCCTATTGTACATCGTTGATCGAATTAAATTGAGGTGGCAGCGCTATCGCCACCCAGAAAAGATGGAAGAACGAGAAGAATTGTCAGAACAGAAAGCGGCCTAACGCTAGCATTTAAAAACAAGAAGTCCCACCGGTATTGAGTGGGACTTTTTTGTTGCGCTTTCGCGAAAGCGAAGTATCAAAATTGACTTGAATACTTCCAGAGGTCAAAATATTACTAAGCTACCGCTCAAAAAGCGCAATGGTCTCGATATGCGCAGTATGCGGGAATTGATCCACCAAGCTGATCTTTTTAAGCTC
This sequence comes from uncultured Flavobacteriaceae bacterium, assembly GCA_964478845.1. Classification (GTDB taxonomy): domain Bacteria; phylum Bacteroidota; class Bacteroidia; order Flavobacteriales; family Flavobacteriaceae; genus Nonlabens. The sequence goes on along the minus strand of CAYZJT010000008.1, from coordinate 123,380 downwards.
ATAGCCAGCAGTCATGAGTTGTTCTGCATCACGGGCTTGGGTGGCCGGATTACAGGAAACATATACCATGCGATCTGCGCCAAGATCGATGACCTTGCGCAGGGTTTTAGGTGCGATACCGGCGCGGGCAGGATCCATGATGATGGTTTTGATCTTTCCCTTGTATTCTGGATGTTCATTCAGGAATTTACCCACATCTGCCGCGTGGAACTTGACTCCTGAAATCCCGTTGCAAGCAGCATTCATTCTGGCGTCCTCTATCGCGCTGGCGACGATATCCACGCCTACGATTTGAGCGTTTTGGCTTTTTGAAGCAATGATCTGACCGATGGTTCCCGTACCGCAAAACAGGTCGAGAACAATGTTATCATCGATGGTTTCCTGCTTTTCCAGCGCGTAGTCCACGACTTTCTGATAGAGTCGCTCGGCGGCCTTTGGATTTGTCTGGAAAAAGCTTTTCATACTGATCTCGAAATTGAGCCCCAGCAGTTCTTCAACAATCTTGTCCTCGCCATCAATCAGCGTGATGCTTCCTGTAGTGGCAATCGTACGGTCGCCTATCTCATCGTTGATGGTATGTAAATATCCAACTACTCGATCTGGGAACCATTGGTGTAACGCCTTCGCAAAAGCGGATAAATCAAAATCCTCCAGCCCGTTTGAAGTAGTCACCAGATTAAATAATAACTGATTGGTCTTAAACGATTTGCGCACAATGAAGTATCTGAAAAAACCCTCTTTTTTGGGTCCGTGCCAAGGTGGCAAACCAGTATTCTCGCAGTACTCACGAATGTTTTTGAGATTATCCTCTACTTGCTTGTCAAACAGTCCAGAATCATCATTCAGGTTGTCTCCGCACCACCAAAGGCCTCGCTTTTTAAATCCAAGCGTGAATTCATCTACATCGGTTTTGGCATCGTGATCATAGCCTATCGCGCTGAACCCATATTCCATCTTGTTGCGGTAGTGAAAAGTGGACGGCGAGCTGATAAACTCATCCAGCTTTTCCTCAATGTCAGCAATCTTTCCGATGCGCCTAAATAGGTCCAGCGTACTTTGCTTTTTGTAGCGATGTTGTAACTCAATAGGTAGGTTGATGTAGGGAGCACCTGGAATTTCCTGAAATCCCTGATTGACCTCGTCTGGGGATGGTTGTAGGACGTCCAGCAATTTGGCCTCTGCGTATTTTTTGCTGGTTTTTTTGATTTGGGCTTCGACCAGCTGACCAGGCAGGCTGTTGGGTACAAAAATCACAAAAGCCCCGTGCTCGTTGTTGATTCTCGCAATTCCTTTACCGCCAAAAGCATAATCTTCAATCTTAAGTTCAAGGATCTCACCTCTTTTGACAAATCTGTTGCGGGCTCTGGACGGCATGTTTTTTCGGCAAATATCAGACATATCTTTCTTTGCGCTGGATTGATTCACGACCGCTGCGCTGATCGATGATGGGTTTTGGATGATAGAAACCTTCTTTATTCAAAAATGATGAGTTGCAGTCAATACTTTTACGCTCAGATGCAGAGCAAATCCTATACCCTAGAAGAAGCAAAGCGCGCGCTGGAGCGCTACTGCGCCTATCAGGAACGCTGCCACAAGGAAGTGATAGAAAAACTACGTGGAATGGGAATGATACAGCTGGCAATTGATGAAGTCGTTGCGCATTTAATCCAGCATAAGTTCTTGGATGAAAGCCGTTTTGCCAGAGCCTACGCTGGCGGGAAATTTAGAACCAAAAGCTGGGGACGCAACCGCATCGCCCGCGAACTCAAGTTACGTGGCCTGAATGATCGGCTAATCAAGGAAGGGTTAGCCGAAATCCCCGAAGAGGAGTATGAGGTGGTTTTAGATAAGCTTTCGCGAAAGCGTCTAAAAGAACTCGCAAGAGAAAAGGACAAATGGCGGAAGCGCAAAAAGTTTGTGGACTATCTGCTATATCGCGGGTGGGAACCTGAGCTTGTTTATGAGAAGGTGAATGAGTTGTTGGGTTAGGATGCCAGCTGTTTTGGTGTGATAGTGTGCTAGTAAATTAGACTTTTGCTGACTGGAATAAGAATCTTCTAGATCCCCAACTTCTCATGCGTGCGCACGATGGCCTGCTCATTTTTATAATCAATCCAGTCCTGCCCTTTTTTGCGCCGCATAAAGTTATCGTAGTAACGCATGAACAGGAGGTTGTAAAGGGCTCTTCCCAAATTCTGAATTTTACGCGGGTATGACCTTAGACTTATACTGAATCCGGGAGTGAGGTAATGCATGAAATGCCAATAACCCTCGGGCATATAAAGCATCTCACCGTGCTTTAGGTCACAGACGTACCCTTTTGCCTGCTTGAGCGCAGGCCATTTCTCCAAGTCTGGATCAGTGAAATCGATGTCTTCTCTAGAAATCAACGAATAGGGAACTCTGTATAAATATTTGGTTTGATCTGGTGGATAGATGATGCAACGCTTTGTGCCGTGGAAGTGAAAATGCAGTATATTGGTAAAATCAATATCGTAGTGCATAAATACCCTTGAATCTGTACCGCCAAAAAACATCATGGGCAACCCCTTGATCAATCTCATTCCTAGGTCTGGATACTTAAAATCCCCCTGCAAACTGGGCACTTCTTTCATGATGTTATAAAGGAAGATGCGGTAATTTATAGGCTCTTTTTTGAGCAATTCAACATATTCCGCCATCTTCATTTCGGCGTGAGCCTCGTTAAACCCCTCGTCTGCTCTTACGGGTCTATCGTCGTAAAGTGGTACTGTCTTCTCACCTGCAATTTCTGAGATGTAGTCCAGCGACCATTTCTCGTAAGCCGGCCAGTCCGATGTCAGTTTTTCAATGACAACAGGTTTTTGCGGCTTTAGAAAATCTCGTACAAAGGTTTTACGGTCTAGGGTCTTGAACCGTGGTATTTCACTTAAATCTAATGGCATGCACTCCTACTCTAGGCAATTACTTTCTTCTTCTCTTTTCCAGCTTCTTTGGCTTGCTCGTTTCTCTCAATCGTGTGAGCTGGTCGTGTCCAGCGCGGTTTTTCACCTAATTCCTTGTACTGTGAATACTGCGCCTCGACAGTTTCGGGCTGCTCTTTTTTAACAAAAGGTTTCATGGGCTGCAAGCCCAGCAGCTTGAACATTTCCATGTCCTCGTTTACGTCTGGATTAGGGGTGGTCAGCAATTTGTCACCTGCAAAAATCGAGTTGGCTCCCGCAAAAAAACACATGGCCTGCCCTTCCCTACTCATCTGTGTGCGACCTGCGCTAAGTCTCACTTGAGTTTGCGGCATAACAATGCGAGTCGTGGAGACCATGCGTACCATTTCCCAGATGGAAACAGGTTGCTGCTCTTCCAGCGGTGTACCTTCTACTGCGACAAGTGCATTAATCGGCGTACTTTCCGGCTGTGGACTCAAACGGCTAAGCGCGACTAGCATACCAGCGCGATCTTTTTCGTTTTCGCCCATACCTATGATTCCGCCAGAGCATACTGTGACGTTTGTTTTGCGCACGTTGTCAATCGTATCTAAACGGTCCTGATAACCACGAGTAGAAATGACTTCTTTGTAATATTCTTCGCTGCTATCCAGGTTGTGATTGTAGGCGTACAATCCGGCTTCGGCTAGGCGTTTTGCTTGGTTTTCAGTAATCATTCCCAGCGTACAGCATACTTCCATGTCCAGCTTGTTGATGGTGCGTACCATTTGAAGCACTTGGTCAAACTCTGGCCCGTCCTTTACGTTACGCCATGCGGCACCCATGCAAACGCGGGAACTGCCGCTGGATTTTGCGCGTAATGCCTGAGCCTTCACTTGTTGGACACTCATTAGATCATTGCCCTCAATATCTGTGTGATAGCGAGCAGCCTGCGGGCAGTAACCGCAATCCTCTGGGCAGCCACCAGTTTTGATGGACAAAAGCGTAGAAACCTGTACTTGGTTTGGGTTATGGTATTTGCGGTGAACGGTCGCTGCTTCAAAGAGCAGGTCCATAATGGGTTTGTTATAAATCGCTAGAACTTCCTCTTCTGTCCAGTCGTGTCGCATGATTGTTTTTTAGGAAACGTAAAAGTAAGGTTTATGAAAAAGCTAATTAAATCGCAGATTCAATAATGAGACTTACCCCATTCCCGCCAAATCCAGTAGCATTAATCAGAACACGTTTGGGCTTTCGCGAGTCTGCTCGGGGATTTGTAGATTCTGTATCCAGGAAGGGTATGTCAATTTGCTTACCATCTATGGTTTGAATAGCAGTCACCACATTCATCGCGCTGCTGGCACCTAGCGTATGACCTATTTGCCATTTGTTGTTCAGCAGTCTAGGATAGCGATTGCCAAAAACGGTTTTTATCGCAGCCATTTCAGCCTGATCGCCTTTAATCGTTCCTGGTGCGTGGGTTACGATGGCATCTACATCATCAATTGATATTCCCTCGATGGCAGATTTCATGGAATCTACAAGATTCTGTCCAAATTTAGAAACCGAGGTCGCGGATGATAATTGCTCGATCGCTGTGCCGTAACCCGTGATTTTGTATTTAGAATTTTCTCGCTTACTAGAGAGCGTGAAAACAGCAGCTCCCTCGCCCAAAATCATCTGGTTGCTTTTTTTGGTGAGGTCCAGCGCTCGGGATGGGAACTCGGTTTGTTCTCTGGAATAGATGCGCAATGCCTGCATCTGTGCAATGGTAAAATCTGTGAGTGGTGCTTCGCTGCCGCCTGCGATCATTGTTTCTGCCATGCCTGAATTAATCCATGCGATGCTGTTTAAAAACGCATGCCCAGCCGTTGCGCAGGTAATGGAATGTGAGAGTTGCGGCCCGCTGAGTTTTAGATGTTGGCCCACCCAGCTTGAAATATTTCCCAGGGTGGTAAGTGGGGATGTGAGGGTGCTGGCTGTTCCGCTTTCGCGAAAGTGCGCATATTCCCGCTCCCACAATCCCGTCGCGCCTCTACTGGAACCTACATTGATCCCTGTATTTTCAGGTACTTCAGCTAGTCCAGATGCCGCTAGCAAAGCTAGCTGAACGCTGCGGTCCAGTTTTTTATCGATCCCGTGTTTGCTTAAAAATGCACTTAACTGTTGTTCCTCTTGATGCGACAACGCACCTAAGTGGATACCATTAGCGTTTTTGGTAAATGCCGTGGATGCAAGCTCTCCGGCATGAGGCATCACAAAACTGTAATCCTGAATGTAGATGGGATTTACTAATCTGGGCATAGGTTGCAAAAATCGGCAATAGATCGAGCTTAGCCATTGTGAGTGCTGATAATTCTACTGTTGATCGAGTTTACGCTTTCGCGAAAGCGTAAACCTCATGAACACTCTCCAACTTTTTTATCTTTACCCTCTTTAAACCATACAAACAAATTTGAGATTATGGCAGGAACAGTAAACAAGGTCATCCTGATAGGCCACACGGGCGATGCGGTGAAGATGAAGTATTTTGAGGGCGGAAACTGCATAGGTCGCTTTCCGCTGGCGACTAATGAGGAATACGTGAACCGCAATACGGGCGAGCGCGTTTCCAATACCGAATGGCACAATTGCGTGGTGCGGAATAAAGCGGCTGAGGTGTGCGAGAAATACCTAAGCAAAGGCGACAAGATCTATGTGGAGGGAAGAATCAAAAGCCGACAATGGACCGGTGAGGACGGCCAGCAACGCTACACTACCGAAATACAGGTGCAAGAATTCACCTTTCTGACTCCAAAAGGTGATAATCAAGGTGGACAGCAGCGCAGCAACAATCAGAGCAATTCTAGCCAGCAGCAGAACAATCAGCAGATGAATCAGCGCAGTCAGCCGGTGCCACAACCCCAGGAAAGTCCCGAGGACGATTTGCCGTTTTAGTAGCTTGAATAACTAGTGGACCCAGACCCTTTTCCTCTGATTTCTTTTCTACAGATGTCCCCTACAGCAATGGGGATATACCTCGTTGTGTTTATCGCCTTGCTGCTTTGTAGTGCGCTAATCAGCGGCGCAGAGGTGGCAATGTTTTCGCTGAGTAGCCTAGAGCTGGAGGAAGAAAACCAAGCCTTTACCAGACAAGAAACCGTGGTCAAATTATTGGAAAGACCCAAGAAATTATTGGCTACGATCCTGATTGCCAACAATGCCATCAATATTTCATCGGTACTGATTTTTGGATTGTTGAGCGAGGTTTGGTTTGCAGGTATCGAACCGGTTGAGGTGGCTTTTCCTTTTGTTTTTGAACTCAATATTAGGTTTCTGCTGGAAGTAGTGGTTGTTACCTTTTTGATTCTGCTTTTTGGCGAGATTTTTCCAAAAGTGTATGCCAATCGCAACCCAATTGGCTTCGCCAACTTTATGGCGGTGCCGTTGTCTGTGCTGGATAAGGTATTCAGTTTTATGAGTCTGCCCATGCGCTATGTTACGTTGAAAATTCATGATAGACTGGGTAGCAAAAAGAGCAACATCACTGTGTCACAATTAAGTCAAGCGCTTGAATTGACAGATGAAAACGACACTACAGATGAGGAACAGCAGCTGTTGCAAGGGATAGTAAGTTTTGGAAACACAGATACTAAAAACGTCATGCGTAACCGCACCGATGTTTTTGCGCTGGATGAGAGCCTACCCTTTAACGAAGTTGTCAATTTAGTAGTAGAAAATGGATTTTCCCGGATTCCGGTTTACAAGGAAAACATCGATAACATCACTGGAGTACTTTATATCAAAGATCTCTTGCCACACATCGATCGTAAGAATTACGAGTGGAGTCTATTACAGCGAGATGCCTACTTTGTGCCTGAGAACAAGAAGTTGGACGACCTCCTGCAAGAATTCCAGGAACAGAAAAAACACCTCGCCATTGTTGTTGATGAATACGGGGGCACCAGCGGCTTGATCACCATGGAAGATATTATTGAGGAAATCGTGGGCGACATCAGTGATGAGTTTGATGAAGAGGATCTGGTATACTCAAAACTGGACAATAAAAATTTCATCTTTGAAGGAAAGACTCCACTGAAAGATTTTTATCGAGTTACGGATTTAGATGAAGAGACTGTACAGAGCTTTGAGGATAGTAAGGGTGAATCAGAAACGCTCGCAGGTTTTATTCTAGAGCAAACGGGGAGCTTCCCGCGTAAGCTGGATAAAATAAAAATCAATGGATTCACGTTCTTAGTGGAATCGATGGATAAAAAACGTATCAAACAGGTCAAATGCACACTTCCCTAAAAGCATCTCTTTTTTTATGTCTAATTGTATTGATAGGTGCCTGCAGTGACAATGATGTTTTGCCTAAGCCTGATGCACAGCTAGCGCTCAGCTATCAAAAAGCCAGCTACAAAAGAATCCAACACTCTAGTTGCGATTATTCTTTTGAAATCAACTCAAGATCCCGAGCCATCGCCGCTAGTGATTGCAGTATGAAGGTTGAGTATCCTCAAATGGGAGCAACAGTTTTTATGAGTTATAAGCCTGTGCAGGATAATCTCAGGCAACTTCTAATCGATGGTCAGAAGCTATCCTACGGACATAACCGTATGGCAGACGTGATCACAGATTACCCATTTGAAAATCTAGATCGTAAGACCTATGGGATGATGTACGAGGTTCAAGGCGACGCAGCTTCAAATGCTCAATTCTATGTTACAGATAGCCTGAATCATTTCCTTACCGCATCATTGTATTTTGATACCGAACCCAATTACGACAGTATCTATCCAGCGGTAAACTATGTCCAGCAAGACATGGTAAAAATGCTTGAGACGCTTAGATGGGAATAGCACTCATCCTGGTTTAGACGTTAACAGCTATTTTTGCAACTTAAATACTTCATTTTCTGCCATGAAAAATCTACAATTGACCTTTAAAATTATAATCTGTACTCTTTTGCTTATCTCGTGTGGGGATGATGATGATAATGCGACACCAGCAGTTCCTATAGAAACTGGTTTTGTAGGCACGGGAACTGGATCTATGAATTCAGGTAATCTTTCCTATACTTTAGATAAAGGTATAACCATTGACTTTGGGACTACACAAACTGGATTGTTTAACTATGAGATTGAATTGTATTCAGGGTCTTTTGCACTTGCAAATAATGAACCTACCGGTATGGGCAACTACTTGTATCTAGATCTTTTTTCAGCATCTGCTGGTCGCTTGCAAAATGGAACCTACACTTTAGGAAGCGGTGGTAGCGCAGATAGGGTTCTGGATTACGCAGAATTTGCTGCAGAGGTAGATTATGACACCTTTAATTCTGCCGTGGGGTACATCAACTTTGAGAGTGGAACCGTAACGGTTGATGGTAGTGGCGATTTCTATATACTTAACTTTGATCTAATAGCTCTTAATGGCGCAAATTATACTGGGTCATATTCTGGAACTTTAAGAAAATATATCGCTGAATAACATCACACTAACCCATGCGATAACATCTTACCTACCGTATACTTTGCTAAATCGCTGTTTTATGATTCACGATTAAGCAGGTCGCTAGATCTATTCTTTTCATTTTAATATTAGAATTTACACAAGGCTAGTAGCACCTTTGCAAATTCTATGGATAATTCTAAAATCAAGTATGTCTATCTGGTAATCCTGAGCTTAATATGGGGTTCCTCCTTTATCCTGATCAAAAAAGCACTTGGCGGTCAGAACGGCACATTCGCCCTTCAACCCTTGCAATTAGGCGCTCTCAGAAACATCATTTCTGGCGTTATTTTGGTTGCCATAGGCTTAAAAGCACTGCTGGCAACTGATAAGAAATATCTGGGTTGGCTTTTTGTTTCAGGGCTCTTGGGCACATTCTTTCCTGCCTTTCTATTTGCCTATGCACAGACTGAAATCGATAGTGCTGTAAGCGCGATTTTCAACTCTACTGTACCATTGATTACATTGACGCTGGGGTCAGTTATATTCAGTATTTCATTTACGCGTAATCAGCTCATCGGCGTCATCATTGGATTGATAGGTGCAACCGCTCTGGTTCTCGCTGGGATGAACAATAATCCTAACCAAAACTACTTATACGTGGGACTGGTGTTTATCGCTTGCCTATGTTACGCCAGTAACGTGAACATTATAAAGAAGTATCTTCAGGAGGTAAAGCCGCTCGCCATTGCTACTGGGAACTTTATTTTTTTGATACCCCTGGCTGCAATAGTTTTCTTTTTTGCAGATGGTCATCAATTAGAATTTACTAGTCAGCCAGTACTGGAAAGTCTTGGTTTTGTGGTCATCCTGTGCGTGCTGAGTACAGCCGTGGCCAAAGTGATGTTCAATAAACTGGTACAGATTACTTCACCGGTTTTTGCCAGTAGCGTAACCTATCTGATGCCTGTGATTGGACTGAGCTGGGGATTGCTGGATGGCGAGAAATTCAACGTCTGGCAGGGGATTGCTACGGCTGTAATCATTCTTGCCGTGGTTCTTGTGACACGAGACAAGGATAAGAACAAAGCTTAAAATCTCAGCGTTTTAGTTCTAATATTTCCGCTTTCGCGAAAGCATAAAAAAACCCGCTGCAATGCAACGGGCTTCTATATCTATTTTCAATCAGAGACTACTCAAAATCCTTATCGGTAAGTTTTGGATTGACCATGAACTCTTTTACCTCAAATGTCAAATTCTGACCCATGACGCTATAAACGATTGTCATCGGGAATTTCACACCTTCTTTTTCCTGGTAATCCTGATACTTGGTGATCGTCACGATCTCTCCTTGTGGAGATTCTTGAGAAGACTTATCAGCAATCTTGAGTCCAGATTGAATATCATAAAAGGAAGAGTTACTATCATCCCATTTGATCTCATAAACATTACTCTCTTCCATTTTCTCAGCGCCTACTAACTCAGCATCAGCTGCATAAGTAACTTCTGGAAAGATAGCAGAATCTCTTTTGGCTTTTTCAAGCTCTTCACCAGAAAGTTCCTTTGTTCCACCAGCCATCATACCTCCCACAGATCCCTTTCCTTTGTTATAGACCTGTTTATTGAGCATCATACCACCTTGCTTCATTGTCATGACAGACTGATCATTATTTGCCATTTTTGATCCTAATACAAGTTCACCACGTGGTGTAGAAAAAATAGCCATCATTGAGGTGCTTTTTATTTTCTGTACGGCATCCATGCCACCGATTGCAGAAATATAACTATCTAATACATCCTGAGCGGTAAGTCCGGCAGGGACTTCTACTGTTGAAGGGCGCTCAATTTCATTTGCTTCTTTATCATAGAATTTGATGGGGACTGGACGACCATCAATCTGCATTTTTTCAAGATTCTCCAAAACATCGCTTGCTTTACCTACAAGTACGATTCTAGCCTTCTCAGGCTTGATGTATTTGTTTGCTACTCGCTTGACGTCTTCCTTGGTTACCGCATTGATATTTTTGATGAAATTCTTGTAGAAATCTTCTGGTAGATCCATCGTCTTGATGCGCACTGCGCGGTCTGCGACAACACTTTTGTCCTCAGACTGCATGATAAAATTCCCCAGAAATTTTGCTTTTGCTTGAGCTAGCATCTCGTCATCCACATACTCATCGCGTATGCGCTTGATCTCTTTCATGGTCTCTACAACAGCACTGTCGGTTACCTCATTACGCACCTTAGTCGTTGCTCTAAAGGTAGATTTATAATTTCTACCTATTCCTAGCGACGTTCTAGCACCGTAAGTGTAGCCGTTCTCTTCACGCAGGTTCATATTTAAGTATGAACCAAAACCACCGCCCAGAATATAGTTTGCAACAACAGCTGCGTAGTAATCGGGGTCATTCATTTTCAAGTCAGAGACCATCATCACTGCTAGTTCAGTTTGAACCGCATTAGGAACATCTACAAAATTGATCTGACGCTCATCCACATCTGTTACTGGTGGCAACTGTGGCTTAGGAGCCTCACCAGCTTCCCAGTCACCTAAGTATTTCTTAACTAGCTTCTTTGCCTCTTTGCCCTTAATGTCACCACTGATGACGAGGTAACCGTTTGACGGTTTGAAGTAATCATTGTAGAACTTCTTTACGTCTGCAAGAGTTACGTTGTTTACCGTCTCTTCAGTTGCGAATTCACCAGCCGCGTGATCTTTACCATAAGCGAGTGCGCCACGTACTCTTCCAGCTATTGCCGCTGCACTGTTTTGATTAGACTTGATACCCTCAATCAATTGGGATTTTTCAAAATCCAACTCCTCTTGAGTGAAGTTAGGCTTTAGAGCTGCATCTGCAAAAAGCTGAAAGACTTCATCTTTGTACTTGGAAAGAGTATAGGCAAATCCACCGCCTACACCTACAGAAATCCTTGCGCCTAGAAATTCAACTTTCTCGTTGAACTCCTCTTTACTCAACTCTGTGGTTCCTTTACCCATTATTGATCCAGCAAGAGACTGTACGCCAGCTTTATCCCCTTCTACAATAGGTGGATTATCCAGATCCAGACTCATGGTGATTACAGGGAGTTTTGGGTCTTCTACCACAAGAACTTCCAACCCATTCTTCAGTTCAAACGTGTAAGGCTTGCCTAGCTTGATCTCTGGTGTAGGTCCAGATTTGGGGGGTTTGCTTCTATCGATTTGTGCGGTGGCTGTAATCCCGATAAAGAAAACGGCCATTAATAGTGTTATGTGCTTTTTCATCGTTTCTATTTCTTTGTAACGGTAAATTCTGTTCTACGAGACTGCTCGTACTCTTCTTCTGTACATTCCTTACTCTCGCAATCAACTACTGGATTTTCCTCGCCACGACCTACAGCTCTGATGCGATTGCCAGCTATTCCTCTGGCCATCAAGTATCCGCGTACGGCGTTTGCTCTACGCTGAGAAAGGTCTTTGTTGTATGCATCGCTTCCACGAGTATCGGTATAAGTTTCTGCAAGAATTTCCATGGATGGATTTGCATTCATCAATTGAGCAACACGATCCAATTCTCTTTTTGCTTGATCTGTGATATCTGCTTTGTCATCATCAAAGTAGATCTTATTGAGCTGTAGCTTATTCTCTTTAATTGCCACCTCTTTCATTTCAAGATCTTCAACCTCCCCCTCTGCTGGTCCAGAACCTGCTAGATAATCTAGTTCAAGTCTCTGATTTGGCTTTAGGTATTGATTCGCTGCACGGCGTATGTCCTCGCGTGTCACGCTGCGGTACAAATCAAGCTGCTTGTTGATGCGATTAGTATCACCCTGCAACATATTGTAGGTTGCTAATGAAGAAGCGATACCCTGAACGCTAGAATTAGCACTTGCATATTGTGCTTCAAACTGGTTCAGAAGCTTTTGATATTCACGCTCGGTAATCAATTCAGTCTGCAACTTGACAATTTCCTCGTCCATCATTTCGGCAAGCTTGCTCAATTCTACATCGCCCTTTGCAAGAGCACCCATCGTATAGGTACCGTAATCTTGGCTTGCTTGATTAAAAGCTAAAACTTGAAGAGCTACTTGCTCTTCCTCTACCATACGCTTATACATTCTTGAGCTATTCCCGCCGGTAAGGACTTGACTGATGAAGTCCATTACATAAGCATCTTTTTCCACACTTTTTGGCGTGATGTAAGAGAATAGCTTAACAGGAATCTGAATATTAGAATCATATTCAGTTGCGTAACGAGTTTCTGTGATAGGGTCTTCCTTAATGACCGTACGCACGTTACGCTCTGCATGATTTTTAATTGGACCGAAATAATCCTGAATCATCTTTTTGGTCTCATCAATATCGATGTCACCTGCTACAACTAGCGTCGCATTGTTTGGATTGTAGTATTTCTCATTAAAGGAGATAAATTCATCCAGCTTTGCAGCGTTCAGGTCTTCCATAGAACCTATTACACTCTGACCGTAAGGGTGTTTTTTGAATAAGTGTTTATCAACACCAGTCCTATAAATAATTTTACCATAAGGAGCGTTATCAATACGCTGGCGCTTTTCTTCTTTTACAACCTCATTCTGAGTGTCCACGCCTACCTGCTCAATGATAGGGTGCATCATGCGCTCACTTTCCATCCAGAGTCCCATCTCTAGTTTGTTGGAAGGAAAGGTCTCGTAGTAGTAAGTACGATCTTGTGTGGTATTTGCATTGTTGCTACCACCATTTGCCGAGACGATGTCAAACCATTTCCCGCGCTCAATGTTTTTAGTTCCTTCAAATAATAGGTGTTCAAAAAAATGAGCAAAACCTGTTCTTCCAGGCTCTTCATCTTTTGCACCTACTTGATACATGACGCCTACGGTGACCACAGGCGCAGCATTTTCTTGATGTAGAATTACATGCAGACCGTTATCCAGGTCGTACTCTGTAAAATCTACCTTTTGTGCAAAGCCGGTTGTTGCCAGAAAGGCAGCAACCATACTTAATACAACTTTTTTCATGGTTTGTGTTTTACGTTATAGTGTTAAGTATGTATTGCGATTTGATGTAATGTTACACCCTCTCGCAGGTTTTACGAATATATCGGGTGACATTAACATTTGCGTTAAAGTAATTTCAAATGTACTCTTGAGATACTGCCATAATTCTATTTTTACCTTTCAATCAAATCAAACTCATGGGTAATTTTTTCAAATACGGGCTCTATTTAGGATTGACGCTTATCGCATATTTTATCCTAATTGACCTGATTGGTCTAGCAGACCAAATATATTTTTCCTTCTTCAATGCAATTTTGACCGGTGGAAGTCTCTATCTGGCGATTAAAGACGTTTACAGAATCGAAAAGGATGAGTTCAAATACATGGATGGGTATCAGGCAGCCCTGCTTACTGGTCTCATAGGCTCTACTCTATTCACAGTGTTTATGGCTATTTATTTCTTTGAAATAAGACCAGAATTAGCAGCGAGTATACAGGAACAGATTGCCGTTGCTGGTGACAGCACCTATGCGTTGCTCATGTTTGTTTTTCTGTCTGGTGTGGCTACATCTGTTGTTTCTGCCATTATCTTGATTCCTATTTTCAAAAAATCCTGGAACACGCGTCAGGTAAGAAAAGAACAGCAGCCGCTTAAACACAAAGCATAAACTACCATTCATGAAGATTACCCGTATAGCGTTATTGACCGCAGGAATTCTCATTGCCTATTTTGTCGTTTTGGACTTACTAGGAATGGGTTCCCAGATCTACTTGCTGTTTGCAAATGCCCTGATTGCTGCCGCTGGGGTGTACCTTACCATAAAAACAGTTTACGATCTGGAGAAAGAAGAATTTAGGTACATGGACGGTTTCCTGGCTGGGATCAAGATGGGATTTATTGCCGTTACTCTCTACACCGTTTTTGTAGGCATCTATATTTATGAGATCAACCATGACCTATCAGAAGAACTGGAATCACAAATCGATATAGCCGGTACTGGAATTGAGGCTGCTTTATTACTCTTTATTTTTCTTTCTGGTCTAGCCACCATAATAATTGCTTCCTTACTTTTCATTCCGCTTTACAAGCGTACATGGAACACTAGGCAAACCAGGGCTAGTCAGGATTCAATACACGGCAAGCAACAATAGAACATTGAGATTGAGAAATTTCGCTTTCGCGAAAGCAAAACAATCTACCTGTTTATAAACAGCAAATAACTTTTGTGACATAACTGAATAACAGTATATTTGCAGCCCGAAAATTTAATTCATTATGTACGCAATCGTAGAGATAGCAGGGCAACAATTCAAGATCGAGAAGGATATGAAGTTGTACGTGCATCGTCTAAATGAGGATGAAGGTGCCAGCATAAGCATCGACAAAGTCCTTATGATAGGTGACGGCGACAACATCACACTCGGCGCCCCGGTTATAGAAGGAGCTACTGCGCAAGCAAAAGTTCTGGAGCACCTAAAAGGTGACAAGGTAATCGTGTTTAAAAAGAAACGCAGAAAAGGTTACCGCAAGAAAAATGGACACAGACAGCAATTGTCGCACATCCAGATTTCAGACATTACAGCAGCAGGAAAAAAAGCAGCTAAACCTGCTAAGAAGAAAGCGGCTAAGGAAGAAGTAAAAGAAGAAGAATAATATCTCTTACTGAGATCTAAAATCTAATATCATGGCTCATAAAAAAGGAGTAGGTAGTTCAAAGAACGGTAGAGAATCAGAATCGAAACGACTAGGTGTAAAAATTTTTGGTGGTCAGGAAGCCATCGCAGGTAACATCATCATCCGTCAGAGAGGAATGGAGCACCACCCAGGTGAAAATGTATATGCTGGAAAAGACTATACGCTGCACGCTCAAGTGGATGGGACTGTAAAGTTTACTAAAAAGCGCAACAATAGATCTTACGTATCTATCGTTCCCGCAGCTGAGGCATAAGCCCTACTAGTCCAATAAAAAAACAAAACCCCAATATCAGCCGGTATTGGGGTTTTATGTTGAGTTAAATTGACTATTACAACCAGCCCGCCTCTTTGCGCCATTCATCAAACTGTTTTTTGCGAGCAGCTAGATCGCCGGGCGGCTGCAGGCCTTCTTCACGATTTCTTCTTTGAATATTTCTAGTTTGCTCATCGAGATCTGACCAACCTAGATCCTTTCTCCTTTGATTGACTTTTTCCAAGTCATCATATTTAGCGGGAAGCATCTCGCCGCTATTATCCCAATCAAATTGCGTCCCGTAAAGTTGGGGCCTATCTTCAAAGAAGGCTATCCTGTCGGTAAGATAGGCTATCTGACATCGTTCATCAAGATTTAAAATAGCCTGAACTGTCATTGACCTTAGGCATTTTTTCATGAAGTCAGGATAATTCATAGAATGTTGGATAATCAGCCATGCAGCCTGATTTGCCTCTATACCCATAAGATCTACCGTCGGGAATCCTAAATCTTCGATGATTTTTTCTAGTTCTCTCTGATTTCGGTCATGCAATGCCTGCATATCTATATGGTAGCCCTCAGAGAGCCCACCTTCTTTCAAAAGCTTGTCCCGCAGAGCTAAATCCCTGTTCTTCATTTCAATAATCTGCTTAGCTGCAGTCTCGGTATCCATGATTAGTCCGTTGTAAAGCTTCCTGAGTAGGCGAGGCTATCAAAATTCAAGCATGGAGGATTCTAGTCATAGATATAGACATATCTGATAAAACAACCTTGCCGTTTGCGTTTCGATCAATATGATAAATTGCGCTTTCCAATTCTTTCTGGATGGATTGCATTCTGTTTCCTGTAATAAAAGGCGCAAGTTTATTCAAATCAAAATCCCTTGTGCCCTCAAAATAAACTGCAGACTCAGCCCCGTAATTCGACAACATCGCTTGTCTGAAGAACTCTAACGTGTAAAGAAGAAATCTTTTCTGGGTTTCCCGGTTCAATCCAGCAATAACATTGGCCCAATCCAAAAGCCGAGCGACAGCATCACGCTTAGTTTTTGCCTGAAATGCCGTACGCACCCACTGTATTGCCCATTCTTTAAATTGACTGTCTTCGTCGCTATTATCAAGAAACTTCAGCGCCTTGTTGTAGTCGCCGTCAGATCTTCTAGCAATGCTTTTTGCTGCAGCTTCAGAAACATTGTCGCTGTGAATGAGCGCTTCGGCAATTTGCTCGGCGCTAAGTTTAGGGATATGTAAGATCTGGCATCTAGACTTGATGGTGTTGATGATTCGATCCTCTTGCTCTGCAACTAGAATTATAGCCGTTTTAGGGGGCGGTTCTTCGATCAGCTTTAGCAGCTTATTTGCCGCAGCCGTATTCATGCGGTCTGCACCCCATACAATCAGGACTTTGTAGCCACCTTCGTAAGATTTCAGGCTTAGCTTTTTCATGATGGCCTGAGCCTCACTCACCTTTATCTCAGCACTCTTTTTTTCAATGCATGCTTTCTGGAACCAGTCGGCAAAATTGCCATAAGGATTTTCTAGCAGGAACTCTCGCCACATCATGGCAAAGTCATCACTTTCTGCCTTTGCCCTGCCAGTGTCACTGTCAGTTTTAGAGACATTTGCCACTGGATAAGTGAAATGCAGATCAGGGTGGACTAGTTTGTCCATCTGCAGATCGCAGTTTTCTCTACCATTACTGCAAATGATCTGCCTTGCATAAGCTACAGCGAGCGGTAAGACCCCACTCCCAGCGGGACCCACAAAAAGTTGAGCATGGGCAATTCTCCCCGCCTGTACTGTTGCGTCGAGGTGTTTTTTGATAAAATCAAGACCTGAGAGCTGATTGTATCTCATGTTGCAAAGATAGCCAGCCAGTGACCGCCCATAACCGCTATATTTGTGGACAAGACCAGAAAAAAAGAAAAAGAATGAACCTACAGGATATCAATTTTGAAGGGAAAAAAGCATTGATCAGAGTCGATTTCAATGTTCCTTTAGATGACGATCTTAATGTGACAGATACCACGCGTATTAAGGCAGCCAAACCCACGATAATTCACATTTTGGAACAAGGCGGAAGCGTGATTCTGATGTCTCATTTAGGCAGGCCCAAGAACCGAGAAGCAGAATTTAGTCTACGTCACGTTATTGAGAAAACTAGTGACATTCTGGGCGTGAGCGTTCAGTTTGTGGATGACTGTAAGGGAGAGACCGTTGAGCAAAAAGTCAACGACTTGGAGTCTGGCGAGGTATTGCTGCTGGAAAACCTGAGGTATTATAGTGAAGAGACTGCTGGGGATCCCACTTTCGCGAACGCGCTATCTCAATTAGGCGATGTGTATGTTAATGACGCCTTTGGTACTGCACACAGGGCCCACGCCAGTACAGCCATTATAGCAAAATATTTTGACCAGAAGTGTTTTGGATTATTGATGGAAAAGGAAATAACCAGCCTTCAAAAGGTCCTGGACACCCCAGAAAGGCCACTTGTCGCCATTCTAGGTGGTGCAAAGGTTTCTTCAAAAATTACCGTGATTGAGAATATTCTAAAAAAGGTAGATGATCTCATCATTGCCGGTGGAATGGCTTACACATTTATTAAAGCACAAGGCGGAGCTATAGGCGATTCCCTAGTGGAGGACGATAAGATAGATCTCGCTGTGGATATTTTGGAAAAAGCAAAGCAGACCAATACCAGCATTCATCTTCCACTTGACGTTGTAATTGCTAATTCATTTAGTGAACATGCAGAGGTGGATAACGCACCCGTAGACGATATCCCATCAGGATGGATGGGTCTGGATATAGGTGAAAAGTCGCGCGAAAAATTTGATAACGTGATCTCAAACGCCAAGACTATTTTATGGAATGGTCCTGCAGGCGTTTTTGAAATGGAGCCTTTTTCACACGGTACAATCGCACTGGGGGAATCTGTCGCAAAAGCAACCGCAAGCGGAGCTTTTTCTCTGGTAGGTGGTGGTGATAGTGTCGCTGCGGTTAAGCAATTCGGTTTTGAGGATAAGGTGAGTTATGTCTCAACAGGTGGCGGTGCTATGCTAGAAATGCTGGAAGGAAAAACTTTGCCCGGTATTGCTGCCGTTAAAGAATAGTTGAGCGGTTTTCAAACCCGATTGGCACGGGCTATGATGTTTGTGTCCATATTATTTCGGTGTACATGAGATTAAAGAATTTGATCATTTTCTTGCTCTCAACTGGTGGTCTGATAGCTCAAACACCAGTTGACAGTTTAGAGAAATTGGTGGTTGAGAAGAAAGTTGACAGTCTTTCATCTGATGAAAAGCTGGTCATTCCCATTCAAGAAATAACAACTGACTCTTTGCAAATTGATTCGCTCAAAGTGGCAATCAAATCTTATCCTGAGGCTGATGCATTTGATGAAAAGCTGCTGAATGAATTGTACAATAACGATCTCTACGATTACATGTATGATGAGATCGTACAAATGGACTACAGCGAGATCGTTGATCAAAAACTAGCCACAGATACGCTCAAGTCCCGTCTGGAATCAATTAATGAAAGCACGCCTTTTACGATTGAATACAATCCTATTCTCGAGAAATTGATCAACAAAAAACTCAGCTATCAGCGCATTTATCTAGAGCGCCTAATGACGCTAAGCGACTACTACTTCCCGATGTTTGAAGAGCATCTGGACCAGTATGATATTCCTCTAGAGATGAAGTACTTGGCGGTCGTAGAAAGCGCGCTGGATCCTCGTATCAAAAGCCGTGTAGGGGCTACAGGCCTTTGGCAGTTTATGTTTGCGACGGGTCGCATGCACGGTCTAGAAGTCAACTCTTATGTGGATGAACGTATGGATCCAGTGAAAAGTACGATTGCTGCCTGTAAATACTTGCGTAGCTTATATAACATTTATGGGGATTGGGATCTGGTGCTTGCCGCTTACAATTCTGGGCCAGGAAATGTGAACAAGGCAATAAGGCGCAGCGGCGGTTACAAGAATTATTGGAACATCAGGCCGTATTTACCCCGGGAAACAGCGGGTTATGTGCCTGCTTTCCAAAGCATGATGTACCTCTTCAAATACGCCAGTGAGCATGGTTTCCAGCCACAACAGACAGCCTTCAAAACTATTGCAACAGATACGCTGCGCGTCAAAAACATGATTGCGCTTGAGCACGTTGCTGAATTTACAGATACTGATCTGGAAGAAGTACAATTCCATAATCCCAGCTATAAACTGGATATC
This sequence comes from uncultured Flavobacteriaceae bacterium, assembly GCA_964478845.1. GTDB lineage: Bacteria > Bacteroidota > Bacteroidia > Flavobacteriales > Flavobacteriaceae > Nonlabens. The sequence continues at coordinate 103,888 of CAYZJT010000008.1, read as the reverse complement.
ATCCCTGTGGTCAAGGGAAGAGATTATTCACTGAGGCTTCCGCTTAGGGCAGCGGCAAAATTTGTAAGTAATGAGGATGCGGTTTACGCTTTCGCGAAAGCGGAATTCAACAAAAGAGAAAAGCCCCTCCCAGAATTGCTCAAGGCAGAAAGCCGCGTGGTTTACCGAGTCCAAAAAGGCGATTACCTAGGTAAGATTGCAAACCGTTATGGCGTGCGCGTGAGTCAGATCAAACGCTGGAATTCATTACGAAGCAACAATTTGCGCATAGGTCAGCGTTTATACATCCACCCTCGAAGGCCGGTGGCTAATATTCCCGTTAAAAAGCAGACAGATAAGGAAAAGTATGTGGTCAAGAGCGGTGATAGCCTGTGGAAAATCGCTACTAATCACGGCATAAGTATTGCAACCTTGCGTAAACTCAACCCAGATAAATCCCAGTCACTAAAACCAGGGATGGAATTGAAACTTAAATGACATGAGAAACCTTCTTTTCTACATCGCCATAGCACTAATCTTTACCTCATGCGACGACAAACCAGTGGTGTACAGGGATAGCGCCGGGAGGCTCAATGATATTCTAGTAGTGATGGACAATGCAGACTGGGAAGGCGCTGTAGGCGATACGATCAGAGAAGAGCTGGCAAGACCTATAGAAGGGATAATTAGAGACGAGCCGCTTTTTACACTCAATCATATCAAGCCAGAATCTTTTGATGGGAAGCTCACAAAATCTAGAAATTACCTGATTATAAAAAAGGACGGTGATGCCAAGGTTACTGTAGAAGAAGATAAATACGCCTATCCACAGCTGGGTGTTGTGGCGCACGGTAATTCAAGCCAAGAAGTTGCTGAAACCATAGCTGAAAACTCAAATAATATCATTGAATTGTTTTCAAGAGGTGAAACTGCGCAAAAGCAGTACCTCATGAACAAGACCATTCTGGATACTGGAAGGCTGGAAGAAACTTTTGGGATCAGCATGACTATACCACGCACCTACCATTATGCAAAAAACAGGAACGACGATGATTTTGTCTGGCTGCGCAGGGGAATTGCAGAAGGAACTGTGGATCTGATGGTCTATGAAGTGCCACTTGAGAAGATATCGAGAGATAAGAATACGGTGAGTGATATCATCGCTGTAAGAGACTCAATAGGAGCTATAAAGATTCCTGTCAATGAGCCTGGTGTATTTATTACCGAGAAAGCATATAGCCCGTTGCTTTATGAAACACAAATCGATGGAAAATTTGCTTTTGAGACTAAAGGAATCTGGGAAGTTAAAACCCAGTGGATGTCGGGTCCTTTTATCAATTACGCGGTTTACAACGCCGAGAAAAACAATTGGTTGATCCTAGAAGGTTACGTGAGCGCGCCTAACACAGCGCATCGCAACTACCTTTTTGAGATTGAAGCAATTTTACGAAGCACTAATTTTTTGGATGACAATGAGAAAGCTGAAAATTAAATCTCTGCGCCACGGACTTACACAAACTAAAAAAGCCCTGATAATCAGGGCTTTTTTAGTTTATTCGTTTGAGATTACTCTTTTTTTTTGTCCTTTTCTTCCTCCTCTTTGGTCGCATCTTTGAATTCCTTGATACCGCCACCTAAGCCACGCATCAATTCTGGAATCTTTTTACCACCGAACAACAAGAGGATAGCCAGAACGATCAAAAGCATCGTTCCTATGCTAGGCATTCCGTAGAGTGGATAATTCATCAACATCACTGTAAATTTTGAATTGCAAAGATACGATGCTCCATTAAGCTCATTAAGCCCATGCTGTTAATCTTTTAATTCACTTGAACAGAATTGTTTAGAGATACAGAAAGTTCACAATTATCCTGCGGCTTGTGAGTTCTTATATCTTTGCTAGAACAGCATGTCAGAGAAAGAGAAAAATCCTAAGAAAAAACGCAAGTGGCGACACCATTACCGCATGGTTGTGCTGGATGACGACACCTTTGAGGAGAAATTTAGTTTGAAGCTTAATAAACTTAATGTGCTTATCACATCTCTTTTTATTTCCAGCATTTTCGTGGTCTGTACAGCGATTGCGATCATTTACACGCCGCTCAAAGAATACATCCCTGGCTACGGGGTGAACACCGTGCCGCCTGAAATGGTAGAACTTAGCCAAGTCACTGACTCCCTCAGAACGAGACTTGCCATGAACGAAGAGCAGTACAGCAGGATCAGAATGGTCTTGAGCGGTGATATTACCAGCGAGGAATACGGTCGCATCGATAGCATCACCAAAGCAGAAACCCTACTCACGCCCGAGGATCTTGAACCCATCGCAGAAGACAGCATCCTGCGTGAAGAAGTGGCTAGAGTTGATAAGTTTAGTGTGGATCTGGGTGCTCAAGTCAAGACCAATTTTGTGTTCTTCCCACCTGTCAAGGGTACGATAACAGCACCTTATGACAAGGAAATTAAACACTACGCGGTTGATATTGCTGCGGCTGTTTCCACCCCCATCAAGGCTGCAGCAGACGGCACTGTTATTTTTTCAGGTTGGACGGTAGAAACAGGATACACTATTTTGATTGAACACTCTTATGGTCTAATAACTGTCTATAAACATGCTGATAAGCTGAATAAGGAACAAAACGATCAAGTAGTGGCTGGGGAGGTAGTAGCTACCGTAGGAAACACTGGTGAGCTCACGAGCGGCCCCCATTTGCATTTTGAGATATGGAGTGACGGCTACCCGCTCGACCCCACTAATTTTATATCATTTGAGTAGATGTCGTTAAAATCTTTTGCAGCACGATTATTTGCAGCTTACGTCCATCGTAAAAATCAGAAGTGGATCAATAATCCCGTAGAGACACAGCAAAAGGTTTTTAAAAATTTGGTAGAGAAAGCTGGTGATACCGCTTTCGCGAAAGCGCACTCATTCAAAGACATCCAGAATTACGAGGATTTCAAAAAGCTTGTTCCGGTCAGAGACTACGAGGGACTCAAAGAATACGTAGATCGAGTTGTTGCTGGTGAAAGCGATGTTTTATGGCCCGGCAAGCCGCTGTATTTTGCCAAAACATCTGGTACCACCAGTGGAGCAAAGTACATCCCCCTCACCAAGGAAAGCATGCCAGAGCACGTAGAAGCTGCTCGCAATGCCATCCTAAACTACATACACGAAACTGGAAATTCCCATTTTGTAGACGGTAAAATGATTTTCCTGCAGGGCAGTCCAGAAATGCAGCAAAAAAACGGAATCGGTCTTGGGCGCTTGAGTGGCATCGTTGCTCACTACGTGCCCAATTACTTGCAGCGCAATCGCATGCCATCATGGGAAACAAATTGCATCGATGACTGGGAGACCAAAGTCGAGAAAATCATCGATGAGACCCTTCCAGAGAAGATGAGCGTGATATCTGGAATCCCCAGCTGGGTGCAGATGTATTTTGAACGCATTGTCCATCGCACAGGTAAAAAAGTTGGTGAAGTCTTCCAAGACTTTAATCTATTTATCTACGGTGGGGTCAACTTTCAGCCGTACAAATCCAGATTTGAGCAGTTGATAGGCAGACCTGTGGACAGCATTGAACTATTTCCGGCCAGTGAAGGATTCTTTGCCTACCAGAATAATCAAAACGATAAAGGATTATTGCTTCTGCTGGATGCAGGAATTTTCTATGAGTTTATTCCTGCTGATCAATTTTATGATGAAGATCCACTAAGGTTGACCATAGGGGAAGTCGAGACAGGAGTCAATTATGTGCTAATCATTTCTACCACTGCTGGCTTATGGGCTTACAACATAGGTGATACGGTAATGTTTACCAGTTTAAAACCATACAAGCTAGTCGTGACTGGCCGAATCAAACATTACATAAGTGCAAGTGGTGAACATGTGATAGGGAAGGAAGTGGAAGAAGCATTGCAGATAGCCGCTGCAAAACATGATATAGTTATCAATGAATTTACGGTCGCACCGCAGCTAAATCCAGCTGAGGGTGAGTTGCCTTACCATGAATGGTTCATCGAAATGCAAAATCCTAGCGAGGAGAAAATAGAATCATTTGCGACAGATCTAGACTTAGAAATGCGAGAGCAAAACAGTTACTACGATGATTTGATTACTGGGAAGATTTTGCAGCCACTTAAAATTACTTTGGTCAAATCAGGAGCTTTTCAGGACTACATGAAATCGATAGGCAAGCTGGGTGGTCAAAATAAATTGCCTAGATTGAGTAACGACAGGAAAATCGCTGATTTTTTAATAGACAGCAAAAACAAATGATTTTACCATGGGACCAAAAAAGAATTACATAGGACTAAGAATCTTAGTGATAGCGGTTGTGTTTCTCGCAAGCTGCAGTAATTCTTCAGATGCAGGGGACTCAAACTTTAGACAAGACAGCCTTAGACTTCAAAGCGCATTTACAAACCTAAAGACTCTAAGCAAATCAATCGATTGCAGCGACCCTGAAGAGTGGCAGATAGCCCTTGTGGGAAGTAAAGCCTGCGGTGGTAATCAGACTGCTCTCCCCTATCACAACAGCATTGAAACCAGTTTTCTGGCCGCAGTTGATGACTATACTGCTCAGCAACGAGCTTTCATTATCGCTTACGGTATAGTAAGTGATTGCACTATAGCTCCCGTACCTGATCGTATAGTATGTGAAGATGGAAATGCCGTCTTGAAATATTGACGTAATTTTTTTTGACTCTTAGAAATCATATTCAAAATTATCAGCCAGAAATTAGAACCCTGTAATTGAAACAGCCAGTAGTAAAATCCCGAACCCGAGCTCAAGAAAGCACTAATGCCATCGAGCGCATGTACATTACCATGCGGCACCTTTTTAATCGTGGCTTTTATAAGCCAATGGGCGTAAGCGGTGAAGCGCTGCGTGAATCCCTATTAATTCTGAAGCCAGAAATCTATGGCAGCATAGCCGAGGACAAGGTCGAACTGGATGGTTTGTTATATATCATGGACAGGTTGCCAGTAGGCATCGAGGAGTGTACTTACATCAATCTGACGAGTGACGAAGGTTATGCCAACTCCCATTTTGAGCCCATCATTCCAGCAAAGCGCAGGCGTCGTTGCTACCGTATCGATAAAGACCAGATGAATATTGAAATCACCAGAGGCCGCTCTGAGATATACGATATTCTTACCCACCTCACTTTCCTCATGATTGAGTCGCACAAAATCATCAAAAATGTGCTAATCGGTGAAAATGGAAGTACTACTAGAGACTGGAAATACCTTGATGACGCAATAAGTAAAAAGAAACTATCACAGCAGGAAAAAGAGGTTGCCATTGCTCATGTCGCAAATATTTTGGGGCGTACATATCAAGAGGTCATAGAGGTGTATGAGCGTTTTGCTACACAAGAACAGCCTAACCGATTTTTACATGTGATTTTTCACATGGGGGAGCTGGCTAAACGCGAGATCCTCGATGAGGAAAAGCGCGTGGTTACATTTTCATCAGTTTTGAGGGAGCGGCTGGGCCATCACATCCACGGTGAGCGTTGGGCAACTAAAATCAAAAAAACTCTAGAGGAGGACGGTTTAATTGACCGTCCGCTGCATATCATTAGTGCAAACATGCATAGTGTCATGAACAGCATCTACGCAGAAACAGCTCTACCTACCATTCAGAGAAAAAAAGATCGTCTGGACACTTTTGCTGAACTAAGCAATTCAAGCGCCGAGAAAAAGCGTGAAACCGTCAGAAAATATGCTTTGAGAAATGGCATGATCGAAATCAAGGACTCAAGTGGCACTAACATCGATGTCCAAGTATTTGATACTTCACAAGATCATTTTCTTGACTTGGATTATGTGGGAGCTCGCTTTTCTGCAGAAAGCAGGAAGTCTAGCCTGAGCCTGTCGAAGACCGAAAGTGAGAAAGAAAACAAACCAGTTTTACTGGTGATGGACTATGCTTTTGGTGAACAAGCCTATGAGGTTATGGACGAATTACTCAAACCCCACATAGACAAAGAGCAGAAAGAAGTGCAGTTGAAGGTTGCAAGTGTGAACATTATGGGTAAGGCAGGGATACTTGAAGGCAATAAAGGCGATATCATGCTACCCAACGCACATGTTTTTGAAGGAACAGCAGATAACTATCCTCTAGACAATAAATTAAAGAAACGTCATTTTGAGACCTCAGGTTTGAACGTTGTAAAAGGCTCAATGATTACCGTTTTAGGAACCTCATTGCAAAACAAAGATCTGCTTGAATATTTCTATAACAGCAGTTGGAAAGTGATAGGTCTGGAAATGGAGGGTGCACATTACCAGAAAGCCATACAATCTGCTTCAAGGGTGCGCAAGTCAATTTCGAAAAATGTGGAAGTACGATATGCTTACTATGCCAGCGACAATCCGCTGAAAACCGGTCATACACTAGCTAGTGGTGGCCTAGGATTGACTGGGGTAAAACCTGTTTATTTTATCACAGAACATATACTTAAACAGATTTATGAATCTGATATGAATCACGGTGCAAGTGATTCATAATAAAACCTTAATGACAGAGTTATATTTGCACACCGCCAAAGCGTAGCAAATGAGTATGCAAAACGAGCCAACTAGGCATCAGAAAGAGTACCAGCAACAGGAACAGGAGGTAGATCTGGTTCCTGTTTTTGTATGGATAGGAAATGGTTTCAAAAACCTGTTCAGGGGCATAGGTAAAGTACTGGGTGCCATAGCGCACTTTTTTGTGCTATTCCTGATTTTTATTAAGAAAAATATCATCTTCCTTGCGATCATGGTGGTTGTAGGGTTTGCGATAGGATTTTATCTCGACCAGAGAAAAAGCGAGATTTTCACATCTGTGGTGAGAGTAGAGCCAAACTTTGGGAGTGCAGCACAAATCATTTCAAATGTCGAGTTCTATAATTCGTTGGTCAGTCAGGAAGACTACGAGCGATTAGGTCGTGAGCTTGATATCACAATAGAAGAGGCGCAAGCCGTGAAAGGATTTGACGTGGAGGCTGATTTTTCTAACAATGAATTATTGAGAGAATATGATGCTCTGGCACGCACATCTGATAGCGTTGCCGTGAGCATAATGAATTTTGAGGAATTTAAAGATGCAAAAAGAGAAATAGATTACGAGACATACGTTGTAGAAGTTTATGCAGAAGACAAAACGGTAGCAGAAAAAACTGCTGAAAAAGCCGTTAAGGTGAAAGAACTCTCTGCTATTCTGGCTAGCAAGAAGGCGGCACAGCGTACAGCAAAGTTCAATATCAGAAACATGGAGAACCAATTGAGTGAATTAGATTCACTGGTTTCCAGCTATCAAAAAGCTATCGTATCCTCGACGCAAAGCCAAAGTGCAGCCACAAATCTGTACTTAAGTGACCAGAAGCCGTCTGAGGTGTTGCAACAACTTTTTGAGCAAAAGAAGAAAATCCTTGATGATTTGAGGTCAGAACGCCTACAGTTGTATTCCTATGACAATACAGTGAATGTGGCTGCTGCCTACACTAAGAAAGGAACCGTAAAGAGCCCTCACTACAAATTCAAACTAGGACTAGTATTTTTAGGATTGGGGCTTTTGATTGCTCTTATACCCGTGTTGTTTAGGTGGTTAAATGACTATGAAGCAAAACACCGCGCAAGCTTGAATTAAATGGTCAAAGTTGTTCTGATAGGTGCAGATGGGATGTTAGGACAGGCTATCCAGCCCGTTTTAAAAGATTTAGATCTTTTTTCGTTTACGATTGACACCTTAGATATTACCTGTGCTGCCAAGGTTCACAGGACGATAATAGAAATCAATCCAGATTACATCATCAATTGCGCTGCCTACACAGCAGTAGATCTTGCAGAAAGCGAGAGCGGAAAAGCCTTTACCATCAATGCTACCGCAGTCCAATTGCTGGCTAGCGTGGCCAATTTTACCGATGCAACGCTTATTCATTTTTCAACCGACTATGTTTTTGATGGTAAAGCAAAAATGCCATACCAAAACACTGATAAAACCCGCCCTATTAATGTTTACGGGCGCAGTAAACTAGTCGGTGAGCAAGCTATAGCTACGCTTTGTGAGAAGTTCTACATATTTAGGATCTCATGGTTATATGCTGCTCATGGAAAGAATTTCTTTAGATGGGTTGCTGAATCTGACCAGCAGCATCTTAAAATTGTTGACACTCAAATAGGTTCACCTACCAGTGCGCATGACGTGGCCCACTTTATCAAACATGTTCTGGGCAGTGATCCTGAGAAGTATGGTTTGTATCACTTCGTCAATCAGGGTGAAATGAGTTGGTTCGCTTTCGCGAAAGCGATCAATGAAAAGTTGAGTTTAGGCAAAAAAATCACCGCAATTCAAGATTTCCCTACAGCTGCAGAAAGGCCAGCTTATAGTGTGATGGACTGCACAGAAACTATTGAAACCTTTAATTTTGAGATTCCAACAGTGGGTATGGGTCTCAATGAAGTAATCAGAAGATATGAACACAAATAAAGTTGCCTTAATTACTGGTGTAACTGGTCAGGACGGTGCTTACCTAAGTGAGTTTTTACTCAAAAAAGGGTATGAAGTACACGGGATAAAAAGGCGCGCGTCTTTGTTCAATACAGATCGAATAGATCACCTGTATCAAGATCCCCACGATGAGAATGTTCGCTTTAAGCTGCATTACGGCGACATGACTGACACCACAAATCTCACAAGGATCATCAAAGAGGTTCAACCGGATGAGATATACAACCTTGCTGCCATGTCGCACGTGCAAGTCTCGTTTGAGATGCCTGAATACACAGCAAATGCCGATGGTATAGGCGCTCTGAGAGTCCTGGAATCCGTTAGGTTGCTGGGGATGGAGAAAAAGACAAAGGTCTATCAGGCTTCCACGTCTGAGCTTTATGGAAAAGTGCAGGAAATTCCGCAATCTGAGACTACCCCATTCTACCCCAGATCACCCTATGCGGTAGCCAAAATGTATGCGTTTTGGGCAACTGTCAATTACCGTGAGGCCTACGGGATGTTTGCCTGTAATGGTATTTTATTCAATCATGAATCACCGGTGCGGGGCGAAACTTTTGTAACGCGTAAGATCACTAGGGCGGTCTCAAGAATAGCTTTGGGCCTGCAGGATAAACTATATCTTGGAAATCTGGATGCCAAACGCGACTGGGGCCATGCCAAGGATTATGTGCGCATGATGTGGATGATCCTGCAGCACGACCAGCCAGAAGATTGGGTGATTGCTACGGGTACCACTACCAGTGTCAGGGACTTTGTAAGAATGGCGTTCAGTCATATAGGTGTTGAACTGGAGTTTCATGGTGCTGGCGATATAGAAACAGCACGAGTAGTTTCCTGTTCAAATCAAAAATACCAGCTTGAGACAGGTAAAGAAGTCGTTGCCGTGGACCCACGCTACTACCGCCCTACCGAGGTGGACCTTTTGATTGGCGATCCCACAAAAGCCAAAGAAAAATTGGGATGGGTGCCAGAAATCCAACTACAGGAACTGGTGAATGACATGATGCGCAGTGATCTAGCGCTTATGGGGAAAGAACAGTACCTAAAAGACGGGGGCTACCGCATCAACAACTATTTTGAGTGATGGAAAAAACCGCCAAAATATTTGTCGCTGGCCATCGCGGGCTAGTAGGAAGTGCTATTGTCAAGCAATTGCGCTCTCGAGGGTATGAAAATCTGTTATTGAGAACTCACACAGAGCTTGACCTGATCAATCAACAGGCCACTGAGCAATTTTTTAAAGAAGAGAAACCAGAATATGTTTTTCTAGCCGCAGCGAGTGTAGGCGGGATTGTTGCAAACAATACCTACCGCGCAGATTTCATCTACCGCAATCTGATGATTCAAAACAATGTGATCCACAGTAGCTACCTGCATGGTGTGAAAAAGCTGTTGTTTTTGGGCAGCACGTGCATCTATCCCAAGATGGCACCACAACCCATGCCAGAAGATTGCCTGCTGACAGGTGAGCTGGAGTACACAAATGAGCCTTATGCCATCGCAAAGATTGCCGGCATCAAGATGTGTGAAAGCTACAATTTGCAATACGGTACAAACTTCCTATCAGTGATGCCTACTAATTTGTACGGGCCTAACGATAATTTCGATTTAGAAAAGTCGCACGTTCTGCCCGCTATGATCAGAAAGATGCATCTGGGTAAATTGATGATGGAAGGTCGCAAGGATAAAGTCGTAGCAGATCTGGGTGTTGAGAATTCCGCTTTCGCGAAAGCAGAACTTGTAAAACACGGAATAGACGAGAACAGTATCACCCTGTGGGGAAGTGGCACGCCAAAACGTGAGTTCCTGTGGTCTGAAGACATGGCAGACGCCTGCCTACATATCATGCAGAATGTAAATTTTGCTGATGTCGCAGAAGGAAAAAAAGAGGTGCGAAATACTCATATCAACATAGGAACTGGAGAAGACATCAGCATCAAAGACCTGGCGGCGCTCATCAAGAAAACTGTGGGTTACAAAGGTGAAATTAAATGGGACGTCAATAAACCAGATGGAACACCTCGCAAGCTCACTGATGTGAGTAAGTTGCATGAGCTGGGATGGAAGCATGAAATGAGGTTAGAGAGTGGGATCTCACAAGCTTATGAGACTTATTTGAATGCTTAGATTTTTCAAACACATACTGAATCATCCCTGTAATAAGGATGCAAAATGGGATGCTATGATTCGGTATCTACGCTGGCAGCTTGGGTCCCGAATTTTAGGAAAGCAAGTGATCCATCAATTTACTGAGAAGTCAAAATTGATTGTTGAGACGGGCATGACTGGAGCCACGCTCAATGTTTATTGCGGACTGCAAGATTTTGAAGACATGGGCTTTTTTTTACACGTTTTAAGACCGGGTGACCTCTTTATAGATTGCGGGGCAAACATAGGTTCTTATTCTGTCCTGGCAGGTGCACATTGTGGGAGCGACGTGCTCAGTATTGAAGCGCTGCCTGATACCTTCCAGAAACTCCAAAACAATTTTAGGATTAACAATTCCAATGGGGAAATTGAATTAAAAAATGTAGCGTGTGGTGCTACAGCAGGAAGCATTCACTTTACGGCAGACAAGGATACGATGAACCATGTCGCTCAAAAGGCAGATAGAAATACCATTGAAGTACCAATGGTCAGGTTGGACTCGCTAATTCCTAATGACAACCGTAATAAATTTTTGAAGATTGACGTTGAAGGATTTGAAACAGAGGTTTTAAAAGGGTCGAGTAGATTGCTGGAATCAGAAACACTTAAAGCTATAGTTATTGAGTTGAATGGATCTGGTGAAAAATACGGTCATAGTGATTCTGAAATAGATAGTAAAATTAAAGATTTTGGTTTTACACCAGTATGTTATAACCCCGTTTCACGAAGTGTTAGTTCAAAATGTACTTTCGATCATCTTAATATTCTTTATATCAGAGAAACCTCTTTTATTTCTGTGAGGGTAAGTGATGCGGAAGCATTCAGGATATATGATAGATTATTTTGATGAATATGTTGTCTAGGTTTCGCCCCTATTTCACCGTATTTGAAAATTTTGTTTCACTTAATTTTATTCAAGCAGTAAACTTGATGCTGCCTTTAATATTGATCCCAATCTTAGAATCACGGGTGGGACTTGCAAATTTCGGATTAATCATGCTCGCCCAATATTTAACTATTATTTTTATAACCATTGGTGATTTTGGCATGTCAGTACTTGGGATTAGAGAACTTGCAAGGCTAATCGATAGAAAGTCACAAATCGAGGATCTAGTCCATGAATATTATATATTGAAAGTTTTCATTTTTTTTTTAATAGCTTTAGTCTATGCTATTCTAATAATAGTAGTCCCTCGTTTTAATTCAGACTGGGAGGTTTTTGTATTAAGTTTTGGCATAATACTGGGTCAGATTTTTGCTCCCGATTGGTTCTTTCATGGCATCCAGAAAATTAAAGTTCTAGTTGTTATTGCATTTGTAACGAAAGCAGTTTTATTGCTTTTAGTTATCCTGTATGTCAAATCAGAAGATGACTACCTTTTAGTCCCATTAATGTATTCTTCCACTCATATTATGGGAAGTGTAATAGGTCTGGCTTTTGTATATAAAAACATGTCAAAAAGAAGATTAAAGTTTATCATGCCAACTAAGTATTTTGTTTTTAATTCAAGCAAAATCTTCATTTCTGATATTGGACAGCAATTTTCACTAACAGCTCCTGCCATTTTTTTAGGACTATACCAACCTGATACGGTTGTAGGGGTTTATAGTGCTTTTGAAAAGATAATCAATGCCAGTAAAAAAATCTTCTTGCCTCTCTTTCAAGCTTTTTATCCTCATTTGATAACTAGAAACTTTAAAGATCAAAACAAATTATTTATCCAACTTATAGGCTTAATTTGTATCGGAAGCGTTGTTATTTACGCTGTGCTAAACATTTTTTCTGTAGAGATTCTCAATTTGTTTTTTGAAAATCCATTAATATTGGTAAATATAGGAAGCTTCAAAATCCTTGGCCTGCAAGTTCTAATCTCGGGCATAACCCTATACTATTTAAATCTTTTCATACCTGTACGTAAGCTTTTCACCCAAAGAGCCTGGATAACTATTTCGACTTCGTTTATATGTCTTTTAGCATCTGTCACACTTCCACATAGGTTAGGGCTAATAGGGGCAGTGTACTCATCTTTGATCACCGAACTAAGTTTGATAATAATCTGCTCTATAGCATTCATAGTGAATTATAGGCAAAAAGCACACTAGAATTGCATTGATGAATAAGATTTCCGATAGGCCTAAAAAACTAGTGATTCTCTACATGTATGCAGAGATAATGGGATATAATATCCCCGTCCTTGAATCTTACGTCAAGGATCACCGAGCTGAGGTCCACGTAGTTCATTGGGATCACAAAAAACTAACTAAATATAAAGTTCCACAGATTGATGGAGTGACGTTTTACAACCGATCTGAACTCTCATCTAATGAAATATTCGAAATCGCTAAGCGGCTGAAACCGGATATTGCATATGTACCAAATTGGTACGACAAAGGTTATTTGAAAACGTGCAGGCACCTTAGATCAAAAGGGATTCCTGTTGTTGCAGGTCTTGATAATCAATGGAAAGGCACAATCAAGCAATATTTGGGTATAGTTTTGATGAGAGTGTATTTAAAGAGGATGTTTTCTCATATGTGGGTTGCAGGACCTTATCAGTACATGTTTGCGAGAAAATTAGGTTATCCAAACTATAAAATACTATTCGATTTATATAGTGCCGATACCAGTAAGTTTCTTCCTAAAAAAAGTATTGGGTCTACTAATCAATTACGTTTTCTCTACGTAGGACGATTAGAGAAAGTAAAAGGGATTGAAGATCTTCTCGAAGCGTGGAGTCAATTCAGAAATAAGGCCAAGTGTACACTCACTATAATAGGTGATGGATCTCTAAAAAGTGTTATTGAAAAACAGGAAGATATCATAAGTATTGATTTCCTTCAACCAAAAGTTTTAGCTTCTAAAATCAGAGACTATGACTGTTTCATTCTTCCTAGTAGATTTGAGCCTTACGGAGTTGTCATCCACGAATTTTGCTCAGCTGGGCTAATTTTGCTAGCCAGTGATGCATGTGGGAGCTCACCCTTGTTTGTTAAAGATGGTTATAATGGCTATACCTTCAAAGCAAATAACTACAATGATTTGCTAGAAAAAATGGCAATGATAGCAAATGAAAGCCATGAAAATCTTACATTATTCAAGAATCATTCAGTAGAATTATCGAAAAAAATTAATCCCGCAATTTCTGCGAACTCCTTTTTGAGTGCTATAACTAAATAATGAAAGTTACCGCAAAAGATATTTGCTTTCTCTTCTTCGTCTTACTAGGATTGACCTATCTAATCAATTTTCAAGGAACCCTGTTAATGACATTGCTTTTTGGGCTCAATTTCCTGCTGCTTTCTTTTTTTGCTTTCTATCATTTATATTTAGAGAAAGTATACAGTCCATTCCTGTCGACATTTATCATATTCAATTACATCTTCTTTTTTGCAGCTCCTATAACACAGATAAACCATATTCTGCAATCGGACACAGAGGTTTTCATCCATAATTTTCCTCTTAAGCACAAGCTAGTAGTACGAACCTCTATGTTCATTTTAGTGTTTAATCTAGTTTTCTTTTTTGTTTATGATGGTTTAAAAAAAAGAAATCTCTATTTGATTAAAGGTGATAGGAACTACTCTGTTTCAAAGTTTAGTCCAGTCTCAATAATCTTACTGCTAATTATTTGCTTCTTAATACTGTATCTAAATATTGACTTTATCTCATATGAATATCAAAGACCTGAATGGATGCAGTCTGAATATGATAAGTCGCTGATGTTAATTATCACTAAGGTCCTTTTTATTTTTCCTTTAGGAGCAGTTGTGGCATGCAAATCTTACTTTGTCTCCAAAGGAAAAGCGACAAGTAATCTATATATAATAGGGGTTTGTCTGGTTCTCATATCCATTGCCCTAGTCGTGGTGAAGAATCCGTTTATAACAAAAAGACACGATCTCGGACCAATATTATTCTTAGTCATTTTTCTGTTTTTCAGTAAACTCATTAATACAAATACCAAGTTTTTGAGTTTACTGTTCTTTTCTTTGATAATAGGCCTGCCTTTAGCCCAACTAATTACACATCTAGACTACGGCATTGAAGAGGTGTTAAGAGAACCTACTCTACTTTTGGAACAGGTTGAAAATGGAGTATTGACTGATGGTTACAACTCTCTAAATTATGATGCGTTTATCAATGTGGGAATTGTAATTGAAGCCACAGTTGACAATGGTTTCTCCTATGGTTATCAATCTCTAAGTGGATTTCTGTTTTTTATTCCCAGATCTATTTGGATCGATAAGCCTATAGCTTCAGGTAAAGTTGTTGGTGAGCACCTCACAGAGAATTACGATTTCTATTTTCAGAACCTTTCAAATCCTTTCATCTCAGAAGCGTATAATAACTTTGGACTATTGGGAATTATCATTTACGCGATTGTTTTATCAATGTTCATTGTTTATATGATAGGTTGGCTACACTCTAATGATTGGTTCAAGAAATCAATAGCATTTTATTTCTCTTTACATCTAATATTTGTTCTAAGAGGTGACTTCACAAGTTCTTTTGCCTATTTTGTTGCAACTTTTATAGGGGTGTATATTATGCCTAAAGCCATTGATAGAATCATTAAATCTTTCACACAAAAAATTGAACTGAAACATGGAACATTATAATGAAGACTATTTTCAATGGCAGCGCGAAAAAGGCATGTATGGCGCTAAATTGAACAAGTTTCTCTTCGAAGATTTTCTGGACTCAAATAAATCGGTTGTCGATTTTGGTTGTGGTGGTGGATTCCTTTTAAATGAGATAAACGCAAAAGAGAAACTAGGCATAGAAATCAACGAGTCAGGTAGAGCTAATGCAGAGTCTCTTGGTGTCTCAACACTTCCTTCTATTGATGAGGTTGAAGATCGATGGGCCGATGTTGTAATTTCCAATCACGTACTCGAACATGTTGATCATCCATTAGAAACTATCCGCAAACTACGAACAAAGCTTAAGGATGGGGGTAAAATGGTGTTTGTCACGCCATTTGAAAGAACAAACTCATACAAAAAAGATGATATAAACTACCATCTTTATACCTGGAGTCCAATGAATCTTGGAAATCTATTTCATAGAGCAGGGCTTGAGATAATCGAAGTTCAAAAAATATCGCATAAGTGGCCACCTTACTATGACAAGATGATTACTCTATTTGGTTACCGAACTACAAATCTAATGTGTTCGATTTATGGACATTTAAACAGAAGTCAAACACAAGTAAGAATCGTTGCAGAAAAAAAGTGAATTAGTGGCTAGATTAAATTGGGCGGAATACGCATTCTATAGTTTGCTAAGTGTTTGCATGGTAATGCCAATTCTACCTAATTTTCTGAGAAATATTGTGATCGGACTTTTACTGTTAATAGCATTATATGCTTGTTTAGATAATAGTTCCGAAATTCGAATTGATTGGAAACTTCTACTGTTTGGTTCTTTATTGTATATCACCTATGTGTTTAGTCTTACATACTCAGAGAGTTTTGATGAAGGTATACGTAAGCTTGAAACTGGCGCATCGCTTATTGTATTTCCAATTATCTTCAGTCTATCACCAGTAAAATCCATGAAGCTGTTTTATGAAAAACTGAATTTTCATTTTTTAGCTTTTATTCTTAGCACTACATTCTACTTCGTATTTACTTGGATGTACTTCTGGCCGGAGTACAAAGAAACGCTCGTTATTCATTACCCAACTGTACTTGTTGAGCATATGGGGGGATGGAGTATACATTCAATTTACCTAAGCATGCATGCTGGTATTTCAATTCTTTTAGGATTGTACATTTTAGCTTTTTCAAAAGCCAGAATTTGGATGATCTCTATTTTGATACCTTCAATAATTTTGATTCTGATATTTCTTTTGGTTTTAGTAAAGAAGGGACCACTTTTATCTCTTGTCATTAGCGGTGTATTCCTATCACTCGCATTGAAGAAAAAATGGGCTATAGGTATGATTTCAGTTATTTGCGTAATTTTTATCTTTATTATCAGTCTGAACAAAAATGCTAAAGAAAGGTTCTCAGAACTTCTAAATGTTAATAACGCCAAGACTTCTGAACTGACCTCAACAAGCATAAGAATAACTATATACTCTTGTGCACAGGAGCTATTACCTGATGCCGGTTTTCTAGGTTATGGGATTGGTGATGTAAAATCAAAATTGGTTGAATGCTATCATAAGAAAAATGAAAATCTAGTTGAGAGGAAATACAACTCACACAATCAATACTTAAGTATTCTTCTTGCGTCAGGATACTTAGGGTTGTTGTGCTTTAGTTTATTCATAATCTATGTAATTCTAAATTCTTATAGAAATAAATCATATTTAGTGATTGCAGTTATCCTGTTTTATTGTTTGGTAATGTTTGCCGAAAACATTTTAGAGAGAGAGGATGGTGTGGTATATTTTTGTTTATTTACATGCTTGTTGCATACACTATTTTCAAATAAAGTTGTAATTCAGGGTGGCCAAAACTTATAGTGTCCTCATCATCGGCCCATTCCCTAACCCCTTGACTGGGGTAAGCATTGCCAATAGAACCTTGCAAGCATGCCTTCAGAACAGGGTAAGCCGTGTCTATGCAATAGATATGGAGCTTAATAGAGGTCTTGATGAGTCCATCGGTAAGATCAAATGGTACAAACTAAAGGGGGTTTTAATTTACCTACAACTGTGGAAGGTGATTAAATGCGACACGGTTTATTGCACTGTTGGGCAATCGTTCATGGGAATCTTAAAGTATGCTCCATTTGTGATACTAGCTAAACTGTTGAAAAAGAGAGCAGTGGCCCACCTTCATGGTAATGCTTTAAGAACTAACTATGAAAGGTTCAGTTCTTTCAGAAAGAGTATCGTACAGACTGTTCTTTCTAAGTTTGATAAAGCTATTGTGATCTCAAAATCGATGCGAGGAAATTTCACGCCGTTTCTCGATGACATAGATATTCACACAATCGACAATTTTGTCTCTCCTGAATTAACTAATAATCCGGCTTCAAAAGACACAAGGAACAGCTTGAACGTTTTGTTTTTAAGCAACCTGCTTCCGGCAAAAGGGATAATCGAGTTTCTTGATTGTGCTGCAGGTTTCAGCAGTACCTCAGGCATTCAATTCAAGGTAGCAGGCGCAATACCTGATGAACTAAATGATTTGGAAGCTAGGATGTCTGCAATCGATAATCTTACCTATCATGGTATTGTAGAAAATTCCGAAAAGTCTGCTCTTTATGAGTGGGCACATATTTTTTGCCTTCCTACGCTTAATCAAAACGAAGGACAGCCACTAGCTATTTTAGAGGCTTTGCATTTTGGATGTGTGGTTATTGCATCTAATGTACCAGGAATATCCGACATCTTAAATAGCAAAAATGGAATTCTTTTAGATCATATTTCTGGCAAAAGCATAGAAAAAGCCATTAAGAAATTAGACGGCGATCGCACAGAAATGCAAGACATGTCCAGAGTAAACAGAGCCTACAGTCATAATTTCACCTTAGAAGCCTACTGTTCTGGCATTCTAAAAATCCTACAGCCTTGACACTAGAAGATAAAACGGTCGTATTTATCGGGCTAAACTTCTATCCTGAGGATACGGCGATAGGTCTGTATTCCACTCAAATGGTGGATGCTTTACTGGATGCTGGCGCAATCGTTAAAGTCATTACAGCGGTACCCTATTATCCACAGTGGCGTATACAGCCACCGTACGATGCAAACCCGAGCTTTTCTATCGATCAGTACAAAACGGCTACGGTTTACCGATATAGATTTTATGTGCCAGCACGGCCGAAATTTAAGAGCAGGGTACAGCATATTCTCAGCTTCACATATGGTGCCTGGAAAAACCTAAGAAGAATTAATCATTGTGATCTAGTAATTTCAATAATACCTTTTACTGCATCTGCATGGCTTGGAAACAAACTTTCAAACCGGAATAAATGTCCACACTGGATACATATCCAAGATTTTGAGTTTGATGCAGCCATACAGTCTGGATTAGCTGGTGGCAGCACAATCTTCAAACAATTATTCAGGCTAGAGAGTTCAGTGCTGGACAAGGCTTCCATGGTGAGTACCATCAGTCATCAAATGCTTGATAAATTGATGCAAAAGACAGATTCAAAGACTTATTACTTGCCCAACTGGATTGGATTTAGAAATTCTGAAAATGGAACTGAGCCTAAACATCCTTACTTTGATTCCAGTAAATTTCATTTACTTTACAGCGGTAACGTAGGCGAGAAGCAAGATTGGGATTTTTTTATCGCTTTCGCGAAAGCGCTCCCTGCAAAGCATTACCACATTACTATCGTAGGAGCTGGTGCAAAGTATGACCAACTAAAAGAAATAGCCGATCTTGAGTGTGTTAGTTTTTACCCTCCCGTACCATTAAATCAGCTTGATCGCTTGTTACGCAGTGCAGACGCTCATTTTCTATTCCAGAAACTAGATGTTTTAGACACAGTCATGCCTTCAAAACTTTTAGGTATGATGGCTAGCGGGGTTCCATCTATGGTAGTAGGCAACCCTAATAGCGAGATCAGCACTGTTTTACAAAACGCACGGGCTGGAGTTTACTTATCTGTCACAAAACCTAATGAGGTGATAGAAACCTTAGAAAAGTGGCGTAATGATCCAGTATTGGCCAGTAAGATCGGTGAGTCAGCCGTTAAATTTGTACATCAGAATTACAGCAAGGAGGAAATATTGGGTTCATGGGTAAAAGAGTTAGAAAACTTGATCGTTTAATTCTTCTTACAATTTTCTAATCGCAATCCAGTTGAGTACGGTTAAATTACATTTGCCCGAAATCTCCACAACTAGATGTTGAAGTATACCATACAAAAGCTCACTCGGAAATTTGGATTAGAATTAAAAAAATTCCCAGATGCAGACATTTCCAGGCGGTTCCACTTAATCCGGAACGCAGGTATAGATACAATCTTTGACGTAGGTGCAAATGCAGGACAGTATGGACAAACCTTGAGGGAAAATGGTTTTAAAGGCAGGATATACTCCTTTGAACCTATGAGCAAGCCATTCAAAAAACTACGTTCAAAATCAGAAAACGATATCCAGTGGAAGGCGTATAATTTTGCATTAGGTGCAGAAGATGGCAGTAGTGAAATAAATGTCTCTAAGAACTCATATAGTAGTTCATTGTTAGAGATGCTTCCCTCTCACTCTACCAGCGCACCTGAATCAGAGTTCATTTCACAAGAAAAAATTACGGTAAAGCGTTTGAATGAAGTTTACAACGATGTTGATACAGATGAAAGATGCTGTTATTTAAAGGTAGACACGCAGGGTTATGAGCAACAAGTCCTTCTGGGAGGGAATGTGGTGATTGAAAATTTTAAGCTCATACAACTGGAAATGTCCATCGTGCCTATGTATTCTGGTGAGGCAACATTTAGAGAAATGTTGGATTTTATGGAAGATCTTGGTTTTGGATTAGTCTCATTAGAACCTGGTTTCTCTGACAAGCGTAGTGGTCAATTGCTTCAAGTGGATGGTGTTTTTGCAAATAAAGACTTGTTGAATGATAAATCCTTGATCGGTTAAGCCAAACAATCAAATTGAAGATCAGGTTATGTCACAAAACCTCCTCTACACCCTCGCCCTAAAGAAAGCTCCTCTACTAGGCGATATCATGGCCAAAAGATTGATCAGAACTTTCGGCAGTGCTGCTTCCGTTTTCGCGCAAAGCGAAAAAGAAATAGCAGGCATCGAAGGCATGGGTGAAAAGAAAGCAGAGTTTATAAAAAACAAGCAGTCCCTGCTGGAACGAGCGCAAAAGGAACTTGAATTTGCTCAAAAAAACAACATTCAATGCAAGCTAAACAGAGATCCTGACTACTCGCAGCGGTTGGGTCATTGCATCGATAGCCCTATCGTCTATTTCCAAAAGGGTAACATCGATCTTGAAAATCCATACACGCTCAGTATCGTTGGTACTCGGCAGATCACTTCCTATGGCGCGGCCTTTCTTGAAAAATTTATCGCTGGAATCGCGCCGTACAAACCGCTCATCATTAGCGGCTACGCGTATGGAACTGATATTCTAGCGCATAAACTGGCGATTGAACACAAGCTTCAAACTGTTGCAGTGCTCGCGCATGGTCTGAACCAAACCTACCCTCGCAACCACGAAGCCTATAATGAGCAAATGATGGCAAATGGCGGTTTCATCACAGATTTCTGGCATACCGACACCTTTGACCGCAAAAATTTTCTAGGCCGCAACCGCATTATTGCTGGACTAAGCGAGGCAACCATCGTGATAGAAAGCGCCGATAAGGGTGGGTCGCTAGTAACCGCAGATCTGGCAGCCGGTTATAATCGTGAAGTTTTTGCGGTTCCTGGACGCACAACTGACAAGTATTCCGTAGGCTGTAATGAATTGATCAAACAACACAAGGCACATGCCTTGACCAAGCCAGAAGACATCCCCTATATCCTAGGCTGGCAAAAGCGCGATACACAGGTTCAAAAGCAACTGTTTGTAGAACTCACAGAGAATGAGAAGAAAGTCTACCGATTCCTAAAAGAGCACAAAAAAGAGCTACTGGATATCATCGCTCTCAATATAGATCTCCCTGTTCATCAGGTCGCCTCCTTGCTTATGGGAATGGAGTTGAAAGGTGTGGTCAAACCTTTGCCAGGCAAGCAGTTTATGCTAGCTTAATGACCTACTGGCAGACTTTTAGAATAACACCCCATTTCTTAGGAATATTAAATTGAGCTGACATACGCTCGCCACCTAACAGATCATCAAAACATTCATTCCCTATTGACGGTGCTTCCAGTGTATAATCATCCTTACTGTTATTGATGATCACAAAGAGCTCATCATCATGATAGGATCGCTTAAATCCATAAATGTCTTTTTCATCATCCGTTATGATGGTGGTGAAATCACCTAATTGCAAAGCAGGGTAATTATTGCGTATCTCTATCAGCTTTTTAAAGTGCTGGCGTAAATCAAGATTAACTGTGACCGTATCTGGTGCGTGGACAGAACCATCTGCATTGTAAACCTCGCTCTTATGAGTTATATCTTCCCAAATCATAGGTTTTCTCGAATCTGGATCGTTTGCACCCCACATACCTACCTCGTCCCCATAGTAAATCATAGGCGCACCTACATACGTCATTTGCATAATAGCAAAAAGCTTTTGTAGTTCAACATCTTCTCGAGAAGGTTTACGTGTTGAATACTCTGGATTGCCTGCGGCCTGAGATGCGTTGAAATAATCTCCCCAATTCCTAAAGTTACCGATCCCCAGACCTCGATTAACGATGTGGGATCCTATACGGTTGCTGTCATGGGAGCCAAAGAGATTTTGAGAGACATAAGCAACACCATCTGGATACAACCCTCTGAGCTCGGCAAGTTTTTTGTCAAATGTGCTGGCATTGATTCGGGTGGAATCTGTATTGAAAAAAAACTCTGCCGCAGCAAAAGCAAAATTGTAGTTCATCTCACCATCAAACTCGTCTCCTTGCATATAGGGCTTAACTTTTTCTGGGCTGTCCACTATCTCTGCAGTCATGTATGCCTCTGGATTGATGCTACGTATATGTTTACGCCATTTTTTCCAGAAAGGGTGTCCCACACAGAAAGCAACATCCAGCCGCCATCCATCTACACCGTACTCAATGCCCTTTCCCATTGGGTTGATCCATCGCTCAGTAGCATTAAAAATGTATTTTCTAGGACCTTCTACAATTCCAGTACTATCCTCTCTAAGTTCTGGTAAAGATTTCACGCCAAACCACCCCTCGTAATCAAACTTTGTCCCTTTCTCTGGATCGTCCCAAGAATTGATAATAAACCAGTCTTTGTAAGGCGAGCCCTGTTGGTTTTTAATCACATCTTGAAAGGCAAAGCTGTTATATCCCAGATGATTGAAAACACCATCAAAGATGATGCGCATGCCTCTTTTATGAGCCTCGTCTATCAACTGCAAAGCCAGTTTGTCTGCGCTGGTCCATGCCCAAGTCTCTGGATCCAGCGGATTTTCTGTAGCAATTAATGCCCGGTCACCCTCTGGATCAGGACCAAAATTAGGATCAATGTGGTGATAGCTCTCACCATCGTATTTATGTAAAGATGGCGATTGAAACACTGGATTCAGATAAAGTGCAGTAATTCCCAGATCTTCTAGGTAATCCAGCTCATCAATAATTCCCTGAATGTCTCCACCATATCTGCGTCTTAACAAGTGTTTCCATAACTCAGGTTCTGCATTTGCCAGCTCATACGGCTGTCTCTCGTACCAGTCGCTTCCCCATGGATGAATCTGCCACTCTTTAGGCGGATCTGCGGGATCTGCACCAGCTATGTCTTTCACCGTAGGATCATTCAGCGTGTCCCCATTTCTAAATCGTTCTGGAAAAATTTGATACCAAACGACTTTTTTGGCCCAGCGAGGTACAAACTCATCCTTGTCATAGTATTGATTTACGTCTGTGGATAAATGACCTTCCTCACTATTGTGAGATGACTGTTTTCCTTTTTTGCAGGACAAAAAGAATACACACGCGATGACTAAGAGGTATTTTAATGCGATACGCATAAGCTCAATTCATGTGGATTTTGAAGGTATTAATTCAAATAAACTCTCCTCACCCGTTTGCGCATACCCGTAAGCAACTCATAGGATATGGTTCCGGCATTTTCGGCTAGCAAATCAGCGGGGTTTTCTGGGCCAAAAATGATTACCTCGTCCCCTACCTCGGCTTCTGGGATATGAGTGATATCCACCATAAACATATCCATACAGATGATTCCCAGGCTTGGCGCCTTTTTACCGCGCACTAAAACCTCAAGTATTCCATGGCCGTGCCGCCTGTCGATTCCATCACCATGACCTACAGCTATCACCGCATAGGTGGTTTCCTCATCAGCGATGAAGGAGCGGTTGTAACTCACGCTTTCGCCCTTTTGAACCGTACGTATCTGCGATATCTGGCTCACTAATCTTGCAACGGGCTTGAGCTGATGAGCAAAACGTGGATCATTCCCATAACCATATAACCCTATTCCTGCACGCACCATGTCGTAATGCGCGCTGTCAAAATTTAAAATTCCACTCGTGTTTGACTGATGCATCAGAACTGGATAGCCCAGTTTGCTTTTCATGTCCTGCGCCACTTGCTTGAATTGACTGATTTGATTATCCGTAAAATCTCTTTCATCTAGATCTTCACTAGCTGCCAGGTGCGACTGGATTCCCTTGACTTTAAGCTGCGGCATCTGTTTCAATTTCTGCAAAACTTTGCCAGCATCCTCTAGATCTATTCCCAGCCGGTTCATCCCAGTATTGAACTCTATATGGACTGGGTATGGTGTTGATTGCGCTTTCGCGAAAGCGTAAAATTCATCAAGCATTTCTAGCCTGTATATCACGGGCTCTAAACACTTCTCAATGCATTTTTGAAGCATGTGGGTTTGCGCATGCAGCACTAGAATAGGCAGCCTATTTCCGGCCTCTCGCAACCTAACTCCTTCTTCAACATAAGCTACCGCTAGATAATCTGCGCCTAGCTTTTCAATCTCTTTTCCTATGCGTACGATCCCATGACCGTAGGCATTTGCCTTTACGACACCCATGAAAAGCGTGCCTTCCATCACCTGACTTTTGAGGAAACGATAATTGTCAGCTAGAGCGCTTAAGTCAATTTCTAGACGCGTTCCTGTTTGTTGCATTTAGGAGGCATTTTTATTTGGCAGGTTCTTCTTTTCTGCTTTGCTCTCCCTGGTTGCTTTATAATAAGCTGCTCTACTGAGAGGTTCATATTCCTGCTGCTCGCCTAACATGACTACTTTGTCGTCGCTGGATTTCCGGTAAGAATATTGAGCAAGATTGCCAGTCCTAGTGCATACTGCATGAACTTTAGTCACATACTCTGCGGTGGCCATAAGTGCCGGCATGGGTCCGAATGGATTGCCTTTAAAGTCCATATCCAGGCCTGCAACAATAACTCGTTTGCCAGCATTGGCTAGATCGTTGCATACCTGTACAATGGCATCATCAAAGAACTGTGCTTCATCTATACCCACCACCTGACAGTCTGTGGCAAGCAGGGGGATGTTTGCCGCTGCTGGTACTGGAGTACTTAGGATTTCATTGCGATCGTGGGACACCACAAGTTCATCGTCGTAGCGAGTATCTAGACTGGGTTTAAAGATTTCTACCTTTTGATGGGCAAACTGCGCGCGCTTCAATCGCCTGATCAATTCTTCAGTTTTCCCAGAAAACATGGAACCGCAAATCACTTCTATCCAGCCGAATTGCTCATCGTGATTAACGGTGTTTTCTAGAAACATTTTGTAATTTCAACGCTTAGGGAAGAGCCAGTTAATCTAGCTACAATCCCAAAAATACAAAGAAACAAAAGGCACCTTGAAAAAGAAAATAACTGCAGATCTTACCAGTCTAGCACACCGCATTTTACAATTTAAGAAGAAAGAGGACATCAATGAGCTGCTCAATCTATCCAGAGAATTACACGAGCGATTGACGGTCCTAGCTTACGTTCAAAATCATTTTGCTGATATGGAGCCCACCGCTGGACTTGCCCAGATTGAGCAACGGCTAGATGAAATCACTAATGCAGATCCTGAAAATTTTGAGCAAGGAGCACAAAACGCCTTCAGAAGTAGCAATCTAAGTAGCCTTTACATCTCTGCCGATCAGGATGAACGCGAGGACATGGATCTCCCAGGAATCTCAACCATACAAAAAATGGTAGAGGAGATGCCTGATGACCAAAAAGAGGAAAAGGGCGCTTTAGATGAAGTCTTGCAAGAGAATGCGATAGAAGACCGGTTCAATAAAAACGATATGGAAAACATCGCTGCCGATTATCAAACCATGCCAGTTTTTGAAAGAAAACAGTCAGGCGCTGATAATGTTGATCAAGCAGATGCCAATAAAAGGGATGAAAAGACTGCTAATCAAATAAACACGTCTGGTGATGATGACATCAAAAAGAGAATTGCTGCTCTAGAGGACTTTTCTTTTAGTGAGGATACGTTTACCCGTAAAGAATCCAAAGATGATGACGTTCAAGCGAAAGACTTCAAGCAGAATTTAAATGAT
Source organism: uncultured Flavobacteriaceae bacterium (assembly GCA_964478845.1). GTDB lineage: Bacteria > Bacteroidota > Bacteroidia > Flavobacteriales > Flavobacteriaceae > Nonlabens. The sequence continues at coordinate 78,148 of CAYZJT010000008.1, read as the reverse complement.
CCGCAGCAGAGCATGATGAATTTTGATTCTGCTGAAAGTGAAGACAAACCCAAGTCGTTGAATGACCGCTTGAACCGGGGAATCAAAATCGGCATGAACGATCGCATCGGTTTTATCAAACACCTTTTTAATGGCAACGACGCAGAGTTTAATCGGGTGGTGTCTCAACTCAGCACCATTGAAAGAGTAGATGAAGCCCGTCATTTCATCGACTCTCTGGTCAAACCTGACTACAACAATTGGGAGGGAAAGGAAACCTATGAGACAAGGTTTATGGAGATCGTTGAGCGTAGTTATTAATAAATCTAAACATACTTACGTCCTATTTGCAACTACGCAGTTCCTCACTTTGAGTTTTATGGGTAGGTTGACTTTGTCTAGATAATCCTTTTTATGCCTGTTCTTCCTCTCGAGTAATAAACATGTCCATGAAAATGTATATCAACGACAGGACTATCGGGACAAATAGAAATGACGCTACCCATAAGAATTTTGATAAACCTTTTTCATATTTGAAAACCAAATATGAAGCGTGAAGGGTAGAGACTAGGAACAGAAGAATCACGCCTAATAGGGAGTCAAAGCCTAAGTAAAAACCTTGGAGCATAAATTTTAGGTAAAAAATCAAATTTAGACATCCTTGCCTAAAAACACGCTCAAGCCTCAGATTGTAATTTAGTGGATTAACTAGTGTTTGATTTTTTTGATTTATCTTAAAAGCTCTTTGTGTCTATTCGTCTGTTCTCTTTTTTCTCCGAATTCCGCTTTTTTTCTTTAAGCCTTTTGCGCTTGACACTGGCTGGGATGCTGGTCTTGCGTCGGGCTTTGATGGGTTTTGAAGCCTTTTCCAGTAATGTGATCAGATCGGCAAACACTTGCTTTTTATTTGTCACCTGACTACGAGATTTTTGGCAGGAAAGTATCAGTATACCATCTTTAGTCAATTTTGATTGAATCGAGGCTAGAATTCTTTGTATTTCCGCTTTCGCGAAAGCGGAACTATTCTCAATATCAAAAAACAGCTGTACCCGAGTTTCTACCTTATTGACGTGCTGACCGCCCGCACCGCTGCTGGTAGAAGTCTTGTATTCAACCTCTTGAGCTATTTTATCTCTGTCCACTTAACTGGTGTGCAGGTTTAAGCAAATCATTGACGGTTTTTACAGGATTGAATGTGATGAGCGGTACCTCTACAAAAATGGTGTTCCAGCCTGACATACCGCCATTCCAAAGTCCCGGTAATTCTAAAGCTTTGAGGTCTTTACCATTCCTGCTTTTTGAGGTGATAAAACCAGATTCAGGATCGCTGTACTCGTGCAGATCATATTTTTCGCCCTCATAATTTTTAACAGAGCATACCAGATCAACTGGGTTGAAATGTGTGCCGCTATTTGCAATACTCTTCTGGCGCTTATTCTTACGGTCCACCTGAGCACTTTCCACGATCTCTAGAGACAGCTCGCCATTGGGTTTAGCAACCCAGAACGGGCCACCGCCAGGCTCGCCCTCATTTTTGACCATTCCGCAAATCCTGAGCGGTCGATCCAGGATGGCAATCAATGCTTCTATTTGGTAGTGTCTTGAAAATTTTGTGTAGTCTTTTGGCAATCTCCTACCCCAATTCTCAAGAATGAATTTTTCTACTTCATTTTTAACAGCATCAGAGACATCTGGTGAAGACAGTGCTTTATGATAGTTAAAGATTTTCTCTCTTACGTTTAAAAGCTGACCTGCAAGCAACTTCTTGTACCTGCAGACTTTGTCTTCTAATGTGGATACGGTGACGTTATCAATGTTTTTGATGAAAATCAGGTCTGCATCGATCTGGTTGAGGTTCTCCAGCAGCGCGCCATGGCCAGCCGGTCTAAAAAGAAATGTACCGTCCTCTTGGAGTATAGGTCTGTTCTTTTTGTCCACCGCGATAGTGTCCGTAAAGGGTTTTTGAAAAGAAAAGCTTACCTCAAATTTGTGTTTGGTTTTGGTCTCTACAGCAGTAATGATGGATTCTAGTTCCTTCTGGAACTTGTCCTCGTGCGCAGGTGATATGGTAAAATGCAGATGACAAACACCTAAACAACTGGCATATAAAGTTGACTCAAATAGGTGCTCTGCAAATGCAGAAGCGATGTGACTCTTATACTTGTGAAACGGCACAAGACCTTTAGGCATGGATGCGTAACCACATTCCTCACCCCTGACCATTTCCTGTATAAATAAAAACCTGCGCTGGGAAGAGCTTTTTTCATCCCAATCGGGGTTATTGCTCTTTAAAGTTGATAAAACCTGATCGTAAAACGGAAACTTCTCCAAGGCGCTGAAAAAGGTAAATAGATCCTGAGCCTTGTTGCGATTGATGTAAGAGTTAATGGAGTCTGATTGCTCATCAAAATCATCCAGAAACTCATGTAGAAACTTGAACATGCGCGTGGCAGCGCCACTGGCAGGAACAAATTTGACAATTTGCAACTCGTCTCTCTTTTCATCAAACAGCTCTACCAGTGAATCCTGATCTAGATCCTTAAGCGGGATGATCCCATCATTAATAGTAGCAACACTGTGCAGTTTTACCACTGGGAAGCCATCTTCAAATCTCGACAATTGTTCTGCAATTCTCTCGGGAGAGATGTTCTTGCTCTCCAGTTGAGCCTTTTGCACGGCGGTCAGTTTCATAAGTACTTCAGATTCTTTTGATTGCCTTTAGGGCAGATGCAAATCTAGTGTTTTCTGAACCTGAAAGTGTTATATAAGACTTATTGTAGGTTTTTACTGCCGCTTTAAAAGTCTCAAACATTTCTTGGCGATTGGAAGGCCTATCCCTAATCCCGTCGGCTTCCCAAGGTATGTCTGGTGTAGTCAGAAGATAAAGATCATAATGCGAGGTCTTGATGGCTTTCTCAACTGCATTGGGCACCGCATCATAATAATGCCGTGAGTACACGGCATTCTGCAAGATGCAGGTGTCACAAAATAGATAGGTTTGAACTCCCTGTGCTGCTAGGTTTTCAGCAATGCGCTGACCGATTGTTATAGGAATTACATCATCATAAGTTAACCCCCAGCCTTGATCAAGCTTTCTTTGAGCGTAGGATCGTGCAAATTCAGGAACCCAGGCAGTGTTGAAGTATGTTGCAAGCTTTCGCGAAAGCGTAGTCTTACCACTACTCTCTGGACCAAAAAGTACTATGCGCTTGCCGTCAAACTGGATCTGTTCAGGTATTTCTGCCATTGCCTATAACCTACATAAGCAATGATAGCGAGAAAAATGTAAAGCAGGGCCGTAAAACCGGCGCCCTTGTAAATGTATAGCGGTATTGAGATCACGTTACCGACTAGTAGAACCAGCCAATGCTCGATCTTACGCCTTGCCATCAACCACATCCCAGAGAAAAAGATTCCCGTCGTGAGCATGTCCACGTAGCTTACAGTACTTTCCAGCCGCTCGCTCACTGAATAAATGAAATATACTAGAGTCCCGCTGGATAAAGCTATGAGGCTGGATGTCAACCATTCATTTTTACTGGTTCTTGTAATTGGTGTCGGTTGGCCCTGATCGTTTTCTTGAGACCAAACATACCAGCCGTACGCACTCATGATAAAATAATAGGCGTTGATCAACATATCGCCCAGCAGATTCCAGAAGTACAGCAAATACACAAACAGCAACGTGCTGATAATCCCAAAAGGAAAAACCAACACGCTATTCTTCTTTGAGTACAAAACACTGATGACGCTAGCCACCACTGCAGATAGCTCTATCACAATGGTTGTCGTGCTGTAACCAGCGTACTGCGCAAAAATCCAGTCTAGGATTTCCATCTAGAAGTGCGGGGTGTAGTCGCTGCGGTCAGTCTTGACGATCTTCATGTAGATCAAAACGGCATCCTGACTTTCCATGCTTTCGCCTATAGCATTGGTTAGGAAGGACATGAGCGCATGGTATTCTCCAAAAATCTGAGTGGACAATGGATTCTCCAAAACAGTAAACTCACTAGTCCGCAAGACCTTAATAAAATCAATGATATGCTTTTCAAAGTCATCTTTCAAAGGCGACATGGTCAATTCAACAGAAATCTTCATGGGTGGCTTTTGGCAGCAAACTTAACCTTTCCAGTCTAGGTTTTCCTCGATAGCGGTTCCCACTACCACCATACTGGCGCCCGCATGGTATGCAGCCTCGATGTCTTCAAAGGTGCGCAATCCGCCGCCCACGATAATTGGGATATTCAGAATCTCTGAACATTGCTTAATTATCTCACTTGACACTGGATTCAGCGCACCGCTACCTGCCTCTAGATAGAGCAACTGGTGACCCATTAACTGTCCAGCATATGCGGTTTCAGCTATCAGGTTTACGTTGTCCTGATTCATTGGCTTGGTCTGAGTGACCCGCTCGACTGCACTTTTCTTCCCGCCATTGATAAGTAGGTAAGTGGTCGGCATTACCTCTATTACAGACTTTCTCAAACGGCGAGCTGCTTTTACTTGTTGCTCTACGAGATAGTCCGGATTGCGACCAGACAGTAAACTCAGGAATAGGATTCCGTCTGCATGCTCAGAGATTTGATCAGAAGAGCCTGGGAATAATACTATCGGCAAATCACAGCTGTCTTTCAATTTTTTTACCCAGTTATCCATATCTACATCATTCATCGTGCTACCGCCTACAAGCAAAATGACATAATCCAGATCTAGCGCTTTTTTGATCCTAGTGATAGATGATTGTATCGCTTTCGCGAAAGCGTAAACCTCACTTCCCACCGTCTTTTCAGGATCTACGAGAATCCCTAAACTTTTCTTACTTGCTTTTATCTGCTTTAAGATCTGACTCATTCTGGCAAGATGTAAACCATGGTGAATCCGTGCATTTCATGAAAAAAAACGTCAAAACTCATTGAATCATTCTGATATTTCAGTCGTGCTTTTGCAGTACCATCCTCTAGGTTAAAATTGTCAACATGGCAATTGACCTTAAAGCTCAAACCTCGTTTCCCGTATAGTTTGTACATGGATTCTTTTGCGCCCCAAATTACGGTTAATGCCCTTGTAGATTCTGCGTGGTTTGCGATAAAACTTGATTCACTGCCAGCAAACTTTATTGCGATACGGTTGATTTTATTGCGCTGTTTTTCAATATCAATTCCCACCGGTTTTTCACTCAGAATGATCCCTGTGAATTCAAAACTATGCGTAATACTGATGTACTCTGGACCAACTAATCTAGGCTTTCCATCTTCTGTGTAAAATAAATCAGCATCAGTATAACCAGCAGTTCTCAAAAGATGTCTGATGCTCAGAAAACCCTTGCGGTGAATGCTACTACTCATTAACGCAAGACGCTCTAGCGAATTTTCAGATAGTTCAATACCTTTTCTCAAACTAGCCTCGGATTCTGTGATATGCCACGTTAAAACCCTGGTTTTGTGATTGTTGTTAAGTGTTTGGTAAAGTGGCATTTAGTATTGCAGAATTCATTAGATTTGCGCCCGCAATTTAACAAATTCTTAATGGAAGGGGTCGTATGGGTTACGATCCTTAACGACTTAAAAACCAATTAAATCCGTTAAATGAGTACACAAACTAAAACTTACGTTCCATACAAAGTAAAAGACATTTCTCTGGCTGACTACGGTCGCCTTGAGATTGAACTAGCCGAGGCAGAAATGCCTGGTCTGATGGCTTTGAGGGAAGAATATAAAGACGAACAACCACTTAAAGGTGCCCGCATCGCAGGATGTCTGCATATGACTATCCAGACAGCTGTATTGATCGAGACACTTGTTGCCTTGGGCGCAGATGTAACTTGGTCCAGCTGTAACATTTTCTCCACACAAGATCATGCTGCCGCTGCTATCGCTGCTGCAGGTATTCCAGTTTATGCCTGGAAAGGAATGACTGAAGAGGAATTTAACTGGTGTATTGAGCAGACTCTCTTCTTTGGTGAAGATCGCAAGCCATTAAACATGATCCTTGACGATGGTGGTGACTTGACTAATATGGTATTTGATGAGTTCCCAGAACTTGCCAAAGGCATCAAAGGTCTAAGTGAAGAAACCACGACTGGTGTCCACAGACTTTACGAGCGCATGAAGAATGGTACGCTTGTCATGCCAGCGATCAATGTAAATGATTCTGTTACCAAGTCTAAGTTTGACAACAAATACGGTTGTAGAGAGAGTGCAGTGGATGCTGTAAGACGTGCCACCGACACAATGCTTGCCGGAAAGCGAGTAGTAGTTTGTGGATATGGTGATGTAGGTAAAGGAACTGCGGCATCATTTAGAGGCGCAGGCTCTATTGTGACCGTAACTGAAATCGACCCTATCTGTGCGCTACAAGCTGCAATGGACGGTTTTGAAGTGAAGCGACTGGAAAGTGTTGTAGAGAATGCAGATGTGGTAATCACCACTACCGGTAACAAAGACATTATTCGCGGTGAGCACTTTAGAGCAATGCGCGATAAAGTGATCGTTTGTAACATCGGACACTTTGACAACGAAATTGATGTGGCTTTCTTGAATAACAACTACGGTGATACCAAAGTTGAGATTAAGCCTCAGGTGGACAAATACACCATAGATGGCAAGGATATCATCTTACTGGCTGAAGGACGTCTAGTAAACCTAGGTTGTGCAACTGGTCATCCAAGTTTTGTGATGAGCAACTCATTCACAAACCAGACGCTGGCTCAAATCGAATTGTGGAACAATAGTGACAAATACGATAACGAAGTCTACATGCTACCAAAACATCTTGATGAAAAGGTAGCTGCACTTCATTTGGAGCGTATAGGTGCAGAACTTACTGAGCTTAAGAAAGATCAGGCGGATTATATAGGTGTGAAAGTAGAAGGGCCATTCAAGCCTGAATACTACCGTTACTAATAAGTGACCATTAAAATTTGGCTAGTGTAGGTGGGATCACTTATATTACCCAAATTATTAAAACACACCCTAGTTCCTGAACTTAAATTGAAGGGATATGAGCGATAGAGAAAAATTAATAGAGGACGCAAATGAATGGCTGAACGCCAGCATGAGCAACATGTCCACAAGTGATAGAGTACATTCATCAAGAAAAGGAAAAGCACTTATATTAGGAATCAACGAGATCTACAAGGAAACTAAAGAGCCTGAACTGATGGATCTGATGAAACAACTTACTGCAAAAAAGCAGAAAGTTGAAAAGCGACTGAAAGGTATTAGAATGTAAGTCGATCATCTACTGAATAATCAACCCTTGCTATTTTACGGCAGGGGTTTTTTGTTTCTTGGGAACGAACACTATTGATTTAACGCTTGCGTTATATTCGTAATTATGAAAAACCGCATCAAAAAACTTTTCCTTTCGATAAGCCTATTGACCTTAATCAGTTGCACAACTGATTTCCCAAAAACTGAAATCAACACAGAAAACCTGAGCGGTTTTATTCAAGGCGGCAATCGACTAGGATTATATGACGAAGCTGGTTTGAGAATCGATCAGGATTCCATTAGCATGACCGACTGGCCTGTGTCTCGGTTGATTAATAATCTTAATACGGTATTAGATACAAATTTGGTTGATCAAACCTCGGCAACAGATTTTTATACCATCAAGATTGCAAACACTGGCGAGTTGGAACAGATTGTGTTTTGTGACTCGATCGCATCAGTCCTTGCGCAGCAAAAATTGATCAAATAGCCGTTATTTATTTTATCTATCGATTTATAATAACCGATAGAAAGATCCTTTACGGAACGGGTGAAATATCTCAATCCTAACCCAAAATGCATTCTTTCCCCAAGGAAAGAGGTAACTAAGTTACAGAAAACCCCGTAAATTGCTTTAAAATCGTTTTTTAAGGACAAAAGTGATAGAAGACGGCTCTTTTGTGAGTAATGCACTCAAATTGGAGATCATTCCTAAGGCAAGACCTTGGAGAAACGGAAATTTTCTTTTTTGATATCTCGCCGAGAGGATTGATACATAGAAGCTGTCAAACCACATCGGTTTAGTTTCGATCAGTTGAAATCGCTTCTCGAGCAAACCTTTTATTGACCTCTTTGAAAAATGATGCAAATGCCGTGGCACATCATAACCCGCCCAATATTTGTTAAAATATTTGGCGTCCCAACTTTTAATATTAGGTAGAGCAAGAATTAAAATTCCTTCATCTTTTAGCAGACGGTCTATCTCAGATATCTGTTCGTCCAGATTAGGTACATGCTCCAATACATGGTACATCGTGATCACAGAGACTTCATCATCCTTGAATACTGAAGTGGAAGTCTTAAGTGAGACACCTTTATCTTTTGCAACAGTCCTAGCTTTGGGACTAGGCTCTGCGCCCTCGGAATCAATTCCTTTATCACGAGCCGCTTTAACCAGATCCCCTACTCCAGCACCTATGTCCAGATGCTTTCCGTTTCGGACATATTTTGAAATGAGATTGCTTTTAGATTTTAGATTTACTGCTTTCGCGAAAGCATACAAACGAGCAAACAATCCCACCTGATCTGTATTATGGGATAAATATTCATCTGACTCGTAATATTTATCTAGATTATCTGGTATGGGATGAGTATGCAGTATTCCCGTTTTATTATCTCTCACAAGATGAAACTCTTCACCAGTAAGGAAATGATCCGTGACTCTAAATTGCTTTTTTACAGAAGATTGCGCCATGAGTTCCACGTGAAACTATCTGCCCATATGAACGAGAAGAACAGACACGTCACTAGGCGTTACACCAGAAATACGTGAGGCTTGAGATAATGTAGCAGGACGGATCTTAGTTAATTTCTCTCTCGCTTCATACGACAAGGAAGCAATATTTGAATAATCATAGCCCTCAAAAATCTTGATGTTCTCCAGCCTATTCAATTTGTCAGCATTAGCTTTTTCTTTCTCGATATAACCAGCATACTTGACGTGTATTTCAACTTGCTCCAGCGTGTCCGAATCCAGATCATTTTCAGCTATGTAATCTGCGACCTGAGATACATTTTTCATGTCTTCAAGAGTAATTTGAGGTCGGGCAAAAATCTTGAACAGTTTATCGTTCTGTGAAACTGTTGCCGTATTGTTTTCAGATAGAATTTCATTGATTTCCTTAAAATCATAGCTGGTATTTTTCAGGAACTGAACCATTTTTTCAGATTCTGACTGCTTCTTCTCTACCCTGCGCAGTGCGTCATCTGAAATAATTCCGAGATCAACTGCTCGCGGCGTAAGGCGCAAATCGGCGTTGTCCTGTCTCAGAAGCGTACGATACTCTGCACGCGAGGTAAACATGCGATACGGTTCTTCAGTTCCTTTTGTGATCAAATCGTCGATCAAAACACCGATATAAGCTTCATCGCGACCTAAGATAAATGACTCCTGTTCTCTTAGCTTGAGCACTGCATTTATTCCAGCCATCAGACCTTGAGAAGCCGCCTCCTCGTAACCTGTGGTGCCATTAATCTGTCCTGCGAAATAAAGATTCCCGACAAGCTTGGTTTCCAATGTATGCTTAAGCTGCGTAGGCGGGAAATAGTCGTATTCGATTGCATATCCCGGTCTGAAAAACTTGACATTCTCAAATCCTTCAACAGATTTCAATGCCTTGTACTGAACATCTTCTGGAAGTGAAGTGCTGAAACCGTTGACATACATCTCGCAAGTGTCCCATCCTTCAGGCTCGACAAAAATCTGATGCCTATCCTTATCGGCAAAACGATCGATCTTATCCTCGATTGACGGACAATAGCGCGGGCCGATGCTTTGAATTCTTCCATTGAACATGGGGCTGCGGTCAAAACCCTCACGCAGTAAATCATGCACCAGCGGACTGGTATAGGACATGTGACAATCACGTTGAGTTTTTAACGCGCTTGTTCTTGGTGAATAACTAAATTTAGATGTGACCTCGTCACCAGGCTGGGGGATCATTTTCGAAAAGTCAAGCGACCTTCCATCAACGCGAGGCGGTGTTCCCGTTTTCATCCGACCAGCTTCAAAACCTAATGACTCTAACTGAGCGGTAATTCCTGTAGCGGCTCGCTCACCTGCTCTACCCCCACCGAACTGCTTTTCACCAATATGTATCAGTCCGTTTAGGAAAGTCCCATTGGTCAAAACGACAGCTTTACTTCTTATTTCAAGACCAAGTGAAGTCTTTATACCGCATAGCCTGCCATTTTCCATTAACAGGCCAGAAACCATTTCCTGATAAAAATCCAGTCCCTCAATATTTTCCAATTGCATACGCCACTCTTCGGCAAAGCGCATGCGGTCGTTTTGCGTACGTGGTGACCACATAGCAGGACCCTTACTCTTATTGAGCATCTTGAATTGGATAGCGCTCTTATCACTAACGATGCCGCTCAAACCACCCAGCGCGTCGATCTCTCGCACGATTTGACCTTTAGCAATTCCGCCCATGGCTGGATTACATGACATCTGACCGATGGTCTGCAGGTTCATGGTAACTAGTAAGGTATTTGCACCCATATTTGCTGCCACAGCTGCGGCCTCGCTTCCGGCATGACCTGCACCCACAACAATCACATCATAAACTTTATCAAACATCGCTCTGGTGTTTCACGTGGAACATCATAATTTTTTCTGTCTCCTTTTCGCGCATTATCGTCCGCTCTTCCTCGGTTTTGTCAGGATAGCCAGCTAAATGTAACAGCCCATGAACCATTACGCGATGCAGTTCATCTATTTCGCTTTCGCGAAAGCGAGACGCATTATCACGCACACGATCAATACTGATGTAAACCTCGCCATTCAAAACACCTTCGTCTGAATAGTCAAATGTGATAATATCAGTAAAACTGTCGTGATCTAGATACTTAACATTCATCTGGTGCAGGAAATCATCGGTACAAAAAACATAACCCAACTCACCGATTATTTTGCTTTCTGTAGCCGCAACCGTATCCAACCAGCGGGTATAAAGAACCTCATCAAGCTCAGGGAAATCCGTTTGATAACTATAACTAATCATCCGACTGAAAATAGGCTTTCACCCGCTTTCTGAAACGGGGCTGCAAAGGTAATACTTGCCTATTCAAAATCTCCTTGTTGTTGAAGTAATTAGAGGGAACCGGAATGACTTCGTTAGTCGTATTCTGAAAGCGCTGCTTATTGGTATTGGCTTCACGTTTCTCTTCTTCACCCTGCTTAAGGGCAGCATCTTGTAACTTCAACATCTCGTGCTGAATATCCAGCATACGCTCCTGAACCTCGCGGTTATAGCCTTGATCGAGAAGTTTACGTTCTACCTGCTTCATGGCGTCAGTAATGTTTTGAACTTTGCTTTTGAGACCCTCTTGCTGAAACATATTCTCCAGCTGGTTGCGCAAGTCTTGCTGTTGCTTGTAGATCTCATAAATGCGCTGTGCTTCTTTTTCGCTTTCGCGATAAGAGTTCTCGCCTTCTTCACCACTACCAGAACCGTCACCGCTACCGGATGAGCCGCCCTCGCCATTTTGGCCCTCACCATTTTGGCCCTCTTGACCTTCTATACCATCACCACTTTCACCACCTTTGCCTGACTGGCCATTCTGACCACCATCGCCCTGCTGTCCAGGATTTTCACCTTGACCCTGACCTTGTTCACCAGGCTTTTTGCCTTGACCAGGTTGCTCACCCTTCTCGCCGCCAGGTTTCTTGCCCTCGCCAGAAAGACTTTTCTGTTGCTGTATAATGTCCTGTAACTGAAATCCTGCGCCCTGACCTTGTCCTGGCATAGGCTTGCCACCGCCCTGACCCATGGCTAAAGAATTGTTCATGGAATCCATGGTGTTGCTCAATTTCTCTGCAAGCGTGTTTGCGCCTTTCAGCGTGAATTGCTGTGAAACCTGCCCCTGACTCATCTGGAACTCTGCAAGCTGTTCCATGGATTTGTCTAGGTAATAAAGAACGTCTGAGACCTCTTTATTGATCTCATCACCAATCTTGGGATTGCGAGACGCCAATGCAAACAAACTGTCATCAACATGCGAAAAAGCTTTTTGGAGGTCCTTTTGCGTTTTAAGCTTGTTACCAAAACTTGGGCTATTCTTTGTAATCTCTTTCACCTCTTCTAGCAAACCCTCCTGCTCCTGAGAGAAGACGACCAGATTGTCCAATATCTGGCGCAGCATTTCAGTGTCTTCCTGCATTGCCTGCTGAGACATCTGCTGGGATTGTGCTGCCATCATCTCAGATAGCTGTTTCATTTTCTCACCAGCCTTTTTCTGTTTTGGTTGAGCTTTGTCCGATTGCTGCTGTTCCAATTCTTCAGTTGCTCCTTTCTGTTCCTCCTCAATTTCATCGCTTTCGGGTGGATCAAATTCCATAGACATAGGCTGCTTGAGACCATTGTTCTCTTTTTCAAGCTCTTCTAGCTCTTTCTTCCAGTCTTCAAATTCCTTGTTGAGTTTTTCCTGATCTTCTCTCTTGTTGGCATCACTCTGCTTTTCAGACTGATCCAATTGTTTTTCAGCAAGTTGCTTGAGCTTTTCTCCTAGCTGGGCAAACTTTTGCTCGACATAATATCGCTTGGTTAATTCTAGCAACTGTTCTAGATTACGCTGCTGCTGTTTACTGTTCTTTGCGGCCTTCTCAAGCTTTTCTTTTAGTTCTTCTTGAGAAAGCTTGTCCTGATATTCCTGCAGCTGTTTTAGCAATTCTTCATTCTTCTTGATTTCTTCAGCGCTGCGTTTCATGCGCTCTTGTAGATTCTTCTTGGTCTCGTCGTTTGGATCAGCAGACTTTTCCAGATTATCGTTCAGCTTTTGCATTTGCTGGCGCATTTGCTGTTCCTGCTTTAACTGGTTTTTGAGCGCCTGTTCTAATTTTTTCTTGTCGCTAAACGATCGCTGCTTTTTCTCAATCTGTTCTTGGGTCAATTGCTCTAGTTCCCGCTGTCGTTCCTTTTGCTCTTGAAGCGACTTGGCCATGTTTGAGACGCTCTGCTGCTGCTCTTGCAACTGTTGATTTTCTGCCTCGGCTACGGTGGGCTTGCGATAAGAATACGTAGACGACTTTGTTGATTTGAAATTGTTGACTGCGTCATTGTCGATGACTTCAAAATAATACTGGTAATAATTTCCAGCCTCCAGCTCGACGTTGCTAGGGAATGCAAATAGAAATTGGTCGAAGGTTCCGCGATTGGTTCCCAGCACGACCTTTTCTTTACTAGCCTCATCATCTGCCTTGTAGTAAACCAGCTGAATCTTCCTGATCCCATAATCATCTGCGGCGCGTCCCTGATAATAGGCAATGTCCTCGTCGATGCTGTCCTTGCGCACTTCCATCGTGAGCTCTGGATATTCATCTTTGACTACGTCTATCGTGTAGCTCAGAATCTCGTAGGATTGTACATTTTGGTTTGAAGTAGTAATGGAATATGGTGTTTTTTTTAATACCGCTTTCGCGAAAGCGTACTCCCCACCATCACCCTCAAAATCTGACTGACCGTCACGGTCAGCATAGACTATTTTGCTGGTCGCACTCGTCGCGAGATTCCACGTAATCTTTGTCCCCTGTGGAACCAAGGCATTCCCCGTACTAGTGATCGCCTCATCCTTTTTACCGATGTAGCTGGGATAATCCAAAACCATTTCCATGGAATTGATTTCTGGTACCTCATTCACTCGAATGTTATAAGTCGCACTTGTTACCTCATTGCCCGATAGATTAAATTCAACCGATTCCTGTAAGCGGTCAAAGGTGTAGCTGTAGCGCCCCGGTAACTTTTGGTTCAGGTAGTAGGATTGATTATTATAATTGATCATCAGGTTTTCAGGTAGTTCTTTGCCATTCACCTCTACCTCGAGCGTGAAGCTTTGTTTTTTAAGCGTTGTGAGATCATCATTTAACACCCTTATCGTGAAGGGTGCAGGTGGGACGTACTCATTATTAAAATTGGCTACCCGAGTTGCAGAATCGGTGATGACCCGATCATTGCCAGTAAAAACCAAAATCGCAAAAACCACCAGCGGCAACGCAAGCACCGGCAGGTGTTTCTTATTCTTTTTGTAATCGATCGCAAGACTGAAGGGTATGGGCTCGAGTTGTGCACTCTTTTGATTTATGCTAGCCCATGTAAGTTCATTGTCTCCTCCCCTATCGCGCAATTGCAAGACGTTAATCAGTTTATCAGAAACCTCTGGAAAATGGTCGCCTATCATTTTGCTGGCGTCCCTGAAGTCGATTCCGCTGGTGAGTTTCAATAATCTGGCGAGCGGGATGCCCACAAATCGCATCAATAGGAAAAGCTGAACCGCGACAAACAGCAAAAACAAAACCGTACGCCCAGTCGGGCTGAGCCATAGGAAATACTCGATCACCGCGGTGATCAGAAAATAAACCAACCCAATTCCCAGAAACAGGATCAATCCACGCAGCAGCTCGTTGCGGTAATACTTACTAATAAAGCGTTTGAGCTTCTGCTCGATGATTTTGTAGTTCTCCATAAAAGGCTGACTGGTAAAGATAGTCAACAGTGCATATCCTCATCAAGCTTTGTGCCTTATGGGATAGTAGATGAAAACATCGCAATCATCGCAATAGCTCAACTCAAATTCTATCTTTGCGCAAAAAGGATTTCGGTTTGGAAAAGAACGTAAGGGTGCGCTTTGCTCCCAGCCCCACTGGGCCTCTTCATATAGGTGGTGTACGCACCGCGCTTTTTAATTACCTATTTGCCAAAAAGCGCGGTGGCACATTCATCTTACGCATCGAGGATACAGACCAGTCGCGATACGTAGAAGGCGCCGAGGATTACATCCATGAATCGCTGGAATGGTGTGGCATAACACCAGACGAGGGACCAAAGACTGGCGGCAGTTTCGGCCCTTATAGACAAAGCGAGCGTAAATCAAATTATCACAAATATGCGCTTGAACTAATTGAAAAAGGCTTTGCCTATTATGCCTTTGACACACCGGAAGAACTCACCGCTGCCAGACAAAAAAACGAAGAGCAAAAGCAGAATTTCATTTATAACCACACGACCAGAAATGAATTTACAAATTCGCTGACGCTCGATGATTCGGAAGTTAAGTCGAGAATAGAGCGTGGTGATGATTACACGATTCGTTTTAAACCCGAACTGAAAGATTTGTCAATCCACGATGAAATACGAGGTGATATCTCTATTGATACGAGATTGCTGGACGACAAGGTTTTGTTCAAGAGTGACGGTATGCCAACGTATCACTTGGCTAATGTCGTGGATGATTACGAGATGGAAATCAGCCATGTGATACGCGGTGAGGAATGGCTTCCAAGTATGGCCTTGCACATTTTGTTGTATGAGGTTTTGAACTGGGATGCACCAAAATTTGCTCACCTTCCACTTATCCTCAAGCCTACAGGAAAAGGAAAACTGAGCAAGCGCGATGGCGCCAAAGCTGGTTTCCCAGTCTTCCCGCTAGAATGGACTGATCCAATTTCAAACGAGGTAAGCGCTGGATTTAGAGAGGACGGTTATTTGCCTGAAGCGGTTATAAACATGCTGGCATTCTTAGGCTGGAATCCAAAATCTGAGCAAGAGATTTTCAGCTTGAATGAATTGGTTGAGGCTTTCAATCTAGATCAAGTGAATCCGTCGGGGGCAAAATTTGACCCAGAAAAGGCGAAGTGGTTTCAGCAACAATGGTTTGTTGAGCAAGAGGATGCTATTATAGGTGCCGCTTTCGCGAAAGCGTTACAAGAAAAAAGCATCTCCTACCCGAGTCAGGATTACGTGAATATTGTGGCCGGTCTGGTCAAGGAACGCGCTGTTTTCCTAGATGATTTATTTGAACTGGCTGGTTTTTTCTTTCAAGCGCCCACGGAATACGATGAAAAGAGCGTCAAAAAGACTTGGAAACCAGATACAGAAGAGATCATGAGTCAGGTGATTGAGGTTATTCAAAATGTAGATGACGTCACGGTAGAGAATCTGAGCAACGCTGTTAAAAGCTGGATCAAATCGCAGGAAATGGGATTTGGCAAAGTGATGATGCCATTGCGATTGTCACTTGTAGGAAGCCTAATGGGGCCGGATGTTTTTGAGATCGCCAGTTTGGTGGGGAAAGATGAGACGGTAAATAGGATTCAGAATGCGATCAGTACTTTAGAATGACGCAGTTAGTATATTGCGCGTTTTCTGTACATGACTGAAACACAAGACTGGCTCAAAGCCAAAATCGCTGAAGAAACCGGCGATCCTATTACAGATATCGACATCGATCAATCTTTCGAAAGTTTTCAAATGGACTCGCTCGCGTCTGTATCTCTTGCTTACGAAATTGAGCAGCATTACGATATGGACGAGATCAACCCCACGGTCTTTGATGAATACGATACGATTAGGAAACTAAGCGCATGGCTGGAAGAACAGCAGTAGGTGCTTGGGATCCTTTTAGTAAAGGATATTTTGACGATCCCTACCCACACCTAAGTAAGTGCCGCGAGCTTGCGCCTGTCCAACAGGTCTTCCCTGATGCCTATTTCCTGTTTAGACACCATGATATCAACGAAATTCTAAAAAGAAGAGGTTATACAACTGTAGCACTTAGTAAATACCTAGAGGAAAAAGAGGAATACATTTTCAAGGATCCGAATGCGTGCCCATTTTTGAGCCAGACCACACAGTTATGGCCTATGTATCTGGATGGCAGTATCCATAGAAAGGTACGTAAGGCAATTACAAAAGCTTTTCATGCGCCGCCGGTAGAGAAAATCATCGAAACTAGCCTAACAAAATTATTTGCCGAGTTCAATGATTTACAGGAATTTGACCTTGTTGACTTTTGTGGGAAGTTCATCTATCATTTTATCAACGATGTCCTATCGCTTCAAGATACTGATTATGCAAGCACTAAATCATTCTCTAATCTTTTAGCCATATCACAGGACCTCTATGTCCCTAAACAGAAATATAAAGCTATAAATGAAGGGATTGCAGAAAACCTGAATGTATTCGGTGATTCTGTTTTCAGGGATGCTTTGAAAGCTGAATTACAGAGCGAGGAAATTTCGGCTGAAATGGAATACAGCCTGTTGAGTATATCGCTCATGGCTTCTTTTGAGACTTCAAAAGACAATTTGAGTCTTGCTCTACATTCTATTATGTCTAATCCCGACGCGACAAATCTTGTATTAGACCAGGCCGCTAATAATCTGAAAGCTGTTATCGAAGAGAGTTTCAGGTTTAGTAGTCCACTACAGTACACGGTTAGAATCACCCCAGAGGATCTGGAAATAGGCGACACCAAAATTGCTGCAAAGAGTAAACTTTATCTGTGTTTAGCGAGTGGCAATCGAGATAGCGAGGTTTTTCATAATCCAGATTATTTTTTGGTAAATAGGCAAGAACAGAATCATTTGGCTTTTGGCGCGGGTCCTCATACTTGTCTAGGTGCGTCAATCGCAAGAAAAGAAATGGAAATTTGTCTGCGACCCATGGTTGAGTTTTTAAAAGACTCAAAACTGGGTGAACCTAAATTTGCCCGACAAATATTTATGCGGACAGCAAAGTCCATACCTGTAATCAAGAACTAGATCTTCAATGCCAGACATAGATTTAACTGTATGTCTGCTATTTGCCGTTTCTGCAATCATTATAATTAAGGCACTGCCTCGCAATGTCAGGTGGATTGGGTTGCTGATCGCGTGCATTACATTTTACGCTCTATTATCATTAAAAAGCTTAAGTACAGCCTTGGTGATCATCTTGCTGACCTATCTGGCTTCCTTTTGGAAAAAAGGCCTCAAAACTCGAATTCTGTGGGTCACTGCTGAAATTCTAATACCATTGATGTATCAGAAGGTTTTTTTGAGGGGTGACCTGTTTTCAACTTACAAAATCGGTCAGCCTGACTCTGTTTATTGGATAGGTCTTTTGAGCATGTCCTACATCTCCTTTAATGCAATTAGCTATCTGATGGACATTAGAAGAAAGTACGTGACTGCAGAAACAAATTTTGCGCGTCTAACGCTTTACTTACTGTATTTTCCAATTGTTTTCTCGGGGCCGCTTGTAAGGGCAAAGCCATTTTTCTCGCGTACCCATAATTTAGAAATACAGCGAGGAAATCTAGTGAAAGGATTCCGTCTTGTTCTATGGGGGCTTTTTAAAAATCTGGTAGTGGGTGCGCGATTGTTTGCGCTATTAGAAATCCTGCTCGAGCAGGATTTTCGAGGTGTGGCATATCTGCTAGTTGGATTGGTCTTTTTTCTTTATCTCTACGTTACGTTTAGCTCGTTCATCAGTATTTTTAGAGGTATCTCAACCGCTATAGGTATAGAAATTCCCGAAAATTTCAAGAATCGCGTCTACTTTTCCAGTTCCAGAGAGATGTTTTGGAAAGGGTGGCATATTACATTAAACAGCTGGTTCAGAGATTATTTTTTCTATGAAATAGTGAGGTGGGATAAAAAGAGAAACTTTACCAATCTTCTTCTGTTTATCACGTTCATTGCGATTGCATTGTGGCATGATATCACATGGGTGTTTCTAATATGGGGCACGCTCAATGCAACGTGGTTAATTCTAGAACGTAAGTTCAGGAAAAGGTTCCCAGAGTTTAAGGTCAGTAATTGGATAGGCACAGTATATCACACGGTATTGGCTTCTTTCTTAGCAACTGTTTTTATATCCGATTCCCCTGCAAATCTCTGGAATAGTTTTTTTCAGACTGGCTCTCAGAATGCAGATCTTAGTGCATTTATGAAACCTAATTCCCTGATCGTCTTTCTGGCATTCACTTACATGGATTGGGTAGAAAAGAAATGTGGCAAGCTCAATATTTCGGCATATCTGGATACATGGTCAGAGAAGAAGAGGATTTTATGGTATTTGTTGATAATTCTGGGCATCTGGATTCTCAACGATAGTGATGATCTTTCCAATTATTACAACATGTTCTGATGTCGTTCTCTAGAAAACTTGTCATCGTTTTGCTACCGCTAGTAATCATCCTGTCAGCCCACGTCTGGTATCTGTCGACTCAAAAATTACCTGTTCAAAAAACAGGCACGATATTCTTTATAGGTTCCAGTAGGACTGCACAATCAATCAACGATCAGCTAATCAACGACGCTTGCCAATTTAATGTTACCAACTACGGAATGTCAGGTGCGACTCTTTACCACAATTTTCATCTAGCTAACAAAATCATTGAACAACAGAAGCCAAATGCCATTTATGTCGAATTAAGTCCGATTATCTATACGTATAATCTAAGTATGGACCACTATAATCTTTTAAATTACGATTACATTTCAGGATTTCCACTTCAACAGCAAGGTGATTTGCTTATGGCTGCAATTAGTCGCAGGATAAATATCTCTTCAACCTTGAAAAATCTATATTTCGGCACTAGTGATAATTTCTTGGGGTATGTGCCTTCCCAACAGAATGACTATCGTGATATCGATAGTTTTTTAAAATCAACAAGGCTGACATCAGATTTAAAAATTGATACTTCAGAGTACCATCATCTAATCAGCAATCTGTTGGAGCAGGCAAGTGAAAAAGATGTAACAGTCAAATTTTATTTGCCTTTCACTTTTCTCCGGAAAAAAGAACGTTTTTTAGTCAAGCAACTATTTAATGAATTGGCAACTGAACATAAGGTTGATTACTCAGATGAATTTTTCAAAAAATTAGTTGATTCAAAACATCTCAGAGATAAAAACCACTTAAATTCAAAAGGCGCTCAAGTAGTCTCAGAATACTTCGCTAAAATGATTTGCGAGTCTAATTAATCAAAGGTTGTCGAATACAGCAACTGTTGCTATCTAATAAAATCAGCAAAATGTCCCATTTGTAAATAACGGGTATCTCACTATCTTGTGATGCATAAAAAACCAACTCATGTTTCCAAGCAACATTTTTGTTCCTGTCCTGATTGTACTGGGACTAATTATTCTATTTGCCTCTTTCTTTACCGTCAAGCAGAAAACCGCTGCTGTAATCGAGCGTTTTGGGAAGTTTACCAGCATCAGGCGATCTGGCCTTCAACTGAAGATCCCGATCATAGATAAAATTGCTGGCCGTGTCAACCTCAGGATCCAGCAGCTGGACGTAATCGTAGAGACAAAAACCAAAGACGATGTATTTGTCAGACTCAAGATTTCGGTGCAGTTTCAAGTGTTACAGGACAAGGTGTATGATGCGTTTTACATGCTTCAAAATCCACATGACCAGATTACGGCCTATGTTTTTGACGTTGTGCGAGCAGAGGTGCCCAAAATGAAGCTGGACTATGTTTTTGAAAAGAAAGATGACATCGCCATCGCCGTAAAAAGCGAACTCAACGAGGCCATGAGCGATTACGGTTACGATATCATCAAAACCCTAGTGACCGATATCGACCCAGACGTCCAAGTTAAAAACGCCATGAACCGTATTAATGCCAGTGAGCGTGAAAAGGTAGCTGCAGAATATGAGGCAGAGGCTGAACGTATTAAAATCGTCGCAAAAGCCCGCGCTGAGGCCGAATCAAAAAGACTTCAAGGACAAGGTATCGCAGATCAGCGTCGCGAAATTGCGCGTGGTCTTGAAGAAAGTGTAGATGTGCTCAACAACGTAGGTATCAATAGCCAAGAGGCGAGCGCGCTGATCGTTGTAACCCAGCATTACGATACGTTGCAATCCATAGGTGAGGAAACTAACAGCAACTTAATTCTTTTACCTAACTCACCACAAACAGGAAGCGATATGCTTAATAATATGATCGCCAGTTTTACGGCCAGCGCCCAGATAGGCGAGCAATTAAAGCGAGAGAATGCTGGTTTACCACCTGTAAAACCAAAAAGAAAACGCAGCACACCTCCCCCACCGCCACCAATGGATGATGAGGATAATGACGAGATGTTATAAACAAAGAAAGCCACTGAATCAGCGGCTTTCGTATTAATATTTCAACGAGCAACTTACTCTTTACCTATCAGTTCCATTGCTTTGGTAACAGGTGGTAGGCTGGTGACTTTATCGGTAAAATTATCCCAGAAATTACTGATCACGCTTTTTGGAGTTAGACTCTCCTTGAATTCATTTAAGGTAAGTTTTAAACGCTCCTGCTGGACTTTCTGTTCCAGTTTGAGGTACATTAAATCCCGGTCTATTTCTTCAAAATTATTGTATGCTCTCATCTGTTGTTTCTTTGATTTCCCGATCGGCTGTAAGGCCAAACATAGACGCGCTAGTCTTTCTCAAAACAGCTTTCTCTATTTTTGGTTTGATAGTGTTTGCGACAATCAACATGATTATGACGTAAACCACCCCCACAATCAAATAGCCTAGTGCAAGATCATCAAGAAGTCTACCTAAAAATATGCTGAGCGCAACACTTAGAAACAGGAGGGCTATTAATCCTATGATAAGCAGGACTAACCCATATCCTAAAGAAATACCAGTCCTTAAACCTTTCTTGTAAAGGTCTAATTTCTGGTATTTAATCGTTGTTTCTACGTAGTCTTGGGCTGCACTGGTAAATTCACTAAAGTGTTCTGAAATACCTTTTCCCAAATCTGTTAATTTATACGTGTACCTTAGGGTCTACTTTGGCCGCGCCTGTTGTTGCTGCCTCAGAACCGTTTGTAGGTTTTTGGTATTTAGCATTTTTCGCTCTTAGCTGCTCAAGCTTTTTCTCAAGTGCTGTGATTGCCTCATCGGCTTTGTAACTAGCACTAGATAGTGCACTGTCGATGCGCTCGCTAACTGTTCCTTTGATTTCTGTAGCCTTGGTGGATACGTCATCATAAGTTTTGCGTGCCTGTGCATCGATGTCACGTCTTGTTTTGTCTGCTTGCTTCTTAAGCTTTCTTCTAGTTTCTTCACCGCTTTCTGGTGCATAAAGTAAACCTAGTGTAGCACCTATGGCAGCTCCCGCTACAAGTGCTAATAATCCTTTTCCGTTTGCCATTGTTTTGTCTTTAAGTCAATTGAACAACAAAAATAGAATTAGCTGTGAGCGGGTCTAGTTAATCAGCCGTTAACCTTAAAGATTTGACTATTAAATCAATGATAATTTTGAAGAAATACTCTTAAATTAAGTTAATCAATAGTAAGGTTTCATTCTCTGGCAGCGAGAATCATCAATATTACGCTTTCGCGAAAGCGAACCTATTTACCATTCAAGAATCAATTTTTGCCCAAGTATCTCGTAGCGTAACCGTGCGGTTAAAAACCTTTTTGTCTTCTGTTGAATCAGGGTCCACACAGAAATAACCTTTACGTTGAAATTGTACGGTCTCTCCCACAGGAATACTTTTTACAGACGGTTCTGCCATGGCAGTAATGATTTCTAAAGAATCTGGATTTACAAATTCCATGAAATCCTTTTCTTTATCCGTATCTGGTGATGGGACGGTGAACAAACGGTCGTACAGGCGCACCTCAACAGGCAATGCCTGTGCCGCACTTACCCAATGCAGGGTTCCTTTCACTCGACGCATGCTCGCCTCTGTACCGCTACCACTACGGCTATCAGAATCATAAGTCGCGTGTACCTCAGTGATATTGCCGTCTGCGTCTTTTACGCAGTCCTCACCTTTAATGATGTAACCGTTTTTCAGACGCACCTCTTTACCTATCGTAAGCCTGAAGAACTTCTTATTCGCACTCTCGCGGAAATCCTCGCGCTCGATCAACAGCTCTCGACTAAACGGTACCTCACGGTATCCCCTACCCTTATCTTCCTGAGAGTTCTCGGCCTGAAGCATCTCGACTTTGTCAGCTGGGTAGTTGGTGATGATCAGTTTCACGGGATCCAGAACCACCATCACTCGGTTAGCGTTTTTGTTGAGATCGTCGCGCAGGTGGAATTCTAGATGATTCATGTCCACCAGATTATCACGCTTTCCTATACCGATGCTTTTGGCGAAGTTTTTAATGGAATCAGGCGTATAGCCCCTTCGTCGCAAACCCGAAATCGTGGTCATTCTAGGATCGTCCCAACCGCTCACGATGCCTTTTTCAACGAGCTGTTGCAGCTTACGCTTGCTGGTTACCGTATGCGATACGTTTCTACGGGCAAATTCGCGTTGTTTGGGCCTGATCTTGTCTGGATCCACTACCTGATCCAAAAACCAGTTATAAAGCTCTCTATGCGGCAAAAACTCAAGTGTACAAAAGGAATGGGTGATCTGCTCGATGTAATCGCTCTCACCATGTGTCCAGTCATACATTGGGTAGATGTGCCAGTCAGTGCCTGTTCTATGATGGGATCTGTTGACCACACGATACATAATGGGATCGCGCATCAAGAGATTTGTATGGGTCATGTCAATTTTGGCTCGTAGAACATGCTCACTCTCACCGTACTCTCCATTCTTCATCCCTTCAAAAAGCTCCAGGTTTTCTTCTACGCTGCGATCTCTGTAAGGACTGTTTGTACCACTTTCGGTAAGAGAACCTTTTTGCTCAGCGATCTGCTCGCTGGACTGGGAATCCACGTAAGCTTTACCAGCCTTGATCAATTCAACTGCCCAGTCATATAACTGCTTGAAATAGTCAGATGCATAGCACAGATTATCCCATTTATAGCCCAGCCACTCGACATCGTTTTTAATAGCGTCTACGTACTTGGCCTCTTCTTTAACTGGATTTGTATCGTCAAAACGTAAGTTCACCGGACGATCGTACTTCTCTCCTAACCCAAAATTCAGGCAAATAGCACTAGCATGACCTATATGTAGATAACCATTAGGTTCTGGTGGGAATCTGAATCTCAAGTCTTCTTTTGGCAGACCAGATTTCAGATCATCTTCTATGATATCCTCGATGAAATTATTGGGACGCGCCTCTTCGCTCATGTTGCTGTAGTTGAGCTGGCAAAGTTAACTTTTAAGAATCAGCTTAGCCTATGGTGTTGCAAGATGATGAAGGAGTCTACGCTTTCGCGAAAGCAGTAGCTCAATTCTTCTACGAAGTCCAAAACTTATATTTGCCACATGCACAAAATTTTACTTGAAAACGTAAAGGTTTTTACTAATCACGGCTGCCTGAAAGAAGAGGAAGCGATAGGTTCTGAATACAGGGTCGATCTAGAAGTACACGTAAACCTGACGCAAAGTGCGGCAACTGATGATCTTGCTGATACGGTAGATTACGTCTCGCTGAATCGGATTATTGTCGAAGAGATGAAAAAGCGCTCAAAGCTGCTAGAGCAGGTAGCTCAACGCATTCTGGATAGGATATTCGACGAGGAAATGCTGGTTGAAAATGCAGAGGTCAAAGTCTCCAAAATCAATCCGCCCATAGGCGGTGATGTGGAAATGGTGACCATCGTGATGAGCCAGCAACGCGATCATCGCATTGCGGGTTTTAAGCCTTAGCAGGCAAGTCGTGTGTAAATTTTGACTATTTTTGCCATCCTGTAATGGTACCATGGCCGAGTGGCTAGGCATGGGTCTGCAAAACCTAGTACAGCGGTTCGAATCCGCTTGGTACCTCTTGAAATCCTCATCATTCTGATGGGGATTTTTTATTTATCCAAATCAGGTTTGTCTTCTGGATATGGCACGGGTTCAGACAATTGATCTAAGTGATCATCCTCGCTTTCTGGTTGATGTATGAATTGTTCCTCCAGCTGCTCAGTCATGTCAGGAAACAACCCTTTTGAGATGAGTACTGCACCACAGATTCCCATAATAATCGCTATGAATCTTTTAAGGTAGAAAATACGTAGTGGCGTCAGGTATTTATTCAATGACTTGGCGAGTATTATTTTGACCAAGTCCACTGCTAGATAGGTCACCAGTACAGATGAAAAGAAAACGAAAACCCGAGAGCTATCATTGTCTAACTGCGGACTTACCACGAGAATCAATCCCAACCAAAAGCCCAGAACCCCGATATTGATAAAATTGAGCAGAAAGCCTTTAACAAATAACTGCAGATAATTGTTTTTCTGAACTTCTTCTACTTCTTCTCTAACCTCACGCCTGTAGCTGCGTCCAGATCTGATGTAGGAGATGATTCCGTAAACAGCAAGAATGCTCCCTCCAAAGACATATAACCCAGGATCATTTTCCAGTTTTTTTAAAATGCTGGATGTCATGAAAAAGGCAATGAATAGAAAAACAATGTCTGCTAGAACTACACCCAGATCTAGAGATAGAGCTGCTCTAAAACCTTTAATCGCACTAGTTTCTAGCAAGGCAAAAAAAACAGGCCCAATCAAAAAGGCCATGACAAAGCCTATAGGAATAGCCTTAACAATGTCTGCAAGCATACTCTCGAGATTGCATCAAAAGTAATGGTTTACATGTGTTGTAAGCTATTGCTATAAAAAGTCGCATACAAAAAGAAAACGGCACCTATTTCTAGACACCGTTTTCCACTAACCAACCAAAAAACTTTATGAAAATTACTCTCAATAACCTTCACAATAACAGTTTCAAACCGCGTGCCAAAGTATTATGCATGCATATTAAATTAATCCTTTAACAGAAAACGATGTAGTCGATCAATGGCGATAACCTTTCCAGGTTCCACCGTAGCGATATTGAGGATATGACTGGTAAGCCTCAGTGCATTTTTTGCAGCAGAAGATCCATTTTTTACCGCTTACAATTTGGATGCGGTACAACGTGGTGTGCACCTCACCGCAATTTGCGCAGGTTTTAGTTTTCATCTGGCTTTCCTATCATCCAAAAGTCCAAGTGTTTTTTGACTAGATCAGCATTCTTGACTTTAACGATAACCTCGTCGCCTAGCGTATAGGTATTTTTTGTTCGGCGGCCTACAACAGCAAAGTCTTCTTCAACAAACTCGTAGCTATCATCATCTAGATCACCTAGTCGCACCATTCCCTCGCACTTATTCTCAATGATTTCTACATAAATTCCCCAGTCTGTCACGCCGCTTATTACACCCAGATATTCTTGGTCTGCATGATCTTTCATGTATTTGATCTGCATGTATTTGATGCTGTCGCGCTCTGCCTTTGTAGCTAGAATCTCCATGTTTGTGGAGTGCTGGCAGCGCTCCTCATACAATTCTTCATTTGCGCTTTTACCACCATCTAAGTAATGCTGCAACAATCTATGAACCATCACATCTGGATAACGCCTGATGGGACTAGTAAAATGTGAGTAATAATCAAAGGCAAGACCGTAGTGACCTATATTTTCCGTAGAATACTCGGCTTTTGACATGGTGCGTATAGCCAGCGTATCGACCATGTTCTGCTCCTTGTTTCCCTTTACGTCTTCTAGCAGTTTATTGAGCGACTTGGTTACACTTTTCCTATCCCTCAAATCCAAGCGGTGACCAAATTTTGTTACTACACCTGCTAGGGCATGAAGTTTCTCATCATTAGGTTCATCGTGAATACGATAAACAAAAGTCTTTTTAGGCTCACGTTTACCGATAAAAGCTGCTACTTCCCTGTTGGCCAATAGCATAAACTCCTCGATTAACTTATTGGCATCGCGAGATGTTTTGAAATAAACGCCTGTGGGAACATTGTCGTCATTAAGGTGAAACTTAACCTCTGTTTTATCAAAGCTCAATGCACCGGCGGCCATTCTGCGGCTGCGTATTTTTTTAGCCAGCTCGTCTAGCTTCAGGACTGCTGTTGTTATTTCGGGTTTGATGGTAGTTCGCTTTCGCGAAAGCGATATCTCTTCAGGTATCTCACCTTTTCCAGTTTCAATGATTACCTGTGCCTCTTCGTAGGCAAAACGCTGGTCACTATGAATCACGGTACGACCAAACCATCTTTTCAAAACCTTGCACTTGTCGTCCATCTCAAAAACAGCTGAAAAACACAGCTTGTCCTCATGCGGATTTAATGAACAAACACCATTTGAAAGTACTTCAGGTAGCATGGGGACTACCCTATCCACAAGATATACTGATGTGGCACGCTCGTATGCCTCATCATCCAGCACGGTATCTGACTTCACGTAATGCGATACATCTGCGATATGGATTCCTATCTCGTAATTTCCATTTTCCAAAATTTTGAACGACAGGGCATCGTCAAAATCCTTAGCATCTGCGGGATCGATCGTAAAGGTGAGCGTATCGCGCATGTCACGCCTGTTTTCAATCTCTTGGGCGCTTATGGTCTTATCTAACTGCTCAGTGAATTTTTCAACGGCTGGTGGGAATTCATAAGGCAAACCGTATTGAGCTAGAATTGCATGGATCTCTGTATCATGCTCGCCTGGATCACCCAAGACTTCTTTAACCCGACCGTTAGGTGAATCTTGTTTATCGTTCCAGGCAACAAATTCTACTAGAACTACCTGACCATCTTTTGCGCCGTTTATCTCACCCTTGGGAATAAAGAAGTCGGTTGAGATTTTAGGGTCTGATACGTTGACGAAAGCAAATTTGTCCAAGACTTCAATGACACCTACAAATTCTGTTTTGGCGCGTTTGATAACCTTTGTTACCTCACCTTCCGGTTGTTTTCCTCTGCGACGATGGTAGACATAGACTTCAACCTCATCACCATGCAGCGCCTGGCCAACACTACGTTTAGGAATAAGTATATCTTCTTTAAACTCATTTGTTATTACATACCCAGTTCCTCTGGAACTAATGTCAATGGTGCCAGTGAAGTAATCAATGGCCTTGACGATTCTAAATTTGCCTCGTTCAGCTTCCTCTAATTTTCCTTTTGATTTAAGCTGATGCAATCTCTTGATCACCTGGTTGCGTCCGCTGGCATCAGTTATACCTAATTTTGAGCAGACCTGTTTATAATTGAAAGATTTATTGGGTTCTGATTTGAGAACTCCTAAAACACTCTGAGTAAGGTTTTGAAATTTTGTTTTGGAACCACTCTTATTTTTCTTCTTTTTCATACGGAATCAAAAATAGTCATATCAACTAAGCATCTTCCTTTGAATCTTCATAAGGTTATAGGTGAACTAATGTATAGGTACACAGATACTGATTTCCGACTATAGGTTGAGATATTAGATGAACAAATTACATTGAACAATTTTTAGAATAATTTCTTACAGTTTGTGAGTTACTTTTCCTCAACTTATAATTCAGAACACTGATTAACAGATTATTTTCTAAGATAACTTTATAAGAGAAAGTTGTTCTCTCAATTAATCTTTTAACGTTTAGTTAAGTAAAATCTGTATCTTTGTTAAAGCAATCTGCAGTGTCATGCGATTAAAACGGCCTTTAAATTCTACGATCCTTTTTGTGATGATCTTCATCATAGGATTAGTGGTTCTTTTCGTTTTGGCTAGAAATGTTTTTGAGAAATCCAACGATTTCACAGAGTCACAGAAAACTGAAGAAGTCTCAAAAGAGACTGTCAGTTTTACTTAAGCAATTTCTCTTCTGGTTTAGGACAGACCGTGTGTAAAACGATGTAATTTTTAGTTTACACCTTATCAAGCGTAAGCGATGTAATCCAATTTTCTCCTTTCTTCAGTTATCAACATCTATTAGATAACCATATTTCTTTTCTTTTAAAATCTAAAAAAATTGATGATGATGATGTGCTGTCAACAGCGGTATTTCTTTACGGGTGAAAATTTGCTTTACAATGATTTTCTAGTTTATCAAATCTTATCCACAACTTATCTTGAACGTTAAGTTATTGTAAAAAAGAAAGATAAGGTTTGAGTCCTGCAAGAAGTTGACAAGGTTAATAATTCCAAAGTGATTATCGATGTTGAAATTCTCAAAATCCCCGTCCTGTTTACAAATAGAAACTGATGGCTGATAAATCAATCGAAATAACTGGACTTATAATTTGGTGTTTTCAAATTCTTGTTCTTATTAAAAAATTAAGATTCTAATGCAAGCAAAAAGTTTGAATAGTTACTCACATTCTATTGACCACAACTGATACAAAATTATAGCTGCTTGTTGATAACACAGAATCCAGTTCATTGACTGTAAATTTGCACTGTAAATACACTTTGAGATGAAGATATCCATAGGAAATGATCATGCTGGTCCAGACTATAAAACAGCTATAGTTAAAATGCTTAATGATCGTGGTCATGATGTGATCAATCATGGAACAGACACACTGGATAGTGTGGATTATCCTGATTTTGCACATCTGGTAGGTAAGGATGTAGATAGTAAGACAAGTGATATGGGTATACTTATCTGTGGCAGTGCTCAAGGTGTGTCCATGACTGTAAACAAATACAATAATGTAAGAGGTGCAGTTTGCTGGACAAAAGAAATTACTTCTTTATCTAGAGAACACAATAATGCTAATGTCATTTGCATCCCTGCGAGATTTACAACCATTCCTCAAGCAGTAGCAATGGTAGAGACTTTTCTTGACACTGATTTTGCCGGTGGAAGACACGAGCGTAGGGTAGGGAAGATTTCTTGTTAATGAATTTTAATTCCACGCTTATTATCTAATGCTCTGTTGACTTGTCCGCTTTCGCGAAAGCGTAATTAATCAATCATCTTAGATGTATAGATTAGTTTTTGAAGATAAATACTTTGAATTAGGCAACTCGTTGCCTAAAACCTATCCAGATCTCAATTTTGATAATCATTGTTACTGGCGTATTTCTCTTGATAATGCACTGGGCGATTTCTGGAAAAACATAGTCAAGTCACCTGCATATAAGAACCTATCTGATGAGGAGCTTATAAAAGCTGTCGAATTGTTAGAAGACTACAATACTGATAAAGATTTGCTTATTGAGCATAATAAGAACAGTTTGCGCTGGCGTGGAAAGCTTAAAGATTAGATAAGGTTCATTTTAAATTATCATTGCCGATAAGAACCTATTTAGATTTGGTTTTTAATATCTATTCATGAAAAAGGAGGCTACCATCTATATTCATCAGATCAAAACTGCTGTTCATCCTCGCAAGAAGCTGATGGACATATGGAAGGAGATTGAACTTTTTGAAAATGATGAACGCGAGTCACTGCTTGATGAACTCGATATTATACGTCAGGAGGAGATGGCTTCAGGAAGTGAGAAACTAGGGCAGATGCTTGAAAAACTAATTACTGATATCAGAATAGGTGTCAAGGCACCTCAAGCCCGTATTGTTCCTAAAAGATTTTAATATTTGAGCCAGACCGCAGACTTCAATCTTGAATTTTACTTCAAAACTTTTGATCAAGTTAATACCATCGAGTTGTACAATCTGTTGAGATTACGCAGCGAAGTTTTTGTGGTGGAACAGGATTGTGTTTATCAGGATATAGACAACAAGGATCAGTCTGCCATCCATTTACTGGGAAAACTAGATGATACAGTTGTAGCCTACGCCAGATTGTTTTCACCTGGTGATTATTTCAAAGAAGCCTCCATAGGTAGGGTTGTGGTAAACAGTAAATACCGTAAACTGAATTATGGTAAAGCTATGATGCGAGCAGCAATAAAGTACATCCAGAAAAAAAATCAGCTTCCCATAAAAATCTCAGCGCAATGCTATCTAGATGGATTTTACTCAGATCTGGGATTTGTAAAAATCGGGGTGGAGTATCTGGAAGATGGAATACCCCATCAAGCCATGATTCTAAAATAACTACCTACTTCTGAGGATTGATTTTTGTAATATAAAGTTCTACTCTTCTATCCAGTTTATCGCTTCCACCTAAAGGTTTTGATCTGCCGAAACCCTCGTACCTCATACGGTTCTTACTTATGCCACGCTTCAAGAGTTTTTTGTAAATAGCTCTGGCTCTATCTTTAGAGAGGTGATTTTTACGCGTATCTCTATTGTAAGCATCCTCATAATAAGGATTAATGCAACACACGTGTCCATGAATTTCAAATTCAATATCCTTCCTTGCTAATAGAATTTCTGCTACCCTTTCTAGAAGTGGTTCTGACTCTTCCAGCATTGTAGATCTTCCCTTGTAAAAAAGGATGTTTTCTAATCTGATGACTTGTCCCTTTTTGAGTTTTTTACTCAGTAATGTCCTGAAAGGTTCAGTTTCATTGTCAACAGGAGGATCTAACTTAGTAGGTATTTCTAGCAATTCGTCATCGTTCCCCACTTTGACCTGTGCGATAGTTGCCGTGGAATCTTTGAAGTTTTCGATAACTTCATTTTCGTAGTCGTCTATTTGCTCTTTTTCCTTTTCTGATAGGTTCTCTCTATTGAGTTTTTTGATTTTAATCTGCTTCACTTTTTCAGCAGCAAGACTGAAGATGATATCGACTCTCCTGTTTTCGGCACGTTCTGTACTTATGGTGTCGTCACTAGAATCCATCTGAGTAAGAGCTATTTCACCGCGACCTTCTACTTTTTTTGAGATATGAGAAACGTCTATACTGTGCTGTTGCAGGTGTTTAGATACTGTTTCAACTCTGCGATTAGAAAGATCTAGGTTGTACTCATAGCTACCCCTATCATCACAATACCCAAGTATTTTAACGTCCAGCAAGGGTTTATAAAGCAGATTATCTAGAAAATTATCCAGTTCCTCACCTTCCTGGCTCACAAATACATCCTTATCTAAATCAAAGTATACACTATGCTGCTCGATCAATTGAGCCTGAACGATGCATGTAAATAGAAATAAAATGTAGACAAGCTTTTTCAATTACTGTAAGATCTGTTTGTAGCGGTCGGTGTTGTTAAGAACTGCTATTGCAGCTTTTATTTCTGGGTTGTTAACTATCTGATATTCATATAGTCCATCACGGTAAAAGTAACGTTTTACAATTTCATCACTTAATAAACTCTGGATTTCTGCCTTTTTATCGCGCACATCTCTCTTCTTTGCTTTGGCTATTGCGTCCAGCATTGAAGCGTATGATTTATCGATGTCGTCGTTCAATTCCTCTTTTTTTGCTGTTTTATACGCTTTCGCGAAAGCTGACTCTGTAACCGTCTCAAAATCAAACCCACGTTTTTCTAACCAATCGACAAAATCATCAAAATCCCTATCAGTGAACTCAAACTTCATCAAATCTTCATGCTGACTTTTGTAGTAATATTCAGTTGCATAATCAAAGATTGCATTCTCTTTGAGCAGTGCTGTTGTGATGGGGGAGTAAGCTGCACTTTCTAATTCGATGTCAGGCAAAACGCCGCCACCATCATAGACGGTACGACCGCTATTCAATGTCTTGAATGCAGTGAAATCCTCTTGTTTAGTGCGCACGGCATCGCCATTTTCATCGCGATTCCAGTAATCTAGAGCCTGGATACATCTTCCACTAGGCGTGTAATATCTAGAGATTGTGATTTTTACCTGAGTGCCGTAAGATAGAGGTTTCGGTCGTTGAACAAGTCCTTTACCGAAACTACGGGCACCCACTAGAACGCCGCGATCATAATCCTGTATACTTCCACTTACGATCTCACTAGCACTGGCACTGCGACCGTTGATCAAGATAGCCAAAGGCATTTCTGGGAATTCCTCGTTACGCTTTGTGATATAGGTCTTGTTGTATTTATCGATACTGGATCGTGTACTAGTGATGAGCTTATCCTTGGGAATAAAAAGATTAGAAATCTTTACCGCCTCGCTAAGCAATCCACCAGGGTTTCCTCTTAGATCTAGGATAACCTTTTTGGCACCTTGACTTTCTAGGTCTTTGATGGCTGCTTTGGTTTCGCTAGAAGCTTTTGCGTTAAATTTTGATAGCACCACATAACCTATATCGCTGGTGGCCATGGTATAAAAAGGAACTGCTTTAACTTCGACGGCCTCACGCTTCAAGCGTGCTGTTTTTATTTCACCATTGCGTTTGAAAGTAACCGTGAGTTCAGATCCTGGCGATCCTTTGAGCAATTCCCCTGCATTCTCGGGATAGTCTGATAAAGTGACATTGTCTATCTTTATTACCTCATCACCAGCTTTTAAACCAGCTTTATCTGCGGGGTAGCCTTCCCAAGGCTCCATGATAATGATTTTATCATCACGGGTACTCACGTTTGCACCTATCCCAGTGAATGACCCCCGCTGGTTGATCTTGCTTTTTTCAACTTCTTGCTCTGTCCAGTAAACTGTGTAAGGGTCTAGACCTTCTAGCATTCCCTCAATCGCATTGTCCATGAGCTCTGCAGGTGTGGTTTCATCCACGTAGTTCATGTTTACCTGCTTATACATCTCGGTGAAGATTTCGATCTGTTTTGCAATCTCAAAAAAGTCATTTTTAAAACTAAGACCAGTAAAGGCAACCACGCTTACGATCGCTACTGCTACATATCTCTTACGGAATATTCTTCTCATCTCTTGTCGTTCTCTAGGATAAAGGTAATGAACTGTTTACAGCGATCGTCAACAGAATCGATTCTCTGCATAGCAATCGGTAAATAATCTGGTAACTACTCTGATATTTTTCTGCTGATCGCTTTAAGACAAGCTATCATTAACCGTTCCAATGCTCTATACTCTGGTAATTTTGGACTCTGATAGAGAAACATGATTTGAATCTCTTGATCGGAGAGTTCTATTAATAAATGTTGATTCAACCTAAATGCTTCCCTCATCAAGCGTTTTACTCGATTGCGATCGACAGCCTTCTTGAAAAATCGCTTAGAAGTGTTGAAACCTACCTTGTGTCCCGACTTGCCGACTGGTAAATTGTAGACCGCCCTTAGCGATCCTTTACGGACAGATTTTCCCTCTTTGAAAAGTAGATCTATTGCAATCTTACTCTTCAACTTATGTGATTCGGGAAGCGTATATCGTCGGTTATTCAATAGACCTATTTAAGTTCGCTTTAGTACTTCGACAGGCTCAGTATAAACTTCCCTGCGGGAAAGCGAAGAAATAAAAAAGCCGCTGTAAATTAAACTACAACGGCTATAAATATCTACAAGGGATGTTATTCTTCCCAGATATTATTTGATCGATCAGCATCTGCCATCATGCCCATAGGGTCGATCTCAATCTTGCTTATCTGATCTTTTTTCACACCGTCAATTTTCAATTCATAAGTCGGATAAGCCCAAGCCCAGTCGTTTTCTACAGTTACGTCATCGCTAACATTTTTCTCGCCTCGCATCTCTTCTAGCGGGATATAAAATGATCTTTCAGATCCGTCATTCATAATGACTTTGAGATCAACAGGCATAGGCATCAACCCAATTCTTTCTAAGGTGACTGTACTGCTGCTTTCACCAGCAGTAACTTCTTTGACTGCATAATCAATTTTATTTGTCGTCATGATGAAATCACGTAAATACCAATCCAGATTCATACCGCTTACGCGTTCTGCAACACGTTTGAAATCATTAGGATCCGGATGCTTGAATTTCCAGGTATCGTAGTATTCTTTGATGATTTGATCGCGTACTTCCTCCCCTACGACATACCCTAATTGAGCAAGAAATACGGCGCCTTTAGAATAGGCAGTGATGCCGTAAGCACGATTTGTAGCGTATCGATCAGCGTGAGTTGTAGCTGGCTGCTCCTGGCCAGAATTAGCTAGGAATAAGTATCCGCGATAAGATCCAGCGTGGGGATTTACGGCATCTTTCCCATTAATTGCATTCATGGCTAGATTAGAGATGTAAACGGTGAAGCCTTCATCCATCCACTCGTGCTTAGTTTCATCTGTCGCTAGAATATGATTGAACCAGCTGTGGGCAAATTCATGAGCAGTGACACCAGCAAGGCTACCGTAATTGCGCTCGCCAGTAATCATGGTACACATCGCGTACTCCATACCGCCGTCACCACCCTGAATAACACTGTATTGTTTGTAAGGATAAGGTCCTACATTTTCATTGAAAAACCTCAGCATTGCATTTGTATCTGGTTGAAGTTTTTTCCAGTTTTCTTTAATCTCCTCTTTGTCCTTATAGAAAAAGTGAAGGTTTACCCCGCCATCACCCTTGTAGATGTCATGTATAAAATCAGGATCTGCGCCCCATGCAAAATCATGTACTTGCGGTGCAATAAAGTGATAAGTAAGCACTCCATTTTTTCCAGCTGCAGGACCCGAATTAGGTTGATCATAACCATGACCTATTTCCTGTGGATTTTGTAAATAACCTGTACCGCCTACTGTGTATTCTTTATCGATGGTAATCTTCACATCAAAATCCCCCCACACACCGTGAAACTCTCTACCTACGTAAGGGCTAGTGTTCCATCCAGTTTTATCAAATTCAGCTATTTTAGGAAACCACTGGGTCATGGTAAGCGCAACACCCTCTTTATTGTCCCTTCCGCTGCGGCGGATTTGTTTAGGGACTTGACCTACAAATTCAAGATCCAGTTTTGTACTTTCCCCTGGCTTGAGAGGCTCAGCTAAATCAACGACAAGGATAGTACCCTCTTCAACAGGTGATAATTCTTTACCGTCCTGAGAAAGCTTTGTCACATGAAGAAACCCCTGCTCGCTACCACTTAATTTTTCTATCCGGGATCCTACTCGGGGATCAGGATCTGCGATGGTGCGTGAACGTACATCCATCTGGCTTCCAGGTTGGAACGCATTAAAGAAAAGGTGATAATAAACCCTATCTAGCGTCTCTGGAGAGTTATTGGTATAAACAAGCTCTTGAGTACCTGTGTATTTAAATGTTTTGACGTTCATATTAACGTCCATTTTGTAATCAACGTGCTGTTGCCAGTAGCCGCGGGTTACGCTACTTTCAGAAGAATCTTTTTTAGAATCCTGCGCGATGGATTGTTGTGGCGCGCTACAGCCCAGAATTGCTGCAAGTGATAGTAAGCTAAGGGTAATTTTCATGTGTATTAAAATCTGGGATAAAGATAGTAATTGACTTGACCTATCAATTTCAATCAATCTGGATCTGACAATTCAGTAAGAAAAAAAAGCGGTTCAGGAGATTAGAATTTAGAGATGCTCCGCAAAGGCTCACTTTTGAACCAAATCCAAAAAATGCGACTTCTTACATCCTTTTTTAGTGTGCTATTCTCTCTCACCGCGTTATCCCAAACAACTATAAGTGGTCAAATCACCGATAAAAAAGGCGAGCCTATCCTAGGCGCAAATGTCTATCTAGAGGGTACCTACGATGGCACAACTACTGGTATTGACGGTAAATTTTTCTTTACGACCACAGAAACTGGTGAGCAAACGCTTATTGCTAGCGCCATAGGATTTGAAACTTACAAATTCAAAGCTGATGTTTCCACGATGTCAGGTCTAGAGATCCGCTTTCGCGAAAGCATGAACGCTCTCAACACCGTAATCCTAAGTGCAGGGAATTTAAGTGCGGGTGATAATTCCAAGGTCAACGCGCTCAATTCATTAGACGTAGTCACCACCGCTAGCGCGGTAGGTGATTTTGTTGGCGCGCTGCAAACACTGCCAGGTACAACGGCAAATCCTGATGACGGCCGGCTGTTTGTACGCGGTGGTAGGGCAGAGGAGACCCAGATTTTTATTGACGGCAGCCGAGTTTTCAGACCCTTTGCACCTACATCGGGAAATATCCCTACTCGTGGCAGATTCTCACCATTTCTATTCGATGGGATCACTTTCTCAACGGGTGCCTACAGCGCAGAATATGGAGACGCACTATCCAGCGTGCTTTTGCTGAACACGACAGATTTTCCTGAGGAAGAAAAAACTGACCTGGGTTTCATGAGTGTAGGCGCAAGTGCTGGCAACACACAAATCTGGGGAGATAACAGTTTGTCAGTCAACGCAGCTTATATCAATCTCGCACCTTACAACGACATCATTCCCCAGAACAACCAGTTTGAAGATCCGTTTCAGAGCCTAAGTGGCGAAGCTGTTTATAGACACAAGACAGAGAAAGGTTTGTTCAAAGCTTACAGCGCTTATTCTTGGAGTGACTTCAGCATTATTCAGGAAGACATCAATGACCCAAATGGTTTTTTTGTAGGCATCACAAACCGCAACTATTATGGAAACCTAAATTACCTGGGTGACATCGCCGATACCTGGGAAATGGAGGCAGGAGTGAGCCTGGCGCATGATGGCAACGATGGGATTTTTGCTACTACAGCTCTAGATGCCAGAGAATATGCGGGTCACGCAAAGCTGCGTTTTCAAAAGCGATGGAATAATTATTACAAACTCAACTTTGGCGCAGAACAATTCTTTGTGGATTACGGGGAAGATATTTCTACAACATCTGGGAATTTTAACACCGACTTGGACTACGGCCTGATCGCCGCTTTTGCAGAAGCCGAGATTTTTATATCAAATGAACTAGCTTTTAAAACCGGCCTGCGTGCAGATTATTACGGTGTCAATAATCAATTGAAGATTTCGCCGAGACTGAGCATGGCATACAGCCTTACCCAGAGTAGTCAAATTTCACTAGCCTACGGGAACTTCTATCAACAAGCGCAAAACAATATCCAGCAATACGATAATGGGCTAGATGTCGAACGCGCACAACATTTTATTGCCAACTACCTCTACAATAAAAATAAGCGCATGTTTAGGCTTGGGGGATATTACAAAACCTATGATGATCTAGTGACATTTAACACGCCTTTTGACAACATAGGCACTGCTTTTCCCACAGGGTTCAACCAGTACGCAAATGGTGGGGGCGGTTATGCGACTGGTGTGGATTTATTTTGGCGCGACGAGACTAGTATAAAAAACCTAGACTATTGGGTGAGCTATTCCTATCTGGATACAGAGCGACTGGCTGGAAACTTGCCCGTTGAGGTTACACCTAATTTTGCCACAGATCATAATTTAAGTGTTGTGGGTAAGTATTGGATTGAGGATTTGAAATCACAGGTTGGTTTGACATTTACCTACGCTAGCGGCAGGCCATTCACTAATCGCAATTTATCGGGATTCCAGAACGATCAAACTAAATCTTTTCAATCCCTAGACTTAAACTGGGCGTATCTGATTGATGACCAAAAAATCATTTATGCCAGTGTAGGCAATGTACTGGGACGTGATAACATTTTTAATTATCAGTACAGCAACACGCCTAATTCTGAAGGAAATTTTGATCGCAGGCCTGTAGTGCAAGCGGCAGACAGGTTCTTTTTCATAGGCTTTTTCTGGACGATAGGCGGGAGTGATAATCAACTGGATAATTTGTAGGGTTACGCTTTCGCGAAAGCGAAACAAACACCAAAGAAAACTATATACTCACAAAGAGAAAACACTAATCATGCATGACTGATAGGATCAAAATAAACGAACTGAAAATTCGTTTTAATCAGACCAAAAAGTTTTCTGATGAAAATTCTTCTCCTCACACTTGGTGTATTTTGCTTTTACTCTCATGCGCAGACAAAATTACCCGTTGCCCTGACCTATGAAGAGGCACATTATGATTCGTCAAATGATCAACTTGCTGCAATAGAGGTTTATAAGAATACCGATCCAGTACGCTACAAAGCAATGAAAAGAGAAATTGAGCGAGAGGAACAAGCTATCATAAAATTCAAACAGAAACTATACTTCTTCAAGGATACGATTGTTCATGGAGGTAGTGGATCACGAATCATGGAATTGCCTCAAGAAAATGGAAGGTTTATTACAAATACCAAAAATGGTGTAGAAGGAAAAAAGATTTTTCAGGAAAACACACCACACAATTTCATCTCTAAGATTAAAAGATTCAGAGATCTAAAGAGAATCGTGAACGGTATCGAAGGATATCGCCTAGTCCTCACACTGAATTATACTTTCGAAGATGGAAGAAAAGAGGAAGTCGAGCACACCTTGATTGTTTCTGAAGATTGGAACATACCATTGAATTATTACCCGTTTTACTTTGTAGATAATTTGGAATTAGGAAACGGCTTGGTACTGGAATGCATTACAATAGGAAGCGGTCGACCCGAGTATACAACAGTTCAAAGACTTGTTGATAGTTCCGCTGATGCACTGGCGGATACCGCAGCGGAAACTTTTGATAAATTAAAAGGGTAGGAGCCCTGTACTTTCGCGAAAACGTACCAACCACTTCACAATTCAGTAACCACAATCTACGGTTCAGTAGAAAGCTTTGGACGAAAGGTCTTGCAACATCTTAGGTTTACGTAACAAATAAAAATCTAAGACCATGAAAAATCCTTGCATCCTTTTATTCTCAATGTTTTTTACCGCTTCTTTTGCTCAAGGCAATTATGAAAAAGGTATGACCAGAGCCATGCAGCTCATGAAAACCGACTATACAGCGGCAGGGGCTTTATTTGAGCGCATCGCCGCTGCTGAAAAAGAGGAATGGCTACCGGCTTATTATGCGGCGTATTACCATATCAATAATTCTTGGGGACAGCACCCAAAAGAGAAAACGCTCAACCACCTTAATAAAGCCAAAGAATATCTAGAGCAAGCAGAAAGCATATCCCCTGAAAACCCAGAAATAATGGTCATGCGTGCCTTGCTTAACACCGCTTGGATCACTTACGATGGCAGCGTTTATGGGATGAAACTTTCAGGACCCACCACGGCGATTTATAAAAAGGCATTAGCCATGGCACCTAACAATCCTAGAGTCGTCAGCAACCATGCTCAATGGATGATAGGAAGCGCGCGGTATTTTGGCAAGGATGTGCGCGAGTACTGTCAGAACCTAGAAAGAGCTATTGAACTTTATGAAAAAGAAAAGGTGAGTGGTTTTGAACCCAGCTGGGGACTTGAGCGTACGCAAGAGGCGCTGGAAGATTGTAAGGGTTAATTACCTTTGAGTTATGAGGCTGCAAATAAATTCATTTGATGATTTTGTACTTGTTTTTCAGATAGGAACTTTCATGTTTTGGTTTTTATCAAAAACCACTGTGGCATGTTTTACCCTATTCGGTGTGTTCTATGAATTAGGTGTGTTTTTTGCACTTGCCCTCGCCTTTGTTTGTCCCGTGTATTTTTTAATCAAGTGGGTCATTTCAAAGTTTTCTTTTAAGAAGTATTACTTCTATTGGCTGCTATTTGGACTGGCGACTATTTTAATTATGAGGTACGAAGGTCAGCTGATTGGTTCTGGGTGTTAGAAGTATTCTGGGTATATTACAATCGTGAAGACGCTTTTATACTTACTTACATTTCTCTCCATCCTATCTTGCAAACAACCTATGTCCAGCACCATCAAAATCAGCGATAAAGAATATCTAACAAATCTTAGTCAACCTATCGATCTGAGCCTACCCATTACCCATGATGGTGGGGTAGGAGCATGGTACATCGATCAGCCGGAAATAATACATGTAGAGGTGGACGGGTATGTGGGCAACGTGAGTCTGGGCGGCTCTACAAATTTTAATGACATTGCATTTAATCCACATAGTCATGGCACGCATACTGAATGCATAGGCCATATTACTGAAGAATTTTATAGCGTCAACGATGCCCTCGACAAACATTTTTTCCTCGCACAGCTTATCACGGTTGACCCTATGGAGATGAATGGCGATCAAGTGATAACACCAGAAATGTTTGATCACCTTAATCCTTTAATTGAGGCGGTTATTATACGTACGCTGCCAAATACCACCGACAAGAAAACCAAAAACTATTCAAATACAAATCCGCCTTATTTGTTAGAGTCTGCGGCATCACGCTTTTGCGAAACACGCACTGAGCGCAGTCGAAGTGGCGGAATACGACACCTCCTTATAGACCTTCCCAGCGTAGATAAAGAAAAAGATAATGGCGAACTCAAAGCTCACAAGGCCTTTTTTGATTTCCACG
The DNA here is from genome assembly GCA_964478845.1 of uncultured Flavobacteriaceae bacterium. GTDB lineage: Bacteria > Bacteroidota > Bacteroidia > Flavobacteriales > Flavobacteriaceae > Nonlabens. The sequence goes on along the minus strand of CAYZJT010000008.1, from coordinate 37,645 downwards.
GTAGCAAGGATTCTAACGCCACAATTACAGAATTTATCTACGTTCCTGATCAGGTAGAAGATGGGTTATACATTCTCAATCTTCAGGTAGCGCCATTTGTAAATGATGCTGCGCCGTCGCGTCCAGTTATTTACAAAGTTCTTGATGAGTAAGGCTTAAATTTGGCTTATGGAGCTGTTGTTTATAGGCCTTGCCGCCGGTGCTATTGTATCGTTTTTTCTGTTCAGGGCTTTCGGTGGGTCGCGAAAGAATGAGAACAGGTACGAGCAAAGCCTTGTTCTCATGGAAAAGATCAGAACGGTTTGCAAGTTCATCACCGTAGAAGGTGATTTCTCTGAGATCTAACACTACCGCAACGTAAAAGATAAGGTTGCCAACTTCCTACTAGGAAAAAAGAAGGCCATCATACTAGTAAGTGCAAAGGCCCACGTGGGCTTTGACCTCACCAAGATCAAGATGGACAGCGATCCAGAAAAGAAGACCATCTACCTGACAGATTTCCCACAGCCGCAGGTGCTAAGCATAGAAACAGATTTTAATTACTATGACAAGAGCGAGGGCTGGGCAAACTACTTCACCAGCGACGACCTAACCGAGGCAAGCCGAAACGCAAAACAACACATAATTGATAAAATCCCGGAAAGCGGTTTACTGGACACCGCCAGAAAAGAAGCGCTCACTGCAATCCAAATGATGGAGGGGCTGGCCGGTACAATTGGGTGGAAATTGGATTACAGCTCACTCGTTTTGGAAATGAAGCAACCTATCAAACAAATTGAGCAGGAACCCTAGACAGGAAAACTTCTACTGTTGTCCATTAGAAATCAACTTCACACAAACGTCCGAATAAAGCATAAGTAAGCATTGCGCGACTATGATAGAATGTTTAATGAATAAGACAATATTCATTTTTGGACGTTCCTTAGCCCTAATTCTTAATTGATTAGTGTTTTGCAATAGCGTCTTTAGTCTTTAGTCTTTGAGCGAAGCGGTCCTAAGTCTTTATTAACCATTACTGACAACGATCCTTTACCATGATGTTGTTTCTATGATCTCCCTTAACTATTTTTGCAAATAGATTTATCCACAGGCAATGAACGATTTTTTCTACGGAGTAAAAGATTTTAATGATAACGTACTTATGGCACCATTTGATTCCATCCGTGAGTTGGAATTGGACAATTGGTGGTTGGCAAACCTCGTGACCTGGATTGCCATCCTGATTCTTTTCGTTGCCGTGGGATACTGGATGAAGCAATTAAGGATTTTTGACCAGAACAATGAAGAGGATCGCACTCAGACCTCGCACTCATTCCTAGGTGATCCTGAAATCTACGGTAAGAAGTAAATAACAATTCCTAAATATTTTAAAGCCTTTGCGAGATCAACGCAAAGGCTTTTTTAATACCTATAAGTCAAAACCTATGTCCTTGCGGTAATAGATCCCGTCAAAATCTATTTTATCTAGATTCTCATAGGACTTTTTTAATGCTGACTTGAAATCATCCCCAAAGCTTGTTACCGCCAGAACACGGCCGCCGCTGGTGACTACTTCTCCATTTTTTTCGCTGGTTCCCGCGTGAAAAACAATGCTTCCCTCAACGTTTTCTAGACCAGTAATTGTCTTTCCTTTCTCGTAGTTCTCTGGATATCCGCCAGATACGGCCATGACTGTCGTGGCACTGCGCTCATCGATTTCTAGTTGCTGTTTGTGTAATTCCGCTTTCGCGAAAGCGGACAAATGTTCCAACAAATCACTCTTGATAAGTGGGAGTACAACCTCAGTTTCTGGGTCACCCATACGCACGTTATATTCAATAACAAATGGCTCTTTATCCACAATCATCAAACCGATGAAAATGAAACCATTATAGGTGATATTTTCATTTTTAAGTCCGTCAACAGTAGGTTTGATAATGCGCTGCTCAACTTTTTGCATAAGTTCATCATCGGCAAATGGTACTGGCGAAACAGCTCCCATTCCGCCGGTATTAAGCCCTGTATCGCCGTCGCCAATTCTTTTGTAGTCCTTGGCCGTAGGCATAATTTTATAGCTGTTGCCATCGGTCATGACAAATACGCTCATCTCGATCCCATCGAGGAACTCCTCGATCACGACTTTATTTGAAGCTGCGCCGAATTTTCCGCCCCTAAGCATCTCTTCCAGCGAAGATTGTGCCTCTGATAGATCGTCGATGATAAGCACGCCTTTTCCACCGGCGAGGCCGTCTGCTTTAAGGACGTAAGGCGCGTTTAAACCCGCTAGAAACTCTTTTCCCTGCTCAACTTCAGATGCGGTAAAACTTTGATAGGCTGCGGTCGGGATGTCGTGGCGCTGCATAAATTCTTTGGCAAACTCCTTTGACCCTTCTAGCACCGCGCCTTGTTTTGATGGTCCGATGACTTGTATTCCCTCATGACCTTCCTGCTGAAAAAAGTCGTAGATACCGTCCACCAGAGGTGCCTCTGGACCTACGATGATGGTAGAAATCTTTTCCGCTTTCGCGAAAGCGGAAATCCCCTCAAAATCAGAAAGCGAAAGGTCAATATTATGAGCTATACTCGCCGTACCCGCATTGCCAGGCGCAACAAATAACTTATCCAGAAGAGGACTTTTTACCATGGAATGTGCAAATGCGTGCTCGCGGCCACCGCTGCCTAAAATCAAGACGTTCATGAAGGGTATTCTTTAGGCCCGCAAAAATAAGTTCTCTATGTCTTCTATGTTAACTTGCACGATAATCCTGTAAGATCTGATATGGGCCTACTGCCTAAAAACCGATTATTTGCCTCACTTGAATTCAAGGGTTGCGATATGAAAGCCGCCGCCGAAAGGCTGCAGGAAATCCAGAATGGACAAGCGTCTAGCCTGTTTGAAAAGGCACAGGACAACTCTTATTTGAATTCTGCTTACCAGCAATCACAGCGGGACGAGATTGTAAAGTATCACTTTGAAAAAACTCCTTTTTACAGGAAGATCTGCAACGACATTCTTCCCAAAAAATGGGAAGATGTGCCGATTATGGAAAAAGGACACTTGCGTAGTGACCCCGCTGAAAGGCTGAATGTCGAGTATGACATCAAAAATGTTATCATTAATTCAACATCGGGCAGCAGCGGCCATCCTATCCAGCTTGCTAGAGATAAGGAATGGCATGCGTTGATCTGGGCACAGGTAGCAGAAATTTATAAGAAAGCTAGTATCGAGGTAGGTGTAGATAAAGAAGCTAGATTCTACGGCAAGGCCACTGGTAAAATTGCTAGACTCATCGATGGCATCAAAACCAAAGCCGCAAATCGTACAAAATTTGATGTCTACGACACCAGCGATGAGTCGCTTTCTGCTGTTGTAAAAAATCTGAAAAAAGGCGGGCACGTTTTCATCAATGGATATACCTCAGCAATCAAGCAACTGGCCAGCTACTGTGAGAGAAAAGGGATTGTGCTAACCGATAAAGCTAAAGCTTTGAAGGCGGTGATTTGCACTAGTGAGATGGTGGTAGAAGAGCATGCGCAGATTATTAGAGAGAATTTAGGTGTGCCGTTGTACAATGAGTACGGTGCAAGTGAGTGCGGTATCATCAGTTTTGCAGAGTACGGTAAAGATTGGCCTATAAATTCTGCATTGCTTTACGTTGAGGCAGTGGATGAGAACGGCATGCCAGTTCCAGAAGGTGAAACAGGAGATCTCTTAGTTACTTGCCTAAACTCAAAAGCCTCACCGTTGATCAGGTATCGAATAGGGGATAGGGGAAGGTTGAAATTCAAGAACGGGCAGTGGTTGATCCAAAGTCTAGAAGGCAGGTCTAATCAATTCATCAAGTTTAGCGATGGTCATCAGGTGATAGGATTAATTATCCTAAGTGCCACAAAAGCAATGATGAAAGCCCAAATCCCAATTATGGAATTGATCGCCGAGCAGAAAGAGCTGGATAAACTTGAAGTTTTCTATTCTGCGGAAAGGGAGCTCAGTCGCAACGAATTGCAAGTATTTGAAAACGCGATTGAGGAACTTGCCGGAAGAAACGTAGCTATCTCATTCAATCAAATGGACGCAGTGCCAAGAGCAAAGTCTGGAAAACTGCTACAGTTTACCTCGAAGCTTTAAATTTCCGGTACTTCAGGAATCCATTTACCGCCCAAATTCCTAAAAAGTACGCTGACTTGAAGAAATTCATCCCTAAAGTATTTCTCAAAAATTCGTACTGATTTTTGATGACGCCTTTTTTATCGCCTGAGAGGCTACCTGGGTTAAGCCTGTAGACTGCAGTAATTTTATTAGCATTGTAAGCGTACTCTTCTATTTCCAAAACTTTAAGCCACATGGCTAGATCATTTCTACGCTTGATGATGGGTGAGTAAATCTTTCCTACCCTGCTGGTATCGATGATGGCCGTAAGACAGCTGATTACGTTTTGTTTGAGAAGCCCCGTGTAGTTCACCTTGGGCGAACCTATGAAATCCATGTGCGTATCATCTGTGCGTATCTCATAATTGCTATAGACTAGCGCGCATTCTTTTTCTAATTGGAATGGAATCAAAGTGCTCAAGTGATCTGGAAACCACAAATCATCTGCATCTAGAAAAGCATGAAATCTACCGCTGGCTTCCTTAATCGAATTATTGCGGGTTGCGGCGGCACCGCCGTTTTTCTGAGTGAAGATTTTTATTCGCGAGTCTCGCTCTTGTAATTGTTGTAGTATTTGAAGACTATCATCTGTACTTGAGTCGTTGGTAACCACCCATTCCCAGTTTTGATATTCTTGCGCTCTAATTGATTTGTAGGTGGACTCTAGATAAGGAGCAGCATTGTAGCAAGGTGTGATGATAGATACAAGATCTGCCTCCATGATTAGTAGGCTTTTTCTTCACCCATGAAAACATTGGTTATCGTGCGCAGGATAATTTTCAAATCCAATATCAGGCTCCAGTTCTCAATGTAATAGATATCGTTACGTACTCGACCCTTTATGTCTTCCTCAGTTTCCACCTCGCCACGATAGCCACTTACTTGCGCTAGCCCAGTGATTCCTGGCTTTACGAAATGTCTGACCATAAATTTATCAACCCTGCTTGCATACATATTAGTGTGGCTTACCATATGCGGTCTAGGTCCTACAACACTCATGTCACCCATTAGAACATTAAAGAACTGCGGCAGCTCATCGATACTGGACCTGCGTAAAAACCTACCAAATCTTGTAATGCGATGATCGTTGCGAGACACTTGATTTAAATGTGCCTCTTTGTTAGGCACCATGGATCTAAATTTGAAACAGGTAAAATGCTTGTAATCAAGGCCATTTCGCTTTTGCGAAAAGAAAACAGGTCCTTTACTTTCCAACTTTATAATCAATGCTAGAATAGGTATGAGCCACGATAAAATCCCTATGATGACAAGTAGAGAGAAAACGATATCAAATGCTCTTTTAATGACTTGATTGAACAACTCATCAAGCGGTATTTCCCTGAGTGATAGAATAGGCGTCGTACCGTAGAAGTCATAATTCATTCCCTTAGTCACCACTTCTTCTGGTCGCGGGATGAACTTAAGCGTCCTTAAATTGTTATCGGCAAAATCTGTTAGTTCCAGCAATTGATCATTGCTTAGACAACCTACTGAACAGTAAATTTCATCTACATTTTTATCGAGGACACCACTTTTAAAAGTTTCGAGTGAGAATCCTATCGCACAAGGGTCAATAACTGTATCAGTCCTATAGCCAAGGTCTTTATGCATCTTGAAAAAGTCAAAAAGATCCTTAGATTCTTTCGATTGACCTAGGATAGCTACATTCCTATAATTTCCACCTAAAAGACTTCTGTAGTTCTTCAATAGGAAAAACAGACAGATTTTTGCCGCGCCTATCGCACCCATGGTGATAAGTCCGTACTGCAACTTCAGGATAGAACCTTCATTCAAATCATAGTAATATCCGAAAAAGGCAAATACGATAAAAAGAAAAACCAGGGTTTGCTGAAACAGCTTTTTGAAAACGGTGGTAAGAACCGTATTCCGCTTGATTTTATAAAACTCCATCTGGATGGAAGCTACTATCCAGCAGATCCCGATGAAAATTCCATAGGTCAAATACTCAAACTCATTACCGAAGTAAAAAGTAGCGATATAGTTAATGAGAAATAGATCTACCGCATAGGAAATGGGCCGGATAAATCCAGAGTATCTCCTGTTGCTGTAGACAATTCTATCGTCTGATGTGCTTTGTAAAGTCCTTGTGTTCACGTTTTTCTAAATCCTCTTTAGAAAGAGATTTGAAATAGTCAAATGTTATTTTCATTCCCTCGGCACGATCGACCTGGGGTTCCCAGCCCAGCACTTCTTTTGCGGTCGAGATGTCAGGGCGGCGCTTCATTGGATCGTCTTTTGGTAAGTCTTTATACACTATTTTCTGGTCCGTACCGGTAAGCGCAATGATCTCCTCTGCAAAATCTTTAATAGAAATCTCGTTAGGATTGCCGATGTTGACAGGATCGCTATAGTCACTTAGCAACAGCCTATAGATCCCTTCTACCTGATCATCCACATAACAGAATGATCTGGTCTGAGATCCATCACCAAAAACGGTGATGTCCTCGCCGCGCAAGGCCTGGCCCATAAAGGCTGGAATCACACGACCGTCATTCAATCGCATACGCGGGCCATAAGTATTAAAGATCCTAACAATTCTGGTCTCAAGACCGTGGAACCTGTGGTAAGCCATGGTAATACTCTCCTGAAAACGTTTTGCTTCATCATAGACGCCTCGGGGACCTATAGCATTGACATTCCCATAATAGCTTTCATGCTGCGGGTGGACCAGTGGATCACCGTAGATCTCGCTAGTAGAAGCAATCAAGATTCTAGCACCTTTATCCTTAGCCAAACCTAATAAGTTATGCGTTCCTAGAGAACCTACCTTCAATGTTTGTATCGGGATTTTCAAGTAGTCAATAGGACTCGCTGGACTCGCAAAATGCAGGATATAATCCAAGTCACCAGCTACGTGGACATAATTCGACACATCCTGATGATAAAACTCAAAATCCTTGTTAGGAAAGAGGTGCTCAATATTTTTGAGATCTCCAGTAATAAGGTTATCCATTCCTACTACACGATAGCCCTCTTTAAGAAATCTGTCACACAAATGAGAACCTAAAAAACCTGCTGCACCGGTAATAAGAATCCTTTTACTCATAACATAGCTAGTCTAGCACAAATATAGGGTTACCCATCCCTACTCGTTAAGATTTATATAAGACATTGGATCAATCAGATTCCCGCGTAGTTCAGAAAGTCCGTTTCTCGATGCAACGCCTGGATAATCCCCGCGATAATCACCCATACGTTTCATAATTTGCAAGTGCACATGTGGGCTGTATCCGCCATTGACTTCTGGTGTCCCCAGTGTCCCTATTTTTTCGCTTTCGCGAAAGCGTACCCCTTCTTCCAGCACCTCCAGCGATTCAAGCGATAGGTGACCATATAGGCTATAGAACTTTTCTGGACCGTTATTGTGTTCCAAAATGATTGTGGGACCATAGTTACCCGCATCTGCATTGTTTGCAAAACTGTGAACGACCCCATCCAGAAGAGCGTGCACACTCGTTCCGGCTGGCGCCCAGAAATCCACCCCCAGATGGATGTCACGTTCATCGCCATCTTGGAATCTTACTGTTTTTGAATACAATCCTCTCTTTTCCAGAAATCCACCGTAACCAACTTGCTTACCTGTCTCTTTTCGTCTCTCAACGAGATATTGCTCTAAATCAGCGATATCTGTGATATCCAATTCATCCCATATAGGATTGTCAACCGAAAGATCCAGTGGAAAATAGTCGGCTGCCGTAAAATTTGGATCAAGCACAAATCGCATTAAGAGGCAAGTTGCATCTCTGGTACCTCGGCGGGAATCTCCAGCGCGCCTTCGGTGGCATTTTTAATTTCATCTACGCTTACGCCGGGTGCGCGCTCTAGCAGCTTAAAACCGTTTTCTTTGATTTCAAGAACGGCAAGATTAGTGACCACTTTGGTAATGCAGTTTACCCCAGTGAGTGGTAGGCTACAACGCTTGAGCAGCTTAGATTCTCCCGCCCTATTTGTGTGCATCATGGCTACAATGATGTTTTCTGCGCTGGCAACCAGGTCCATGGCGCCACCCATTCCCTTGACCATTTTGCCCGGAATTTTCCAGTTGGCTATATCTCCGTTTTCTGCGACTTCCATTGCCCCAAGAATTGTAAGATCCACGTGCTGACCACGTATCATCCCAAAACTGAGTGAGCTATCAAAAAAACTCGCCCCAGGCATGGTGGTAATGGTTTGTTTTCCTGCATTGATTACATCTGGATCTTCCTCACCCTCATAAGGAAAGGGCCCCATTCCTAAAACCCCGTTTTCAGATTGGAATTCAACGTCGATTCCTTCTGGAACATAATTTGCCACAAGTGTGGGAATACCTATTCCAAGATTGACGTAGTAGCCGTCCTTGACTTCCTTTGCTATGCGTTGTGCGATTTGTTCTTTTGTTAGTGCCATGTGTTCTTTCTTGATTAATTTCTAGCCCTCGTGGTTCGCTGCTCAATCCTTTTCTCATATTTCTCTCCCTTAAAAATCCGATTCACAAAGATTCCTGGGATGTGTATCTGGTTAGGATCCAGTTCTCCTGCAGGGACAAGTTCTTCTACTTCGGCCACGGTGATGGTTGCTGCACCGCACATGACTGGGTTGAAGTTTCTGGCGGTGCCTTTAAAGATTAGATTTCCCGCCTCATCACCTTTCCAAGCTTTTACAAAAGCAAAGTCGGCTTTAAAGGCGTGTTCCAAGACATGAGGTTTCCCGTCAAACTCTCTAGTTTCTTTGCCTTCGGCTACTTCTGTCCCGTAGCCAGCAGGTGTGTAAAATGCGGGGATCCCACATTGTGCCGCACGACAGCGTTCAGCAAGTGTTCCCTGCGGAATAAGATCCACTTCTAGCTCGCCGCTCAACATCTGGCGTTCAAACTCATCGTTTTCGCCCACGTAGGACGAAATCATTTTCTTGATCTGTTTGCCTTGTAGCAGCAATCCCAAACCAAAATCATCAACCCCCGCATTGTTAGAAATACAGGTGAGGTCTTTTACGCCTATTTCTACCAGTTGGGCGATGCTATTTTCAGGAATCCCCGACAATCCAAAACCACCTACCATGAGCGTCATCCCACTTTTGACGCCTTCCAGCGCCTTGGCAACGTTTTCTACAGTTCTATTGATCATTCAAAAAGTTCTTTGGCTTAAAAATACGGGTTTTGCTGGTGTTGATTGTGCTCCTGCCTGCCAAAAGCACGACAGGCAGGTTCGCGGAAGCGTGGTTATAATAACTTCTGTGAAGATGGCCCACTATATCCCTACGCAGAGGACTAATTAGATATCCTTAATTGGGATTTAAAATTTTGGAATTAGTGATTTAGACTGGCTACTGCAAACCGCAAATGCTGACTGTCAAATACAATCTATTTCTCCTGCCATCCCTCACTAAAATAGGTCGTCCTGCCGCCCACTTTAGTTTTCTGGATAGGTTTGCCTGTATGGTGACATGTGCCATCATCGTTACGCTCGTGGATCAGATAGTGCTTAGGGAAGTCTGAATAATGCGCATCGTGTTTGATGGTGGTCTCAATCACATCTTTCATGGTGTCAAAGATTTTGCGCAACATATCCTCATTCATATTTTCTACTTTCTTTTCAGGATGGACTTTCGATTGATACTAGATTTCATCCACCATCCAGTTGCCTAGCCCAGCCGCTACGCTCTGATCCATGAGAATAGGTTTGATGTAGGTCTTGCGATTTGAGAATGATGCTTTGAAGTCTTCCCAGCTTAAGTCACGCGCATCATCGCTCAGGTTTTTCTCTTTCTGGTATTGGTCGATGTCTTTGCACAAATCCATCCAACCAAATTTCCGCTTGTTCTCAAAACCAAAGTGGTAACCGTTTTCAAAGGCAAACTGGATGTGAGCATATTTTGGTCGTGCCTCTTCATCTTTGTAATAGTGTGGCCTACCCGTCATCCCAAAATGCATCACCAGCACCCGATCACCACTCGTCTTCACAAACAGATACTTACCGATACGTCTCGTACCCGTAAATTCCTCACCTATTAGGTGCTGATTAAAAGTATCTGGATGCATCTTGAACAGCTTGTCGTCCCTACAATGGATGGCTGTTATCTTCTGGTGCAGGCAGGTGGCATTGATGTATTGCTGGTAGCCGTGGACTTCTGGTAATTCAGGCATTGTTCATTTTACCTCTAAAGTTATTTGTTTCCGCTTTCGCGAAAGCGAGAAACTTATTGTTTAACAATAATTTCTTAATCACAGATTATTGTTTATCAATAAAAGCTGTTTATGTTTGTTATCGTAAAACAATAATTATGAGTTGGCTTTCTGTACTGCGTGCCATTTTGACTTTTGTCTTTTTCTTTTCCTGTATTGGGGCTCTGACGGCGCCATTCATGGCATGGATGGCGTATTCTGAATACATGGAAAGGGTTTCAGACCTATTTGACACTCAACAAAAACTCTTGTCGAGGTTTTTATTTGCCCTGGTCGTTATCAATTATTGGCTTTTTGTAGTAATGATCTATTATCTCAAAAAATCAGCTTACAAGATCAAGAAACGCTATGCTTTCCAGGCCGAGTTGCAGAAGTATCTGTATCGCGCTGGCTTACTTTGTGTCATCGCAACGCTGATAAAATTACCGATCAGTATACTCATGAATTCTGATTATTTGTTTCTACCTGTGCAGAATGATGGATACTACTGGCAGGCTTTCATGGAAATAAATCCCCAACACGATCTTCTGATCATGACCTCTTTCGGGATTTTTCTCATCATCCTTTCAAAGGTGGTGGGTGAAAACCTCAGTCTTAAAGAAGATGTCAAATACACCGTCTAGCCATGACAAAACCAGTTTTTCATCGTACGACCATCTGGCTTACCGCGGCTATTGTTTTCTTTTACGCTTATGAGGTTTATGAGATTTCAAAACAGTGGTATGAAAACTCATCAGATTTCTGGCCCGCAGCACTGGATCTAGGCCATAACCTCTGCACTGGTGCTGTAGGAATCCTGTTTATTCTCTATGCGCGCATCGTAAACCGAAAAGAATTTTTAGCCCGCAAGGCAAGTCAGAAATTTGAATACATGTCCATGCTGTTTCTAGCGGCAGCCATGTTTCATTTTATTGATTCAAGGTATTTTCACTCGTATGAGACCTTTGAGTTCGCGCTCTGCATCTTGTTTTCTACAATCACCTATCAGCTCTCACGATTTACCGATCAGGCCAGAGCAGCCAAAGAAGAAAACGACCTGACAATCTAGTATGCCCATCTACATCAATCTTGACAGAGTACTGGAAGAGCGCGGCATGATGAGCGTTGAGCTAGCCGATAAAATCAATATCACTACGGCTAATCTCTCCATTTTAAAAACCGGAAAAGCCAAAGCCATACGTTTCTCAACGCTTGAGGCAATCTGCGAGATATTGGATTGCCAGCCGGGGGATATTTTAGAGTATCGGGAAGAGTAGAAAACTATAACCTTTACAGGTTACCTACTAATCGTTAATCTAAATCTAGGAACACAGGTGTAATTTTTGCAATAATTGCTTTCCGATTTATTCTCCCATTCAAAGTCTTTCAAGGTGCTAGTTTTGGTATTGTAGTAAGTTACTTTGCCGTTATAAACTTCTATTCCTTCACTTATTCTTCTTAAACCTAAAACAAAACCACCTGATATTTCCTGATATCCAATAAAGAGCTTTTTCCTATCGTAATCATTATTTAAAAAGCTCAAGTCTAGTTTAATCCAGTTTTTTCTCTGAGGAGTTTCAATTGTGACTGTTGATTCTAGGTACTGTTTTGTTTGGTCAACACTATCGGCATAAAATGCAAACAACTTAATTTTAGAATTCGTACTTGATTGACCGTAGGCTTTTCTATAAACTAACAGTTCCGCTTTCTTTATTTCAGAAATCTCTAATTTATTTAAATCGAAGGAAACTAAAGTAGGACGGTATATTTTTGAGTTTAATATTAATTTTGATCTACCGGCCCCAAATTCAACTTTCTTCCAATTATTGCTAGAATTGAGTTCGATTAAATTCAATTCTTCTGCAACATCAATCTTAAACGGAAGATGCTTATAAAAATTTAAGGGGATTTTTCTTTTAAAAATCCCCTTAGCAATTAAATGAATGCTATCGCTTTTTGTCGATAAGCTCTCGTAATCTATAATGGAAGAAGAATGAACAGCTTTAATTTGGCCATTTTTAAAATAATATACCAATTGAAAATCTGCTATTACTGCACCAGTTTCTGAAAATTGGAAAATGTCTTGTCCAATCGCAAACAAAGGCAGTAAAAAAAAAGCGAAAGCAACTCGAATTTTCAATAAATTAACCGTTAGGGTCTTCAGCCCAAAATTCAAATATTGAACAACCTACTCGATGCGTTCTTTGACCCCAAGGAATACCAAATCTATATCTCTGTACCGTAACAGTGCGCATTAAGCTCCATCCACCAGCACCTTCTTGTACGATTTCACAAGGTCCAACTTCTATAGGCTCATTACACCAAAAACACCATTCCACTCCTGTTGTTGATCCATTTGTCGGACCATAAAACAAATCATACCATGGATCAAACTCAAAAATCAAAGAGGCTTCAAATAGAAGGTCGTCAGCAACCGTTTCATCGTAGCTTCCATTTAATTGTGCATCGTAAACAAATGTTTCAAGTGTATTTACAAGTGCTAATTGATCAACATCTAAATCATGGTAATTTTTAAAGTCCTCATACTTCTGAGCCCAATGGTCTGCAAGTTCTTGTCCAGTCATTTCCTCAGAATTTGTCTCTGATTGAGTTGACAAAAGCTCAAGATTCCCAGCGGATTGTTGAGTGTCTTGTGACACGATTTCATTCTCATCTGTGCTACAGCTTACTGCAAGTAACATACTGAAGGCTAATACCAGTACTTTTTTCATAACATGAAGTTTTGAAGTTTATGCAGTAAAGTAAAGTAAAGTAAAGTAAAGTAAACCCGCAACTATGTGACAGATAATTATTTGACGCGACTCATCAATTCCAGCGAAAACTCCCGCAAGGCTTGTTTATCATCCTCGGCGATGGAAAGCTGCTCAATGTTTTCTAGCGCTTTATCGGTATATTCCTTAATTGAATCTAGGGTGGCTTGAGTGCCACCACTTTCCTCAAAAAACACTTTGACGGTTTCCTTTTTGGTTTCAATCAGTTCTTCATCCATTTCCAGATGATCCATGTCAAACCACTCCTTTAATTCTGTCTGGCTGCCCTCGTGTTCCAGGCTTTTTAGGTAGAGGTAGGTTTTTTTGTTTTCGCGTATATCGCCGCCCACTTCCTTACCAAAAGTCTCTGGATCGCCAAAAGCATCCAAATAATCATCCATTAACTGGAATGCCAACCCCAGATTGATTCCATACTCGTAAACCAGTTCCTGCTGATGCTTGCTCGCCCCCGCCACGATGGCACCCATTTGCAGCGCACAACCCACCAGCACCGATGTTTTGAGCCTAATCATCTCAAGGTATTCATCTATACTCACCTCATCACGTGTTTCAAAATCCACGTCGTATTGCTGTCCCTCGCACACCTCAATAGCCGTTTTGCTAAAAAGGCTGTTTAGTGCATGACAAATCTCTGCCGGGTAGTTGTTGAGCAGTTGGTAGGCCATGATCAGCATGACGTCTCCAGACAGGATCCCCGTTTTCACATCCCACTTTTTATGGACTGTGGGCTGCCCGCGGCGCAGGTCTGCCGCGTCCATGATGTCATCGTGCAGCAGGGTGAAATTGTGAAATACTTCGACTGCGATTGCAGCATTCATCGCTTTTTCTGGAGTGCCACCATACATTTTACAGGACAGTAGCGTAAGCAGTGGTCGCAGCCGCTTCCCACCTAGTCCCAGGATGTAATGCACCGGATCGTAGAGGTTGCGTGGTTCAGCTTTATCGACTCGCTTGCCCAATTCTTCAAGAAATAGACTGCGAAAGTGTTCCAGATCTTTCATGCGCACAAATGTAATTCACACGAGCAGGGTAGATGCCGTGATTATGCACTCTGACTGTGTTTAGTACGCTTTCCCGCAGGGAAGTTTATACTGAGCCTGTCGAAGTACGAAAGCGAAATGAAAAACAACTACAGCAAACCTGATATTCATAGTACTTTAATACTTGCCACGAGCCGCGCCAGTACCTTTATATCAAAAATGAGAATTGTCCTCTATTTCATGATTTTAGGCTGTGTTCTTTTACAAAAACGGCCTGAGATCGATCTGGAAAAGGCAGAGATATCATTTCTGTTTGTGGATAAGGATGTGGACGGCACGATAGGAGGATTACAGTCAGAAAGTAAAATCGATACAGACAATCTTGAAAAATCCGTTCTAAAAGGCAGTGCCGCCGTTAACACGCTGGACACCGATAATTTTCTGCGCGACGGTCACCTGATGTGGAAAAAATACTTCCATGAGGACAAATACCCGCGCATTGAGTTTGAGAGTACCAGCATCACGAGACAAGGCAACGGCTATGTAATCAAGGCAAATCTCAAGATAAAAGGAATTATGCAAGAAGAGAGTTTTACTGCTACTCGCACAGGTGATAAGATTAAGATCAATGGCAGTATCAACACCGCAGACTATGGGATTGAGATCAAAAACGATTATCAGGAGAACAAACTGAAGGTAGAGATGGTTTTCCAGCTTAGGAAGTAGTGTTTAGAATCCCAGTTTCAGCTGCACCTCGACCGGTTCCTGTGGCTCTTCTTCCTTGTTGTTGAGATTGCTGAGCGTGATGCCTAGAAGTCTTACGCTTTCGCGAAAGCGTTCCTGTTCCATCAACTGAATAGCTACTTGCAGGATTTCTTCTTTACTAGAGATGTATTTATCCAGCGTCTTGCTGCGGGTTTGCTGCTTAAAGTCACGATACTTGATTTTGAGCGTGACTGTCTTTCCAGCCAACTCATTCTTCCCCAACCGCTTTTCAATCTCGGTGGCGATATGGTCCAGGCGTTCTTTCATGAAGAGCTCGCTAGAGATATTCTCTGAAAACGTTCGTTCTGCGCCTAGAGATTTGCGGGTGCGATCAGGTTTGACGGGGCTGTTGTGGATCCCGCGTACGATATTGTAAAAGAACGCACCGCTTTTACCGAAATGCTCTGCCAGATACTCCAGTGATTTCTTTTTGAGATCTGCGCCGTTGAAGATGCCGTGTTTGTACATGCGCTCGGCGGTTTTTGCGCCTATACCGTGGAACTTTCGTATTTCTAAATTTTCTAGAAACTCTTCTACCTCTTCGGGTAGGACGGTTTTTTGTCCATTGGGTTTGTTATAGTCGCTGGCGACCTTGGCGATAAATTTATTGATAGATATACCTGCGCTGGCGGTCAGACCTGTTTCTTCATAGATACGTCGCCTGATCTCGTAGGCGATGATGGTCGCGCTGGGAAAGTTGAATTTGTTATCGGTAACATCCAGATAGGCCTCGTCTAGGGAAAGTGGCTGAACAAGATCTGTATAGTCGTAGAAGATTTCCTTGATCTGTGCGCTCACCTCGCGATAAACATCAAATCTGGTTTTGACAAAAATCAGATCAGGACACAATCGCTTTGCCGTCACGCTGGGCATGGCGCTGCGCACCCCGTATTGCCTCGCCTCATAACTAGCGGCTGCCACCACACCCCGCCCGCTGCTGCCACCCACCGCAACGGGTTTACCCATAAGCGATGGATCATCCCGCTGCTCCACACTAGCATAAAACGCATCCATGTCCACATGGATGATCTTACGAGGGTCAGTTATTTGGTTTTCTTCAGACAGAGTTGAGCGTTTCTATCGTAAAGGTAGGGTGGGGTGGTAAATTTTAAATCAGAATGAAGAGCAACGGGTGATTTGTATTCGGGATAATTTTGGATTGACAGGTGCCTTCTGATAATCTGCGCGCAGATTAAACAATCTACCATGAGAGTATTCAGCTTTTTCTTTCTTGCATTTTCATTTTTCACGCTGTCAGCGCAAACAGTTACTATCGAGGAAGATAATCTAAGTATAGAGTTTAAGAGAGCTTCAAAATCATCTACAATTTTTGGAAATCGATCCACAGTACAGCCAGGCAAGACAGCAAAGTTGATCTATGTAAAAACTAAAGTCGAGATGCTGGACAACAAAAGACGTCTCTTAGATCCAAACAAATTCAGTTTTATCCACCGTCCTACTAGGTCTAAATTAGAGGTAAGCGAGGCGCTTTATCAAAATATGACTGTAAAGTATGATTTTGGAAAGGCAACACGTGACAAACCAAAATACGAGGACAATGAGTCTTGGTATAAGCCCGATTACAAAGACACATTTTATGATTATGAACTAGAAGGAGTTACAAATAGACCTACCAAAACAAACGTGGGTTACAGAAAAAGTCGAGAAGCGCTTGAGCTGTTTTTCATTCCCAAAAAAATTCGTTCACGAATCATAGCCGTTTACTTTATCATGCCAAAAGACTGGACTGATGGTGAATTGTATTATGGGAATACAAAGGTTGCTGATCTTAGTTTTAAGTAGATACAGAATCTAATAGTTCAACGTTGTGCACTAGTTGTACATTAGTGCCAGCGAGGGATTGATGTCAATTTTTGCGATAAGTAAATTGGAAATTAGCGTCTATTACAGTCACAAACTTTTTCAGTAGAGTTGTCTTGGTAAAATTCTTTAAAGCCAGTTTGCAACTTGTTATTCCTGACTAGCTTTTTATCAAGCCGCTTCGACTTTCTCCATTGTCTTTTAGAACTTAAATCAATTTTGATTTCATTTTGATCAACTTCAATTAAATAAGTCATGGGTTCATAACAACAAGAAATGCTCAAATAAACTTTTCTTCCGTTAGGAATGACCAGACAAAATTTCCCATCAAAATCAGTAGTAGTAAAACAAGAGGTGCCTATCACTTGAACAGTTATACCAAGAGAAGGTTCACCTTCTGGATCAATTATCAATCCGTTGATTTGACGACTATTTGTCGTGAGTTCAGTTGAGAATTGCGAAAAAGCTACTTGGACAAAACAATATAATAATAGAATGAAATACTTCATTTCAAAGAAGTTAATGCTCCGCCTTTATCAACCCTAGGCACCACCGCCCTCAACACCTCATACGCCCGATTCACATTCTTGACATTTTCAGCAGTCAATAGCAAACGCAATCCAGCTCGAGTTTTCTTTTCCTTCATTTTGAGCTTGCTAGGATTGTTTTGTACTGCGCGCAAGACGTTTTGGAAAGCTTTGCTTTGATAGAATTTGCTTTGCTGGTCAGCGATGAAGTAGCCGATAAATCGGTCTTGTTTCATGACTACTTTTTCTAGTCCGGCTTTGGTGGCTAGCCACTTAATGCGTACGCTGGTCAATAGGTCCTCGGCTTCTTCTGGTAGTGGGCCAAAACGGTCTTCCAGTTCCTTGCGGTACTTTTCCAGTCCAGCCTCGTCTTCTACATCGTTCAATTTTGAATAGAGAGCTAGTCGCTCGGTGACGCTGTTGATGTAGTTATCTGGGAAAAGCAGTTCAAAGTCGCTGTCGATCGTGACTTCTTTTACATGGTCTTTATCAAGGTCATCTGATTTCTCGTAGAGGTCTTTGAACTCGTTGTCTTTTAATTCTTCAATAGCCTCACTCAGAATTTTTTGATAGGTGTCAAAACCTATCTCATTGATAAATCCGCTTTGCTCGCCACCTAGAATGTCACCAGCACCGCGTATCTCAAGGTCTTTCATGGCTATGTTAAAACCACTTCCCAACTCGCTAAAAGTCTCGACCGCCTGTATGCGCTTGCGCGCATCATCGGTCATTACATCGTAGGGTGGGGTGATGAAATAACAAAAGGCTTTTTTATTGCTACGACCCACACGACCGCGCATCTGGTGCAGATCGCTCAATCCAAAATTATTGGCATTATTGATAAAGATGGTATTGGCATTAGGCACGTCCAGACCGCTCTCGATGATGGTGGTAGATACCAAAACATCATACGCACCGTTCATAAACGCCAGCATCAATTCTTCCAGCTTTTTGCCTTCCATCTGACCGTGGCCTATGGCGATTTTAGCATCGGGTACGCTGCGCTGGATCATTCCTGCCACTTCCTTGATATTCTCCACACGGTTGTGCACAAAGAACACCTGTCCGCCACGCGATATCTCATAACTCACCGCATCCCTGATCACTTCCTCACTAAATCGCACTACACGAGTCTCGATCGGGTGGCGGTTGGGCGGCGGGGTCTTTATTACGCTCAGGTCCCGGGCAGCCATGAGCGAAAACTGCAGCGTACGCGGGATAGGAGTTGCCGTGAGGGTGAGCGTATCCACATTCTCTTTTAGCGTTTTGAGCTTCTCTTTTACCGCTACGCCAAATTTCTGCTCCTCGTCAATCACGAGCAATCCCAGATCCTTAAACTTCACAGACTTGTTGACCAGCTGGTGCGTCCCTATCACAATATCCACACTGCCATCTTCTAGTCCTGCGAGCACCTCACGGCGTTCCTTGGCGGTTCTAAAACGGTTGAGGTAATCCACTTTAACAGGCATGTCTGCTAGTCGTTCCCTAAATGTTTTGGCGTGTTGAAATGCCAAAATCGTCGTAGGCACCAGCACCGCCACCTGCTTACCGCTCACAGCAGCCTTGAAAGCCGCACGTATGGCAACTTCAGTCTTACCAAATCCTACGTCCCCACAAACCAACCGATCCATCGGGCGGTCACTTTCCATATCAGCTTTTACATCTGCTGTGGCGGCGCTTTGATCTGGCGTGTCCTCGTAGATAAAACTGGCCTCTAGCTCATTCTGCAAGTATCCGTCTGGGTCGTATTGAAAACCTTTTTTGGAGCGTCGTTTTGCGTAGAGCTTGATCAGGTCAAAGGCAATTTGCTTGACTTTTTTCTTCGTTTTCGCCTTGAGCTTTTTCCAAGCAGGACTGCCCAGTTTATAGATTTTAGGCGTTTTGCCATCGCGACTGCTGTAGCGCGTGATCTTGTGCAATGAGTGGATGGAAACGTAGAGAATATCCCGCTCGCCGTATATCAGTTTAATCGCCTCCTGCTCGGTGCCGTTGACATCGATTTTTTGCAGCCCGCCAAATTTCCCTATCCCGTGATCGATATGCGTCACGTAGTCTCCTATCTCAAGCGTATTCAGCTCTTTGAGCGTGATAGCCTGCTTTTTGGCGTAGCCGTTTTTCAGGTTGAATTTGTGGTAGCGATCAAAAATCTGATGGTCGGTGTAGCAGGTAATTTTCAGGTCGTGGTCTATGAAGCCGCGATAGACCGTCAGGTGTGCTGGCTCGTAATCCACCTGCGCGCCCATGTCCAGAAAGATGTCGGCAAAACGCTTGATTTGTTGCTCAGTCCCGCAAAACAGATAATTCTTATAGCCCGCCTCGCTCTTGTCATTCAGGTCTTCAATCAGTAGGTCAAACTGTTTGTTGAACGAGGGTTGCGGTGCCGTGTTGAACGCGATGTCCCCGCCGCTAGGTCGCCATTCAAACAGCGTGTGCTCGTCCAGCTGCGCCTTGATATCCTGCGACTGCACAAATATCTCGGCCGGTTCCAGTTGGGTGATGGTTGCGTCCAGAGCGGTGTATGCTTGTTCCGCTTTCGCGAAAGCGGAATCCAAACGAGCAAAAAGCATCTCAAGATTCTGAGTAAAAACGACAGTCTTCTGCGCCATGTAATCCAAAAAACTCTGGCGCGATTCCAGCGACTGCTTGTGCTCCACATTTGGGATGATGGAAATTTTCTTGACTTGCTGATTGGACAGCTGGCTCTCCACATCAAAAGTGCGGATGCTGTCGATCTCGTTGCCAAAAAACTCAATGCGGTAGGGTTCGTCATTAGAAAACGAGAACACGTCCAGAATCCCGCCCCGCAAGCTGAATTCGCCAGGCTCGGTGACAAAATCCACGCGCTTGAACTTGTATTCAAACAGCACCTCGTTTGCAAAATCAATGCTGATCTGGTCACTCACAGCGATTGATAGGGTGTTCTTTTCCAGTTCCTTGCGGGTCACGACTTTCTCAAAAAGCGCATCTGGATAAGTCACGATCACGGCAGGCTTGCGACGCGAGTTGATGCGGTTGAGCACCTCGGCACGGTGCAGGACGTTTGCATTGTCTGTCTTCTCCTGTTCATAAGGCCTACGATGGCTGGCAGGGTAGAAAAGCACATGCTTGTCGCCTATGGTCTTTTCTAAATCGTTGAGGTAGAAAGCCGCCTCTTCCTTGTCATTAAAAATCAGCAAAAACGGCCGATCTGTCTGACCGTAAAGTGTGGTAAGTACCAGCGACAGCGCGCTACCGTTCAAGCCGCTCACGCTGTGATGGCCGTCACCTATAAGGAGTTCACGTAACTTTTTTACCTGATCTGTGTTGCTGTATCGCTCGAGAATCTGCGTGATGCTGGACATGCGCGCAAAGATATGTTTGTGGATTGCATGATGGATGCGGATTTAAAACAGGTTAACAGACTAGTTAGTAGTAAACAGTTGGCGGTTGTCGGTGGCGGGCGATGACTGCGTTATCTGAAGTCTTGAGAGTCGGTTCAGGTTCAAGTTCAAGTTCGAGTTCAAGTTCGAGTTCGGATTCAACTTCAATCTGTATTTCCCCTCTACCTTTACAGCATGGCTTACGGAATATTGGACAAAATTGATTCGCCCGCAGATCTTAAAAAGCTGGATAAAAACCAGCTTGCTGATCTAGCGCGAAGTTTGCGGCGCAAAATCATTGATGTCGTAGCGGTCAAAGAAGGTCATCTAGGCGCAAGCTTAGGTGTAATAGAACTGACCATCGCGCTGCATTACGTTTTTGATACGCCTGAGGATTTGTTGGTTTGGGATGTGGGCCATCAAGCTTACGGACATAAAATTCTTACCGGCCGGCGAGATTCTTTTGAAACAAATCGAGACTATGGTGGCATCTCTGGTTTTCCGAAAATTACTGAGAGCGAGTATGATGCATTTGGCACTGGGCATAGCTCGACTTCAATAAGTGCTGTACTGGGAATGGCAATTGCCAGCCATTTGAAGAATGAACGGCGCAAACACATCGCAGTTATAGGTGATGCGAGTATTGCCAGTGGGATGGCATTTGAGGCGCTGAATCATCTGGGGGTGAGTGGTCGGGATGTGCTGGTCATTTTAAATGATAACAGCATCGGAATCGATCCTGCGGTGGGTGCGCTGAAAGACTACCTCACTCAAGCCAAATCAGGTAAGGAATCTGGTCAAGACAATATTTTTGAGGCTTTAAACCTTGATTACACTGGACCAATTGACGGGCATGATCTAGAAAAGATTGTACAAGAACTTGAGCGCCAGCGGGAGCTGTTGGGACCGCGACTGTTGCATATAAAAACCATAAAAGGAAAAGGCTTGCGTCAAGCCGAGCAGGATCAGGTACGTTACCACGCACCTGGCAAGTTTGATAGCAAAACTGGAAACCTTTCCAAAAGTGACTCTGATAATCTCCCACCTAAATTTCAAGACGTTTTTGGGCATGCGATCATAGAACTAGCCGAGAAAAACCAGCGTATTGTAGGAATCACTCCCGCCATGCCTACCGGTAGCTCCTTAAAGTATATGATTGAGCATATGCCAGATCGAGCCTTTGATGTGGGCATAGCAGAACAGCATGCCGTGACGCTTGCAGCAGGAATGGTTGCGCAGGGACTGGTTCCATTTTGTAATGTTTATTCAACTTTTTTGCAGCGGGCCTACGATCAGGTCATTCACGATGTCGCGTTGCAAAGGCTTCCTGTTATTTTTTGTTTGGATAGGGCTGGAATTGTTGGGAAGGATGGACCTACTCACCACGGCGCTTTCGATCTCGCTTACTTGAACTGCATCCCAAACATGATCATCGCCGCACCTATGGACGCCGTTGAGTTGCGCAATATGATGTACACGGCTCAATTAGGTTTAGAAATGCCAATCGCAATTAGGTATCCGCGCGGGCGATGTCATCTAAAAGATTATCAGAAGCCTTGTGAAAAAATTGAAATAGGTAAGGCCAGAACGGTTAGCACAGGAGAAAAAGTTGCCGTACTTAGTTTAGGACCTGTAGGTGCGACCGTCCAGTCTGTAGCAGAGAAGAATAAATTAAACATTACTCATTTGGATATGCGTTTCTTGAAGCCTTTAGATAAGGCGGCATTGAAGCGTGTATTTCAAAATCACTCCCATGTTATCACAGCAGAGGATGGAACGGTAGTCGGCGGATTAGGAAGTACAGTGATTGATTACGCAAACGAATTGGGCTATAAAGGAAGGATTCAGAAAATCGGGATTCCAGATCGATTTGTGACCCATGGATCTACTGATGAATTAAATCAAGAACTAGGATTAGACTCAGGTTCAATTCTTGAAGTCATAAAAGCAGCTCTGAAGGTTTAAATAAAGTCAGTAATTTATTTTGATTACGCTTTCCCGCAGGGAAGTTTATGCTGAGCCTGTCGAAGCACGAAAGCGTATACTTAAAAACTCATCTGCCCGCTCAGAATATCGTAGAGTTTTGATGCTCGTGAATCGGTAAGCGATGCGACAAAACCACAGGTCTCGAGAATCAATGTGTAGCGATCATCAATCACCGAATTCACCTCTGGACAGGCGCGTAGAATAAGTTTGTCAAAGGCAGAAGTTTGGTTTTCAGAGAGGTTGATCCGCGCCGTAAGCAAATTCTCTAGGATCGTCTGTAGGATTTTGTAGCCGCCTATTTCTTTGTGGATAACCTCCTCATGGCGATATACCTTTTCTATGGTGATCGCCAGAATGTCATCCAGTTGAGGCTTAAATCGCGAATAATCCACCAGAGATTTTTCTAGGTCGCCATTCAACAGCAAGGACTCACTATCCATAAAGATCTCCACGCAATCCTTGATAAGCGTATTGATTGCCAGCGACCGCAGGTAGGACAATCGAGCTGCCGTGGTGCCTAGCTCGCTATAGGTACTGGTCTTGATGGAATCGCGCACTAGATTGATGAGCTGCTCAAGGGCATGGTCCTCGCTTATCCAGCCCAGATTGATCCCGTCCTCAAAATCTATGATGCTGTAGCAGATGTCATCTGCAGCCTCGACCAGATACGCCAGCGGATGACGGTGACAACGCTCACCATTTTTCATCCCAAGATGAGTTGCAACCGCCTCAAAATGTTCTACGTCTGCCTGAAAAATACCGTATTTTTTATCAGAAATGTGAGTAGATGGTTTCTGCGGCAGTGATTCCTTTGGGTATTTTACAAACGCCCCCAGCGTGGCATAAGAAAGCCGCAATCCGCCTGGGGTGCCGGGTGCATCACGGTTCAATATGTGGTAACCATTGGCATTCCCCTCGTAAAGAAGTAAGTCTTGTTTTTGCTTTCGCGAAAGCGTACTCATAAAGGTCTCCCCGATACCAGAATCAAAAAACGCCCCCATGGCCTTTTCACCACTATGCCCAAAAGGCGGGTTGCCAATGTCGTGAGCAAGGGCAGCTGCTGCGACAATCGCGCCTATGTCCTGATGTTTATATCCCAGTTGCTCGAGTTCCTGATGTCTGCCCAGCAATCCAGCACCCGCCATCCTACCTAGCGAGCGCCCAACAACACTTACCTCAAGACTGTGCGTGAGGCGTGTATGAACAAATCCAGTCTGGCTCATGGGGATCACCTGAGTCTTATCCTGCAGACTGCGGAATGCCTGAGAAAAAATCACTCGGTCATAATCCACCTCAAACCCCAGTCGCAGTTCATCTTGCTCTGCGCGAGGCCTGGGACTGGTGTCGCCGTGTCTTGATAAAGAGAGTAATTGCTGCCAGTTCATAGGCGGAAAGGTACACCAGGCTTTTGCTTAACCTTTACTTAAACTTTAATATGATCGCATAACATTAATTTAAAAACCAGGGTCGGTTTTATAATCTTGAATTAACCTAGGCATCCTAGTCTACTTGTTTCTTTGCAGCATCTAATAAAACAGAAATTCTAGTACAATGAAAAAACTATTTTTATCAATGCTTGCAGTAGCTGCTTTAGCATTGACATCTTGTGGTGATGATGACGATGCTGTGACCATCACAGGTGGAGGCACAAACATTATTCCTAATCAGATAACCTCTGATCTTACTTTAACTAATGACAGGGTATGGACCCTAGATGGCCGTACAACTGTAAGTAATGGTGCAGAGTTGACCATACAGCCAGGTACTATCCTTAAAGCAAACGCCGGACAAGGTGCAAATGCATCTGTTTTGATCATTGCACGTGGCGCGACAATAAATGCTAATGGTACTGCTGCTAACCCTATCGTTATGACCAGTGCAGCTGACAACATTCAATTAGGACAAACTGCTGGAACAAACCTTGATCAAAATGATAGAGGTCTTTGGGGTGGTTTGATTGTTTTAGGTAATGCTCCTGGTTCTTTTAGAGGTGATGTTCAATCTGTTCAAATCGAGGGTATTCCTGCAAACGATCCAAATGGTCTTTACGGTGGTAACGATGAGCTAGATAATTCAGGTGTATTGAACTACGTTTCTATACGCCATGGTGGTACTAACATAGGTGAAGGAAATGAAATTAATGGTCTTACTTTAGGTGGTGTAGGTCGTGGAACTACTATATCAAACATTGAAGTAGTTGCAAATGTTGACGATGGAATTGAGTTTTTTGGTGGAACAGTAGATGCATCTAATCTATTTGTTTGGGCTGTAGGTGATGATTCTGTAGACATTGACCAGGCTTATTCTGGAACAATAACAAACACTGCAATCGTATTAGGTGATATTTCTGACCACGCTTTGGAAATTGATGGTCCAGAAGGTTCCTTGAATGGTGGTTTCACCATGACAGGCGTTACACTTTTCGGAAACCTAAACACTCCTAACGGTGAATATGCAGACTTTAGAAGTAATGCTCAAGGTTCTGTTTCAAATGTCTATGCTACTGGATTTAAGCCAGGTGCCGATGTTGAGTTAGATAACAATGGCGTTACACAAAACTACCTAGATGGTGATCTATCCTTCAGCAACTGGGTATTTAATGTAGCTGACGATGCAGAAGCTCGTTCTAAATTTGTTGAAAAAGTAGGTTGTGCTCAGAATTGTGATGATAATGATGAGAGCAATGACATCGACGAGATGCCACTTATTTCTGGCGGCCTTGCTGCTCAAGCTACATGGGCTACAGCTGGAACTTCAGGCGGTGCTACATTAAGTGCATTCTCTTGGACTTACTCTAACAATAAAGCCGGTCTAGGTTTCTAATCAATACTGAAAACAAACATTTTATGCCTATCACTGAGCAATCAAGTGATAGGCATTTTTTCAATTTCATTTCTTTTTCAAATCTGATATGCGTACGCAAAAGATTCTTTTTAGTAGTTTATTTTTTCTGGTAAGCCTTTTGGGTTTTTCTCAAACGGGGACCTTGAGTGGTAAAATCATTGATGGCGATTTCAATGATGGCCTAGCCTTTGCAAATGTTGCCGTCAAAAATTCTAACTATGGTTCGGCGAGTGATTTTGAAGGAAAGTATTCCATTCAAATGGCACCTGGCACCTACACTGTGGTTTTTACTTATGTAGGCTACAGCACTAAGGAAGTAACTGATGTTGTCATCAAGGCAGGCGAAGTAACTGAACTAAACGTTACAATGACTAGCGCAGCTGACGCGTTAGATGACGTAGTAATTACAGTAACAAGAAGAAAAAACTCAGAAAAAGCGGTCCTAGAGGTTCAGAAAAATGCTACCGTAGTATTAGATGGCTTGTCTAGTGAAAGTATAAAGAAGCAAGGCGCTTCTAATGTGGCTTCTGCTGTGAAGGCCGTCCCTGGGGTATCTGTTCAAGGAGGAAAATTTGTTTACGTACGTGGATTGGGTGACAGATATACCAAAACTTTACTTAATGGAATGGAGGTTCCTGGACTAGACCCTGACAGGAACACTCTACAGCTGGACATCTTTCCAACAAATGCATTAGAGAATCTTCAGGTCGTCAAGAGTGCAACTTCTGACTTTACCGCTGACTTTACAGGTGGTATCGTAAATATCATAACTAAAGACATTCCTAGCTCTAGAGAGGTGAGTATTAGTGCAGGTCTTGGATATAATCAAGACATGCATTTTAATGATGATTACCTGACTTATGACGGTGGTAGTACAGACTTTTTAGGCTTTGATGATGGAACAAGAGATTCTCCTTTGGCTCAAGGACAGGAAGTCCCGCTGGTGCAAGTCGATGGACCAGCTAACGCAGCATTACTTAGCCAGTTTGACCGCACCATGGCAGCCATGAGAGAACAAAGTTTTATGGACTTTAGTTTAGGGATGAGCTACGGGAACAAGTTTGTTTTTGATAACAGTGACCTAGGTGTAACAGCATCTCTGTCTTACAAAAACAGTACTAGATATTACGAGGATTTTGTAAGTGGCCAGGTCTTCAGAAAAGAAAGAGACAATCCTGATGTTCTCGAACCTGAAGTAGACCGAACTCAGATAGGTGACGTGGGTTCAAATAATGTAATACTTAATGGTTTGCTAGGATTAACTTATAAATCGGGCAGATCTAAGTATCGATTCAACGCATTAAGAATTCAAAATGGTAATCAACAAGCGGGAATTTTTAATAGACGAAACCAAGAAGCATCTAGTAATGAGGTGATAAGAGATGTATTGACATATACTGAGAGTAGTCTGACTAATTTCTTTTTAGGCGGTGATCACAGCAATGAGGACGGCTCTTGGATAATTGAATGGAAAGTTGCCCCCACTTTAAACACTGTTGACGACAAAGATTTTAGAGAAACACCTTTCAGAGTAGATGGTCCTACACCTACTATTGAACCATCAGAAACAGGTGATCCTAAAAGATTATTCAGAGAATTAGATGAAATCAACTTGCCAGCACGACTGGATTTTGATAAAAAACATAAGCTATTCGGCGCACCCGCAAAATTGAAGTTCGGTGCGGGTTACACCTACAAAACCCGAGAGTTTGCTGTAGACGAGTACTCGCTTATTTTACAAGGGAATATAGGTCGTGGTGAAGTATTCAATGGCAATCCTAACGAGCTTCTTAATCCTGCGAATATTTATGATCCTGCAACAGATTCTGGTGTCGTATTGAGAAGTGACTTCAACATTTCAAACAATTTTGACAGTAATATCAATGTAGCTAGTGCCTACGTCAGTGAAGAGTTCCAAATCACAGAAAAACTTAAGTCAATTGTCGGTTTGCGCTTTGAAAAGTTTGATTTATTCTATACCGGTGAAACCCAAGAAGGTGATGTTTTTGACAATGAGCAATTTATAGATAAAGCAGACATCTTCCCTAGCGTGAACCTAATATATAATCTCAGTGAGTCTGGAGACTTGAAATTGAGAGGTTCTTATGCCCGTACCACGGCTAGGCCTTCATTCAAGGAGGCCTCTGCTGCTCAAATTGTTGATCCTATTGCTGGAACAACTTTTATTGGAAACCCTGATATAGAACCATCTTACATCAACAATATTGATTTAAGACTCGAGCAGTATACTGAGACTTCTGATTTTTATGCCATTAGTGGTTTCTTCAAAACATTTACAGACCCTATTGAGATAACATTTTTTGAATCTGCTGTAAACCAATTTACTCCTCGTAACCTAGGTGATGCGAGAGTGTTAGGTGGTGAGGTAGAAGTCAGAAAAACACTTGACTTCATAGGAATGCGCAACTTTAATTTCCAAGGTAATGCGTCGATCATCTACTCAGAACAAGACATCGTACCACAGGAATTAGGGTTTAGAAGAAGGACTGCTAGGACTGGGGAGTCTGTAGATGATACAAGAGAACTGCAAGGACAATCACCTTATTTGATCAATGCTGGATTAACTTTTGAAACTAAAGAGTCCGGATGGAAATCTGGTTTGTTTTACAACGTTCAAGGACGTACTCTAGAAGTAGTTGCCAGTGAGTTAGTACCAGATGTTTATACTCTTCCATTTCATAGTTTGAACCTTACCTTGAATAAATCATGGAAGCAAGGAAAAACAACACACAGTGTAGACTTCAAAGTTGACAACTTATTAGGTGATGAGAGAGAAAGCGAGTTTGACTTTTTCAACACAGAACGACCTACTTTCTATTTTCTTGATCCAGGAAGAAGTATTAGTGTAAGTTATGGGGTGAAATTTTAATCCCTCAGGTCACTTTAAAAGCCGCTCAATCGAGCGGCTTTTTTATGCCTGATTTAATTTAATGAAATGTTGTGAAGCTTGTAAAATTTACGCTTTCGCGAAAGCGTAAAACCGCTCATTCCCACCTATTCATAACGCTCCCGTAACATTCAAATGGTCACAAAAGCCGACTTTTGCAAATTGTTTAAACGATAGTCCCATGTCTGACATTTATATCTATATGCTCATCATTCTCGCCGGGCTGGCGATTACTGATCTTGTGGTAGGTGTAAGTAACGATGCTGTTAACTTTTTGAACAGCGCGATAGGTTCTAAAGCCATAAGCTTCAGGACCATTATGATTATTGCCAGTGTGGGAATTGCTTTTGGTGCGCTGTCTTCACAGGGAATGATGGAGGTGGCCAGAAAGGGGATTTTCAATCCTGGCGAATTCATGTTTGATGAAGTAATGATCATCTTCATGGCGGTTATGATAACTGACGTACTGCTATTGGATTTCTTCAATACCATGGGGCTGCCTACTTCTACGACAGTATCCATTGTTTTTGAATTATTAGGTGCCGCAGTCTGCATGTCTATTATTAAGATTAATAATACTGAAGGTGTAGACATTCTTCAACTGAGTGATTATATCGCAACAGATACAGCATTGACAATTATAACGGGAATTCTACTCTCTGTCCTAATTGCATTTTCCATCGGGGCAGTTGTGCAGTTCCTCTCCCGATTGATGTTGTCATTCAATTACCGCAAGCGACCTGATTATCTGGCTGGTGTATTCGGTGGGCTCTCGCTTTCCTCGCTGTTCTATTTCATCATTGTTAAAGGACTGAAAGGCGCAGATCTGGGTGCGGTAACTCAATGGTTTGCCGAGACAGATGTCATCACCTTTATAGGTTATGATCTCCTGTTTTGGATGATAGTGAGTTTTATCTATGTGTATGTCCTGAAATGGGATGTGTACAAACTGATCATTATTTTGGGAACCTTTGGTCTGGCCATGGCTTTTGCCGGTAATGACCTTGTCAATTTTATCGGTGTTCCGATAGGTGCGTATCAGGCATGGGAATATGCCGAGAGCACAGGGTTGCCAGCCAGTTCCATTTCCATGGAAAGCCTAGGTGGAAAGTTGCCATCTAATAAAATTTTACTAGTGGCAGCAGGTGTAATCATGGTCGCGACGCTATGGTTTTCCAGTAAAGCGCAAGCCGTTGTCAAGACATCAGTTGATCTTGCCAGGCAGGACTCAGGCACAGAACGTTTTAAGGCAAATGCATTGTCGCGTATTTTGGTGCGCTATTCTTTATTGGCAGCTGAAACCATCCAGCGCATTACACCAGAAAAGACTGCTAACTTCATCGCTTCACGCTTTGAGAAAAAGCCTGAACCCGCTGTTGTTCCCAAGCATCAGGATCGACCCGCCTTTGATTATGTACGAGCATCAGTAAATCTAATGGTGGCGAGTGTATTGATATCCGTCGCGACTTCATATAAATTGCCACTTTCCACGACTTATGTGACTTTTATGGTTGCCATGGGTACCTCTCTAGCTGATCGCGCTTGGGGAACGGAAAGTGCAGTATTCAGGATTGCTGGTGTACTCAACGTTATTGGGGGATGGTTTTTTACAGCCTTTAGCGCATTTACTGCTGCTGCGATTTTTGCCTATGTGATCTATTTGGGTGGATTTTATGCAATTATTGGACTAGTTGTCCTCGCAATTTTCTTGTTGATTAGGAGCTTTATTGCTCACAAAAAATCGCAGAAAGAAGAAAAGGTCACCACAGAACTCAAGAAGGCTGAAAGCCGTACCATCCAAGGCATTATCGACGAATCCAGCGCCAACGTTGCCATGGTATTCATGCGTAGTAAAAAGATTTATAAGGACACGCTAGATGGCTTGATTGCCCAAGATTTAGGGATACTAAAAACCACTAGAAAGGAAAGTAAAAAGTTAAGTGCAGAAATTGATGACTTGCGCAATAACATTTACTTCTTTATTCGTAATCTGGATGAAAACAACCTTGCTGCCAGTAAATTTTACATAGAAGTATTGGGGAATCTTCAGGATGTTTCACAGTCTATTTCATACATCAGCGACGCGAGTACCACACACATCAGCAACAATCACCGTAGCCTGAAGTTTACTCAGATCAGGGATCTAAAAGAGATCATCTTAAGAATTCACGAGATTCTAGATGAGAGCGAAGAGGTCTTCAACGAACGAAACTTCCAGGACCTTGAGCCTATTATTGAGGAAAAGCAGGAATTGATTGAGCTGGTCAATGAAAAAATCAGCAAGCAGGTCAATCGCACGCGTGACAATGAAGAATCACCAAAGAATACGACACTTTACTTCAGCGTATTGCTGGAAACACGTGATTTGATGAATGCGACTGTCAAAATCATCCAGCAATATTACCGTGAGTTTGACTCATCTACTAAAGAGGCTATCTGATACTCAACAGATCATTTGACCAACTGGGATAAGTAAATATTCCGTCTTCAAACTCATTGTAGGGAATGCCATGAGTCATGGCAAAAGCAAGCAGGTTGATTTGTTCGCTCGCCTCTGGGCCCAGAATGTGTGCGCCTAGAATTTTCTGCGATTGTTTCTCTAAGATCAATACAAAATGATATTGCGATCCATTAACACGTTTGTTGTTGTAAAAGTCGCAGCCGTCTTTTTCGATCACCTCAATATCATGATCGCTTTCTTTTGCCTGCTCTGAAGTCATACCGACGCTCGCAAGTTGAGGTATAGTAAATACTACACTGGGGATAATATCCCTGTCAATAGTCTCTACTTTTCCCAGGATATTTGCGATGACAACTTTTGCCTCTCTCGAACTCATAGGGGTAAGCGGTAGGTGTTTTGCGCTTACATCACCGCATGCGTAGATGTGATTGTGAGAAACGCTCTGCATTTTGTTATTAACAGCAATGCCCTCATCAACTGTTTGCAGATCAATGGAATCTAGACCTAGTTCATCAATCTGCGGCACTCGTCCCGCGCAATTAAAAATCACATCACAGTCGATGTGTTTTTTTTCGTCATCCTCTCTATAAGTGACCTGCAATTTGTTGTTGCTATTTCCAACTTTTGAAACCTCAGCATTTTTAATGAACTTGATCCCTAGATCGCAAAGATCGTTTTCTAAGCGATCGGCCAGTTTTTTTTCAAACGGCGATAAAATTTGATTGGTTTTTTCGATGATGGTCACCTTGCTCCCGGCCCGCATCAGCATGTTGCCAAACTCTAGGCTGATGTATCCACCACCTGCGAAAACCACTTCCTCAGGTGGTGAGTCCAACGTAAAAAAGTCCTCGTAGATATTCATTAATTTTTGGCCTGGAATTCCAAGATCAAGCGTTTTTAATCCAGTAGCAATTACAAAATTATCTGCTTTGTATTTATTACCTTCCAGTTCAACTGTATGCTTGTCGATAAAAACAGCTTTACCGTGCAGACAAGTTACGCCAGCATTTGTCAGGCTCTGCTCTGATCGTTCTGGCATGTCATGGGTGTAGCTTTCAGCTTTTTTGCGCACACCAGCCCAGTCGAGCTGTAGATTACCCTTCAGTCCATCACCCATTAAATCCTGCGCTTGCTGATAGGCCATAATTGGTGTGAGCATTAGTTTTTTAGGGTCGCATCCTCTCAACGCACAAACACCACCATACTCACGTTTATCAACTATTGCTGTTTTAAGGCCTTTTTTTGCGCAGGATTCTGCCACGTACTGACCAGCACTACCCGTCCCAAACACAAATACATCAAATTTTTCCATTGATTAAATGTAGAGGGGTCAATTAGGAGAGTGTCCCAAAAAATTGAAAAACCTGCAATTGAGGATCAGTTCATCCTTTCGCCAGCCATCTTGCTGGATCCACGATATTGAGATCCTCCATCAGAATAAAGCGGAGTTCTGTCACACCAGAGCGGTCTGTGAAAACAATTCCAAGTGGTGATTTGGTGTTGACTTTGTCGCCTTTTTCTACGCTAACGGTTTTGAGGTTTTCGTAGATTGTGGTGAAATTACCGTGTCTCACGTAAACTGCTAAAATCCCGTTTTTCTTTCTGGTGATGGAAACCACCTCGCCATCAAATATGCTGCGGGCAACGGCGTCTGCTGGCGCTTGAAATCGCCAGCCATTTGAGGTTATCGTGGCTGTGGGCACGATCGGGCTGCGCTGGTTGCCATACTTCATGGAAACAAATCCTTCTTCAACGGGCCAGGGCAAGCTGCCGCGACTCCCTTTAAAGTTATTGGCAAGCGCTTTTCCTTCTGGCGTAAGAAAGAATTTTGTAGAGCTGGTATTCTTCTTTCCCTCGTTTGATTTAGCAATATCTGCCGCAATCAGCTTTTTGATCTGGGCGACGACTTGGGATCGCTCTTGTGTTTTGGCGGCCAACTGCTTGCGGTATTTTTCCTCGTCCTTTTTAGCGGTATCGACTAACGCCTGCTGCTCTTTTTTGTCGGCCTCTAATTGTTTTTTCTGCTTGCGGTTGCTGGCTAAAATGGCGTTCTTTTCTTTTTTTTCTTCTTCGAGCTCTTCGTTCTTTTCTACGATCAAAGCAGCTTTTTCCTGAATTTCAAGCGCCTGTTTTTTTCGATAGTCTGCGTAGGCATTGAGGTACTGGATACGCTTGTATGCCTGTAAAAAATCATCTGACGAAAGCAAAAACATCAGCCTACTGCGCTCGTTTGTCTTTTTGTACGACTTGACGATCATCGCAGCGTATTCTTTCTTCAACTCTGCCACCTCGCTTTCCAGCGCTTTGATCTTTGCAGTGTTCTCCTTGATGCTGCGTGTGATCAGGTTTGCTTGCTGATTAGTCAGATTGATCACCTGCTGTGTCTTGTCAATCTTCTGCTCAATGGTTTGGACCAGCAACAGGATATTCTCCTCTTCCTTTCTCACTTCCCGCAGCAGGCGGTCAAACTGGTTGATTTGTTGCTGGATCTCCTGCTTTTTCTTTTCAAGTGATTCTCGTGATTGCGCTTTCGCGAAAGCGTAACCAATAAAAAATACCACAATAAAACAGGCCCACTTTTTCATCTACAGCTCCATCTTTGTGTAACCATCAGGAAACTCGAACGGGAAGTTGAGCTCCTCATTGAAACGTACGCTCTTGAACTCCAGTTCCACTTGCGAGAATTTGTCATTGCGTCTCGCCAAAACAAATATTTCTCGAGGCAAAACCTTGTTTTCCACCTCCTGATATTCTGGATAACGTATCTGCAACGAGCTGTTTTCAGATTCCTTGATCGCCGACTGCTCCAGTAATTTGAAATCTGTTGGGCGCAATCGGAAAAGCTTGTCGATGATGCCCTTTTCAGTCAGACGATACTCATTGTCCACGACTTTGACTTTGCAATCCTCAAGATTTTCCACCGCCTGTCCCAGCAGTAAATTCTGCATCTGGGTGAAGTCCAGCCGCTGTCCCAAAAACTCGCTGATCAGCGCAAAGTCGCCGTCAAAGTATTGCTTGTCCTTCTTCTCGTAAAATCGAACGCGTTGAGGAGTGATATGCACCTTTGCGACTGTAAACCCTAGCAGTTTTGCACTCATCCAGATGTGCTCATCCTTTTTCATGCGCAGGTCCAGCGTAGCTGCAACGCTCTGACCGTCATCCTGATAACGTATGCCCAGTCGAGATTTGATGGTCTCAAAATCGAGGGCGTTGTCCTGATGCGCCTTGGCAATGCTTCTGGCGCTGGCCCGCTTATTTGCCTTGCCACCTGCAACATCTGCAGATTTACAACCCGCCAAAGTCAAAAATGCAATCGCGAGAATAGAATAAAGGGTTTTGCTCATTTAATTTTTTTGTTCAGCTCGGCTACTTTAGAACGCATCTCGCTGGCCTTTGTTACATCACCCAGCGCCTCGTGAGCGATAGCTAGCTCACTGTAGATGTCCCGCTCCAGCTCTGACTCTTCCAGCAAATAAAGCATGCCGTCCTCGAGCGAGGCGATAGCTTTTTTATGTTGACTTAATCTATTGTGCGCTACGCCGCTCAACAGGTAGAATAGTGATTGAGACGGGTAATACTCCAGCGCCGCGCTGGAAAGATCCAGTGACTTCTGAAATTCGTTGATGTCGATGCTTAAAAGTGCAGCTTTTTTCAACAAGTCAAAATTCTGACTGTCGATCTCTAATCCACCTTCATAGAATTCAAGCGCCAATTGTGGTTGCTGCTTTTTGACAAAATACTCGCCTAGAGAAATGTAAGCCTCTACATTTTCCACCTCGTCTTTGAAGATGTCAATGATTGCCGGAACTTCTGCTGTCATTTGCTCGTTGGTATCCGATAATTGTAGAAAATCGTTAAGCACGCGCACCTTGGTCGGGTCGTCAAATTCAGAAGATGACAATACACGCTCGATGCTCGTGACACCCTTTTCAAGCAGGCCGCTGTCCAGATAAATGCGGTACAGCGCAAGCTGCGCCTTATCGCTTTCTGGGTAGGCTTCTTGCAATTTTTTTGCAGTCTCTTTTACTTTTTCATCATTTCCCGCTTGGCCGTATGCAAACATTAGTTTGAGGTAGTTGCTTTCACTGGGGTTTGAAATGAGTTTTTGTTCAAGGTTTGCAATACTGTTGCTGCCCTGCTTTTTCTCTTCGCTGCCACCCATTCTCTCCAGCTGGGAACGCAGGCGATTTCGATTCAAATCATTGCCCAGCTCGTTATCCAGTTTGTCCAAAAGTGCGAGGCCGTCTTTGTATCGACCGGCCTGCATGTATTTGTAGGGTAGCAATTCCTCGTAATTGGGATTGATGGCAGCTAGCTCTTCTAGAATTTCAAGTGCTTGGGTATTTTTTTGCTGTTTGTCAAGTGCATCGTACAATGCATCCAGCAGCCACTCGCGCCGCCTGGCTAGATCGATGGCTTTGAGGATTGAGTTTTCCGCTTTCGCGAAAGCGTTATCCATCAAATAATTCTTGCCCAGTTCAAAATACACCGCCCCTGAATCAGCCTCAAGCTCTAGGCAGCGTTCCAAGAGCGGGATCGCACGATCTGGATTGCCTTTTGCCTTTTCTGCCAAAGCGTTGAAGAAATTTTCCTTGAACTCATCTGTGACGTTACCCAGATCATCCACGTTTACTTCTTCCTGCTCCACGCCCTCCTGTGCTACGCACAACATAGGCGTCGCCATGAAAAGCATGAGAAAAAAAGAAAGCGAGCGCATCATGAAGTTGCTGAGTCAAATACTATTCCATCACCGTGTAGTCGCCGATGGAAATCCTTGTAAAGTTACCATTATAAGTGACATTGTTCCCTATCATGGCTTCTTTCAACTCTGCATTTTTGATTTTTGAATTCTTCTGGATCAGCGAGTTCTCGATGGTGCAATCTTCCACAATACTGCCCGCGCCTATTGAAACGTGTGGGCCTACAGTACTGTTTTTAAGGACAACACTGTCGTCAATCACGCACGGCGGTATGATTTTAGAATTCTCAAGTGTAGGCGAGTTGTCTATCTCATCGCTACCGTCCTGCTGCATAAAATTGAGTATGCGCTGGTTGGTTTCTATCGCCACGTGCTTGTTCCCGCAATCCATCCACTCATCGACAGTTCCAGTTTTGAAAACGTTTCCGTTTGCCATCATGCGCTTGATACCATCGTTGATCTGGTACTCTCCACCGTTCATGATCTCATTATCGATAACGTGCTGCAGCTCTTTTTTCAAGTCTGCAATCTCTTTAAAGTAATAGATCCCGATGACCGCCTGATCGCTGACAAATTCTTTTGGTTTCTCCACCAGTTCTGTGATATTTTTTTGATCGTCGAGTTTTACAACGCCGTAGGCTTCCGGTTTATCAACCTGCTTAGTCCAGATGACTGCATCAGCCTCTGGGTCAAGCTTAAAATCTGCGCGGATTAGGGTATCTGCATAGGCAACAACGGCAGGCCCAGAAAGCGAATCTTCTGCACACATGATCGCGTGTCCCGTTCCCAGCGGCGTAAGCTGGCGATAGATGCTAGGCTTTGCATCTAAATCTTTTGCCAATTGTTCCAAGTCTTTAACAACCTCCTCACCAAAAAACGCTGGATCGCCCAGAACAAAAGCTATCTCTTCGATCGGTTCGTCAAGGATGTTGGCGATTTCGGTTACAAGGCGATTGACAATGGGCTTATTGGCGATAGGAATTAGTGGCTTAGGAACGGTCAATGAATGAGGTCTAAGTCTAGAGCCACGCCCTGCCATGGGTACGATTATTTTCATATCAAATTTTTGGCGGTCAGTAGTGATGACCGGTCAGTTTTCAGCAAAGGTAAGGAGTTGGGGAAATGAACTCGAATTTGAACTTGAACCTGAAGTTGAAATTGAACTTGAATTTGGGGCTGAGACTGAATAGCTCCCTATGCATTTCCCTCGTTTCTCGTTGTATGCAAGAGGGGGCCTCTTTTGCGAGGCTCAGCTTCAGCGCGGTAGCGCACATTGTAATTGCCTTTTGAGGGGGGCAGGTAGGTGTTGATGCAAAACACTCGTATCAATTTTTCAAGCATCGCCAACCCATCCCCAACGCTGTGCAATCCGCTCATTTCTTCGCCGTTTGCAGAAGGGGAAGGAGGTTTTCTCTACCGAGTGAAAAATCATAACCCCCTTGAGGGGGCACGGGGGTGTAAACTATTGGATTAGCCTAAACCCAAAAATCAAAAGCCCCTCTCAAGTGGCGTCGCACTTGAGAGGGGTTTTTTCTAAAAAGATTTGATTTTTTACTTATCGCCTAGAAGCAGGACTTCGTTTGCCACAATTTCTGTGGTATATCGCTTGTTGCCATCTTTATCTTCCCAGCTGCGATTGTTGAGTTTTCCCTCGATACCTATGCGGTGACCTTTTTTTACGTATTGAGAGATGATTCCTGCGGTACCGTTGTAGGCTACCACTCGGTGCCATTGCGTGTTTGAAACCTGCTCGCCTTGCTTGTTTTTGTAGCGCTCGGTTGTGGCGAGTGAGAGTTTGGCGATTTTGGTCCCGTTGTCAAGTGTGATTGTTTCTGGATCTGCGCCTAGGTTACCGATGAGTTGTACTTTGTTGCTTAACGTGTTCATGATACTTGATTTTAAATTAGTTTGTATGGATTAAAAATGTTTATTGTCTTAAGCCACCCGATCGCTGTAACTGTTTGACGGTGCAAATGTGAAATGAGTTCTAAACCTGATACGTTAATTAAGCGTTTGTTTACGTTTATTTACGTTTGACAACTATAACCTTGTGACAGTTGAATTGTAAACTGTTTAAAACCAAAAACTTGCGATTATTTTTTAAAACGGATTATTTTTAACTAGTGATTGTAGAAATTGATGATCGCTCTGTGAATTCAGAACTCTGGCAAGTTCCAGACATGAATTTTGGGCAGATGCAACGCTGGACCGAAT
>CAYZJT010000007.1:0-152476 GCA_964478845.1 uncultured Flavobacteriaceae bacterium | reverse complement strand
GGTGTTGCGCAAGAGTAAATCGTCCTTTCAAAGGCTCCCTTCCCCTCGGGAAGGGCTGGGGATGGGTTCGTGGTATGCGATAATTTATGTATAACAGCCAACCAAACCTTCCCTAAAGGAAGAGTTAAATTGATATTCTAAAGGATCAGTCGCCAGGCCCCCATGCATTCCTCTCGTTCCTCGTCGGATGCAGGAAAGGGTGCTTATTTCTTTTGAAGATTTGTATTCTTCTTTTATTTGAGAGAAATGCCGATAGGCTAAGGGTGTTGCGCAAGAGTAAATCGTCCTTTCAAAGGCTCCCTTCCCCTCGGGAAGGGGTGGGGATGGGTTCGTGGTATGCAATATTTGTAGATTACACCCATCCAAACCTTCCCTAAGATCAGTCGCCAGGCCCCCATGCATTCCTCTCGTCCCTCGTCGGATGCAGGAAAGGGGGCTTCTTTTTTTTGAATGATTGAAGTTGATGTTTCCCTTCCCTGTCACCTACGAGCATAGCGAGAGGATGACTAATGCAGATAGGCAAAGGGTGTAAAATTGATGGGGATGAAACTCATGCAATCCGCTTTTCCACCAGATGCGGCTCAAGATATTTTCTTTCCATCCAGAATGTCCCAAATGGTACCACCGACATCAGCATTACAATAAGCGTATCCTTGAATTTCCATTTCAGCAATTGACCGACCACGATAGCTAGAACCATGTAAGCAAGAAACAGAAAGCCATGTGCCATACCTACTATCTTATTTGGTAAGCTTATTCCAGCCAGATATTTCAATGGCATCGTAGCAAACAATACAATTAGAAACGAGTAGCCCTCTGCGATGGCTAAGTATTTAAAAGTCTTGATCATGATATTTAAGATGTCGCTTACGCGAAAGCAAAATTACGACTCACTTCCCGCATCCTGCTTCCTGCCATCGCTTGCATCAGGCAGCAGATTGCGTAATGATAATGGTATTTCTTTCTCTTTTCCGTAGAGCTTGATTTCTTGAATATCGGCTGGTAGGTAGAATCCTTTCTCCACAAGTGCTCGTTTCACTCGGCCTATTACTCGGCCTCGGGTTGTATTTGCAACTCGACCAAAATCAAACGTATCCACCCAGAAGAACACCTTCAGATTGACTGTACTGGTAGCCAACTCGTCCTCAATCACAAAGTTGATGTGATCTTCATCTTCAATCACTTTTTCATCGGCGCGCAGGGCGTCCATGATGGTGGCTTTTGCAAGTTCAAGATCATCCTCGTAATCCACACCCACGCTGAAAGTCCAGCGGTAAAAGCCATCCTCAGTGTAATTGGTTACCGGCTGGGTAATCACGTCGCTATTCGGGATATAGACGTCCTTCCCATCAAAAGTCTTGAGTTTTGTATTCCTAAATCCCAGTGTTTTTACCTTACCAAAATTGTCACCTATCTCAACGGTATCATTGATCTGAAAAGGTCGATTGAAACTTAGGATAACACCCGCTATAAAATTCTGACCGATGTCTTTGAATGCAAAGCCCAGCACTACCGCACTTGCGCCTGCCGTAGCCAGGATTCCTGCGCTTATGTCGCCCAGACCTGCAGCACGTAAAGCCAGCATGATAAAAATCACGACCAGTACAAACTTGAGCGCCTTGCCTAGAAACATGCTCATCAGCGGGTCCTTGGTCCGGCTGATTACTCGCTTCTTAACAAAATTCCCTATAAATGTTGCAAGAATGTAACCTAACGCAATAATGGCCACCCCCAGTCCTAATCTAGGAATGAATTCTATAAAATCGTAGTAAAATTGCTCAAGCGAGGTGGTTACCTCAGTGGTTAGATCGGTTTGCTCCTGTGTCATGGTTTGTAAATTTATACGGCATGTGTAGGGTTTTCTGTTAACCTTTGCTCAAGTTTTAAAGCAAGGCGTACCTCAGACTTACATTTGTTTTATGGCACAAAAAGCTGAATCAACCATCTACATTATCGGCGCGGGAGTGAGTGGTCTCGCCGCTGCGATCACACTCAACAAGGCAGGATACAAACCTATCATTCTGGATGGGAATGAACACGTAGGCGGTCGCGTGCACACCTACCGTCAAGGGAACCACATTCTTGACAAGGGCTTTCAGGTCATGCTGGATGAGTACCCTGGGGTAGAGGAATTTCTGGATTTGGCCGCACTTGATCTAATCAAATTCAGTCCGGGCAGCATTATTTTCAGGGATGGGAAAAGCAGCAAATTAGGCGATGCATCGCGAGACCTGTCATTTTTGTTGCCTACCATACTTTCTGGTGTGGGAAGCGTGGGCGATAAGTTGAAAGTGTCAACGCTTTCGCGAAAGCTTAAAAACAAAAGCCTCAACGACATATTCGAGACTCCAGAAAAAACAACACATGAGTATTTGCTTGACTACGGATTCTCAACCAAGATCATTGAAAATTTTTTCAAACCCTTTTACGCTGGAATTTACCTAGAGCCAGACTTGCGTACCAGCAGCAGGATGTTTGAGTTTGTCTTCAAGATGTTTGCTACAGGAAACGCAACGATCCCGAGAAGAGGAATTGCTGCCATACCGCAGCAGATGGCGGCAAAGCTCGACCAAGACCAGATCCGACTGAACACACCAGTAGCAGAAGTAAGAGGCAATACCATTATTTTAGAAAACGGTCAAAACCTCACAGCTGACTGTACCATCATCGCTGCACCGGCGGCAGGATTGGTCAGTAATTTGCCAGATGACGGTCTGGAATGGAAAAGCGTAACCAATCTATATTTTGAAACCACACACGAGGGATTCGGTCAGCCGATTATAGGTCTGATCGCCGATAGCGATGCGCTAGTCAACAACATTCACTTTTTACAGGATGTGTTTGAAAACCATCCAAAAGTCGTCAGCGCTAGCGTCGTCAAGTCGCATGATTTATCAGAGTCTGCATTGATCGACCGAGTAAAATTAGATCTGCGCGACAAGGCTGGAATAGAAACTGGCAAACTGATCAAGCGAGTGGACATTCCTCAGGCTTTGCCAGATTTGAATAATCTCAACTACGCTCTCAACTCAACAGAAACCCAGCTGACCGAGAACATCTTCCTAGCTGGCGATCAACACAGCAACGCATCCCTCAATGCCGCCATGCTCAATGGAAAAGCTGCTGCGCAGGCGGTGATTGATAAGATTGAGGATAGGGTAGTGGTGGGGTGATTTATGAGGATTATTTCCTTAATCGATATCATGTCGAGAATCGATGTCATGTCAAGCCAGTCGAGACAGATTCAAGAAAAACCATTGTTCGTAAAATTCAAATCGTTCTCGACTGCGCTCGAATTGACCTTTTATTCTATTGTTTGGATTTATGGATGAAACAAATCCACTAAAAGTCATTCAACTCTTGGGGGAAAGATTGTCAATTTAAAAAGGCTAAGGCTAGCTGAATACTCACCATTGTCGTGTCGAGCGCAGTCGAGACAGATTCTAAAAACCATAGTTCGTAAAATTCAAATCGTTCTCGACTGCGCTCGAACTGACACTTAGATCAACTATCTAAGTTGTTTAGGTACTCATCGATCTCTTCTTCAGTAGCCTGATACTTATAGTGTGTAGTATTCCTGCATTCAGCTAACAATTCAAGTCTATTATAATCACCATCGGCTAATGCTCTCTTCTTTTGCGCGCTCCATTTCTTTATCTTTTTTTCAAAGTAAATCAGTTGTCCAATATCATTAAAGACCTCATGAAAAACCAATCTGACTGGTCGGCGTTTGTAGGTAAAACTTCTTGGATCTTTACCTGACTGATGCTCGCTCAGGCGCCTATCCAGATTATTAGTCATCCCGTTATATAATTTCCCATCTCTACATTCTAATATATACAGGTAGTACTGTTTCATATTTCA
This sequence comes from uncultured Flavobacteriaceae bacterium, assembly GCA_964478845.1. Classification (GTDB taxonomy): domain Bacteria; phylum Bacteroidota; class Bacteroidia; order Flavobacteriales; family Flavobacteriaceae; genus Nonlabens. The sequence goes on along the minus strand of CAYZJT010000007.1, from coordinate 148,612 downwards.
AAGTTAGATAATCATCAGGAAGTCATGTCGAGCGCAGTCGAGACAGATTAGGGAATAGCCGAAGTCTGTAAAATCTAAATCGTTCTCGACTGCGCTCGAACTGACATCAGAATATTATGGAAATCATTGAAACAAAAAATCCCCCAGCTCTCGCTGGGGGATTTGTATTAAATGATCTCAGATTTCAACCTAAGTAAGATTTCAAGATCTTGCTACGTGAATTCTGACGCAATCTTTTGATTCCTTTTTCCTTAATCTGGCGCACGCGCTCACGGGTCAGGTCAAAGGTCTCACCGATTTCCTCAAGACTCATCGGTTGCTGGTTCCCGATTCCGAAGTACAACGAGATAACATCAGCCTCTTTCTGAGACAGTGTTTCAAGTGCTCTCGTGATTTCCAATGTCAGCGACTCGTGCATCAGCTCACGATCTGGATTAGGCGACTCGCCACTACGTACAACGTCGTATAGATTAGAAGTCTCACCTTCTTTCAACGGTGCGTCCATACTTACGTGACGACCGGCGTTTTTCAGAGATTGCTTAACATCACTTACCGTCATGTCAAGTTCCTTTGCCAATTCCTCAGGTGATGGCGGACGCTCGTGCAGTTGCTCTAGGTGAGAAAATGCCTTATTGATCTTGTTGATTGAACCAATTTTGTTCAACGGCAGTCGCACGATACGGGATTGCTCGGCAAGTGCTTGCAGGATAGACTGTCTGATCCACCATACCGCATATGAGATAAATTTGAATCCACGGGTCTCATCAAAACGCTTGGCAGCCTTTACAAGTCCCGCGTTTCCTTCGTTGATAAGGTCTGGAAGCTTTAGACCTTGGTTTTGATATTGCTTAGCAACAGATACTACAAAACGTAGGTTTGCAGTCGTCAGTTTTTCTAGAGCTCGCTGATCACCTTTCTTGATGCGTTGTGCCAGTTCCACCTCTTCCTCGGCAGTAATAAGGTCAATTTTAGAGATGTCTTGCAGGTATTTATCCAGTGATTTCGATTCACGATTGGTTACCTGCTTGGTGATTTTGAGTTGTCTCATATAGAATTATTTGTTTAAAAATGCCTGATCATTAGGCGAAGAAATATGCAGCAAAAATTATACCGAGTGCGCTTGTCTCGGCTAAACTGTCAGATGATTCTTAAATATCTTGGGATTTGCTCTATTAGTCGCTCTATATCTTATTTGTTACACTTGGGATTGTTTTGTTTACGCTTTCGCCAAAGCGTAATTACCAAAAGCACTAGGTTAATACAAGCAGTAGATTACTAAATATCAGAGGAATAGCTGTCATCGGAAATTCAAACAAAGATTGCTACAACGATGCCGTAATTAATTGAGAATTGCAATTACATCCAGCGCAATGATGACTGTCCAGATAACCACTCTGATCCAGTTCAGCCGATCCAGTTTGCGACATAGCGGCTTGTCATGCGGCGTTGTGTCCAGTCTATGATGAATAGGTACGAAAATCAAAAACGTGGTCACCCATGTTGATAGCGCCAGCGCCGAGTAGATAATTGAGTAAAGATCCATGCCCTCGAACAAATGCTTGACGACAAATCCAGCCTGACCAAACATCAACGGTGCGACGATAAACGTCATGTTGCGCGCATACCGCGCATGCCATTGCTTAAATGTTGCCGAGTCCAGAAACTCAAAACTGGGATAAATGAGCAGCTGGACCATCCAGATAAGCACCATCAATCCAAAATCCACCGCAAACTGCCAGATACTGATCTCCATGTTTTCAAATATGCGTAACAAAAAATCCCTGCGACTACTGTGGCAGGGATTTTAAAATGCAATTAACGTTGATTACCGCACGCGGTATCGCTCAGTCTCGCCTTCGTCATTCTTCATCTCGACGATCATGTCACCGTAGCGCGATTCTTCTTCCAGCACTTTTTTTAGGTCCTCAACATCGTTTACTGCTTTGTCGTTGACTTTGGTAATGATGTATTTTCTCCAGTCGGTGCGACTACGTCGCAAATCGCCAGTAGGTGCGACCACTTTCACACCGTTGTTTGATTTGAAGGTCTTACGGTCTGCGCTGTTCATGTTGCGGACCATCATTTCCAATTCTGGAATTTCCATGGTGGTGTCCAGCGTAATCTCGATGGGCAAAGTCAGAATCCTGTCGTCTCGCAGCACCTTGATATTTACAATGTCACCTGGGTTCTTACTTGCTACATAACCGGTCAGGTCATTGAAACTGCGTATGTTCAGCCCGTCAATTCCAGTGATAATATCGCCCTCTCTTACTCGGGCTTTGCTGGCACCGCTTTCTGGTACCACATCAGCGATATAGATTCCCTCGCTGACTGGCAGACCCTCTTTTCGCGCAAGCGAGCCATTGAGCTCTCTCCCAGAAATTCCCAGCATACCTTTCTGCACGCTGCCGTACTCCATCAAATCCTGAATGATCTTACGCGCATTGTTAGATGGAACGGCAAAACTGTATCCTACATAAGATCCTGTTCGTGATGCAATGGCGGTATTGATTCCGATCAATTCACCATTGGTATTAATCAACGCACCGCCTGAGTTGCCTGGATTGACAGCTGCGTCCGTCTGGATAAAATTCTGCATGTTGCGATCGCTGGTGTTTAAGTCACGGCCCTTGGCACTAATGATTCCTGCGGTCACAGTACTAGTGAGGTTGAACGGATTACCTACCGCGAGAACCCATTCCCCAATTTGAGCTTGATCACTATCACCAAAAACAACATAGGGCAACTCCTCATCTGTGTCGATCTTCAAAAGGGCGATATCGCTGCTGGGCTCTGTTCCCACCAGTTCTGCAACGTATGTTTTGTTGTTGTTTAGTTTTACTCGCAATTCGGTAGAATTCTCGATTACGTGGTTATTTGTCACGATGTACCCATCTGCAGTAATGATCACGCCGCTACCGGTCCCGATAGCCTCGCGCTGTGATGGCCGGCCCATAAAGTATTCCAGCTGGCTGCGGTATCCAGTCGTCACGCTTTTATTGAAAACGTGGACTACGCTGTTGACAGTCTTATTGGCAGCCTCAGTAAAATCGATCGCATTGACCGGCAATGCGCCGGCTGTGTAATTTGCATTGACTTGAGGTAGTGATTCAGTAATCTCAAAGCTGGGGCGATCGTCTTGTTGCTCTTCGGTTTCAATTAGCTTGTAGGTTCCTAAGACCATTGCGCCGCCTACGGCCGCCGTCCCGAGTGTTTTTAACCAGTTCTTCATTTTTCTTTCTTTTTCAGTTCTTTATTTCATCAGCATTCACATAATTATTTGGTCAAACCGTGAATCTGATCTTGATCTCTGCTACTTAGAACATAAAATTATGTGCCAAATTATACATGCCTTAATCTGTTAACACAGTTTAACCTAAGCCTGTTAATTCTGCAGCGCACTTTACCTTTGCCGCCATGCAGCAGGTGGCGTTTTATAAATATCAAGGAACCGGCAATGACTTTGTCATGATCGATAATCGTGACAAAAAATTTAAGATCACGACTGAAACAATTGCAACCATCTGCGATAGGAGATTTGGTGTGGGTGTAGACGGCTTGATCCTGCTGGAAAACCATGACAGTCTGGACTTCAAGATGATTTATTACAATTCAGATGGTCGTGAAAGCAGCATGTGTGGCAACGGCGGACGCTGCATCGTGAGTTTTGCTCATTTTCTAGGTATCACAAAAACGGAAACAAAATTTGAGGCCATTGACGGTTTACACGCTGCAAAAGTTCTGACCGATGGCAAAGTGAGTCTACAGATGATCAACGTGCCACATCTAGATGTTTTGGAAAATCACGTTTTCACCAATACGGGATCGCCCCATCACGTCCAGCTGACTGACAATTTAGACCATGTAGATGTGAAAACCGTGGGCAGGAAATTGCGCAACGAGATCTACGGAAAAGAAGGTGCCAATATCAATTTTGTTCAGCCCGCCGGTGGTAACGTCTTCAAAGTAAGGACCTATGAGCGCGGGGTAGAGGATGAAACCCTGAGCTGTGGAACTGGCGTAACCGCTGTTGCTCTGGCCATGCACCATACGCAGCGTACAGATGCCCATCTGATCAAATTACAAACACCAGGTGGCGAACTGGAAATTTCCTTTTTGCCAGTAGGTGAAGGGTATGAGGATATTTGGCTTACAGGTCCAGCGCAGCAGGTTTTTAAAGGCGAGATCACATGCTGAGCCTGCGCAACGAGATATGCTATCTACGGGCGGTAGATCCTGAGGACATTGACTTTCTATACGAGCTGGAGAACAATCCTGCACTTTGGGAAGTGGGCAACACCGTCACGCCATATTCAAAGTTTACCCTGCGCGAGTATTTGGAAAATGCGCACCGTGATATCTACGAGGTTAAGCAGTTGCGTCTCGCCATTTGCAATTCGCGAGACGAGATCAAGGGCGTAGTCGATCTGTATGATTTCAATCCATTTCACAAACGCGCAGGCGTGGGTATAGTCATCAGTCAGGAGGCAGATCGTGCTCAGGGACTGGCAACGGCGGGCCTTAGGCTAATGGTGGATTACGCATTTCAGCACCTGCGGCTGCACCAGTTGTATGCCAGTGTGAGTGAGGATAATCTTGCTAGCAGGAAGTTGTTTGAGAAATTACGCTTTCGCGAAAGCGGAATAAAAAAAGACTGGATTGCCACTATGGACAGCTACAAAGACGTCCTGCTGTATCAACTGATTAATAAATAGCCCATTCAACCAAGAATGAAAAAATATACCAAACTTGTTTTTATCATCGCCCTAGTCGGACTCGTGGTCATGGGTGTTTTTGCCTACAATATTCATCAAACTTTTTTTGGCCCGAATACCAATTTTGAGACCGAGACCTACGAGGTTTTCATCCCTACCGGCGCAGATTATGAAAAGGCTTTTAAGATTGTCGCTGCTGCCGTAGAAGATCGGGAGGCCTTTCACGAGACGGCCACTAGAAAGGGCTATCACAAAAATGTGAAACCAGGGCGTTACGTGCTGACTAAGGGCATGAGCAACAACGATATCATCGACAACATTAGGTCAAAAAACCTTCCCGTGATCGTTCGTTTCAACAATCAGGAACGCATTGAGGATTTGGCAGGGCGAGTTGCCAGACAGATCGAACCAGACAGCTTGGGCCTGTTACAAGCTATGCTGGATGAGCAGTTTTTGGACAAAAGAGATCTGAATGAAGAAAACTTGCTGAGTTTATTCTTGCCTAATCAATACGAATTTTACTGGAACACCAGCGCAGAGCAATTTAGGGATCGCATGGCAAGTTACCATGATTCCTACTGGACAGATGCCCGTAAACAAAAAGCCGGAAAGCTCAATCTCACACCTGCCGAAGTTTATACGCTGGCTTCCATCGTACAAAAAGAAACCGCCAAAGTCGACGAGCGTCCACGAGTGGCAGGCGTCTACCTCAACCGCTTGCGCAACGGTATCAAACTGGACGCTGACCCTACGGTGATCTACGCTAAGAAGAAGGCAGAAAACGATTTTGACCAAGTCATCAAGCGCGTGCTTTACCGCGATCTAGAAACAGACTCACCCTACAACACCTACAAATATGCTGGGCTACCGCCCGGCCCGATCATCACCCCAGACTTAAACGCAATTGACGCGGTGCTAAATGCAGAAAACCACGACTATTACTATTTTGTAGCCGATGTTAAGAATTTTGGCTACCACAAGTTTGCCCGCACACTTGCCCAGCACAACCGCAATGCTGCGGAATACCGCAGGTGGATTGCTAGGCAGTAGTGTATTTTGAACAGTTCATGCTGACTCAGGTCAGCATCTCACACGACGCTAAACCGATATTAGATAATTGTTAATCGCCCATTCGGGAACCCCAGGGCTCAACTGTACTACCTATAAAGTGATGAGGTTCTCGAATCACGATTGTAATGGTTCTGTGTTTGTAAACTAATAAGCCGCTCTTCACTAATTTCGCTATAAACCACAGCGCTTTGCCCACCCACTTTTTAGATACTCCGATTGAATACCTGCGAGGGGTAGGGCCAGAGCGGGCAAAGTTGCTCAAAAAGGAACTCAACATACATTCCTACGGTGATCTAGCCAATTTCTTCCCGAATCGCTACATCGATAAAACCAAATTCTATCGTATAAACCAATTGGCTGCCGTAGACGCTGCGCAGGTTCAGGTGGTTGGGAAGATCACGCACCTGAAAACCGCCGGAACCGGCAAGGCTACCAGATTGGTTGCCACTTTTATCGATCAGACGGGGAGCATGGAACTGGTATGGTTCAAGGGGCAGAAATATTTTAGGGACATTCTGAAAATCAATCAGCCATACGTAGCTTTTGGGAAAGTTGCGCAATATGGTGCAACATTCAGTATGGCGCATCCTGAACTGGAATTGCTGGAAGAATTTAAATCCAAGCCTCAACAGGCGCTTTCACCAGTCTACCCAAGTACAGAAACACTTGCCAAAAGAAAAATCACCAATACCGCCATCATCAAAGTGATGCGCCAGCTGTACGGCGAAATCAACAACTCATTTTTTGAGACGTTGGGTGAAGTTTTTATGAGTCGCATGAATCTCATTGGAAAGAACGAGGCGATGCGTGCCATTCATTTCCCCAGCTCGGCAGAGCAACTCAACGCTGCAATCAACCGCATAAAATTTGAAGAACTGTTTTTTATTCAGCTGGAATTGTTACAACAAAACCGCATCCGAAAGCAGAAGATAAAAAGCTTTGTCTTTGATACAGTAGGTGATCATTTCAATGACTTTTATGCACACCATTTGCCGTTTGAATTGACTGGTGCGCAAAAACGCGTGGTCAAAGAAATACGAGCCGACATGGCGACTGGCGCCCACATGAACCGACTGTTGCAGGGAGATGTGGGATCAGGCAAAACCATCGTAGCGGTGCTTACTTGTCTGCTAGCAATCGATAATGGTTTTCAGGCCTGCATTATGGCACCGACAGAAATTCTTGCACAACAGCATTTTACGGGTGTGAGTGAGTTGCTTGAAAAAACTGGATTAAAAGTTTCTATACTAACGGGATCTGTAAAAACCAAAGACCGTAAGTTTATTCATGAAAAACTAGAGTCAGGTGAATTGCATATCCTGATCGGTACGCATGCGCTGATTGAGGATAAAGTCAAATTCCAGAATCTAGGTGTGGCAATCGTTGACGAGCAGCACAGGTTCGGTGTGGCGCAGCGGGCAAAGTTGTGGAAGAAGAACCATCTGCCGCCGCATGTACTTGTGATGACGGCCACGCCTATTCCGCGTACGCTGGCGATGAGTCTGTACGGTGATTTAGATATTTCTGTCATTGATGAACTGCCGCCAGGCCGTAAGGAAATCAAGACCGTTCACCGCTATGACAAAGATCGATTGACGGTATTTCAGTTTATACGTGATGAGATTGCCAAAGGCAGGCAAATCTACATTGTCTACCCGCTGATTCAGGAATCTGAAACGCTGGATTACAAAGACTTGCAGGACGGTTACGAAAGTATCGTCCGCGATTTTCCCTTACCTGATTACCGCGTGAGCATCGTCCACGGCAAAATGAAACCTGAGGACAAGGACTATGAGATGAACCGCTTCGTCAGAGGTGAGACTCAGATCATGGTCGCCACCACGGTAATTGAGGTAGGCGTAAATGTGCCCAATGCCAGCGTGATGATCATCGAGAGCGCAGAGCGATTTGGATTGAGTCAGCTGCACCAGTTGCGCGGTAGGGTAGGACGCGGCGCAGAACAGAGTTACTGCATTTTAATGACCAGCCACAAATTGAGCACAGAGGCACGTACCAGACTGGAAACCATGGTCAAAAGCACCGACGGCTTTGAAATTGCAGAAGTGGATCTAAAACTTCGTGGCCCCGGCGATCTCATGGGTACAAGACAAAGCGGCGTCCTGCAATTGCGGCTAGCCGATATCGTAAAAGACAATGCATTGCTCGCTCAAGCCAGACAAGCCGCACAGCAATTATTGCTGAATGATCCCAGATTAGAGCAACCCGAAAATGCTGGGATTCTGCGGGTGATGAAACACTTGCAAGGTAAGAAGGGGTTTTGGAAGTATATTAGTTAATTCAGAATTCTGAATGCTGAATTGAGAACCCTGCTAGTGGCGCGCGTTTGCAATGCGTGTCAAACCCTTGACTATTCACACGCGTCACAGACGCGCGCGACTTAAAAGCCCCCTTCGGGGGTTGGGGGCTTCGCCAGTTGTAATAAGAAATATTTTTTGCGCGTTCTACGCTTTCGCGAACCTGCCTGTCGTGCCTCTGGCAGGCAGGAGCGAACTAACAACCCCCACCAGACGTTAAAGAACTCTAATACCAGCACCACCGCATGCGCCTGCTTGCTATTTTGCTAGCAAGAAGGAAAACATGGCAATTACAGATATTAAGACGCTAGGTGAACTCAAGGAAAGCGGCTGGCAAAGCAAGTCCATCAAAGACGAGCTACGCGATAACCTGATTCATAACATCCATAACGACGTCGTCACTTTTGATGGGATTCATGGGTATGAGAACTCGGTGATACCGCAGCTGGAACGGGCGATCTTGTCGAGGCATAACATCAATCTGCTAGGACTGCGTGGGCAGGCAAAAACGCGATTGGCTAGGTTGATGACCAGTCTGCTGGATGAGTATGTTCCATACGTAGCAGGTAGCGAGATACATGATGATCCTATGAATCCGCTTTCGCGTAAAGCAAAAACCTTAATCGCAGAACACGGCAACGACACACCCGTTGAATGGCTACACAGAGACGACCGTTTCTACGAGAAACTCGCCACGCCAGACGTTACAGTCGCCGACTTGATAGGCGACATCGATCCCATTAAAGCTGCTAATCTAAAACTGAGCTACGCAGACGATCGCGTGATCCATTACGGGATGATCCCGCGGGCTAATCGCTGCATTTTTGTGATCAATGAGCTGCCGGATTTACAGGCTAGAATTCAAGTAGCATTATTCAATATTCTACAAGAGGGCGATATCCAGATACGTGGTTTCAAACTGCGGTTGAATCTTGACATGCAATTTGTGTTTACCGCAAACCCAGAGGATTATACCAATCGCGGTAGCATCGTAACGCCGCTTAAAGACAGGATAGGATCGCAAATCTTGACACATTATCCAGAAAACATCGAGATCGCTAAAACCATAACCCAGCAGGAATCACAGCGAGTCATTGCTCAGGCAGGTAATGTTCATGTGCCAGAACTGGCCAAGGACTTGCTTGAACAAATAAGTTTTAGCGCTAGGGAAAGCGAGTACGTAGATGAAAAAAGTGGTGTAAGTGCTCGTATGAGCATCACGGCTTTTGAGAATTTGTTGAGTACCGCACAGCGCCGTGCGCTCATGAATGGCGATGAATCCACAACCGTACGATTGAGCGATTTCGACGGGATCATTCCAGCGATTACTGGTAAAATCGAGTTGGTTTATGAGGGCGAGCAGGAAGGCGCTGAGTTTGTCGCGCGGGAATTGGTTAGCCATGCGATAAAAACTATTTTCCCTAATCTGTTCCCAGAAATCAAGAAACTGCAGAAACAGGACGAAGAGACGCCGTACGATAAACTGGTGGAATGGTTCTTCAACAACGGCGGCCTAGAACTTCTGGACGAGCTCACCGATCAGGATTACAGAACACTAATTGACCGTGTAGAGCCACTTGAGGATTTAGTGCAAGAGCATCAGCCAGAAGTTTCAGCAGAGGACAAGTACTTCCTGAAGGAATTTTTGCTATGGGGATTGGTGGAATTTGACAAACTCAGCAAAAAACGATTCACCGAGGGCTACCAGATCAATGATTTGTACAGTAGCTTTTTGAAGGGGATTTAATCAAATAGCATTTTGACTTTTTTCGGTTGTGGACTATCATTGTGGAAGTAGCTTTTCCGAATGAAAAAAATCAACCTGTTCCTATTAGTACTTGTATTGGCCTTTTCATCCTGTAGCGATATTGCTACGTGGTTTGAATGGGATGAGGTAGAAGATGTTGCCTTGAATATTGAAAGCGATCTCAATGAAGGAAACGCAGAGGGACTAGTTGACAAATTTGATGTCGCCTACTTTGGGAAGCGGCTAGGCAGTAAATTTTTTAAACTTCCGAAACCTATCAAACAAGGAGGCTATCAAGTGTTTTATGACAGCTACAAAGAGAGCATGTATCAAATCACCAACCTGTCACAAGAGATAGGATCAAGATTTCAACTGTTTGATATACATAAGCAGAATGATGTTTATAGGTTTGGTTTTGAGCACGTGATCGATATAGAAGATAAAGCCTATGTAGCTGATTATCTCATCTTCTATTTAGAAAAAAACAAAGATGGCGAGTGGATCATTGCAAACTTCTATGATGTAATGGATGGATTTAGCTTAGGCGACATCGGACGCACTCTGGTTGAAGAAAGCATCAACATGAATAAAGATCCCAGCTATAAAAGTCAACGAGAGTTCATACGTGCCAATGAATTAGCCAGACGAGCGTACGCTCACTATGCCGTAGGCGAGTATGATCTGGCTTATTCCTCAATAGTTGAAATACCGAGATCGCAGCGTAAGTATCATCATTATGCAATAAAACAAGCGCAGTATTCCATGTATCTAGGTGAGGACAAACAAATAGAGGCGATGGATTTTATGAAATCCGTTACGCCTAATGAGCAAAGCAAGCAACTATATGAGTGCCGTATCATGGGCTTAAATGGCGTAGAACAGCAAGAAATAGACGATTGTTTTGCTACTGTAGTAGAGCTATTAACCGAATCGTAGAACTTATAAAGTTTAGTCAACTTAACTTTAGAACTTAATTCTTTCCATGAAAATCAAATTAACGACGTTCCTATTTTGCCTAGCAGTAATGCTAGCTGCTTGCAAAAGTCCACAACAAGCGGCTAGCGCAAAGCCCAAAACCGCTTCAACCGCAAAAAAGAAAAAACCAAAATTCAAAAAATACAATCAGCTCATAACGAGCGATGCCATCAGCGATGATGGGATATTTGATGTGCATCGGGTGGGGGACGACTACTTTTACGAGATTCCTCACGATGTCCTTGGGAAAGACATGCTTTGGGTAACTCGTATAGCTCAGATCCCCGCCAATCTAGGTGGAGGCTATCTTAATGCGGGTAGCAAGACTAATGAGCAATTAGTCTCCTGGGAAAGATTTCAAGACAAGATTCTAATCAAAGTCAAGTCCTATAGCGAAGTGGCGCTTGACTCTGCTGCAGCCATCGGTAATTCGGTAAGGGTGAATAATTACGAGCCTACGCTTTATGCATTTGACATCCAAGGATTCAATCCGGATTCTACGGCATCAGTCATCAATGTGACTAAGTTTTTAAGCAGCGACGTCCCTGCCATTAGCGGGATGCCGTCCTTTTTACGCCGTCAGTATAAAGTCCGCAGCTTAGATAAAAGCCGCAGTTTTATCAATAGCATAAAGTCGTTTCCAGAGAACGTTGAAGTAAAACAGGACATGACCTACAATGCGGCAGAGCCACCGTCTAATTCATCGGTTGGTTCAATTAGCCTGCAGCTTAACCAAAGCATGATTCTTTTACCTGAAGACCCCATGAAGCCAAGATTATTTGATCCCCGTGTGGGATTCTACACCGTGGGACAGATTGATTATTCCAGCCCTGCTCTTAAAGCTGACGCGAAAAGGTACATACGCAGATGGCGTCTCGAACCCAAAGACAAAGAAGCCTACAAAAGAGGTGAGCTTGTTGAGCCGGTCAAACCTATTGTATATTATCTGGACCCAGGAACACCTGAAAGCTTGAAGAAATACATCAAGCAAGGAATCGAGGATTGGCAAAAACCGTTTGAAACAGCAGGATTTAAAAACGCCATTATCGCAAAAGATGCACCATCACTTGATGAGGACCCGGATTTCAGTCCAGAGGATATCAGATATTCGGTGGTGAGATATGTGGCCAGTACGACCAGAAACGCAGTCGGCCCTAGTGTCAGCGATCCGCGTAGTGGTGAGATCATCGAGAGCGACATCATCTGGTATCACAACCACCTGCGTTCTTACCGAAACCGCTACCTACTTGAAACTGGCGCAGCAAACCCTAGCGCAAGAACGCTGGATACACCAAAGGATGAAATCGGTGAAATGATGTGCCAAGTGATCGCACACGAGGTAGGACATGCGTTAGGTTTCCCGCACAACATGGCGGCAAGTTATGCATACAATGTCGAGGACTACCGCGATGGCGATTTCACCCAGAAAAACGGAATCGCAGCCAGTCTGATGGATTACGCGCGGTACAATTATATTGCCCAGCCTGGTGATAAGAACATCCGATTTGTGAGACAAATGGGACCTTATGACCACTACGCTGTCAACTGGGGCTACCGCTGGATCCCAGAAGCCGATTCGCCTCAAGAAGAGGTAGAAACCTTGAACAGCTGGATCATGGAAAAAGCTGATGATCCTCGATATAAATTTGGTCGTCAGAGCAGCCGATTTGATCCGCAAAGCCAGACTGAGGCGATCGGTAACGACCCCGTAAAAGCCAGCACTTATGCAATGAAAAATCTTAAAATCGTTGCTGACAACCTTCCAAAATGGACCAGCGAAAAAACAAATGACTACGATGATCTTAGTGAGCTTTATAGTGAGCTGTTGGGCGTTTGGTCACGATATGTTGGGCATGTGGTGACTAATGTTGGGGGCGTAAATGAAAACTTGAAGAAACCTAATCAAGACGGTACTGTTTACAGCAATGTGGAAAAAAGCGCTCAAAAGGAAAGCATGCAATGGCTGCAGGAAAATGCCTTTGACACACCCGAATGGTTGATAGATAAAGCAATTGTCCAAAACGTAAGACCTGACGGTTATTTTGATCGATTGAGGTCATTGCAGGTGCGTCACCTAAACAGTCTGATGAGTTTTGACCGCATCGGTCGATTAATCAATGCAGAAACAGTAAATGATAATTACTATTCTGCGCTAGACATGCTGCGTGACTTGCGTCAAGGTATAATTAAATCGGGACGTTTAGATATTTACGAGCGCAATTTGCAGCGTGCCTATGTAGACCGCATGGAATACCTGATGACCGAGGATTCCAGAAGAGCAGGCTACGATGTGGCGCAGAGCGATGTAAGAGCCCTGGTAAGAGGCGAACTCAAATCACTCAATAGTGCTTTGCGCAGTCGACGCAATAGCGCAAGAAATAGTGTCGAGCGCTATCATTACGATGATTTATTGGCTAGAGTGGATTTGATATTAAATCCTAGGTCGTAAACGAAACTGGGTTTACCCAGCGGCGCTTTTGCTTTGTCTAAAGCTGATCTCTACTGCTCGTTGTTGTAGTAGAAACGCTCGTGGGTGATGTGGTCTCCTTTCCATTGCTGTACAGCAACCTGTTCCATTTGAGCGCGATTACCATCCTTGAAGGTTACATCCATAACACTCTCCACAAAGGTGGTTCCCGCTGCCTCGTCAGATCCTAGGTTTTTCACCTCCAGATTGTGGAATTCTGCGATGTTGTTGAGGAACTGCTCTTCATACTCGCGGCATTCTGCTTTCCCACGACGTGTACCGCTTGGCTCTGTCATCACAACGTCCTCTGCGTAGTATTGATCAAATGCATTGAGCAGATTTCCCTGTCCGAGTTGATTGTAGATGTCTTGTGCTTTTGCTTTGTAACTCAGCATAAATGTTTTAAAATTGCTCAAATTTAGCAATGAGACTATTGATTGTACGTACAATTAAATACACTTAATTTCTATTTAACCAGATGAAGTTCGTTTTGTGCGCTTTCGCGAAAGCGGTGTTAAAAAAAGAGTCGTGAAAGTATTTGCGGGCGTGTCTATTTTGTTTTTAGGAAATAGGTGCATATCAAACCGATGATAGAAAATCCAGCCAGAAAACCAAAAACCCATTGAAAGCCAGTAATCCCAGAAAAGTTGTCCAGATAATAGCCCATGAGTAGGCCCATGAAAATATCAGGCGTATAACCTACCAGCGAGATTAAACCAACGGCGGTGCCAGTCACCGCAAGTGGTATTTTGCACTCTTGCATTGTGGCAAAGTATAGCGCCCTGAGCGCGTAAGTTCCTACAGCAGTAAACAGAATTCCCGACCAGAAAAAGACCGTTTGCTCAATAGTGGCTAGCCCTGCTGCAAACACTAGAGAACCAACTATCGCAATAAGAAATGCGGTGATCATGATTAGTTTTGGTCGAGATTGATCTGCGAGTAGACCGGCCGCAACTCCTATAATTATGCGTACAGCGAGCATATTGCTGCCCAGCTTTGCAGCCTCTAGCTGTGAATATCCCATCACTTCATTTGCATAAAGTGAGTAGACGTCTGTAACCTTATAGCCTGTGTACGCACAGAGAACGATAATCATCAATAACCAGACATTTCTAATCTTTAGGACATTTAGGTAGTCTTTTATAACACGTTTTGAATGCCCGTCTCGTGCCGCATTGTTCTCATTTACTTTTAAAAAGAAGATGGTCAAAACGCCCACTACTATAATAATAAAACAGAAGGCGATGATCACACGATCATAGGCAGCGCTTAAATTTTGTAGGTTCTCGGTTTTTTCCTCTAGAACACTGAAGGCTAATACGCCCATTGCTCCAAACAAAAAAGCAACAGCCCCCCGTCCACCATCCAATAAGCCATATGCCAATCCCTGTTTTTGATGGCCACCCCAGATCCTAGTAGCTTTTATCATTGCAGCCCAGGGTAAAAAGATTGTTGTGAAACCCCAGTAACCGTAAAGTAAACAGAGGGTTGAAAAACTGGGGTCAGACAGAAGAACGATTCCACCCGCCGCAGTACTGAATAATGCAATACCCATCAATCGCCGTGGTGGAAATCTGTCTGCCAGCCCACCACCCGTCACGTAGGATATCATGGCCACAATTCCGTAAACTGAAAAACAAGTGCCTAGCTGAAGATCAGACAGTGAATAAACTTCTAAAACCGTAGGCCTGAAAATCCTAGGCAATACAAATGGTAGAATGAAAATTGCTTCTCCTGCAAGGATCAGCAAGAGGATTTGAAATACGCGCTGTAATGTGGAAATGCCCTGATCGATAAGATCAAAAATAAGTAGACCTACTTTAAACTCAACTTAAGAGGAAACGTGCATTGCTACAGTATTTTTGGGACAAAACTTTATTCTATGTCTCAGGAAGTACGTGATCAGGAACCCAAGGTCCTTTGGGGTCATTTTTCAGATTTAAATGCTGTTCCCAGGCCCTCCAAAAAGGAAGATGAGGTGAGGGAATTTATGATCGCTTTCGCGAAAGAGCACAACCTCATGTACCTTGTAGATAAGATAGGAAACGTGATCATTAAGAAACAGCACACGCCTGGGATGGAAAACAGGAAAACAGTTATCCTGCAATCCCATCTTGACATGGTGCATCAGAAAAATAACGATACCAACTTTGATTTCCTGATTCAGGGTATCGACATGTTTATCAAAGACGGATTTGTCAGAGCAAAAGGTACAACACTCGGTGCAGACAATGGATTAGGTGTCGCAGCGATCATGTCTGTGCTGTCATCCATCGACTTACCGCACCCAGATATCGAAGCGCTGTTTACCATTGACGAAGAGACAGGGATGACAGGGGCAAAGCAACTGGACAGAAATATTCTTGAAGGCAAGATTCTACTCAATCTAGATACAGAAGAAGACGATGAAATCGACATAGGCTGTGCCGGCGGTATCGACATTACTGGACAGAAGGAATTTCAACTGGAACATCCGCTAGAAAAGAATATTGCAAGACGTATCACGCTTAAAGGATTACAGGGTGGTCATAGTGGGATGGATATTATCAAGGGATTGGGTAATGCAAACAAGATGATCAATCGTTTGCTGGATGCCATGCAAAAGAAAACAGAGCTGAGGTTGCAGACATTCCGTGGTGGGAGTTTGCGCAATGCCATACCTCGTGAGGCCGTTGTTGAATTCAACTTTGTGGCATCAGATCTCCCAGCTTTAGAAAAAGCTTACGAAAGCTGTAGAGATTCCCTTTTTAACGAGTACAAATCGCTGGAGCCTAATCTATCTATTGAAATGGACAAGGTATCGCAGGAGCCATGCTTAAGTTCTGAGGATACATTAACGTTCATTTACACACTTCTCGGAATAAATAATGGTGTTTATCGCATGAGTCCAGATATGGAAAACCTAGTGGAAACTTCTAACAATGTGGCCAAAATTGATTTGCTGGATGGACAAGTAGAGATTGCTTGCTTGACTAGGTCATCTGTGGAGAGCCAGAAGGAGGATCTAGCTTCTACCATCACAGGTGTTATGCGACTAGGCGGATTAGAAGTTAAGCTCTCAGGTGACTATCCTGGCTGGCAGCCCAATGTAGACAGCGAGATGCTGAGAATAGCTAAAAGCAAATACGAGGAATTGTTTAGTGATTCTCCACGTATTGTGGCTTGCCACGCTGGCTTGGAATGCGGGATTCTAGGTGAGCGCTATCCAGGTTTGGACATGATCTCCTTTGGTCCAAATATCAGGGGAGCACACAGTCCTGACGAGCGTGCGGAAATTAAGAGTGTCCAGAAGTTTTGGAAATTTTTGACTGCGATGCTAGCAGCTACGCCAGAGCGTTAAAGTCTATTTTTCCATTTTTGAAGTTGAGGTGCTTAGAAGGAAACATCTCAGACAATAAATGGCTCTGCAAGAATTCCTGCTTATCCTGAATTCTAATGTTCCCCTCATGTATTGAGATGATTATATCAGCTAATTGCAAGCTCAGGTCAATTTCGTGAGATGAAAAAATGATGATCTTATCATTTTCTCGTGTATAGCTTTTGAGTTTGACCAGAATATCCGTGCGGTGATGAATGTCCAGATGATTAGTGGGTTCATCCATAATTAATAAGGGTGTATTTTGTACGATAGCTCGAGCGATAAGTGCGCGCTGCAGCTGGCCATCGCTCAAACTCCCCAAACGTCGACTGGCTAAATCTGTTAAGTCAAAATCTGCTAGAACAGATTGTAAATTATTTAAATCAGATTGTTGTGACTGACTAAATTCCAGCATCTCACGTATGGTCAGCTGTCTGGAGAAGTCCCGTTGGGTTCTGACGACTGCTAGTTGTTCGGCAATTTCTGACCTGTAGGAGATTATTGACTTCTCATTTAAGTTGATGCTGCCGCTCAACAGATTTTGGCCAGTTGTGAGCGCATTGATGAGTGTTGATTTTCCAGAGCCGTTGGGACCTATGATGGTGATGAATTTTGCTTTCGCGAAAGCGTAAACACCATCAAAAGCAGCAACCACTTTCTGCCCATAACCTATTTGTGTGTCCCTGATTTCCAGCATCTAAAATTGCAATCCTTTTTTACGTACGATCAACCAAATTACAATCGGCGCACCGATGATGGATGTGATGGCGTTGATAGGTAAGGTGTAACTAGAGTAGGGGACTTGTGCGATGATGTCGCAGACCATCATCAGACAGGCACCCAGCAAAATCACCGCTGGTAAAAGCACTTTATAGTTGACGGTAGGTAAAACGAGCCGGCACAAATGCGGTACCGCCAGCCCCACAAAAGCTATCGGACCTGCAAAAGCGGTAATCGAGCCAGCGAGCAGGCTGGTCACGATAATCATCAACCAGCGCATGCGAGTGATGTTGACGCCTAGACTACGTGCATAAGTCTCGCCGAGAAGAAGAAGATTTAACGGCCTGACAATTGAAAATGTGAGAATGCAACACGCTAGGAAAACAGCACTCAATATGATTAAGCTATTCCAATTCACTCCACCTAGACTTCCCAAAGACCAAAAGACATATCGTTTCAATTCCTCGCTCGCGCTGAAATAACTTAAAATACCTACCACCGCGCTACTCAGACTTCCCACCATCAAGCCTATGATAAGCAAGCCCATGGTATCTCTTATACGCAACGAAACAAAAAGTGTGATCAGCAGTACCGCGATACTTCCCAGAATACTTGCGATGACAATCGTGCCATAACCGGCAAACGCAAACCCCAGCGCCGAAGCTCCCAACACCACCAGCGCAACACCCAATCCCGCACCACTTGAAATTCCCAGTACAAAAGGCCCCGCCAACGGATTTCTAAACAACGATTGCATGAGCAAGCCCGCGATGGATAGCCCGCTGCCCGCAATTATGGCCATGACCGCACGTGGTAAACGCAGTTGTGTAATAATGTAGCTTGAGCTAGATTGATCTGATGCAAACAGCGCTGTAAAAACATCGTCGATTGAAATCTCAACGCTACCCAGTAATAATTCGGCTACCAAGAGTACAAGCAGCAAGCCGAATAGCGCAAAGGAAAAACGATGTTGCTTAAATCTGCTCAAGAAGTGAAATTAGGGTTGCAACGGACTGAAAAAATACAACTCGTGATCTGGAGCTAATTCTGGATGTAGGATTTTGATCAAATCTTTCAGCACTAAATCTGGTCGCATGCTTGCTTCCTCATAATACGTAACGCCACCCCTTGCACCTTTTTTGAGTGAAAAGGTGTAAATCTTTTTGGTTTGAAAAGCAACAAATTCTTTATAAGCTGGGAGATCAGATTGCATTTTAGAATAACTGGTGTATTGACCAGGCGCGATCCAGTATTCCGCATCCATTCCATCAGTCAGGACGGTCTCTAAGCTGTAAGCCAATGAGCCGCTGCCTTTAGTTTCTGCATAGATGTAGTCACCACCAGCATCTGCGAGTAGTTTTCCTTGCCATGAATCGCCGTAGGGCAAGTACCATGTGTGTTTATAGGTTGCACCTGCGAGAACTTTTGGTTGATCGACCCTCTTTACGCGTTCCTTGAAATCAAGATATTCTTTTTCGATCGCATTAAAGATGCTATCTGCTTCTTTCTCTTTGCCATATAAAGCACCATAAAGTTTGATCCATTCTGCCTTGCCCAGTGGATGAGATTCTGTCCAGTCGCCATTGTAGATGACTGGAATACCTGAGTTGCTGATTTGCTCATAGGTCGGGCTTGCACTTTCCACACCATAGGCCATGATCAGATCGGGTTGCAGTTCAATACTACGCTCAACATTGATGGAACTGTCCACACCTAGGTCTTCGACTTTGCCTTGTTCAATAAGATTGCGCATGGCTGGCGAACTGATATAATCTGTAGAAGGGAATCCCACTAGACTTTGTTGCTCATTCAATAGATCGAGGGGTGGGATGTGTGTGGTGGAAGTGGCTATGATTTTATAGGCGGGGATTTCTATTTGATCAGATTGGGTTTTGCTGTTGACCAGTTCATACCTGTATTGCTTGTCAGCACCAGGCCAAGGGTCGTCGATGACCAGCTCATAGCCTTCTTTTGTTTTGAAAAGCTCAAAACCAGTTGCATACTTGATTTCAATCGGTTCCCTCTCTTCAGGTTGTGCTTGCGCATTGCTGCTCTGACTTTCATTTTTACAGCTAGAACAATAAAGAAGTATCAATAGTACAGCACACCATTTTTTCATGCTTCAAAAATAGGCAAGTCTGTGATGCGCGGCTAGGCTTAGAAATGATGTACTTTCGCGATGTCTTTAGGTTTTGAAGTAGAGTGAAAGTGTTACGCTTTCGCGAAAGCGGAAAAATTAAAAGGGAATCTAGTGTAATTCTAGAACTGTTCCCGCAACTGTAGACAGAACAGCATCGCGCTGTCCCGAAAGGGTGTTGGTAAAGTGCCACTTGGATGATTCCTGGGAAGGCTACCACTATCTGAAGTCAGGAGACCTGCCTCGAGACGTAACAATGCAAACCTTCGGGATAGAGGTGTGTCTATGACTTGGAAGAAACTTCTTTTTACTGCCCTGCTGGGGCTATCAGCTGTGGTATCGCACGCCCAAATTGATGTGGGCACGCCTCTAGATACCGTGATTCTCGTCGATCGCCAGATCAAGCGATTCTCTACAGGTCAAAATATCATTAAGCTCAACGATTCAATTCTCAAGGCAACCCCAGGGTTACTCACTGATCTGCTGGCACTCAACACCTCACTTTTTCTGAAGCAAAATGGCTACGGGATGGTTTCCTCGCCTACGTTCAGAGGAACGACCGCGCAACAGACCGCTGTCATCTGGAATGGTTTCAATGTGAATTCGCAATTTACCGGACAGGCCGACTTCAATACGTTTCAGATAGATGGTTTTGATCAGGTGGATGTGCGCGCAGGCGGCGGGAGTGTGATCTATGGAACAGGTGCGATAGGCGGCAGCATTCACTTACAGAATGAGCTTAATTTCAATGAAGGATTAGAGGCTTTTGCTAGCGCGCGAGTTGGAAGTTTTGATACCTATCAAAATGTGGTGAAGGCTTCCTTCTCAGATGGAAAGATGAGTTTTAATTTTTCGCTTTCTAGGCTTTCTTCAGAAAACGATTATCCCATTGAAAAGTTCAATCGAGACAATACCAATGGTCAATTTGAGCATTACACGTCCAATGCCGGGATTTCTTTTCGCGTAAGCGATAAGCAGAAAATCAATTATCAAGGAATGTATTACACGGGTAATCGCAATTTCTCATTGCTTTTCCCTACTGATCCAAATTCTGGATACGAAAACGAGGATCACCGTCATCTAATTGAGTGGGAAATAGAAAGTGGCGATTTTATCCACCTCGCTCAGGGAGTTTATTTCAATGAATCTTTTGATTATTTCGCTAATCTCGATCGACCAGAGCCTTCAGGATCCACAGCAGAAACATACAATGCGAGATATACCGCGTTTTTTGAAAAAGGTGGATGGACAGCTAGTGGTGTTTTGGATTATAATTTTACCACCGCAGCTGGTGATAACCTCATAGAGGCGAGGAGAAACATAGGTAGCGCTTCTTTTTTAGGTAAATACAAATACAGAAAACTAGCAGCAGAAATAAGCTTAAGACAAGAAGTTTCTGATGTTTATGACAATCCATTTTTGTTCAGTAGTGGATTGAACTTCAAAGCAGCAGATTATGTTACGCTAAAGGCTAGCGGTTCCCGCAACTACAGGATCCCAACATTCAATGACCTATTTTGGTTCGGTGCAGGCAATCCAGATCTTTTGCCGGAATACAGTTACCAGATCGAGGGAACTACAATTTTCTCTATTCCCAAAACTGATCACAGCCTGAGGATCACAGGATATTATAATGACATTCAAAACTTAATACAATGGACTCCGAATAGCAGCGCTATCTGGAGACCCCAGAATGTAAGTGAGGTAAGAACTTATGGAATGGAAGTGCAATACAAGGGTGGATTCAAATTCGCAGGTATCGATTTTGACCTAGGCTCACAGTACGCCTATACGATTTCAGAGGATCAACTAAGCGACACCTTTCTCACCTACGTTCCAAAGCACAAGATTATCGGGCAGGTGTCCGCTACTTGGAAAAATCTAAACATCAACACTGTAAACACCTATCTAGGTGAAGTTTTTACGCAATCAGACAACGATCCAGACGAGGTGCTGGATGATTACATTTTGACACAGGTAGGTGTCAATTACACATTTCCCAAATTCCACGATTTATCACTGGGAATTCAAGTACGCAACCTTGCAGATATCGCCTACCAGACAGTTGAAAACAGACCCATGCCGGGCAGGCATTTTTTTATCACTTCAACCATCAATTTTTAATTCTTTATCCATGAATCGATTTTCCAATTTTTTTACCATACTATTGACATATGTTCTGCTAACAGCTTGTGGCAGCGACGATGATGCCCTCCCGCTACCACTGGGTGATTACACGAATGGTGTACTGATCTTGAATGAGGGAAATAGCTCTGGTGGATCAGTTTCTTTTCTGAATTCTGATTTTACAGTTCTGGCCTCTGATATTTTTGCCAATGTGAACAACGTCCAGGGCCCGGGTCTTTTTGTTCAGTCCATGTTTTTTGACGATACAAGAGCATTTGTCGTATCCAATGGGTCTAACGTGATTAACGTGGTGGACCGTTATACTTTCCAGCTTCTTGGGACGATTAACACAGGACTTGATGTACCTCGTTATGGGGTGGTGTATAACGGCAAAGCTTATGTGACTAACCAAGCTTCATTTATGACCGATCAAGATGATTATCTGGCAGTGATCAATCTTGAAAGCTATACTATTGAAGAGACGATTAACATAGGTGGAACTGGTGAGTTCATTGAGGTAATCGGTGATGAGTTGTTTTTGCAGAATGCAGCTTTTGGCTTTGGTGACACCCTACGAAAATTTGATCCAGCAACCGAGCAGTTTTCTGCTCCACTTACCGTAGGCAGTGGATTGAATTCCATTCAGGTCTTGAATAATGAATTATACGCCTTGGATTCTGAGGGTATTAAAGTAATCGACCCGGCAAGTTTTACCGTAAGCAAGACCATAAGTGCCGGTAACATTGCGGCTAGAAATTTGAAGGTGGCAAACAACAGGCTTTACTATACTGCTGGAAATGCGGCGTATAGCGTAGAACCAATCGCCACCGTATTATCAGATCAGCCCATTTTTGAATATATCACAACCTCGCAGTTTGGTGTTTTCTATGGTTTTGCTGTAAACGGTGACCGCATTTTTGTAGGCGATGCCGGCGGTTTTACGTCTGATGGTGAAGTGTTTATTTATTCTACCGATGGACAGCTGTTGAGACAGCTGGAAGCTGGTGGAGTAGGGCCTAATAATTTTTATTTTCAGTAAGATCTAAAAGTCTATTAAAGCCGCTGGCAAGCTTCAGCTTGCTGGTGGCTTTTGTTCACTGATTTTATTTGTCTCTACGCGCCTTGCGTCTTGCCTCTCTTTTCTTTTTTCGTGCTTTTTTAGCGAGGTAATTTTTTACTCGTTCATTGCGCTCTGCGATATTGATGGAATCGTAATCAGCGGGAAGGGATTGCTCATATAATTTCCAGCGCTCGCGTCCCTTGAAATAGTCCAGTTCTATACTTGATTCCTGCGATTCCAGATCGCCTTGATTGAAGGAATTAAGCAAGATATCTTCTATGTAAAAGTCTTCAATGACGCTTTCTGGCTGGTACTCTTCCTTAAGCGAGATGTCAAAAAAACTGGCGGTGCTCTGAAACCAGAATGCGCTCCAGCCGCTTCTCAATCGCTTAATCAACTCAAAAGCGGTGTCACCGGTCTGTCTATGGATGAGTTTGATGAGGATTTGCCCCTCGGTGCGGGACAGTTTTTTGAGTTCTGCCTTAAACTCTTTTTCGATGTAATCCTCCACCATGCGAGCGTAGCGCTTTCGTTTTTTCTTGCTGTCCAGCGTGGCTAGTCGTTTATCTAGTTCTTGAAGGCGTTCTGCTGCGAGGCGGGCGTAAGGCCAGACTTTTTTTACCTTGCGTTGCAGGATCAGGTATTTGATTTGCTCGTAGCGGCTGTCGAACTTCAAGCGTTGCAACAGGAGCACGTCATCCAGCTCGATAGCGCTTAACGAGTCCCCGTCCACAAAGAAGTATTCATATTCCTTTCCTTGCAAGGTGTCTTTGGGAGATTGCGCTTTCGCGAAAGCGAAACAAAAAAGAAAAAGAGCCACAATAACGCCACTTTTTGTAAAATGAGTCACTATAGTAGTATGATTTTGAACCATCGAGCGAGCATGTGCTAAAAGCGTTCCAAAAATAGGAAAGCCTTTATATCGCTGGGTCATTTGCACTTGTTATCTTCACGCGTTAAAGTAATCAAATGGCAAAAGACAGCATACTCAACGAGAAATCAATCAACTTTTTAGAAGAATATTTAAATACCGCCTCGCCCACAGGTTATGAGTGGAACGGGCAGCAAGTCTGGATGGACTATTTGAAGCCTTATGTGGATGAGTTCATTACAGATGATTACGGGTCTGCAGTGGGCGTGATCAACCCTGAAGCCAAATTCAAGGTAGTCATTGAGGCGCATGCAGATGAGATCTCGTGGTATGTCAGCTACATTACAGATGATGGGTTACTTTATGTAGTGCGCAACGGTGGCAGCGACCACCAGATCGCCCCATCAAAACGGGTCAATATCCATACAAAAAATGGTATAGTCGAGGGTATTTTTGGCTGGCCTGCAATTCACACTCGCGACAAAAGCGATGAGAAACCGCCAAAACAAGAGAACATCTTCATCGACATAGGTGCTGACAATGCAGAGCGGGTAGAAGAAATGGGCGTGCATGTGGGATGTGTCATCACTTACCCAGACCAGTTCCACATCATGAACGAAAATAAATTTGTTTGCCGTGCGCTGGACAATCGTATGGGCGGATTCATGATCGCAGAGGTGGCTAGATTACTGAAAGAGAATGGGAAAGAATTGGATTTTGGCCTGTATGTTACAAATGCAGTCCAAGAAGAAATAGGCCTGCGCGGTGCAGAGATGATTACGCAAACAATCAAGCCAGATCTCGCCATCATTACCGATGTGACGCACGACACCACCACGCCTATGATTGATAAGAAAAAAGAAGGTCACGCCAAAATAGGTGAGGGACCAGTAATTGCCTATGCACCAGCAGTGCAAAATAGATTGCGCAACCTGATCATCGATACCGCCGCAGAAAAAGGTATACCATTCCAGCGACGTGCAACTTCAAGGTCAACAGGAACAGATACGGATGCTTTTGCCTATAGCAATGGCGGGGTGCCCAGTGCTTTGATATCACTTCCCTTGCGTTATATGCACACTACTGTAGAGATGGTTCATAGGGATGATGTGGAGAATGTGATACGCATGATCTATGAGAGCTTGTTGAAAATCGAGAATAACCATGACTTCAGTTATTTTAAGAATCGTGGTGCGCAGCTAGTGTAATGTCATCTGGTGATTTGACAAATCTGAGTTCGCGAATTCTCTTTGAGGACAATCACCTAATTGCGGTAAACAAACTAGCGGGTGAGCTGGTTCAGGGTGACAAAACAGGAGATGAACCACTTGTTGAGAAAGTAAAGAAATACATCGCCTGGCGGTATGAAAAGCCGGGCGATGTTTTTTTAGGAGTCATCCACCGGCTGGATCGTCCTACCAGTGGAGTGGTGATTTTTGCTCGTACAAGTAAAGCCCTAGCCCGTATGAACAAGCTGTTTTCAAGCAGGGAGACAAACAAAACCTATTGGGCTGCGGTGCAAGGGAAACCGAAAATAGGCGAGGTAAAGCTTACCCATTTTCTGGTTAGAAATACCAAACAGAACAAAAGCTACGCTCACGATAAAGAAGTTGCCAATTCAAAAAAGGCTGTTTTGTCTTACACTATTTTGAAGAAGCTAGACCACTATACGCTTTTGGAAATCAATCTTGAAACTGGGCGGCATCACCAGATCCGTTGCCAATTGAGCAAGATGGGCAACCCAATAAAGGGCGACTTGAAATACGGTGCAAAACGCAGCAATCCGGACGCCAGTATTCACCTGCACGCACGCAAACTGGAGTTTGTTCATCCAGTTAGAAAAGAATCAGTTCAAATTATAGCGCCCGTACCAGAGAATGACGGTATTTGGAAAAGCTTGTAATCGCTCTTAAATAGCTGAAATCGCGTGTTGCTTTTTTGAAAGTCTGTTTGCTATGCCATCCCATAGTTCAATTCTCTTTTGAAGTGATGCTTGGGCTATTTGGAGTACTTCATTCCATTTTTGATCATCATTACCGCATAGCTGGCTAACCATTTTAAGTGCTAGCGGTCCGTGCTCATCTCCGTCAAGTTCAATATGCCTGTCTAGATAGTAACGCATCTTGACAAATTTTTTCTCTTCAGGATCGGCCTTCTTCAGGATCTCGATAAACATGTCTGGAATGACATCTTCACGCCCAAAGGTAAAAGCAGCTGCAACCTGATGGGGCTTGCCTGAATCAATTACCTCAAAAGTGAAATCAACAAAATTTTTGATGGAACTGTCTAAGTCAAGATTCTGCAAGGCTATTGTTACCGAAGAGCCATTTTTGATGCTGGATAGAAAGTCATTGATTTTAGCAGTACTGGCACCTACTTCACGCATGGCAGCTAGGTACATTTCAAAGTGGGAGGCTGGCGTACCATTTTCGTCAACATCGCTTTCCTCAGCCCATACAATTTCATTGATAAATCTCGCCAGCGATGGATCTGGGGCAGGTCGCCATGGTAGATCAACGCAAGTGAGATCGCGCTGTAGGCTTTTAAGTAGGGACATGAAATCCCAAACCGCAAATACATGCGCCTCCATAAAAAGTTGAACATCTGATATTGAGCCTAGTTTTTTATAAAGGTCATGTGATTTTAGCTTGTCTCTCAGCGGCTTTATCTCGTGCTCAATATGTCTTGTTCTGTTCATTATGTTTGATTTGATGTAGGAGTCGGCAAAGTTTGCGCTGGATTATTTAAAAGTTCTTAAAATTTTTCTTAGGCTCTGGCTGTCCATACATTGACCTGCTTACCTAAAGGTTATTGAGAAACGTAACATCAGAAGCCCATAAGAAGTTGCCGATTCAATTTCTAGTAAGGCTTCTTATCAAAGCCTCGTGCTGTGGAAATTGATTAATAAGCTTGTCTCTGTTAGCCAATTCAAAATCAGCAAAGTCAAAACCTGGTGCGACACTACAGCTAATCAGTGAATAAGAATCTGAATTAATTACTTCTGCCGCAAACCAGTCGCCGCCTCTCACCACCACCTGTAGCTGCTCATCGTTCATGATGTCGTTACCCACGCGATACGATTTATAATCACCTCGTTCTGAAATGACGTGTAGATGAATGGCAGAGCCAGTATGGAAATACCAGATTTCATCTTGATTGATGCGATGAAATGCGGAGAAATTCTCTGAGGTGAGCAGAAAATAAATTGCTGTACAAACATTGCGGTCAGAATTGTACTTAGTGTCTATCGCTTCTCTTGACAAATTCATCTCACCGCGATAGGTTTCTTTGTAGAAACCGCCTTCAGGATGTTTTTCTAATTCTAGCTTATTGATTATCTCGCTTGCAGAATATTTCATAAGATAGGCTTCTTTTCAAGAGGACAAAAATGAGCATATTGTTTTAAGCAGTTACGCTTTCGCGAAAGCGCAATAAAGAAAAAGCTATTTTAACCACCCTCTTTTATTTGCATGGCGACTGTAAAAGAAAAGGAATACCGCAATTGAAATTATAAGCGTAGGAATGACGATGGACAGTAGAGCAGATGTTTTTCTGATGCTGAAAAAGAACAACCAATAGATCTCCACGAGTATCAAGGTGATCATCGCCACACCAAAAAATACCGAGGCGGCTTTGCGCCGCATGAACAACAAAAAAGCACCCAACATTTCTGAAAAAAGAGCAACTAGGAAGACCACCGAATACCAGAACGGCAACTTTTCGATTTTCTCGATTTCTTCTGGTGTCGCATTATCTCTTATCAGATCTAATTGCACAGAACTGAAGTAAAATTCTATCAAGTTCCAAATGATGGCCAGAAATGCGATGATCCAGAAGGTGATGGGTGGCTTGTTTTCCATGAGCAGATAGTGAAGTAACAGTATAAAAATAGGGATAAGTAGATTGATGTGATCATCTTAGACAACTCACCTTCATTTAAAGGCTGACTCAACTATTGAATAGCTTGAATTTCTTTACTGGGAGTCCAGCATTGATTTTACGCACAGCGATGATAGAAGGTATATCTGTTGCCCAAGATTTCAAATAGCAAATAATCGCAATGATCTCAAGTCTGGATATGATACCAAGAGTGACACAAGTCCAGAATCCAAGAAAACTTGACCCTGTTATAGAAAGTTCGACAAGGAACCAAAGAAGCGTAAGCGTCCATAATTTTGCTAATATGCTATGGGTCGCAACTGTCCTTTTGAATTTTATCCAGCTAATTAGATAGATAGCTAGCTCTAAAATTGCGATGACCAGTATGAAAAAGTAATGCTGTGCTACAAAATTCCAATTCATATAGAAAATAGAAGCCATCGAAACCAGCCAGAAAAATTGATCGACATTAGAGTCCAGAACGCGTAGACGTTCTGTAGAAGTGCCTAGCTTTCTAGCTAGAATACCGTCGAAAACGTCCGTAAGCAAACCAATTACCATTAGCGTAGGGATCGCAACATTTGCTAATGGCCATTCTAAAAATGCAAATACAGCTATCGCAGATCCAAGCAATAATCGACTGTAGACTAATATGAATGGAATGTTATTGATAAAAACTATTTAGGTAAACCTTTTCAAAACCACACATGCATTGACATCACCAAATCCAAAGCTAGCCTTCATCAAATAGTCAATTTTATGACTTATCGATTTCTCGGGAGCGCGATCTGAATCAATTATTTTTTCAATCTCAGGTTTTAGTGGGTTGATATTGCAATTGCCGTAAATTTTCTGATGTTTGATTTGTAGAGCGCAAGCTACCAATTCAATACTCCCTGCAGCAGCTAAAGGATGTCCTATTAATCCTTTGAAACTGTTGATCATGGGAAAATCTTTACCGCTGCGATTCAAGGCTTGCGACCAATTCTGAATCTCGGTAGCATCCATTCCCGTTGCCGTGAGGTGACCATTGATTGCATCTATCTGTTCTGGGTCAACTTTTGAATCTTCTAACGCCCCTATGATGCAGTCCTGTACCGCTCTTGAATTAGGTGCCGTCATCGTACCACCGTTGCGTTGCCCGCCGCAATTGACCTTTCCACCGAGAACTTCTGCATAAATGGTAGCGTTACGCTTTTCTGCATTTTCTAGGTTCTCAAGAAATAGTGCACCGGCCCCGCTACTGGGAACAAATCCACTGGCAGTGTCGCTCATGGGTCTGCTGGCTGCTGTGGGATCGTTATTGTAATGAGTGGGCAGAATCCTCATGGCATCAAAACCACCCCAGATGTAGGGTCCAGAATCACTGGTCGATCCTACCAGCATGCCGGTGGCTTTGCCAGATGCGATGCGCTCATAGCCCATGAGTAAAGCCTCTGTTCCTGTAGAACAGGCGCTGCTGTTACTAGTCACCTGGTTGCCCAGTCCCAGTTCACCTGCAAGCCACGCGCTTATCCCGCTGGTCATGGTTTGAATTACGCTAGTACTGCCCAGTCGCCTTACGCGTTTTTCATCAATTAGATGAATAGCCTCCCGAAACTTCTCGCCACCCGATTGACCAGTCCCAAAAACCAGTCCAATATCTGAATGCAGTTCATCTTTTTCAGCTGGGGTGTATCCCGCATCTGCAAAGGCCTCTTTACCAGCAAGAACCCCGTAAACTATGCCAGTAGCCTTAAGGCCTCTCAGCTGAAGTGGTGTAAAATTTTGCGCTAAATGTTCTTCAGTGATTTGCGGCGTACCAGAAATCTGACAACCGAATCCCAAGCTTTCCAGTTCGGGATCTTTTCTGATTCCGCTTTGTAATCTTTCTAACGCCGTTTCAAATTCTGTGATTCCCAAACCGTTAGGCGCTGTCACGCCCAGTCCTGTAATAACTACTCTGTTTTTTCTTTTGGGCATAGGATTTTTTGGTATTACGCTTTCGCGAAAGCGTAAACATTTCAGTTAAGTAGGAATACAAGAGGTATCGCAACTCGGCGAGTCCAGTCTTTCTCGCTGTGTTCATGGCCCTCAAACTTTCGGTACATATAGTTTGAGTCGTCGTAACCCTCGTTTTCAAAAACCTCGTTTACCCGTAGCTGGTAGGGCTCATAGTTGTGGTCTAGAGTTTCGGTACCGTGGTCAAAATAAATTTTATGATCACTCGGATCAGGTAGGAAACCTGGTAATGCTTTTAATAGTTCGTCACCTAAGTAGGGTACTGGCCAGTGCGGGCTTACGCAACCTGCCCGTCCAAAAACTTCTGGATACTCCATCATTGCATACAGCGATATGAGTCCA
Organism: uncultured Flavobacteriaceae bacterium; assembly: GCA_964478845.1. Classification (GTDB taxonomy): domain Bacteria; phylum Bacteroidota; class Bacteroidia; order Flavobacteriales; family Flavobacteriaceae; genus Nonlabens. The sequence continues at coordinate 118,827 of CAYZJT010000007.1, read as the reverse complement.
CCCATACTCGCACCCATTACCACTCTATCCTCAGGTTTCTTGGAAACTTGATAATTCGTTTCAATGAACGGTAAAACCTCCTGTGTAATGAATTTCAAATAGTCGTCAGAGAACAGTTTATCAAACTTTGTCATCAATTCCAGTTGCTGCTTGACATATTCAGATTTTGAAGCATTGTCTGGGTGTGCGGGCATGTACTCGTTAAATCGAGTTGCAGGAATCGACCAAGAGTTGACCACTATGGTAGGTGGCACCGCATTTATGCTCATTAACGAGTCTAATTTCTCATCGATTTCCCATGAGATTTTATTGGTTGAAGTAAAAGCGTTCAGAACGTTTTGTCCATCATGCATGTAAAGGAGTTTGTAGGTGGTATCTTCTTGCGGATAGCCTTTAGGTAGCCAGACTTCTACGTTGCGCTCTTTTACGTGGGTACTAGGAAAGTTATTGTAATAAATTATTGTATCTCTTTTGATCGGTTGATCAAAGGTTATAGCATCGGGTAATTCTTGTGCAATTGCAATAGTGCACAGGAATCCTGCGAATAGTGCTAATAATTTGTTCATCAAGTTTGTTTTAAGCCAAATTTCAAGGCAAGTAGTAGCGCAAAAAACGCTAGGAATCCTACCAGTACCCACTTTACGCCATTATAATTTTTGAGATGCAGTGCTTTGTCCCTTCTGTACATAACACTGGTGATGATTACAAAAACAATAAAAAATGCAATACCAAAATAGATCTGACCTGTTGAAAACATGGGATCCTTGACCAGTAGGGGCATAAGCATGAAACGGTATTTTTACGATTCTACATCAAACTTAAGCGATAATGAAAAAACAATTACAAAGTGTACACAAGTTTCACAAGGCATTTGGGTTAGAGATCAACGATAAGCCAGTTGCAGATATTACAGACCGCAGAATCCTTTTGAGATACAAGCTTATGCGAGAAGAGAATGAAGAGTACTTAGAGGCGGCACAAAACAATGATATAGTCGAAGTTGCAGATGCACTAGGGGACATGCTATACATTCTGTGCGGTACTATTATCGAGCATGGCATGCAGGAGATCATAGAGGAAGTATTTGATGAAATTCAGGCTAGCAATATGTCAAAACTAGGAAACGATGGTAAACCTATTTATAGAGAAGATGGCAAGGTGTTGAAAGGCCCTAAATACTTCAAACCAGACTTGGCTAAATTCTTAAGTTAATGTTGAAGAAATTTTAAAAAACCTATGCAAGTGTTTATAGAACGTTAATTGTCTAGTTTTCGGATCACATTGATTTGGATTTAACCCATCTGCTTTATATAATGGTACAGAACGAAAACAAAACAGTCACTATGAAAAAAGTATTATTTACAATTTCAATTCTTTCTACTGCATTGTTAAGCGCTCAACGCATGACGCTTGAAGATGGCGATGTCATTTTTAAAGGCGAAGAGGTGTTAAAGTACGACGTTGATCATCCTGAAGATTACTCAGTCCTAGAAACGGATGGATCAGAAATCCTGACTATGAAGTTTCATGATAACAATACACCTGCAAGCAAAAGTGATGATTTCTTTATTCTAGATTTCGAAAACGATGACATCACAATCGAGAGCGACAAACGTTTTTATGTCACTTATGGAAATGGTGATGACAAAAGAAAAAACATGAAAAGGCTTATTCAATGGTTGGTCATCAATGGAGTGATTGATAAAAATGGTGATATTGACCAAGAAGAGCTTATGGAGTTTTCTGAAGAATATGATGAAAATATCTAGCCTAAAACAACTCAGTCTTAACAAGCGTAAAGGCGAGTTTTGTTAAACGCTCATCAAGTGTATTTTGAGATACTCGATGAGCGTTTGATTTTTTGTTATATAGGCAGGATATCGCATTGTTAGTCGTGAGCAGGTCATCTATCAAAATACATAAAGATTTAGCGATTGCAGATGCGGAAAATGGCATTCATACGAATTTAAGCGCTCGATAATTTGCTGTCAGACAAAACGCTCAATTGGTGGGCATGATCACGGTAAAGGTAGAGTTTGCAATCACAAAGTCAAAAACAAGGGTTCGGCTAATTATGAAACAAAGCTCTTAGAAAGATATGCACTCCATGGGATACCATTGGTTAAGAAACATGCGCTGGCAAGTACAATGAAATCAAAATTTCATGAGGCAACATGACCTACATTCTGTGAAAGACCAATATTTAACATGGGATGCAAGATGTAAGTGAGCAATCTTTTATTAAATCCAGTCCAGCAATAAGTCAAAATTATGCACAGATGGATAGTCAATCTACAGAGGAGATGGCAAGATGTTAAAAAGGACTTGATCGCTTCAAATCACACTTGGGTAATTTTTTTCGGTCATAAGAAGAAGTAATTTGCCTAGACACACCTTCCATATTTGTAAGTACAACTATAAATAATTAATTTCTAAGAGTTTGAGGTGTATTTTATTTATTTTCGAGAAAGAAATGATTTGATATGAAACAGATTTTAATAATGGCGTTCATGGCATTTACAGTTGCTGCCAGCGCTCAGAATTTAAAGCTCAACGACGGTATAATTATATTTAAGGGGAAAGAAGTATTGAAATATAATGTCGACGATACTTCAAAATACATGGTATCCACTATTGAAGGTGAGAATTTAATTTCCTTGCAATTTCATGATAACAATACTCCTAAGAAAAGCAAAGATGATTTCTTTATACTGACGTTTGAAAGGGATGGCGTGGTCTTAGAAAGTGACAAAGATTATTATGTTACCCAGGGTAGAGGGCGTGATCATACAAAAAACTTAAAGCGCACTATTCAATGGCTTGTGATGAACAATGTACTGAATCGCAAGGGTGAAATAGATAAGGAGGAACTAGATCATTTTGCAGAAAAATATGATGAGGATATTGCACCTAAACAAGTAGAAGGGAAGAAATAATCCCTGCCATTTACTAAATTGCCCATTATTCAATTTAATAAGCTAAAAAAATAATGGGAAGAGCTTTTGAATTCCGCAAAGCCCGTAAGATGAAACGCTGGAGCGCGATGAGTAAGGCGTTTACCAGAATAGGAAAGGATATCGTCATAGCAGTAAAGGAAGGTGGGCCAGACCCAGATGCAAACGCAAGGCTGCGCGCGGTAATACAAAATGCCAAAGCCGTTAACATGCCCAAGGCAAATGTGGAGCGTGCTATTAAAAAAGCCACTGATAAGGATACGGCAAACTATGAGACCGTTCTTTTTGAAGGATATGCCCCTCATGGCATCGCTGTACTTGTAGAGACTTCTACAGACAATAATAATAGGACAGTGGCAAATGTGCGTAGTTATTTCAACAAGTGTGATGGTAGTTTAGGTACATCGGGCTCTGTTGAGTTCATGTTTGACCACAAATGCCATTTCCGTGTCCCAGCGGGGAATCTTGATCTGGAAGAATTGGAGTTAGAGCTCATCGATCATGGCGCTGAAGAGCTTTTTCTGGACGAAAAAAACGAAGAAGACGAGAATAGTCAGGATGGCATAATGATCTATGCAGATTTTGCAAACTATGGCGCCATGCAAAAAGCCTTGGAGGAAATGGGGATTGAGATCTTGAGTTCTGATTTTGAATACATTCCTACAGTACAAAAAGAGGTGACTGCAGAGCAACGAGAGGATGTTGACAAGCTGCTAGAAAAACTAGATGAGGATGACGATGTAAATAATGTTTACACGACGATGAAAGATGAGGAATAAGCATGAGTGTTACGCTTTCGCGAAAGCGTAAAATCTATCAGCTTAGATAACGCAAATTCAGTATTTTTAGGCAAAATCAAATCAAAAATGGTAAAACAGAAATATCAAAGCGTTCTCGATTTAGGCGAGAAGCTCAATGTGCAAAATGGCGACGTTCAGGTTAAAGGTGATAAGCTTGAGGTGCGTGGCACTACACAAACCCAGTATGAGAAAAATCTGCTGTGGGATGAAATCAAGCGAGTAGGGGGTGAAAATCCCAATGATATCATGGCAGATATTAAAGTAGCAGATGAATCTGTTTATGCTTATCATACGGTAGAGAGAGGTGAGTCTTTAAGCAAGATCGCAAAACACTACTATCGCGATCCCATGAAATATCGCCAGATATTTGCAGCAAACACAGATCAACTAGATAATCCTGACCTGATCCACCCTGGACAAAAACTTAAAATTCCTAATTTGTAGGATTAGCATACTTTTTTGAAAGCCGTCTGAATCGCTTCAGGCAGCTTTTATTTTTCGGGGTAGATGTTTTTCACATACTGCTCGAGTTCAATCATAAACTCAAAAAAATGCTCTTTTAACTCAGGATAGTACTTAACCAGATCCCGCGGGGCAAAATTTAATTTTCCTTTCCCACTTGTTCTGCGGTTCATCTGAGAGAAAATTACAGAGATTCCCTCAACACTTTGATAATTTGTAAGCCAGTCTTGCGCAATCATAAATGGCAAAAAATTTTGCACTCGCTTAGGAAGGACTTCCGTGTTCTGGTTCAATAGTCTGTAGAATTTCTGGGTGAATTTTTCTAGCGGCTGATGGTGAAAACTGTTCCAATTGCTCGCTAGTAGATGATCATAGTATAAATCTACTATAACCCCGCTGTAATGTCCGTAATCCTGCCTGATTAGATCCTTGCTTCGTCTTACAATCTCATGTGAATCTGTGTAGGTGTCTATCTGCCGGTGCAGCCAGATACCTTGTTCAATGCGTTTTGGGAAATAGCTGTAATCGCTGCCACGCACACTGTCTGCGATAAAATTCCCGATGGCCAGTTGTTCATCATTATAGGAAAGATAGATGTGTGCGAGAAAGTTCAAGCTTTGGTGGTGTAGGGGATAGGGTTACTTTTGCTCATCGCAGTAAAGATATAGCTATGACATTGATAAAGTCCATTTCTGGGATACGTGGTACGATAGGCGGCGAGCCTGGTGAAAACCTGACACCGCTAGACGTCGTGAAATTTGCAACTGCTTATGCAGGTTGGCTCAAAGATGCTTCTCAGAAGAGTGACCCTACCGTTGTCATAGGTCGGGATGCCAGGTTGAGTGGTGCGATGGTACAGGCTCTAGTCCAGAACACGCTTATCGGGATGGGCTGTCATGTAATTGATTTGGGGTTGAGCACTACACCTACTGTCGAGGTTGCCGTACCGCTAGAAAAAGCAGATGGCGGCATAATTTTAACTGCAAGTCATAATCCAAAACAGTGGAACGCGCTTAAGTTATTGAATAATAGAGGTGAGTTTCTAGATGGTTTAGAAGGGCAGAAGATTCTTGATAATGCAGCCAGCGAAGAATTCTCATACGTTGAAGTGGATGAATTAGGCACCGTACGACAGATTCACGATTATATCGACAGGCATGTAGATTTAGTTCTTGACATGCCGGTAACCAAAGTTGAAGAAATCAAGTCGGCTGATTTCAAAGTTGTGGTGGACGCAGTTAATTCTACTGGTGGAATAGCCGTACCTGCATTACTGAAAAAATTAGGTGTAGAAGTGATTGAGATGTATTGCGATCCCACGGGACATTTCCCGCACAATCCAGAACCTCTAAAAGAACATCTAGGTGATTTATGTCAGGCAGTAAAAAGCCATAACGCAAACTTTGGGATTACCGTAGATCCAGATGTGGATCGACTTGCATTTGTCGATGAAACTGGCGAAATGTTTGGTGAGGAATACACGCTCGTCGCATGTGCAGATTATATTTTAGGACATAAAAAAGGCGACACAGTCTCTAATCTTTCTTCATCCAGAGCTCTAGCCGATGTTACTAAAAAGCATGGCGAGACATACCACGCCAGTGCTGTAGGGGAAGTTAATGTTGTTCAGAAAATGAAGAACGTGAACGCGGTTATCGGTGGCGAGGGTAATGGTGGGATCATCTATCCAGAACTTCATTACGGGCGCGATGCGCTTGTAGGTATTGCGATGTTCTTGTCTCTGCTTACTGAGAAACAGATGAAAGTAAGCGAGCTGAGAGCAAGCTACCCCGCTTATTTTATGGGTAAGAAAAAAATCAGTTTGACCCAGGGAATGCCAGTGGATGAAATTTTAAATGATATCCACGAGAAATATGTCACCGAGAATGTAACTGCCATCGATGGGGTGAAAATAGATTTTGAAGACCAGTGGGTGCACTTGAGAAAATCAAATACAGAGCCCATAATCAGAATATACACTGAGGCACCTACACAACAAGAGGCAGATGCCCTAGGTGATCGCTTTATTGCTGAACTCGAGGCGATAGCTCAACGTTACGCGTAGTGTTCTCTAATGTGGACTTCCACCTTTTGTGGGACCACAAATAATAAGCCGGCTGAGAAGCGATATGACTTTCGAGCTTATTGAAGAAGCTGTCAGTAATTTCCCATGGACTTGTTCTCTGGGCATTTTCAGTTATGACCTCAAATCTAGCACTATAATATCCACGTTTTAGTTTATTTACTTGCAGGTAAACAACTGGTAAATTGTTTTTCCTAGCTAATTGTTCGGACCCCATAAAGACTGCCGTTGGGCGATTGAAAAAGAGGGTGAAATACTTAGCATTTAATGGCTTTGGAGCTTGATCTGCGACAAATGCAAAAAAACTTGGCTCCTTCTGCATTTTCTCGACAAGATTTCGAGCCTCTTTCATGGCCACCAGTGTGGTGCCGAACTTTCTACGAATGTTTTTAATTAATCTATTAAAGTATTGGTTTTTCAAAGGTTTGTAAACGGCATAGCCTTCATGTAATAATTGGTCGCTTAGGACCATGGTCCACTCGTAACTGGCCTGATGTCCCATCATTACGATGACTGATTTTCCCGCTTTCGCGAAAGCGTTCATTTCCTCTACATTTTCACAAATAAACCTTTTGCGCATTGCGTTTTTAGATAGCGATAGTGACTTGATCATCTCCATGAAAATATCACAGAAATGTCTCAAGCTTTCTCGGTTCAGACGGCTGTAATCTGCATTACTTAGCGCAGGAAATGCTGTCTGTAGATTTTCCCTCATGACCTCTCTCCTGTATTTTACTAAGTGGTAAAGAATTGCGGAGATCGCGTCACTCAAAAAATACAGAACCGGGAACGGGAGAAGAGATAGTAACCAAAGAAAAGGATAGATCAGATAGTAGCCTATCGCTTGCATAGTCTTAGTTTCGGCAAATATACTATCTTGGATTCTAGACATAATTACAATGATTAATCTCACTCCTCAAATCGCTATGCTAGCGGTAATTGTGATCAATTGCATTATAAGCTTTAAAGCCTTCAATGATCCTACTTTCATGGATAAGTATTTATTTAGAATAGGAGATATACAGCGGGGTGAGCAGTATAGATTTTTTACCAGCGGCTTTTTACATGTCGATGTCCGGCATCTGGCATTTAATATGATAACTCTCTATTTCTTTGCCCCAGCTGTAATCAATGAATTAAATTCAATCCAGTTTATCATCATCTATGTGGTGAGTCTCTTTGCGGGTAACTTGTTGAGTTATCTATTTCACAAGGATGAATATGCCTACAGCGCCGTGGGTGCTAGTGGGGCAGTCTCAGGGATCATTTATGCGGCAATTCTATTACGCCCAGAAATGAAGATTTATTTTGGTATTCCAGGATGGCTTTTTGGTATGGGTTACCTCCTATACTCCATTTATGGAATGAAAACCAGAAGGGATAACATAGGTCACGATGCACACTTTGGCGGTGCAGTGGCGGGCTTTGCTGTTACACTGGTTTATCTACCTAATTTAATATTTGCTGAACCGCTGATCGTGGGCGCCTTAATCGTGCCCGTAGTGATCTTGATTGTTTTGCGGCAACTAGGAAAAATCTAAAGTAGTTCCTCTAGTCGATCGTGAAGGGCCTTGCCGCGCAAATTCTTATCGATAATATATCCTTCCTCATCCAGCAAAAATGTTGCTGGTATAGCACTCACATTATATAATTTAGCCAGCGGACCGAAATACTGCATGCGCGACACATGATACCAAGTCATGTTATCGTCTTGAATTGCCTTTTTCCACTTTTCTTCGGTATTGGGTCGATCAAGAGATACACTTATGATATTGAAACCTTTGTCGTGATACTTTTGATAAGCAGCAACAACATTAGGATTTTCTACCCTACATGGTCTGCACCAAGAAGCCCAGAAATCAATTAGAGTGACCTTGCCACTCTCTACTACATCCTTGAGTTTGACCACCTCACCGTCAGGATTAAACCCTTCAAATTCGGGAGCTTTTCTACCAATTGCTACACGCTCAAATTGAGTAAGATAGGCGTCTATACGCTGTGTAAGTTCATGTTCTAGCACATCTGCACTAAACTGATTGTAGATCTCACGAGCCTCTGTCGGATCCACCAGTTTTGATGAGAGCATTTCACCCATGATCATCGGTGCGATGATGTTATCTGTATTGTTGCGCATGACTTCTTTTGCCATCCCAGAAAACGCGACCTCTTTTTCAGCCCATTCCTGAGTCAGGTTGTTTCCCTGCTCGTTATTTCCTGACCTCATTGCCTCACCACGAGCTTGTCTAATGCGATTCACATCGGCCATGTATTCCTGCTGAGCATCTTTAAAGCTGCGCAGGGCTTTATTTTGCTCATTAGCTTTTATATAGCTGTTTGAAAGCGTGTCCTTATTGATATTTATGATCATGGGCTCTTGTTGAGCCAGAAATATGAAATTACCTTCTACACCATCAACAGTCAAAAATCTTAGATCTGCTAGACCATCTTCTTCCTCATAGTCGAAGGAAAAAGATTCATTTACCACCATGGCTGTGTCCAGCGCGACGGGTTTGTTTTGTGGGCCCAGCCTGTTGTAATAGATTCTCATCCCATTAACTATCCCTGGCGCTTTTCCAGAGATATAGTCATCAGACTCAACCACATCACTTGAATTAGTCTGATTGCAGGAGATAAGACCAAAGATCAATAGGCTTACAAGCAAGTAACGCATTCGTCAAATTTTCTAACAAAAATAAGCAGTTAATCCTCATTGCTGCTTGAATTAAAGATTTGTTAGAATTACGGTCTGGTCGTGGATATAATTATCTTTGAAACAAGTGCAATTAAGCTATGGAGCCCATCAAAATCAAATTGAGTTTTGAAAAGGTAGTAGAACTCTACAGGGAGAGATTTGAAGAAGAAACTAGTGGTTTCAAAAAACTTTATCTCTCTTCAATTTTGCGTATCGCAGATGAAAATCCCGAGCTGCAAGAAGGAATCGACGAGAACGAAATCGAGCAATATGAAGAGCCAATAAGTATCTTACTTAATGAGCTTTTCCCAGAGGCGCTCACCAGCAATGAGATTAAGGCTGCCTATTTACCATTTTCGGATGTTCTTTTCAATGTATCTAAGCGTTTAAAACAAATCCTAAAAAATGCTGGCGATGGCTTTGAATTGAAGATTATAACTGACGATGAATTTGATGTTTATCAATTAGCCTTTGGCTTTATTCTAAACAAATTTTACGATCATAAAATAGGATTTACTAAACCGCTGATTAGACAGATTCCCGATAAAAATGGCTTTGAGAGATCCTACCGATTAATGGTTAATGCTCAATTCATCGATGTAAAGCGTAATGAAGGTGCTCGTGAGTTATCTGAGGAAGATGTGCACAAATTGCTCAGGAATCCAGATGACCAGGATTTATGGAAAGAATACCTTCCACTAGATGCATACACTTTTCATGGATTTGCGATAGTGAATTTTACTGATGTAACTGTAGATCATGCTATTTCAGAGTTAAAAACAATTTTACTTGGTAGTGCCACTACCGGTGAAAATCAGTCAGAAGAAATCCAGAAGATCTTCCGAAATATGTTTGGCCTTGAGCAGTTGCGGGTGGGATATACAGCATTTGACAAATTCGATCGCACACTAGAAACCATCACTTACAATGACTCAGAAAGTTTTATTCTAGGTGATAGCCATGCTAAGCAGTGTACGAAAGCACTTTGCAGCGGGACTTATAATCATTTGATTAAACAAAGGGAACCACTTATCATTACAGACGTTGAAGATTATTCAGCCCAAGAGGATAATAAATTCCTAACCAAAAACCTGCTCAAAGAAGGCATCCATAGTGCGATCCTTTATCCAATACTTAAGGGAAAGGAATTAATAGGAATTCTTGAGGTAGTCAGCACTAAAAAATATGCGCTCAATTCTTTCAACGTTAGAAAAATTGAAGGTGTCGTGGATTACATCAAGGCTGCCGTCATACGTAGCGAGCAAGAGTATTTGAACAGGATTAAAGCCTTAATCCAGACAGAATGTACCTCTATCCATCACAGTGTCCAGTGGAAATTTGAAAAAGAAGCGCGTAAGATTTTAAGACATCGAGATCAAGGTCAAAAAATGCGCACTTTTAAAGACGTGAGATTTCCTGACATTTATCCACTATACGGTCAGATTGATATAGTAGGCAGTAGTGATGCCCGTAACAACTCTATCAAAAACGATTTGATTGGACAACTGGATTTGGTCTGTGAGATTTTCGCTTCCGCGAAAGCGAAAGAGACACTACCCATTTATGATCAGATAATCTACCGGGTTAACGAGTATAAGGAAGAGCTTGTTCAAGGGAACATAGATGCAAATTCAGAGCGCAATATTACCAAGTTGCTTACTGAAGAAATCAACCCAATCATGCATCATGTCAAAGACATTTCAAAAGATCTTGATGAACTAGTAACGGCCTATGAGTCTAAGATCGATGGTGCCAGTGGCGTTATTTACAATACAAGAAACAGTTACGATGATACTGTTCAAAGTATTAATGAAAGCCTATCTGCTTTTCTAGATAGTAAACAGCTAGAAGCACAAAAAATTTACCCCCACTACTTTGAGCGCTTTAAAACCGATGGGGTGGAGCACAACATCTATGTAGGTGCTAGCATTACACCAGATATAGATTTCAATATTGTATACCTATATAACATGCGGTTGTGGCAGCTACAAACCATGATTCAAATGGAAAGGCGCTTCTATGAACTACAGAAAGAGATGCCAGTTAAAGTCGAAGCTGCAAGCATGATATTAGTATTTGATAGTACTTTGAGTATAAGGTATAGAATCGATGAAAAGCGCTTTGACGTCGACGGTACCTACAATGCGAGATATGAAGTTATTAAAAAGCGTATTGACAAAGCGCATATCAAGGATACGGAAGAGCGCATCACGCAAAAAGGTAAATTAGCAATCATCTACACTAATGATGACACAGAACGGGAGTACCTGCGTTACATCAATTTCTTACAGTATAATCAGATGATCTCTGAAAACGTAGAAATCGTTGAATTAGAGGATGTCCAAGGTGTCATCGGTCTTAAAGCTATCCGCGTAGAAATTCTTTACAACCGGTCAAGATCAGAAGACAGGCTTACCTACCAGAATCTGGTTAAGGAATTACATCCTGAACCGTCGCAAAGTCAAGCGTAGAAAAGGCTATCACAAAGGCAAGCACCGAGGAAATGATCCCTATCATAAATATGGTATAGGTCCAGCGTAACAAATTGTATTTTCTATTCAAAACCCTACCCAGTAGCCACAAGTCTTTTAATAGGGATTGATAAACTTCTTCTTTGTTTTCAAGTAAATTCATCAATGCCTTTTCATATCGGTCAAAAGGTACCTTATGAAAATTCCCGAAAAACAATAGGTTTACTTCACGGCGCTGCACCTGTTCATCAGTAAACTCACCAGATGTCACATTAGGTCTGGTGGACATAATGGATAAGATTATGCTAGCAACTGAAAATAAGATTAGAATCAACGTAGGCCATAGCAAATGCCTGTTGCTTGCCTGTTCCAGCTTTGGGATAAGATTTGCCAGAGCCAGAGAGATAATAATTGCGTTTACTGATAGCAGGATGTTTGCCTTTGTATCCGCAATGTCGCTCAGTTTTATATGATTACGTAGTGTTGTCCTAAAAAGCGTCTGTATTGCTCTCTCTGGACTCTGATTTTTCAGATCGACCTTTACTTTTTCTTTCTCGTATTTTTTCTTTTTCTTTTTTTTCTTCTTAATGAGTTTCAACAAATTCTCATTCTTTGTCACATTCCAGTTCTTAACAGCATACGGACTGAAATATCGATGAGACTCTGTAAAAACCCTGATGTTTTCGTTACGCCATTCCTTGCTACTGAATTCTCGCCCTCTTAGGGCCAGCTCCTGACGTAGTAATTCACTTGTTTCTTGATAATAATCTTTTGCAAAATGGGAAGCATCTGCATCTCTTATAATTTCCTCAAGTTCACCATCAGGTGTTCCAGAGAATTTTGTGGCCATGATCAGGCGATTGACTAATTCAATCATTTCCTGATCTACGCCTTGGTTTTTTAGATATTCCTCAGCTATCTGGCAGCTGTGCTCCTCATGCTCATCTTCACTGCGTGTGTATCCAGTGTCGTGTAGCCAAGCTGCTAAGATTAGAGCGTTTTTCTCTTTAACACCTATTTCAGAGTTGTCGATGATTTCCCGAGTACTTTTAACTACACGCTTAGTGTGGGTGTAATTATGATACACAAACTTGTCGTCCAGCTGATCTTTAAAAAGTTCAAGAACAAATTCATCTGTCCTATCAAATAAAGCATCCATCAATTGATCCATATAACCGATAAAAATACCACCTGTCTATAATCTATGAAGTTAAATAACATAGTTTTTGCCATTAGCCTGTTGTTGATAACGGCCTGCGCCAGCTTCAAACCACAATATAAAGAAGGCATTACGCAGACTTCACCAGATGTTTCTGATATCGATAAAACGTTTTATCTAATCGGCGATGTAGGCAAAAGCCCGATAGGTGGATTGAGCGATGGGCTGATTGCATTAGAAAGTTACATAATTGAGAATGCGACTGAAGATGATCATCTGATTTTTTTGGGTGACAATATCTATCCAGTAGGAATGCCTAAAAAAGACGATGATTTCCGTCCCGAAGCCGAAAATCATCTGAATGCGCAAATCAGGGTGGCAAAACAATTTCCAGGGCGCACCATTTTTATTCCTGGCAACCACGACTGGTATGACGAGGGAATTGATAATGTCGAAAGAGAAAAGAAGTACATAGAAAAAGCTCTAGATGATAAGGATGTCTGGCAACCACGCGTAGGCTGTCCTCTAGAAACCATTGAATTATCAGATGACATCCACGTTATAATAATTGATAGCCAGTGGTATCTGGAGCGATGGGATAAGCATCCATTGATCAATGACGATTGCGACCAGATTAGGACTAGAGATCAATTTCTCTTAGAGCTTGAAGGAGAGTTCAAAAAGAACCAGGATAAAACCATCGTATTTGCTTTGCACCATCCACTTTACACAAACGGTGTGCACGGCGGACAGTACGCAGCTATAAAACATCTCTATCCTTCCCAAAAGCCTATACCGCTACCTGGTCTTGCGTCACTTGCGACACTTATACGTACTAGCGGTGGTGTAAGTGCGCAGGACAAGCAAAACAAGCGCTATCAGGAAATGGTCAATAGGATAACGACTCTGGCGAGAAATAGCATGGCTAAGCGCCTCATTTTTGCCAGTGGTCACGAGCATACGTTGCAGTACATAGAAAATGATGGCATAAGACAAATAGTTTCTGGAAGTGGTGCAAAAAAGAGCTACGCGACCTTGAGCTATGATGGCTTATTCAGTTATGGTGGGATGGGGTTTGCACGGCTAGACATCATGAAAGATGGAAGCAGTTATGTGCGCTACTTTGGATTTGAGGATGGTAAGGAGAAATTACTTTTTTCACATAAAGCCATTGATGCACCAGAACAGTATGATTTGAGTACGCTGCCTGAAATTAATAACGCCTTCGCGAAAGCGAGCATCTACGAAGATGATCGGGTAGAGAAAAGCAACGCATTTGAATCAATCTGGGGAACTAAATACAGAGAGCTTTACGGGATGAAAGTGGAATTACCCGTAGCAATTCTGGACACGCTTAAAGGTGGTCTAAAAGTCGATAGAGCGGGAGGTGGGCATCAAACTAGATCGCTCAGGCTGGTAGATAAAGATGGTAAACAATACAATCTACGAGCATTAAAGAAGAGTGCGGTTCAATTCCTCCAAACGGTTGTGTTTAAAGAAAATAGTGTAGCCGAATCCTATGAAGAAACACTCGCCGAAGATTTGCTTTTTGACTTTTACACTGCTGCTCACCCCTATGCAGCTGCGGTAATACCAGCTCTAAGCGATGCTGTAGATGTTTACCACACCAATCCGGAGTTTTACTATGTACCTAAACAGAGGGCACTGGGCAATTACAATAGTGAGTATGGTGATGAGATCTACATGCTTGTGGAACGGCCAGAAGAAAATCATAAAAATCTGGAAAGCTTCGGAAAGCCTGACAATCTGGAAAGTACCGCAGACGTTTTTGAGAAGCTTAGGCGGGATGAGAAATACAGGATTGATGAACCCAGATATGTCAGGGCACGAGTATTTGATATGCTCATCGGTGACTGGGACAGACATCAGGACCAGTGGCGCTGGGCAGAATACGACAATGCAGATGGCACAACAACTTTTGGTGCGATTCCTAGAGATAGGGATCAGGTGTTCTCAAATTTTGATGGTGCTGCTTTTGGTGCGTTGCGTACGATGGTTGGATTGACTCAGCAGTTTGCGACTTATGACGAGGACATTGACAATGTTAAGTGGTTCAATACAGCCGCAGAATATTTAGACCGGGCCTTAGCTCAAAACTCGGATCGTCTGGTATGGCTGCAACAGGCACAATTTATCCAAGAGAATCTGACCGATGAAATCATAGATGAGGCGTTCAAAAATCTTCCTGATGAGATTTTTGAACATTCATCTACAGCTAGGATCAAGGCTAACATGAAGGTAAGGCGAGATAAACTAGACGATATTGTCAATAGATACTATGACTACCTAAGCAAACTTGCCATCTTGCGCGCTACTGATAAGGATGATATTATTGAGATAGAACGCAAGGCAGACGGTATTACAAATGTTACTATCTGGAGAAATAAAGACGATCAAAAAGCCGATGTGGTTGCTAAGCGTACCTTCATCAAGGGTGATACAGATGAAATCTGGATCTACGCTCTTGACGATGATGATATCATTAGAGCCTACGGTGAAGGGAAGGATCTAATCAAAATTAGAATCATAGGCGGGCAAAACAATGATATCTATGATATTCAAAATGGGGATAAAATTGTCATCTATGATCACGAAACAAAGGACAATACTTTTACAAACAAAGGCGGTGCCCGAGTAAGACTTAGCGATGGATACAATCGGAATTTGTATAATCCTCAAAAGAAAATTCAGACGGCTAATGTTTTTACACCTGCGATAGGATTTAATCCAGACGACGGTATCAGGATAGGCGTGCGCAATACATTTACCGTAAATGGATTCAATAGGAACCCGCATACCAGTAAGCATACAATTACCGGCGGTTATTATTTTGCAACACAAGGTTTTGATCTCACTTATGAAGGATCTTTTGCCGGTGTCTTATTCAATAACTTGAACCTCACAGCAAATGCAAGGTTTGCAGGTCCCAATTTTGCCAGGAACTTCTTTGGTTTTGGTAATGGGACCGAGAACCTTGACGATCTAGACGCAGTCGATTTTGACTTTAACCGTGTGCGCATTAGTGAGATATCTGCAGGACTGGGCGTGGAATACAGAGGTGAGTATGGATCAA
The DNA here is from genome assembly GCA_964478845.1 of uncultured Flavobacteriaceae bacterium. Taxonomy (GTDB): domain Bacteria; phylum Bacteroidota; class Bacteroidia; order Flavobacteriales; family Flavobacteriaceae; genus Nonlabens. The sequence continues at coordinate 103,112 of CAYZJT010000007.1, read as the reverse complement.
ACTTACATGGTGGCTTTAAACTTCAAGGTTTTGAAGTAGAAGACGATGCAGATAGATTCATAGCGCAGTTCAGGTCGCCAGGACAGTTCCCAGAATTTTATGAGCGCAAATGGTTTTTACAGGCAGAGGGCGGTTATAACTACGAGAGTTATGATGAGCCACTTAATCCTACCCGCGGAATGTTATTTGATTTTGCTGGGGGGGTAACAACTAATTTGGATGACACAAAGCGCACGTTTGCGTACATCATACCAAAGCTCGGCTTTTACAATGCGCTAAATCGCAAGCGTAATCTAGTACTTAAAACGCTAGCGCAGGCTCAGGTAAATTTTGGTGATGATTTCGAATTTTATCAAAGTGCTCAATTAGGTCAGGATACTGGTTTGCGCGGTTACAGGTGGGATCGTTTTTCAGGTGAAAGTTCCTTTGCCACAAGCGCCGATATTCGGTACAGTTTTAATGAATTCAAAACAGGGTTTATACCTCTCCAAATGGGAATATTTATAGGTGGAGACGTAGGAAGGGTTTGGGATGATAATCCAGAAGCCATTCAGAGTGATAAATGGAACAATGATTTTGGTGGAGGTTTCTGGATCAATAGTTCAGATGCGATAGGCGCTACCTTTAATCTCTTCAGCGGTGCAGATGGCTTGCGTTTTAGTTTTCAGGCTGGATTTAATTTCTAGGCGTTGAATAAACAGAATTCAATCAAACTAATTCTGGTAGGTTGCATAAGTGTAATCGCTGGGGTGGTGATGTATCTAATGGAATTTGCCGGCGCAATGGGATTGATAGGACTGGGGCTGGCAGTGGAAATGGTTGGAATGCTGTTTTATATGAAGAATAGGAAGAAGTAAGGTTTTTAAAGCTCTTGTTAATGTTGATTTTTGAAAGCATTATTCGCAAACAATTACCTAAACCTGATCAAAATAGACACATCAGTAGGAAGGAAAAAAAAAGGATTAGAGAGGAGCAAAGCGTTATTAGGAGATTTGAAATTTGCTTCAAGCTTCTAAAACCCAATGGCTATACAATAGAGTCTGATTCTGTAGATTTTTATCCAACTCTACCCGATATAGCGTTACGAAATGGACTTCAAGGCAAACAGATTGTTGAAGATCTTAATCAATTAAATTATTTTGGATTAGAGGAATTTTTGCCCAATGACATGGTCATGATTTGGTTAGAATATTCTGATTGGCGTCATGATGAACCCTACAGACCCATAATCCCAGACTACTTATTATTTATCAAAAAGAAATCTTGGCACATGCTTACTGGATTTGAATTTTATGACTATGAATACAAAGTCCTTCAGGCTGGTAGAATTAAATTCAAATGATTACTGGATTTTACTAATTTATACTTGATTAATATTGTTTTCTCGGCGAGGTAGTTGATACCAACAACTTAAATCATCTTCTTGATCAAAACAATCTGCCCTAGATGATAATAAGAATGATCCACCATCATCAGGATATTATCAGAGATTGATCCGTAGGCTTCTTTTATAAAATGTTTTTCAAGTTCTTCATCGTTCAAGGATTTGACCTTGTTGACTAGAGATTCTACATCAGTCCAAAACTTGGATTTAAATCCATCCCACTCCGCGTCACTTTTTGATGGCTTGAAGTCAAACGAGAACTGATCCTTGATGTCAAGTTTACCTGAATCCAATGCATCACGTACACCTGCCACGTAGTAATGAGCATGTTTACTCAATTGCTCGATAGTGTTGATAGGCCCTAATTGTCGTTGAGCATAGCTTAAAGAAACTCCTTCTAAGGCCTTGTGATAGTTAGTGCCTGCAACCAATTTGCCATTTAGAAAAACAGCCTGTAATCGATCAGCAAGTTTTTGTGATTGGTTCATAAGTAATGTGTTGGTCTATTCTCTAAAAATAAAAAATCCCGATGGCCTTTCGGTCATCGGGACTGTTAATCACTTTTGTAAACAGTTTATACAGCCTTTCGGGTATCATCTGTATTCATACGCCAAGCATCCAGCATCCAACTGTTTTTCTCTAGCTCGCGTATATAGGCACCTATCAAATCGATAGTACCTTCATCTTCACATTTTCCTGCTTCATCTACAACTTTTGCCATCTGATCCAGCAGTTTACCGTGGTCAGAAAGTAGATTTTTTACCATCTCCTTATCAGTAAGACCTGACTTGCTTTCAGATAAGTTAGACAGTTTAAGATAGTCACTGTAGTTAGAAGTGGGCTGGAAGCGCAACGTTAAAATGCGTTCTGCGATTTCATCAATTTTCTCCATCGCTTCATCATACATCTCTTCAAACTTCTCATGTAGGTCAAAAAATGCTCTACCCACGATGTTCCAGTGGTAATTACGTAGTTTTTGATAGTAGATGTGGTAATCTGCTAACAAAATATCTAGCTCCTTACTAACTGTTTTAGCCTTGTTTTTATCAAAATTTAGATAGTTCATTTACTTTTCTCTTTTTCTTTGTTTTTCTTGTTAATGGTGTCCGGTAAAGGTTCAAATTCTTTAGGTTCTCTTCTGTCGCCTAGAGATCCCAACGGTTTGTCTTGATCTTCTTTTCTCTCAAATTTTCTTTCCATGACTGCTTTTTTGTTAAAAATAGATACTAGTGCAATCACTCCTTTAAAAAGATGCGTTAAATCACAACTAAGTCTTTTATAACAAAGAATCTTTCAAAATTGCCCTCGCGATCTAGCTTCCAAATCATTGGTGCAAATTTCATGTTCAACAATTTCTTTACTTCTATTAGAATTTCCTGATGACTGTAAGATACAGTGAGCTCATATGGCTCCATCTTCCACGCATGTTTGTGGGGTAGAAAGTAGAGGTGACATGTTTCCGCTTTCGCGAAAGCGGAATAATCCAAATAATATCCAGCTATACAAGATTTATTAATAAATGGATAGTCTTCATTCCAAAGCTCGCACGGGATAAAGAGATGGGCTAGAAAACAGACGCGCTGTTCAAGATCATTTACCTTAATCTGTAAATCGTACAGTAATTCCCGTGTCTCCTTGCGATAAAGCATCGGGAATTGATGCGTCTTTAAATGATTTATTTTCTTTAAAAGATTATCCCGCTCGTTAGGCCCGATGTATTTACTTAGCTCTACTAGGAGGTCTGTTTTCAGTTTTACATTTTCCAAATCTGGCCGATACAGGTAAAATTTATATACCAGCTCCACATGATATCTCTCACCTGAAGATTTGTGTTCAATGATGTAATCCAACTCTCCTAGAGTGCGATTACCCTTGAAAACCTGTAAGTTACTGACGAGACATTCATAATTGCTCGACTGATCGATGCAATATTTGAAGTAGTACTCCGCGCGCTTGCCCAGAACAGTTCCCTGAGGAATTACAGGCAGTTGCCATTGCTTATGATCGTTTTCTTCAAACTCAAATTGTGACAAGGAAAACTGCTTGAGACCTAAAAGCTCCCCAGACCAAAGCGGGTGTGTTTGATAAAATGCCTTGAAGCGTTCAAAACCTGAATTTTTATCCATTCAGATGTTTGGTCGTAGATTTTAGGTAAGCTCTACTAGCTGGACCTAAATTGAATAGCAAGTCAAGAGAAGATAACGGGTAAATGAAACCGTGTTTTTCCTGAAACACTTGAATGTGATTTGGCAACTCAATCAGAGGTTTCTTTTTAGCTGTCACCAGACGCTCTGCGAGTGGGTCGCTCTGATAAGATGAGGTGAAATTCAAATCCGTGTCGATTTGCATTTTTTTGAGGACCCAATCAGTAGTCAGCATATTCCAATCCATCAAGAGATCCGGTATCCTATCAAATAAAACTTCTAAGCTATCTTCATAAAACTCAAAATACGGACTGGATTTGTAAGCGCTTTTGATGCTTTTTATATGATTGGTTGCCCAAGGCTGAGAATGGTCTATTCTAATCTCTTGGTAGGGTAGAGAATTGGTTTTCTGCTCGTGGATAATTGGTATGTTTAGGGCAAGTCTGCCGTTTGCCCCGGCGATGTAACAGCGGTTGCGATAAGTCTGTTTGACGTAACTATCGTGCCTTTCGAAAATTACTTTTTCGCTATGGAAAAGATAACTCAGGCTAACGATGTCGATAAAATAGCTGGGATGAAGTACCACAGAATAAACTTAATCTCAATCAGCTTTTGATTTTCTTGTTCTTGATGATTTTACGCACAACAAAATAACCAATCAGTAGTACCACAAAATAGACAAAGAACGAGATAGGCTCGCCAGTCCCATGTATAACTGTAAACAATCTTTCTATCCTGAATCCAGAAGGAAACGGCTTCATTGTATCATAGCTCATCCAGATGAAAACTGGCTTTCCGACCACATGAGATTCTGGAACGTAGCCCCAGAACCTGCTGTCTAGGCTGTTATCCCTATTATCTCCCATCAACCAATAATAGTTGTACTTAAAGGTATATTCCTCTAAAGGCTCATTATTGAGAAATACTTGATTGCCATCTACAGACACCTGATTATTCAGATCAATCTCTGAACCCTCATAAACCTCAATGATCCGTTTAAAATAATGGATGTTTTTAAAAGAGATTGGTGTAGTCATTCCCGCAGCTGGAATTAGGAATGGCGCACGATCGTCTTTAGTATTGTTGTAGATTCCAGTGTAGGGAAAAACATGGGGTACATCGTAAACGCTATTGATATCCTTAGGATCTCTCAGCTTACCACGATACTGTGAGCTAGGCTCGGCAAGCATGCGCTCTACACTTTTAATGCTGCCTGTAGCTTTAAGTTTTTCGACAGCCTCTTCAGTCATATTACCAGCAAGAAGATCGCGGTCATCACCCTGTCTGCGACCTTGACCAAACCCTTCTGTAATGCCGTATTCAAACCTAATTTCTTCCTCATCAAAATAAGTGCCGTCGGTTTCCAAGAGGTAATTGTGCTGCAGCTTTGCACGATCAGGTAGTTGTAATGAGTCACCGTTGATAAAAACTTTACCATCGACCATACTAAGCGTATCACCAGGTATACCCACACAGCGTTTTACGTAATTGGTTTTCTTGTCAATTGGTTTGTAGTAATACTTTCCATCATCCCGCCCAAATACATTTATGGAATCAGTTGGCCAATTGAAGACGACGATGTCATTGCGTTTGATCTCTGTAAATCCAGGAATTCTGGTGTAGGGGAGTTGTGGTCTGGATAAATAACTTTTTACACCTACCACTGGTATACTGTCGTGCACCATGGGTAAGGCAACAGTAGTCATGGGTACCCGAGGACCATAATGAAACTTGCTCACCAGCAAAAAGTCGCCTATCAGAAGCGTTTTTTCTAAGGAGGAGGTAGGAATAATAAAGGGTTGCATCACATAGGTATGCACGATGGTTGCAGCTACTATCGCAAAAAGCAGCGAACTTATCCATTCACCTTGCTTGGATCGCGGATGCAAACTGCGATCTTCAATATGATTAAGCGGCTGAGTGTAGTTCAGGTAGTAGATGTAAAAACCTAGTGTGACTATAGCAAGAACAGTATCCTTCTGCTGGTTATACCCAAACGCCCTGCAGATCTCGACCCAAATCACGATAAACATGATCAGATTCACCACAGGCAGGAAAAGAAGAATCACCCAATACCAAGGGCGATTGATGATGCGCATCAACATCACGGCATTCAAAACAGGCACAAACGCGGTTATGGGATTTTGTCCTGCAGCTTTGTACATTTTCCAAGTTCCAAGTCCATGAATGACTTGAAGAACCAAAAAGAAAATTAACCACTCTAACCAACTCATACTATTTTATTCAAATTTGATTAAGGCCCAAAACATCGGCCATGGTGTAAACACCTTTTCTTCCCACGATCCACTCTGCGGCAACAACAGCACCCAGTGCAAATCCTTCACGGGTGTGTGCTTCGTGCTTAATTTCTATGGTATCGATAGCGCTGCTATACTTGACAGTGTGCGTGCCTTTCACATCCTCCTCTCGCAAGGCCTCAATTGCAACACTATCTTCCCGTTTATCCATACCGAGGTGCCAATTCTTATGCTCACCTACCTGTCTGATGTGATCAAAAAGGCTGATAGCCGTACCACTAGGCGCATCTTTTTTCTCGGTATGATGTATTTCTTGAAGACTCAGATCGTACTCTGGATAATCCTTCATCAGATTTGCCAGATGCTTGTTCAATGCAAAAAACAGATTCACTCCCAGACTAAAATTTGATGCGTGAACAAGTCCAGTCTCATTTGCCTCAATCATTCTAGAGACATCTTCTAGATGATCATTCCACCCTGTAGTCCCGCAAACAACTGGAATTTCTGATTCGGCAATTTTCTGTATGTTACTTACTGCGCTATCAGGGACTGTAAATTCAATGGCTACATCAGTTTCTATAGGCAACTGGGAAAGATCGTAGCTCTTATCTGCCCGTGCTGAAATATGATGACCTCTTGACATCGCGATTTGCTCAATCTTGCGTCCCATCTTACCATAACCTACCAGTGCAATATTCATAATTAAAAAGTGTATGAAATGGTCATGCCGTAAGTAGGCGAAACTAAAACAGAGTTAGATTCCATGTAGAATGGAGTAAAAGAAAGATTTCGACTTACGTCAAATTGATCCAGGTGGCCATCAACATTAGCCCAAATTACCTGAAGAGCATAAAACGCCCCTGTAACCAGTAGGCTGAGCTCCATATTTCTTCTCGCTCTGGTTTGAGCCCTCTCCAAGGCTAGAGTGCTTACAAAAGGTGTCCCGTCAGGTCTTGAGAATTGATCATTTGTTCCGCCGTTTAGTCTAATTCTAAAGGCATCCCTCAATTCATCATACTGGCTGCGATTTTCTAGATACGCCCAGACTCCACCACCCAAAGCGGCATAAACAATTGGAATTTGCCAATACTTCTTATTGTAGGCTTGCCCCAGTCCTGGTAAAATGGCGCTGTAGAACGCAGCTTTTGATGGTTTGTTGGCATCGTAGGGTGCTACAATCGTATCTGTCACCACCAGTTGCGGTTGATAGACCGTAGGCGGGTCTCCTTGCGCATTTGCCATAATAGGCAGGCAAAACAATAAAATAAAAAACCAGCTATTGCGCATTCAAAATTTTAATGATTCGCTCAAAGTCATCCTGCGACTTGTAGTTGATCGTGATTTTCCCACGACCGTTTTTTCCGAGACTTGTTGATACTGCCGTGCCAAGAATCTCATTCAGTTTTCTGGTTGACATCTCCATGTTCTCTGGCAGAGAATTTTTTGGTTTACGCTTTCGCGAAAGCGTATCCTCACCAGCCTCCTGCACTTTTTTCTCCTTGACAAGTCGTTCAGTCTCTCTTACAGACAAGCCATCTGATAGGATCTTCTGGTAGATTTCAAGCTGGTCGTCTAGATCTGCCACATTAATCAACGCTCGTCCATGTCCCATGCTGATGAAGTTGTCACGCATTCCGGTCTGGATGATGGGGTCTAATTTCAAAAGGCGCAGATAATTTGCGATGGCGCTACGTGATTTCCCCACACGCTCGCTCATCTGCTCTTGTGTCAAGTCTATTTCTTCAATCAATCGTTGATAAGACAAGGCAATCTCGATGGGATCTAGATCCTGACGCTGGATGTTTTCCACCAGTGCCATTTCCAGCGACTCCTGATCATTTGCCAGTCGTACGTATGCCGGAATGGTTTCCAAACCAAGTAATTTGCTCGCACGACAGCGACGTTCACCGCTCACTAACTCGTACTTACTATAACCCTTTTTACGTACCGTGATAGGCTGGATCACGCCCAGTTCCTTGATGCTCGAGGCGAGTTCCTTGAGCTGACTTTCATTAAAACTGGTACGTGGCTGGAAAGGATTCATCTCGATATCGGCGAGTGGTAGTTCAACCACACTGCCCACGATACGGTCGGCATTTTTATCCTGAGAAGAGGAAATATCGTTTTTGGGATCTTTCAGCAATGCTGATAAACCACGACCCAGAGCCTGTTTCTTGATTGCTTTAGCCATGAGTCACCGTGTTTTTCTGAATAAACTCATTGGCAAGACTCAAATAGTTTTCAGAACCCTTGCTGGACGCATCATAATTGATGATGCTTTCACCATAACTAGGGGCCTCACTCAATCGCACATTTCGCTGGATAACCGTTTTAAAAGTCAGCCCCTCAAAATGCTTATTGACTTCCTGTACCACCTGATTAGAAAGTCTCAACCTGCTGTCGTACATGGTGAGCAACAATCCCTCGATGTCCAGTTCAGGATTATGGATTTTTTGGACACTTTTTATAGTGTTCAGTAATTTTCCAAGGCCTTCCAGAGCAAAGTATTCGCACTGAATAGGAATTAAAACCGAGTCGCTGGCCGTAAGGGCATTAAGCGTAAGCAACCCCAACGACGGCGCACAATCGATAATGATATAATCGTAATTGTCTTTGATGTTTTCTAGCGCCGTACGCATCTTATACTCGCGCTTTTCCTCGTCGACCAATTCAATTTCTACAGCAACCAAATCAATATGAGCTGGGATGATGTCTAGATTGGGCGAGTCGGTTTTGATGATCAATTCCTGAGCATCTGCCGCATGACCTATAAGTTGGTAAGTTCCAGCCTCTACACTTTCTACATCCACACCTAATCCTGAACTCGCATTTGCTTGAGGATCAGCATCGATCAAAAGGACCTTTTTCTCCAAAACACCTAGCGCCGCAGCAAGATTCACCGCAGTTGTCGTCTTTCCTACACCGCCTTTCTGATTGGCTATGGCAATGATTTTACCCATTAATTTACTTCAATTCTTCAAACGGCTAAGTTAGCGGTTTTCGCTCTTTTGATTAACTCTGGGACTGCACTATCCCAAAGAAGTTATAAAGGTTTTTTCACGGCTTTATTGCCTGTAAGAAAGATTTCTTGAAACCCTAATTTTACGAAATGCAAAAATTGCTTTTCATCGGTCAGACATGGCCAGAACCATCCAGCACAGCCGCGGGAACGCGCACATTGCAATTGATTGACTTGCTTCTGGAAACGGGCTACGAGATCATTTTTGCCTGTGATGCACCAAAAACTGATCGATCAGCAACTTTTAGTCAAGAAATCGAGGAGAAAGAAATCAAGCTGAATGATGACACCTTTGACGCTTTCGCGAAAGCGTTGAACCCCAGCATCGCGGTCTACGACCGCTTCAATACCGAGGAGAAGTACGGCTGGCGCATCCGCGAACAGCTTCCCGAAGTCATTGATATCTTGGATAGTCAGGATCTGCATTGCTTGCGAGAGGCTAGGGGCAGAGCTATCAAGTCTGGAAAGTCAGTTGATGATGAATTGTTAAACCACGATCTGACCTATCGCGAGATTGCCAGTATCCTCAGGACAAGATTGACACTAATCATTTCAGAATTTGAAATGCAGTTGCTGCAATCAAAATTTCAGGTTTCAGACGAACAATTGCTCTACGTCCCGTTGCTGATTGAGCAAATCAGAAAGGATTGGCCAAGCTATGAGCAGCGACAGGACTTTATGCATATCGGGAACTTTTTGCACAAGCCAAATCTCGATGCGGTCCATCAGCTCAAAAGAGAAATCTGGCCAGAATTGCGATCCCAGCTTCCCGATGCCCGCCTGTTTATCTACGGTCCCTACGCTCCACAAGCCGTCCAAGAAATGCACGATGAACATTCAGCCTTTATTGTCGCAGGCACTGCCGATGATCTCGAAGAAGTATATTCAAATCACAGAGTTCTGCTAGCACCTCTGAGATTTGGCGCAGGATTAAAGGGGAAGGTTTTTGACGCAATGACCTACGGCATGCCTGCAGTAATGACACCCATCGCCGCAGAAGGGCTTTTCAGAAATTTGGATTCAAAAGGTTTTGTTTTAGATATGAACCATGATTTTGTCCGAAAAGCGGCCCAGCTATATCAAGATGAACAACTCTGGGAACAATCAAGATCAAACGGTTTTAAAGTCCTTGAAAAGCGTTTTCAGAAGTCCGCTTTCGCGAAAGCGTTACCAGAAAAAATCGATGAAATCAAAAGAAATCCTATTCGACCTGATTTTAATCAACACATGCTCAATTACCACAGCCACAACGCGCTAAAATTTAAAAGCCGATGGATCGGGTTGAAAGAGAGTATGCAGTAGGCAGTAGTAGTAAACAAGTCTTCATTTGTCAGCTGTCAATTTACCATGTTAGGCCAATCGCTGGAAAGTAATTCAAATTTTTCCAGCTTGAGAAAATCGCATTGGAAAGTCTTGCTAGAAATTCAAGCTGGCAGAAACATTAAAGTCACGGTAAATTGATACTGAATGTCGGCTACCGAAATTTCAATACTGATTCTTAGTAATAGCGATCTTGGTAATTGACTTAGTTGCTGACCGCGTTGCCATTTCAGCTAGAGTTTCCACTGCGAGGGCTTTTGGTTCTTTTGGTAACAAAAGAATATGGAAGAACCCATTATTTCAAATCACATTATTGCAATTCGGTTGCCATAAAAATCATACGTTTATATGCGTCCAGCGAGATGCTGACCTGCGTCAGTATGACACTTTGTGGATAAATGAAAACGACGATGTTTCCAGCGTCGCCTTTTTCTAAATCAAAATATGGAATTAAATATTCTCGTCCTCTATGTTTATTTCCACTCCTTTCTGATTCTTCTTCATTTCATCAGGATCAATACCTAAATCCTTTAGAACGTTCTTCATTCCTGCGGGGTTCAGATTATTCCCGTCTTTCAGCTCATTCATCATCTTCATGAGCTTGCCCACATTCATGTCATTACCTAAAACTCGGGCAACGCCCATACCTTGCTCCATGCTGCCAAAGGCAATAAGCTCGTCGATGTTTTCTGTATCTCCCTCATATAAAAGTTTGATTTTCATATTGTCGCTGTTGAAGGACATCAGCAATTTGTAATCGTCATCATTGAGGATGTTATTCAGCTTTCGCGTTTCCTCTTCAATCATGGCTGCTTTGTCATCATTTTTAGGTAAATACAAGATGTTCACTTTGTCTACTGACCTATAGGCTTCAATAGATTCAGCAGATAATTGATCTTCCTCTATACCTAAAATGCTCTTTGGGAAAGTACCGGTATAGAAACCAGATTTTTCTTGGCTATCAACGATATAGGTCTGTAGAGTAGGATCGTCATTGCAAGAGGTGAGCAGAGCGACGGCTGCTATTGCGAGAGTGGTGATTTTTACGATTAATTTGTTCATGGTTTTATGATTTATCCTCCCGATGGCTAAATCGGGAGGTAGTTAGAAAATTTTAGAGATCAATAAGGACAGCTGCGACTGCTACTGAAAACTGTTTACTTATTCTTAGTTGCTTCTTCAATCTGCTTCTGACCAGGCGTGTTCAGCTGCTTGGTGATCTTGCTGATCTGGTTCATGTTGATGTCACCAGAGATGATGAGGAAGATTGTACTGCCATCCATCTCGCCATCGGTGATTTTTTCACCCAGGCCACCATCGATGAGCATAACTAGGTCTTTTACTTTTCCCTCACTACTTCCCTTTCTCATATGGAAGGTAAACGCCTGATCGTCTTCTTTGACGTGCATCAGTTTCACAAGGTTGTTCTTAGAAATGTAGCTATTGACGATTGACTTCATCTTTTTGCTACTGTCGGGATTATCGGTCATATAGACACGTAGTTCCTTTAAGTTGTCTACCATGGATTTCATCTCATTAAATTCTGCATCATCAGAATCCATATCGATCATGGCGATCAGTTTGAACATTTCGTCAGTAACGACGGTTTCGGTCATGTTTTTCAGGTTGCCTATGGCATCCAGGCTCTGTGCAGTCCCTAGCGTAACAGTTAGGAAGAATACTGCGGTGGTGATTATTTTTTTCATTGTTTTTCTTTTTTACTTGTTTTGGATGTTGAAGATATTGGTGGTTTTATCGCTCACGTGAGCAGCAGGGGCGAGGTTGTTACGTCCCTTGTTAAATTTTGTGCTGATCAGTTCCAGGGCATCCATGGTCGCGGCGTATGCTTCCTCTGGATTGTCATAAGTGCCCAGGTCTTTTTCTTGAGTGACTTGGAATGTACTGGCGCCAGCGGCAACCAGTAGGGCAAACCCGGCAGCGATGGCCAGTCCTTTCCAGCCGCGTCTTTCCTGTTTCTTGTCCAGTTCTTGAGAGTTCACTTTCGCGAAAGCGTCAAAATTCATCTCCACTTCACTTTCTGACTGCAGCGCAGTAAAGAGCGGCGTGTACATCTCGTGTTCAGGGGAAACCTGATCAGAAGCAAAGTAGTCCCTGAGCTGGTTTTCCTCATTCAGGCTGGCGGTGCCTTCCCAATATTTTTCAAGTAGCTCGTTCATGCTATCTCGGTTTTATAGTGTTCTTCAATTCGTTCTTTCAATAGTTTGCGAGCCCGGCTAAGGGTGACGCGTACGGCCGTTGACTTCATTCCCATAATCTGTTCAATCGCCTCATAATCATAGCGCTGTATATCGCGCAATTGGATCACCATGCGGTAATTTTCTGGCAGGTCTGCAATCATCTCACGTACCAGTGCTACTTGGGATTCACGTTCCAATTCCTCATGGGCGTTGAGCGAGTCGTCATCGTAATTGCTGTGCACGATTTTGAGGTGCGATGCTTGCTTGCTTTTCAGCCGGTCAAGGGCGTAGTTTTTGGTCATCTGCATGGCATATGCCTCCTTGTTTTTGACATTTTGCAACCCATCCCGCTTTTCCCAAAGCTTCACCATCACCTCCTGCACCGCATCAGCAGCCTCGTCTGTACTGCTTAACAGTCGCAGAGCAAGGAAGTACATTTTCTGCTGTACTGCGCTGAAAGTCTGGACAAAGTCTTTCTGGTTCATTACCGTGGTTATACTAGCATGACGGACTCATCCCAAAGATGTTACACGAGACTGAAATTTTTTTCTATGGCCCCTCCCGTCGCTTGAGCGCGACGGCACCGCGCTTTCGGCTATATCTTTTTTCCTGTCCCTATTTATTTTAGCTTGCTAGGACAGGAAAAAAGGATGCCGCCTCTATCGCTGGGGCGGGGAATCTCTTAATCCAACTGTTAAAAAGTAAGTCCTTTCCTTATATTCACAGCGCTACTTATACGAAGCCAACTAAATCTTATGACCAACAAAATACCTACGACACTAAGATGAGTTTTGAACAAACTTTTAAAAACATAGATGACCTGCTCTACAAAGATTCAGGAGCAGACAGTGAATTAGACTACATAGGACAAACCTCTTGGGTAATGTTTCTACGCTATCTGGACGAATTAGAGCAGGACAAAGCAGATGAAGCAGAACTGCGTGGAGAAGATTATAACTTCATTCTGGATGAAGAATACCGCTGGCCCAACTGGGCCATGCCCAAAGATGCAGACGGAAAACTGGATCACCACAAGGCCATGACAGGACCAGATTTGGTTCAGTTTGTGGACTACAAGTTGTTTCCATACTTGGCGGAATTCAAGCAAAAAGCCGACAACCCAAAAACCATTGAATACAAGATTGGTGAAATCTTCTCTGAACTTAAAAACAAAATCCAAAGTGGGTACAACCTACGTGAGATTTTGGAATATGCAGATGAACTGCCTTTTCGTGCTTCAACTGACAAACACGAGTTAAGCCATTTGTATGAAAGCAAGATTAAAAACATGGGAAATGCAGGTCGTAATGGCGGGCAATACTACACGCCCAGGCCGCTCATACGTGCCATGATTAATGTGATTGACCCACAAATAGGAGAGAAAATCTATGATGGTGCCGCAGGTTCTTGCGGTTTCTTATGCGAAGCATACGAATACATGTATGAACGCATGGAAAAAACCACCGACAATTTGAAGACGCTACAAGAAGAAACCCTCTATGGAAAAGAGAAAAAGAACCTGGCGTATGTGATTGGAATCATGAACATGATTCTGCACGGCATAGAAGCACCCAATATTATCCATATCAATACGCTGGGTGAAAACATACGAGACATACAAGAGAAAAACCGTTACCATGTCATTTTGGCCAACCCACCTTTTGGTGGGAAGGAACGCAAAGAGGTACAACAAAACTTTGATATAAAAACAGGAGAAACCGCTTCGCTGTTTTTACAGCACTTTATCAAAAGTTTAAAGACAGGCGGTCGAGCAGCTATCGTTATCAAGAACACCTTTTTAAGCAATGCCGACAACGCTTCTGTGTCTTTGCGTAAACACTTATTAGAAAGTTGTAACCTGCATACCATTTTAGATATGCCGGCAGGTACATTTACTGGTGCAGGCGTTAAAACGGTAGTCTTGTTTTTTACTAAAGGCGAACCCACAAAAAATATTTGGTATTACCAACTGGATGCAGGTAGAAACATGGGTAAAACCAATCCTTTAAACGACAAGGATATGGAAGAGTTTCTCGCTTTCGCGAAAGCACAAACAGAATCAGAAAAATCGTGGCTCTTTAATGTCAACGATTTAGATGAAAACACGCGCGATCTATCACCCAAAAACCCAAATACTCCTGAAGAAGCACCTTTGCGAAGCCCAGAGGAAATTTTAGAGGAGATGCAGACCTTGGATGAAGAAACCAGTTCGATTCTTAACCAAATTAAAGAGTTGATATGAAGGAAGGTTGGAGAATTGAAAAATTAAAGGATGCTTGTTTGGTTTTTGCTGACGGAGATTGGATTGAGACAAAGAATCAATCACCAGAGGGCATTCGTTTAGTTCAAACAGGGAATATTGGCTTTGGATTTTTTAAAAATAAGGAAGATAAATCAAGGTTTATTTCTGAAGAAACGTTTAATGAATTAAAGTGTACGGAAGTTTTACCAGGAGATTTATTGGTTTCTCGTTTGCCTGACCCTGTAGGTAAATCTTGTATAATTCCTGACTTGAAAATCAAAATGATTACAGGCGTTGATTGCACAATCATTCGTCTCAAAGATTATTTGATTTCAGAATATTTGGCATTTTACCAAATGTCCAATCAATATCTCAAAGATGTTCAATCAAGAGTAACAGGAACTACCAGAAGTAGAATAAGCAGAAAAAATTTAGGGTTAATTGAAATCCCAATCCCACCACTTCCCGAACAAAAACAAATCGTAGCCCTACTCGATAAAGCCTTTGCAGCCATAGACCAAGTCCAAGCCAATATTGAAAAAAATATTGGAAATGCGAAGGAGTTGTTTCAGTCTAAACTCAATGAAATTTTTAGCCAACAAGGTGATGGTTGGGAGGAAAAGAAATTGAATGAAATCTGCGAGGTTAAAGATGGCACACACGATTCACCAAAATACGTAGATGAAAAGGGTGGAATTCCTTTTGTAACGCAAAAAAACATTTTGGATGAAGGTCTATCATTTGAAAGCACCAAATTCATTAGTGAAAGCGACCACGAAAGTTTTTACAAAAGGTCTAATGTAGCTTTTGAAGATATACTATTTGCGATGATTGGAGCAAATAGAGGAATGGCTTGTATTGTAGACGATAAACGAACTTTTAGCATTAAAAATGTTGGCTTAATAAAATCAAATGAAAGTTATCGCCCAAAATATTTACTCTATTATTTGAAAAGTCCTTTGGCAAAAAAATATGTAGATGAAAATTCAAGTGGTAGTGCTCAAGGATTTATTGGTCTTGGAAAATTAAGAGCTTTTCCAATTCCATATACCGGAATTGAAACGCAGGAAAAAATTGAAAGTCAAATTGAGTCATTAAATGAATGCATTGTAGCAACAATTTCAGCTTACCACCAAAAACTCGCCAACTTAGAAGAGCTTAAAAAATCCATTTTACAAATGGCGTTTTCGGGTGCGTTGACTTCCACAAGATCAGCCATTATACAAAAGCCTTTAGAGGTATGAACGAAGCACAAAACATAGAATGGAAACAAAGTTGGAGAGACGAGTACCTTAAATGGATATGTGCGTTTGCAAATACAGAAGGCGGCAAACTCTATATTGGTAAGAATAATCAGGGCGAAGCGATACATTTAGCTAACTTTAAATCGCTGCTGGAAGACATTCCGTCAAAGGTCAAAAACTTTATGGGAATCATCTGTCCTGTAAACCTACATGACGATAATGGTAAGAAGTATATAGAAATTGTGGTGCATGCTTATGCTAACCCTATTTCGTATCGAGGCAAATACTATATAAGGTCAGGTAGTTCTACCCATGAGCTTAATGGTGTAGAATTACAAGAATTTTTATTGCATAAATCGGGTAAGACCTGGGACGAACTGGTTGTTGAAGATGCTACAATTAAAGACATCGATAGCGATAGTATAAAAAAGTTTATTGCAGATAGTAAAGAAAAAGGGAGGCTGCCAGAAACAAAGGGATTAAGTGATTTAGAAATTTTAGAAAAATTACGATTAGCCCATAATAATCAGATAAAACGAGCAGGCATTGTGCTTTTTGGCAGAGACCCAAATCGTTTCTTTCCTAATTGTAAAGTCATGATTGGTCGTTTTGGTGCAGATAGTGAAGATTTAAAATTTCAGGAACCATTAGAAGGAAACCTAGTGTTTCTGTTGGAAGAAGTTCAAAACATGCTCAACTACAAGTTTTTAACGCGACCTATAGATTTTGAAGGCATGCATAGAAGAGAAGGTGATGAATATCCTGTAGCCGCTTTGCGAGAAATGCTATTAAACGCTTTGGTGCATAAGAAATATATGGGAGCCGCCATTCAAATTCGTGTATTTGATGATAGATTATCTCTTTGGAATGAAGGTAAGCTGCCTAACGGAATGACCGTAGAAAGCCTAAAAGTCGAGCACAATTCCAAGTCGCCAAACCCTATTATGGCTGATGCATGTTTCAAGGCAGGTTATATTGATACTTGGGGGCGTGGCACCTTAAAAATTTATAAAGCATGTGAAGAGGTTGGACTTCCTGAACCTCAAATTATAGAAAAAGATGGTGGTATTGAAGTCACCTTGTTTAAAGCTGTTTTCAATAAAGATGTTTCGGAAGAAATTCGGAACGATTTCGGAACGATTTCGGAAGAAATTCGGGATAATTTCGGGACAAAAGTAGAGACCACATTTAAAATTATAAGTGAGCATCCAGATTATTCGGCAGAAAAAATTGCCAAAGAAATGGGTGTTACGTCAAGAACAATCGAAAATCATCAGTCTAAATTGAAAGATGGTGGCTATATAGAACGCGTTGGAGATAATATAGGTGGTTATTGGAAAATCTTAAATCTTTTAGAGAAATGATTTCACTAGAATCTCACTATTTTTTCACCGACTTTTCACTAGAATTTCACCACAAATTCACTCTAATTTCAATGGCATGAACGAAGCACAAACCAAACACGATTTAATAGAACCTGCTTTACGTGAGGCAGGTTGGGGCATAGTTGAAGGCAGTCGTTTGCGTTTGGAGTTTCCTATTACAAAAGGTCGTTTGATTGGTCAAAACAGGCGAACACAACCATTAAAAGCCGATTATGTTCTACATTACAAAAACAGACGAATTGGAGTTGTTGAAGCCAAAAAACGAGATGATTATTACACACAAGGTTTAGGACAAGCCAAAGATTATGCGGAGCGTTTAAATATTCGCTATACCTATTGCACCAATGGTTTGCAGATTTACGGTGTAGACATGCAAGAAGGTACAGAAGGTGATGTATCTAAATATCCAACACCTGATGAGCTTTGGGAAATGACTTACCCAACGCCCAAAGAAGATTACAAAATTGAAATCGCCCATTGGAAAGAGCGTTTGTTTGCTATTCCATTTGAAGACCGAGGTGGTACTTGGCAACCAAGATACTATCAGCAAAATGCCATTGCCAAGGTCTTGGAAGCTGTTGCCGAGAAAAAGGATAGAATTTTACTCACATTAGCCACAGGAACAGGAAAAACAGCGATTGCGTTTCAAATAGCTTGGAAACTGTTCCACGCCAAATGGAATTTAAGACGTGATGCAAGCAGAGCACCAAGAATTTTGTTTTTAGCAGACCGCAATATTCTGGCAGACCAAGCATTCAATTCTTTCAATGCATTTGATGAGGATGCGTTGGTTCGTATACGACCATCAGAGATAAAAAAGAAAGGTCGCATTCCTAAAAACGGAAGTGTCTTTTTTACCATTTTCCAAACCTTTATGAGCGGTCCGGATGATTCGCCCTATTTTGGAGAATATCCAGCAGACTTTTTTGATTTTATAATCATTGACGAGTGCCATAGAGGTGGTGCAAATGATGAAAGTTCTTGGCGAGCCATTATGGAGTACTTTTCGCCTGCTGTTCAGCTCGGTTTAACGGCAACACCTAAAAGAGACGTAAATGCAGATACCTATAATTATTTCGGAGATCCGGTTTACAGCTATAAATTAAAAGACGGGATCAATGATGGTTTCCTAACGCCATTTAAAGTTAAACAAATTGCTACCAATTACGATGAATATACCATCACCGATGATGATACGATCGTCATGGGCGAAGCAGAGGTAGGTGACGTGTATACATATCGTGACTACGGCCGTAGTATCATCATTCAGCAAGTAGAAGAATTTAGGGTCAAAAAATTTCTATGCCTGATCAACCAAAACCAAAAAACACTGGTATTCTGTGCTACACAGGTGCACGCCGCATTGATCAGAGACTTGGTCAATCAACATAGCGATAGTACAAATATCAACTACTGCCATCGAGTAACGGCAGATGATGGAAGTCGTGGGGAAGAATATCTACGGGATTTTCAGGATAATGAAAAGAGCATACCTACTATGCTTACTACTTCGCAGAAATTGAGTACTGGAGTAGATGCACCAGAAATCAGAAACATAGTGCTTTTACGTCCAGTAGATTCAATGGTCGAATTCAAGCAGATTGTCGGTCGTGGTACTAGACTCTTTGATGGTAAAGACTATTTTACACTTTTTGATTTTGTCAGAGCGCACGAACACTTTAAAGATCCCGAATGGGATGGTGAGCCTCTGCCTCCTGAAGAACCTGATGGTCCGTCAGGTTCTAAATGTATTGATTGCAATCAACAACCTTGCATTTGTAGCAAGGAGCCTGAACCACCATATGTGTGTTCAGAATGTGAGAATGACCCTTGTGTTTGCGATACACCACCTAAAGAAATGATAAAGGTCCGATTATCAGAAAACAAAACTCGTGAGATTGACGCTACTGTAAAGACTTCATTTTGGAACCCAGACGGTCAACCTATATCAGCTGATGAATTTATCAAGCAATTGTTTGGTGACTTGCCCAAATTTTTTGAAAATGAAGAGGAGCTGCGTAGGATTTGGAGTTTGCCAAGTACTAGAAAAAATCTCTTGACTGAATTAAGTGAAAGCGGTTATACCGATGCTCAATTAGAAGACTTAAGACAATTAGTCCACGGTGAAGATTCTGATATCTATGACGTACTTAGTTATGTTGCTCATTTCAAAGATGTCCTAGTTCCTAGGCTTGAAAGAGCTGAAAAGGCCAAGATTCACCTAAGTGATTACAATCCCAAACAGCAGGAGTTCTTGAATTTTGTTCTTAAACAATATGTAGATTCGGGTGTCGGTGAGTTGGAAGAATCCAAATTACCAGATCTTTTGATTTTGAAGTATAAAGCTATTTCAGACGCAAAAAATCAATTGGGTAGCATCAAATCAATTAAAGACTTATTTATCGACTTTCAACCATATTTATACGGTTGATTCTGAAAAGTGACAACCATTTTCTAATTCATAAACAGAACCTTCTTGAAAATCCTATCCGCACAACAACTCGCCGAAGCCGATCAGGCAACCATGGATCGCCAAAACCTAAGCAGCATCGACCTGATGGAACGGGTTGCAACCCTGCTTTTTGAACGCATTCATCAGCGACTGAATGGTGCACCCGTTCCTATCAAAATCTTCTGTGGAATCGGTAAAAACGGGGGCGATGGTCTAGCACTCGGGAGACATTTGATCCAGCACGGGTATCACGTCAGGATCTACATTGCCAATTGCAGTAAAAAACGCGCACCCGAGTTTCTAAAGAATTACGACCGCATCAAGGAGGTCACCAAGGACTGGCCAATTTTGCTCAGCTGCAAAGGCGACTTCCCTGAAATCACCGAGAAGGATTTTATCATCGATGCTATTTTCGGTACGGGGATCAATCGGCCGGTCACGGGCTGGATGATTGAACTGTTCAAATACCTGAATAGCATCAATTGTTTTACCGCCGCTGTGGATATGCCTAGCGGGCTTTTCGCTAGCGAGCCCAGCAAAAACTTGGATGCTATCCTGCGCGCAGACCACACCTTTACGTTCCAAACGCCCAAGCTTTCCTTTTTCATGCCAGAGTGCGGTGAGGTGATAGGAACTTACGAGGTGCTCAACATCGGGCTGGACCCGCATTACATGATGGAGGTGCAGCCCATCGCTCAGATGATCACCCGCGAGGCTGCGCAGAGCATGTACCGTAAGCGCAATGTTTTTTCGCACAAGGGCGACTACGGCCACGTGCTATGCATGGGTGGCAGCTACGGCAAGATGGGAGCGATTACGCTCACGACTGGCGCTGCGGTCAACAGCGGTGCGGGCAAGGTGACGGCTTACATTCCGCAGCGGGGGAATACGATCGTACAACAAAACGTTCCCGAAGCCATGACCATGACCGATGCTGGCCAGACGCACCTCACCGATTTTCAACCAGAACTCGATAGCTATACACTTTGCATCGGACCTGGAATGGGGCAGGGGGATGATCAGGTTTCCGCTTTCGCGAAAGCGGTAAAATCACAATCCACCCCCATCGTTATAGACGCCGATGGAATCAATATCCTTGCAAGCCATCCTGAATTGATCATGGACATTCCTGCCAATTCTGTCCTCACGCCTCACGATGGCGAGCTTAAAGGATTGATACGTGGATGGTCTGATAGCGCGGATAAACTAGAAAAAGCTAAGGAGTTCAGTAAGGAACATGATTTGATACTTGTAGTAAAAGGTGCTTATACCATGACAGTTGCAGGTGACAGCGTCTACGTAAACGACAGCGGGAATCCTGGAATGGCGACGGGTGGAAGTGGCGATGTGCTTACGGGAATCATCGCGTCATTTATTGCTCAAGGCTACGATGTGCTCACGGCAACCGTCTTTGCAGTTTATCTGCATGGAGCGAGTGCCGACCTTGCATCACAAACCTATGGACATGAGGGTTTAAAGGCGAGTATTATTTCTAATTTTGTGGGACCTGCGATTTTGCAGCTTTTCAGACAACCACAAAACAATTAATAGTGACGCACACCATCACCAGCCGCCGTTTAACGATCAATGACCTGCATAGCTTTGTTCATGAAATTCAGGAAATCAATCTTTCAGAGGATGCAATCGATCGTATTAAAACCAGCCGACAATTTCTGGATGACAATTACGGCGAGAAGGGCAGCGCACCAACTTATGGGGTAAATACGGGTTTTGGCTCATTATGCAATACCTACGTAGATCACGATAAGCTTCAGCAATTGCAGCATAACTTGCTAGTTTCCCACGCCTGCGGTATTGGCGATCGAGTTCCTGATGAGATCGTGCGATTGATGCTGTTGCTTAAGATCCAAAGCCTGAGCTACGGCCATAGTGGTGTGAGCCTTGAGGTGGTTGAGCGATTAGTGGATTTTTATAATCAAGGCGTTACGCCTGTGGTCTATCAGTTGGGTTCGCTGGGTGCGTCAGGTGATCTGGCGCCATTGGCTCATCTTGCTTTACCGCTGATAGGCGAAGGGGAAGTGATGTACGAGGGTGAAAGAATGACCGCCACCGCGGTAAACCAAAAACTAGGTTGGCAGCCCTTGCAATTGCAAAGTAAAGAAGGCTTAGCACTAATCAATGGCACTCAATTTATGCTTGCGTATGGGGTTTTTCACTTGGTGAAGTCATATAAGCTCTGGTACTGGTCACACATCACCGCGGGCATGGGAATTGACGGATTCAACTGTAATGCTTCGCCATTTGATGAGCGCATCCATTTGCTACGAGCACACAAAGGACAGCTGCGTAGCGCAGCAACCATCCGCGAAATGCTGGAAGACAGCACAACATTTGCCACCGAAAAAGTCAACGTTCAGGATCCGTATAGTTTTAGGTGCGTGCCGCAGGTTCACGGCGCTACGTGGGACACCATGGAATTTGTGAAGAAAACCATTCTACTGGAAGTCAATTCGGTAACAGACAATCCTAATATTTTTCACGAGTCTGGTGCGATATTGTCTGGGGGGAACTTTCATGGGCAGCCGCTGGCGCTGACCTTGGATTATTTGGGAATCGCCATGGCGGAATTGGGCAGCATCAGCGAGCGACGGACTTTCCAGTTGCTGTCCGGTCAGCGCGGTTTGCCAGTATTTTTGGCGCGTAATGCAGGACTGAATTCTGGCATGATGATCTTGCAGTACACCGCTGCCAGCATCGTAAGCCAAAACAAGCAGTTGGCTAATCCAGCGTCTACCGACAGCATCGTAAGTTCAAATGGTCAAGAAGACCACGTGAGCATGGGTGCAAATTCTGCAACCAAGTCGGCTCAAATCACCGCAAATGTCCATCGAATTTTAGCGATTGAATTACTGGTTGCCGCAGAAGCGTTGGAGCATTGCCCGACCGGCACCTCGCCATTTCTGCAAAACATCATAGATTTATTGAGGCTGGATGTCCCATCTCTGGAAGCCGATCGTGTCATGCATGATGATATCGAAAAGGCGATTGCCCTAATTGCAGCGATGGGGCTAGATGAGGAGGTGGTTTATTAGTCTAAAATGATGTATGATAATAAAAGCATCTTTTGCCTTTGCTGCGGTTATGATACCATGAGCGAAGACTGGATTGGCAATTATGAAATTTGTCATATCTGTTTTTGGGAAGATGATCGCGTTCAACGAGGAGATCCTGATTACGCTGGTGGCGCAAACAGAGTTTCTTTGAATCAAGCAAGGATAAATTTCAATGAATTTGGTGCGTGTGATAGAGAATTTTTACGGCACGGTAGAAAGCCAAATGAAACAGATGTCAGAAATCTGGATTTTCAATGACCTTTTAATATGCTTTGTTTTAAAAAGTTGATTATCTATATTTTTCTAGATAGACGCATCATCTTGATCAGCGTAAGGTATCTGTAAGTTTATTTAAATATCTTTGAGTAAGACAGATTTATTATGAACATCGAAAATCGCAAATACCAGTTTATTCAGAAATTTATAGCTCTTCAAGATGAAGAGAAGATTTCGCGATTAGAGGAAGTTATGGACGATTCTGATCAGGATTTTGATATTCCAGACAATCATCGTTTAATTGTTGAGAAAAGACTTTCTTCTTATAAAAGTGTTGAGGTTGAGCTGATTGACTGGCAAGGTGTAGTGGATGATTTATAATGTCCTTTTCAATCAAATTTCATCCTGAGGTAAAAGAAGATGTGCGCTCTGCGAGAGAATGGTACTCATCGGTGAATGATGATTTATCAGCTGATTTTCTCAATCGTATCAAAAGCGAAACAGTTCTAATAGCGGCCCAACCGAGATCTTTTTCAAAAACGATATCAAGAGATCAAATTAAGAAAATTACCTAAATTTCCTTATCTGATTTATTACGTAATCAATGAAAGTAAGTCAAGAATTGTGTTTCTAGCAATCCTTCACACTAGCAGAGATCCTAAAACTATCGAACGAAGGAAGTAATCTTTACGGACTATACTTCCCTCTCAAACAACCGATAACTAGATATTTCCTGCTTGACTAGCCCCACTTCTTTGAATCCCAGATTCCCATAGTAATCACACAACCGCGGGTTGGCTACATCTGCATCAAGCCGTAGATATTGCTTTCCTTTTACTGCTGCGAGATTAGCGATATGGTCTAGTACCTTTTTACCGTATCCTTTACCGTTGAATTGTTCAAAAATTACAAGCGAGTGAACATACAGCGCGTTGCCATCATCCATATCTCCCCAGTACAATTTGTCGCTTTTAAGAATTCGCACCATCCCGATGTGTACGCTATCATGGTAAATAAAATTGTACTCGCCATCGGTAAGACCTTGCTTAAGCCATTCCAACTTATGCTCAGGTGGGTCGTTCCAGTACTGCCAATGGTTCACATTTTTCTTGGCGATTTTGGCAGCAGCATCTTTGAAAATCTGAAGGACTTGATTGTAGTGGTTGAGATCAATCGGTTTGAGAATCAGGTCTGACATATATGGTTAAATTTGTTTTGCGAGTGCTGTCCAGCGGTGATAGAAAGCAAGTGAAATTATTAGTTCAATCATCAAAATTCAATCGGGGTTTTATTCAAAAGTAGTATTTGCTTGTTTTCCCTTGAGGGAAATGCCGATAGGCAAAGGGTGTGACGTGTTATAAATTAGTGCGCTACACCCATCCAAACCTTCCCTCGAGGGAAGGCTTATCGGCACACTAAAAAGGTTGTCGAATTTAGTTTCCCTTACCTGTCACCGATGATCTCGGCTAAGCTGAGAGAGAGGTTGACATAATGCCGATAGGCAAAGGGTAAAGCCCCAGAGATCCAAAAAACTTACTCATATCTCAACGCCTCAACGGGATCCAGCTTACTCGCCTTGACCGCTGGGAAAACCCCTGAGAATATAGCAATAATAATCGATACAATCGTTGCGGTGATAATCGCTGTCCATGGAATCTCAAAACTGGTTTCAAAACCAGCTGCTACACCGTAACCAATTAAAATCCCCAAAACAATCCCCAGAATACTCCCATACTGACTAATCAAAAGCGTCTCGATAAAGAATTGCCAAGAGATCGTACGGCGCTTCGCGCCTAGCGCCTTGCGCACGCCTATCTCTCGGGTGCGCTCGGTGACGCTTACCAGCATGATATTCATCAAGGCAATTGAGGATCCGAAAATCGTGATCGCGCTGATGATGATGGCAGCAATGTTTAGCGCGCCACTTATTTCATTGATATTCGCCAATAAATCATCGCTTTGCACCACGCCAAAATTATTGGCTTCAACAGGTTTCAACCCGCGGATGTTTCTCATCAGGACGACAGCTTTGTCTTTTGCGGCTTCCATAAAGTTCACGTCCTTTACCTTGACGCTTACCTCGTAATTAATATTTGGTGCGGTGTAGACGGATCTTGCTATGTCAATTGGGATCAACACTCGCAAATCAACGTTGTTCCCAAAGGTGCTGCCTTTTTCTTCCAGCAAACCGATCACGGTAAACTTGCTACCCCTGATGCTCAATTGCTGACCGATGGGATTTAAACCCTGAAAAAGCTCGTCTTCCATACTGCTACCTATTAGGCACACCTTGGAATTGTTCCTGATGTCCAGCTCAGAGAAACTGCGGCCGCTCTCAATTTTGAGTCCAGCGTTTTCCACATAGTTTTCGTTTACGCCAGCCACAATGACTTTTGGTTCGGTTTTGCGGTCCTCGCTTTTGACCTGTTGGGTGCTGGTTGCCTGAAAAGAAATCCCCACCTGACCAAAACTCTTATCGTATTTCTCGTTGAATTCCTTGACCTGCCGGTAGCTGATGATGGGATTTACCTTGGTGCGCTCGCCACCGCCACGCCGCTTAAAAGTCAGCTCGTATTGCTGGATGTTAAACGTATTTGCACCTATCCCAGAAAACCCGCTGTCCAGAGTACTGCGCAGCACATTAACCGCGCTCAGGATTCCCACCAGCGCCGTAATTCCTATGGCGATGATAATCACTGTCAGAATCGTACGCAGGATCTGCCCCTTGATACTCTGTTGCGCAATACTGATGTTCTGTCCTAGAAACCCAAACATGGATCGTTTTTAAACCGTTGGCAAGTTAAGTTTTATTGGGGTTTTCATTTTTATGCTTTCGCGAAAGCGTAACAACGCAATCCACGTGCTTTATTCATGAAAACGATAACCTAATCTTCACCCGTATAGGACGTGTAGAAGAGAAGTGCTTGCTACTTTTGCGTTTTATTTTACAATGGCTCAAAAACCCAGCATTCCAAAAGGTACACGTGATTTTAATCCGCAGCAGGTGCAGCGACGCAACTACATTATCGCGACCATCAGGAAGCATTTTGAACTATACGGTTTTATGGCCATCGAGACGCCCAGCATGGAAAATAGCGCCACGCTAATGGGGAAGTATGGCGAAGAAGGCGACCGGCTGATCTTCAAGATATTGAACAGCGGATCCTACTTGTCTAAAGCAAATCCTGAAAACCTCAAAGCTGGTGAAGAGAACGCACTTACGGCTGAGATCAGCGAAAAAGCCTTGCGTTATGACCTGACCGTGCCTTTTGCGAGGTATGTCGTCCAAAACAGAAACGACATCAACTTCCCGTTCAAACGTTACCAGATCCAAAACGTCTGGCGTGCAGATCGCCCACAGAAAGGGCGCTACCGTGAGTTTACGCAATGCGATGCAGATGTGGTGGGAAGCGACTCATTGCTACAGGAAGTCGACCTCATCAAACTATATGACGCAGTCTATACCGATCTGGATTTGAAAGGCTGCTCCATAAAAATCAACAACCGAAAGATTCTTGCAGGAATCGCTGAGGTGATGGGTGCGCAGGAAAAACTGATTCCGTTTACGGTAGCGCTTGACAAACTGGACAAGATTGGCAGGGAAAAAGTAGAAGAAGAAATGCGCGGTGCCGGTATTTCGGACGAGGCAATAGAGAGGCTTTCGCCGGTATTTACCATGTCTGGAACCTATGCTGAAAAACTATCACAGATCAAAGCCCTGCTTGCCAGCAGCGGGATAGGGCAGAAGGGCGTTGAAGAATTGGAATTCATCCAACAGCACGTTTCATCTGACCAACTCAAATCAACAAATCTCGATCTGGACATTACCCTTGCCCGAGGATTGAATTATTACACGGGATGCATTTTTGAAGTAGCCGCGCCAGAAACGGTTGCCGTAGGCAGCATCGCGGGTGGTGGTCGATACGATGACCTGACGGGGATTTTCGGGATGCCAGATACCAGCGGCGTGGGGATCAGTTTTGGGCTGGATCGCATGTATCTGGTGATGGAAGAACTGGACCTGTTCCCGGCAAACGTGAGAGCGGGTGTGGACGTGATGGTGGTGAATTTTGGTGATTGCGAGGCTGTCACAGGGTTGGAAATTGTAGATCGCTTTCGCGAAAGCGGAATAAAAGCAGAACTCTACCCAGATCCTGCCAAGATGAAAAAACAGATGAACTACGCCGATAAAAATCAGATTCCTTTTGTGGTGATTGTCGGTGAGAACGAGATCAAGCACGGCAAGGCTTCATTGAAAAACATGGCGACCGGTGAGCAGAAAAAAATTGATATCAGCAGCCTGTCTGATGTGCTAAAACAAAAGCTGTGAAAAGGGAAAAGGTTACCTTAAAAGCTTTGAGTGAGCGACTGGATTATTCGGTTTCTACGATTTCCAAAGCGCTCAACGACAGCCCTGAAATAAGTGACGAAGCCAAGAAACAGATACTTGAAGTTGCGCGCGAAATGGGTTATCGCAGCCCGTCTATTGTCAAGGATACCAAAACAATTGCTGCTGTTTTACCCGATGTACGCAACGACTTTTTTGCGCAAGTACTGAATGGGATAGAGAACGAGGCTTCAGCTAATAATTATAACATCCTGACTTGCATCACTAACGAGTCCCATGACAAAGAGGTACGCTACCTCATTGATCTAAGCGCAAAGGGAATTGACGGTTTTATCGTCGCAGCCGCTGAGGAAACTCAGCAAAAAGGTGACTTTGAGCATTTCGACAAACTGTTGATCAATGATGTGCCGCTGGTGATGTTTGATCGAGTCATCGATGAGGTGGCCTGTGATAAAATTATCAATGACGACATGCTTTCCGGCGCTAAAGCCGTGGATGCGCTAATGAACAGCGGCGACCGTAATCTGTGCATGGTGAGCACCATCAGCGGTATTTCAGTGGGGAAGTTGAGGGAGCAGGGAATAAGGCAGCGGCTTTCTAACTATCCCGATGCGATTTTTAGTGTGATCCGCACTACAGATCTGGATGAATTCAAAACTCGTTTGATTGATTCTCTGCGATACGATCATGTGCAGTCAATTATCGCGCTAGACCAGATTGCTGGAATCCTTGCGCTGAACACAGCGCATGAGTTGGGCATCAATGTCCCAGACCAGCTGCAGATCATCTGTTATTCAAACGGGATACTATCGCAGTTTTCGTACCCGCAGATGTCTGTGATGGATCAGCATGCAGGTGAGCTGGGCAAAAAGACATTTGTACGCATCCACAACTTGTTGAACAATAAAGATGAAATTAAAGTGACTAGAATTCATACTTTGCAGAGTTCATTGTTGCATCGGGGGACGACGAGGGATTAAGCTTCTGCGTTTTTAATATCCCTCACAATCTTTAAATGATGATGCGTATGGATTGTCAGGAATTTGATGGTGTCCTTTTGATTCAACCAACTGAAAACAGGATGTTTAAAACATAATTTTTTATTGGACGATAATATATTGCTTAAAACCTGCTTTGATTCATTCAGTTCTTCTTGAATCTGTTCTGCTGTTTTTACTTCATCTGTCTGAACTCTTTTCGGCGCTTTTCCCTTACCACGCGGGATGTAACCTGAATTCATGATGACGAATTTCGGTAAACCGAATTTAGGTTTGAAGTCTGCAGGATCTGAATTTTTCAAAGCACCCAAAACCATCTTGATTACCGTTACAGAATGTTGCAGATGCCAGAGCGTATCGACTTTGGAAACATTCTCGGCTATTACAGATGGCTGAGAAAGATGCTGCTCGATCTCATCAAT
Source organism: uncultured Flavobacteriaceae bacterium (assembly GCA_964478845.1). Classification (GTDB taxonomy): domain Bacteria; phylum Bacteroidota; class Bacteroidia; order Flavobacteriales; family Flavobacteriaceae; genus Nonlabens. The sequence continues at coordinate 74,408 of CAYZJT010000007.1, read as the reverse complement.
TTGCTTTTCTAATTTGGTTACGTAGCGGCTAGTAGACATTGAGAATGGTTTGTGTTTGGTCTTGGAATAAATATTCATCACCAGCGGCTTTCCAGCGCAGCGCAACGCCCAGCGGTGAGGCTAGCGATAGCCCAAAAAATGAGGTGCCGTCAACCTCTAGTTTCCCCATTCCAGCACCTATATAAACCATGCCCATGGGAAGTAATATCAATGCTCCATTTTCCACGCGAGAACATTCTTTGTCTGGTTGAATGTTCAGCAAATTATTCAACACAGCCCTAGTCTGTAACTGCTGGCGTCTATACAGATCTTCTTGATTTTGGATCATTGCACGGCCAGTCTCGTATTTGTCGCCAGCGCTGCTTTTGGTTTCATTGGTTTTTGAATCCTGCAAAGAATCAAGATTCTGCTGGATCGCGTCAAGCCGCTCCCCAACAATTTTCAGGCAGTGGTCGTGGATTTTTATTTTGAGGTCTGGGTAGTGGATAGTTACGGCAACAAAATATTATCAATCAAATGAATTACCCCATTTATCGCGGTGATGTCTGTTGTGGTGAAGCCAGCGGTGTCAATTCCATTAACAACAATCCGCGGTGAACCAGATGCGTCAATCGTGTACTCGCCCATGGTTATCGGATTGAGTATATCACCATCTTCTAAGTCTTCGCTGCGCAAAGCCTCTCCGCTGATGACATGAAATTGCAGGATATCGGATAAATTGGTCAATGCTAGGATGTCATTTACATCATTGAAAGCGTCCATCGGGTCTGCATCAATGAAGTTTTGAAAACCTTCATTGCTAGCTGCTAGCAAAGTAAATGGATCGAGCGTACCATCGTTTGTAGCCAAAACTGTTGTCAAGCCCTCTTGAACTAGCGCATCGGTTAGATTAGACAGCGCGGGATTTACGGTCACCAATGTCTCGAGAGTTGGCAGTGCAAGAACACTTTCAATCACATACACAAAGCCATTGTCCACATCTTTTCCGGGAACACCAGAATCCAAGCTGACACCGTTGAATCTCAATTCAGTATCGTTCTCTACAAAAATGTCTAGCAGATTTACATTGGTATCGATCGCTCTGGTTTTCAGGTAACCTGACTGAATGCTTTCTACTAGAAATTCATCGTTCAGTAGGTGGTAAAGCAACAGGGCTCTCAAATCAGGCACGGGGATGTCGGTTACATCCGCAATTCCATTGGCTATAAAGTAAGAATCAAATGCAGCATTAGTAGGTGCCAAAACCGTGATTTCGTTACGCTGGGAGAGCGAGGCGTTTAAACCTGTTCTTTCCAGCGCCTGAAGAAAAATACTTAGTTCAGGTGTGGTTTCGGCGTAGATCAGCGCAGTGTTAGTAGAAGGGATAATGTTCATGTTGTCATCGGTATCCTCGCAGGATGAGAGAAATACAATCGTCAGACAAGCAATCAATAGTCGGTTCATACAATTTATTCAATTAGGTAAATATAGGGCGCATAAATCGGCCCATAAATGAAACGCTATGCATTATAAGCTATTGCAATTTTGTTGTGCGCTCATCGACTTTGATACGACTAACTTTGCAGCATGGCGAGAGTGGTCGTAGGTTTAAGTGGTGGCGTGGACAGCAGCGTTGCAGCGTATTTGCTCAAGGAGCAGGGTCATGAAGTGATTGGTCTTTTTATGAAGAACTGGCATGATGACAGCGTGACCATCAGTGATGAGTGCCCGTGGCTAGAGGATTCAAACGACGCCATGTTGGTCGCCGATAAACTTGGCATCCCTTTTCAGACGGTTGATCTCAGCGAACAGTACCGCGAGCGCATCGTGGATTACATGTTTGATGAATACGCCAAGGGGCGCACTCCAAACCCAGATGTACTCTGCAATCGTGAGATCAAGTTTGATGTGTTTTTAGACATCGCCTTGAATTTAGGCGCCGATTTTGTCGCCACAGGTCACTACTGCCAAAAATCAACTTCCACCATCAATGGCAAAGAGGTTCACCATTTGATTGCCGGTGCAGATCCCAGCAAAGACCAAAGTTATTTTCTCTGTCAAGTCTCGCAGCACCAATTGAGCAAGACGCTTTTCCCAATAGGTCATTTGCAAAAATCTGAGGTACGGGAAATCGCTGCCAGTCAAGACTTGATCACCGCGGGCAAGAAAGATTCGCAAGGCTTGTGCTTTATCGGTAAAGTCAGGTTGCCAGACTTTTTGCAGCAACAACTCAAGCCCAAGGAAGGTCAGATCGTTGAAATAGATGCAGATGTGAGCGCAGCAATGCCACAATCTGGATCGCTAGATCATGATGATCCCACAGAAGATGAATTAATTACGCTTTCGCGAAAGCGTAATTATCAACCATCACAGGGAAAAGTCGTAGGTACCCACCAAGGCGCTCATTTTTTCACTCGCGGTCAACGCAAGGGTCTTGCAGTAGGCGGCACACCAGAACCACTTTTTGTGCTGAATACAGATGTGACTGAAAATGTGATTTATGCAGGACAGGGAAAAAATCATGCGGGATTGTTTCGGCATGCGCTGTTTGTCGATGTTGCAGAAGCGCACTGGATAAGAGAAGATCTGCGGTTGCAGTCTGGCGAAAAAATGGACGTGATGGCGCGTATACGCTATCGCCAGCAGCTGGAGCCTGCTACTTTACATTGCTTTGATTCAGGTTTATACGTATATTTCAAGAACAAGCAAAGCGCGATTTCAGCTGGCCAGTTTGTAGCTTGGTATGAAAATAGTGAATGTTTGGGCTCAGGTGTAATCAGTGACTTATGACAAGATTTTTACTAGCTTTTTTATTGACGATATGCTCACTTTCTGAAGCGCAAAACGTTCACGCGTGGGTTTATTTCAATGACAAGCCTAATGTAGCGGCATCACTTTCCAATCCGTCAACGATCTTGACACAGCGCGCGCTTTCGCGAAAAGCGAGACACAACATCATGCTGGACTCGAGAGACGTCCCGATGAATCAGTCTTACGTCAACCAGATCAAGAACGCAACAGGCATCGATTACCGCACCCAGAGCAAATGGTTCAATTGCGTGCATGTGGTGGGTTCAACTACGGATATTGATGCGCTGGAGAATCTGCCGTTTGTTCGCGAGGTGGTTTACGCAAATCCTGCTTTCAATCGCAGCTCTTCCAACCAGGATGACAAGTTTGCAAACATCATTACAACACCAATCAATTACGGTAGCGCTACCAACCAGATCGAGATGTTGGGACTGGACGACCTCCATGACACAGGCCATACTGGTGACGGCGTACAGATTGCTGTCTTGGACAGTGGGTTTCCCAATGTGAATACCAATCCAGGCTTTAGCCAGATCAGAAACAATGGTGGAATTTTAAGCGGTTATGATTTTGTCGCTGGCGATAATCAGATCTACGAAGACAATTTTCACGGTGCTCGCGTGTTGAGCGTCATGGCCGGAAGTTTTACAGGCAGTTTTGAAGGAACCGCCCCAGACGCAGAGTATTACCTCTACCGCACCGAGGATACCGCAAGCGAGACACCAGTTGAAATGTCATACTGGGTTGCGGCCGCAGAACGCGCCGATTCTTTAGGTGTGGATGTGATCAATACGTCTTTGGGTTACTTGGATTTTGACAATACTGGTGAGAGTTTAAGCTATAATGATATGGATGGCCAGACCGCATTTATATCCCAAGGAGCAAATGTGGCTTTTGAGAAAGGGATGTTGGTTGTCGTAAGCGCAGGGAATTCAGGAAATAGCTCAAGCCATCCCTGGATTGCCGCCCCCGCAGATGCATCTGGGAGTTTCACGATAGGCGGGGTAGATGCAAATGAGATCAAGTCTAGCTTTTCTAGCATAGGTCCGACGGTGGACAACAGGCAAAAACCCAATGTAGTTGCCAGAGCTAGCCAGACAGTTACCATTAATGAATCAGGAAATATTGTTGGATCCAGTGGAACATCGTTTAGCAGTCCGCTGATTGCTGGTGCTGCGGCTTGTTTGATGCAAGCATTTCCAAATCTTACACCACAGCAAATTAGAAGTGCAATTGAGGCAAGTGCGTCGCAGAGCAACAATCCAGATAATTTATTGGGATTTGGGATTCCAGATTTTGGTGTGGCTTTTACCACTCTAGGCGGTGAACTTGTAGAACCTGTGCTTGAAGATATCATAGTCTCACATAATCAAGATGGCGTGCTGATTCAATCGCCAGCAAAGACCCAAATAGGCAATTTTGACATTTACAGTACAACTGGTCAACTTGTGATGAGAAAGCGGTCATCATCAAATCGTTTTCAGTTGGCAAATGGTACTTTAAAAAGCGGAATTTATTTGATCAAATTTGAACGTACTGCAAAAATTTTCAAGATCATCATGCAGTAGAGTTGAACTACTTTTTCCTGATTGGATTAAATTCAGAGATAAATTGCTCAGTCACTTTTTCTCGTCCGAGCGCGTTGACATGCAATTTATCATAGAAATATTCTGATGTTCCCACCAGCACATCTGAATGGTTGATCAAATCAGTATCAAGTTGACCAGTAGTTACGTTTTGGGATTCATCCAGATAAGGTGCGATGTAAAAGATCAATATGGTATTGTTTTTTTCGCAGATCTCTTTCATCTCGCTTAGCAGAGGATTTGTGGTCTCAGCAGCGCGGGTTTCTCTTGTTGCCGGTTGCTCAATGCTCTGATTATTGGGGTAGGAGTAGTTTCCTTTCTCATCAAAACGATTTGAGTATTTAGGTTTGATAGCAGATAAGCCTGAAGGCATAAATAGTTCCAGATTGTAGTAGGATAGTGCCGCAAAGGGGAAATAGCCCGCGATACTCAATGACTTGACAATTCCGTCCTCGTAGGTCTCGTAATGGCTGTTGACATAGTCCCTTTTCGCGTAAGCAAAGAAACGGTAATCATTATTTCCCAGTGTAGAATCAGTCTGGATGTAATGTTGACGATCCAGTGTCAGTACACAATTTTTTGCGCTGTAGCCAGAGGCATAAAAATGCTTAAGCATGAGCAGTTGCGTCTTCAAATCTGTATCATCCATGGACAGATTAAGCCCGCTGGTGCCTAATTCCTCATCGACCTGTTTAGTATCAATGGTAGTAAGCCCACGGCTGGAACCTAAAATGAAGTAATCATAGGTGCTGTTTTCTTCCAGTGCGTTAACCACATAATTAGGCTTGTAGAATTGAGATTTGGCTAGGAAATATTGACAAGCAAAAGCAACAACATTCCCAATGACAACCATGATGGCTAGGTACAGAAAAATCTTTTTGATGAACTGCTTCATGCCTTAGAACTGAAAATAAATAAAGGATGAATGGTCCTTGAGCGCACCAAAATAAAAGATCGCGAGCAGTAACATGACCAAACCATATGAGGGTAGGCGTACCTCTATTTTATGCTTCCTAAAAAATGAAAACTCGATCAGCATCAAGATCACGATTCCCACAAAACTGATGGCGGTTATCACTTTGTACTTAGTAGTCGAGGAGAAGAAACTACCGCTTCCGGCATCGGTAAACATTCCAGCTATGTAATTGAATGAATCTGCCACGCTCTCACTTCTGAAAAAGATCCAGGCAAAGCATACAAATACAAATATCGCCAGTGTGTTCATCACGATTCTTAAATCAGTAGGTTCTTTTTGCTCGTCGCTGTATTTCGTTTTCACGAAAAGTGGGATATACAACAGCCCATGAACAAGCCCCCAAAAGATGAATGTCCAATTAGCTCCATGCCAGAAGCCGCTCACTAGGAATACGATGAAAATATTACGTAACGCCAAGTTCTTACTCACTTTGCTACCACCTAATGGGATATAGAGGTAGTCTCTAAACCACGTGGAAAGCGATATGTGCCAGCGTTTCCAGAAATCACTGATGTTTCTTGAGAGGTAGGGGAACTTAAAGTTGGTCATCAGATCAAAGCCAAACAATCGCCCCGTACCGATGGCGATATCACTGTAACCGCTGAAGTCGCAATAGATCTGGAAAGTGAACAGCAGCATTCCAACGATTAAGGAAATTGACCCTTGATCCTCATAACCCGCAAAAATTCCTTGAACAATAATCGCAGCGTTATCGGCGATGACCATTTTCTTGAACAGTCCCCAAACGATTAATTGGACTCCGGTTTTGGCGATGTCGTAATCAAAAGTACGATGCTTCAAAAACTGGGGTAGGAGATGCGATGCGCGCTCAATCGGTCCAGCGACTAGCTGTGGAAAAAAGCTGACAAATGTGAAAAACGCCAATGGATTGCGCGTTGGCTCTAACTGCCGCCTGTAGATATCGATGGTGTAGGATAGCGTCTGGAAGGTGTAAAAACTGATTCCCACAGGGAGAATAATCTCAAGCCTGTTGGTCTCAAAACTGCTACCGAATAGCGTAAAGGCGTCACTAAAACTTTCTGCAAAGAAGTTGTAGTACTTAAAAAATCCCAGAAATCCAAGGTTGACTAAAAGACTGGCAAATAGCAATAGCTTTCTGGTCGATTTATTTTCTGATTGATGAATTTTCAATCCGAGGATATAATCTAAAAAAGAACTGAAGACAATCAATCCTAAAAACCTCCAGTCCCACCATCCATAGAACACGTAGCTGGCAACTAGTAAAAGCGCATTTTGTAGTTGTAAGTTTTTATTGGTCACAAACCAATACAGTACAAATACGATGGGTAGAAAAAAGGCAAACTCTATAGAGTTAAATAGCATTTGCTACAGGCTTTCTGATGGATTAGAGCGCAAAAGTAGCTCATTAAAGTTTCTTTGAATCGATCTAAAACGTAGGATCTGGACGGCGCTGTTGATCCCACTGGATATCGCTCAAAGAACCGGCTTTTATCCCGATGAAAAAGAACCAGCTCTGGCGCGGTCCTATGGGCGTCCAGTTGAAACTCATTTGCCAGCTTTCTAGATCTCGCTGGAATCTAAGCGTAGTAAAAGATATCCCTTGACGAGCAAAGTCATATCCAGAGTTACCGCCTACACTCCATCTGGGCGATAGTTCTACATCACCACTGAACATCAAACTCTGATTGCTGATTTCGTTTTGGCGTGCAGCATTATTGTAAGTCACGGTATAGGCAAAATTGAGACTCCAGGGGATTTTAAAACGATAGCGATCTTTAGAGACATCTACCTCTTTTTCCTCTACCTCTCCGTTGATCTGTTCATTAGCCGTATCAATGGCTTCACCAAACAAATCATCCTCTCGGCCGCCATTTCTTAAAGTGGTATCGGTAAGTTTTGTTTCACCCTCATCTTCATCATCCAACTCAAAATCAGTATTACTTAGCTTAAAGCTCACACGCGCTCCTGCTCGAGTCAAACGAAATAAACTCCCACCATTATTAATGTTGAATTGATCTATTCGTCTATTTGCTGCATCTAAGGCATAAGGATCAAGGTTTGCATCGAGGTTCAGGTCCACCGATTTGGTGATCGGAATCACACCACGTATTTGCAGCGGTGACCAGTTGAGTGAATCTCCAGCTAGATTGTAGGCTGTATTGAAGTTAAGGCTTTTAAGTAATTGCACCTTTTTGAGATCAGTTTTCGTCGTGTCACGATCTCTAACTTTTGCTTCAATATTATTTTGAACGCTAATTCCTAGACTACTTGAGAATACACGTCCCGGTGCACCAGCATAACTGCCTTCAAACCGACTGTAAAAGCGCTCCTCATCGCTTACCGCCAGGCCTTGTTCATCCAGTAATCGCTGGTAATACTGATCAAAACTAGGATTTACATTATAGTTTATTGCAGGTCTAATGACATGCCTGATAGCTTGAACTTTTGCTTCAGGATTTTTTGCCTGGTACATCCCGTAGATTGTGGTTCCCACGCTTGCACCATAGCTGAAAGTTCTGTAGGAATCAAAACCATTGATGGTATCCCTACGGACTGCCAAGCGACCACCATCTTCTTCCACAAGAGTTTGTCTAAAAGTCTGGAATACCCAATTTTCCTCATAATTTCCATTAAGCGTCACACTAAAGTAATCAAGGACTTTGAAGTTTGTTGAGATTGGTATGGTATGCGTAATACCTGATACCGCCTGATCAAACATGTCCCCAGTCAAAAAATCCTCATCTGTTGTGGTAATGCGGTTGTCGGCTCGCATGTTATACTGAAGGTTGATGTTTTCAAGAACACCGTTTTTAGCACCACTTTTTGGTGCAAATGGGAAAATACGAGAGACACTTCCCTGAAGGGTAGGTAAGGTCAGGTTGACCACTTCGGTGTTTGTGTTCTGGTTGTGAGTTACAGAAGCGTTCACGTTGACTTGTGGCTCACCTGGGAAAGTTTTCTGGTAGGAAATAGAACTACTCAGGTTGTTGTTTAATACAGCACTTTGATTGATTTGATTAAAAGACTGCCTAAAAAACTGGCTGCTTCCTAGGTTTACGCTAGCACTAAATCTTGAATTGGGATTAGCCTTTGAATCCTGCGCATGTTGCCAGTTGATATTATATCTCGATGTTTCTTGAAAATCAGAAAAACCGCGTTCACTTAGCAATTGATTTTCAAAGAGGAACCTAAAGCTTCCTGAAAATGCATACTTCTTGCGATAAGTACTTTCTAATCGTAAGCCGTAACTCCCATTAGTAAAATAATCACCCAGAACTGTTAGATCGATGTAGTCATTTATAGCAAAGTAGTATCCACCATTTTGCAATGCATAACCCTGTTGCTGGGTGTTACCGAAAGTAGGAAGAATTACTCCACTTCTTCGTTCGTTTGTCAAGGGGAAATATCCGAATGGCAAGGCCAGGGGAGTAGGTACATCAGCGATGTACATGTTCACTAGTCCAGTTACAATTTTTTTGTCCGGAACAAACTTGGTTTTGCGAGCTAGAAAATAATATTCTGGATCTTCTGGATTGTCAGATGTGGTGAACCTTGCGTTGCGCATAAAGTAAGTTGAGTCGTTAACTCTTTTTACAGTTTCGGCAATTACGTTGAACTCATTTTGCTTTGTCTGCGAGTTGTAAGTCAATACTTTGCGGGTATCCTTGTTGGCAATGATGCTATCTGCCTTAACAACGTTAGGACCTTGAGTGAATATAGGTTTCTGTTCATACGTACCTATAGAATCTTTTACGATTCCATAAGCATAGATGTCACCAGTGGTATTATCAATAACAATACGCCCAGCTTCTAGTTTGATATCGCCGTAAACAACAATCGCATTATCGTAGAGGGTGATGGTATTGTTTTTCCTGTCAATTCTACGGTACCCAGACGCTGACGTTTCAAGAATGAATTCCAGAGCATTGGTAGACTTTTTCTTTGTGGTATCCTGAACAACACCAGTGGTATCAGGAACTATCTCATTAATATCCACCTTTAAGCTATCAGTATCTATGGGCTTTACTTCAGGTGAATTTTCAGTTTCTTTAGGAGGGATTTTTTCACCTTTGCTGGGTATTTCTTGACCCATACATAAAGGTCCAGATACCACTGTGAACAGAATAAAAAATATGAGCCTAATTGCGTTTGACAAATCCAGTAGTACTATTTTCGTTCAGAGAGTGGTCTGGTTTTTGAAATTTTCAAAACTACATATAAATATGCAGGCGATGTTGTGTAATTACGCTTTCGCGAAAGCATACCTGAAACCATTAAACGTACCAACTTCCAAGTTTATGATCAGATTTTTTGTTTTTCTTTTAATCGGCTTTTTTTCAGCGGTTTCTGTGCACGCTACAGAGAATGATTCACTAGCAAAACCAGCGGCTAAATTTGTCATTGTGTTAGATGCTGGACACGGTGGTAAAGATCCCGGCGCATATTACGCAAAGGTCGCAGAGAAGGATGTAGCTCTTTCTGTTACAAAGCGATTAGGGAAATTGCTTGAAAAACATGACGAGATCAAAGTTGTCTACACCCGTACCACTGATGTTTTTTTAGGCTTAAAAGAAAGAGCCGATATAGCAAATGATAAGAAAGCAGACTTTTTTGTGTCAATTCACGCTAATGCAGTAAAAAATAAGCCATCTGCAAAAGGGAATGAGACCTGGGTGCTCGGGGTAAATAAAAACGCTGACAATCTTGAAGTAGTGAAAAGAGAAAACTCGGTGATCACCCTTGAAGACAATTATCAGGAGAAATATGCTGGTTTTGATCCTAATGATCCAGCCAGTTTTGCCAGTATGGTAATGGTGCAGGAAGAATCCATGGAAGAAAGCCTGCTCATGGCTTCTTTCATTCAAAAAGATATCAAATCAAATATCAAACGCAAGGATAGAGGAGTAAAACAGGGAAATCTTGCAGTACTGCGGCTCACCTACATGCCTAGTGTTCTTGTAGAATTAGGGTTTTTAAGCAATTCAGAAGAAAGGCGATATCTCAATTCAATTGCGGGAAAACAAGAATTAGCTGAAAGTATTTATTCATCCATACTAGATTATGTCAAAAACCGTGATGTTAACAACTATGTCCCGGTCGCTGAAGAATCTGTCAAGGTTGAAAGGGAATCAGCCAATACCACTTATAAAGTACAAATTGCTGCTAGCAAAAACAAACTGGCACCAAAATCTTATAACTTCAAAAAGCTTCCGGATATTTCTAGAGAATATGATGATGGCGTGTATCGTTACTTTACAGGATACCTGGGTGACCTTGAAGCTGCAAGAGCACTTCAAGAGCTCGCCAAAAAGAAGGGCTATTCATCAGCTTTTGTGGTAGAGATTAAAGATGGTCTACGCACTCGGGTGCGATAGTTTTTTCGCCTATTAGTGATCTTCATTACAAGAAAAATTCACAATGTAACACTCTAGTGTTACTAAAAGAATGTTATAGCAAGACCACCAAAACTGCTTATTTTTACATTTGTGCAAATCCGTGTTGAATGAATTGGTCAAAAGAAGTTAAAGTAGGGTTGTTGGGAATCTCTGCTATCCTGCTATTCATTTTTGGTTATCGATTCCTCCAGGGCAAAAATATCCTTAAGGCAGACCGTAGTTTTTATGCGGTCTATGATAATGTAGAAGGATTGACAAAAAGCGCACCTGTTACTATAAACGGCCTTACGGTTGGTAATATAGATGATATTGATTTTCTGGACGGCAGCGGTAGGCTGCTGGTAAAGTTTCATGTTGATGAAAGCTTTAGCTTTTCATCAGAAAGTACGGCGGCTGTTTACAGCACTGGATTGATAGGAGGCAAAGCGCTAGCTATCGTACCAAATTTTGAAAGCACAGCGCCTAACGCAAAACCAGGCGATACTTTGCCCAGTAAAATCAATGAAGGTATGGTGGGCGACATGATGGAAGAGTTCATGCCGCTTAAAGACAAGATTGAGCATTTGGTAGTGAGCACAGATTCTGCACTTGCAAACATCAATAAAATTCTTAATCCTGATACAAGAGAAGGAATTCAAAAAAGTGTGTCGAGCCTAAGTAAAACTTTAGATGAAATTGCAGTTCTGTCCCAGCGTACAAACCGCTTCATAGGCGATAATGAGAAAAGTCTAGGCGTAACCATCAAAAATCTTGAGTCAACTTCCACTAATTTTGCAAAAATTTCAGATACGCTCTCGCAAATCGAAATCGCAGGAACAATAAAGGAACTGGAATCCGCAGTTGGCAAATTCAATAACGTGCTTGACGATGTAGCGTCAGGTGAAGGTTCGTTAGGTAAGCTGATGACAGACGACTCGTTATATGTTAATCTGGAAAGAGCCACTCGACAAGCAGAAATGTTGTTGCAGGATTTAAAGTTGAATCCAAAACGTTACGTGCATTTCTCTGTTTTTGGCAAGAAACCTGACGATTACGAGAAGCCAGAGAGCAGAAGCAAATAACCGTAAATGCAGTACATACCTAATATCCTTTTTGCTATCATCCTCGCAGGTGGCATTTGGTATTTCTCCAGCAACATAAAGAAAATGATCCGCAACATTAAGTTGGGGCGGGAGATCGACAGAAGCGACAACAAAAAAGAACGCTGGGCTCAAACAGCTCGCATTGCTCTAGGGCAATCTAAAATGGTGCGACGTCCCATCGCTGGGATTTTGCACATCGTTGTCTACGTAGGTTTTGTCATTATTAATATCGAGGTACTTGAAATTATTATTGACGGTCTCACCGGTCAGCACAGAATTTTTGCACCTTTTCTAGGGTCTGTCTATGATGTGCTTATCGGTACGTTTGAGATTCTCGCTTTACTCGTACTCATTACAGTGATCGCCTTCTGGACCAGACGTAACATCATGAACATCCGTCGTTTTCTGGCTAGGGAATTGAAAGGATGGCCTAAGAATGATGCTAACTACATCCTTTATTTTGAGGTGGTACTCATGTGTTTGTTCCTAACCATGAATGCAGCAGATCTGGCCATTCAGCAGGGTGTTCTTGAAAAATCTTTTACTTCTGAGGCCGCACTGCATTACGTGCACGGAGATACTATTTCAGGAAGTTTTCCAGTAAGTGGTTTTATCAAGCCGTTTTTTGAAAACCTGACTTTCGAATCACTCTTTCTGATTGAGCGCATCTGCTGGTGGGCCCATATTGTCGGGATTATTATTTTCTTGAATTATCTGTACTGGTCTAAGCACCTGCACATTCTACTTGCGTTTCCAAATGTGTATTTCGCAAAGCTTACACCAAAGGGTCAGTTTACAAACATGGCGGCCGTCACTAAAGAAGTGAAGATGATGATGGATCCCAATGCTGATCCATTTGCAGCGCCAGATCCTAGCGAGGAAGAGGGCGAGCCGGAAAGTCTAGGTGCCAAAGATATCTTTGATCTTAATCAGGTACAATTGCTCAACGCCTATACCTGTACAGAATGTGGTCGCTGTACCGCAGAATGTCCGGCAAATCTTACTGGTAAAAAGTTGAGTCCGCGCAAGATCATGATGGATACTCGTGATAGGCTAGAAGATGTAGGCGCGATTATAAATAAAGAAGGCGAGTTTAAGGACGATGGGAAGTCACTACTAGATGACTACATCTTACGAGAAGAGCTCTGGGCATGTACCACTTGTAATGCTTGTGTAGAAGCCTGTCCTATAGGGATTGACCCTTTGAGTATTATCAATGATATGCGCAGGTATCTCGTCTTAGAACAGAGCGCAGCGCCTAACGAACTAAACATTACCATGAGCAACATTGAGAACAACGGTGCGCCATGGCCTTATAACCAGCAGGATCGCCTGAACTGGGCAACTGAGTAAGTTTTATTACGCTTTCGCGAAAGCGTACTCATTAACAACCACATCAAATGAGCATACAATACCAATCAGCAAAAAACGAAGACGGATCAGCTGCAAGCCCTATTCTTCCAGAAGGGGTCAAAAACTACCTAATCGATATCGATGGCACGATAACAGAAGACGTTCCTAATGAGGAACCTGAACGCATGGCAACTTGCGAGCCTTTTCCAGACGCATTGAAAACGTTGAATAGCTGGTACGATGACGGTCACCACATCTGTTTTTTCACCTCCAGAACAGAGGATCACAGAGAGGTAACCGAAGAATGGCTGAATAGGAATGGCTTCAAATATCATAGCCTGTTAATGGGAAAACCACGCGGGGGTAATTACCACTGGATCGATAACCACATGGTGCGTGCGACCCGTTACAAGGGCAATTTTACACAGTTGGTGGAAAAAGAGGTGACTATTGAGGTCTTTGATAATAAATAAAATGTGTTTTATTCCGCTTTCCCGCAGGGAAGTTCATACTGAGCTTGTCGAAGTACGAAAGCGGAATACCAGTATTCATCATGGATAGATAATGGATTATGAGTGAGCAATTAAAAGTACCGACCGTAGCAGAATTCATCGCAGAGGGCAAACAGCCAGAAGTGCTGTTTTGGGTAGGTTGTAGCGGGAGTTTTGATGATAGATCAAAAAAGATCACAAAGGCATTTGTAAAACTTTTGAACAAAGCGGGGGTAGAATTTGCTGTACTGGGCGCAGAAGAAAGCTGTACTGGCGATCCAGCAAAACGTGCTGGAAACGAGTTTCTTTTCCAGATGCAAGCTATGATGAACATCGAGACGCTAAACGGCTACGAAATTAAACGCATTGTCACCGCTTGTCCTCATTGTTTTAATACCTTAAAAAATGAGTACCCTGAGCTAGGCGGTAATTACGAAGTAATCCACCACACCTCTTTTCTCAAAGATTTGATTGCTACAGGTAAACTGACCATCGAAGGTGGTAAATTCAAAGGAAAGAAAATTACTTACCACGATCCTTGCTATCTGGGACGTGCAAACGAGGTCTATGAAGCACCTCGAGAGTTAATTGAAAAACTTGATGCAGCGCTTGTAGAAATGAAGCGCAGCCGCCGCAATGGTTTGTGCTGTGGTGCCGGTGGGGCTCAAATGTTCAAGGAACCTGAACCAGGTGATAAAGACATCAACATTGAGCGCACGGATGAGGCGCTGGAAACTGGCGCAGAAATCATTGCCGCCGCCTGCCCGTTTTGCAACACCATGATGAGCGACGGTATCAAGGCTGCCGAAAAAGAAGGCAAGGTAGAAGTGTTGGATGTAGCAGAATTAATTGCCAGCGCTGAAGATCTTTAGTTTTTGTTATGGACGCTACAAAAGCAAAACGTATTGTCATTGCAGCGGCTATTGGCGGGACGGTATATGCTGTCCTCATGTCCTTGTTTTATCAATTTTACGTGGGTGAGCCGTTTAACCTAAAGAAATTTGGTGTTGATTTTCTCATGTTTGCGATCATCATGGCAATTGTAACCTGGTGGCAACTGCGCAATGCCAGGAAGAAAAAATGATGGAGTTTGAAGAAACCAATTTACCTGAAGACAATAGACCTGAGGATAATTCCTTGCTGAGGGTTTTAAAACATGCTTTGCTATGTGGTGTGATAGGGGTTTTTCTATTTGTGCTGTGGCAAACAGCATTTTCAAGAGAATTTGAACTGAGCGATATGGGTGGTGCATTTCTTACCGCTGTAATTTTTGGCGGGCTACATTTTATTTCATCCGAACTAGATATTTTATAAGATGCTTACAAATTTCAGTCAGTTGCCAGACGAAGCCAGGGTTTGGATTTATCAAGCCAACAGACCTTTCACCACATCAGAGATTGAGGAGCTAAAACCTTTATTGGATAACTTTCTAAATCATTGGACGGCGCATGGGTCATCGCTTAAAGCCGGCTATGATTTGCCCTATAGTCGTTTTATTGTCATAGGACTGGACCAATCAGCTGGGGGAGCTACTGGTTGTAGCATTGACGCTTCGGTGCATTTTATTCAAGAGATCGAGCAAAAGTTTGACATAGTACTACTAGACAAAATGAATGTCACGTTTAAAAACGGTCAATACCTAGCTCATAAAGAATTGATTGACTTTAAGAAAATGGCCAAGGCCAAGTCGGTCTCGCCAGAAACGATTGTTTATAATAATCTGGTTCAAACGGTAGGTGATTATAAAGAAAACTGGGAAGTGCCAGCTAAAGATAGCTGGCACTCCAGGTTTTTTTGAGTAAGAGTTTGCGCCCCGTGTATGTCAGTTCGAGCGCAGTCGAGAACGATTATGGAATTCAAATCCCTCTCGACTGCGCTCGAACTGACTACTGAATTACTAAACCAAGTTTAAAATTCATGACTGGTTGTATTAATCCTGCCCACTGGCAATTGCAGACTTACTAGTCTCATACAACCTCACTAGCCTAATAAACTCCGCGCGGTAGCCGTTTTCATCTTTTCCGCGGCCTTGATCAGCAAGTTTTGTGATGTCGCTAGTTTGAATGTTGCCTGCGAATTTTGAATCTCTGAGCTTCATTCCAAACATTGCGACGGCTGTGATAAACTTAAAATCTGCATCTGCGGATTGAGTTTTATTCTTTTGAACAATCGATAACAGTTTACTTTTATCACCGTCTGGCTCTTTAAACCTGAGTTTAACCGTATAAAAATCATCTGCTGATGAAGTTTGCTCCTTACTGGAATATTTGAGAGGTATTGTATCCAGCATTTCTGGAATTTCTACTCCAGCCGGAACAATCTCGTAAAGTGCAGTAACAGCATGACCGAGACCAAGTTCACCAGCATCCTTTTTGTCATCTACAAAATCCTCATCGTTCAACAGGCGATTTTCATAGCCTATCAATCGGTAGCCCGCAACTGTTGCCGGATTGAATTCGATTTGCAGTTTGACATCCTTGGCGATGGTGTGCAGCGTACCGTTAAATTCCTGCTGAAAAACCTTTTGAGCTTCCTGCATGCTGTCAATGTAAGCGTGGTTTCCGTTGCCTTTGTCGGCTAGGGTTTCTAGTGTGCTATCGTGGTAATTGCCCATTCCATAACCTAGTACCGATAAGAAAACACCGGTTTCTCTTTTAGATGCGATAAGATCCTCTAGTTCTTTGATGCTGCTCAAACCAACGTTGAAATCGCCATCTGTGGCTATGATAACTCGGTTATTTCCTTTTTTGACAAAATGCTTTTCGGCTAGCTCGTAGGACAACTCAATTCCTGCTGCACCAGCGGTGCTGCCGCCTGCTTGTAGATTGTTAATAGCCTCAAGAATATCTTGTTTCCTGTTCCCGGCTGTAGGTTCTAATACAACTCCGGCAGAACCCGCGTAAACAGCGATGGATACTCGGTCTTGTGGTCGCATTTCCTGAACGAGTAGTTCCAATGTTTTTTTGACCAGAGGCAATTTGTTTCCATAATTCATCGATCCTGAAACGTCAATCAGAAATGTGAGGTTGCTGGGTGGCAATTCTGATTTTGGCAAATCGCGGCCTCGTAAAGCAATTCTAGCCAACTTAGTTTTCTTGTTCCAAGGGCAATCAATCACTTGGCTGTAGATTGAAATTGGTTCAGTTCCTTTTGGAGCCTGATAGTCATAACTGAAATAGTTGATCATTTCTTCGATCTTGACCGCATCTGTTGGGATTTGTTCGCCATTGTTAATCATGCGTCTGATATTGCTATAGGAAGCTTTGTCTACGTCAATCGAGAAAGTTGAGAGCGGAGTAGAGGAGGTGTTTTTAAAAGTGTTTTCGCTGATTTCTGCGTACTCCTCTGAGTCGTTAGGGTTTGAACTTGCTTGATGCAAAATTGTTGAAGTCGTCTGATTAACAATCGCATCGTTGAGGGTGCTTTCTGGTGCGGTCTCAGACCTTCTTCCGAATAAGCGACCTAGAAAGTTTGTTTTTTTATACCCTACGATTACCACTTCATCTAAAGAAGTCGTGAGCTGGACATCAATTTTTATTTGTTTGCCCACATAAACTTCTTGCGTATCATAACCTGTATAGGCATACACCAGAGAGTCTTCTTGTTTTGCGTTTATTTTATATTTTCCGTCAAAGTTTGTCGTAGTCATTTTCTTGGTACCCTTGATCTGGATGGTTGCTCCAAAAATTGGTTCACCGCTGGGATCGGTAACCGTTCCTGTGATTTCCTTTGCCTGCGCTGCGCTCATAAATACCATGAGCAATAGAAGTAATTTTTTCATAACTATTTGATTTATAAACTAAAACTATGCCCAGAGTGTCTCTTTAAAAATTATTAATGAGTGAGCAAGGGTTATGAATGAGTGAAAGGGTTCTTTCTAATAGGTGAGAAGTATGTTGAGTTTTCACTTTCCTGCCTGCGGGCGGGCACGGCGCGAAAGCGTAAGTCTCCATAATCAAAGAAATGATTTAACAGGAATTACAAATCTTACTTAACTACAAAATCTAATTTGCAGAACATAGGATCAAAATGAGCAATCTAGAAATCATCATACGCATACTGAGTGGGGTCACGCTTATTGTGTTGAATGCGATTTTTGTGCTTACTGAATTTGGTCTCACGCAGATGCGGCAATTTGACAAATCTGAGATAGAAGAGGACGACAAATTGAGTCTAGGCTGGAAAATGACTGAGGAGCTGGAGATCTACCTGACCAGTTGCCAGCTGGGTATTTCTGCTACGAGCATTGTCCTCGGGGTCGTTTTTGAACCCGCTGTAACTGTCCTATTGGAACCTGTTTTTGAGCTGTTCGGTGCATCTGCACAAGTTTCCAGAACCATCAGTATTGTTGTGGGACTTACGATCATCAATCTGGTACATCAGGTATGGGGTGAGCAGGCTCCGACATATTTTGGTGTCGAGAAACCACTCAAGGCAATCAAGATAGGTAGCCGTTTTCTCTACTGGTGGACAAAGTTGCTCTATCCGCTGATTATTTTTGGCGACTGGCTGGCCAAGGCCACTCTGCGCTGGTTTGGGATAGAAATGACACGTTCATGGGTAGATGAAGAAGAAACTGATACTGATTCTCAAAACAACGATAATAGCTCTAACAATGCCCGCACTAGCGTAAGGAGTAAGATTGTCGAATTGCTAAAGAAAAAGTCTGACCTGCCATCAGATAGGACAGAGGAGGTGATCAAATCGTTTGACATAGGGGAGAAGCCAGCGCGTGATATAATGATCCCTACACAAGATATTGTAAAACTCACTACCGATGATGATATGGACAAGATCAAAGCAAAAGTGCGTGATGGGTGCCACTCCAGATATCCCCTTTATTCTGCGGGCTACAAGGAATATCTAGGTAACATCTATCTTCCCTCTATGCTGATTCATTACGATGAGCTGAGACAGGGCGATAAACAGATCAGTGACCTGATTTCTGGTAGCATGACGCGCGATGCAAGCATTTCGGTAAGTGATCTTGTGGATGCATTTCAGGCCGAAGAGCAGGAATTGTGCATGCTCAAGAAAGATGATGAACTAATAGGGCTGGTTACTTTTACAGATGCTTCCGAAGTTGTTTTTGGTCAATTGAAGGATCCGCTGGATTAATAGTTGCTGAAAATTTACAGTTGTTACCTGATTTGTTTAGGGTTTACGCTTTCGCGAAAGCGGAATAAAAGGAGTCAACACCACCACTTTCATAACTACTCTTAATCGTAAGAAAACTTCGTTTGCAAAACCTGCAAAAAAGCTTACTTTTGCAATCCCAAAACGAGAAAGGAAAACCGTTTGGGAATCAAAATGTTATATCTAACTCTTCTGGGCTAGTTCTGTAAGTTTTCCTGTGGGCCTGGAATACAAATTTTAATCAGCAATTACATGGCTGAAGAAACAACAAAACAAGAACTTGAGGCGGCACAGGAAGGTGTGACGCAAGAGCAAGTCGAAAAACAAGTTGAGAAAAACACTCCTATAGAGCCTGCGGCCGAGGAGCCTCAACAACTGGATCCTCAAGAATTTCTTGACACCTTTGACTGGGAACGTTACAGCGAGGGAATCGAGAAAGTTGACGAGGACCAACTCAAGGCTTTTGAAAAGCTCGTAGCAGAAAACTTTGTGGACACGATCGATAGCGATGTGATCGAGGGTACAGTTATCAAAATGACTGACCGTGATGCGATCATCGACATCAACGCAAAGAGTGAAGGAGTTATTTCTCTTAACGAATTTCGCTACAACCCACACTTAAAAGAAGGCGATAAAGTAGAAGTACTTGTTGACGTGCGTGAAGACGCAACTGGTCAGCTGGTATTGTCTCACCGTAAAGCGCGTTTGATCAAGGCTTGGGAGCGAGTAAACAATGCTCACGATACTGGCGAGATCGTAAACGGTTATGTGAAGTGTCGTACAAAAGGAGGGATGATCGTAGATGTATTTGGTATCGAGGCGTTCTTGCCTGGATCTCAAATAGACGTGAAGCCTATCCGCGATTACGATGCTTACGTCGACAAAACGATGGAATTCAAGGTGGTGAAAATCAACCACGAGTTCAAAAACGTCGTTGTATCGCACAAAGCGCTTATCGAGGCAGACATCGAGGAGCAGAAGAAAGAAATCATCTCTCGTCTAGAGAAAGGACAAGTACTGGAAGGTGTTGTGAAGAACATCACTTCTTACGGTGTGTTTGTTGATCTAGGTGGTGTTGATGGACTTGTACACATTACAGATCTTTCTTGGTCACGTATCAACCACCCAAGCGAGGTTGTAGAACTAGATCAGACATTGAATGTGGTAATCCTAGACTTTGACGAGGATAAATCTCGTATCCAGCTAGGTCTTAAGCAGCTTGAGCAGCACCCATGGGAGGCGCTAAGCGATAAGATCAAGCCAGGTGACAAAGTGAAAGGTAAAGTAGTTGTAATTGCAGACTACGGTGCATTTGTAGAGGTAGAAGAAGGTGTAGAAGGACTGGTTCACGTATCTGAAATGTCATGGTCTACGCACTTGAGAAGTGCAGGTGACTTTGTAAAAGTAGGTGATGAGATCGAGGCAGAGGTACTGAGCATCGACCGTGAGGATCGCAAGATGTCTCTAGGTATGAAGCAACTTGTCCCAGACCCATGGACTGACATTACTTCTAAGTACCCTGTAGGCTCACGTCACCAAGGTAAAGTGAGAAACTTCACAAACTTTGGTGTATTTGTAGAACTTGAGGAAGGTGTAGATGGACTGATCTACATCAGTGATCTTTCATGGACTAAGAAAGTGAAGCACCCAAGTGAATTCTGTAATGTAGGTGACATGCTAGACGTAGTTGTTCTTGAGCTAGACGTTCAGGGCAGAAAACTATCACTAGGTCACAAACAGACTATGAGCAACCCTTGGGACAAGTACGAGAAGGAGTTTGGAATCGGTACTACGCATGAAGTAGAGATTACCAACACCGTAGATAGAGGTGCGATCGTAGATATGAACGAGGACATTTCTGTGTTCATCCCATCTCGTCACCTTGAGAAAGAGGACGGTAGCAAGTTGAAGAAAGGTGAGAAGACTCAAATCCAGATCATCGAATTCAACAAGGAGTTCAAGCGTGTGGTAGGTTCGCACATGGTATTGCACCGTGAGGAAGAAGCCAAAAACGTAAGACAAGCAGCTGCAAAAGCTCAAGAGGAGTCTAAACCTACTCTAGGAGATGCAAATGCTAAACTTCAAGCGCTAAAAGACAGAATGGAAGGTAAAGGAGCTCAAGAAGAAGAGTAAACCAGAGCCCTATTTGATAGTAGAACCCTCTAGATTTTTCTAGGGGGTTTTTTGTTAATACTTTTTAAAAATAATAATTATTATATATTAAATGTTACATTCGAATGCATAGAATCAACATCATGAAAAAATTTTTAATCGCAAGTGTGTTTCTATTTCTTTTTATAAGCTGTGATAATAATGAAGAGCTCGTAGATTCAAGCGAACAGCTAAATGATTTGGAAGAGTCAATCACCACTGAATCCGCCACCACTGAATCCGCTGAAAATGATGAAGGTGATAATGTACGTCAATTAGGTGAAATTGTTGATAGTGAAATTGTTCTTTTTGACGAAGAAAGCCTTATTGCTGAGCTTCAAAACGTAGCGATAGTTCAAGGACATGATGTAGAATATAATCAAGGTCGAATAGTTCAGGACGAGGAAACAGGTATACTTCAATATATTGCCTCTGACGCAGATAGAATTACTCAAACCTCAATCATTTTAATCATTTCTCATAGCTTGGTCTTTGATCCAGGAGAAACAATTTGTACTTGTTCAGGTTGTGCTATGGGATGTAGCCCGAGAAGAAAACCAAATGGTGACTGCTGGTGCACAGCTTGTGATACTTTGACTGATAGAACTTGTAAGAAATCTGAATCTCTACCTAATGAAAGTCTTCAGCTGACTGAATGATTTATTTGATCGTGATTGATAAATTTATATCGATTAGTATTTTGGGCTGTTAGGCTCTTAATATAAATATTAATTTCATTTTTTAAGACCGTCTAGGTTGTTTAGACGGTCTATTTTTATATTCAATCACAATACACTTTTAGATTTTTACCAGCCCAAGTTATTTGTAAGTGCAAATAATTTCCATTTATATTGTGATTTCTACAAGCTTTTTTAAATTAGAAGTTAAGCGTCGAATGTAATGTCGAATTCATTTTATAATTTTTTTCATTATATCAAACAAAAGGCTTCACAAAGTGAATATAACAGTATGTCAGCAGGAAGATGATAAACAACGTTTTGAATCCGACCCACCACTTACTGCGCTGTAAATCCAGATCAAAGGCACAAATCAGCATAACGATGCTAAAGAAACCAAACTCACTCCTGAACAGCGCGGTAGCCGCGAAAAACACTAGAATACTTATGGCCCTAAAATTCCGCTTTCCAAAAAGCAGGATCAGGCTGATCGCAACTTCAAGAGCCGTCACAAGATAGGTCATCCATTTAATGAACTGTACTTGAGCATCGGTGGTTTGGAACTTGATTAGATCAAGATGATTGAATTTATTGCCGTAAAATACAGTTTTAAATTCCGCAACGTTTTCCGTGAAGTTCGGGTCGAACTTACTAGCCAAGAGCGGGAAACTAGTGCCACTCAAAACCAATTCACCGATCAGATTCCCCTCGAGAAAATACACGCTAAGCAATTTTTGCAGCGTCGCTACACAAATCACTAAAGCAACGATGTACCTAGGATAGTTGAACCTATTGTCACCCGTCCAAAATCGGTAAGTTAGAAATAGCGTAAACAAAGCCAGCAAGAACTGATGATTAGCCATAATGTAGTAATTCAAATACCACAATCCGATAAAGTTCATGCTGTAGAAAACCAGCGACCATTTTTCAAGCCATTCCTTTCGATAAAAAAGGTTCACCAGCGAAACAATGATGATGGGATATTTAAGCGGCGATGCCAGCCAAATACTACGCAGAAAGAATAGCGCGATAAACAAATGGTACATCTGCATGATGGGCCACCTCTCTAATCGCCTGACGATTTGATTTGCAATTCCCATCACTACTTCCTCAATTGATGCACTTCTCGGTTCCTAATTAATCGATTGTTGATATCCAGATCACTAGTTTGAATAAATAACTCGCCGTCTTGAAAATCGCCGCGTTTCAACCAGTCAGTTCTTAGAGCCCTTTCTTCATACCAGTCTGGGAAGAAAATCGTCGATTTGAGGATGCGGTGACTGTCCTCATAGCTGTGTTTCAGACTATCGTGTAAAACTGCCCACATTTCCTTAGTCAATGGATAGACATGAATCAGTGTGTCCTTGCCGCTTGGAGCAAATACTATGCTGCGATAAGAACCGTGGCTATCGGTGTACATTCCATACCCGCCGCCTTTCCACCGCGTGAGCGTCCTGAAATTAGAAGCGTACAGCTGCCAGCAGATCATGCACACAGGCAATAGAATAAGTATATATCTCATCCAGCGATGTTGGTTGGGTTGGCTCACATGGCTAAAATATGCTATAAGTAAATAACTATCTTTGCTTCGCTATGCTCGCGAAAGCATACTCGCAGCAGGCTATTGAATCAGAAATTACCCATGCAAGACAAAAAAGTATTGCTTAGTGATAAAGCGCTACACCTTACTCTTCATCGCCTTGCTTGTCAGCTGATTGAAAATCACGGGGACTTTTCGAATACTGCTTTGATCGGTCTACAGCCCAGAGGTAGTCGATTACTCAAACGGTTAGTTAGTCTTTTGGAAAATGACTATCAGATCAAAAGTCTTAAAAGCGGGTTGCTGGATATTACCTTTTATCGAGATGATTTTAGAAGAAAAGATCAGCCGCTACAAGCAAACACTACAGAGATCGATTTTGTAGTTGAGGGTATGAAAGTGGTGCTAGTCGATGATGTCCTCTATACCGGACGCAGCATACGTTCTGCCTTGACGGCCTTGCAATCTTTTGGTCGTCC
This sequence comes from uncultured Flavobacteriaceae bacterium, assembly GCA_964478845.1. Lineage (GTDB taxonomy): Bacteria > Bacteroidota > Bacteroidia > Flavobacteriales > Flavobacteriaceae > Nonlabens. The sequence goes on along the minus strand of CAYZJT010000007.1, from coordinate 50,769 downwards.
AGATCACATAGAATTGTTGACGTTGATCGATCGCCGCTTTTCACGACATCTGCCCATCCAGCCAGATTACCGAGGCAGACAGGTGGATGCCATTGCAGGACAAGTGGTCAAAGTTAATTGGAAGGAACATGACGGTGAGGATGTCGTATATCTATTAAAAGAAGAAACTTATGAGTGAATTGAGTGTACCGCATCTTCTAGGAATCAAAGACATCACGGCAGATGATATTCATTTGATTCACCAGACGGCAAGCCAATTCAAGGAAGTCATCAATCGCCCAATTAAGAAAGTCCCGTCACTCAGAGACATCACGATTGCCAATCTATTTTTCGAAAACAGCACCCGCACAAAACTGAGTTTTGAACTTGCAGAAAAACGCCTGAGCGCAGATGTAGTCAACTTTAGCGCAGCGCAGAGTTCTGTCAAAAAAGGTGAGACACTCATCGATACAGTTAACAACATTCTAGCAATGAAGGTGGACATTGTCGTGATGCGACACCCTAATCCTGGTGCAGGAAAATTTCTTTCCAAACATGTAGAAGCTCGTATTGTCAATGCTGGTGATGGTGCTCACGAGCACCCAACGCAAGCCTTACTTGATTCCTTTTCCATACGGGAGCATTTGGGCGATGTCGCAGGGAAAAAGATCGTAATTGTGGGCGACATTTTACACAGTCGGGTTGCCTTATCAAACATTTACTGTCTCAAAAAGTTAGGCGCAGAGGTCAAAGTTTGTGGACCTGCCACATTGATTCCCAAACACATAAAATCGCTAGGGGTAGAGGTTGAGACTTCACTTCATAAAGCGTTGCAATGGTGTGATGTGGCAAACATGCTGCGTGTTCAGAATGAGCGCATGGACGTTTCCTATTTCCCTAGCACCCGAGAGTATGCGCAGCAATATGGCGTGACACGAGATATTCTAAGTTCACTGGACAAAGAAATTACCATCATGCATCCAGGTCCTATCAATAGGGGTGTGGAAATTACCAGTGAAGTAGCCGATAGCAATCAAGCCATCATTTTAAACCAAGTTGAGAACGGTGTAGCGATTAGAATGGCAGTGCTGTATTTGATCGCTGCAAAAATCAGAAACTATGATTAGTAAAGAGCAGGAAAACTATGTCATCCTAGAGGATGAGCACGATGACATTCAAGGGTTTGCAGGTTTTTTGCAAAGCATATTTGATCAGTTTTCTGAAAAAAATGTGGTCATTGACCTGAGCAAATACAATGATGCAACTCTACCAGATTTACTTAGCTATTTAAAATTGAGCAACGATCATCGCGCTACAAAGCAGTCATTCGTGATTGTCAACAAGTCGCTATCCAGCGATGAGATCCCGCCAGAATTGCTTGTAGTCCCCACCGTCCAAGAGGCAGAGGATGTTATTCAGATGGAAGAGATTGAAAGGGATTTAGGGTTTTGATGTTTTCTGTTCCGCTTTCGCGAAAGCGAAAACTAAAAAAAGCTACCTAACTATCAATTTGAAAGTCTTACTAGTTCTACCTGATTTTACAGTTGCTAAGTAGATCCCTTTATTCTCAATTCTTATTTGCCTTGTATCAGCAGCTTCAAGAATCCTTTTACCGGTCATATCGTAAACTGTAATAAAGTTTGCACTATCCAGACCATTGAGGGTAAAAAACCCGGTTGATGGATTAGGTGCAAAATTGATTTTGGACAAGTCTGCATGTTCTAGACTTGCTGTGGTCTGCCAGATCTGCTGCACGTATTGCGGATTATCAATAAACGGGTTTGCATTGTTCTGATAATTATAGATCGCATTGTTACGGTCGATTTCTCGCTGACTTACAGGATCTTGTAGATGCCAGTTCACCAATAAATCTATAAACCACTGCTCGTAAAACCTACCACGACTGCCATCACGAGGATCGTTCTGGCTGGCATTAGGGTTGTCCCAGGAGCTGTCGTCAAAATTGTTTTCGTACCTCGTGGCAAAATAGAACAACATACGCGCGATGTCACCTTTAAACTCATCGATGGGTTCAAAAACATTTCCTGTAAATCCTGGCGTAGCACTAGGACCGCGGCGGGTCCCGTTTGAGTAGGTCGTAATTCCACCGCTGGTAGTCGAGACTTCTCCATAAGGTAGATTTCCTCTACCGCCGTTTACCCATCCATCAGTTGGGATGACAAAGTGCGCATCGCTACGCATCGGGTTTTGGCTATTGAAGAATCCCTGCGGAAAAGTATGCTCGCGGTTATAGCAGTCGCCCTCGCTGTTGAAATTCCCACAGTTTTGGTTAAAAGAATAATTATAAGGGTCGGCGCCAGTCGGATTTTCTGAATACATGTCCAGAATAGTCCCAGTTTGCGTCCCACCGTCATAATACTCATCATTATCACTGGTCTGATACAAGGTAATCAATGAGCCGTAGGACTGCTCGTTGTACCCATTGGTAATGATATTGGAAAGTTCTGTTTTCAACGCAAAACCACTCAAACCACTCGCAGAATTGTAGTATCCTGCGGGCACCTGAGCAACTAGAAGTGTTGAGCTGAAAAAAAGAATTAGGTAAAATTGTTTCATCGATTAATTATTGTTTGCGAGCCATTCTCGCCATGTAGAATCCGTCAAAGCCGTGGGTAGAGGCGAGGAGGGATTGTTCTTCTTCAAGTTCAAAATCTTTGCCAGCATCGCTGGCTAGAAATTCTTTGACTTGGTTCTCGTTTTCACTTGGCAGTATGCTGCAGGTTGCATAAACCATTTTTCCGCCAGCCTTAACGGTACGTGAGTAGGATTGCAGGATCTGTTGCTGGGTATCCTGAATCTCTGCTATAAATTCTGGCGTCAGTTTCCATTTGGCGTCAGGGTTGCGACGTAGTACGCCCAATCCTGAACAAGGCGCATCGATCAGCAGCCTGTCCATCTTGCCGTCCAGTTTTTTAATGACTTTGTTAGAATCAATATGCCGAGTCTCGATGTTGTGCGCGCCTGCGCGTCTGGCGCGACGTTTAAGCTCTCTGAGTTTATTGGCATAGATATCAGTAGCGATGATCTGCCCTTTGTTTTCCATCAGTGCAGCAAGGTGCAGGGTTTTTCCGCCCGCACCGGCGCAAGCGTCCAGCACTCGCATTCCTGAATCTACCTCTAGAAATGGTGCGATCAATTGTGAGCCTGCATCTTGGACTTCAAACATTCCCTCTGAAAATGCTTTGGTCAAGAAGACGTTCGTTCGATTTTCCAAAATCAATGCATCAGGATAGCCCTTTTCTTCACGCGTCAATATGTTTTCTGACTGCAGGCTCTCTTTGACAAATAATTTCTCGGCTTTGAGGGCGTTTGCTCTCAGTACGACCTCAGCTTGCTGGTTGAGCGCATGGATTTCCTTGTCCCAGCGGTCACCCAATTCATTTTTACCCAGCTCGTCTAACCAGTCGGGGATGGATTCTTTTAGGGCACGCTTTCGCGAAAGCTCATCATATCTACCTTTTATCCTGCGTACGGGAGTGTTGTAGTACTCCTCCCATGCCGGCAGCTCGTGACCTTTCAGAACGATCCAGACGCTGGTAAGTCGCCATAGATCTTGACGTTTGTAGGGAGCTTTTACGCCAGCAATCTCGCTGTACAATCGCTTGTAGCGCACAATGTCATAGGTAGTTTCTGCAATAAAGCCGCGGTCACGGGATCCCCAGCGGGTATCGCGTTTTAGAATCTTTTGGATGGCTTGATCTGCGTACTTTCCGTCATTGAAAATCTGGTGCAGCGCATCGACCGTAGCTAACAAAAGATTGTGGTGAAATCTCATTTTGCAAAAATACGGTTATCTCACGGGCTGTGATCTTGATTGATTTCATTCTTTATAAGTTTGATTGCGCTTTCCCGACCGGAGGAAGGGAAGCCTGTCCTGAGCACAGTCGAAGGGCGAAAGCATAATTCTCAAAAACTATGAAATACGTTACAGTCTTAATTTTTCTTCTACTGATCTCTTGCAATAAAGCAGAGAGCAAAAAAGAAGCTGAGATGGATCTTACAAAACCAGTAACATCAATAGAGATCGAGCAACTAAGCATCGACAGCATAAGCATAAGGGCGTTGCAATATAAGAATGGGAAGTACTGGTATGGCAGCGGGAACAGCAAATATGGCTTTTACGAGCCACAAACTGATCAATTGCTTGAGCGTGCGGTTGACTCTTTGAATCAAGCGCATCAATTCCGCAGTATAGCGGTGCTAAAAGACAGAACTTTGATTCTGCTTGCTGGATCACCTGGCGATTTATATTCTATTAATCACGATACACTTAAGGAAGAATTGATTTTTAGTCACACGCATGAGGGAGTGTTCTATGACAGCATGGTTTTCAAGGATGATCAAACAGGATTTATCATGGGTGATGCTACTGAGTTAAATGGGTCAAAATGTCTGGAAATTTTAAAGACAACCGATGGCGGTGAATCATGGAAAAGAATATCATGCGACAACCTCCCAGCAGTAACCGAAGGCGGCGGAGCATTTGCCGCCAGCAACTCAAACATTGCCGTGCAAGTCGATCATGTTTGGATTGCCACAGGAGGAAAGGTAAGCAGGGTGTGGAAAAGTATAAATGCGGGTGAGAGCTTTACCGCTTACGAAACACCCATGGCTGCAGGCGGTATTATGACGGGAATTTTTGCCATGGATTTCTACGACAAAAATCGTGGTGTGATCATAGGCGGTAATTGGGAAGACAAAAGCAATAATTCAAAAAACCTCGCGGTAACGACTGACGGCGGCAGGACATGGCAGTTGGTTTCAAAAGGCAGCGGTGTGGGCTATTGCAGCGATATCCAATTTATTCCAGACGGAAAAGGCGAGGAATTACTGGCGACTGGAAGCGAGGGTATTTGGTTTAGTCCTGATTTTGGCGAGTCGTGGATTAAGTTGTCAAATGAGGGTTTTTATACCGCGGCTATGGAAAGTTCAACAACGGGTGTGCTGGCAGGAAATCACCGAATGGTTAGATTTGAGTTGAAGCGCTGATCAATCCTTCACCGCATCTTTATAAGTCTTGAGCGCACGCTCACGGGCTTCTTTATGATCAACCATCATCTCAGCGTAGTCATCTGTGTCGTGTTCTGGGACGTATTGATCGATGTATTTGCGTTGCTTGTCAAACTTGTCTTTCTGGGTGATCGGATTAAAAATCCTAAAATAGGGCGCTGCATCGACGCCACTTCCCGCAGCCCATTGCCAGTTCCCCACATTGCTTGACATCTCGTAATCCAAAAGCTTCTTGGCAAAGTAAGCCTCGCCCCAGCGCCAATCAATCAATAGATGTTTACAGAGGAAACTGGCAACCAGCATCCGTACACGATTATGCATGTAGCCGGTCTGATTAAGCTCTCGCATCCCGGCATCGACTAGCTTATAACCAGTCTGACCGTTTTTCCATTTCTCAAATTCATCCTCATTATTGCGCCATTCGATGCGGTCGTATTTCTTCTTGTAGGCCTCATCCGTCGTTCGGGGGTAGTGGTAGAGGATTTGCATAAAGAACTCTCGCCAGATGAGTTCGCTCAAATAGGTTTTGTTATCAGCGTGATCTGCTTTGCGCACGAGTTTGCGTACGCTTACCATACCAAACCGCAGATAAGCTCCCACCCGCGAAGTCCCGTTTTGCTTTGCAGGGTAGTTACGGGTTTTTTCGTAGTCCTCGATGACACTTGGCGTCGCCTTGTAATCTGGCACCTCGATACTGGATTTTTTAAATCCCATATCGTTCAAAGTCAGATTCGGTAAACGGCTGTTCTGGATGCAGTTTTTTAGAACGCTGCTTGTGTAATAGAATTTTTGATCTTCCCCAGATCCAAAATCGTCTCTAAACTTCTCCAGCCATTTGTTCTTGTAGGGAGTGTAAACCACATAAGGATCGCCATCATTTTTCACCACTTCGTCCTTTTCGTAGATCACCTGATCTTTAAAGGTATGAAAGTCAATGTCTTGCTTAGACAACAGCTTTTCTATTTTCTCATCGCGCTCTTTGGCATAGGGCTCGTAATCTCGATTGGTATAGACTGCATTGATGTCGTGATCGTCGATCAGCTGTTTCCAGATATCTTCAGGATAACCGTAATACATGCCAATTGAGCTACCCACTTCATCCTGCAGGTCATCTCGCATGGATTGCAGCTTTTCAAAAATGAAGGTGACTCGGGCGTCGTCTTCTGGAAGTTTGTCAAGTATCTCGCGGTCAAAAATGAAAATAGGGAGGACTGGTAAATCGCCATTCAGCGCTTCATAGAAACCCACGTTATCATCCAGCCGCAAATCACGCCTGAACCAAAATACATTGACTTTATCTGCCATTCTATCCTTTGTCTAGGCTTCCTTTACCACCATTAACGCCGATCACCTGACCAGTTATCCACGAGGCTTTGTCGCTTAACAAGAATGTCGAAAGCGAGGCAATGTCTTCTGGCTGTCCCACACGCTTCAGCGGGTGCAGGTCGCCCATTTTTTCTTTTTTGTCCTCGCTGTTCAATAACCTTCCAGCTAGCGGAGTATCAACAAGGGATGGTGCAATTACATTAACTCGCACGGTAGGTGCGTATTCTGCGGCTAGTGCTCTGGCAAAGCCCTCAATGGCGCCTTTTGCAGCAGCGATGCTGGTGTGGAATGGCATACCTGTTTCTACGGCCACGGTGGAGTAGAAGACAGCGCTACTGCCTTTGGATTTTGCTAGCAATGGCATCACGACTCTGGTGACTTTAAGCATGGAGAAAAAATTTATTTCCATGTCGTCCACAAAATCCTGATGTTTAAGCATTTTGAATGGCTTGAGGTTGATACTCCCAGGGCAATAAACATAGCCGTCTAGTGCTTCAGGCAAATGATCTGTATCCAATTCATCTTCAAGCGCGTCAAATTTAATGTGGCTTACACCATCTGGAAGGTTCTCGTTTTCGCGCGATGCTACATATAGCTCATGCTCTGCATGCAATTCCTGTACGATTGCGTTTCCTATTCCGTGGCTACCGCCTATTAAGAGTATTTTCATTTTAGTTGTTGTTCAAGGTTTAAGGTTCAAAGTTTAATGTTGTTTTGAAGCTCAAATTGAGATTTTGGAGCTTGGAATTTGTGATTTCTATTCAGCTGAGTATTTCATATTTCTCTGTTCCCTCAAGATCTTTTTCACTCATGGGTTCTTGATACTTCCCGAAGTGTTTTTCTATTGCGCTTTCGCGAAAGCGGAATATCTCTTCCAGCTTTTTCCTAATAAACGGCAACCCGATTTTTCCCAAAACACCGAATGGTAATTTGTAGTGAACCACGTCTTCCATGAGCGTGCCGCCAGGAATTTTACTTACAAAATGTTTGTGATGCCAGGTGGCATAAGGACCGTACATCTGCTCGTCGACGAAGTACTCCATTTCCTTTACCTGAGTAATGTGCGTCACCCAATTTGTACGGTAAAAGGGTAGGGGTTTTAGGGTGTATTCTATCAGCTGACCGGGGTACACTTTACGCTCGGTACCGTAGAGAACTTTCATCTGAAGTTCGTCTGGCGTGAGCAGTTTTAGGTTGTTGGCATCGGTCAGGAAATTCCAAGTTTCCTCTAGCGGAACAGGAATTTTTTGACTCGTTTTTATGGATTGTAGGATCACCGCAATGCTTTATATGCTAAAAGTAGTCGCGGGCTAGTCGAGAAGCTTAAAAACGCTGTTAATTCAGTAGACTGACAGAATGTCAACAAACAAAAAAACCAGATTAACGAAAAGTTCATTAATCTGGTATCCAGTATTTTAATCATGTTAACTTAACCTAACACTTCAATGATTTGATCAGCTAGTTCAGTACCTATTCTGTCCTGTGCCTCGTTAGTCGCGGCACCGATATGCGGACTCAAAGAAAGCTTGCTATTCATTAAAAGTGCTACTTCTGGAGTAGGTTCCTTTTCAAAAGTGTCGAGTGCAGCAAAGGAGATGTGTTCCTTTTCAAGAGCGTCTACGAGAGCTACTTCATCGAGTACACCACCACGTGCCGCATTGATGACAGCAGCACCTTTTTTCATCATCTCAAATTCCTTTTTGCCTAGCACATAATCCTTTTGTGCGGGAACGTGTAGCGTGACAAAATCTGCGCTTTTGAGCAGCTCGTCTTTTTCTACCATCGGTATGTCAATAGAGAGCTTTTGACCATCAAAGAAGTCCAACTGAATTCCTACATTTTTGGCATCGATAAAACTGTCGTGAGCAACGACCGTCATGCCTACCCCAGCAGCAATTTTTGCAACTTCTTGACCAATGCGACCAAACCCGATGATCCCGATTGTCTTGCCGCGTAGCTCAACACCTTTGGCGTATTGTTTTTTTAGTCCTTTGAAATTGGTTTCACCTTCTAAAGGCATGTTCCTGTTGGAATCATACAGAAAACGCACCCCGCCGTACATGTGGGCAAAAACCAATTCGGCGACGCTGCTGCTGCTCGCAGCTGGCGTATTGATCACTTTCAGGCCCTTGTCACGAGCGTATTGAACATCGATGTTGTCCATTCCCACGCCGCCGCGCCCGATGATCTTCAGGCTAGGGCAGGCGTCGATCAAGTCTTTACGCACAGTAGTCGCTGATCTAACCAATAAAACGCTTACCTCATTTTTGTTGATGTAGTTTTCTAATTGGTCCTGAGCAACATTAGTTGTAATGACTTCATAGCCATGCTCTTCTAATTTTTTTACTCCGCTGGCAGATATGCCGTCGTTTGCTAGTACTTTTTTCATTGGTTTTTATTTTTTAGCTGTTAGCACTTAGCGCTTAGCTATTGGTTTTTGTTTTGTTTGTCTTGCTGAACTTGTTTCAGCATCTCACAGGACGCTGGGGTTCTGATTCTATTTACATCCCCAATGCATTCCTCTCGTTCCTCGTCGGATTAGAACTCACTGCAAAATCTTTTCGCCCCCAACCCCCGAAGGGGGCTTTCCTTATTGTCGCCGAGCAGCCGAAAGGCAAAAAGCAAATGGCAAAAGGCCAAGAGCAAAGCGCTAACTACGCTTTCCTCTCCAATTCTTGCATACAATCCACCAGCGCCTGAACTGATTCCAGACTCAATGCATTGTACATGCTCGCGCGGTAGCCGCCTACGCTGCGGTGACCGTTTAGTCCGTTGATGCCGGCATCTTTCCAAAGCTTATCAAAGGCATCTTTATGCGCTTCATCGGCTAGGGTGAAAGTGGCGTTCATTTTTGAGCGGTCTTCCTTGTCTGTCACGAAGCCGTCGAACAGCGGATTGCGATCAATCTCGTTGTACACCAGATCTGCTTTTTTGTTGTTTAGCTTTTCGATTTCTGCAACACCGCCGAAGTCTTTTAACCATTCCAAGGTCAACATACTCACGTAAATCGGGAATACGGGAGGCGTATTGAACATGCTGTCTTTTGAAATGTGTACTTTGTAGTCCAACATCGATGGAATCTGGCGAGAAACCTTGCCTAGGATCTCATCTTTTACCACAATAAGTGTTGCACCAGCTGGTCCCATGTTTTTCTGGGCACCGGCGTAGATCAAATCGTATTTATCAAAATCACGATCACGAGAAAAAATATCACTACTCATGTCACAAACCACCGGTACGCTCACGTCTGGCGTGGACTGTAGCTGAGTTCCAAAAATGGTATTGTTGGTCTGGAAGTGGAAGTAATCCACGTCAGATGGGACGGTATAATCTTTTGGGATGTAGTTGTAGTTGGATTCTTTAGAAGATGCCACTTCAATCACCTCGCCGAATAGCTTTGCTTCCTTGATGGCTTTTGCAGACCAAGTCCCTGTGTTCAGGTAGGCTGCTTTTTTCTCGAGTAGGTTATAGGCTACCATCAAAAATTGCATGCTGGCACCACCGCCTAGAAACAAAGCGGTGTATCCTTTGCCGGTCAAGCCTAGGTGTTCTAGCGACAGGTTGCGCGCCTTTTCCATCACCTCTACAAAATCCTTGCTGCGGTGGGAGATTTCAAGAATACTCAGGTCGTTGAAATCCAGAACTGCATCGGCAGCTTTTTTAAATACTTCTTGAGGCAGTACGCATGGACCAGCGCTGAAATTATATTTAAGCATAGTTGACTGTTTAGTTCACCGCAAAAGTGGTTATTTGCCTGTGGTTTAATGTTATGAAATCAATAAGTTTTTTCAGTAGTATCGCGTGAAGACTTAAGACCGCTGCGCTTAAAGACTCAAGACGTAAGACTGATATGTAAAGGCATTGATGATGAATTAGTTATTGGTCAGTGGTTAATGGTCGAGACTGGAAAGATAGTAGTTTGTACTTAGTAGCTAGTAGTTAGATTTTAGTTGTTGAATTTACTAACCCAAATTCAAACTGTTCAGAACAAATCAAATGTAGTCTTAAGTCTCTTAGTTCATTGATTCTAATTTTAGTGAGAACTGTATATGTTTTTTGCGTACAGCAAATTAGTTCATGATAAGCTTATTAAAAACTGCAGCGTATCGACGCCATCTGCATAGTCGGATAGGGCGGGTTGCTGGGTCTCGCCAAAGCCTACAAACTGTGGTGTCTGTAAATCTTGAGTGGCGCCAATTTGTTTATTTACTTCTGGCGAGCTGACTACGCATTGCAAATTTTCGGCGTTTTGCTGGATTTCTTGTTTGACTTGATCTAAACCGTCATAATAGCTGTAGCCCAGCGTGGCGATGGGTGAGGAGTAGCTGGAATTTTCTTCCTTGATCAGCAGAAACTCGTTGTCCAGCAGGTCAAACTCGCTCATAAGGTACACGGCCTTGTTGTAATCGTAATTGTTCAGGTATTTTTTGTTGTTGATGAGTTCGCGCTGCTCATACATCCCATTGAAAAACAAGTCAAAATTATACCCTCGCCGAACCTTCAAATGACTAACGCTGCGGCAACCCAGCCCGAAATATCTGAATACGTCTTCGCTTAGCGCTTGCATATCCTCAAGAGTTTCCTTGCCGGTCAGGATGGCGATGCTGTTTCGGTTTTTGCGGATGATGTGTGGGACGTCCCTGAAATAATACTCAAAATAGCGAGCGGTGTTGTTGCTGCCGGTGGCGATGACTGCGTCTTGGTTCTTAAGCCTGTTTTCGGTAAAGGTGTAGCTGTCGGCTAGGGATGGTAATTGCAAAGTAGCCAGTTCCAGCATCATGGGCAGCAGGTACCTGTCGTTGCTGGATAGTTTGATTAGCGCATGGTGCCCCGCCAGAATTATGGACAACACATCGTGAAATCCAACAAGCGGGATGTTCCCTGCGGCAACTATTCCGACAGTTCGCGGCGTAATGTTTTCCATATGGTAGGGTGCGAGCCACGCGTTTAGTTTTTGCTCGTCAAGCGCCACAGCCCATTGCGCGAGGGCATGGCGGGTCTGCTCGTGGGTGAACCAGCTGTTGTGGGTTTCGGCTCTTTGTATGGCGGTCTCGATGACCACATCTTCAGATGACAATTGAGCTGTACCGCTGGATTTTTCTAGGTAGGCGGATAGAAGAGTTCCCGCTTTCGCGAAAGCGTAAACCCGCTCATTTAACGAGCTATTTATATGGATTTCTGGCACTGGCAACTATTTTTGCGCAAAAGTAAATCAAGGACATGGCAATCATCATTACCGACGAATGTATCAATTGCGGGGCGTGTGAACCTGAGTGCCCCAATACCGCGATTTATGAGGCCGCAGACGACTGGCGCTATGCAGATGGCACCGATCTGGACGGGAAGGTCGTGCTGCCCAACAGCGGCAAGGAAGTGGATGCCAACGAGACGCAGGAACCGGTGAGCGACGAGTTTTACTACATCGTGCCAGACAAGTGTACGGAATGTGTGGGCTTCCACGAGGAGCCACAATGCGCCGCGGTATGCCCCGTGGACTGCTGCGTCCCAGACGAAGACGTAGTGGAAACTGAAGCCGAACTACGCGCCAAGCAAGCTTTTATGCACAAGGGTTGATTTGAAACCCATCTGATATTGAAATCCCCTGCTGGTTTTTACTGGTGGGGGTTTTTTGTTTTAAGTCAATAGAGTTTCTTCATAACACCGTGAACAAAATATTTATACATAGTTTGAATTTTAGGTGCTCAATTATACATTAGAGGTTGATTTAAGAGAGGATGTTCAAGGAGGAAATAAAAATAGAAGATATTGATGGACAGCTATTTCAGTTGAAAATAGTAGGGCCTGAAAATTATAAACCCTCTTCTTTTACTCATTACTTGCACAACCATTCTAACGGTGTATCAAAATTTTATAAGAAAGATGCTATTGCTCATATCTGGGAAATTTTGAGCAAGAAGTTCCCTGAAAAAGAAATTACTTTAGATGCAGCTGAGGAAGCACTCCAGTATTTAATTTTCAATTATAAGGATTCAATTCCCTTCCCAGCACCAGAAGAACCTCAATTCAAATTTATTGACCTTTTCGCTGGAATCGGCGGTTTTCGCTTAGCTCTTCAAAATCTAGGCGGAAAATGTGTATTCACTAGTGAGTGGGATGCATATTCCAAGAGAACATATCAGGCGAATTTTGGCGAAATTCCGTTTGGGGATATTACCAAATCGGAAACCAAAAGTTTTATCCCAGACAATTTTGATGTGCTCTGTGCGGGCTTTCCATGTCAAGCTTTTTCAATTGCTGGCAAACGTGGCGGATTTGAAGACACGAGGGGTACGTTATTTTTTGATGTTGCAGAAATAATAAGGAAAAAGCGACCGAAGGCTATTTTCCTAGAGAATGTAAAAGGTTTACGAAATCACGATAAAGGAAAAACACTTGCAACAATTCTCAATGTGTTGCGAGAGGATTTAGATTATTACGTTCCAGAACCTAAAATTATCAATGCAAAGGAGTTTGGAGTACCACAAAATCGTGAACGGATTTTTATAGTAGGTTTCAGAAATGACTTGGGAATCTCAGATTTTGACTATCCTGAAGCAACTGACGATACTGCAATTTTAGAGAATGTTTTAGAAGAACATGAGGTATCTGTAAAGTACTATTTATCCACAGTTTACATGAAAACGCTTAGAAATCACAGAGCAAGGCATGAAAGCAAAGGGAATGGGTTTGGTTATGAGATTATACCTAATGATGGAATAGCTAATGCTGTGGTTTGTGGTGGGATGGGTAGAGAAAGGAATCTTGTTTACGACGATCGCTTGACCAATTTCAAGCCTGTCACCAATATTTCAGGTAAAGTCAATCGTGAGGGGATTAGAAAAATGACACCGCGAGAGTGGGCAAGACTTCAAGGATTTCCTGATAAATTCAAGATTGTGGTATCAGATGCACAAGCTTATAAGCAGTTCGGGAATTCGGTTGCAGTTCCTGCCATTCAGGCCACGGCGGAAAAAATAGTTCAAAAGCTAGCAGATGAAAGGTAACAAAGGTGAGTGGAGTGAATTATATGCTTTTTTTGAACTTCTAGCAAAAAAGCGTCTGTTTTCAGCTGATGAACACCTTAATAAGGCTAATGAGTTCGTAGAAATTCAATCAATTTTCAGATCTGACAGCGGGGCAGAACTCAATTATAATCCTTCCATAGACAATACTATTGTTATAGTAAATGGTGTTACAAATGAAGAGATCTTGAGATTTTCTAATAATCAAGCTAATGAGATTGCTGATCGTATTCTTCAAGCTATTCGCAATAAGATGAGGGTACCAACCGATCTGATCGAAGATATTAATAGCTTGAAAATTCAGAAAGTTGCTGATAAAACACAAGGAAAAGGCGATATAAAAATCCGCATTTACGATCCGCTCCACGGAATAAGTTCAAACCAAGAATTCAGTATAAAATCCTTTCTTGGCAGTGATCCGACTTTATTTAATTCTAACCCAACGACAAACATTTGCTACGAAATAATTGATAAGAATGGTGGATCACTTACAGACGAGCAAATTGAGAATATTAATAATATTGATTCTCATCATAAATACATTAAGCGTATTGCTGGAATTCATGAAATGGGATTTCTTTTGAATTTTCATTCGTTTGATGACAGTACTTTCAAATTAAACTTGGAGCTTATCTGCAGTGACTTACCAGAAATCATTGCATTTATGGTCAAAGACAAGTATGTGAATAGGACAAAACGCATTAGTGACGTGATTGATCGCTTAAATGAAGTGAATCCAATCGGTTATGATTTATCTCAAGGTCATCGATTCTATGAATATAGAATAGTCAATTTTTTAGTGGAAGCGGCGATGGGTATGACTTCAAAATCAGTTTGGTCAGGCAAATACGATATAGTAGGTGGTATAATAATTATCAAACCAGATTCTGAAATGCTGTGCTATCATCTCATTGACTTCAATAAGTTCAGACAATATCTAAGGAATTCAGCGAAGTTGGATAATCCATCTGGTTCGAAAATGGGTTATGGTTCTGTTTACAAGGAGAATGAGCGATCTTTTATCAAGCTAAATTTTCAAATTAAGGCCTGACTTCTTTAAAGATATTTTTATTTCAGGATTTTCACCCCTCCAAAAACCCCATCAACACCTCATTCACCTCATCCTTATGCGTCACATACATCCCGTGTGGGGCGCCTTTGATGATCTCCAGTTTTGAGCCTTTGACCATTTCGTGACCTTGTTTTGAGGTGGGTTCCATGGGCACGATCTCATCGGCGTCGCCGTGTATAAATAGGGTAGGGACGTCTATTTTTTTCATGCCATCGCGCAGGTCTGTCTTACCAAATGCATCTACACAGTCTATGGTAGCCTTGGGGCTAGCATCTACCGCGATATGAAAATTATAGTCCAGCTGGCCTTGGGATACGCGGTCTTTATTCTCATCATAATTGACAAAGCCTTCACCAAATCCCTTCAAGAATCCAGCACGGTCTGCGCGTAGTTTTTCAATTATGCCATCAAAAACTTCTCTGTCCACGCCGTCTGGATTGTCATCGGTCTTCAGCATGAAAGGCGCTATGCTGCTCATAAAAACCAACTTCTCGATCTTGCTCGTGCCAAAAGTCTGTACAAACTGCGCCAGCTCACCGCCACCCATGGAAAAACCAACTAGCGTGACTTTGTCCAGCTGCAGTTTGATGATGAGTTGGTTCAAGTCTTGAGCTAGGGTAGGGTAGTCATAACCATCCCCAGGATGGTTAGATCGACCAAATCCCCTGCGGTCGTAAGTGATGACTTGGTAGCCTGCCTCAACTAATGCTGGCACCTGATATTCCCACATCGCACCACTCAGCGGCCACCCGTGAATCAAGATGATGGGTTTTCCCTGACCGTGAACCTCGTAATAGATGGTTAGATCTCCGTTTTGTTGTGCTGTGGTTTTATGTAAGTATGGCATATTTGTTTAGTTATTTGTTATTAGTTGTCGGTTGTCGGTTGTCGGTTGTCAAATTTTGAGCTGTGAGCTATGAGCTTTGAGTCTATGAGTTTCTTTGTTGATAATTAATTGTTCATTGTAAATCGTCACTCGTCCATCCTCCATCATCCATCATCCAAAATCTAATCCCAATGCTGGAATTTCCAACTGCATTCAGTGAAAAACAAGGAGCCGCTGGCTAATTCAATTCCCCTTTCCCTTGCCTCACAATCTCCGGCTCGTCGGTAGTAAGGTCCACAATGGTTGAGGCGACGTTGTCGCCGTAACCAGCGTCAATCACGTAATCGACCAGTTTATCCCACTTCTCGTGAATCAGGCTGGGATCGGTGGTGTATTCGATGACCTCGTCTTCATCTTTGATCGATGTGCTAATAATCGGATTTCCCAAAGCTTTCACCAGTCCAATCGCAATCGCATTGTCAGGAATTCTTATTCCCACCGTTTTCTTCTTTTTGAAGACACTAGGCAGATTGTTGCTGCCCGGTAGGATGAAAGTAAATGGTCCTGGCAGATTGCGTTTTAGGATTTTAAATGTGCTGCTGTCTATCTGGCTTACGTGGTCGCTCAGGTTGCTTAAATCTTCGCAGATAAACGACAGGTTTGCTTTTTCCAGCTTGACGCCTTTGATGCGAGCAATCTTTTCCAGCGCCGACTTATTGGTAATGTCACAGCCTAGGCCGTAAACCGTATCGGTCGGGTAGATGACTAGTGCGCCCTCGCGCATTGCTTTTGCGATTTGGTTCAGGGTTTTTTGGTCGGGGTTGTCCTCGTAGAGTTTGATCAGTTTAGCCATAGTCAGTTGCGATTAAGGTAGAAGTGTAGTGGCACGCAGATTACTGCAAGCGCGATAATCACGTAGATGATCAGCAACCAGTTGGGCAGGCGCTGTTTGGACTCATCTGGGATGCGCTCATAGACGCGTTTGCCCTTGCACGTGATCTTGATGCCTATTTTGTCAGGACGTGTCTTGCCGTGCTCAATAAATAGGAAAACACAAAATGCCGCCGCAAAAAGCAGCAGCCAAAAAAAATCATTAGGTTGGCTGGATATCGCGACCATCGATCAATCGTCTCTCTCGACCTCGCTTTCCAGTTTCAGCACGTGGTCACCATCATCCTGCTTGATATACAGCGCCTTGTTGCCTTCCTCCCCTTTGCGCGTCACCTCGTTTCCGTCAATGGTGCGCGTTACTTCTTTGGTGAACGTGGATTGTACCTCGCCGTGAGCGGTGCCGTTACCCCAGTCCCATTTTACCTTGGTTCCTTCTTGAATCATTGTTTTTCTTTTTGATAAATGTATTGTTGTTTACGCTTTCGCGAAAGCGTAATAACACACACTTAACGCATTGTCAAAAATTATTGAGAAAACCACCGCCGCTGAATTTGTATTTCATTTAAGCCTGCTTCAAAGATCCCGACCTACTTTTAGATTTTGAAATCAATCATGACCGAACAAGATATAGAACAGAAACTGCGCAAGATCATCAAGATCTACCTACCTGCCGATAGTAAAGTGACACAAATAAATAAAGACGACCACCTGATGCAGGATCTGGGCATCAACAGCTCGCATCTGGTAGATGTGGCTCTGGATGTGGAAGATGAATTTGACATAACCCTGGATGAACAAGATATGGAGCGCATGCAAACTGTGGGGGCTGCCCTACAAATAGTTCAGGCCAAAATCAGCTAGGTGGCGGTATGGCTCTAAACTGGTTAAATAGCTGTGAAAGGCGGGGTTAAAAGTTCCCCAATTGGCAGGCGGCTTGTTATCCCCATTCTACTTTTAAACAAAAAAGAAACATGGAGATAATTGATAAGCTAGAAGTGTTCTCGAGGCTAGATGAATTGCGCACTGCGGTTTATGGCGAGCCGGTCTTGATCCTACCAGATACCTTCCTACTCAAATTTCCAAAACACGAGCATCGTTTTGGCAATGCATACATGATACGCCACCGCAACCAGAAAGACATTGTCCTGATCGATGCGGTGAGGGAAGAGCATAAATCTGCCATTGAAAGCTACAAGGAATCGGGCTATGAGATCAAGGCGATTCTATTGACTCACCGTGATTTATCGGGGCAGTCGTACAAGCCCATCCATGAAATAGCCGAGGATTTGAATACCAATTACTTTATCCATTCGCTGGACAGTGGTAGCGATGACAAGGCGCTCGATATTACCGGATATAATGATGTGTTTAAGGAATTTGACTTAAGCGTTTTCCATACACCGGGTCATACACCTGGATCGGTCACGATTTTTTGTGGGATCAACAAAGCACTTTTTACAGGGGACAGCGCAGTAGGTTCACCTTATGAGAATGATGATTATTACTTTGATCGCCCCATTATCAAAAGTGAGCAAGATGATTTAGCCTTGCGAGAGAGTTGGATGTCAATGAGCGTGGAATTTGAACATGTCCTCCCGCTACATGGCAAACCACAGTTTGATCTTAATGAACAACAGCGGAAGGATATTTTGCGAAATCTTATCAAAACCGAGTCCACAAAATCTTTATAATTGAGAAAAATAAAATCAATGAGCGAAGAAAAAGAAATACTTCAAAAGGAAACACCTACCGATTATCCTATTCTAGATGTAATCAAAGACCGCTGGTCGCCTCGCACATTTGCCAAAATGCCGGTTTCCAATCACGATCTTAATGTTTTGTTTGAAGCAGGTCGTTGGGCGCCTAGCTCTTACAATTACCAGCCATGGAACATCATATGGGGCGTAAAGGGCGACGGAGTGTATGAGCGTATTTTTGAAACGCTAGTAGAATTTAATCAGAATTGGGTAAAAAATGCGCCAGTACTATTGTTAGGAGCTTATAAGAAAACTACACCAGAAGGTAAGGACAATTTTCACGCGCTTCACGATTTAGGTCAGTTTGCCGCAAACATGTCTATTCAGGCGCAAAGCATGGGAATCGCAGTTCACCAGATGGCAGGTCTGGATCATGAAGAGGCTAAAAAGGAATTTGGTTTTCCAGATGACTACCATGTGGCTACTGCCATTGCCATAGGTCATTACGGTGGTGATGTTCAGGATGTTCCTGAGGAAGTTCGCGATGCAGAGACTGCTGCGCGCAAGCGCAAGCCACAAGAGGAGTTTACTTTTAATGGTAACTACGTAGACCGTGCAGATATCGATGACGATGACGTAGGGCAGTAGGCTTTATAAATTTCAGATGTAGAAAATCCCAGCACTCAGCTGGGATTTTTTTGTCTGTTATGCTGAACCGTTTCAACATTTCACGGGGCGCATAATCTTTATTATCGCCTTTGAGAGTCTCAGGGCTGTATCCAGATACCTCTGAAGTGGTGAGGTTCTCGAACCACGTTTTTATTATCAAACATCGCCTTCGACAAGCTCGGGCTGACACGAAGGCACACGCTTCTGATTTTGAGAATTACTGTCGCGCTGAGCTTGTCGAAGCGCATCACGCACAATCTCTAAAATCAAAAAATCCCAGCGCTCAGCTGGGATTTTTATAATTCAGAAACCCTAAGATTATGGTATCCTAACCCCAGACGTGTCTCGATTAAAAAACTCAACCGCATTGCCATACAGTTTTACGATCTTGGCATAATCACCCCAGACCATTATGGGATAGGTGAGCATATCAGGATCTTTCTGCAACATATCCAGCGCATCATGCGATTCTAGCTTGACATCAGTGCCATGCTTAGAGGTAAACGAATTATGATTTGTGTCAATGATCTCCTCGACATTGCAGTTCAGTAGATCTGCAATTTCAGTCCAGACGGTTTTGCCTATTTGGGTTTTCTGTATGTCAATATCCAGAACAGGTTTTTGCGCCGCTTCAGCGTACGCCCTAATCTCCCGATGGTTTTTCTCTGCGCTGTTGTAGATCAATACAATTTGTCTATCATCTGTTGCCAGGGATAGGTGTCTTTTGTTATTCATGGTCAATTAGTGTTGATTTACGCTTTTCGCATTGTCTTTTCAACTGGTCGGTTACCTTATTAATTCCTTCTCTAAAAGAATCGTGTGATTCTTCTGCAAAGAGTCTTGGGCCTGGTGCGCTTAAGCGTATGTTGGTTATCATTCCGGTTTGATCGCTAGAGGTGTTCTCTGCTCTGAAGAATACATCTGCTCTAGTTACCCAGCTGTAACGTTCAAATATGGTTTGTAATTTCTCTTTTGCATACTCTTCCAGACTATCACTCGCGGTAACATGCTGGTAGTTGAATTTTATATCCATTCGATTGTTTGATTTTTTATGAAATTAAGTCCTGCAAGGCAATGGTGAGTTAGAGTTTACAGTACCTTAAGACCGTTTAACACAGGTTTATCTATGTTAAATTCAGGAGAAACCCATTACCTTTAGTGCCTATGAGGAATTCTAGAACAGCCATTTGCCTTAAAAAGCTGTGTTTGTGCAGTTTGTTTTTTCTTTTTTTCGCTTTCGCGAAAGCGCAATTAGGATTCTGCGCAGGTGAAACTGGAAGTGTAGTCTTCAATGAAGATTTTGGGACAGGTACCACAAATGGTCCTGCATTACCTACCACGGTTACCACCTATAGATATGTGAACAACAGTCCCAACGATGGCGAATACACCATCACAAGCCTGATGCAACAACCCAATACCTCGTTTTTCAATTCACCAGATCGTACGCCCAATGACACAAATGGGCGCATGCTGCTCGTAAATGCAGACTTTAATCCTGGTATTTTCTATCAAACGCCCGTCAACGGACTGTGCGAGAATACACCTTATGAATTTAGTGCGTGGGTCATCAATGCCTTTGATTCAACAACTGGAGTATGCGCAGGTAATGAGGTCCCAATCCGCGTGCGTTTTGAGATATGGGACGCCAGCGATACCAATTTATTAGCAAGTGGTGTAATGCCACCCAGACAAGGTGAGACTGCCCCTGACTGGAGGCAATACGGTTTGACCTTCACGACAAGTCCTGGACAAAATGGTTGTATACTTAAATTAATTAATGATGCGCCAGGTGGATGTGGGAACGATCTGGCTATTGACGATATACAGTTCCGTACCTGTGGGGATAGTGTAGATGTTTCTGATAATACAGGTCAGCCAGAATTGTTTTTTTGCGTAG
Organism: uncultured Flavobacteriaceae bacterium; assembly: GCA_964478845.1. GTDB lineage: Bacteria > Bacteroidota > Bacteroidia > Flavobacteriales > Flavobacteriaceae > Nonlabens. Next base: position 30,356 of record CAYZJT010000007.1, on the reverse strand, counting down.
GTGAAAGCGCTGCTGGTTCATTTTTAATAGCCACTACAAGTACAAGTGTTTTTGCAAGTCCTGAATATCAATGGCAATCCAGTATCGATAATGTCAACTTTACTGATATTCCCGGTGAGACTGCAGCGACATTTGATCTGAGTGGTATTAATAGCTCACAATTTTTTAGGGTTAAGATCGCTGAGGATGCGGTCAATCTGAATAACAGTCAATGTGTGAATTTCTCAAATGCGTATTCGGTCAGCTTTATTTCTGTTGCGCCACCCGATGTGGTTAACGCCACAATTACTATTTGCCCTGGAGATACAGCAACATTAGAAGCCGTTGTCGTTGCTGGGCTAATTTATAATTGGTACAATGCACCAAATGCGGGAACACTTTTGGCAGCAGATAGCCCAACTTTCCAGACGGATACTCCAGGATTTTATTTCTTGGAGGTTGAAGACCCTGCCTCTGGTTGCATCAATGGTCGTATGCAAGTCGAAGTTATCCTCGATGATGCACCCACTCAAACTGATTTTACCACTCAAACTTGTGATGGCAATCCCGTAGTCTTAGATCCAAATTTTACCGCAGATTCATACCTCTGGTCGACTAATGAGACCACACCCACCGTAACAGTTTCCAACGTCGGAACCTATACGCTTGATGCCACATCGGCTGCAGGTTGTACGTACACATTTACTTTTCAGGTTGATCCAGTAGGTGACGCGCCACCAGCACAAACCGAATTTGAATTTGCCATATGTGATGGTGAACCTGTAGAGCTTGATCCCATGTTTACAGGTGTTGATTATCTATGGTCAACTAGCGAGGACACGCCTACCATTATTGTGGATATGATAGGTAATTATGAGGTCGAAGTCACGACAACTTTAGGCTGTGTATATACGATTTCGTTTATCGTAAACGAAGCTGAAACGCCTGTAATCACAGGCGTAGATACTGATCAGCAACCTATTGAAATTTTGATTGAGGATTCTGATGGCAGATTTGAATTTGCTTTCAACGATAGTGGTTTTCAGCCCAGCCCATTCTTCTTTGAAGAAGTACTGCCTAGAAACATTGCTCGAGTGCGTAACGCAGGTGGGTGCAACACGGTAGAATTTGAATTTCTTGATCTGCAAATCCCTCAATTCTTCACTCCTAATGGCGACGGATTCAATGATTTCTTCCAATTGCCTGATGTCTTGAATTACCCTGGCTACACCATCGACATATTTGATAGAAACGGGAAGCTGCTAGAGCGATTAGACGATACTAATCTATCGTGGGACGGCACTTTTAATAATCAACCTTTACCTAGCAGTGATTACTGGTATATCTTTAATCACGATGGTGTACAGATTAAAGGTCATTTCACACTAAAACGTTAATCCACATTAGCTTCATAACAGTAAATCTTATATTTAAGATATGAGATTTTCTATATATTTTCTTTTGGTGATTTTAATTGCTGGATGCAGTAGCACAAAGAATGCCGCCTCAATTGAAGAATTAACTGCTTTATCTCAAAGGCTAAACACAACACCACACAGGTTTGCTATCACTACTGTGTTTCCGCAGAATACAACTGCCAGCCAGCAGGCAATCAACGATATAATTATTAGGACAGGTAACAGTGCAAACCGCATTAATGTGGCTGCTGATGGTCACTACTTTAAAATTGATGGTCAAATGGTAGAATCCAGTCTGCCATTTTTCGGTGAACAACGGATTAGTTCTGGATATTCCAATGACATGGGATTGATTGAGATAAATGATCAGGTAGACGATCTTAATTATACTGTTGATGACGGGTACTTGAGGTCAAATTTCACCGCATCAGGCAAAGACAACCAATCCTACGATGTCACAATTAGGGTGCTATCAACCAATAATGTGGAGCTTATTTTGAATGGTTCACATAAGGCGTTTATCCGTTATGCTGGAACGATTGATTTTCTAGAAGAAACCGTCGAGTAGCCTTCACCGACTCATTTTAAGGATACAGCTTTTCAAATTTAAATGGATCCTGATTCCCGACCTTTAAATTCTCCATCGCGTTAAGAGCAATATCCACTCGCTTTTGAGAAGACTTTTCATTGTAAACCATAAAGATGATATTCCTGCGTTTGCCAGGAAGCATTTTTTCAAATAGCTCGTAAGCTTCATGATCGCTCAATAAGACTGCCTCAAGCTCTTCGGTCATTGGGGCTTGATATTTACTGGTGTCCTCTTTCATTTCGACTTGTAGCGTATCTCCTGTATCTACGCCCAGTTCTTTTCTTTTTGCTTTTGAAAACATTAGATAGACCGTTCCTTTCTTTTTACTCACCCCGGCATGCAGCTCCAGACTTTTGTTGTCAAATTTGACCGTGGCGGTGACCCTTTTGATTTTATCTTTCGCCAGTTGCTCTGCGATGTCAGAAGGTATGAGCAGAGCGCCCATGTAACCATCAGTTCCTAGGGTCGCTTCAAATTCAAAGACCATCAGTCAAATAATTTTGTATTCACTACAGTATCGCTATGCAGCGTGCGGTGGACAGGACATTTGTCGGCTATGGAAAGCATGCGTTCACGTTGTTTTTGATCAATTTCTCCGTCGATTCTGATGACACGGTCAAAATGATCAATTTTAGCAGACTCATCGTTTTCGCAATTCTCGCAATCTTCAGCGTGGCGGCGATCGTAATTCACGTGACATTCCACATTTTTCACTAGCCAATTTTTTCTTCTGGCGTACATCTGCAATGTCATTACCGTACAGGTCGCCAGCGCACTAGACAGCAATTCATATGGTGTAGGACCAAAGTCATTGCCACCGATATCTTCTGGTTCATCTGCTGTGAAATAGTGCCTACCGGCTCTGACTTGAGTTGTGAAATCAGTTTCATCGTCCAGGCTCGCTACCACATGATGCTGTGTGTCGAGCACTTCTGGAACAGGAATATCAAGATATCTGGATGACCAGCCAGCGATGACTTCGCCCACGTATTTTGAATCGGCTTGATTCATTAAGAGGTGATCAGCGCCGTCCAGACTTACAAAACTCTTGGGGTGCATGGCCGCATGATATAGTTTCTCGGCATGTTCTATGGCAACCGTGTCATCTTGTGGTGAGTGCATGATCGCAATAGGCTTGCGCATAGTGCGCAGCGTTTCAGTGACGTGATGCACGTTAATGTCATCCAGAAACTGCTGTTTGATCTTAAAAGGACGACCAGCCAGCTGTACGACCGCCTCACCCTCTTTTTTAATGTCTTCAATCTGTTTCCCAAATAGGTGACGCACGTGCTTTGTGTCAGAAGGTGCACCTATGGTCGCGACGGCTTTTACAGATTTCGCTTTCGCGGAAGCAAAAATCACAGCAGCACCGCCCAAACTATGACCCACGAGAAGGCTAGGAGCCTGGTGGTATTCTTCCAGAAAATCTATCGCAGCCATCAGGTCATCTACGTTCCCCGAGAAATTGGTATCGGCAAAGTCCCCATCTGAATTTCCCAATCCTGTAAAATCAAATCGCAACACACCAAACCCAGCAGTGGTCAACGCTCGCGAGATATTCCTCGTTGCACTGAAGTTCTTGCCGCAGGTAAAGCAATGGGCAAAAATGGCAAAGTTGTGAGGTAATCGATCAACAGGAAGTTCCAGCCTACCGCTTAACTTATAACCACTTTTATTCTTAAAGGTGACTTTTTCAAAATTCATGATAGTTGGCTTGCTGATTAATTAAGTAATCGAATTAAATTTCTAAACGTTTTATTTTTTGCTTTCGCGAAAGCGTAATAATCTATAAATCAAAACTTGATCCCATCCCGATTGAAATTAACCGCAGTCTCAATAAGTGCGAGGTGCGAGTAAGCTTGCGGGAAGTTACCTAAAAGGCGTTTGGTTTCAAAGTCGATATCCTCACTGAATAAACCCAAATGATTGCTGTAGGAAAGCAACTGATCAAAATATTTTCTGGCGCGTTCAGACTCACCGATTTTATTCAAACTGTTGATAAACCAAAACGAACAGATCGTAAATGATGAACTGGGTAGTCCAAAGTCGTCTTCGTTCTTATAGCGGTACATCAATCCATCCTTGCACAGCTCGCGCTCAGTTGCCTGAACGGTTTTGATATAGCGTTCATCGGTTGCCTCTATAAAACCATACTGCTCCATAAGCAGTGTGCTGGCATCTAAATCCTTGCTACCGTAATACTGCGTGTAGGCTTGTACTTCTTCATTCCAGCTGTTCAGGTAGATATCTTCATGAATCTGGGTGCGCAATTGCTTGAGATCAGTAAGTCGATGATCTAATCCCAGTATCTCGCCAATTTTGATGGTGCGATCAATGGCTACCCAACATAAAAGTTTAGAAAATGTAAAGTGCCTGTCTTCTGTGCGCAGCTCCCAGATTCCCTTGTCGGGTTCCTGCCAGTGTTCTTCCACGATTTTGGAGATGCCTTTAGCGATCGTCCAGAGCTCCTCTTTATTATCTAGGCTGGTCTCAAATGTCACAAACTGTCTGTAAATCACCTCCAGCAGAATACCGTAAATGTCATTCTGCTTTTGGATATAGGCTGCGTTACCAATCCGTACTGGACTCGAGCCCTCGTAGCCGCTCAAGTGGTCCAGAAACTTCTCGGTTAGGTCACGTTCACCATTGATTCCATACATAATCTGGATTTTCTCGTCTTTGTCTGGAATGATGCTCACGACAAAATCCAAAAATTTGCGGGCGCTTATGGCATGGCCCAAGTGGCTCATGACTCGGATTACCATAGAGGCATCCCTTATCCAGCAGAAACGATAATCCCAGTTGCGTACTTCGCCTATGGTTTCTGGTAAACTGGTGGTTGCAGCAGCCAATACCGCACCAGATTGCTCATAGCTCAGTGCTTTTAAAATGAGCGCACTACGCATGATTTCTTCGTTATATTCCTTGTAGCTGCGGGTGTTTTCGCTCCATTCCATCCAGTAGGTTTTGGTGCGCTGGAATTTTAAGTAGGTGCGATTGAGATTTTGTGGCGCAAGCTTTTCATGGTAACTCACCAGAACAAAGGCATCACCTTTTAGAGTGATCTCATTTCCTTCTTTGATATCTTGAAGTGCAAAGCTGCTATACAGATACAACGAGTCATAAACCTGCCCAGTTGTACGGGTGTAGATAAAGTCTCCTTTGATTGTCGATTCTACGGGTTGGCTTGCGTATTCGAGTTTTGGATCATGATTGATTATAAATTTCGGTGCGCCATAGATATATCTGATAAAGCGCACAACATCTGGTGGTGTATAAAAATTACCGTCTTGTTTTTTATAGCGCGGCATAAAATCAATGACCTCAAAAGCGTCATTACCATTTGTAAAGCGAGTGCGCAAAACATTGGTCGACCAGATATAATGTTGATCGATTTCATAGTCTTCTGCCAGAGCAAAGCTTAATGAACCACCTTTTTCTGTATCAAGCAATTTTGCAAAGACTGACGGTGAATCAAAGCGGGGCAAGCAACACCAGTCGATTGATCCATTTCTTGAAATCAGTGCTGCGCTCTGGCAATTGCCTATCAATCCGTAATCAAGATTTTTCATAGAGTGTGTTCCGTAACTTGAAACAGCGGAAATTAAGCAGCAGGCAATTAAACTGCGCAAATAAAACTTTAATACTATCCTAACCTATATAATCTGCTTTCTTCATGAGGAGTCTCTACTTTTGAATTATAGCCATCTAAATTAAGTTTATGTCACGTACACTCATCGTTTCCAATAGGTTACCCATTCAATTAAATATAGAAGGCAAAGAGGTTAATGTTACACCCAGTGTGGGTGGACTGGCCACAGGACTCAAGAGTGTTCACCGTGATGGGGATGGTATTTGGATAGGTTGGACGGGGCTTACAGCAAGCGAGACCAGTCCTGAAATTGATGAGATTATCCAGAAGGAGTTAGAGAAACACCAGTGTGCAAACGTCAAATTAACGGAAGAAGATTTGGATGGTTATTATTACGGCTTTAGCAACCGTACGATCTGGCCGCTATTCCATTATTTTACAGAGTATGCAGAGTTCAGTGATGAGTTCTGGGAAGCCTACCGCCGGGTCAATCAGAAGTTTGCAGATCAAGTGCTAGCTGAGCTTAAAGAAGGCGATACGGTCTGGGTACAGGATTACCAACTCATGCTGTTGCCAGCGCTTATCAAAAAGGCAAGCCCTGAGACTCCAATCGGCTTTTTCTTGCACATCCCTTTTCCTTCCTACGAGGTATTCCGCACGTTACCGTACCGTGAAAGCTTGCTCAGCGGGTTGCTGGGTGCAGACCTTATAGGTTTTCATACGTATGATTACGAGCGCCACTTTCTGAGCAGCGTGAGCAGGATCATGGGTAATGCCGTAAGTCTGAATACCATCACGGTAGATGAGCGACAGGTGACCGTGGATAGTTTTCCCATGGGTATCGATTATGAGCGGTTTTCCGCCTTCGCGAAAGCGAGAAAAGAAGAATCTTCGTCACCCAGCGACTTACAAAAGAGACTTGACCTGCATCAGGAATCAACGCCAGATGCCAAAATGATCCTATCGATTGATAGGCTGGACTACACTAAGGGAATTGCTAATAGAATCAGGGCCTACGAGCATTTTCTGGACAAGTACCCGCAGTACATTGAGAAAGTGCGCCTGATCATGCTGGCGGTTCCCAGTAGATCAAATGTGCCGCAGTACCAGCTGCTTAAAAAAGAAGTGGATGAGCTGGTAGGACGCATCAATGGGAAATTTGCTACCGTGAGCTGGACACCTATCTGGTATTTCTATCGCAGCATGCCATTTGAAAACTTGATTGACCTATACACTTCATGTGAGGTGGCGCTTATCACACCTATACGCGACGGGATGAACCTTGTGGCCAAAGAATACATCGCCACCCGCACAGATTCCAGTGGGGTGTTGATTTTGAGCGAGATGGCAGGTGCGGCCAAAGAATTAAACGAAGCACTGATCATCAATCTCAATGATCGCGACATGATCGCAGATGCAATCAGGCAGGCGCTAGAAATGCCGCTTGAGGAACAGCAAAGTCGTAACAGATTTATGCAAAAGCGTCTGGAACGTTACAATGTTGAGCGTTGGGCTCATGAATTCATGAAGAAACTGGATTCTGTCAAGGTCAATGAGGAATTTGTCAAAACCAGATTATTACGTGAACACCGCAAAGAAAGAGTAGTCAAACAATATCAAAATGCGTCAAAACGCGTGTTTTTTTTGGATTACGACGGTACGTTGAGAGGTTTTGTAAGCAATCCCGCAGAGGCTTCCCCATCTGAACGTGTCCTGAGTTTTGTGGAAAAACTCAATGATCAGGAAAATACTGATGTGGTCATCATTAGCGGTCGCGATCCACAGTCGCTAGGGGACTGGTTTGGTCATTTGCCTGTAACACTCATTGCAGAGCACGGGATGCTTAAACGTAAACCTGGTCAGGAATGGAAAACCACCGAGGCAACTAATACTGACTGGATGCCCACAATCGAGAATATTCTACAGACTTATGTAGATCGTACGCCCAGTACATTTATTGAATACAAAAACTACTCGCTGGCATGGCATTACCGCGATGCAGATCCTGAACTGGGAAAAAGACGAGCAAACGAACTGAGCAACGTAATCAAAGAATTAAGCAGCAATGATGGTGTGGCTGTTTTGAATGGCAATAAAGTGATTGAGATTAAAAGCGCTAATGTGCACAAAGGAAAAGCTGCCACTAATTTTGTTTTGAACAAAGACTACGATTTCATTTTTGCCATAGGAGATGACTGGACTGATGAGTTTATGTTTCAGGATTTACAGGATGAGGCTGTCACGGTCAAGGTGGGTCGTTCCACCACGGCAGCAGCTTATTTCATTGACAAACAAGAACAGGTAATTGATTTTCTAGAGCGTTTTCTAGACTAATTAATTGACAGCGGGATATCGGTAATGCCCGAGGATATTATAGTCAAACAGAATATCTTCTGCAATCTGACCGCTACCTATATTGTGAACAATCAGGTAACGCTTGCCATCAGTAGTTTTTTGACTACTTAGAATGCCTATGTGTGTAAGGCCGCTCCCTAGATCCCAGGTCACAATATCACCAGGTAGATAATTCGCTGGATTCTGGGTTGCTTCTATACTCATGCTACGGTACTTGAAGTAAGTCATTAAGTTGGGTACGCGGCGATGATCGATGTTTTTGTCGGTGGTGTTCAATCCCCAAAGTTTAGGATAAAAACTGAAATTAGCTTTCATGTCTTCATGAACCAACTGTTGTAAATCTATACCTAGTTTTCTGAAAGATCTTATCACCACGTCAGTACAAACTCCTTTGTCAGCGGGTATGTCGCCCATGGGATAATCGATGGAGAAATAGCTAGGGTCGTAGGTAATGCTGGGGTTAATGATTGACTCGGCGGCTTTTGCAAGTTCGATATTTTGAGATTGGCAGAAAGATTGAAAGATCAAAAAAAGTACGATACACAAGTTTTGATTTTTGAGCATGGGAAGATGGGTTTTAGCTAGTTGCCTACATTTATAACGATTTGATAGAAAAATAATTTTAAGTTTTGATTTATAACGCCAACCGACATTATTCAAATTCCAAATCTCGTTTCTTAAGAATTGCATTTTGGGTGATTTTCCTATTAGTGAATTTTCCCCTGTTTGGACAGATTGTGACAGAGCAGGAATGGCAGAGTAAGTATGATCAGACTGCCCAGCTAAAAATAGAAAAGAAGTGGGCAGATTATACAGGTTTGATCAAGGAATGTTACGCTTTCGCGAAAGCGAACTTCTCAGAAACAGACCAGCGCAGAGAAGAAGTCACTTACAAATTAAGCGAGCTATACCGCAGTCTAAAGGCTTATGAGCAAGCTTTGCCACTATGCGAGGAGACATTTGTTTTGACGCGTAATATTTATGGCGAGAATCATAGCAACTACATCACAGCCTTGAACGACTGGGGATTTGTGCTCATGCATACGGGTAAACACATGGATGCTTTAAATAAGTTTGCCGTTGCTCTTAAGAAGTTTGACAACAACGAGCATGAAGCTAAGTTACGTACTGCAATTCTAGAAAACGCAGACTGGTCACTACAGAAACTTATTTTTAAGTCCTATGTAAATTCCAAAGCAACTGACACCAAAAAACGAGAAGATATTCATACTTACCTCCTTGAATCGTTTAAAATCAGAAAGGAGTTATACGCTCCATGTTCACCTGAGCTAAGAAAATCTGCTGAAGCAATTGGGCTGATTAGAGAGGAACTTAAATTGAAGGATGAAGCGATAGAGGCTTATCAGTACATAGCGGAATGTACTCTAACTAATGGTGAAGGAAACCTTGGCGATATTTATGAACGCTTGGCCTCATTGCATCTCGATCAGGGTAACTATTCTGCTGCTGCAGATTTTAGGATTAAAGATATTGAGGCTATGATTGAGAAGGGAGAGAGTGAAGGTGAAGAATTTTGGCTAAAAGTGAAAAATTCAAAACTTTCTGCAACGATTGCTGCAAATCAGGAACAGCTAGATAAAGTATATTCCATAGCATACGATCAAATCAAAAATTCAGATCCTACAACAATTGGTGCTGATTATTCTCTGATCTTAGAGACATTAAAGCAGAAAAATGATCAAAGGCTGCTTCTGGATTACAGCTTAAGCAAACTGAACATTCTCGAATCGAGTAATGCTAAGGCTTCTAAGAAAAAATCAGTTTATAAAAATGCAATTGAAGCAGCTGATTTTCTATTTAAAGAGAAGAAGAGACTCGCCTTGCTAGAGGAAGTCAAGTTGCTAATTGATTCAAATAATATTCAAGAAGAAGACATCTTCCTCCTGAACACCGAGGCGGAGGTCTGGATCAAGTATGGACAATCTTTACAAGCCCAGGCGGTACTTAATTCAGCTAGAAAATGGCTTGAGAAACACAATCAGCAATATCGAGAAGCTTACGCAAATAATTTGAGCCTTACCGCAGAACTCAATCAACTGCTAGGCAATTATGAACTGGCAGCTGCCTTCCATGAAAAGGCTATAGATTATCTGGTCAAAAATAATCAGAGAAACACCATCCAATTTGTGGAAAAGATTAATAGGATAGCAAAGTGCAGAACTCTGATGGATCAGGAAGAAGAAAGTCAACTTTTATATAATCAAGCTCTGGGAATAATTAAAAATATCCCATCCACAGAAGAACCTGCCTGGTTGATCCAAAAGGCAACTAGTCTAGATGGTCTAGGGAGATATTCAGAAAGTACAGAGTTGTATAAAAAAGCAATACAAATGGCAGCTCAAAAAGATGACCTGAAAACTAAACCATATTTAGAGAATCAGGCATTACTAGCAAATCATTACTTAAATGCAGGTAGTTTTTCCAAATCAATTGAACAATTAGAAAACCTAATTGAAAATTCCCGTGAAATGTCTATCGAAAAGAGTATCGATCTGGCGCGATATCACTATAGCTTGGCAGAAGCTTATTTTCTTAGCGGTGAATTCAAAAAAGCAATAGATCATTACAATCGATCACTTTCCAATCGCTTTGTCAAAAATGTCAAAAAGTATTCGGTAAGCATAGGTGACTATAGCAATTTCAAATTGTGCTATTATAAATTAGGTGAACAAGGGGAGTTTATTTCAGCTCTTGAAAATGAAATTGATCGGTTTTACGCTGATATAGATCGCAAATTTCCTTACCTAAGTGAGCAGCAGCGATTTGCTTATTTGCAGTCTCATGCAGATCAAATTAACGAGATAAAGAAGCTGGTCATCAATGGCGAAATTCAAGATCCCAAACTTGATAATTTATTGGCTGAACTTGTCAACAATTTAAAAGGGTTACTTGTGACTTCAAATCGGGAAGCCCTCGAATCACTGGCTAAAACAGCCGATCCTCAAATCCAGCAATTATTTAAGGATTACCGCGCAGTAAAACAAAATGCGGTTAATTCCAATTCTACGAATGACCAATTTGTGGATTGGTGGCAGAATTCAGCGCTGGTATTCGGAATTGATTTTAATTCGGCGATTGGAGCATTATACGCCAAAGGAAAAGATGTCAAATTTACTTCTAATCAATGGCAAAATGATCTTGAAAAGCTATCAAAAAATGAAGCTGTGATCATGTATGACCACTTTATTGATGATGCTGGTCAAATGCAGTATTATGCCTTATCACTTAAATCAAGCAATGATCTAGTTGAGTTGATCAAAATCGGTCCTGAAGATAAAATTCAAGAAGCAATTGTATCACAAAGCGATCTAAGTATCGCCACTCGAGGTTCTATTTCTAAAAGTAAAAAGAAGGATGGTGAGGGTTCGCTAAGCGAAGTTTATGATCTTGTCTGGTCGCCAATCGAAAAATCGCTCATCGGAATAGACAGAGTGTATTTATTGCCAGATGGTTTGCTGCACAATCTTCCGTTTTCGATTTTGCCCAGTGATGATCAACTGCTTCTGGAGAAATACGATCTTGTTCAGATTACATCACTTAAATCTTTATCGGGTACACAGGAAAACATAGACTTTTCATCAGCGCTACTGATGGGAGGGGTAGACTACGGAAGCAACGGTTCTTCAAATTCAACCTGGGATGATCTGCCCGGTACAGCTACTGAAGTAAAAACAATCTCTGAAAAACTAAATAAAAATAATATTACTTATCGACTTTTAATCGAGACTCAGGCAACCGAAGATGCTTTCAAAGAAATTGAGGCAGATCAGCCTGACATTTTACATATCGCCACCCATGGTTTTTTTAATAATGCGCTTTCCCGCAGGGAAGTTTATGCCGAGCCTGACGAGGTACAAAAGCAAAATGAGAGCACATTACGTAATCTATTCACTCATTCAGATGAACCGCTCAATCGTTCTGGGTTGATTCTAGCAGGTGGGAACCGCGGATATGTGAACGGCCCATTGAAAGAAAAGAAAAATGACGGTGTTCTAACGGCACTTGAAATAACCAATCTAGATTTGAGCGGTGTAAGACTTGCTGTGTTGAGTGCATGTAATACAGCGCTAGGCGATATCAAAGCAAATGAAGGTGTATATGGTTTGCAACGCTCTTTAAAGATGGCTGGTGTGGATCATTTATTAATCAGTTTGTGGGAAGTGCCCGATAAGGAAACTGTAGAATTCATGGAATTTTTCTATGACAATTTGTTTGAACAAAAGTCAATTCAAAACGCTTTCAAAGCAACCCAGCTAAACATGATGAATCGCTATCCAGATGATTTGAGCAAATGGGCGGCCTTTATCTTGTTGAAATAAGAAGTTTCTTTTCTATTTTACCAAAATGAAAATTTTCTACCCAACACCCTTATTTCTAGTCCTTATTGCATTGATTAGCTGCAATGAGAAAAGCAATCAACAAACTGAAGAGTCAGATCGCAAGTCTGATCTCACAACTATCTATCTGATTCGCCATGCAGAAAAGCAAACAGGAAGTAACCCATCTTTGACTGAAAAAGGAGTCAAGCGAGCAGAAAGCTGGACGGAATACTTTTTCTTGAAAGACGTGGACCACATACTTTCTTCTGATTACAACAGAACACGACAGACCGCTTCACCACTAGCTAAGTCCAAAAGCAAAGAAGTAGAGATCTACAATGTAAAATCGCTTACAGGTGAAGATTTACTTGAAAAATACAGGGGCGAAACTGTTGTACTTTTTGGCCATAGCAATACAATACATCAGTACGCAAACGACCTACAGTCTGAAGAAACATTTGAGGAACTAAATGAAAGCGTTTACAACAAATTCATCATTGTGCGAGTAGATGCCAATGGCAAGGCCAACGCTCAATGGCAGGAAATGGATTTCTTTGAGTGAATAGGCATCGTCACCTTTGAGAAGTATTAAATCAGGCATCTGGAGATTCAGCACACCAAACAATCAGCACATTTGATTATTAGCACACTTAAAAATGATAAACCACATCATCCAACTTAAAAACGTAGACTACAGCTACGGTAGAAAAACAAAGGTCTTAAAAGACGTTTCCCTATCAGTTCCAAAAGGAAGCATCTACGGTTTCCTCGGGCCAAACGGTGCTGGAAAATCAACCACCATGCAATTGCTCGCTGGTCAGTTGCACCAGCAAACTGGCGAGATTAAGTTATTTGAAAATGATCTGGAGGCACAGTTACCATATGTGTTTGCTAAAATGGGAACGCTTGTCGAGTCACCAGCGCTTTACATGCACCTCACTGGTAGAGAAAACTTGAACTGCATTGCGACACTACGTGAGATTGACAAATCCAAAATCCAACCTATTCTCGAATTGGTCGGGCTAGGGGATAAGGGTGATATGAAAGTCAAGCGATATAGTCTAGGGATGAAACAACGACTGGCCATCGGTATGGCGTTATTGGGCGATCCAGAATTGTTGCTGCTTGATGAACCCGTCAACGGGCTTGATCCTACTGGAATTACTGAGGTAAGGCGTTTACTCGTCGAACTCAATCAAAAACACGGAATCACCATTTTTATCTCGAGTCATCTGCTTAGCGAGATTGAAAAGATGTGTACCCACATAGGCGTCATCCATAGAGGCGAGATCAAGTTTGAGGGAACTATGCAGGAACTGCAAGAAAAATCTTCTGGGCACAGAGTTGTGCTCACAACTGATGATGCTAAAATGCATTTGAATAGACTGACTGAAAATTATCCATCTGCGCAAGTGATTGCAAAAAATCAGATCAGGCTCAATCTTGCTAAAAAATCCGATTCCGCAGGACTAGTCAAGTTTGCTGTAGAATCTGGTATTCCAGTATTTGAATTGAGATTGGACGACCAGTTAGAAAATGAATTCCTCAACCTAACCATTTAATCCATCACATGAACGCATTTATTAAATCTTTTAAAACCGAATGGATCAAGCGCAAGCGTACGGGCCTGATCACCATGTCTGTATTGTTTGGATTGGGAATTCCATTGATGATTTTCATAGCCCTTTTGATCGAGCAGCCTTTTGATGAACCCGTTAAAGACAAAAATTTTTACGTAGATTTTTTTGAGAACTCATACGGTGCGCTTGGTGGCTTCTTTCTTCCGCTGTTGCTTATCATCATTGCCAGTAAGATTGCGCAGGTGGATCATAAAGCCAAAGGCTGGCAACTCATGGAAACTCAGCCTGTGCCTAAGTGGACGATTTATTTTGCTAAGTTCAGTTGGCTCGCTATTGCAACTTTTCTATGCCTTTTTACTTTTTTGGTTGCCACCGCCTTGGCTGGATTTATATTGCTTGAATCAGGCACCGTTCATGAATCTTACGGTTCCACATTTCCATCTGCACAGATTTTGACAGATGTGGCGCTCATTTTTCTGGCTTCTCTCGCTATCCTGAGTTTTCAGTACGCTCTCGCCGTATTATTCAAGAGCTTTGTTTGGCCACTGGTCATCGGTTTTGTGCTGTTACTCGGACTGCTCTTTGCTATGCCGTTCAATTTGGATTTGCGCTGGTATCCATTTGATTTCTTGAATGTAACGGCTAATAATCCAGATGGTAGCCAGATTGGGAATGCGCTTATTCCTGCGCAATGGCTCAGCTTGATCTATACCGTCGTTTTTCTGGCTATTGGCTACTTTTTATATGCCTATGATGGGTTGGGTCACGCTTTCGCGAAAGCAAAACAAACGACAATCATCACGGCATTAATTGTCATTTTAGGAATAACAGGCAGTTACTTTTTGATTAGTCCTGACCAACAAACTGGTGTAGTCAACGGGGTCATTGTAGGCGATGTAAAAACTGAATACCCGATTAGAAATGTCTATCTCAAAGACTTTGTTACTGAAGATACGCTGGCCGCAGCAAGAATTGAAGACGGGAAGTTCAGAATACCGCTGGAACAGGATCTCGCAGCAGATTTTTACAAATTGCAATTTGAGTCCTACGATTCTGGAACAGTGTTTTTAAGCTCAAACGATAGCATCCATATCGATTTTACTTTATTTGGAAATCGACCTAAGACTAAAATCACTGGAACTAGAATAGCAGAAAATAAGACACTCAGTGATCAGAGATTCAATTACAGTCACGCACGTGCAGCGATAAATAACAATCGCGAGATCAATGATCCAGATTTTCACATGGAAAATATCCTTGACGAGTATGAGGAAAAACTTGCGGAGGTCAACAGCATCATAACAATTGACCATCTAGAACCTCGAGAAGACTATTTGGATCGTAAAAAGAAAGAAGTGGCGATTGATCACATCTCTATTTGGTTTGATTACCTTGAGAAAAAACAAGTGTACGCTCCAGATGTCGAGGTAGAAATGGACGAGGATTTTGAAAAGATGATGGCAACTGTAGATATGAATGATCCACAAATGTTGACAAGCCGGCCCTATGTTGAACTGCTTTTTCAGAAACTCAAACTGGATCACGCAGAGGAAATCCAGTCTGGCGCAAAAGAAATTGATTTGATAGCTGAATGGCCAGATTCAAAAATTAAAGAAAAGTTACTTTTTAGATCGCTCACTGAAGAGATGGAGGAAGCCATGCCGCCCAGTAAACGAGATTCACTTTTTAACACGTACGCTAGTAATATCGATGACAAGCGTATGAGGGAACTACTGGATCTAAAACGATCCAAAAATAATCGTCTTGCCAAAGGAGAGCCAGCAAAACCTATCGCAATGATCGATCTTGATGGCAACAATAAATCCCTGTCGGATTTTGAAGGCAAATATGTGGTTCTGGATGTATGGGCTAGCTGGTGTGGGCCGTGCAAGCAACAAGAGCCTCACTATGTCAAAAAACAACAGAAATACAAAAATGAGAACATCGAATTCATTAGCTTGAATGTAGATCGCAAAATCACAGATTGGCGCGAGGATGTTGAATTCATGAGCCGCACGGTAACTCAGCTGCGAGCTCAAAACATGGATAAATTGATGAAGGATTACAACATTGAAGGCATTCCTAGATTTATTCTGATTAATCCAGAAGGAAAAATTGAAAGCGCAGACTTTGCCAGACCCATCGAGCCAGCTTTTGATGAATTGCTGGATTCAAAACTCAATATTTCACGATCTTGATGCCAGAACAACCCAACAACCCGCTGCACGGTGTGAAGTTGCAAGACATGGTCGAGCAACTAGTCGAGCATTACGGATGGTATGAACTAGGCGGATTGATTCGCATTAATGCATTTAATACCAATCCATCGGTCAAGTCCAGCCTAAAGTTTTTGCGCCGTACGCCATGGGCGCGAGAAAGGGTGAAAGAGTTGTATCTAAAGACTTTTGTAAAAAGTTAGGCAACAACTACTGTCTTAATATTTACAAATTCCCTGATTCCAAAGTGAGATAACTCTCTGCCGTAACCCGAAATTCCCGTACCACCAAAGGGAAGGGCAGGGTGGCTGGTTACTTTCTCATTGATAAAAACAGCACCATCTTTGATTCCCCGTGCTAGTGTTTCCATGCGCTCGGTGTCTTTTGAAAATAAACTTGCGCCTAATCCAAATTTTGAGTCGTTGACCATGTCAATAGCCTCTCCTTCGGAAGTGAATTTGGTAACTGCTATGAGTGGTCCGAAGGTTTCTTCTCGATATACGGGCATATCAGGCGTCACATCTGTTAGAATTGTAGGCTCAAAATAGGCCTTGTCCCGATTGCCACCCAGATGAAGTTTTGCCCCAGCATCTATGCTTTTTTTCATCATTTCCTCTAGTTCCTCAGCAAGGTCAGCGCGAGACATGACACCTATGTAGGTGTCTTCGTCCATAGGGTTGCCTGACTTAAGGCTCTTCACTTTCTCGGTAAACACATCTAGAAATTTCTCGTAAATATCCTCATGAATCATCAGTCGTTTTCCAGCGATACAGCTTTGTCCTGTATTCTGGTAGCGCGCGGTGACGCAGGTTTCAACCGTTTTTTCAATATCGGCATCTTTCATGACAACTAGTGCGTTGTTACCGCCTAGTTCCAATACCGACTTTTTGATATCTGCGGCTGCTGTTGATGCAACTGCACTCCCAGCAGGTTTTGACCCTGTAAGGGTTACCGCTTTGACAATATCATGTTGAATCAATTTTTCTACTTTGTCACTTCCGATCACCAGATTGCGGAAACAATTCTCCGGCAATCCAGCAGCTTTAAAAATCTCGGGGATACTCTCTGCGCAACCCATCACGCTACTGGCATGTTTTAAAACCCCGGTATTTCCTGCCATCAAAGCAGGGATAATAAATCTAAATACTTGCCAGTAGGGATAATTCCATGGCATGACGGCGAGTATAACGCCTAGCGGTTCATAACTAACGTATGATTTCTCGTAGTCGGTTTCGATTGTCTCGTCAGCTAGGTATGATGCCACATGTTCTGCATAGTGATCACACAACCAAGCACATTTTTCAAGTTCTGATCGCGCTTGCGAAATAGGTTTCCCCATTTCCTCGACCATCTTCACCGCATACTTGTCGGTATTATTTCTTAGGTGTTCACCGATTTTTATGATGATCTTGCCGC
Source organism: uncultured Flavobacteriaceae bacterium (assembly GCA_964478845.1). Lineage (GTDB taxonomy): Bacteria > Bacteroidota > Bacteroidia > Flavobacteriales > Flavobacteriaceae > Nonlabens. The sequence continues at coordinate 12,871 of CAYZJT010000007.1, read as the reverse complement.
GCTCCTCAAAACTGGTTTTTTTCCATTCCTTTTGAGCAGTATCTACCTTTTCCAAAATGCTGACGCATTCTTCGTGACTTGGCTCTTTATATACTTTGATGTCCTTGCCGGTGTAAGGATTGACGGTCGTGATCATTTTTTATTTTAAAAATAATCAGGTGCTAGGGGGTAGGCGTCAGGTTTTAGAGTGGTTTAACTTCTCAAAAAATCGAAATCGAACTTGAATTTGAACTCAAACACAAATTTGTACTAGTTGCAATTGATATTCGTGTGAAATTCTGGATGTTCAAACCGCCTTCGATCTGCCTTTAACAGTAGTCAGGCTAGGCTCGGGCTGGTATTTTCCTTTTTTCTAGATTTAAAATCGTTGTCACCTTGATCTTGTCGAAATGCGTGACTATGCGTGTAAACACCGCCTTCGACAGGCTCAGGCTGACAGTTTGAACTTTAAAAAACTACCGATGACTTCATAATCTTTGTCACGCTGAGCCTGTCGAAGCGCGTCTGCAATGCTTTAGATACTATTCTAACTTTTAGAGGAAACCTGTAAAAGGCTCAAGCTAACAAGTCACCTAGTTTATCGATTACTAGCCAGCCACTTTTCTACATTCTCTTCAATACGCTGGTGGATGTTTTGAGTGTCCGCTTTCGCGAAAGCGTTACCAGTAATCTGCTCGTATAATTCAATGTAACGATCACTTACGCTAGTGATGTATTCATCACTCATGTGTGGGACACTCTGCCCCTCCAACCCTTGAAAGCCATTGGATATGAGCCACTGGCGAACAAACTCTTTGCTCAATTGCTTTTGAGGTTCGCCTTTTTGCTGGCGCTCTTCATAGCCATCTGCGTAGAAATAACGGCTGGAATCTGGTGTGTGGATCTCATCAATCAGGACAATGGTACCATCTGGTCGCTTGCCAAATTCATATTTGGTATCCACCAAAATCAACCCACGCTTTGCCGCCAGTTTTGTTCCGCGCTGGAAAAGTTTTCTTGTATAATCTTCCAGTTGCTCATAGTCTTCCTTTCTGACAATCCCTCGCGCCAAAATATCTTCTCTAGCGATATCCTCATCGTGATCACCTTGTTCAGCTTTAGTTGCTGGGGTTATGATGGGCTCTGGAAACTTGTCATTTTCTTGCATTCCCTCTGGCATGGCAACTCCACAAAGAGTTCTTTTACCAGCCTTGTATTCGCGAGCAGCATGGCCAGAGAGGTATCCACGTATGACCATCTCCACTTTGAAAGGCTCGCATGCATGACCGATCGCAACATTAGGATCAGGTGTTGCCATCAACCAATTAGGAACAATGTCTGCGGTCGCTTCCATCATTTGGGTGGCAATCTGATTAAGAATCTGACCTTTATAGGGGATTCCTTTAGGCATTACCACATCAAACGCGCTCAATCGGTCGCTGGCGATCATGACCAGTACATCGTCTTTCAGTGTGTACACATCGCGCACTTTGCCTTTGTAGATACTTTTCTGTCCGGGAAAATTGAAGTCTGATGAAATGATGGTTTCTGCCATGATCGTGAGAATTTAGCAATGCAAACTTAACAGAGATTATTTCATTTTCCCGCTTTCGCGAAAGCGGAATAAAAAGGAACAAGTACTGGAAATATGAATTAAAAATTGCAATCAATAAGTGAGTTGTCATGTAGAGCAATTCAAAAAGACATTCTAATGAAATACGTTACTCACAGGTAGTGAATCGTTCTCGACTGCGCTCGAACTGACATCCTCAAAGAATTCTGAGTTCATTTATGTCCCAAGAACCCCAGGTACTTCACAGCTGTGCCGTGTAATCGAAGAAGTGGTGAGGCTCCCGAACCACGGGTCAATTTATAACGATCAATTCCTATTCTCAATGTCTTTGTAAGCCGAGATGATTTTTTTAACTAGTCGGTGGCGTACCACATCGCTGTCGTCTAGATACATCATACCTACGCCTTCTACATCCTTCAAAATCAATAATGCTTCTTTCAGTCCAGAAATCACTCGGCGTGGTAGGTCGATCTGACCGGGGTCACCAGTGATAAAGAATTTGGCATCTTTACCCATACGTGTCAGGAACATTTTCATCTGCGCATGAGTGGTGTTTTGGGATTCGTCTAAAATCACATAGGCATTGTCCAGCGTACGCCCGCGCATGAAAGCTAGAGGCGCAATTTGTATCGTCCCTTTTTCAAGATATTTGGCTAGACGTTCCATAGGTATCATGTCCCGCAATGCGTCATAAATAGGCTGCATGTAGGGATCCAATTTCTCTTTGAGGTCACCTGGTAGGAAACCTAGGTTTTCGCCAGCTTCAACCGCTGGCCTGGTAATGATGATGCGTTTGACCCGTTTTTCTTTCAAAGCTTTTACCGCCATGGCCACGCCTATATAGGTTTTCCCTGTACCCGCAGGACCTATGGCAAAGACCATGTCATTTTTGTTGCACAGTTCAACCAGCTTTCGCTGGTTAGGTGTTTTTGGAACGATCTTGACGCCAGAATTCCCATGAACCAAAACTCCATCTTTTCCGGGATTGAAAGGCTCTGTGTCTTCTGTGGTGAGTAGGCGTTCCATGGTGTTGACGTCGATCTTGTTGTACCGGCCGAAATGCGCCAGCATCAACTCGATACGTTTATCAAATTCTTCTAGCTGTTCCTCATCACCATAAGCCTTCAGCAGGCTGCCACGGGCAACGATTTTAAGTTTTGGGAAGTGTTGTTTTAGAAAGCTGAGGTTTACGTTTTTTACCCCAAAAAAGTCTTCTGGTTTGGTTTCAGAGAGGTCAATAATAAGTTCGTTCAAAAGCGGTGCGTTTTATCGTAGATTACAAGCTGATTTTTTTAGTTTTGAAAATTGTAAACTATGGATGAAAGTAAAGGAAAACTCGCAATTTCATAAGGGTTCAACATTACTTTATCGTTAAAATAATCCAAGCCAATCCATGCCCATCATCACCCTAACTACAGACTACGGACTCAAAGATCCCTATGTAGGTGCGGTGAAAGGCGCTATTTACAGTCGCTTACCAGAGGTCAATATCGTGGATATCTCACATCAGGTGTCACCTTTCCACATTGCAGAGGCGGCTTACATTATCCAAAACTCGTACACCACTTTTCCTGAGGGGACTATACACATCATAGGTATTGATGCAGAACATACGCCTGAGAACAGACATGTCGCAGTAAAATTGAACAAGCAATATTTTATCTGTGCCGATAACGGTGTGCTGTGTCTGATTATGAATAAGTTGCGCCCCGAGAAAGTTGTGGAGATCAATATTCACGATCGCATTGCTTCTAATTTTACGATGCTGGACGCTTTTGTAGAAACTGCCTGTCACATCGCTCGTGGCGGTACGCTGGAGGTAATTGGTAAGGCGGTTAGCGGGATGAAAGCATTAAGTGGCATTTCACCCCAAGTCGACGCAGACGGTCGCAATATCCATGGCCAGATCATCTATATTGATAATTATGGAAACAGCGTGACAAACATCACCCGAGATCTTTTTAATCAGACAGCTCGGGGGCGAAAGTTTACACTCAGCGCGCGCAGCGAAAAACATAAAGTCATCTATGACCACTACTCAGACATTGTAGATTTTTCCAGACCGCCAGAGACACGCGATGTGGACGGGAAGGGACTGTGTATTTTTAATTCTTCTGGGTATATCGAATTGGCCACTTATAAATCAAATCCGCTGACGGTGGGAAGCGCGAGCAGTTTATTTGGGTTGCACCTAGATACACCGGTCATCATCAATTTTGAGAATTCATGATCGTACGATTAGTTCACATGCATTTTGTGGCAGACCAGGTCGAGAACTTCAAAATAAAATTTGAAGGCTGGAAGAATCACATCAGAAATCAAGAGGGTTGTTTGTATCTAGAGTTGATTCAGGACATAAATGATCCACAGTCGTTTTACACCTACAGCCATTGGCAGGATGAGACGGCACTCAATAAGTACCGCAATGGTGCGTTGTTCAAAGAGGTATGGCCAGCAACCAAAGCCATGTTTGACCGAAAACCACAAGCCACCAGTTTAACACAACTTCACAGCCTGAAATGAGAGCCATTTTCATCAAAGAGTTGAACGCCTATTTCTCGAGCCTCACGGGCTACCTCGCCATAGGTTTGTTTTTGTTGGTTGCCGGATTGCTGCTTTTTGTGTTTGAGAGTGATTACAACATTTTGGATTTTGGCTTTGCAGATTTGACACCGTTTTTTCAATTGGTTCCCTATTTGTTTTTGTTCCTGATCCCTGCGATCACCATGCGCAGTTTCAGTCAGGAGAGGGACTTGGGTACGCTAGAAATGCTGTTGACACGGCCGGTATCAAGGTCTGGATTGATTTTAGGGAAATATCTTGCCGCTTTTTTGGTGATTACTGTGGCCATTATCTTGACCATGATTTACGTCTACAGCGTTTATCAGATGGGTGATCCTGAAGGTAATTTGGATCTGGGCAGCACGATGGGCAGTTATCTAGGCATTCTAATGATTGCGGCGGTCTATGTGCTGATCGGTTTGTTTGCATCGCTGGCCAGCAGCAACCAAATTGTTTCTTTTTTGCTGGCAGCGAGCATTTCGTTTTTTCTTTTTTATGGGTTTGAAGCACTGGCCATCAGTCTCAATCAGGAGTGGATCGCGCAGCTGGGGATTTTGCAGCATTACGAGACACTAGCACGCGGCATTTTGGACACCAGAGATCTTGTTTACTTTGTTGTGGTGGGATTGTTCTTTTTCGCTTTAAGCGAAAACCTACTCAACACCATCACCGCAAAAAAATAAGGCAGGAGAGCAATGAAGAGATTAGGTGTTTTTCTGATATTGATTATTCTGCTGAGCCTTGCAGCTAGCCAACTTTATACGCGCATTGACCTGACCGAAGGAAAACGCTATACACTTTCTGAGCAAACACGCGAGGTGCTAGGAGTTGCTGATAAGCCGCTAGTAATCGATGTGTTTCTGGGTGGAGAATTGCCAGCCGAATTCCGCAAACTTCGACAGGAGACACGTAACATGCTGGAAGAACTTGCGCAGATCCATCCTAATCTTTCATACGAGTTCATCGCGCCACTCAAGGACCTAAATCAGGACGAGGCCGAACAAGTGACGCAGCAATTGGCGCGCAATGGTGTTAAAGCTGCCATGGCGACCATCAATGAAGGTGGAAGATCAACTAACGTACGTGTGTTTCCCTATGCGATCGTGCTCTATGAGGGCAAGCGTACCGCAGTGCAACTCTTGCAGTCAGTGGGGCGGGGAAACAGCGCTGATCGCGTAAATGCGAGTATCCAGCAGTTGGAATACCAATTTGTGGACGGGATACGCCAAGTCGCTCTACCTAAGGAGAAACGCATTGCCGTCTTAAAAGACAGCGGCGAGCTGGAAGACCTAAAAATCGCAGACCTGCTTTTAAGCCTACAGCAGTACTATTACACGGGGAAATACGGGGTGGAATACGTGACCACTAGCGACGAGACCACGCCGCAGCAAGTACTGGAACAATTGAAAGGTTACGATCTAGTGCTTGAGGCGAAGCCAACCATCGCTTTTTCTGAAACCAAAAACTACATCCTAGACCAATACCTCATGAGCGGCGGGAATCTGGTTATGGCTGTCGATCCCATCGTGATGGAAAACGACAGCTTGAGCAATGCACAACGCAGGGCTTACCCGCTACCTAGGGATCTGAACCTGGATCGATTGCTATTTTCGTACGGTTTGCGGTTGAACAACGGACTTATAAAAAGTCTAGACTTTGCGCCCATTGCGTTAGCCGTTGGCCAAGGGCGAAACACTCAATACGAGGCCTTCCCTTGGCCTTATTATCCGATCTCCGACGGATCTGACCAAGATAACGATGTGGCTCAAATCATAACCAAAAACCTGCATCCAGTCCGCTTTGAGTATGCTGGTAGCATCGATACCCTACGCAACGGCATTAGGAAAACAGTATTGCTCTCCTCTGCAGAGCAATCTCAGGTGTTGAGCCTGCCAGCAGCGGTCTCATTAGCCGATATTGAATTGCCATTAGAACCTGAAGAATATAGAGCGGGAAGACTGCCTTTGGCGGTTTTGGCGCAAGGCGAATTTACCAGCGCCTACCGCAATAAGGTCAAGCCTTTCGACTATGCAGGTCATCTGGACACGGGAAAACCTGGAAACATCTTACTCATCGCCGACGGTGACGTGCTCAAGAATCAAGTTGACCGCGGTCAGCCACAAGACCTGGGCTACGACATGCGCACAGGGATGCTGTACGGCAATAAAGAATTTTTGCTCAACACCATTGAGTTAATGCTGGACGGCGAGGGACTAATAGGTTTACGCAACAAGGACATTACGGTTCCTTTTTTGAACCTGGAAGAATCTTACGGTAATCGTAGTTTTTGGCAGCTGTTGAATTTGGTGGGGCCGCTGGTGGTTTTGTGCATTCTTGGTTTTGGGTTTGTGAGGTTTAGGAAGAGGATAAATTCGGTGTAAAATATTTTTATATAAATCTGCGGAATTCGATACCAACTAAACTGAATATTTAATAATGCGTCTGAATAAGAATCATTCTAAAAAGCATATAATAGGTGGATTCAAAATGCCATATGCGTTAAATGAGCCTTTTTTCAGAACAGAGAAGTGGGTGAATGAAAATTGCACTAAAGAGGTAGAAAATCTCATAGGTTTTCTGTTCATAGAATTTCTCAGGCAGATATAAAAAAGAATTGTTTATTACGGTCAATTAAACGAAAATGATGATCACAAAAACCCTGACATTTTTATAAATATCGACGGAAAAATTGAAAGTGCGCAGATCACACAACTTGTATTGAACAATTATCTCAAAAAGTTTAATCAGACTAAAGCTTTATGTGAGAAAATATCCAGATTGGTTGTAGAGGTTTATAAACCAGAAATTAAAATAAATGTTCAAATTTATCCACCATGGGAATCAGAAGAACCAATCAAGTCATCTGCAAGAACTCATCACCTAGCTGCAAAAGTAATTGCACAAAAGATTGAAGATAATATTGAAAACTTAAAATCCGAAAGAAAGTATTTGAATTTTGCCTTTGATAAGGTAGTCTCTAGAAAATTTGCTGATGCCTTCAATTTATATCCAGTTCCAGATACACATAAGTCTTGCTATTTTGGTGATAATAATGTCTATATCGACTATGAGTTTGATGATATAAAAATATCCGAGGAAGACTTAAAATATTCTGCTGAAAAGATTTATGACGATAAGAATGGTGGAAATTCTGATATATTAATCATTTGGGGTGATCAAAATCAATTCTTGAAAACGGAGAATTTGATCATCAAAGAGCTCAAAGAAAAATTCAGAGAAACCACTTTCCACAAAGTTTATTTTCTGGCTTTCCATAATACTGTAACTATCAATAATATACGAATATTATGTTTAAGGATAATTTGAAAATAGCCAAATACTTTAAGCATCAATGGGAAAGTTTGGTAGGTTCGTGTGACTTAGTTTTTACTCGTAGTATTGAGGGTAGGAGATTACTATTAAAATCACGTATCGATTCGTTGTCTTCACAATTTAAAGATGATGGTGTTGAGCAAGTCAACAAATGGTTGTGATAAGCTGGCGCTGCGAAGTTCACCAACTTTGAATTATGTTTGAGCTCAGCCACTTTAACTAGAAAATCTATACACCAGATGTTTGAAGTCAACCAACCTAACTACGCCACTTTTTGGCAACGGGCTTTTGCATATTTACTTGATGTTCTAATCATTGGGTCTATCACTGCCACTTTGAATTACCTTAATTTCATAACTGCAAAAAGTTTTCTTTTTTATCTGCTAATTACCTTGCCTGGCATAATTTATAAACCCTGGTTGGAGGCGCGTTATGGTGCGACTCTGGGTAAAATGGCATTCAAGGTAGTGGTGGTCAATGATGACTTAGAACAGATAACTCTACAACGATCAATACTCAGGAATTTGATTTTTATAGTTCCATCGCTGATTTACATTCCTTATCAATTTTTAGCGTTCAATGACGCTCACTTGTTGGGAATTGAAGATTTTTGGCAGTTCAGTCAAGGTGTAGGTTTGAACTATCCGTCCATGATGATATTCAACTGCTTTGGTTCCCTTCTCGTTCTCATAGACCTGGTAGTCTTGCTGGCAAACGACACTTCATCACGCCAAAGCCTAAAAGATTTGATGGCCAAAACCTATGTAATTAAGAAAGAGCAAGTTTTACATTCACTTGATCCTTTCCAGTAAGATCAAAATAGGTTTTGATTTTATTAGCTTGATGTTGTGGTTTTATAGATACGTACGATTATTGAAAATCCGCTTTCGCGAAAGCGTAACAGTACATCACCACAATCAACTATCATATTTTCAATATTAACTGGTATGGTTTTTTATCCAGCTTATGGATTTTAATCGGTATGTTTATGCAGGAATAGGCTAGTATTTACTATACATGGTGATAGAAGCCGGGCAATTTCTTCAACCATTGTGCAGTTATGAATGATAATCAGGATAAAATCAATGACTTAAGTGATAAGATCGATCAACTCCTGAGGAAGCAAAATGATTTTGCAAGAGAAATCAATATCCTCAAAGTGGAATTGTACAAGTTGCAGTCTTCTATCCAGAAGGATAATAACCCAGCAGCTTCTTCATTTGAAAGTTCTCCAACTCAACTATCAAACCAGCACAATCTTGAAGTCGATGAACCGAAAAAATTGGTCATCAAGCCAAAAGATGCTCCACCTAAACCATCGCCGGCTTTTGAACAGATCAATAGACCAAATAAGCCTAAATCTGATCTTGAGAAATTTATAGGAGAGAACCTACTGAATAAAATTGGTATTCTGGTACTCATTATAGGGGTTGCAATAGGTGCCAAATACAGTATCGAAAACAACCTTATAAGCCCTCTTACCAGAATTATTCTGGGTTACCTGACTGGGATAGTATTGCTGGTCATAGGAATAAAACTCAAAGCAAAGTTTACCAACTACAGTGCAGTTCTGGTGAGTGGTGCGATGGCTGTTATGTACTTTATTACTTACGCAGCGTATACCTACTACGAGTTAATAGGGCAGTCCGTTGCTTTTTTCATGATGGTGATATTTACCGTATTCACGGTTCTGGCAGCTCTGAACTACAATAGACAGGTAATTGCCCATATAGGACTGGTGGGCGCCTACGCTACTCCTTTCATGCTTAGTGATGGGTCTGGAAATGTAATCATCTTGTTGAGCTACACAACAATTATCAATTTAGGGATCCTCATAATAGCTTTTAAGAAATATTGGAAGCCTCTCAACTATGCGGCCTTTGGACTCACTTATTTAATTTATCTCTCTTGGTTTGGTACTCAGTATTCAACAAAAGATCACTTTGGGATTTCTTTGTTTTTTGTTACCGTATTTTTTTTAACATTCTATTTTGCTACACTGGCCTTCAAGCTATTGAAGAATGAGAAATTCGGATTGCCAGATATTTTCCTATTGCTCAGTAACTCATTTGTATTCTACGGTTTAGGGTATTTCATTTTAAGCAACCATCCTGTAGGAGATGATTTACTAGGCTTATTCACGCTAGCAAATGCTATGTTACATCTAGGTGTGGGACTGGTGATCCATAGAAGAAAACAAGCAGATAAAAGTCTCTATTATTTTGTTGTAGGATTGGTTGTGGTTTTTGTCACCATGGCAATTCCCGTTCAACTGGATGGAAACTGGGTTACACTACTGTGGGCCGCTCAAGCAGTGTTGTTGTTTGTTATCGGTCGAAAGCGAGAGGTTTATTTCTATGAAAAGATGGCTTATCCGCTTGTGTTACTGGCATTTTTGAGTGTGATTCATGACTGGGAGACAGCGTATGATAGCTACATTCTTGAAGACCCCAGTACTCAATTGTTCCCAGTTTTCAATATTTACTTTTTTACCAGTTTGTTTACAGCTGGGACTTTTGGTTTTTTGACTTATCAACTTTTTGGAAAAGGCAAAGAGAACAATACAACTTCGCCATCAGGAGTTGTACCGCTGCTTAGGTACGGTGTTGCCGTTTTGTTTTTGGCCACGCTCTACTTTGGAATTGGAATGGAGGTGGCAAATTACTGGAATCAGTTACATGTGGATTCGACGATTTTCCTCTCTGATAAAGAAACCTACCGATACGGAATCAGTGATTATGTGAGAAATAGGGATTTATTGAGACTCAAATCCATCTGGCTCATCATCTATAGCATGATTTTTATATCGGTATTGGCTTGGCTCAATCGCAGCAGAATAAAGAACCTAGCCTTGAGAAAATTGAATATAGGTTTTTTACTTATCGCGCTTATCGTGTTTCTAATTGAGGGATTATTACAAGTCAGTAATTTGCGGGAGAGTTATTTAAACGACGCCAATGACGTTTATTACGATAGTAGTATCTATCATATACTGATACGATACATTGCTATTTTCTTTGCTGCGAAAGTCATGTGTCTAATCACGCAATACAGATCTGAAAAGTTATCAAATTATAAGCTTAAGAAACCAGTGGATTTAATTATTTCAACAACCATTCTCTGGATTGCTAGTAGTGAGCTCATCCACTGGATGGATATCGCAGGATCGACTCAGTCATACAAATTTGGCTTGAGTTTGTTGTGGGGCGTTTACGCTGTAGGCCTGGTTTCTATCGGAATATGGAAACGATTAAAACACCTGCGCATAGCGGCGATGGTATTGTTTGGTATCACGCTGATCAAATTATTTATTTATGACCTAACCAATTACGACACCGTTTCAAAGACAATTGTTTTTGTCTCACTAGGTGTTCTGCTTTTGCTTATCTCATTTCTTTACAACAAGTACAAAAACATCATTCAGGATGAGGCATAGCTGGAAACTGATTATTTTCTTCGCATTTTGTTCAAGCACTTTAATTCAAGCGCAAATGAGCAATTATAGGTTTAAGCGAAAGCTTTCTATAAGCTCAGACATGTGGCACAGTATACCATTGCCAGACGATGTATTTGGACATGCTAAGCAAAATTTGTCAGACCTAAGAATATATGGTTTGACTAAGGATAATGATACCATCGAGGCACCTTTTATTTTACGATCTAGCGCCAGTGAGGAAATTGAAAAATCCATCAATTTTAAGTTAATCAATTCTTCAAAAAACAATAATGGTTATTTCTACACTTTTGAGGTAATTGATGAACAAATCATCAACGAAATCGAGCTTTATTTAGACAATGAAAACTTTGACTATCGATTGGATCTAGAAGGCAGCAACGATCATAACAAGTGGTTTACGCTCACCGAAGATTACAGGATAGTATCCATCAAAAACTCCAACACCGATTACAATTTCACCAGAGTTGTATTTCCAGATTCCAAGTATAGGTACTACCGCATACAGATCAAATCAGATAAGAAACCTGAATTAAGGACTGCTAGCATCAACCGTACGTTACATAATATTGGAGACTACAAGGCTATTCCACAAGTCAACTTTACTGTCTCTCAATCCAGCGACTACAGGGAAACCATTGTAGCTATAAACTTAGAAAAATCGAGAAGAATCAGTAAAGTGGACCTAACCGCAAAGGATAAAATTGATTTTTATAGACCCATTTCGATCAAATACTTGATTGATAGTATCCAAACAGAAAAAGGCTGGCTCAAACGGTACAAGAATTTATATTCTGGTACTTTAAGTTCATTAGACAAATCGTCTTTTACCTTTAGAGAGGTAACTACACAAGCACTGGTAGTCAGAATAAGAAATGGTGACAATGAGCCTTTAGAATTTTCCAACATTCAAGTTTCTGGATTTTACTATGAGATAATTGCGCGATTCAATAAAGCTGCAGAATACTTCCTGGTTTATGGTAATCAAGAAGCTCGCCCACCGCAATATGATATTGAAAAGTTTCAAGAAAACATCCCTACAAATCTCAATAGTCTGGAAGTGGGAGAGGAGCAGTCCATTTCCACGGTTTCAAAAAAGTTGAATGAGCCCTTGTTTGATAATAAATATTGGCTTTGGGGGATTCTGGTAATCATTGTTTTACTGCTCGGTGGCGTAGGATTTAAAATGTTGCAGAAATAAATCTTTACTAATAATCTAAATTAATGAGGGATCTGGCGAAAACGAGCTTACTGTTTGCGGTTATACTGCTATTTGCAAACTGCAGAAATTCATCAAATGATAGTTCTGTTCAATCCCAGAAAACATTTGAAAACACCGTTTATACGATTGACATACCAGAGGGATGGAGGTTAGCAGATCGCGAAAGGCTTGAGGAAGGCGTGGATTTTATTTCAATTGAAAAAAGAGGATTTGATTCTAGTGGAATGTTAACTTTATTGTCTTCAGATTTTGAACTGGATCTGGACTATGGTATTGGAATGAATATTGAAGAAATCAAGGATCAAATATTGTTTCAAAACGTGCGAAGCTATGGGATTCAGAATGACAGTTTTGGTTCCTACGCCGCAAGATCGGCGCGTTACACGCTATCAGTTTTGGGTTTGCAACATGCAGGCATGGTGTATGGTATTCAGGAGAATGGCCACTCTGTGTTTATTCTTAAACAAGAGGCTACAGAGGATTTTCAAGTTAATGAATCAGGCTTCGAAGAATTAATTAAATCATTTACTTTTAAGTCCACCGGTGAAACAATTGAATAGCAAAACCTATCGTTCAAGAGTATCCTATTGGATGTTAACCATTTTATTTGTGGTTTTCTATGCGCCGCTAATCATCAACATCTGGTCTGATAATCTATCGCTTACTAATGTTTTTCTTTTGCTTGTAGGGGTTTCGCTTATTTACGCCTATTTCTTTTACGTTTTTCATAATACTGTTTATACCATAG
>CAYZJT010000006.1:0-155535 GCA_964478845.1 uncultured Flavobacteriaceae bacterium | reverse complement strand
ATATTGTTAAACATTCTGACGCCACGGCAGTTCATATAAGCATAACAAACCAGCCAACGTGCTGTCAATTCATCATAAAAGATAACGGCTCTAAAAAAGAGTCTTATAAGTCCTCTGGATTGGGACTGTCTAATATGGAGATGCGTTCCGAAAAACTTAAGGCAGATTTCAAATTTGGTTATGACAAGGGCTTTGGAGTGGCTTTAGACCTACCCTTTAATCTATGATATCACATGCATATGTGATTTTGATAGCTTGAGAAAACCATACATTTAAATTTCATGCTGTTTAGAGTAATGGGATTTCCGCTTTCGCGAAAGCAAAATATATGATAACGATAGCCCTCATAGAAGATGATCTATTGATTCAAGAAAGTTTAAAGGACTTTTTTGATACCCAAAATAATTTGCAATGTCTGCTTGTTACTGCATCTGTTGAGGATTTTTTGACTCAACCAGAAACTTTCCATCAGCAGCTTGACATCATTCTTTTGGACATTAATCTTTCTGGTATTTCTGGCATAGAAGGCATTCCTTTATTGTTACATGCTTTGCCAGATCTGGACATCATTATGCTGACCACGTTTGAGGACACAGACAAAATATTTAGTGCGCTTTCAGCTGGTGCGTGTTCTTATCTCTCAAAAAAAACATCGCTAAGCAAGATTCATGAAGCGATCGAGGTGGTGCACGCCGGTGGCTCTTATATGTCTCCATCCATTGCACGAAAAATCGTGAATCATTTTGGACCCAACCACAGGGCTCCTCAACTTTTGACCGAACGCCAAAAAGATATTGTTAACGGTATTGTAGACGGTAAAAGTTATAAAATGATTGCAGATGACCTCTTTGTTTCTTTAGATACGGTGCGTAGCCACATTAAGAATATTTACAGAGCATTGAATATTAACAGCAAAGCCGAGTTGATTCGCAAGTCTTATAAAAGGGAGATTTAAGCATCTTCTTATAGCAAAATATTTCAAGCACATCTCCTCTGGCCAAGCTCAACAAATATTTATTGCTTTTTATGATATGCTCAATTTCTGAATTGTCGTGACCACAGTGGAATTACTTCATGATCCCTTGATGCGCAATGCTGCAATTAAGAAACCACGGGCTATCGCCCTAGTTCTTTATTTTCTTCCAAAGCCTTGAATTGCGTTCAGCTTTTCCAGAAATTAAAAAACCACGCCCTTCTGGCGTGGTTTCTTGAGTGTCGTGACCCCGACAGGATTCAAACCTGTAACCCTCAGAGCCGAAATCTGATGCGCTATTCAGTTGCGCCACGGGGCCAATTCTTGCTGCAAATATAAGTTTTAAGCCCTGCTTTAGTCGGCTAGAACTCACTCTTTCTCCACCTGTAAATAATCCAGCTGCAAGGCGTTGAACTGTCGATTAAAAGCAGTGATGTCTTTCTCCAGCGCAGCATCAAATACAGCCAACTCTTTCTCGATCGCAGCAGTCAATTCATTTTTCACCGCTATGCTTTGATCTGTCGGTCTAAAATCACCTACCGTTGCGAGGCTGTTCAAATGCGCTAGTTTGTTTGTCAATCGTATCGGGAAGTTCAATGGATCTTGCCCGCTGCGGTTTTGGGTTTGGTAAAGTGCCTTTTCGATTTCACCAAACTTCTTGCTCATAGCTTTAGCGCTGTCAACCATAGCCGTGACATCTTTTCGTTCGTCATCTTTATAGAGCTGCTGGAACGCCGAAAGTTTCTCATTGAACACTCTGATGTTTTTAATAGACTTATGCGCCTTGTCCACAGTCGCATTTACATCTGTAATAAAGTCAAACTGCGCCTGCATGTCAACTAGGCTTGCCTCACTATCTGGTGTGGAAATGATTTTAAAATCCTGCTCAATCTTCTCTTTAGGGATTTCGAGCATCACTTTGTAATTTCCTGGAACTGCTTTTGGTCCGCTAGTGCTTGCCCACCAGAGTATCATTCCGGGCAGTCGCTCGGCGCCATCGTATTGCGTGTCCCAGCTAAACTGATTCGCTCCTTCTTCAACCTCAAGCTTGTCATCTGTTGAGTAAGTGGCAAAACGCTTTATAAGTTGATCATTCTCATCATAGAATGCCAGCGCTACGCTATCTTTTTCTTTATAGTCAGTAAGATAGAAATTTACCAAAACCCCCGCAGGATGATTAGCGCCTGTCGTAAGAGACCCTGACCTCCCAGCGCCGCTCATGCGATAGGAATTCTTAGGCTTGAACAGCATATTCTTGGTAATTTCTGAATCTGTTGATCTCTTTTTGTTACGCTTTCGCGAAAGCGTACTCTTAAGAGGCATCTCTTTTATTCCCTGCCTTACCAAATCCAAATCATCGTGAATCCATAAACTACGGCCTTGTGTAGCTATGATCAAGTTGCTGTTCTTTACTGCGAGGTCGGTAATCGGAACGATCGGCAGATTCATCTGGAAACTATGCCAGCTTTCACCATTATCCTGTGAAATATAGAGACCACTCTCGGTTCCTGCGTAGAGCAGACCTTTCATCTCATCATCCTCTCTGATTACTCTTGTAAAATGCTCAGCAGGGATCCCGCTTGTGATTTTTTTCCAAGTTTGTCCATAGTCTGTGGTGCGGTAGAGGTAAGGGGTAAAATCACCCATTTTATAGGAAGTTGCAGCCAGATAACAGGTTGCTGCATCATAGCGGCTTGGCTCAATACTGTTGATTTGGGTCCATTCGGGAAGGTTTCTAGGGGTGATGTTATTCCAAGTTTTACCTGAATCCTTTGAAATATGAACCAATCCATCATCACTACCCACCCAGAACTCGCCAGCTTTCAACGGTGATTCTGCTGCTGCGAAAATGGTGCAGTAATACTCCACGCCTGTATTATCCTGCGTGATAGGTCCACCGCTGGAAACCAATTTGGTCGGGTCGTTTCTGGTCAAATCTGGCGAGATGGTTTCCCAGCTTTGGCCCTCGTTTTCTGAAACGTGAACATGGTTTGAGAATGCATATAATTTGCTCTTGTTATGCTTTGAAAATAGGATCGGGAAATTCCATTGAAATCGGTACTTCATACCTTCAGCGCCGTGACCCATCGGGTTGTCCGGCCAGACGTTGATCGCCCGCTGTGTACCCGTTTCATGGTTGTAGCGAGTTAGGAAACCACCATAGCTACCGCCGTAAACGATGTCATTGTTTTTTGGATCTACGGCTATATGAGCACTCTCGCCACCTGCGGTAGATTCCCAATCTGACTCGTTTATTGAATAGCCTCTTGTACGATGAGGTATGCGGATGGTAGAATTGTCTTGCTGGGCTGCATAGATGCGGTATGGGAAGGCATCGTCTGTAGTTACTCGATAAAACTGAGCCGTAGGCTGGTTGTAATAAGTACTCCACGTTTCTCCTGCATCGTAGGTAACCTGGGCACCACCGTCATCACCAATGATCATACGTGAGGGGTCCTCTGGTGCTATCCATAGGTCATGATGATCACCGTGTGGGGCGCGAGCGCTGCTAAAATTGCGCCCGCCATCGCTACTAACATGATAGTTCACATTTACTACATAGACCTTGTCCTTGTCCTGCGTATCTGCATAGATTCTGGTGTAGTACCACGCGCGTTGTCTTAGGCTACGGTCACTGTTGACTAGCTGCCAAGTGATTCCGGCATCATCACTTCTATACACACCGCCTTTGTCCTTGTTTTCGACTATCGCGTATACTCGATCGCTATCGACAGGTGAAACGGTCACGCCAATAATCCCGAGAGTTCCCTCGGCAAATCCTTCATTTGATGAGATTTCCTTCCACGTCTCGCCGTAGTCGGTACTTTTCCAGAGTGCGCTGCCCTCGCCACCACTGCTTAAGCTATAGGGAGTACGTTGAACCCGCCAGGTACTTGCATATAAAACTCGCGGATTGCTGGGGTCAATAGTCAAATCGACGACCCCTGCCTGATCGTTGACAAAATGTTTGCGCGACCAAGTCTTACCACCATCCGTACTTTTATAGATGCCTCGATCTGTGGTAGGCTTGTAGATATTTCCCAGCACCGCGGCATAGACGATATTATGGTTATTAGGATCGACTACAATTCTGGGTATGTGTCTACTGTTTGGGAGTCCAGATGCTACCCATGTTTTACCTGCATCCTCCGTTTTCCAAACCCCGTAACCGCTGGAGACATTACCTCTTAATGTTTTCTCGCCACCGCCTACATAGATTACGTTGTGGTCGCTTGGCGCAACGCTTATCGAACCCATCGACCCACCAAAATACCCATCGGATATATTTTCCCAGGTGCGGCCCCCATTCAAGGTCTTCCAGACACCACCACCTGTCGCGCCAAAATAAAAGAGATTTGGTTTGCCTGGAACTCCTGTTACCGCCGCGCTGCGACCACCTCTGAAAGGTCCTAGCAACCTAAATTCCTGTGATTCATAGAGTGCCTGAGCCGCTGGAGGTTCTGGTTGCGTGAATTGGTCTTGCGCCTGAATTGTTGTAGCTAAAAGTAGAAAAAGGAGAAGTCTGTACACTGTGTCTGAATTTTGTCTAAATATAGGTACAGCATCAAAATCACTCTCTAGGATAGGGCAGATGGCTTATTGAATTCGTGCAGGCTGGCTGTCAAATTTGCTGTCCAAAACAACTATGATGAAAAAAGCTCTCCTAATATTACTCCTTCCACTTACTTTAATTAGTTGTGATTTTGATGGTTACGGTCCTAAAATAGTTACAAATGGCGTCGAAGTCTATTATCAGCCAGATGACTTGAAGGATCAGGCAAAATCCTTCAGTCAGATGCTGGATACCCTGGGCTACGGGTCAGAAGGCGATGTAAGTTTCCAGATCGTGAAAGACAGCATTGTCAATATTAATATGGTGACAAAAGATCAATATCACACAGATAAAAGCCTTGATTATTCGCTAAGCGCGATTGGAATGTTGTGCGGCATGGAAATCTTTGAAGGTGAGGTCGTACAGATGCATTTATGCAATGATCGTTTTGAAAAACAGCGCTCATTAGATCCATATCGACCTTGATGACTATTACGCTTTCGCGAAAGCGTAAAATTTCTCACATAATTCATTCTAATGACTATAGCAGCAGATGTAGCTTATACCCTTCCAGTTATGCCTTATGGGACAGTGGCTATAGTAATTGTTTTCCTTATTGGATGGCAAGAAGTGTTTTATAGGCGATGGTCTAGAAGGACTTTCCAAAAGTTGCGATCTGTTAATGCAGAATTGCAGGTTTTACAGAATACAAGTGCAAGCAGATCTGCTATGATCTATCAAGAGATGGAACGGTCTGAATCAAATTATGATCGCCGCGTTTCAAAAGCTAAAGTGCCTGAATCACATCCAGTATTTATTTCTCTATCTTACAGCAAGCAATTGACAAGAACGCTAACCAAAATATGGAATCCATGAAAATACGTTACGCCATTGTAGATGATAACGCTTTTTTGATCAAAGCTACACGAGATAAGCTGGGTTTCTTTGACCATTTTGACCTGAGATTTATGGCAATCAATGGTCAGGATTGTCTGGATCATGTAGCAGAGAATCAGCATCTGGATGTAATCCTAATGGATATTGAAATGCCAGTCATGGATGGGGTGGAAGCAACGGAACGTTTAAAAAGCAGTTATCCGCAGATCAAGATCATCATGCTTACCGTTTTTGATAACGATGATTTGATCTTTAGGGCTATTCAAGCTGGCGCAGATGGATATTTACTCAAGGATGTTTCCCCAGAAAATCTCAAGAAAGGGATTGAAGAAACCATGGAAGGCGGTGCTGCGATGACCCCTTCCATTGCTTTGAAAACTTTGCGATTGTTGAGAAACCCATCTGCAGCTGAATGTAGCAATGAGGATTATCAGCTCAGTTCTCGAGAGCAAGAGGTGCTTGAGCAATTGGGAACCGGTCTTAGCTATACGAAGATTGCCGCAAATCTGTTTCTGTCACCTAGTACGGTAAGAAAACACATAGAGAATATCTACAAAAAGCTCCAGGTTCATTCAAAATTAGAAGCTATCCAAAAAGCGCGAAAAAGCAATTTGATCTAGTCAATCATCACAGTCTCCCTCTGGCACTACAACAGTGATTTTACAACCTTCATCAATTTCTGAATGGATGTCGATTGAACCCTGAAGTGCTAAAGTGCGCTCTCTCATATTTTTTATACCGTTACCACAGTCTGATTCTGTCTCAAATCCCTTCCCATTATCATGAATCACAATTTCAATGTGGTCCTCTGATTCATTCTCAATACTGATATCAATATTGCTGGCCTCTGAATATTTGATCGCATTATTGAGCGCCTCTTGAATGATTCTAAAGATATGCATGCCATCAACTGCAGAGTAGGAGCACGTGGCATTTACGTTATCACCTATTTTTAAGGTGATCTCGCTATCCACATGCTTAGCACGATTAATGTGCCCTAGCAATCTAGATCTCAAATCATCTATGCTTATACGACCCTTGTTCATGGCCCAGATGGTATCCCTTAACTCATTGATTGTGATTCTGGTGAACTCGCTTAAATCTGCCAGCTGCTCATTTGCTAGACCACGATCCATATTTTGGGTGTATTTGAGATTGTCAAGAGAAGAAATCAGGAATGTTAGCTGGCTTCCTATGTTATCGTGAAGATCACGTGAAATACGCAAACGCTGTTCTTCTAATTTTTGTTGGGTATTAAGTCTTGCCATTGCAAACCTCAATTCATTTTCCTGCCTGAGCTGTTTATTCTTAAGCTGCTGTTGACGGTAGAATAGAAAGCCTAACAAAACTGCTGCTAGAAGTAAAATTCCAGAAACGGTAAGAAGTGAATTAGTTTTGCGCACTTCCAGCTCTTTAGCAAGAAGAGCTGCTTTCTGTTCTGCTAGCTCTCGATCTTTCTTTTCAGTTTGATATTTTTTATCTAGCTCTGTACTGATTTGAACGGCATTTTCTTTAGCCATCTCATCTCTCAGTAACGTGTACTTATCTAGAAAAACAAAAGCGCTGTCTGCTTCGTTTTTGTATATATAAGCAGCATTGAGAGCAGGGTAAGCAACAAGTAAACGTTCCTTGTTGTTATTTTTTTCAAATACCTTGATGGCGCTTTGTAAGAGGTCGACGGCATCATCATATCTATCTTCTGCAGTAGCAATGACAGCTAGACTCACTTGCGATGTGGCTGCCTCATTTAAGTCGCCCAATTGTGTTTTGATACTTAGGGCTTCTTCAAAATAAACCTTGGCATCTGCAAAGCGTTTTTGATCTATGGCAATGGTGCCTAGATTATGGTCTACTGCTGCAAGAGTAGCGTAATTGCTGGTAGCTAGCGCTAATTCTCTGGTTTCCTCGAGCAGTTCTTTTGCTTGCTCATATTTTTTCTGCGTCACATAGATGCCGCCTAGATTAGATTGTACATTTCCTAGAGCAATTTTGTTGTTTCCTTTTTCTAAAATAGCAAGTGCTTGTAAATAGGCCTTTTCAGCTTCTTTTTGATTGCCAAGCGAGTTATAAAGTACACCAATGTTTCCAAGCGTCTGCGCGGTGATGGGTTCATGCACAGGATCTGTTTCAAAAAATTCCAGAGCTTTAATGTAAAGCTTCATGGCCTTTTCAGGCTGGGATGCCGTTTGATATACCGCGCCTAGATTAGATCTGATTTTTGCGACATTCAAACTGTCACCTAACAATTTGTATCTGTTCAGAGCCTCATTGTAGGTTGCGATCGCTTTATCATAGTCACCACTTCGATAGATATAACCAGCAAGCTCTTTAAGATTTGTGTTTGCTGCAGTGGAGTCACCAATCCGTTCAATCAATTTTTGAGCTTTCTTGTTGTAATAGAAAGAAGAATCGATGTAGCTGCGCTGGATGAACCAGGCAAGATCTTGATAGGCTTTGATGCTGTCTTGAGTGGTTGATGCTTCTTTAAGGCTTTGTCGAGCTATATCAAGGGGTTGTTGTGCAAACAGGGAAGAAGAGCACAGAAGAAAAAGTAGCAAATTTCTCATAGCGTGATAGTTGGCTTACGCTAAGATAATTTTTTTCTTAAAAGTATTTTAAAGGAATCTAATTGATGCCTCACTTCTCGGAGGCGCTTTGCTTTCAGGCATACAAATAAGTTCCTCAAGAGTTTTCAATGGTGCGCTTTCGCGAAAGCGGGACTATAGATACTCTTTTACTAATGCCTCAAAACCGAAAAGCATCTCACACTAAAATCTCGTTTCTTTTTTTTCGGAAGCTCAACGGTGACATTCCAGTTTGATTTTTGAAAAACTTTGAGAAGTGGCTGGGTTCATGATAACCCAATTCATAAGCTATTTCCTCTGCTTGTTTATCTGAATAGAGCAATAGGCGTTTTGCTTCAGCCGTTATGCGATCATTGATAATTTTCAAAGGTGATGGCGCACCATTTTTCTTAAAAAAGTTAGAAAGTGTTTTGGGTGATTTATACAGAAGTTCTGCGTAATCATGTACTTGATGTTTTTCTTTAAAGTGCTTTTCAACGAGGATATTGTACTGCCTGATCAGTTCAATATGCTTATGACTGGTTTCTGGGTCCAGCTCGCTTTTAGCAAGTAATCGCGTAGAGGAGATCAATAGCCTTTTAAGTAAAATATTGAGCATTTCACCCTGAATGTGATCACGTACTTTGTATTCCTCTATTAGTAGATGGTGAATAGCTTCAAAACTTTTTACAGCATCTTTAGGAAGATGTAAAATAGGAATTGTTGAAGAACCGTAAAAGAGGAGTCCCATACAGGAAACCTCGCTGTCGTTTTCTTGAATGCAATAGAATTCACGATTAAAAACATAGAAAATTATTCCACTGTTGTTTTGGGGAACTTCGACAACATTATTAGGTGTGCAGAACAGGACATCATTAGTTGTGAGAGTCACTTTGTAGCCGTCAATGGAAACTTGGGTTGAGTCTGATCGACACCAGATAATCTTATAAAAGTCTTGTTCCTTGAGCAGAATTTGAGAAGGCTCACATTGAAATGATGTTGTGATGAACACACCACCATCTTTGGGATGTCGGTAAACTAGCTTCATGGGGGTAAATATATAACCGCAACTTTCTAGGCATTAACAACTTCTGTAAAGACAGCTATTATTATCGCGTCAAATTATTTAATGAAAGAGAGATATAAGTGAACTGGTGCGCAAAGATTGTTTTATTGCTGAACTGCTTTTTTTAGAAAGCGTTCTACAAATTTTTTACCCTGAGCATCGACTACTTTGAAGCCTCGTTTTTTTAATTTGGTTGCCGCAAGTGCGCTGCGTCCACCCATGGCACAATAGGTAATTACAGGTTTAGAAGGATCTAGTTGATCGATATATTGATCAACTTTGTGAATAGGCGCACTGACTGATCCCGGGATGTGTCCTTTCTCATATTCACCAGAAGTACGTACATCTAATAATTGAGCGTCTTCTTGGAGAAATCTCTCGATTTTTTTCCTTTTT
This sequence comes from uncultured Flavobacteriaceae bacterium, assembly GCA_964478845.1. Taxonomy (GTDB): domain Bacteria; phylum Bacteroidota; class Bacteroidia; order Flavobacteriales; family Flavobacteriaceae; genus Nonlabens. The sequence continues at coordinate 146,086 of CAYZJT010000006.1, read as the reverse complement.
GCATTTGAGAAAAGTCCAAACATTTTTTTTATTCTAAGACGTTTGTGTTAAGAAACCTTACTCAGAAAAGAACGCTCGGATTGCTAATCCTCAGTTTGCTTCTCGGTAACTTTTATTTCTCTGTTCAGAATCAGATCTAGATACTGATTGACTTTTTGTTTTAGTTCAGTCCGGGGGCAGATAAAGTCAAGAAACCCCTTCTCTAGTAGGAATTCTGCAGTCTGAAAACCTTCAGGCAATTCTTTCCCAGTAGTATCTCTTACCACACGAGGGCCTGCAAAAGCAATTAAAGCACCAGGCTCGCCGATGTTTACGTCCCCCAGCATTGCAAAAGAAGCAGTGGTACCACCCGTGGTAGGGTCAGTACACAATGAAATATACGGGATGCCAGCATCACTAAGCTGGGCTAACTTAGAACTAGTTTTTGCCAGCTGCATGAGTGATAATGCCGCCTCCATCATTCTTGCCCCGCCAGACTTTGAAATGATCATGAACGGAATGTTATTTTTAAGTGAATAATCTGCAGCTCGTGCAATTTTTTCACCTACAACACTACCCATAGAACCGCCTATAAAAGAAAAATCCATACATGCCACGACTAGATCGTGTCCATTGCTTTTACCAACAACAGTACGTACAGCATCTTTGAGTCCTGTCTTTTCTTTGGCAGCTTTTAATCGATCAACATATTTTTTTGAATCCTCAAATTTTAGAGGATCTTTCGAGGTCATGTTTGGATTTAGCTCTTTGAACTTGTTGTCGTCAAAGAGAATCTCAAAATATTCCTTACTGCCTATCTTGACATGGTAACCGTCCTCTGGTGATACATAGCAATTATGTTTCAGCTGGTCTGCCTCAATAATCTTACCTGTTGGGGTTTTATACCATAATCCCTTCGGCGTATCTTTTTTAGCCTCAGTAGGCGTAGTAATCCCTTTTCTATCTCTTCTAAACCAGGACATTCTTATTCTTGTTAACTATTGAATAAATTGAAATCAATCAACTGCCATTTGTTCCGGACAGCCTTCTAAGCGGTGTTACCTTAAAGTGTATTGACGTTGTTCAGGTCTTCAAAAGCTTGCTTAAGTCTTGCCTTGAAGCTTTCTTCTCCTACACGCAGCCATTTGCGTGGGTCGTAGTATTTCTTATTGGGTGAGTCAGGACCTTCTGGGTTTCCTATCTGACTTTGTAGATAATCATTTTTATCATCCATATACCCTTTAATACCGTGGGCAAATGCCCATTGCAAATCAGTATCGATGTTCATTTTAATCACACCGTATCCTATCGCCTCCCTAATTTCCTCAAGTGATGAACCTGACCCACCGTGGAATACAAAATCAATGTGATTATGCTCCACACCATACTTCTTAGTTACGTACTCCTGAGAGTTTTTCAAAATCTTTGGCGTGAGTTTGACATTTCCTGGCTTATAAACACCGTGTACATTACCAAATGCTGCCGCCACGGTAAATCTGTCACTTACTTTTTTGAGTTCCTCGTAAGCATAAGCCACCTCTTCTGGTTGTGTATAAAGCTTTGACTCGTCCACATCGCTGTTGTCTACACCATCTTCTTCACCACCGGTAATCCCTAGCTCAATTTCCAGCGTCATATTCATTTTTGACATGCGCTCGAGATAGCGTTTACAAATTTCAATGTTCTCTTCCAGTGGTTCTTCACTTAGGTCAATCATGTGGGAAGAGTATAGACTTTTCCCGCTTTCGCGAAAGCGTGCCTCACTAGCATCCAGCAATCCATCGATCCATGGCAACAAATTCTTTGCGCAGTGATCAGTATGGAGAATCACCGTCGCACCATAAGCCTCAGCCAACGTATGTACGTGATGAGCCCCTGCTATACCGCCCAGAATAGCAGCGCGCTGGTTCTCATTGCTCAAACCTTTCCCCGCATTAAAAACAGAGCCGCCATTAGAGTACTGGATGATTACAGGTGAGTTAAGTTCTGCTGCAGTTTCCATCACCGCGTTCACGCTGTTGCTTCCCACAACATTGACGGCTGGTAGCGCATATCCATTTGCTTTTGCGTGATTGAAGATTTCTTGAACTTGGTCGCCAGTGGCAACTCCAGGCTTGATATTATGGCTCATATCTCGTTTTTTGATGGTTTACAAAAGTATGAAAATAATGAACTGAACGATCTCAGCCTAGAATGGATAGTTAATCCCCACGTTTAGAACAGAGTCTGAAAAATTGTACTGCTCAAACCAGCGATTACCTTCAGCCCTTGCTGGATTGTAGGTCTTGAAACCCACGTCAAATCTCAAAACAAAAAACCCAAAATCATAGCGCACACCAAAACCTGAACCTAATGCAATCTCATTCAAATCACTGAAGCCATCAAATATCGCTCGTGGATCATCCTCCCTGTCCAGTACATTCCAGATATTTCCCGCATCTGCAAATACAGCACCCTTGAAAGCACCTGCGATAGGAAATCGGTATTCTGCATTGAAAGCTAATTTCATGTTCGCTTCGTTAAAGTCATTAGTTCCACCTGTAGCTCCGGGTCCCAGTTCATAAGCTTGCCACGCACGATTATCATTAGGCCCACCAGCAAAGAAGGAGCGAATGAAAGGAATATTGTCTGCATTTCCATAGGGGATCGCTATCCCACCGAAAGCTCTTACCGCAAGCACATGCTGATTAGGAAACGCCCAGTGTTTGATGTAATCCACTTCTGGTTTGACATACTGACTGAATTCAACCCCAAAAAGCTCACGATTGCCATTGCGATTTTTTTCTACGCCAGCAAGGTCTGCAATTGTGCTTAAAACGTTTCCTGCCAGTTCAAGCCTTAGACTGAGGCGTGAGAAATCCTCGTCATAGATTCCTTCACGGTTATTACGCACCCAATTGTAACTAGTCGATATGATGAGATTGTCTTGAGACAGGCGATCGCGGCGCTCCTCAATATTGCGCACTTGTTGGACTAGATCTGGGGTGGCTGCAATGGAGCCATTTGTAACATCCCGGATAAAAGCCGCAGTTCCTACAGGTATAGTCAAATTATTGGCGCCATCTACATAGGTAGGATCCATGATGTTAAGTGAGCGAGAGATGTCATTCAGACTTCCATAGCTGCTCTGGTAAACCCTGAAAAACGCATCAGGGTCTAGATTACGCACGTATTGCACATTGACTAAATCTAATCGGGTGCTTTTAAATCTAGTTTGCTTCCAGTTATAGCTTAATCCAGAATTGACGCTCTGTTTATCCAATCCAATATTAGTCTGACTGAAAAATCCTAAAGACAATTCAGAACTGGGAGACATGTATTTAGGGATGAGTTTATCTGTGTTGAACGGCACAAAAATCCTAGGGAAAACCAGTCGGGCATCTGCACCGAACTCCTGCAGATCAAAAAATCTGCTGTCGCCATTAGACTGGTTTGCACTGGCACCTATACTTCCCCTAAAAGAGATATCCAATAGTTCACTGCCCCTAAAAATATTGCGTATAAGCAGCGAGGTATTTAACCCAAGCCCCACTGCTTGAATGTTGCTGTGCGTTGCTTCTGGAATAAAATTGAATTCAAATTTTTGCTTGGGGGATAGATAGATATTTGAAATAAGCCCTACACCAGTGGAATCTGCCGGATCCTCTTGATAGGTGATATTGGGTGCAAAAAAGCTGCGTAATTCCGTGATACGCCTGTAAGTACGGTTTCTACCCAAGTCACTGTAAACATCACCAGTATTGAAAAGGACGGCATTCTTGAAAACGCTGTTTCTGAATTTTGGTTTGCCGTATCTGATAATATTATAATTGCCCACGACAGTTGTGTCTGCCTTACTTCTTAGGGAGTCTGGAATTTGTTCTGGATAGATATTGATCCTATTTATTTTGTGGATCCGGTAGGGCTCGTAGTAAGTGGAATCTGCATCACCCATCTCCCTCATGCCTATTTTAAGGGTGGCATTCACCTTATTGTTAGTATTTATAGAATCACCTTCAAATCTCACATCCTCTTTTTTCAGATAAAAAGCGCCATGATTTCTGAAATAACTGAATAATCGATCTCTCTCTAGTGTAAAGTCTGGGGAGAAGTATTGATCACCGCTCTTTACGACGCTGTTTGATTTGGTAATTTGGTAAAGCGAGTCGATGTCTGGCGAGAGAATTTCTGCATTCAGGCTGTCAACGACGTATGGTTTACCGCGATCTACAACATATTGAACTTTTGATCTTTTTTCGCGTTTTGTATCAATAACGCTGTGCGATACTTTATTGTTGAAATACCCCCTGTTCCAGTACCAGATGCTTAGGCGTTCCTTGGATTTCTCAATCTCATTTAGATCGATTACTTGTGGTCTTTCCCCCGTCCTTTTCAACCAGCGATTAAAGGCAATTTTATTCTGTTCCTGTTTAAGAAGTTGCTTTTCTGAAAGCACAGATTTCCAAAATTCATAAGCCTCTGGATTTTCTGCTTTCCATTTATAGAATATAGAATCCCTATTAGGTCTCGCCAGGTTATAAATATGCAATCTCAGTGGCACATTGATGAGTGGGATGGTCTGATTAGGCTTTAGCGTGGGTAGATTTAGAACTACCGGGTCTTTGATTCTTGCGCTGTCTACAATTATCCTGTTTTCGACAAGGAGCGATTTACCATCTGGAACCCGTTTTATGGCATTACAAGAGGACAAAAGAAAAATCAAGACTAGAAATACGCCTACTTTTGCGCAATCACTCTTTCTCACCATACTAGCAGGTAAAAGTACAATTTAATGCTTACTAAAAGCAGGTCAAAGTTTATCAGATCGCTTTCGCGAAAGCGAAACAGAAAAGAGCATCAACGCTTTGTTGTAGAGGGTTACAAATCGATAAGCGAATTAGCAAACGCAGGCCTTACTTATGATGAAATTTATGTAACCCATGGTTCCGAATTGCTGGATCACCTTCCAGTGGTAGAGATTGGCTCTCGCGAGATGTCGCAAATCTCACAGATGACGACACCGCCTGGCTATCTGGCGGTTTTTGTAATGCCAGAATCTAATGAAACTGCGTCTCCCAGTGGGCGAGCCATTATACTCGACGGGGTGAGCGATCCGGGGAATCTAGGAACAATTATACGCCTTGCAGACTGGTATGGAATCGATCAAGTTATCTGTAGCGAGGACTGTGTTGACCTTTATAATTCCAAAACCGTTCAGGCAACCATGGCCTCAATTGCAAGAGTAAATGTGCTGTACACAAATCTGATGGACTTTTTAAACCAAAATGAACGACCAGTATATTTTGCAGATATGCATGGGGATAACATTTACGAGAATCCACTCCCTGCTGAGGCTTTGCTGGTCATGGGAAGTGAATCTCACGGAGTTTCAGAGGAAATCAGGAAATTTGGTAAAGTAGTAAGCATACCTAGTTTCTCAAAACACAAATCCACTGAGAGTTTAAACGTGGCTGTCGCCACATCCATCCTAGTCTCAGAATGGATGCGGATTACTGGAAAGTAAAATTCAGAAAGATTCCTCTGGAAAACATTCCGTCAACGCTAGAAGTATAAGGGCTTAACGGGTCTATATCTCTTACTAGCTCATCAGTCATGGCAAAAACGCCACGGATAGAAGGAGTGAATTTGAAGTAGAAAAGGTAAAGATCAACCCCTATTCCCAGTTCATAATTAAAAACGCTGGTAACCTGTCTGAATTGACCAGCACTGTTGTCATCTGGGCTATCCTCATTGCTGGACAAATTGTGAGAATAGGACACGCCGCCCACCACAAATGGCTTCCAGTTGTTCAATCGCTTAGTTGAAAATTTGACCAGCAATGGAACGTGAACGTAGGTGGATTGAACCTCCCTGATTCTTTGATTGGGGTCTGTGATGCGCAGGCTGGGAAATTCCAATTCACGATTGATAAAATTCACCCCAGGCTCTAACCTTAGGTTGATGTAATCGTTGATACGCATATCTCCCACTAAGCCTACATTAAAACCTACTGATTTTGTTGTCTGTATCTCCTCAGTCTCGCGGTTGTAATCAAACTTGTAATCAAAGGTGTTAAACCCCAGATAGTAGCCCCAAGACAAAAAGCTTTTGTCAAAATTCTCGAGATTGACTAGTTTTTCCCTTGGACGCTGGGCAAAGATTGAAGAGGTAAAAAGGAAGCTAAGCGCTAGGACAAAAAATCTCATTTACTCTTGATCGCTTGATAAATGGTTGAAGCACCTTGAAACTGTAAGTGGCTCTCTACTTGAGAGAACCCAACTTTGCGTAAAATATTGTTGAATTTCTCGCCGTAAGGGAAATTTGCAGCGCTTTCGCTCAAGTATCCGTAAGCTGTTTTGTCTTTTGAAAAAACCTTGCCCAGCGTGGGTACGATGAGTTTTGAATAGAGGTAATATCCTTGTTTAAATGGGAACTTGGTAGGAACGCTGGTTTCAAGAATGACAAGTAAACCGCCTGGCTTAAGCACACGCAAAATCTCACTCAATCCTTTTTCCAGATCTTCAAAATTACGCACGCCATATGAGACTGTAACTGCATCGATGCTACTGTCAGGAAATTCCAGTGCCTCAGAATCACCTACTACCATCTCAATGCGGTCGTCCAGCTTTTCTTCCTTGACCTTTATTTTGCCCACTTCCAGCATTCCTGGAGAGATGTCTAATCCTATCAGTCTGCTGGCATCTGTTGCCTCTGCCATCTTGATCACCAGATCGCCCGTACCGGTGGCAATATCCATGATGACATCTGGTTGATGCGCTGCTACAAACTGCACCACATTGTCCCGCCATTTCTGGTCCAGTCCCAAAGAGATCATTCTGTTCAGGCCATCATACTCACCGCTTATCGTATCAAACATGCGGGTTACCTGATCCTTTTTTGAACTATCGTCCTTATATGGTTTTACTTGTTTTGGCACATTTTTTATTTGACGGGCAAAGATAATGTAAGTAACGGGGCATGTATTAGTTAAGCTTTCGCGAAAGCGTGATAACCAAAAATCTCAAAACTCAAGAAGCTATCTGAAAGTTTAATTTAGATCTCCCGCAAACCAGTATCTTTGAAACAGTGATCATTCCTCTATGAAGATAATTATCGCGGGTGCGGGAGAGGTAGGTTTTCATCTGGCAAAATTGCTTTCCTACGAGTCTCAGGACATTACACTTATCGATCCAGTCAAAGAAAATCTGCACTACGCAGATTCCCAGCTGGACATTATCACAGTTAAAGGCGATAGTACATCCATTAAAATTCTGACTGATGCAAAAGTTGATCAGGCTAATCTGGTTATCGCAGTTACCAGTAGCGAGACAACTAATATCACCATTAGTGTTTTGGCTAAGCAGCTAGGCGCAGAACGTACCATAGCCAGAATCGCCAATACCGAATTTCTGGAGCATCAAGACTCATTAGGATTCTCCAAATTTGGAATAGATGAATTGATTTCACCAGAATCACTGGCAAGTCGCGAGATAGAATTGCTTTTGAGTCAAAGCGCGTTCAACGATAGTTACGAGTTTGAAAAAGGCGCACTTACAATGGTAGGAGTTAATCTCACCAGAACTGCGCAGTTCGTAGGCAAAACAGTACAACAGGTAGGAGAAATATTCCCTGAGGTGCATTTTATGCCTATCGCCATCCAACGATTTGGGACTCAATATACACTAATACCTCGAGGGGACACCCAATTCAAAGAAGGCGATCAAGTTTACTTTATTACAAATACTGGTGGAGTAGAGGAACTCTATAAGCTTACTGGTAAGACTAGGCAGCGTATACGAAATGTGATGATTCTAGGAGGTAGCAATATAGGGGTGCAGTCTTCTCAAGCACTAGCAAAGTCGGGTATTAATGTCAAGCTTATCGAACAGGATCCTGATAAAGCTTTTGAACTTGCCGATAGGTTACCAGAAGTACTTGTTATACATGGTGATGGCCGCAACGTAGACTTATTAGCAGAAGAGAGTATCCACGAGATGGATGCCTTTATTGCCGTGACTGGAAATAGCGAGACAAATATCATCTCTTGCCTCATGGCAAAAAGTAAAAGCGTAAAAAAGACGATTGCTCTAGTTGAAAACATCAACTACTTCCAGCTTTCTCATAGCATAGGAATTGATACATTGATCAACAAAAAGTTATTGGCTGCTAACAATATTTTCAGGTACATCAGAAAAGGGGAGGTGGTTGCGATGACAAAGCTCAACAACATGAATGCAGAGCTTCTTGAATTCATCGTTAGACCCGAAAGCGAGGTATGTGGTAAACGTATCGCAGATAGCGGTATTCCGCGTAGCGCCATCATAGGTGGTGTTGTACGAGATGGTGTGGGCAAAATAGCCTTAGGGAATTTTCAGATTCAAGCTGGCGATAGGGTAGTGGTTTGTTGTTTGCCGCGGTCTATCAACAAAGTCGAGAAACTCTTTTTGTAGATGACTAGGCTTAATTATAAGATCATTGCTTTTATCATGGGTCTACTGCTGGTTTTCAACGGTGGATTTATGGCCTTGAGTGCATTGGTAAGTCTCGTCTACGATGAGCTGGAAGCAGTAAACATTGGAGCCGCGAGTCTGGTAGCTGTTATCCTGGGTGGCATCATGATGTACCTTACTAGAAATCATGAACGGGTTTTGCAGAAAAAAGAGGGTTATCTGATTGTGACCTTGGGATGGTTGATCATGGCATTTGCAGGTACGATGCCCTACATTTTCTCTGATTCCATTGAAAACTATACAGACGCTTTCTTTGAAACCATGAGTGGTTTCACCACTACAGGTGCGAGTATTGTGAATGATATTGAAGCCCTTCCCAAGGGAATTCTTTTTTGGCGCAGCCTGACTCATTGGATAGGTGGGATGGGAATTATCGTACTCGCGGTGGCGATTCTTCCATTATTAGGAATAGGGGGAATGCAACTTTTTGCAGCGGAGGCACCTGGCCCCAGTGCTGATAAACTCCATCCTAGAATTACAGATACCGCAAAACGCTTATGGCTGATTTATGTGGGATTTACCGCGGTTGAGACCGTCTTGCTGTGTGTGGCAGGAATGGGCTGGTTTGATAGTGTCAACCACGCATTGAGTACGCTATCAACGGGAGGTTTCTCAACAAAAAATGCAAGTATTGCGCACTGGAATGACAACCCTGCAATCCAATGGGTCATTATTGTTTTTATGTTTATAGCTGGGACAAATTTTGTTCTCAGTTACTTCGGATTCAAAGGTCGATTCAATAAAATTTTAGCCGATGTAGAATTTAAGTGGTACGCCAGTTTTATTGTAGGCTTCTCGCTGATTGGAACCCTTTTAATCATTTTATACGCCGATCCAAGCGTATCAACAATTGATCACCCGATGGTTTTAGGTGAGCAAGAAAGCGCACTTAGGCACAGTACCTTTCAGGTCCTCGCTGTGATCACCACAACCGGATTTGTCACCGCAGATTATACCATGTGGACGCCTTTTCTGACCATCATGTTTTTTGGATTGTTTTTCTTAGGTGGAAGCGCTGGCTCAACCAGTGGTGGAATGAAAGTGATGCGTCATATCATTTTGATACGTAATGGTATCATGGAATTTAAGCGTACACTTCACCCAAATGCAATTCTTCCCGTGCGATACAACAAGCGAGCTCTCCCTTCCAATATTGTATTCAATATACTTGGCTTTTTTATTCTCTATATGTTGGCTTTCATTGTTGGCGCGGTAGGACTGGCTGCACTGGGACTGGATTTTGAAACCAGTATAGGTGGTGCGCTTAGTAGTTTAGGGAATGTGGGACCCGCATTTGGTGATTTGTCTCCAGTCGACAATTTTGCTGGTTTGCCCGCAATGGGTAAATGGTGGTGTTGTTTCCTAATGCTTATTGGAAGGCTGGAGCTGTTTACAGTCCTGATCCTGTTGACACCTTTCTTCTGGCGGAATAGGTAGGAAAGGTCTCGGATAAATTAATCTGATGAAGTCTCAATGATCTCTTCAATTTCCTTCTGTAATGTTGGTAAGTGATTGATTAGGATCGAATAAATATTTTCATCTGAAATGGAATCATACGCGTGAATTACATGATTCCGTAAGGCGATTATTGATCCTGCCTCTGTGATTCTATCCAGATAAACAGGATTCGCCTTTTTGATCTTATTGATAGCCTCGCCAATAATGCCAAGATTGCGTTCCACAGCTCGTTTCAACATGATGTTTGAAGAATAACTCTCAAATTCATGCGGCTTTATAAAGAAAGAGTTGATCTCGTCAATTGATAACTTTATATCGTAAACCCATTTCTTTATTCTATCATCCATAAATCAAGGTTTTGGTATCATCAATTGATCGTTTTAGGATAGGATTTCTTATGCTTTGTTCCTCAACCAAGTCTACCTTTCTTTTAAATAGATTTTCTAAAGAATTTTTGAATGATAAGTAATTTTTGAAGTAATTGCGCAAATCAACTGATTCAAATCTAACGACTATATCGATATCACTCTCATCATGAAATTTTTCAGTTAGCGCAGATCCAAAAACATAAGCTTTAAGAACTGAATGTTTTTTACATAGCTCGGCAATTTTCGAATTATCAAAATCAAATTTCATGTTTTGATTTTTAATTGTTGTCAGTTAGAACCCGCTCAATCCTATCCATCGCCTCAGTAATCTGCTCGGTACTGGCAGCATAAGAAATACGTATGCAATTAGGCGCACCAAAGGATTCACCGGAAACTGTTGCGACCAGCGCCTCTTCCAGCAAAAGCAATGAAAAATCATTGGCTGTGTTGATTTTTTTGCCAGCAACTGTTTTACCAAACCAAGCCGATACATCAGGGAAAACATAAAATGCGCCTTCTGGTTCGTCTACTTTGAAACCTTCAAAACTCCTCAGTCTATCTAGGATCAATTGACGTCTTTTCGCGAAAGCATCAACCATATATTGGATGCGGCTAGGCGGCTTAGATAAAGCCGTTATTACCGCGCGTTGTGCTATACAATTGGCTCCACTGGTAATTTGTCCCTGCATTTTGTTGCAGGCCCTCGCAATCCATTTAGGCGCGCCTATGTAACCGATTCTCCACCCAGTCATGGCGTAGGCCTTGCTTACTCCATTGATGGTCACCGTTCGATCATACATCCCGTCGATGGCTGCCATACTTGCGTGGCCGCTTCCATAGTTGATGTGCTCGTAGATTTCGTCACTTACTACTATAATGTCTGGGTGGTCTTTTAAAACTTCAGCAAGTGCTTCCAGTTCCGTTTTACTGTAAACACTACCGCTGGGATTATTGGGTGAGGAATACAGAATCATTTTGGTTCTGGGCGTGATGGCAGATTTCAATTGCTCTGGTGTGATCTTAAAATTTTGCTCAACCCCAGCATGGACTTCTACGGGAACACCGCCGGCCAGTTCAACAATTGCAGCGTAGCTTACCCAATATGGCGCAGGCAAGATGCACTCATCACCGTCATTCAACAGCACCATGGCAACATTTGCAATCGACTGTTTTGCGCCTGTTGAAACCACGATCTGATCCCTATTGTATTCTAAATTGTTATCCCTTTTAAACTTGGTTATGATGGCGTCCTTTAACTCACCGTACCCGTCTACCGGCGTATAGCTGTTATAATTTTCATTGATCGCCGCAATCGCGGCATCCTTTACAAAATCAGGTGTGTTGAAATCCGGCTCTCCTAGGCTCAATCCGATAATGTCCTTCCCAGACTCTCTCAATTCACGTGCTTTTGCAGCCATGGCAAGGGTCGCACTGGTAGGTAGATTATTGATCCTGTCTGAGAGTCTTGAGTCCATAGAGTTTGCTTTAAAAACAAATGTATTGTATTAGAATCGCACTGTGGACAGAATCCTAGATTCTATTTTTGCAAAAACTCACCGCTTTGCTTCATTTGATTCAGCATTATTTTCCGCATTTGTCAGAACAACAACTTGCTCAATTTGAGCGCTTGGAACCGCTGTACAAAGAGTGGAATGCTCAGATCAATGTGATTTCAAGAAAGGACATCGATGCTCTTTACCTTAAGCATGTTCTTCATTCTTTGGGGATCGTTTCGGTAGTACGCTTTCGCGAAAGCTTACCCAATACACCAGGCGGCACTAATGTCCTAGACGTAGGTACAGGCGGCGGTTTTCCCGGCATACCACTGGCCATCATGTTTCCCAAAACCAAATTTCACCTCATCGACGCAATCGGTAAAAAGATCAAGGTAGTCGATGCCGTGGTGGAAGGGCTGGGACTAGAGAACGTCACCACCCAGCACGGTAGAGCTGAAAAAGTAAAAGGCAAGTTTGATTTCATCGTTTCCAGAGCGGTGACCAATATGCCCGACTTTGTGAAGTGGGTACGCAACAAAATACGTCCCGACAGCTACCACGAGATCGAAAACGGAATTCTATACCTAAAAGGCGGTGACCTTAGACAAGAGCTAAAGCCATTTCCTTACGCCGATGTCTATCCTTTAGCCGATGTTTTTGAAGAAGAGTTTTTTGAGACAAAAGCGGTTGTTCATCTACCCTTGTAATCGTTGGTAAAAGACTTAGTAATTAAATTTAATCTTTATTAAGATCCTCTTCCTGTTTGCGTATGCATTCATTGTACTCCTTCACGATAAGAACAATATCTTCTTTGATGAAATACCCATCGTAAAGCATGTCTGATATTTCTGGACAGTCTTGAAAATACTTTCCAGCGATGTCATTAAACTTGCTGTCCGAGGTTTTTAAGTCAAATAGCTCTTTTGCAAAGCTTTCTTCTTTTTTCTTGACAAAATACGCTGTGTAATACTCAATTTCTCCTGGGTTGTAAGTTGAAGTTGGATAACCCAAATTGTTGACATTAGAAACAAACGTTTCACTTGAGCCGCGCGGTCTGACCATTACTGCGACCTGCCTGCCGTATAGACTAATGTCCCCGTATTCAATCTCTTCTAAAATGTCGTAATTATGATTCTTTAAGTCAACATACTTGAAGTACCGAGTCTCATACTGTGATGGCACAAAAATCGCCTCTACTACCTCCTTGCGTCTAAATTTATATACCTTCTCACTGCGATCCTCACGGAACCTCACTTTTGGTCTCCCTAAACGCAACCCGCCTTCGTTACGCATTCCAATCTCAATCTGTCCGTAGAGGGTATCGCCATTTTTGAGTACTAGTTCGCCAAAAGTCCATTCGTATTGAGCTTGAAGCGAAAAGGAGGATATTAGGAAACAAAGGAAAATAAAAGTGGTTTGCTGGTTCACCATCATGTCAGCAAAAATAACTCATGGTAGAATTTTCGTTCAATTAGCTTGACTTCTTCAGATCCCGTCTAAGAACTCTAAGATATTTTTGAAATATTGATTACCGCCTACAATTCTCACATTAGTATGGTTAGCACTTTTGACTTCTATAAATTGCTTCGATTGACTACCTAGATTCTCAAAAATCTGCCGCCCATTTTCGATTGGAATCCGCTTGTCATCTTTTCCGTGAGCCATGAATATAGGCTGAGTAATTTCCTTAGCAGATTCTGAAGGAACCACTTGCTCATGATTAAAATCTGCAATCTCATCTGCCGAATCTAGAGCAATGTCACACAGAAACGGAAATGACAAACCGCCTGTGTAACGAGCCTGATAATCGTAGACCACCTGATCCATGGAAGAGAAAGTACTTTCAATGATTCCATATTCCAGTCGGTCATCCTGAGCCAGACTTTGCAAGGCGACCGCACCACCTAATGAGTAACCCCAGATGCCAATAGTTTTCTTAGGATAGCGCTTTTTCAAACTATCGACAATAACGCGCACATCATTCTTCTCATGATAGCCATAGGTGGTGTATTCACCACCGCTCAATCCATGACCACGCAAATCCATGAGTAGAGTCGAGTAACCTTCGGTGACTAGCTTTTCACTTATGCCATAAAACTGCGACCTATTAGCCCCTATGCCGTGTAGGCAAATGATGAAAGAATTTTTCGCATCCTGTTTCGGGCTCAATATTGATCCTCGCATGACGAGAGAATCCCTAGTTATAAATTCAAGATGTTCTGATTCGTAGTTCTCGGTGTTTTGCAATAATTCGGGTGCCCACTTTTGGCGCTCGATGATGGCGTAGGGAAGCACAAAATGAGCAAGCAATAAAATGGCGATCGACAGAGTCACAATTAATATTGCTGAATATTTGAGGGCTTTCTTCAATTTAAGTTATTATTTGAATCACCATTCGAGTACCTCATGGCTACATCGCAACATACGAAAAGTGGTGAGGCCCTCGAACCAAGGCTCTGATGATTACTAACCTTGAACTTAAAAACCGAAACTGCCACCTGCAACTAAGAACTGCTACTTCATCTTAAGACTATAAACATCAGTCCTTCTATCCTTCAGATTCTTCACTGCGCCGTATTCGTGCAATTCGCGCAATAGTGTCAAATCAACATCGGCAATCAGGATCATTTCTGTATTGGGTGTTGCCTCTGCTTTTACGCCGTTGGTAGGAAATGAAAAGTCGCATGGCGTAAACACTACCGATTGAGAAAACTGAATGTCCATATTTTCTACTTTGGGCAAGTTACCTACGCTTCCAGCAATGGCGACGTAACATTCATTTTCAATCGCTCTGGCTTGCGAGCAGAATCGCACTCGTGAGTAACCATTCTGTGTATCTGTCAAAAACGGAACAAACAGAATATCCATGCCCTGATCGGCAAGTAATCTGGATAGTTCAGGAAATTCAGAGTCATAGCATATCAGCACTCCAATTTTCCCACAATCGGTATCGAAAGTCTGTAGCTGATGACCGCCCTGCATCCCCCAAACTTTTTCTTCGTCTGGCGTAACATGAATCTTTTCATAGCGGTCGATTGAGCCATCCCGCTTGCAGAGGTAGCCAGCATTCAACAATTTACCGTCTACCATCTCTGGCATGCTGCCGGTGATGATATTGATGTTGTAAGTAACCGATAGCGCAGAAAATCGATCAACAATTTCTGGGGTGTGTAATGCTAGATTTCTAATGGCCTCTGGCGTGCTCAGATCGTTGTCTTTCGCCATGAGAGGCGCATTAAAAAACTCTGGGAACAGCGCAAAATCTGATCTATACCCAGAAACCGAATCGATAAAGAATTCAGCCTGTTGCATGAGCTCGTCGAGATCTTTGTACGGTCGCATCTGCCATTGAATCAATCCGAGTCGCACCACATCCTTATTGCTGGATGCTTTCTTTTCTGGTTTTTTATAGTAGATGTTATCCCATTCCATCAGGATGGCGTAACCATTGGAATCGCGATCATCATCTAGATAATCCTCTATCACTTTGACGGGATGAAAGTCATTGGCCAGCTGAAAATTCAATACTGGGTCGTGAATCTCTTTCAGCTTGACCTTCTCGATGTATTGGCGTACACTCAATTCTTTACTGTGCAAGTGATAGTTGGGAATGCGCCCCGCAAAAACGATGCTGCGTAGATTGAGTTTTTCAGCAAGTTCTTTGCGATAATCGTAAAGTCTTCGACCTAATCTCAGTCCTCTAAATTCTGGACTAATAAATACATCTATTCCATAGAGGATTTCGCCCTCTGGATCATGCGTATTAAAAGTGTAGTCGCCGGTTATATCGCGGTAATTATGCTTGCGCTCTACTTCTTTTGCTTTCACACAAATCGATAAAGCACAACCAGCTAACTTTCCATTGACCTTGATCACTACCTGACCCTCTGGAAACTGTTCTATTAGCGATTTGATTTCCACGCGTTCCCAGTAGGGATCGTCCAGATTATCAAAAGCAGCGATCATCGCCGCCTTCAACTGTTTGTAATCAGAGAGCTTGAGGTATACCAGCTCTATATTTTCTATGTTTTCGGCTTCCATTTCAGAGCCTACATCTTAAGTAGGTAGGCAAAAATCAACGGCGCAACGATTGTCGCATCGCTCTCTATGATAAATT
Source organism: uncultured Flavobacteriaceae bacterium (assembly GCA_964478845.1). Classification (GTDB taxonomy): domain Bacteria; phylum Bacteroidota; class Bacteroidia; order Flavobacteriales; family Flavobacteriaceae; genus Nonlabens. The sequence continues at coordinate 130,179 of CAYZJT010000006.1, read as the reverse complement.
TAGGTGTGTCGATGTCTAGTTTTCCCCATGTGATCTTTTCATTGGGAACAGCACCACTATAAGATCCGTAACTGGTTGTAGAATCGCTTATCTGACAGAAATAATTCCAAAACGGCGTATCTGTACGCTCGAGATCTTGATAAAGCATCGGCACTACACAAATTGGGAAGTCACCAGCAATCCCGCCACCTATCTGAAAGAAACCTATGCCGTTCTCTGAATTTGCCGTGTACCAGTCTGCGAGAAAGGTCATGTATTCAATTCCAGATTTTACCGTACTGGCTTTGAGCTCGCCCTTGACCACGTAACTGGCAAAGATGTTTCCTAGGGTACTGTCTTCCCAGCCCGGCACGACCATAGGAAGATTTGCTTTCGCGGCAGCGTACATCCATGAATCCTTGATGTCAATCTCGTAGTATTCTTCCAGTACGCCAGAAAGCAGAAGTTTATACAGATACTCGTGAGGGAAATAGCGCTCGCCATTTTCCTCGGCGGCTTTCCAGATTTTTACGATGTGCTCCTGAATCCTACGGAAGGCCTCTTCCTCAGGAATACAGGTATCAGTCACCCGATTCAGGCCTTTTTCCAGTAGGTCCCATTCTTCCTGCGGGGTAAGGTCACGGTAGTTTGGGATACGCTTGTAATGCGAGTGCGCCACGAGATTCATCACATCCTCCTCAAGATTTGCACCCGTACAAGAAATGATGTGTACTTTGTCCTGTCTGATTACTTCGGCAAAGATTTTTCCAAGCTCTGCCGTGCTCATCGCACCAGCTAGCGAGACCAGCATCTTGCCGCCATCGTTGAGCTGTTTTTCATAGCCTTTGGCAGCATCCACAAGGCTTGCCGCGTTAAAATGCAGGAAATATCTCTGGATAAAATCAGATATGGGTGTGTTATTCTTCATCCTTGAATTTTGTGGGTGTGTTTTTTGTGTTCGCTTTCGCGAAAGCGTCATCTACCTCATCCTCATTGACATCTTTTGCATACTGGTAGGAAAGCATCTTGTAATACAGCTTTGCCGCCGCAAAAGCCGAGGGTTTATAGTCACCTTTAGGACACAACTCTACAATGTCAAAGCCTACCACATTTTTGTGTTGAAATACCTGTTTGAGAAAATCCAGCGTCTCGTACCATTGCAGGCCGCCCGGTTCTGGCGTACCGGTTGCCGGCAGAATAGAAGGATCCAGCGCGTCCAGATCAAAGGTGATGTAAATGTTATCTGTCATCTGATCGATAGCGGTGTCCATCCAGTAGTCATCCTCGACCAGTTCGTGCGCAAAAAACACTTTTTCTGGATTCATCACATCCTTTTCCAAGGCGTCCATACTACGTATCCCTACTTGGATCAGATTTGTGTTTTGGCTGGCCTCATACAAAGCGCACGCATGATTATAGGGCGTCCCGCCATACTCTTTCCTCAAATCTGTATGGGCGTCAATCTGCAGAACAGTCAGATTCTCGTGTGCGCGATTCATGGCTCGTATGGCACCTATCGAAACCGAGTGCTCTCCACCGATTATTGTGACCAATTTTCCAGTTGTGATTTGCTTTTCCACGCGTTTCTCAACAGCGCCAGCCATTTCTTCTGGGCTGGATAGTTTGGTAATGGGATCATCGAGGTAGATGCCAGTTTTATAGACCTCGGTGTCTGTCTCGATGTCGTAGAGTTCCATGTTTTCTGCAGCCTCTAGAAAAGCATCGGGGCCTCTATCAGCTCCCTTGCCCCATGTGCTCGTTCCATCATATGGAACGGGAATCAAAACGGTTTTTGACTTTGCAGAACTCGCGTACTCTTCTGGAATCCCGCCGAATGTCTTTTTCATAATTATTGAGTTGGTAGTTAGATCTGTAAATTAAGAAGAATAGCCCAAAAGCTTTAAAAACTCCTCTGCTGTTTGTTCTGGCCTGAACAATCTTGAGCCAATCGTCCCGTCATCTGCTTTATCGATCAAGATATGCTTGGGTTGCGGAATCAGACAATGCTGCAATCCACCGTAACCACCTATGGTTTCTTGGTAGGCGCCAGTATGAAAAAAGCCGATGTAAAGTGGTTTCTTCTCGTTGTATTCCGGCAGGTAGATGGCGTTCACATTCTGCTCGCTGTTGTAATAATCATCGCTGTCGCAGGTGACGCCGCCTAGCAGTACACGCTCATATTCTTCATTCCACCGATTGATGGCCAGCAGGATAAATTTTTTGCTGATCGCCCATGTATCTGGCATCGTAGTGATGAAAGAAGAATTGATCATGTTCCATTTCTCACGGTCGTTTTGACGTTTTTGGTGCATGACTTTATAGATGGTTGCGCCGCTTTCACCCACCGTAAAACTTCCAAATTCCGTGTACAAGTTAGGAACAGGAACGCCCGCCTCCTCGCAGCTCAATTTGATCTGCAGTACGATTTCTGAAACCATGTACTCGTAATCGTACTCAAAACTCAAACTGTTTTTGATCGGAAAACCACCGCCAATGTTCAAACCTTCCAGAGTCGGACAGATTTTTTTCAAGTCGATATAAACCTGAAGACATTTGCTTAATTCGTTCCAGTAATACGAGTTGTCTTTGATCCCAGTATTGATAAAGAAATGCAGCATGGTCAGATCTACCTGATCGTTTTCCTGCAAGCGTCGTTTATAGAATGGGATAATGTCTTTGTAGCCTATACCCAGTCGCGAAGTGTAAAATTCAAATTTTGGCTCTTCTTCTGAAGCAATGCGTATTCCTACTGAGAATTTACCATCCACCGCTTCCTGCAACAGCGGTAATTCCTGAAAATTATCGATGATTGGGATGCAGCGTTCATGGCCGCTGTTCAATAATCCCGCAATATTTTCAATATAGCGATCCCGCTTAAAGCCATTACAGATGATATACTGATCATCGCTGATCTTGCCCTCTTTTTTTAAGTTCTCAACGATCTCAACATCTACTGCACTCGACGTTTCAATATTAATGTTGTTTTTGAGTGCTTCGGAAAGGACGTGCTTGAAGTGCGAACTCTTTGTACAATAACAATAATGATAATCGCCCGCATAGCCATGCTTATCAATCGCCGACTTAAACCAGTTTTTAGCTCGCTGGATATTTTCAGAAATTTTGGGTAGATAGGTAAGTTTAAGCGGGGTGCCGTATTCCTCAATCAATGACATGAGATCCACGTCATGGAATCTCAATTGTCTTTTGTCATCTAGCTTAAATTCCGCTTGTGGGAAATCATAGGTTTGATCGATGAGATCAACATACTTAGTCTTCAATCTCTAGTGTGCTTTCAAAATGAGCAACCAAATCTAATGAGACTGGAAAATCATACCTTTTAATTTAACTAAATTTCTGAAAATAAAAAAGCTTATTATTAATAACCTTAATCAAAGGCTTCAATCGAGAAGCGTATAACTTGATACCCGAACCCGGCAACTTCCAGCACAAGGATTGAATACGACCTGATGACGGAAAAGGACAATCGTGCTGAATTACATATTTTTACCATGCAAGGAGTGCAGGTGCACCAGCAATCGCTATCCAGCTCAAGCGGTGAAGTGCAGGTGGGACTGGAATCACTGCCTACTGGGCAACTACATGATCACCATTACCAGCCATGAAAAGAGAGTCCAGACACATTTAATAAAAAAGTAAAACGATGAGACCAACCATCCCTAGACTTATAGGTGTACCTGATAATTTTACCCCCCTTTGGGGGGCGGGGGGGCTTGGTGCACTATTTTTTCTGATCAATTTTAATTTTACCCTCGCGCAATCCCAGTCCACCTATGAATGGCAATGGGCAAAGCGGGGTGGCGGCAATGCAAATTTTGAGACAAGAGCGCCCACTACATTTTATGATACTGAACACGTGCGCGATATAAGAATTGATGCACAGGGCAATCGTTATTTTTTAGCAATAATCGGTGGTGATGATGCGGATATTGATAGTACGACCGTGCCGATCATTGTGCCACCTAGACAGGGTTGGAATATTTTGGTCTGGTCTACAGACTGCCAGGGCACCCTGCGGTGGTCAAAGACCATAGGCAGTGAAAGCGTAACAGAAGATACGGGATTAAGTATTGATGGCTCTGGAAATGTCTATATAAGTGGTAAGGTTTCTCCACGGTTTTCAGTTTCAGGGGAATTCATACACTTCGATACTGATGTAGTGGTGACCACTAACCTGGATGCTACTACAGCTGGTCCACATAACAGAAGCATCTTTCTGATCAAGTATGACACCAATGGAGTCTTTCAATGGCTACAGCTACCTGAGGAGGACAATATTGATCTCACTAAATTTGCTTTCAATCGTGCTTTTGCGCATACGACTGAGGCCAACGGCACCTCCCACTTTCTGGTCAGGCTAACGGCAGGGTCCCATCTGAACGGTGCCTATACCAGTACGGGAAATGAGATGGTCATATTAAGGTTTGATGCGGCTGGAAACTATCTAGGGCATGTGCCTATAGGGTTGTGGTATCCAGGAGTAATATTGCCATTTGGAAAACGTATAATTTACGACGCCCCCCGCAACCGTTACCTGATCAGTGCAAACCGTCCCAATACCAGCAATGACCCCGATCGGATGCTGTTGGATGGTCAGACACTCAACGCCTTTACGGTGCTTTTTTCTGTAGATGCCACCACAGGTGCCACCCAATGGTTTGAGACCAACTCCATAGGGTCTGCAATGTTTATTCTTGAATTGGAAATAGACAGTACGGGAAACATCTATATCACAGGGGGGGGGGGGAAAGCAGCGAGAACGGTATCGCCAACAGCTTTGCCGGATATGTCTTTACCAAACATAGACCGGGGAACCCAAGCTTTGGATTACCAGGCCCCTTTCTTATGAAATTAGATTCCATGGGTAATCTGTTATGGGCTACAGAACCGGATTATGGAACGGATGGGGCTGTTGCCTATGATCTAACTCTATATAACAATGAGGTAGCCATCGCAGCAGCGCATACGCTTACCACACCGTGGGGTGCGCTTACCTACAACCACCCCAGCAGCAACCGCCAGCCGCTGGTCGTCAGGTTTGACCAGAGCACCGGTGCCACCCTGAGCATAGACGATATCAGGGGGTTCACTACCGCAAATGAAGCCACCGCCATAGCCGTGGACCAATACGGCAACTATACCGTAGGTGGCTATTTTACAGACAGCCTGTTCCTATCCAGCGGCAACACGCCCAATGTAAACATGCTCTCGAGACGTGCCGGCGGCAACACAGATTTCTTCTACGGCAGCCTTAACCGTACAGACTGTAACGGTGTGCCGCTTTCAGGTATCAGCGTTGAAAACCAAATCAAGATCGGGCTATATCCCAATCCCAGTCAAGGTAGTCTGGTTCATGTGACTGGACTGGAAATGGCAACAATCTACACCATTTACGACATGGCAGGTCGCAGTATACAGTCTGGGACTGTAGAACAAAATGCTAGTCTCGATATAAGTCGCTTATCAGCGGGAAGCTATCTGATAGCTCTGAAAAATAACCATCAAAACGCGCAGTTGCGTTTGATCAAAAAATAAAAAAAGAGAGTATTACCCCATATCCTTGGATCTGCGCTTGCGCTCATTCTCGTCCAGATAGATCTTTCTGAGGCGCAGGTGATTTGGCGTCACTTCTACATATTCATCTTTTTGGATGTATTCCAGAGCTTCCTCCAGCGTGAACTTCACAGGTGGTGCGATCTTGACTTTATCGTCAGCACCTGCGCTACGTACGTTGGATAGCTTTTTTGTTTTGGTGAGATTTAGGACCAAATCATCTGGGCGGCTATTTTCACCTACGACTTGACCGGTATAGATTTCCTCGCCCGGTGCGATAAAGAATTTTCCGCGATCTTGCATCTTGTCCATTGAATAGGGAATCGCAGTTCCTTTTTCCATACTGATCAATGAGCCGTTGATACGCCCAGGAATATCACCCTTGTAAGGTTCAAAACCTACAAAACGGTGGTTCATGATTGCTTCACCTGCGGTTGCTGTAATCAACTGATTACGCAGTCCGATGATTCCGCGAGATGGGATCTTGAACTCGCACAACATGCGCTCACCTTTAGGTGCCATACTAGTCATTTCCCCTTTGCGCATCGTCACCATTTCAACGGCCTTACCGCTCACGCCCTCTGGAAGGTCGATGGTCAGTTCTTCGATAGGCTCGCATTTCACGCCGTCGATTTCTTTGATAATTACCTGCGGCTGACCTATCTGCAGCTCATAACCCTCACGTCGCATGGTCTCAATCAATACTGAAAGGTGCAATACGCCACGGCCGAAAACCATGAATTTATCGGCACTTCCTGTATCGTGTACTTGTAGCGCAAGGTTTTTTTCCAGTTCTTTTTCCAGACGGTCCTTTATGTTGCGAGAAGTCACAAACTTTCCATCTTTACCGAAGAATGGTGAGTCATTGATCGTAAACAGCATGCTCATCGTAGGCTCATCTATCGCGATGGTTTCCATGGGCTCTGGATTCTCAAAGTCGGCTACGCTGTCGCCTATCTCAAAACCTTCAAGACCTACCAGCGCACAGATGTCACCAGCGTGAACTTCATCTACTTTGGCTCGACCCATCCCGTCAAAAACAAAAACTTCTTTGACACGAGTCTTTACCTGAGAAGCGTCGCGCTTACAAAGCGTTACTTGTTGGTTTTCCTTGATGCTTCCACGCTTCACGCGACCGATTGCAATACGACCAGTATAGTTGGAATAATCCAGTGATGTGATCAAAAGTTGTGTGGTTCCTTCCTCGACTTTAGGAGCTGGAATGTGCTCGATCACCATGTCCAGCAACGGCTCGATATTATCGGTTTCCTGCTGCCAGTCCTCACTCATCCAATTGTTTTTGGCACTACCGTAAACGGTAGGGAAATCCAGTTGCCACTCCTCGGCGCCCAGTTCAAACATCAGGTCAAAAACCGCCTCGTGCACCTCGTCTGGAGTACAGTTTTCCTTATCTACCTTGTTGACGACCACGCAGGGCTTTAAGCCCAGGTTAATTGCTTTTTGCAATACAAATCGGGTTTGTGGCATCGGCCCTTCAAAGGCATCAACCAGCAATAGAACACCATCTGCCATGTTGAGTACACGTTCTACCTCACCACCAAAATCGGCGTGACCAGGCGTATCGATGATGTTGATTTTAGTTCCTTTATAGTTGACAGAAACATTCTTTGCCAAAATCGTGATCCCACGTTCCCGCTCGATGTCGTTGTTGTCCAGTATGAGCTCGCCAGTATTTTCATTCTCACGGAAAATCTCGCAATGGTGCAAAATCTTGTCCACGAGCGTCGTCTTCCCGTGGTCTACGTGGGCGATGATCGCAATATTTCTCAAGTCTTTCATATCAGCTTTCTAAGCGGCTGCAAAAGTAGTCTTATTCCGTGGTCTAGCGCATTTCCTAGTCATAAATCTATCCAGTTGATTTTGAGGGTTTACGCTTTCGCGAAAGCGTAAAAATTTCTATCCCCTCGATAACTAATGACAGAAGCAGTTTTTTATGGGGCAGTATTCACAATCCATAAACAGAAATCCTGCTATTTTTGGGCATTAAACCAATTGAAATGAAAAAATTAGGAGTAGGCGGAATCATTCTGATCGTTGTTATCATTCTTGGGATTTACGGAGTGTCATGGTATAACAGCACCGTGGGTCTCAAAGAGACCGTGACCAGTTCATGGGCAAATGTCGAGAGCAGTTATCAGCGCAGGAACGATTTGATACCCAATATCGTGGCAACCGCTAAAAAATATGCCGAGTTTGAACAGGAAACGCTTACAGGCGTGATTGAGGCACGTGCGCAGGCTACCAGTATCAATGTAGATGCATCTAATCTAACGCCGGAAAGCATTGCCGCCTTCTCACAGGCGCAGAGTGCGGTAAGTAGTGGGCTGGGAAGGTTGCTCGCCACCTACGAGAACTATCCCAACCTAAAGGCAAACGAGAACTTTAAGGAGTTGATCAACGAGCTGGAACGTACAGAAAACCGTATCAATGTCGAGCGTAATCGCTATAACGAGAACGTGAGACAATTCAATACCAAAATCAAAAAGTTTCCTGGTGTCCTGTTTGCTGGAATAACAGGATTTGATGAGGAACCATTCTTCAAGGCAGAGGAAGGTGCAGAGCAGGCGCCAGATGTGGACCAGCTATTTGGTGCAATCTAATGGATGCAGATGTCGAACAATTCCTGACCCCAGCAGAGGAAGAGCAAGTAGTAGCTGCCATACGCGCTGCTGAAAAGCAGACCAGCGGTGAAATACGCGTACATCTGGAAAAAAAATGTGACGATGCCTACGAGCGTGCTCAGGAAGTTTTCCATCTCCTTAAAATGGACAATACTGAATTGCATAACGGCGTACTTTTTTACTTCGCTGTAGAGAGCCACAAATTCAGCCTGATAGGTGACAGCGGTATCAATGAGAAAGTAGGTGCAGGATTCTGGACTGGCGTAAAAGACGAGATGCAGACGCGCTTTACACAAGGGGAGTTTGCGCAGGGAATTGTAGATGGCATCCACAAATGTGGCGAGCAGCTGGCGACCTATTTTCCCTGGCAGCATGACGATGTAAATGAACTGCCTGACGAGGTGACCAAAGGCCCGATCGAGTGAGGAGATCTATTTCAGGTAAGGACGTTTTTTTGCTTTTCTTCTGGTTGCCGTTGTTGGCTTTCAGTCAGTTTGATATTCCACCCAAGCCCTCAAAAGCAAATCAGAAGCCTATCTACGACTATGTAGATTTGCTTACACCCAGTCAGGAGAGTGCGCTTTCGCGAAAGCTAAAAACCTACGCAGACTCTACTTCTACCCAGATTGTCTATTTAATTATCGACAGTACAAAAGGCGAGGACATCGGAATTTTGAGTGCCCGCTGGGGGCAGGAATGGGGCGTAGGCCAAGAAGGAAAGGACAATGGTATTATATTGCTTTTGGCGCACGGTGATCGCAGGGTAGACATTGCAACAGGTTACGGGATTGAATATATTGTCAGCGATTTTGATGCAGAGCGTATCGTGAACCGCGTGCTGGTTCCATCCTTTAAGCGCAACCAGTACTATGAGGGTCTGGACGCCGCAGCAGATGCATTATTCGCAAAACTGACTGGTAGTTACCAGGAAAATCGCGATTTCAAGGACAGAACTATTCCCATAGGTGCATTTATCGTTTTTGGCTTTGTGATCTTCATGATCATTATGAGCATCAGAAAAGGAACGGGTGGTGGAAAAGGCGGCGGTATGCGAGGTCGCACACCATCCCTGCTGGACGTGATCGTGTTGAGCAGTCTTGGCCGCGGTGGTTTTGGTGGCGGTTCAGGAGGTTTCGGAGGATCTGGTGGCTTCGGTGGTGGTGGCGGATTCAGCGGTGGTTTTGGCGGCGGCGGTTTTGGCGGCGGCGGTGCTAGTGGTAGCTGGTAGTTCAGTTTTTAGTTTGCATTAGGCAGTTCTGTAATTCAGGTTGCATTTAAAACGTGGTTTGAGGGCCTCACCACATTTTAATTTTATAGATCCAGCCATGAAGTTCTCGAAAGGGGGTAAGATGTTCTAGAATTTGGAATACTAGTTTGCAAGGGCAGCTCTAATTTCATGATAACAGGCAAACGCCATCAAAAGGCTTCATAAATATCAACCATCGTAATACTTCAAATATTCCTCAGCGATCTGGATGCTATCGTGGTGAGCAATCACGTAATCTCGTGCCTGTTTTCCTAGTTCTAAAATGCTCGCAGGATTTTCAATTAGGTCACTTAGTTTTTTTACAAGGTCATCAACGTCAGGTGTGGCATCGATTACCGGGACACTATCTACCTCGTGATATCTAAAGTATTCAGGTCCGCCGCCTGCGAAAACTACTTTGCCTTTCAGCATGGCTTCCAACGCATTATAGCCTTGATCGTAACACAGCACCTGGTCAAGCAAGATGTGACAGGAATCGTATTGCTGGATGTACTTGGCGTAGGGTAGGTCCTCTGCTATGGTAATCTTGACCAGGTCGCCATACTTGGCTTTGATTTGTTCAAGTGCCAACTCAAAATAATTGATGCCCTTTTTCCAATAGTTACTGCGATTAATACCCATAAAAATCTGAATCACACTAAGATCACTATTTTGGGTAAGTGGAAATTTATCTATGACTACGGGAGCCTTGATGATAGGCGTGGCTTTCTTTTGATTTTGCAACGCCATGGCATAGTCTGTATTGCTGGGGATGACATGGGCACATTTCTGGACTAAAAAGTCATAGTTCTCTCGATAGCCCTCTTGCAGGTACTTCAGGCTTCCTGAAAGTTTGTAGTTATCTGCAGTTGTCTGCAAGACATCAAATATGCTGTAGCCTGTATGATCATTTTTTAGGTATTTCACATATTCTGCATCGTCACCACAAGCGACAAGTATTGCCTTAGGGGCGCAGTTCAAAAACAGTTTTAAAAATCTGCGCTCAATTTTTGGTGTGCAATTGAGTGGATTTGAATTGATGAATTGAACTATATCATGAGGTGGTAATTTTTTTACGCTTTTGCCCTTCGACAGGCTCAGGACAAGCTTCTCGCTAATTGCGAGAAAGCGCGCCCACATCCACCAACTTACAAGATCTACTCCCGTAAGCTTCCATACGCCGACCTTGACTTTTTGCATAAACCAAGAATCAAAAGCACTTGACCTTAAGCTCACGTCTGCAGGGTAATTTTTGAATCCGTCGCCGCTAGCAACGATGGTCACCTCGTGCCCAAGAGCTGTTAGACCATGCTTTAAACTATTGTGGAAACCGCTATACTCGCCTACGAGCAGGATGCGCATTAACTTCTATCTTTGGGACTAAAGATAAGGGCATTCATTTGAGCTATGCGATAGAAGATCTGGAAGTGTTAGTCTCCACCATGGACAGGAGCAGTCTGGATTTTCTTGACCCAATGTTCCAGACAGACTTTTCAGGTCTAGCCTTCAAAATTCTCGTGATCAATCAAACTAAGGGTGAACCGCTCATTTCTGATTATAACAGCATTCGCGTAATCAACAGCGACAAGTACGGTTTGAGTAGGAGCAGGAACCTAGCGCTGAAGAACGCGACTGGGAAACTTGTTTTAATTGTAGACGATGATGTTGTTTATCAAAACAATTTTGCGCAGCAAATTGCAGATGAATTCAATAAACAAAAAGATGCTGACTGCATAGTTTTCAAAGTCACCGATCACGGAAACATGCGCAGATATCCAGAAAGTAACAGAAACCTAAAGGTAAGCGAAATCGAAAGTGTATCCTCCATTGAGCTGGCATTGCGAGTAGAATCGATACAAAAAGACCATATTCTTTTTGATGAACGTTTTGGTCTAGGAACTGATTTACCGCTAGGTGAGGAGTATCTATTTGTGAAGCAATTATTAGATAATGGCTTAAAAATTTGTCAATCCAATGTTTTGATAGCTGATCACCCTGCTAGATCAAGTGGTCATTTTCCTGCTGCAGCTGAAAACGTGAGGGCACGGGCTGCAATCAATCATTTGACAAAGTCTTGGCCTGATTCACTCTGGTCAATGAAATATGCATTCTGGTTACTGCGCAATGGTTATATTTCAATTCTTGAAATGCCTAGAGTTTTGAAAAATGCAAAAGAAGGCATTTCAATTTTAAAGCAGCAAAAGTGAGTGATGAACTAGCTCTAGAATTGATTGACATTCCTAAGATCATGGATCCTAGAGGTAACCTTGCTGTGGTGGAAAAGGATACAATTCCATTTAGTATTAAAAGGGTGTATTACCTCTACGATGTTCCCAGCACCTCTTATCGCGGTGGGCATGCGCACAAAGAATGTTTGGAGGTGCTGATAGCGGTCTCTGGTAGTTTTGTGGTGGTAGTTAACGACGGCAAGGGCAATACAAGAAAATTTTTGTTGAATAAGCCAGATCGTGGTCTTGTAATTCCCAAGATGACTTGGCGTGAATTGACTGATTTCTCCAGCGCCGCGATGTGTTTAGTACTCGCTAGCGAAGAATTTGATGAAGCAGATTATATACGAGAAAAGCAGGAGTTTGAAAGGATTCAGAGTCCATAGTCTTTAAGCTATTAGTTACTTCAGCGTAATTCAAGCTCCCGTCCTCCATCTAATTCCACGTCTATTTAAGAAGCCTTGAATCTGACGCATAGCTCTGATCTGAGCTGGACTAGAGTTGAGAATGAGCTGTTGTTTTACGGTGAGGTTGGAGAACTTAATTTTAGACTTTAGTTCAACAGCTTTTTCCTTTGATCCAGCTGACAGGTATTCAACAGCAAGTGCAAAGCGATTTAGGTCAAGGTATTTTTTCAATCCAGAATAGTCATCTGTGAATTTTTCATATTGATCTAAATCGAGGTAAGTTCTATTAGAAACATCAACGGAATTAGATCTATTGGATGAATCCAATTCGATAATTGCCGTTACCTTGTCCGTGAATGCAATTTTATTTTGCATCCCAACCCTGATATTAAAATCAGTGTCTTCTCCATGCGTGATGGTGCTATTGTATCTTAAGGTATTTTCGCTTATTTTCAATAACATATTGGACGAATATAGCGGCGAGCTTAAGTGTGTGAAATCGAAATAGGGATCTAGAATTTGAGCTTGAATGATTCCGCCTGAAAAGGTTGTTTGTGTGAATCGGTTATTGCATTGGTGGTATTTATAGTTGGCAGCGACAATGTCAGCCGCGGGCAAGGCTGATAATAAATTAATTAAATTGTGCAGATGGTCAGGTAACCAGTAATCGTCTGCATCTAGGAATGCTATGGCATCATAACCATGTTTAATTCCATAATCAATAGCTTTATTCCTGGTATCGCTTACTCCGTGGTTTTCCTGTTCTATAATTTTCAAGCGGTTGAAAACGATGTCTGAAAGCTTATTTATACTGTCATCTGTAGAACCATCATCGATGACTAGAATATCGCATGTAACAGTTTGAGCTAATACAGATGTGACCGCTCTTACAATCGTAGCCGATTTATTAAAAAGGGGGATGGCGGCCAGAATTTTAATCATTTGATCAACTTTATATAAAGTCCCCTGATCATATCTGAAACTACCATTAATCCTGACTTTTGCTTCGTTGCGTTCTTGAAATAATGCTTGAATATAATTTTCCTGAATGCTCTGTCTTTTTCTCTAGAGGTTACACCCTCCTGACTAAAGTTAGCAACAGTCACGGGTATATATCTATGAGTTACCCTTTCGCTAAAAAACCAAATAATGTTGTGATGCCAGTCTGCAAAAAGTTTGAATCTAGTATCAAATAGCCCAATTTTTTCAAATATGTTTTTCCGGTAAAAAATAGACTGGTGGTGGATGTTGTTGTGAAACATCTCAGCTGCTTTAAACTCCCCATTAAAAATCTGTTGCTGTTTTCTTAGAAAAACATTGCCATATACAATGTCATCACTGGATCTTATAAGACCGCTAACTTGCTCAAGTACCTCATTATCTTTCAATTCATCATCTGCCCCTAGGAAATATATGAACTCACCTTTGGCTTCACCTATTGCTTTATTCATGGCATCATATATTCCTGAGTCAGGTTCACTGATGATTTTCAGATTCAATTCAGACTTAAATTGTCGAGCAATAGAAAGCGTTTCATCAGATGATTTGCCATCCTTTAAAATGACTTCAAAACTTCTATAAGTCTGCTGAGCAATGCTATTCAAACAGGATTCAAGAAATTTACCTGAATTAAAAACGGGTATGATTATGCTGAATCTCAAATCCATTGATTCACCAAACATAGCTTAACTTAGAATTTTGAAAACAATCACACATGGATTTTTCAAGGTCTAACATTGCTAGACTTATTGTTGATAAGCTCAAAGAGGACAGAGATGAGTTGGTAGTCCGCTTTCGCGAAAGCGGGAACATCGGTCATTTCTACATTGACAATCTTCTTCCTCAAGAAATTGCTCTCAATTGTCATGAAAAATTTCCATCACGTTCTGAGATGCGAGAGCTGAACAGCATCAGGGAATTTAAAAGTGTAAGTGCCCAGATGGACAAGCATGCGGCAATCCTTGAGGAGGTTTTGTATGCTTTCCAACAACCAGAAGTGGTCAAACTATTTGGCTATATTACTGGGATAAAAAACCTAATCCCTGATTCATCTCTTTACGCTGGTGGTTTGTCTGCAATGGGGTACAATCAGTTTTTGAATCCACATCTGGACAACAGTCATGATAATGATCAGGAAAATTGGCGTGTCTTGAATCTTTTGTACTACGTCAGTCCAGACTGGGAATTGGAAAATGGTGGGAATCTTGAAGTCTGGCCTGATGGAGTGAGTGGTGAGCCCGTTACGATCACTAGCAAGTTCAATAGGCTAGCCGTCATGGCAACGCATGGTGGTTCATGGCATTCAGTAAGTAAGGTGAAGGTCAAAAAAGACAGACAGTGTATTTCTAATTATTACTTCAGCCCCGAGCCATTAAAAGTCTCAGATAAGAAGCATGTGACTATCTATAAAGGTCGTCCAGAAGAACCAGTGAAAAAGATTTTGCTAGATGCAGATGCTGCTCTGCGAACAGGCGTGCGAAAAGTTTTTAAAAAAGGCGTGAGAAAGAATCCACACGTGTACAAAAAGCCTAAGAAATAAGTATGAATAGATCTTTTTCTATACCACTCCTTTCATTTTGATCTATCGAATGCAGTAAAATATTTCTATTCTCCATTACTGCAATTAATCGATCCTTCAATCCACTGGCGCCGTAAATCCTTACATGATCCTCTTGACCGAATGCCTTAAGCCTTCCTTCAGGAGAAGTGATAGTTGAGTCTTCATAGATTTCACCTTCCTTAAATGGTGTTTGGATCAGACAAAACCCTTCAGGCTTCAAGATTCGATCTAATTCTTTGATAGCCTTGATGTCGTTTTCAATATGTTCCAATACATGGAAGCAAATGACCCCATCAACACTATCGTCAGGCAGATCGATATTGCAGATATCAAATGAATAATCTGCATCAAACTCATCTAGGTAATCTGATGTTAAGTAGTTAAAGTCATTAGACTTTAGTTTTTGACTTAATCCCTTGGGTGGCGAAAAATGAAGAATAGTTCCTTTGAGTAAACCATTCGAGGTCAAAAAGTCCAAGAGGAATCTACCTCTACTGCGACTACCGCAAATGGGGCAAAGCAGGTCATGATCCAGCCTGACAAACTTCCTCAAGTGAGAGTCACAAACATTGCAATAATGCTTATGACCATAATAAAAAGGCTTGAGGCATTTTCTGATAGCAGACTCATGTCTCTTAATTAGGTGAAGTAAACCTAAGTTTTTAAAGGTTGATTTTACCGCATGGTACATCACCCCGCCTTCTGTACTACCTCAAACACTTCCCCATTATCACACTTCAAGGTCTTTGAAGGATATTTAAGTAATAGCGCGTAATCATGGGTAGCCATTAGAATGGTATTGCCATTTTTATTGAGCTGTTGCAAAACCTCCATGATCTCCACACTGGTCTGTGGATCCAGATTCCCCGTAGGCTCATCGGCTATGATGAGTTCTGGCTGATTGAGCAAGGCTCTAGCAATAGCGATACGCTGTTGTTCACCACCAGAAAGCTCGTGGGGAAATTTAAAGCCTTTGGTCTTCATGCCCACTTTATCCAGTACCTCGTCCATACGCGCCTGCATATCGGTTTTGTTCTTCCAGCCTGTTGCGCGCAGTACAAATTTCAGGTTATCTAGGACAGTCCGGTCTGGCAACAATTTAAAGTCTTGAAATACGATACCCAGTTTGCGACGCAAGTAGGGTATATCTTTCTCCCTTAGGCCAGAAAGATCATAATCGACTATGTTGCCACTGCCCTTTGTGAGTTTTAAATCTCCGTATAGCGTTTTCATCAACGAGCTTTTACCACTTCCCGTTTTACCGATCAGATAGACAAACTCGCCTTTGTTAATGGTCAAATTGACATTTTTAAGGATCAAGTTGTCGTTCTGGAAAATATCAGCTTGCTGTAGTAGAAGAATGTGGTTACTCATAAGTGTACTTGATGAGGTAAAAGTAAAGAGAAAGAACCTAGAATTTGAATCTGAGCTCACACTTGAACTTTGAGTTTATCGGGATTTCATAATTATTTCCAGTGGATAACGTTGTATTTACTTAGAATTCTAACTTTGTCTGCTATCAGTACCTACCAGCTATGAAACACTTTTTATTTCTAATTGCCTGTTTGTGTGTCTTGTCGACTTCTGCACAGCAGTCCATGATCTTTACAGATGACCTTGCAGAATACAACCACGCACTGGATTTGTTTCAGGCAGAGCAATACAATGCCGCCCGCAAGCTTTTTAAAGAAGTCGCTGAAAAATCAAATGATGAGACCATTAAAGGCAATGCAGCGTACTACGTTGCAAATTGCGCGGTGCGATTGAATCACCCTAACGCAGACCAGCTGGTAGAGGAATTTGTAGAAAAGTACCCCAGCTCTACAAAAAGAAACAATGCCGTGGTGGACATCGCAGAGTATTATTTTGACAATGGCAATTTTAATTATGCCCGTAAATGGTACGATAGGGTTGAGGTGAGTACGCTTTCGCGAAAGCGTAGAAACAAATACTACTTCAACAAGGGATACACTTATGTGCTAAACAAACGTTACGATATTGCCCGCAGGAACCTGACCAAAGTCCTGAGTGATCCAGAATATAAGGAACAGGCAAACTATTATCTGGGTTACATGGCCTATGATGGTGAAGAACTGGAAGAGGCGGCAAAATTGTTTGAGCAAGTCAGAAATCTGCCTAGTAATGATGATCGATTGGGTTATTACAAGGCAGATTTGTACTATAAGCTGGGGGATTTTGAGAGTGCTATTAAGATGTCAAACGAGTATCTGCCAAAGGCAAACCGCAAAGAGGCTTCACAGCTCAATAGAATCATAGGTCAATCGCTTTTTAACATGAAACGCTATGACGAAGCTTTGCCTTATATAGAGCGTTACGAAGGTGAGGGTGGTAGATTAAATAACAATGATTTCTATCAGATAGGATATGTGTACTATAAGCAGGAGAACTACGACAAGGCCATTGAAATTTTCAATAAGATCATAGGGGGGAAAGATGCCACAGCTCAAAATGCTTACTATCACCTGGGTCAGAGCTACATACGAGTAGATCGCAAAGAAGATGCGCTCAATGCATTTAAGCTGGCGAGTGAGTTGAACTTTGATGCAGAGATTACAAAAGATGCACTTTACAACTATGCAAAACTGAGCTATGAGTATGGTAATCCATACGATAGCGTTTCTGCAGTGATTATTTCATATTTGGATTCTTACCCAGAAGCAGAGAACGTGGATGAGATGAATGATTTTTTGATTGATTCCTATTTCACATCAAAAAATTATAAAGAAGCACTTAAACTAATGGAGGGCAGGCGTATTCAAGGCAATGAAAACGTTTATGGAAAGGTTGCTTTGTTTCAAGGTTTTAATGAATTCAATAATAGCGAATACAATGAGGCTATTGAAAACTTCAACAAGACCATTGCTTACTCTAGGGATGCCGCTCAACGCAAGCAGGGATTGTTTTGGAAAGCTCAAGCGTTTTATCAGCTGGGTGATTACCGCCAGGCGCTAGAGCATTTCAAGAAAGCAGATCAGATCTCTGAACCAGTGAAAGAAGATGAATTGCTTTCTTATGACCTGGGTTACACCCATTTTCAGCTAGGGCAATATGCTGAAGCCTTGCCAGAGTTTATGAGTTTCGTTTCTTCGGAAACCAGTGATGATACCCGTTTTATTGATGCTACCATGCGTATTGCAGATAGTTACTATGTGACCAAAAATTACACTGATGCAATTTCCAATTATAACAAGGTGATTGACGCTAATGCACCTCAAAGTGATTATGCTTTATTTCAACGAGCCATGTCAAGAGGCTTTTTGAGCGAAAATGATCAAAAGATCAAAGACCTCCAGAAGTTCATTTTTGATTACGACAAGTCAAAGTACCGCGACGATGTACTCTATGAGTTAGGAAACACCTACATCAACACCGGTAGCGCAGACCAGGGTCAACAAACCTATGATCAATTAATCAGGGAATTCCCTAACAGTACCTATACCGCACCAGCCATGATGCGTAAAGGTTTGCAATTGTACAATGACAATAAGCTGGATAAAGCACTCAGGATTTTCAAGCAAGTTGCAGAGCGATTCAATGGAACACCTCAAGCGGTAGAAGCGATAAGCAGTGCGCGTCAGGTTTACATAGATCAAGGAAGAACAAATGATTATGCAGACTGGGTGCGAGGTCTAGATGGCATAGAGGTGACAGACAGTGAATTGGATGACATCATGTTCGAAAGCGCAGAGCAACCTTACGTGAGGGAAAAATACATTGCCGCAGAACAAGGAATGCGCAAGTATCTCTTTAAATTCCCGAGGGGTAAGCACGCCCTTAAGGCTAATTTCTACCTTGCCCAATCTCTATTTGCTCAAGGCAAGCAGAAAGAAAGTACTCCATTCTATGAGAAAGTCCTAGAAAAGGAGCGCAATGAGTTTACGGAACAGGCACTTGCCAGACTTGCAGAAATTTACCTGAAGTCAGATGATTCGGCTAATTCCATTCGTGTACTCAGACAATTAGAAGAACTGGCTGACTTCCCACAAAATGTGATTTATGCTCAGTCAAACCTGATGAAACTCTACTATGAGCAGCAGGATTATGCGCAGGCAGCCAAATATGCGGTGATCGTCCAGAATACACCAGGTGTAGAACAGCGAGCTTTTAATGATGCACAGGTGATACTTGCAAGATCCTACTGGGAACAAGGTGATTACAACCTTGCTCGCGATGCCTACGCGGTACTTAGGAAAAATGCCGCGGGTAGTCTGGGTGCAGAAGCCTTATACTACAAAGCATACTTTGAATTTGATGATCGCGAGTATGATCAAGTCATCAAAACGGTTACAGACCTATCTAAGAATTTTGGAAGCTACAGACTCTGGGCCAACAAGGGTCTAATTTTAATGGGCAAATCCTATGCTGAAAAGCAAGAATTACTCAATGCAAACACAGTTTTTGAGGCTGTAGTGAAAAACTCAACTAACTATCCAGAACTGGTGGAAGAAGCTCGCACAGAACTCAACAAGATTAAAATTCAACAAGCCAAAACCAATTCTTCAGTACTAACAGATGATAACTAGACCAGCCATGTCAAAACTGAAATCCATTTTCACGACGCTTTTTATTTTCTGTGTTTGCAGTGCCATGGCGCAGCCGCCTCAAGA
Organism: uncultured Flavobacteriaceae bacterium; assembly: GCA_964478845.1. Classification (GTDB taxonomy): domain Bacteria; phylum Bacteroidota; class Bacteroidia; order Flavobacteriales; family Flavobacteriaceae; genus Nonlabens. The sequence continues at coordinate 110,918 of CAYZJT010000006.1, read as the reverse complement.
AGAAGAAAAGAAGTTGAACGGTGGTTCAATCACCGTCGTTAAAGCCTATGACCCTACGCTTAGTGATGCTTTTAAGGTGAAGACAACACCTACTCAAGGAGACACCATACAAGTAAAAAAGAAACCCGTAACCTATAGCATTTTCTCAGTACCCGTGGCAAGTACGTTTACACCTGCTAAAGGAAAACTCACCCGATTGAAGGCAAAACCAAAACGCGATCTTTTTAAAAACTATGCAAGGCTAGGGGTGGGTAATTACGTGAATGTTATTGCAGATTACATCTCGACCATCGAGTTTGACCGGCAGAGTGAGTTTGATATCAATCTTCACCATGACTCATCGCAGGGCGGTATAAGCGGCGTGGATGCCGATGACGACTTTTCCAGTACAGCCCTAGAACTGGCCTTCAACAAGCGTTATAGAACACTTGATTATACAGTTTCTGGTGGTGCTCGTTATCGTACCGCAAACTGGTACGGTGATCCTAACAATCCAGCTTTTCCACTTACTGATGCAGTAGACGTAGGTGTAAACTATTTATCATACGGTGTGGGCGGGCAGATCAACATTTATGAAGCCATCTTACGCGATGTTGAGCTTGAATTTACCGGCATTACTTCAAATTACGATGCCAGTGAATTTAGATTAAGGACTACTCCATCGCTACAATTTGATATTAGAGATGCTGAAATTTCTCTAGACATGGAGCTGGATTACCTTTCAGGTAGTTTTGATCAGCCTACTTTTACTCAGGTGTTTCAGGATTATGGTTACTTCAATTCAAACCTGAACCCCAGTATCAATCTGTACGGTGATCGCTATAAAGTCCAGCTGGGTGCAGTGCTCAATTACCTGAGTGATTTGGAAAATTCTGAAGGTGGTTTTAACATCTATCCAGATATAGTTGCCAGCTACACCCTTGTTGAAGAATACCTCATGGCTTATACCACCATAGGTGGTGGCCAAGATATAAATAGTCTGCAAGGAATTACAGATCAGAACATTTTTATCGCCCCAGCAGTCAATATCATTCCTACTCATCGACAAGTAGATGCTAGATTAGGAGCAAAGGGATCGCTAGATAGATTAGGCTATAACTTGTACGGTGGTTACAAAATCGAGGATAATCGATATCTCTTTGTGAGTGATGCTGGCACTACCAGTTTACCTCTTGTCAGGCAGCCTTACGAATATGGAAATGCATTTGGTCTGGCATACGTAGATCTACAAACCGCTATGGCAGGACTATCTCTTTCCTATGATTTCTCAGAAGATATCATCTTTTCTGTTACAGGTGAATATTTCAACTATGACGTAGATGGCCCCACAATAAATGATATTGCGTCCCACTTACCAGAATTGAAAGTTGATTTCACGGGAAATTACAAAATCAATGATCTGTGGAGTGCTGGCACCACGCTTTACTACCTGGGTGAACGAGAAACTTTTAGATTTGGTACTGGTACTCAAACTTTGGATGCATTTGTTGACCTCAATATTGATGTCAACTATCAGATCAACAAACAATTAGGCGTGTTCCTGATGGGTAACAATTTGACGGGTGGCAATTACGAGTTCTTCAATGACTATCCTGTTCAAGATCTTCAGATCATGGGAGGTGCGGTTTACAAGTTTGATTATTGATGATTGCGCTTTCGCGAAAGCAAGAAACCTGTACTGAGCTTGTCCAAGGACGAAAGCGTAATTGACTCCATCTCTAGCTTTCACAATTGTCATTAGGTGGTACAGTTTAACACAGGTGAAAGAGGATGTATTCCATAATATGTGGGGTACGTACTTTTGGACACCCACAAAAGTATGATCATGCGATTTTCAATTTTTCTCTCAGTATTTGTTCTTACACTTTTGTCAAGCTGCCAGCAAGACAAAAAGCTTGAAGAAGTAGAATTAGTAATAACCAATGCCACCATTTATACTGTAGATCAAGATTTTTCTACGGCACAGGCAATGGCAGTGGATGGAGGAAAAATTATCGCGACAGGGACCAATGAAGAAATCACCTCTGCATTCGAGGGTTCTACTAAGCAGGATATGTCAGGGAATTTTATTTATCCTGGTTTTATTGATGCACACTGTCATTTTTATGGATTGGGACAGCAACTGCAGCGGGTTGACCTAGTTGGAACAAAAAGCTATGCAGAAATTCTTGAGAGAATCAAAAATTTCCAAGAGGAAAATCAGCGCACGTTTATCATAGGTCGAGGTTGGGATCAGAACGATTGGGATGACAAGTCCTTTCCCACAAATAAGGAATTGAATCAGCTTTACCCAGATACTCCAGTAGCGCTTACCAGAATTGATGGCCATGCCATGCTAGTCAATGATGCTGCTTTGAAACTGGCGGGGATTGATGAGTATACGATTGTCCCCGGTGGAAGCATTGAGCAAAAAGACGGCAAACTTACGGGAATCCTTGTGGACAACCCCATGGAACTGGTCGAAGCTACTTTCCCTAGGGAAACGAGAACCGTCTCAATAGAAGCCCTAATGGATGCTCAGGAAATCAATCTTTCGTATGGGTTGACGACTGTAGCAGACGCTGGATTATTTCGGGATACGATTGAGCTGATCGATAGCCTACAACAGGCTGGTGATCTCAAGATCAAGATGTACGCGATGATCAGTAATACGCCTGAAAACCTTGATTATTACCTGAACAAGGGAATTATCAAAACTGATCGATTAAATATTCGCTCAGTAAAGTTTTATGCAGATGGTGCTTTGGGCAGCCGTGGAGCAGCAATGAAGGAACCCTACAGCGACAGGCACGACCACTACGGCGCTCTTTTGAGTAGTATTGAGGATTTCGAAGCCATTGCAAATCGCATTGCTGCAACCGACTACCAAATGAATACCCACGCCATAGGCGACAGCGCTAACTATGTTGTGCTCAAAGCTTATGAAAAAATCTTATCTGGAGAAACTGATCGAAGATGGAGAATTGAACACGCCCAAATCGTCGATCCAGCCGACTTCCATTTTTTTGATGAAAAGAACATTCTACCATCAGTCCAGCCCACTCATGCTACCAGCGACATGTACTGGGCAGAAGATCGAGTAGGAGAGGAGCGACTTAAAGGCGCTTATGCATACAAGCGATTGCTCAAAAAATCTGGTATCGTAGCTCTGGGAACCGATTATCCAGTGGAGCAAGTCAATCCATTTTTGACGTTCTATGCCGCTGTTGCAAGACAGGACACGAGCGGTTTTCCAGAAGGAGGCTTCTTATCAGATCAGGCCCTAAGCCGAGTAGAAACTCTGCGCGGTATGACCATCTGGGCAGCCTATGCCAACTTTGAAGAAAACGAAAAAGGAAGCCTTGAAGCAGGAAAAGCAGCTGATTTTGTCGTGCTGGATAAAGATCTGATGAGTGTAGATATCAAACAAGTTCCAGAGCTAGAGGTGCAAGCTACCTATATCAATGGCGAGATGGTCTACAGCAGGAAATAAACAAAGTAGGGTTCAGCACTTATTAAGGGTAATTTGAGCTGCAACCTGATCTATAATTTGAACTTGGACTTAAACTTGTACTTAAGCTTAGAAATGGGAGCTTGCTATTTGGAGATTTTTTGGAAAATTACTCCCCAGCCGCCTCGCGCTCGATTTCGGCTTGACTACCCATGCCTTCTTTAAGAGTCATGTTGTGAGGCCCGTCCTCACTATTCAGTTTCCAGTCAAGGTATTTGTGAAGATCCGTATCGATCCAGCCGATTACCAGCGTGAGCATAGTCATGTCATCGATATAGCCAATACCTGGAATAAAATCTGGCATCAGATCAAATGGGCTTAGCAGATAAAACAGAGCAGCACCTATGGCAGCAATAGTGAATAAAGGTACTTGTGTGTAGATGCCTTTACGCCAGTCCTTGACCAGCATGATCAAAATATCATACATTTTTGCATATCGAGCGAGAAACTTAACGGTTTTAATCAGACGTCTGATACTACTTTCTTGCGTCATGATATTATCAATGTCCTTTACCGTCGTGCGATTAGTGGCGTTGATGGCGTAATCCTCGTCTGGTGTAATCAGTTTTCTAAGTTTCATTTTGCAAAAATTTGATTGAAGTCTTTGAAGCTCTTGAATTCTAGCGCATTACCGCTGGGGTCTTTGAAGAACATGGTGGCCTGCTCGCCAGGCTTGCCTTCAAATCTGGTGTACGGTTCGATGATGAACTCAATATTTTTTGATTGTAACGCTTTCGCGAAAGCGTGAAAATCTTCCCACACCAGCACCACCCCAAAATGTGGAACCGGCACAGACTTCCCGTCCACAGCGTTCTCGGTTACATCCTGAATTTGATCGCTAACGTGAATCACCAGTTGATGGCCAAAAAAATCAAAATCCACCCAATGATCAGAACTACGACCTTCTTTAAGACCTAGGGTATCCCGATAAAAGGCTCGAGTAGTGGTGATTTCCTTGACTGGGATGGCCAGGTGAAAAGGGGTAAGCTTCAAAGTTTTTCAGTTTGGTTTAAAAGTAAGTGCGATCTGCTATCTACTCTGTTAGTGATAAGATAAATGATGGTTTCGCCCATGAAAAAACCCGAGACAATCGCCTCGGGCTTGATGTATATATCTGGTGTGATTTATAGAATCTCGTCAACAATTCCATAGTCGAGCGCAGCATCTGCATCCATCCAGTAGTCACGATTAAAATCCTTCATGACTTTGTCATAGGGCTGACCCGTATTTTCTTCATAGATACGCGCAAGAATCTCACGAGTTTTCATGATTTCCTGTGCGGTGATTTCAATATCGGTCGTTACACCACGTGCACCACCGCTGGGCTGGTGAATCATCACTTTACCGTGCTTTTGGATCTTGCGCATTCCCTTCTCACCACCAGAAAGCAACAGGGATCCCATACTAGCAGCAAGCCCGCTACATACGGTGCTAACTGGGCTGGTAATTTCCTGCATGGTGTCATAAATAGAGAAACCAGCTGTGACATATCCCCCTGGGCTGTTGATCACAAAAGTGATCGGGTCATTGTTCAGAGAGTCGAGGTAAAGCAGGCGATCAACGCAGTGCCGCGCCGACTTATCGTCCACCATACCCCAAATAAAAAGCTTACGCTGGTCTATATAATTTTGATCAATTTTATCTTGAAGTTTAAGCTTATCGCTCATGCCTGATTTGATTTTAGGCTAAATTACAACATAGGTACATCTGCTCATAAGTTTTAAGAATTCTATAGAAATGCACCCTTGTTGTTTTACTTTCCTGAGCAAGAATATTTCCTAATTAAACCTTAATCGATCTCAGCACTGGGAAATGGTTTTTAATTTTCAAAACAATACAAAATGTCATTTACTTTAGCCCTTGTTGCATGTCGACCCATTCTCGACTGTCGCTCTGATTAGCATTTGAACCTCGAGTTAAAAACAATCTAATAAACTGGTGAATAACCTGAAACATGAAACCTGATTACGCCATTCGAGAACCTCATGGCTGCACCACAACAGTGAACCTTTAGTCTTGAACCTTCAACTTTGAACGCCCTGAAACCAACCTGAAACCTGAGACAAAACACCAACATTCAACTTCATCGTTACACCGCAACCGTGAACTTTGAACTTTGAACTTTGAACTTTGAACCCAAAGAAACCAACCTGAAACCTGAAACTCAATACCTGAAACCACATTCCATGAACAAAGACATGAACTCCTCTGATGAAGTATTTAACCAAAACGATTCAAGTGCCGTGACCCGATGCCCGTTTATGCAGGGCGCAGCAAAAACTACCGCCGGCCACGGTACCACAAATGATGACTGGTGGCCCAATGGTTTGAAACTAAATGTGCTGCGCCAGCACGACCCGGCACACAACCCGATGCCTGAAGGCTTCAATTACAGCGAGGCGTTCAATAGCCTGGATCTGCAGGAAATTAAAAATGACCTACTCAACCTCATGACCGACTCTCAAGACTGGTGGCCTGCCGATTACGGCAACTACGGTGGTTTGATGATCAGGTTGGCCTGGCACAGCGCAGGTACCTACCGCATTGCAGATGGACGTGGTGGAAGCGCGACAGGATCGCAGCGTTTTGCGCCTTTGAATAGCTGGCCAGATAACGCAAATCTTGATAAGGCGAGATTACTGCTTTGGCCGGTAAAGAAGAAATACGGAAACGCACTCTCATGGGCAGACCTTTACATTCTAGCAGGGAACATGGCTTATGAGTCCATGGGATTCAAAACCTATGGATACGCAGGCGGGCGTGAAGATATCTGGGAACCAGAACAGGACATCTACTGGGGCCGCGAGACGGAATGGGGTGCAAACGACAAACGCTATGAGGATGGTGAACTAGAACAACCGCTTGCTGCCGTGATGATGGGTTGGATTTACGTCAATCCAGAGGGTCCAAACGGTAAACCCGATCCAGTTGAATCTGCCCACAATGTAAGGACCACTTTTGGACGCATGGCAATGAACGACTACGAGACAGTCGCCCTTGTGGCTGGTGGACATACGGTCGGGAAATGTCATGGCGCAGCAAATGCAGATGAATATGTAGAGGCAGAGCCAGCCGGCGCACCCTTGCATCAAATGAGTAAGGGCTGGAAGAACAATTACAAAACTGGTATTGGCGACCACTCAACCACCAGTGGACTGGAAGGTGCCTGGACCCCCAACCCAGTGCAGTGGGATCATGATTACTTCCGTGTTTTGCTGGATTACGAATGGGAACCTACGAAAAGTCCAGCAGGGGCAAACCAATGGCGACCCAAGGACTCCAGCAATCCAGACAAAGCACCTATGGCTCACGATCCCAGCCAGCAGCAGGATTTGTTGATGACTACGGGCGATATTGCGTTGAAAGTAGATCCTGAATACCGCAAGATCTGTGAGCATTTTAGAGATAACCCTCAGGAGTTCGAGGACGCTTTCGCGAAAGCGTGGTTCAAATTGACTCACCGTGACATGGGACCAAAAAGCCGCTACCTAGGCCCTGATGTCCCTCAGGAAGATCATATTTGGCAGGATCCGCTACCTGATAGAAAATATAATGACTTAAGTGAGGAACAAATCGCAGATCTCAAAAAGTCCATCCTAAATTCAGGCATAGCTCCTGAAAAACTAATTAAAACCGCGTGGGGTTCTGCAGCGTCTTATCGTGACAGCGATAAACGCGGTGGTGCAAACGGTGCTCGCATCAGGCTTGAGCCGCAAAAGAATTGGGAAGTCAATCATCCCAAGGATCTTGCTGAAGTGCTGGACGCGCTAGAAAAAATCAGAACAGATTTTAATGAAAGTCAATCCGATGGATCAGGAATCAGCATGGCAGATCTCATTGTGCTAGCTGGTTGCACAATGGTTGAAAAAGCCGCTGCCGCTGCTGGTCACGATGTTCAAGTTCCATTTAGACAAGGTCGCGTCGATGCGCTGGAAGAGCAGACTGATCCAGAAAATATCAGCCACCTTGAATTGCGAGCCGATGGATTTAGAAACTACCGTGCAGATAACCAAAAGGCAGCTGGTGAAGATCTGCTGATAGACAAAGCTCAATTATTGAGACTCACCATCCCAGAAATGACTGCATTGATCGGTGGTATGCGCGCGCTAAATGCCAACTGGGACGGCAGCGACCACGGGATTTTCACTGATCGTCCAGGTCAATTGACAGCAGATTATTTTCATGTCGTCACTGATCTTGACCTGAAGTGGGAACCCTTGTCAAGCAGTGAGATGATATTCGCAGGTTCTGACCGCAAATCCGGCGAAAAGAAATGGACGGGAACACGTGTGGACTTAGTTTTTGGTTCAAATACTGAGTTACGAGCCGTATCAGAAGTTTATGCCAGCAAGGATGGTGAGCAACAGTTTGTTAGAGACTTTGTTGCTGCCTGGGATAAGGTGATGGAACTGGATAGGTATTGAAATGGCTAAATTGCAATAATCTATTTTTTAGGAAGTTTTTTAAATATATGTGAAATTAACTTTTAGTACCTATTATTGATAAATCAAAATTAACAAATATGAAAATTTAAAATTATTTGTCATTGGATTATTGCTTTCATCCTGCTCTAATAATAGTGACGCAGAAGATATTTTAATCGACCAGTCTGAGAAATCGAGCCGAGAATTTCTTCTATCACCATTAAATAAGACTGAGGTTAATAGTAGTGATTTTATATCGCGAGATGAACTGCTTTCGCTTGAATCCAAGGATGAGTATAATGAAACAGTATATGACATGTCGCCCCAAAATATGCAGACCATTTGGATAGAGAAGTTAGATTTCATGCTTGGAATTTATCCTGAAGAAATGCACTCTTTTTTACATGATGTCAAAAGCTTTGTTGCTGATTATAATTACGGTTTTGATCCCAGTCAGGAAACTTTGACACAGTTGGAAGCAGAAATGGCACAATTTCAATTGGAGCATTCACTAGACAGCGAAGAAATGTTTTATATGTTTGAGAAGGTTTATAATATTTATCCGCCAACCTTTCAGCCAGACGGCTCATTTGAATATACGACAACCACGAATGGTTAAATTATTCAACATCCTGATTACTTTCTTAGTTCACCTAGCCTTGGAGGTGGCAAGAAAGCTTGTGACTGCACTTGGATTTGTGATATATTTGGTAATGATGATTGTACTACCAGATCTTGCAAAAAGACAGAGACTGGTTGTGGATGGTTCGGTCTTCAATCGTGTACCAATCTCTGTAGTATTTTTTGATCTATGAATAGATTTATATAAATGCATTTAAAACGTGCTTTTTTTTTCTACGGCACTCCTGTTCTTTTAACCTTTTTGTACACATCTTTTAGAACAGGAGATGTTAATGCTATAGGCATTCCTTTAATTCTGGGTTTGAATATTCTATTTATTTTTATTAACGAGAATTTATGCTTAAAATTTAATTCTTATCGATTAATCTTTATTTCATGTATCCCGTACCTCATAGGATGTTTTTTAGCTGATGGGGTAACACGATCAGTACCATATTTAATAGGTTTTTTTCTGATTGCACTTACACTCAAGCTATTGGAAAAACAAAAGGTTGTATTTGTACTAGTAAATCTTGTGTATATAATATTTGCTGTTTTTAGTTTTCGGTTCATCTGGTTTTCTTATGCAACTGATAGGTTTTTCTACGATAAAGAGAATATAATTGAGCGTGATATTGAGACATACTTGTTTTACAACATTCTAGATAATGAATTCATTTTCAATTCTAATGAAAATTATCTTATCTCATTTTATAATCCTGGCTGTGGAATTTGTTTTCAAAATTTCAAGGATATCCAAGAGAATATAAAAGATCGTTGTAGAAAACATATTACTGTTTTGATGGCATATGATGACAAGGATGTTAAGCCAATATTGAATAAAATGGACAGTTTGTACCCAAGCTATTACAACCTCTATTTACCACAAAATGATTCTCCGTTTTGGGAAGAGATACGAACTTTCCCTTATGAGGTAACTATAAGTGACGGTGAAGAAGATTTCAAAGGTCGACTTTACAGCGGAACTAGATTTGGTTATTACTCATTAGAGAAGCATTTTCAAAATTGTAATGATTAAGTAAAATTTCCTAAATAAATTTTAGTAACCAAGTTGTAAAGCAGCAACGCAATCGCACCTACAACCAACCCGACAAAGAACTCGGCGAGGATGGATGGCCAGCTATGAAACAAATCATGTATGTAGTGAATGTTATGGACAAAGATTCCGCCTCCTACAAGAATCATAGCCAGCGTCCCCAGAACACCCAGACCTCTTACAATCCAGGGTAGCACATCTATCATCCCCTGACCTAAGCGGGCCTTGAAACTGGTTTCACTTTGGCTAGAATTGACCAGATGCAATCCTGCATCATCCATGCGCACCAGCAATCCCACCAGACCGTAAACACCAATGGTTGCTATAATTGCTACCACGCTCACGACAGTGATCTGCATCGTCATGTCCATACCTTCCTCCCGTACAACGCCCAAGGCGATGATGATGATCTCTACAGATAGTATAAAATCTACTAGAATAGCAGATTTGACGCGTTTGTTCTCAAAAGCGACCGCTTCTTCTGGAGTCATTTGAACCAACTTTTCTGCTTTTTTGTTTTCTTTCTTTTTGACTAAAAATTCATAGATTTTTTCGGCGCCTTCAAAAGCTAGGTATGTACCGCCTATCAAGAGGATGGGGGTGATTAGTACGGGTAGAAAAGCGTTTAAAAGAAAGACTACAGGTAGGATGATGAGCTTATTGAGAAAAGAGCCTTTGGCGATTTTCCACAATACCGGCAATTCCCGTTTTGAAACAAAGCCAGAAGCCTTTTCTGCATTTACAGCCAGGTCATCTGCTAGAATCCCTGCGGTTTTTTTGGTGGCCAGTTTACTCATGGTTGCCACATCGTCCATAAGAACGGCAATATCATCAAGCAGTGCAAAAAATCCTGAAGCCATATATAAAAGCTAGTGTTGCTAAATTATAGAAATCTACCGCTAGTGTTTAAATGAGAATGTTAAGAAGACATTCAGGAAATTTCTAAAGGCGCTTTGCATGTAGGCTTTGGCAAAACTTATAATTTGAATTTAATTCCTAGAGCAGCTGCACCTCCTACCTGATTTACATCGGGAAATTCAAGGTAGGTAAAACCGATATCCACATTCCGGTTTTTACCAAACTCAAGACCTACAGACCACGGCACGTGATAAATTACGCCACTACGATCAATATTATCAAAAGCGGTAAGCGTCCTGAATGAACCTATTGATGCACCTATTCCAAATTCAGCGTAAGGAGCTACGTAAGGAATAGGAATCCTCAATCTGATCTTACCACCTAGGTTGAAAGCTTTGGCCTCAACACGCTCAAGAGTGGGTACGCCATCGTCATCCTGTTCTGATGAATTGGTAATAAGAACGCCTGCGTATGGTATCAGATCCACCCAAGATTTAGCTTTCAGAACAAATTCACCCTGAGCGTAAAAGCCAGTACCATTAACGTCGGTTGCGCTCTGGTATGGTAAACTTAAACCGTAACCAATTTTGGCATTTATCAATTTCTCTTTTGGGGCTTAAGCAAATGCTAGAAGAAATGGACATAGAATAAGAATGAATGTCAGGACCAGATTTTTCATCATGATTTAAAAAAGCGCGAAAATAGCCTCAAAAAACTATCAGAAATTCAGAACCCCAAGATTTACGGTTCAAGTGATATATATCGACCAAATTGTTTGACCAGCTAGGGTCAGAAATGATAAAGGACTGGATGAACTTCAGTAGGACTACTTTAAGGTTTGATTTGTCGTACGCTTTCGCGAAAGCGGTCATCCACCAACAGCTTATACTCAAAACCGTTCATTTTCCGTTGAAGCATCATATTTTCCATAGGCTCAAGATCGTAGAGAAAATATGCTAATTCGGTCTTATTGCCTTTCAGGTCTGTAGCATAACTAGCCTTCGTGAGCACAAAAGAGGTAGAACCGCCTTTCATGCCTGCATGTTTGAGCCATTGTTGATTGGCCGGATTTTGCATCAGTCCCTCCATGACTTCATCAAGATAAACATGGGTTTGCGCATCAAAATAGGTTTTGGAATTGAGTTTTGCCATAAGCTGTGCATATTCCCTAACTGTTGAGGCTGGTAGCCTATCACTCCATATTTTCTGAACTGGCATGCTCAAATCACCTACCTCATCTTTATAATCTTTGTCATTCAGTAATTTTTTGTGAACCTGAAAAGTGGCTGTAACGTATTGATCTAGCTCAAGGCCTTTAAGTTTATCAACCAGTTCATCGCCTTGCAGTTCAGGAAACATCTCTTTCCCTACAAACAGCGCCGAGACAATTGGATAGATTTCTGTATGTTCCTCGATACCTAATTTCTTAATTCTATCATTCACGTTTTTGAAGCCTAGCTTGCGGCACAGCCATTCCGTATTAGCATTTGAGCTGAACATGATCATGCCTTTGGCGACTTCGCGCAACGGGATGCTGTCATTTATAATAAGGGATGAATTACTTGCTAACCATCCGGGATGAGCACCGCCATCGGTATTAAGAACATAAAATCTATTCAGATCTGTAAGAGAGATCATTTCATCTGCATTTACTTTTCCCTCGGCCGCCTGAATGGCATACTCGATGGCTACGATGATTTTTACAGTACTGGCAAGTGGAACTAGGCGATCTGCGTTTTGACTAGCAATAAGAGTGTCATTTCTAATCAAATGAATTGCTGAACGATCAGGATTTTCTACAATGAATTTTAGAATAGGATTTTCGGCTGAATCGCTTTTTTGCGACTGTGCAGGTTGACAGACAAACCATACGATAAAGAGGAAAAATAATCTTGAATTCATACTTTAAGCGTTTGAATCGTAAGTGACTGCGGCGGTAGTATTGTTACTTAATGAATTCCTAATCCTTTACCTGTTTGTGTTTATGCTTTCGCGAAAGCGGACTCCCACATAACTTCTTTCTAGAGTTTATCTCCATGGCTACCATACTCGTTTTTGTAGATTTTGAGCACTAGCAAAAACAAACTGACAAGGAGTGGCCCGAATACCAATCCCAAAAATCCAAACAGAGGGACTCCCACCACTACGCCGATTAGCGTTACCATAGGGTGGATGTCAGCCAGTTTACGCTGTACGACTAGCCTGAACAAATTATCTGTAGCGCCTACCACGGCGGTCCCGTAGATCAAAATACCGATAGCGTTACCTGTCTCGCCCTGTGACATGAGGAGAAGAAAAACCGGGACGATTCCCAAAGCAGTTCCTATAAAAGGAATCATACTTCCTATTGTGGTAATGACAAACCAGAAAAATGGATTCTCGACCCCAAAAATGAAATAACCAATCAATGCGACCACTCCCTGGAGAATCGCCACAAGCGGTATTCCAATGGCATTTGATTTTACGAGAAGTCTGCTTTCATGACCTACGGTTTTTGCATTTTCTTCATTTAATGGCAGATACATAAGCAGGGCTTTTTGCCATCGCTCACGTTCTACCAGCATGTAGTAAAGAATGAAAAGCATGATACCCAGAGCAATAAACATGGCCAGGCTGCTGCTGGCCATGCTCTGTATAGTGTCTGAGACCCAATTGCCCACTTCCTGCGAGTTGACCTGATCTGCGATTTTGAAACCGATTCTTTCTTCTATAGTCGAGACCTGAGTTTTAAAGGTTTCAGTGAGTTCTTTGCTGTTGCGCACGGCGTCGCGTATGCGTGAGACAAACATCACCCCGATTCCAGCCAGCGGCAGTATGATTACAATCACAGAAATTGCTATAAGCAACACTGCGGCAATGCTGGGTTTCCAGCCTTTATTTTCCAGTTTCCTTTGAAAACCTACTGTCAATACATAAATTGTGATCCCGCCCAGCACTCCACCCATGTAAGGCAGCATTTCCTTACCGATTAAGTAGATCATGCCAACTATCACGGTTACTAATAAAAATTGTCTGATAACTGGGGCAGGAATTTTTTTGGTCATGATCTATTGCTCTTGCTCCAAATTTAGGAATTAGCAGAGATTGAGTGTTTAAATCTAAACTTAAACCTAAAACCAAGTCTAAGTCCAAGTACAAGTTTAAGCGCTGTTATTAGGTGATCTGTGAAATATCAAAACACAATCTGAGAGTCCCATGACTCAATTTCAATATTCAAAAAGTGGTGAGGTACTGGCACCACGTAAACTATTATTCTAAACTTACACTTACTCTTATTTTTACCAAATGATTTCCCGCGCCACCATTGATGCAGTATTTGACGCCACCAGAGTAGAGGAGGTAATAGGCGATTTTGTGCAGCTCAAGAAGTCTGGTTCCAATTTGAAAGGTTTGAGTCCATTTAGTGATGAGCGTACACCTAGTTTCATGGTGTCGCCTGTTAAGCAGATCTGGAAAGATTTTTCCAGCGGTAAAGGCGGGACAGCGGTTTCATTCTTAATGGAACACGAGCATTTCACTTACCCAGAGGCCATACGCTATCTCGCCAAAAAGTACAATATCGAGATTGAGGAAACCGAGCAGAATTCTGAGCAAAAAGAGGCGCAGGAAGCACGAGAGGCAATGTACAGCGTGGTCAAGTTTGCCGCTGGCTGGTTTGAATCACAATTAGAAACTCAAGAAGGTAAAAGTGTCGCATACAGTTATTATAAAGAGCGCGCATTCAATGATTCGACCATCGAGCAGTTCCAGCTAGGCTACAATCCAGATGCATGGAGTGCTGTTACAGATGCTGCTACCAAAACAGGTTATAAACTAGAGTTCCTCGAAAGCACTGGACTCACCATCGTAAAGGATGGAAATGATGGTGTACAAAAAAAATTCGACCGCTTTAAGGGTCGAGTGATTTTCCCGATACGCAGCCTCTCAGGCCGAGTTTTAGGTTTTGGGGGAAGGATTTTGGACAACAGCAAAAAAGCGGCAAAATACCTTAACTCACCGCAAAGCGAGATTTACGATAAGTCCAAAGTTCTCTATGGCATCTACGAGAGCAAGCAGTCCATCGCAAAAGAGGATCTTTGTTACCTAGTCGAGGGTTACACTGATGTCATCCAATTGCATCAGGCTGGCATCACAAACGTAGTTTCCAGCTCCGGGACGGCGCTTACTGAGCAACAGATCAGGCTTATTCAACGACTTACCCAAAACATTACCGTGCTTTACGATGGGGATGCGGCCGGTTTGCGCGCTGCTATCCGCGGGACAGATTTGATACTAGCAGCAGGTATGAATGTGCGGGTATGTACCTTCCCTCAAGGAGAGGATCCTGACAGTTTTGCCAAATCACATACAGAGGTTGAGATCAAGGAGTACTTAAATGAGAATTCGGTTGATTTCATCAGTTTTAAGGCAAATCTTTTAAAAGAAGATGCCGCAAACGATCCCATCAAGCGCAGCGAGATGGCACGTGACATCGTTTCCAGCATCGCTAAAGTGCCTGATGACATAGCCCGAGAAATCTACATCAGGGAAAGTGCTGAGATTCTAGGTCTGAACGAACAAACGCTCTTTTCTGCACTCGCGCAACTGCGCAATGCTGAGCAGCGTGACAATGCTAAGCGCCAAAAAAAGGAGCAGCGAGAACAGACCATGCAAAAGGTGGAAACACCTGTGCAGGAACAAGTGGACAGGCGCCATGTGCTTGAGGTCAATATGCTCAAACTGCTATTGCTGTACGGTGGTAAGGAAGAAGAATTCACACAGGAATTTCTTCAGGATGCAGACGGCCCAGAATTAGAATACGAGACCGTCACCGAAAAGATGCCGGTCTACGAAAAATTTTATTTTGAGCTACACCCGGACGAGATAAAGTTTGCCAGCGACGAATTTCAAGAGCTTTTTCAGAAAATCATTGACATTTACCTGCTCCAGGGAAAGATAGATACAGATGTTATCATCAGTCAGTTGAGTGATGTGCAGGCGCAACGCATCGCCGCACTGGTAATGGAGGACGACAAATACGAGTTACACAAATGGCACGAAAAACAGATCTATGTCAAAACGCTCGACCAGACTGTTCCTACGGCCGTTTTGGATAGTCTGCTTAACTTTAGAAGACTGATTATCGACAAAATGATTTCAGACCTAACGGAAAAACTCGCTAAAGAAGACAGTCCAAATTCGCTCGAGGAGATCTGGAACTACACAAGGCTTAAGCAAACTATAAGCCGGCAGTTAAATAGGGTAGTATAAGTCCTGCAGAAAAAACTCTTGATAATTACAAATTCTAAATTAAAATCTTTTTAGTAGGGCGATTCTCATGATATTCAAGTAGTTTTATGAGCTCTACGCTTTCGCGAAAGCGTAAACTCAAAATCTATCTATGAAATATTTCTACCTGTCTATCATCATATTTTCTAGTCTAACGGGAACGGCCCAGTGTCTGGAACAGTTTGTTTCTCTACAACAAGTGGCAAGCGACGCGGATCTTATTATTGAGGGTGAGGTCATATCACAGACCTACCGAAAAAACGACGAGGATACGGTTATCAAAACAGTTAATACCGTTCAGGTATCACGTTTATTTAAAGGTACAGTGAGCGGGAATACAATAGACATCATCACGCTAGGTGGCGTTTTAAATGGTGAATTCAACCTACTGACCCACGCCGTTAAGCTAGAAAAAGCTCAGAAGGGGATTTTCTTTTTGGACCTCTCTCAAACAGGCGACAGAATGTTTGCTCATGGGAATCAGGGACTAGTTGAATACTCACAAAGTATCTATGCCGCATCACGTGGAGAAACCAGGTACTCTGATATTCAAGGTGAATTATACAGGCAAATAGAGCAAGCCACAGGTCAGCTGGCCGTGGTGATTAGTTCCTTAGACTTTAGGTTTGCACCTGCAAGTAATCAAGGATTGCGTACCAATAGCATCATGTCATTATCTACGACATTTAGTGCAGCAGGGGTAAGGCAATCACTGGTGATTTCGGGATCAGGATTTGGCGCGAGTCGCGGTAGCGGGAGTGTGGACTTTGCCAATGCTGATAATGGCGGGGCTGGTCGCATTGCCTTGCTCGATACGCAATATGTAAGCTGGTCTGACAGTCAGATAGAAGTAATTATACGCTCTGGTGCAGGGACAGGGCAAGTCAATGTGGTGACTGACAGTGGTTCCACGTTTACAAGTAGTGAAACCCTTACAATAGCCTTCAATCACACCAATTTTCCAATTACCGATGGTGGAATGGATTATGGGGTGCAAATAAGGCTGGCAAATGACAATGGCAACAATGGGTATACCT
Source organism: uncultured Flavobacteriaceae bacterium (assembly GCA_964478845.1). Lineage (GTDB taxonomy): Bacteria > Bacteroidota > Bacteroidia > Flavobacteriales > Flavobacteriaceae > Nonlabens. Next base: position 94,163 of record CAYZJT010000006.1, on the reverse strand, counting down.
GGAATTATGCCACAAACCTGACATCTAATAATGATGCAGAACTCACAGTAGATGATTCTTTTGAACAATGGCGTTGCACGACAGGTAGAAATTTTGTTTTGGGTGCAGATCTGGCAAGTGGCGATGCGGCAAATACCAGCAACGCCTCAAACTCTGACACGGTGAACGTAGTGAAATTTGATACTGGCGAGATTCCAGCAAGTAGTGGTACACTGGGTTTTTTATCCATCAAGGGATTTATATGTGGCAGCGCACCTAATTTTATCGCTTATGCATCTGAGCTGGATTTTGTATTCAATTCAGATACCAATTTCCATTATAGAGACACAGCCACAGAAAGCCTTGATAGCAATGAGTTTGATTTCAGAAGTGTGGCAAATCATGAGCTGGGTCATGCCCAGTTATTGGGTCACGTAATTGATACTGGTCAGGTGATGCACTTTGCAATAGGTCCAAATACTGAACGCAGAGATATAAGCGAGTTTGATCAACGAGGTGCAGAAACAATTAATCAATTATCTTTAAATGATCCAGCTAGTTGCTCCCCTGGTGCAATGGCTTTATTAAGCTGCAGCTATGTTTACGAGAATGGTGGCTGGTCACCGTTTGATCCTAGCGGCACTAGCAATAGAGAATCTACAGTTGAGGTGCGCAATGGGTCAGCTTCTATAATCGATGATTTGCAGGTGCGTGACATTACTACAGATGCAGGAGCCACGCTGTCTGCGCCTCAGGGCAATTATAGAGTAGAAATATTTGGTGATATAGTAAATAACGGGATCCTAGACTTCGACAGATTGAGTATGGAAAGCCGTGAACGAGCTCAAGTTATTTCTGGAAATCCGATAACAACGGGGTTTCTCTTTGTGGACTGCATTGATCTATCCCTAAACACTCAATTGAACGTAGAAGATGGTTTAGGAGTCAGCGGAATATTAAATACGAATGGAAATCTACGTCTTGTGAGTAGTGCTAGCGAGGATGCTATTTTTGGTCCATTCATGACATCACCGTTTACAGCTATAAATGGTGATGTCATCACAGAGCGTTTCTACCCAGCAAACCGTGCCTTCAGGTTTATAAGTTCTTCAGTAAATACCACGACGTCCATTTTTGATAATTGGCAAAATGGTGGAACTTTTACCGCGGGTATAGGCACTCATATAACGGGTGGAACGGCAGCTAACGGTTTTGATCAGACAACTACTAACAACTCGTCACTCTTTACTTTTACAAATGCATCACCACAAAGTTGGGATGCCGTAAGTTCAACAAACAATCCAACTGCCGATAACCTTCAAGCTGGAACGCCATACCGCATTTTTGTACGAGGTGATAGGACACCTACATTGCTTACTGACGCAAATGCAGAGAATAACACTAAACTACAAACCACAGGAACGCTGCAAGTAGGCCCCGTGACATTCTCTAATATCAATCAAAACCAGGATGCATTTTCGTTTATAGGAAACCCGCTTCATGCGCCAATAGATATGGAGGCTGTTCTTACAAGAACTGGAAGTAATGTCACTCCCACATATTATATCTGGGACCCACAGGCTGCAGATGTTGGCAAATACGTAGCTGTGAATACACTCTCAAACACTAACGATGATCCCATGAACAGTGCCGCTAATAAGTTTGCGCAGGTACAGCAGGCATTCTTTGTCCAAACTCAAATCAACGGTCCTGCGAGTCTGACTTTTGAAGAAAGCGACAAGGCAAATGCGGTGAATACTGCTGTTAATAGCGTACCCAGTAGGGCTCATATCTATGCTGCGCTGTATGAACAACAAGCATTTCAAAATGGCGGAAATCGATTAGATGGTTTTAATCTATCATTTGATCCTAGCTACAATTCTGGGGTGGATGATCTTGATTCAAGGAAACTTCGTAATGTCTCAGAAAGCATTTCAACATTGGAAAATGGTCAGCAACTGGCGATCCAGCAGCGAGTTATGCCTGTTGATTCGGATGTGATCGGTCTATTTAATGAGAATTATTTGAGAACTAATTACACCTATGAGTTTGAAGTGATGGGAATTTCAGGGGTAGATGTATTCTTTATTGACACTTATTTAAATACCTCCACAAAACTTGATGCAGATGCGCGTACAGCAGTCTCCTTTACGGTTGATCCCAGCGATCCTGGTTCAATAGATCCTCTACGTTTCAATCTTGAGTTCTCTGATGCGACATTAAGTGTTGTCAGCAGTGAAATTGCAGATTTTAATATCTATCCAAATCCAACAACTGGTGAATTTTTCATAGAGCTACTATCAGCCGATGAGGTATCTATGAAAATTTATTCGCTTTCGGGACAACTGGTCCAGCAACAGGATTTAGATAGACGTATTAACAGAGTTCAGCACAATCTTAAGTCAGGAATCTATCTTGTAGATCTTACTATTGATGGTCAGCGTTCTACCAAAAAGCTGATTGTACAGTAGAACGATCGTGAAAAATTTTATTGAGTCAGAAATAAAAAAATCCCTGATCATTCGATCAGGGATTTTGAATATCGGAAGAATCGATTCTCTAATTATTATTGATCTGCATCAGTCTGGACTGATGAATCAGATCAGCGATGTTGTCAACATTCAATTTTTTCAGTAATCGCGTTTTGTAGGTGCTCACAGTCTTTTCATTAATAGCGAGCGACTGGGCAATGTCCTTGTTACGTTTCCCGCGAGACAATAGATTGAGTACCTCAATTTCGCGTGTCGACAACTTTTTAAATTTAAGAATATTGTTGGCTTTGCTCTTATCATTCAAACGGTCTTGAATATCTTTATGAAGATATGTTCCACCCTGAGCAACTTTAATCAGAGCTTGCCTCACCTCTTTGACAGAACGCGTTTTGCTAATGTAGCCATTGGCACCAGCTTTAATTGAGCTCATGGCATAAATCTCCTCTGCGTGGCAGCTCACTACAAGCGTCTTGATGTTTGGGAAATTAGCCTTTATTTCTCTCAAAGATCCTACACCATTGGCGTTCGGTAAATCGATTTCAAGTATTACGAGATCTGCATTATGATTCCTGATAGCTTCAATCAGCTCAACACCATCTTCAACCTTTCCTTCAAACTTAAACTCCCTGTGTTTATCCATCATACATTTCAATCCCTTGCGGAAAATAGGATGATGGTCTGCTAGTAATACTTTCATTTTTCTCTCGCTCTATATTACAAATATAGTCCTTATACCTACAATGCATAAGTTAAAAATCGTACGTATTGAACTACTTAACAGATGATTGTGCCTCTTTTACGATAACATTTTAACAGGGATCGTACATAAAGGAATAGGGTTCATTTTATGCTGATTACGCCTGTTGAAGTCTGAATAGATGCGCATTACCTCTGCATTTCGACCCTCAAAATCTGTTATTGATCTGCCTTCTGCGATTTGATTCATAGCCCATTCCAGCTCGTCATAAGTTGCTCCTATTTGATCTTCGTCTGTTCTTTCGGCACCATAAAGCCCATCGCTGGGTGCAGCTTTCATGATGCTTTCTGGAACACCCACATGCTTGCCTACCATATAAACCTGACTTTTCAGCAAATCAGCAATTGGGCTAACATCCACACCACCGTCTCCATATTTAGTGTAAAAACCTACGCCAAAATCCTCTACTTTATTTCCTGTTCCAGCCACCAGCAGTCCATTAACTCCTGCATGATAGTAGAGTGTCGTCATGCGCAATCTTGCTCTGGTATTGCCTAGAGTTAAATCGACTAATGCGCTTGGTTCAACATTAGGCATTGTTTCCACAAACTTGTCAAAAACAGGCGTCAGATCGCTGCGCACATCCTCAACGTTGTCAAAACGTTCGCTCAGCTGCTTGATGTGTTCCTGTGCGCGCGTTACGTGATCATGGTGCTGATGGATAGGCATTTCCACACACAGTGTTTTCAAACCTGTCATGGCACAAAGTGATGATGTCACCGCGCTATCTATTCCACCGCTTACACCCACCACGTATCCGGCTACACCAGCATTATTTGCATAGTCTTTTAACCATTCCACGATGTACTGAGTGACCTTTTCTACTTGCATCATTGTACTTTTGCCCTAAAATTACTGCTTTGCAGCTTTCTAGTCGCACCATTTATAGATGCCTTATTATTTTTTTTGGATTCGCTGTCGCGAAAGCATTACTCTCATGCAAGAACGACTCAAAAATAGCTGCAGAAATTGAGGGCATCCCCGTGGATGTTGAGCTTAAATTGTTCCACCAAGAATTTGCTGAAGCCGACACTACTGAACTAGACCAATTAAGAGATAGATTTCCTAATCTCCTGCCAGCTCAGGTTCCTGACGAATTTTGGAATGAGAAACTGAGCGGTCGCGATACCATTTTCAATGTTTTGGAGCAAACTGTTGTCAAACGGAAATTTGATTTTGCGAAACTCGAAAAGCAAATTCAAAGTGTCCAAAAACATGTAAAATTTTATTTTCCAGACTTTCAGGAGCTCGATGCTTACACCATCATTTCCGAAGTTAATTACGATAAGAAAGTCACCGTACGTCCAGATGGCATCTACATAGCTATTGATACTTATCTGGGTTCTGACAATGAGCTTTACCAAGGCATCAGCGCCTACAAAAGAGAAAACTTGAACATTGAGGAATTCCCAGCAGATCTTTCACTCACGCTTGCCGGATTGTTCGTAAAACCCGACCTCGACCGGACATTCCTGAGCACGATGGTTTATTACGGTAAGCTTCACTACCTACAGGAACTATTCACACCACAATCAGAAGAGGCACACCTTTTTGACACCACAGCCGAAAAGTTCATGTTCATGCAGGAAAGCGAGAATCAGATCTGGCGTTACTTTGTCGATCAGGAAATGCTTTACAGTACCGATCAAAAACTCTACAGCCGCTTTATCGCAGACGCACCTTTTTCTAAATTTTATCTAGAAATAGATCGCGAGACACCTGGCGGTGTAGGGCGATACATAGGTTATCGTATCGTTCAATCCTTTATGGAAAACAACGACATCAATATAGACCAGATGCTGGCACTGCCAGCTGATAAGATCCTGAATCAGTCAGGATATAAACCACTTTAAATATGTCAAAAAACCACAGATCCACCATAAAAATTGGAATCGAACTGGACGAAAATAAAGTCCCAGAAAAAATACGCTGGAGCGCGCCAGACGGCGGTGTAGATGCCGCAGATGCAAAAGCCATGATGGTAAGCATGTGGGATAGCCGCGAGCAGGAGAGCTTCCGCATCGATTTATGGACTAAGGATATGCCAGTAGACGAGATGCGCGTATTTTTTCACCAGACGCTGGTTTCCATGGCAGATACCTATCACCGCGCCACCAGCGATGAAAAGATGCGGGATACCATGCTGGATTTCTGCGATTATTTTGCTGAAAAGCTTGAACTCAAAAAGTAGCCTGTGCAAATCAAAAACGCCAGTTTTGTAGTCTCCAATCAGGACGTAAAAAAATGTCCCAACAGCCAGTTGCCGGAATATGCGTTCATAGGCCGTTCCAATGTGGGCAAGTCCTCGCTCATCAACATGCTGACTGGACGCAAGAGCCTGGCTAAAACTTCGGGCAAACCCGGAAAGACACAACTGATCAACCATTTTTTGATCAATAAGAATTGGCATCTGGTTGACCTCCCCGGGTACGGTTATGCGCGCGTAAGCAAGACCAGCAAAAAGAAATTTCAAAAGTTCATCACCGATTACTTTACCCACCGCAAGCAGCTGGTAAGCGGTTTTGTGCTGGTCGATATACGCCACGAGCCGCAGCCTATCGACACTGAATTCATGGAATGGCTGGGTGAAAACGGAATCCCGTTTGCCATCATTTTTACTAAAGCCGACAAACTCAAACCTGCTGCTATTGAGCGAAATGTTGCCCAATACAAAGACCAACTGTTGAGTGGGATGTGGGAAGAATTTCCTCCATATTTTATCACAAGTTCCAGCAACGGCGCGGGTCGCGATGAATTGCTGGCTTACATCGGCGAAATCAATAGTTCTCTGTGATGGAAGGTGAATCCCTGGAATTTCTAAAAGAGCGCGACTGGTTCAATAAAGAAAATGGTCCAGAGGGCGTGACCGCTGGAAAATTTGCCGGCTCAACTTGCATTTTTTCACGGTTCAGAGTAGAAGAGAAAGGCGCAGGTCCTGACCTGCACAAGCATCCGTATGAGGAATTGCTGTTCATTATTTCTGGTGCGGCTACGGTACTGGTGGGCGATGAGAAACTGATTGCCTATGCTGGCGACCTGATAAATATCCCAGCCGATACCCCGCATAAATTTGAGAACCGCAAAAATGAGATTCTCGAAACCATCGATATAAACATGAGCACCCAGTGGATACAGGAGGATCTGGAATAGCTAGGAAACTACCTTTCTAAACGTCAGGTTCATGCGGGGCTCGATTTTGCGAGCGGTCTTGGCAATCTGGTGTTTGTAGGTATGCTGGGTCTGTCCCGCCATGATCAGCAGGCTTCCATGGGTAAGCGGGAATTTAAACCGCCATTCTTTGTTGGAATTATGTTTCAAATGAAAAAACCGTTCTTGCCCAAAACTTACTGAAGCAATTACTGGATTGACGCCTAGATTTTTCTCATTGTCTGCATGCCAGCCATTGGAATCCTGACCGTCGCGATAAAGGTTTACGAGGCACACATTAAATTCGGTCTGCGCTGCTTTTTCTACGTCATCCTTGATCTGCTGCATGATGGGTGACCAGGGTAGTGGTTCAAAATCTATCCCGCTGTAGCCATACGCCACCTCACCGTACAATTGAGTCAATCTGGGCTCGTCGTATTCCTTCCCAAAAACCGTGATCTTGTTCTGTCGCCAGGGGATTTCTTTGAGCAATGTTTTGTAGATGGAGTTCGCTTTCGCGAAAGCGTAAAACTCATCCACATAGGAAACATTAGCGTCTGGAATATCAGGTAACGGAAACATGTGGGCGTTTGAATCTGGATGATCAGCAAAGATAGAAGTCAGCTTACTATGCGTGCATACTAAAACAGCCTAGCGACGGCTTATCCACACGAGCGCAAAACGTATATTGCGTAAATAGCTGTAGAATATGTACACATCCCGTATCGCCGGAATGGGGAAATATCTCCCAGAAAACGTAGTCACAAACGACGACCTCTCAAAATTAATGGACACAAACGATGCCTGGATCCAGGAACGTACAGGCATCAAGGAACGCCGCCACATCAAAAAAGGTACGGGTGATACGACTGCCAGCATGGGAGTCAAGGCGGCAAAGATCGCGATCGAACGAGCAGGAATCGACAAAGATGATATCGATCTAATCGTCTTTGCCACCCTAAGCCCAGATTATTACTTCCCTGGCTGTGGTGTTCAGGTGCAGGAAATGCTGGAAATCAATACCTGCCCTGCACTGGATGTGCGCAACCAGTGTAGTGGTTTTATCTACGGCCTATCGGTCGCAGATCAGTTTATCAAGACTGGTATGTATAAAAACATACTGCTAATCGGGTCAGAAAATCACAGCGGTGGGCTGGACTTTACGACACGAGGACGCAGCGTTTCGGTGATTTTCGGTGATGGGGCTGGTGCTGCAGTGCTCACTAGAGCAGATGAGGGCAGTACGTCTGGAGTGCTTTCTACACACTTGCACAGCGAGGGGAAACACGCTCTGGAACTCTCTTTGAAAGGTCCTTCAACGGAATATTGGGTGCCGGAAATTATTGAAGATAATCCGCAAGAAGATATTCCGTATTATCCGTACATGAATGGTCAGTTCGTCTTCAAGAATGCCGTAGTGCGTTTTAGGGAGGTGATTATGGAAGGCCTGAAGGCAAACGATCTGCAGGTTTCGGATATCGACATGTTGATCCCGCACCAGGCAAACCTACGTATCTCGCAATATATTCAGCAAAAAATGCAGTTGCCTGACGATAAGGTTTACAACAATATCCAACGCTACGGTAACACTACCGCTGCATCCATTCCCATCGCCCTGACCGAGGCTTGGGAAGAGGGCAAGATCAATGAGGGTGACCTGGTGGTTCTTGCAGCTTTTGGTAGCGGCTTTACCTGGGGCAGTGCCGTTATAAAGTGGTAGCTCCAGTCCTTTAATTATCGTTAAACCTGCAGGTTGGGAAGAATTGGCTTGGTATTTTCAGGGTGAAAACTGAGTTATGAAAATTACCCCTTGCCATCCCGTAGGCGCGATCGTAGAGGATTATCAGCTAGAACAGGTTACATCTCAGGACTCCCAACAAATCATGGAGCTGCTCGCAGAACATGGCATGCTGGCTTTTAGGAAGCAAAATCTGACTGATCACGCTTTTAAAAATTTTCTGGAAAAGCTGGGGCCCATGACCTTCACCACGGGCGAGAAAACTGTAGACGGCGAACCCTCACTCAACGTAGTCACTAATGTGGGTCGTACAACAAAGCCCAAAAGCAGTTTTCATAGCGATTCTACCTATTTCAAAAATCCGCCCGCCTACACCGCATTGCGTGCTGTAGAGCTTCCAGAGACTGGTGGTGAGACGCTTTTTACAAATCAGTATGGGTCTTACGAGACTTTGCCCGCAAGTATCAAAAAACGATTGGAAAGCAAAACTTTCACGCATGAGGTAACCGGTGTTGATCTGTCTGATCACCCAGACGCTGAACGCATGGCGCATCACCCTGCTTTTCTGAAGCATCCCATCTCAGGTAGGACTGCACTTTTTATGTCCACCCCACAGCGCTGCACATCAGTTGAGGGTTGTGATGAGAAAGAGTCTCGGGAGTTGGTTGAGGCCTGTTACGCTCACTCCATCCAGGAAAAAAACATCTATCGACACCAGTGGCAGGCTGGCGATGTGGTGATTTGGGACAACGGTTGCACTCTGCACCGTGCAGATCATTCAAATGTGAGCGGCGATCGTACGTTGCACCGCGGCCTGTCGCTGGGGTATAATGCTTAGAATTTATGGCTGCCTGTCAATAGCCTGGTTCCAGATAGTTCTCGTAACTCCTTCTAGGTCGTAGCCGGTATGTTCCAGCATATTGCTAATCATGCTCCTAGCACTGAATGACCAAAACAATCCCGCCTCAAGTAGATAGGTGATATTGTTTTCGCTTACGCGAAAGTCAAACATTGAAAAGTCACGGCATCCCAAGGCCTTGTGCATGGTGATCATCTCTTCTGCTAGTCTATTTTTGAGAGTTTCATCCAGTTCTGCTGGGCATTGCGCTGGTACATAAACTTTATCTGACTGGTCCTTAAGCTTCCCGTTTTTGTCAAATTTCAGTTTGTCCTCTGCGTACCTGATAGGCCTTTCTTTATGAACCTTGTATTCTATAAATGGCAAAACTGCAAACTCACCGTTCAATTCCAGTACAGCACCACGTATCTCTCTGCCCTCAATGTATTCCTCCACCAGAACTTCATCATCATGTTGAAAGGCTTTTTCCAATGCCAATGTGAACACAGATTTTGAATGCACTAGTGATAGCCCGTCGGAATTGTCTGCTTTGTTTGGTTTGATGATGACTGGAAATTTTATTTGATCTAGATTTTTTACGCTTTCGCGAATCTGCCTGTCGTGCCTTGGCAGGCAGGAGCGCAATTCTCCATCTGGTACGTTAATCCCAGCAGCATGAGCCACCTGTTTTGTCAAATGTTTGTTCTGCGCAAGTGCAGTAATATAACCTGATGATCCCACCAGCGGTATTCCCAGGACGTTTTCGACTAAAACTCTGACATCGGTAAGTCCTTTATTACAGAACATGTGTGGCACTGCAAGATCTACTTGCTGCATAAAGGGAATTGTCTCTACAAGTGAACACCGCTGCTCTTGGCTTTCAATGTCTTGAGTGATGCACCAGGTCTCATCTGGAAAAGCAATGGCATAGATCAATTCAAATCCTTGCGGGCAGATGACATGCCTGCCATAAAGAAGCGATAAATCAAAATAGAATTGCGAGGTGGGCGAGCCCAACAGTTGAAGTGCTTTTTTCATGCTTGGAATTTAGTCACCGCCTGGAATTACAAGTTTGCCAATATTGAAATCTATCCGCGTCCATGGCATACCTGCAACTAATGCTTTATACAACTGATAAGGTATTCCCACATGATTCTGGAAGAAAAATGGCCATGGATCACGCCAGTCAAAGACAGCTTCTTTGCCTGTCAGGAGGCGGTTCTGTATTTTCTGAATTTTGCTGATTGACCCTGCGGTAACTAATCGGTAAAGCTCGTGGTAAAGCCAGTAGGTGTGTCCAGCACTTTGATTGGGTTCAAAAGTATAATCTGGCGCATCTGAATAATAAGCAGCGGCAGCTTGTGGCTGGTTGTGCAAAAGCGTAATCGCAGAGTGCGTGCGTGGATTACACTCGATAGGCATGACTTCACCAGTTTTGGTAATGATAAAATCAAACGATAGTTGACCTGTAACGCCAATTTTATTAATAAATGTGGTTACCCAATCCCTCACCGCAGGAATCTCTCGCATGGCATAGTTCACCTGAAATGGCGACGAGTCACAGCAGATGTACAAATTGACTTTGCCGTTTTGGGTGGTTGTGTGGGTGCAGATCTCATCGCCTTCTATAAATTCCTGGAGCACCCATGGGTCATTTTTGCTTATCGGTAAGTTTTCTGCCCAGTTTTCCCAGCCATCGTAAGGCAACTGTCGCAAATCCATTCGGTAGACGGGATCGTAATCCAGTTTTTTGAGGATGAACTTTTTGCCAGCAGTAAACTGATGATTTTTTAGCTGTTCAAAGCTTTTGATCTCATGGGATTCTGGCACGCTCAAACCGAATGACCTCGCCAATTCTACAAACTGATGCTTGTCATCCAATTTTTTGATGACCTCTTCATCTAATTGAAAGACGGTAGTAGATTTTGGAAAAAGTGGTTTTGCTTGAGCCTCATAAAATGCTGACTTAGGACTGGAAACGGGGACAAACAGATCAGCATTTTTAGCAATAGATATACCTGCAAGTGCCTGCTTAAATTCTGCACCGTCACCAGCTATTTTCGGGATGAGATAGAAATCATCTACAGCATTAGAAAACCTTGCCCCGCAAAATTGGTAAGGTGGGGTCTCGGCCATGATGATGCGGTCTCCATTTGCCTTAAAAAGTCTGGCGAGCTTAAGGGATTTGGTCATTTTCCCGCCGTTTAACAAGACGTTACGGCCGCTGGATTTTCTGTTGGTTTTGGGATGCAGGAATCCTGCTACCCACGCACCAAAACAAAAAAAGAACGCTGGAACGCCTAACAATAGCAGCAACAGTAAAGTCCCTAGCGTACGTAGGCGAATCATTATTTTACTTGTCTAATCAGTGTCACTCCATCGCGTAAAGGAACGAGAACCTGCTCCACCCGTTGATCTGATTTTACCAGCTCATTGAATTCTGCGATTGCCTCACCATTTGAGTTGCGATCTTTTGAAATGTACGCCTGCCCCATGAACAAGGTGTTGTCTACACAAATTACCCCATCAGAGTTTAGCAGACCGTGATCCATGATAAAGTGGTAGTAGTTTTTATAGCCCGTTTTATCGGCATCGATAAAGATGAAGTCAAAGGACTGTTTGTTTTCGGCTAGATCCTGCATTGTTTTGAGCGCATCACCTTTACGGATCTGAATCTTCTTACCATGTGCGCTTTTTTCAAGTTGCTCTCTCGCAAAATTTGCGGTGAACTCGTCAAATTCACAGGCAATCAATCTGCCATTTTCTGGCAGTGCTTCAGCCATGGCCAGAGAGGCGTAGCCTGTAAACGACCCGATCTCTAGAATATTTTCTGCTCTGCTCACCGCCACCAGCATCTTTAAGAATTGCCCTTCCACAGCCCCCGATAACATCTCTCTTTCTAGAGGTATTGCTGTGTCCGCTTTCGCGAAAGCGGAATCCCAATCCAGCTCATTTGTGGCTTTTTCAAGATTTTGTAATTCCATTGAAGGCTGGCTTGCCTGCTCCTCAAGATAAGCATCGAGTGGCGCACTTATCGCACGGCATTCTTGGACCAGATTCTTCAATTCTGCGTCCAAGTCTTGCTCGAGAATCAGTTCCTGCAAGTGCTTGAGTTTATTATCAAGGATACTGTGCGGTGTGACGGGCCGTTTTAATGGGTGGTTATTCATAAATTTAGTGTAGGTTATCGCTAGCCCACGGCAATTTGTGTGGACTTCTCACAGTTTTCCTGGAGCTGCTTCCAGCTCGTGGCCTCTAGATTGTCAAATTGATCATGAGCGATATTTTTGACATTTTCGTTATGGTATTCACCCAGATGGACAACCGTGTAAACTCCTGCACCCTTGGCAGCCAGCGCCGAATTCAATGAGTCCTCGATCGCAACGCATTGTTCTGGTTTTACATCCAGTTTTTTCATAGCTGCGTAGTAGATATCAGGCTGTGGCTTGCCGTGATCTGCATCCTCGCGGTGGAAGATATGGTCAAAGTCATTTTCTCTGATCTCACCGTTGAATGCCTGAAGGATGGCCTCAGTATTTTCTTTTCCCGTGGTGGTTACCCAGGCAACTTTGGCACCGCTTTCTTTTGCCTCTTTGATCAATTTTGCAACTCCAGGGCGCGGCTGTACACTGTTATTCCTGATGTGCTGTCCTGCAAGCTCAGTTTTTCTGGTGTGAACTTTTTTTATCTGGTCTTTGGTAAGTGGCTTACCCGTAGCATGCCCCAACATATCTAGTCTGTCTTGGCCGCCGTTGCTTTTGAGTAGGCGCTGGTAGGTTTCTTTGTCCCACTGCCAGTTGATTCCATTTTCCTCCAAAGCCTGATTGTAGGCTTGACGCTGGTATTCTGATGTTTCTGCAATAGCCCCTATGGAGCCGATGAATAGTACGTTAGGTTTCATAGTTTTTGGTTTTAAGTAGTGAGTAGTGAGTATTAAGTATTAAGTATCAAGTATTATTTATCGAGTATTAAGTATTAAGTATTATGTATTAAGCCATTACTGTCGTTACCGTGTCGTTTTGATAAGGCTTGATTCCTCACATAAATTTATGACCCGATCACTGAGGGGTCTTCCAGTCCAACATCAGAACAAAGCGGTTCAACGCCGCGACCTTCACGAGGGTAGGATTTACAGAGCTCTTTATATTCCTCTAGCGAAGCAATCATGTCTTCTTTTGACAAAACGTTCAAGTAGCCACATTGTCCTATCGCGCCTTTAGGTAGAGGGGCTACCAGGTTGCCGCCACGTTTTTCGATAACTTTTTCCTGCGCCTTGTAAATCAAGTCTACATCCTCAAGAGTCCCATGCCATAGGCTCAATTCAAATGAGCTGATCAGTTTCATTATTTTGTCGCGATCCTGTACCGTGATCCATCCCTGTTTGTAACTCAGGTGCGCTCCCCATCCCATACCACAGGCAACAGCATGACCATGCAACATGCCCGAAGGAATCTCGTAACCCGGCGACCAGGTATGGCCGTAAGCGTGCGGTCTGCACTGGTGTGTCTCGTAGAGGTTGTCGTATTCTGACTGCACATAACTTTTCATCGCTAGGGACAACACTTTTTGCCCTGCATCTTTCAACTGCTGATTTTGAGTTGCATTGCCAAACTGAGAGTGCAACAAGTCAATTCCAGTTTTCTCAAGGAGTTCAAAAAGCTCACGATCTTTGACTACGGCCATTTTTATGATTTCTGCAACACCATGACGTATCCAGCCTGATTTCAATGTTTTGAAAAACGTTCTGTCGGTAAGTGTAGCAACTGGTGCATGGTAGGCGCCAAAAAGATTCTTGAATCCAAAACCATCACAACAGGTGCGCGGTGATGGTCCCGCATCTATGCCAGAAACTATCGATGTAGCCAGCATGACATATGGTGTATTGCGATGGTAGAGGGAACATGCCAAGCCGCCCACATCTGCAATTACCCCACCACCTACGACCAGTACTGGCTCCTGACGGGATACACCTACTTTTTTGAAGTCAGAGAGTAGTTTTTCCACTGTGGCTATTCCTTTGTCCACTTCCATAGCACGGTACTCCAGCGTAGTCAATGCGATATCATGGTGTTTGAAATATTCCCTGATCTCATCACCGTAGTTTTCCGCAACATTGGAATCAATTACGGCCACGCAACGTCCCACCGGGCTATAGATGTTGTACAGTAGGTGATTATTGGGTTTTAGAACCCCTTCTGCAATGTGTATCTCTGTCATTGTAGAGGTGGTCATTACCGCCTCGATGTAGCTACCATTGTCTATACTGTTTACCGCAGCGCTTGAGGTACGGTAGGTAGAAGTGGGATAGATGGCGTGCGGATCTTCAACTTCAAGCCGCTGGAGAAATTCGCTAATTCGTTCATCAGTTGAATATTCTTTGAGTAATTCGGTAATTGTTTTATCTGCGCTACCATTGAGATTTTTGAGTACGCGATCCCATTCTTTGTGGCAAGGCGATGACAACGCGTCACACATTTGTGACATGAGTTGAAAAAATTGCTTTGCAGGCATAGCGTAGGCAGTTTTCAACTTGCGCAGGATGTGGGTTGCCTGTGGCGAATGATACTGTAGATCATGACTGTAAGCATCAGTCTCCCTAAGCACTTCTAGAAGTTCTATGAACTCGCGATCCTGAATCAGTGATTCGGATTTGTAATGACCAGATAAACTCTTGATGAGTTGTTGTAAGCGGTCAGTTTCAATGAGATTTTGTTCTTTCTGGCGTTGTGGGGTCTCAAACATGAGTGCGGTTGTAGAATTTACGCACAAGGTATTGAGTGGTGTTTTTGATACCCATCCGATTTGAATAAGTTTAACAAGATCAGAACGGTGTCATTCGGTTAAAGTGCAGAAGAGATGGATGAAGTACATAAAGCAAAACCCCAGGTCTGCAAACCTGGGGTTTCTAAATCGTATATAACACTAACCATTAATTATGAACTATACGATTGTAAGGGTGAATTTCTTTTTCAAAAATCCTGGCTAATTCAAGTAATCCGAGGGTTCATCTTTGCCCTCGTCTAAATGACGCTACCTTTACCTTGATGTTACACTGGAAATATTAAATATGTCAAAAAATACTTTGGTGCTGGGCGCATCCCTAAAAGAGAATAGGTATTCAAATATTGCCATCCATAGATTGCGCAGGCACAATGTGCCTACAGTAGCAATAGGCTTGAAGGATGGAGAAGTAGCAGATGTTCCCATCGCTACCAGCAACCTGCCCTTTGATGACATTCATACGGTGACTTTGTATCTTAATCCCACTCGCCAAACACCGTTTTATGACTACATCTTGTCCCTAGAACCCAAGCGGGTAATTTTTAATCCAGGAACAGAAAACCCTGATTTTTACACATTGCTTGAGCAAAACAACATTGAGGTAGAAGTCGCGTGTACCCTAGTCATGTTGCAGACGGGGCAGTATTGATTTGAGTAGTTGCTTTTTTTGAAAATACAAGCAGGGTTAAAAATGTAATCGAGCCGTTTAACAACAAAATAAAAAAGCCGAATTCAAAACCTGTGTAGTTCAACAGCAATTCCGATATGCTGTAGGCAAGAAAAGGGGACAAGACGGCAATAAACGGTACGGTCGATGCCTGAACAAATCTTTTGGTAAGCATGCCGAACGAGAACAGCCCGAGTAAAGGTCCATAAGTATAGCCTGCAAAGGTGAAAAGCTTGTTGATGACACTGGCATCCCTAATAACATATTTAAAAACCACAATTACGAGAATCAATACCAGCGAGAAGCCCACATGCACCGCTTTCCTGATTTGCTTTTGCTGCTTTTCCCTATACTTGTTCTCCAGATCTAATATGTCTACAGAGAACGAAGTGGTGAGCGATGTAAGTGCGCTATCGGCGCTGGAATAGGCAGCAGCTACTAGTCCCAGGATAAAAACGAGTCCTAGCCCGATTCCTAGATCGCTATTCAATGCTACTGCTGGAAAAAGAGCGTCTTTTGTTGCTTGTAAGTTTTCCGCTTTCGCGAAAGCGGTCAGCAGAACACCCAGTCCCAAAAACAACAAGTTCACAAATGTGAGCACAATCGTGAACCAAAACATGTTCTTCTGAGAATCTTTCAAACTGCGGCAAGTCAGGTTTTTTTGCATCATATCTTGGTCAAGTCCTGTCATGACGATGGCGATAAATGCTCCCGCCAAAAACTGTTTGACAAAATGGTTTCCCGCTCGCCAATCGTCAAAAAAGAAGACCTGTGACATGGGGCTGCTGGAGATGTAATCAACTGTCTCTTCCAGACCGTTTAAGTCTAGGCTGTCGGCTACAAAGTAGATGGCGGCACCCACCGCTATCAGCATAAAGAGCGTTTGAAGCGTATCTGTCCAGACGATCGTCTTGATTCCAGATTTGAAAGTGTACAACCAGATTAAGGCAACCGTAATAGTAACCGTTTGCCAGAACTGGATTCCCATCGAATCAAACACAAAAGTCTGCAACACACCAGCCACCAGAAACAACCTAAAACTCGCACCTACGATTCTGCTCAAAATAAAGAAGGCAGATCCCGTGAGTTGCGCCTGTTTTCCATACCGAGTATCCAAATAAGTATAAATACTGGTAAGATTGAGCCGATAATAGAGTGGCAACAATACCGTGCCGATGACCAAATAGCCCAAAATATATCCCAGCACCACTTGGAAATACCCCATCGCCCCAGCCTCAACCGCACCTGGTACAGATATAAAGGTGACCCCGCTCAACGAAGCGCCGATCATCCCAAAAGCCACCACATACCACGGACTCGACCTATTCCCGCGAAAAAACGTAGAACTGTCTGCCTTACGGCCTACGACAACCGAGATCAGAATAAGAACAAGAAAGTAAACGGCGACCGTTACAAGAATCTGTGTAGAGGACAAAAGCTGGTTTTTAATGCTAAGATAAACTGATGTGATAAGTTTTCCCTTCCACTACTTAGGGGACCGGGTCATAGCCTTTCCCGCCCCAAGGGTGGCATCTAGATATGCGTTTCACAGCCAGCCAGGTGCCCTTGAACACTCCGTGTTTTTGTATGGCTTCTCGACTGTATTGCGAGCAGGTAGGAGAGAAGCGGCAGTTTGAACCCAGCAGTGGGGAAAGGACGACTTGATAAATCCTAATCAGAAAAATAAAAAAGCGCGCAAGCATGCCCGCAAAGCTACAGGACAATGGAAGAAATCACGCTGATTTTAAAGCTCTTTAAATTTTGTTAATTTGTATGTATCATTGTTGTTTAAACCAATCGCTATGGATGTACAGAAAGTTGATATGTTTATCATGACCAATGGTAAATTTTTCCACCCTCACCAGATTCAAACCATAAGACAAGAATTGCTCAGGCTTGATGACAGTAAGTGGGCCATGCTTTCTACCGTGCAATTCAAAGACCCCATGACAAGTCTGATCGTATCGATTCTCGCGGGTAATCTTGGAATTGATCGTTTTATCATAGGCGATATCGGATTGGGAGTAGGTAAACTATTGACTTGTGGTGGCCTAGGTGTTTGGGCAATTATCGACTGGTTCCTGATTCAGGATGCAACCAGAGATAAGAACTTTGAAAGCCTGCAGACTGCATTGATGTATTAATCTATGAGGACAGAGCGCATAGCACCATTCAGTTTGCTTCTGTGCGCGATGGGTTACGCTTATCTAGTCTATACCTATCTCGTGGGTTCTGGTCATTCTGCGCTGGGATGTCCGGTGCAATCCATAACTTCTTACCCGTGCCCCTCGTGCGGTATCACAAGATCTGTCATAGCAATTTTACATGGTGAATTCGGTCTGGCAGCTCAATACAATTTGCTGGGTTTTTTGGTTTTATCAGCCCTAGTTGCGATACCAGTTTTAATCTTAAAGGACTTTTGGTTAGGCACCAGAATATACACCACATTTTACCTAAAAACTGAAGCGTTTCTAAAGCGGTGGTATGTGGCTGTTCCTCTAGTAGCTATGATAGTTGTAATTTGGGTCAATAATATGCTGGATGTTCTGTGATCAAAGAAGCTAACTTTCATTACTGCACCCAACCTTACGAGCATGAGAAGGCATCTTACGCTTATCTGGTTTCTATCGTTTCGTTTGTTGTGGGATTACCCTTGCCTATCATGAATTTGATTGCTACGGTGGGTTACTATCTGGGAATCAGAAAGAGTTCTTATTTCGTTCGCTGGCATGGGGTTCAGGCGATCATCACGCAACTATTCATTCTGCCGTTCAACAGTGTTGCCTTTTGGTGGTTTATCTCCTTATATATTTCTGAAGATATTCCTAATGCTACATTTTGGCTCTACCTCCTTTTTGTCTTGATGCT
Organism: uncultured Flavobacteriaceae bacterium; assembly: GCA_964478845.1. Taxonomy (GTDB): domain Bacteria; phylum Bacteroidota; class Bacteroidia; order Flavobacteriales; family Flavobacteriaceae; genus Nonlabens. The sequence goes on along the minus strand of CAYZJT010000006.1, from coordinate 75,896 downwards.
TAACATTACAGAGCTCATATTGTCAATCATCACAGCAGACCGTGTAAGAAACGGTTATCACGTGCGTTGGTGGATTTATGCAAGCATTACAGATGCACTTGTGAGCGATACTACTACCCAGACGCCAGCTCACTAGCACCGGGCACATTCCATTTCCCTTGAACTTTTAGCACTTGCTCAATTACGTCACGCACGCAGCCATCTCCACCATTTTTATGAGAAATGTACTGGCTTACTGCCTTACATTCTGGGATGGCGTCTTGAGGGCAGCAGCCTAATCCAGCAAATTCAATCGCAGGTACGTCTGGCATGTCGTCACCCATGTAAAGGATCTGTTCTGGTTTAAGATCAAACTTGGCGACATAGCCGTGCATCTCTTTCATCTTATCTGCAGCGTTCAGGAAAATGTCTTTTATGCCCAGTCCTGCCAGTCTGGTTTTCACGCCCTCATTGCGCCCTCCAGTGATGATACAAACATTGATCCCAGCCTTGAGCGCAGCCTTGATGACATAACCGTCTTTTGCATTCATGGTGCGTAGCAACTCACCTGACTCAGAGATCAATAACCGGCCGTCAGTAAGGACTCCATCTACATCCAGAATGATTGTAGTAATATCGTGCAGGAGTTCTTTATAGCTTTTCATAGGTGTTTTTTATGGATTCTGTAATGGCTTCATACATCTTGCAATCAGCGTGCTGCAAGTCGGCTAGGTGTTGTGCAATAGTTTTTTGATCCCCACGCCTGGCTGGACCCGTTTGAGCCTCAAGGGGATGAAGGTCGAGTGCCTTGCCAAGAGTTTCTTTCATGAGCGGCCGCAGCAGTTCAGGTGAAAGCTTGTTTGCTTCCAGATACTCATAACTTTTCAGGTAGCAGTGGTTCACAAAATTATTGGTGTAGACCGCGGCAAGATGCAATTTTTTACGGTCTGTTGAATTTATCAGTTTACGCTTTCGCGAAAGCGTATTTCCCACAATCTCCACCTGCTCCCTAACTACATCGTTGCTGGCTTCATAACACATGGTGATCTCGCTGAAGTCTGGTTCTCGTTGCTTGCTAAAGGTTTGGGGCCAATAGAAAACTCCACGATTTTCAAAAGCATCCAGCGCATCAACGGAAACGCTACCACTGGTGTGCACCACTGTAAATGATTTTGTAGAATCAAGTTGCGAGGCGACAGTTTTAACGTTGTCATCATTGACCGCGATGATGACGAAATTACAAGGTGGAATATCCTCAAGATTCTTGTAATACTGGGCTTTAATATCAGACTCAATAGCCGAAGTCCTGTTATGGTAGCCCACGAGTGAAATGGTGGCGTTTGGTTGCTGGGAAATGGCATCAAACTCATTTATAAGATGCAACCCTAGATTACCAGTCCCGATGACAAAAACGCGTACCATAGATGGGTAAAAGTACAATCCAGACGCGCCTTGCCACGGTTAGGCTGTCTTTTTTGTGGAGTATCTTTGCAAAATTTAAAAATTTAGAATGAAGAAGGGGTGGAAGGAAGTGTTTTTTGGCACTAGAACCATGACTGTGTTATTGCTCGCGTTTGCCGCTGCCATGGCCGTAGGAACCTATGTCGAGCACAGGTATGATACACCTACCTCAAAGATATGGGTTTACAATACATGGTGGTTTAGCCTGCTCATGCTTTGGCTCATGCTCAATTTTATAGGAAACATCAAACGCTACCAGCTTTTTCAATGGAAAAAGTGGGCTACCCTGACTCTTCACCTTTCTTGGATCTTGATCATCATTGGCGCTGGGATCACCCGCTATATTTCTTTTGAAGGAATGATGCTTATACGCGAGGGTGCGACAGAGAGCACTTTCCTGAGTGATGAAACCTACTTTGACGTCATCATTCAAGGTGAGAACGAGGCGGGCCAACCCATGCAGCGAGAGGTAAAAGAAGAGGTCTTACTTTCTAGATTTGATTACAAACGAACTGAGGATTTTGCCTTTTACGACAAGACGGTCACACTTACCATTGACAGTTTGATCTACGATGCAGTAGAAGGACTAAAACCCACAACAGATGGGAATGGCGGCAGATTTTTAAAAATTGTTGAAGCAGGTGGTGGTAATCGCCACGATCATTTGATCAAAGATGGCGAGGAAGCGAGTATCCATGGAGTGCTCTTCGGTGTAAATGTTGATCCAGAAGAAGCCAAGGAGAAAGGCCTGATCAACATTACTGAAAACTGGAACGGCTACACCATCCAAACTCCGTATGATGGGGATTATATGCGCATGGCAGATCAGCAGCGTGGTAATGTTGTTGCAGATTCCGTTCAACCACTCCAGTTACGCTCGCTGTACAATGTTGCAGGAATGCAGTTTGTCATCCCTGGACCGATTGAAGAGGGAGAAATCGGCATTATCGAAAGTCCAGAACCTACAAAGGCTAAAGCCCTCGGCTTGTTAGCTACTTTGTCCAGCGGTGGGGAATCATATCCTGTCGAACTACTAGGTGGAAAGGGAATCATTTCAGACTATGCCGTTGCAGAATTGAATGGTTTGAAAATGTACATCAAGTATGGTTCAATTGCCAGAGAATTATCATTTGAAATGCGATTAAATGACTTTATTGCCAATAAATACCCAGGTACTGAAAACAGCTACTCTTCTTTTGAAAGCAAAGTGACCGTAATCGATAATGGCGAGGAATCTGATGAACACATCTATATGAATAACATTCTCGACAAAGGCGGTTACCGTTTCTTTCAAGCCAGTTTTGACCCAGATGAAAAAGGTACGCACCTGTCTGTGAACCATGACTGGTGGGGAACGAATATTACCTATTTAGGTTACTACTTGCTCTACATAGGATTACTGGCTTTGATTTTTGACCCCAATACCCGTTTTGGTGAGTTGGGCAGGCTTATTCAGCGCGTGCATAAGCGCAAGAAAAAGCAACTCGCTACCGCTGCGGCTATTTTGTTATGTACTTTTTCGCTTCAAGCTCAAACAGCACAACAGGATCACGATCACGATCACCAGCATGACCCAAATCTAGAGACCAGCAATCATTCCACCGCGATGGAAAGTCGCGATGATGCGATTAGTACTAATAAAGACGCTGCCCGCGAGGATGAAATACGCACGCAGATGGATCAACCCATCATCATTCCAGAGATGAGCGTTGAGTTTCTGGATAGCGTAATCGTGGCAAATATTGTCCCTCAGGCGCAGGCAGATCGTTTTGCCAAACTAGTTGTTCAGGATGAAGGCCGTATGAAGCCCATGGGAACACTGGCCAGTGAAGCACTGCGCAAGCTATATAAGAAAACATACTACGAGGCTAGAGTAGGGGACAGTATTGTGAAGTTAAGCCCTACCCAAACCATACTTTCTATCATCCAACTTAGACAATTATGGTTTGACGTGCCGCTGATTAAGTTTGAGCGTAAGGACGATACCATCCGTAATCTTATAGGCATGGATGACGATGCGAAGTATGCTCGTGGCTACGATTTCTTTAGAAATGAGGATGGTAGCATGACGCGCAACAAGCTGAATCCGTTTTTGACAGATGCTTACGCGGCTCAGATACGTTCTGGCTACCAAGAGCGTATTGTGGACAAGGATCAAAAAGTCAATCTGCTGGATCGATTGATCGTGCGCAGCCTTTTCAAAGTATTCCCTAAGCCCGATGATCCAAACAACAAATGGGTTTCAGAACCTGAATGGGAAGATGAGGCGTTTACGCGACCCGAAGACAAGGCTTTTGTAAGAGACTTTTTTCCAGCTTATGCGTCCCTACTTATGGAAGGAAAAGAAACAGGAAATTACCTGCGCGCAAACACCGTTCTGAACAACTTATTTGAATTTCAAAAAACCTACGGCGCAGAAATTTATCCTAGCGAGGACAAGGTCGAGGCAGAGCTGCTCTACAACGAGTACAACATATTTGAGAACCTTTACAAATGGTATTTCTGGTTTGGGATAGTCATGTTGATCCTGTTGATCGCAGAGGTCATCAAGCCCATGAAGGAACTGCGTTATGCAATCTATTTCCATCTAGGTGTGTTGGTGATATTGTTTCTAGTTCATCTGGGAGGTCTGGCTTTGCGCTGGTACCTGAGCGGTCACGCGCCATGGTCTGATGCTTACGAGACCTTGATTTATATCCCGTGGGTGATTATGGCATTTGGTTTTGCGGTAGGTAGAAAGAGTTTGATGACGATCGCTGCTTCGGCATTTATCTCTGGGGTGATATTGATGATTGCCCAATGGAACTGGATGGATCCCTCCATAGCCAACTTACAACCCGTATTGCAGGGTTACTGGTTGATGATTCACGTGTCTGTGATTGTAGGTAGTTACGGTCCGTTTGCGCTGGGAATGATGCTGGGAGTTGTCGTACTTATACTTATGATCTTCTCTACTCAGAAGAACAAAAAACGCATGGATCTGAGTATTAAGGAACTTACTTACATCAATGAGATTTCGCTCACCGTGGGGCTAATAATGCTTACTATCGGGAACTTCCTGGGCGGGATGTGGGCAAACGAATCCTGGGGGCGCTACTGGGGCTGGGATCCTAAAGAGACTTGGGCGCTGATTACTATTTTTATCTACGCTTTTGTCCTTCACCTACGACTGGTGCCAGGGTTGAAAGGACGCTGGACGTTTAATCTGTGGTCAATTCTTGCTTTTTACAGTGTGTTGATGACCTACTTCGGCGTGAACTTTTACTTGTCAGGACTGCACAGTTATGCCAGCGGTGACCAGATTGTCAGCTATCAGTTTATTGCTGGATCACTAGGTATTATTGCCTTGATTGCCTTACTAGCAAGATGGAGAGAGCGCAAGATCTATGGAAAGCGCAGGATTGAGGATAAGACCTCTGTGGCTGTTGAGTCGTAGATAATGTTTATGGTTTTCGCACCTGCCTGCCAGAAGCACGACTGGCAGGTGCGCGAAAGCGGAAATTCGGTTCCGACAGAGTGCACTTTAAAGGTTTAAAACTTAACCATATTTTACTTTTTCAAATGAATCAGCGCTAGGGAATGCCTTAAAACATCGCTGATTAATTGACCAGATCGCACTGTATTCTAAATCAGAGATCCTGTATCATCGAGTAGGCTTATAACCTAACTTGAGGAGTTTGAGCGATAATCATAATTTTGTTTTCTGTCTGAACAGATATTATGAACAATTTCCTCAAACAATGGGGTGAGGCTGCATACACCACGGCCGGATTCTTCTGGATGGCGCTTTGGGCATTTATATTGGGGTACATCATCAGCAGCATGATCCAGATTTTTGTCACCGAAAAGCGCATGCAGGAAACCATGGGTAAGAACGAGGGTAGAAGTGTGCTACTGGGGACATTTTTCGGCTTCATCAGTAGTTCATGCAGTTTTGCAGCACTGGCAAGTGCAAAATCCATATTTAAGAAAGGGGCGAGGTTTGTTTCTTCCATAGCATTTCTGCTCGCTTCGACAAATCTGGTGATCGAGCTGGGAATCATGATTTCCATCTTTCTAGGGTGGCAATTTGTAGTAGGTGAATATGTAGGAGGCTTGCTTCTTATTTTAATAAGTTGGTTCCTAGTCAAAGTAATTAATCCAAAAAAACTGATTGAGAAGGCCAGAAAGAATCTTGAGGAACAAGATGACGATGAGATGGATGATTCCAAAGACTGGCGGAAACAGATTCAAAAAGAGGAAAGCTGGGCGCGAGTGGCCAGAAAATACAAGATGGAATGGCAGATGGTCTGGAAAGATGTGACTGTAGGCTTTACGATTGCTGGAATTGTAGCAGCATTTGTCCCAGATTCTTTCTTCCAGACACTATTCATCAATAGCGGTCAAGGAAAGACAGACTTCTCTTTTTTTGAAGTTCTAGAGCATATATTGGTAGGTCCGGTAGCGGCATTTCTTACATTTATAGGTTCCATGGGCAACATCCCGCTAGCGGCATTGCTATTTGGAAAAGGAGTCAGCTTTGCAGGGGTTATGGCTTTCATTTTTAGCGATTTAGTGGTGTTTCCCGTGTTGCGGATTAATGCCAAATACTATGGCTGGAAAATGTCGTTTTTTATCCTGTTTTTACTATTTACAGCATTGGTAGGCACCTCACTGGTGCTGCACTTCGGTTTTGAAATATTAAATATTCTGCCAGACCCGTCTCAAGTGAAGATTCAGGACAAGGAACATTTTAAAATCGATTACACATTTTTTTTGAACTTCGCGTTTCTGGCTATCTCTGGATACCTTGTTTATCTAGGATTCTATAAAAAAAAGGATGTTGAACACTCCATGAGTGAGATGGCGCCCAAGAGTGCGCTGCTGGAGAAAGTTTTGAAATATGCGGCCTTCACTTGCTATGTCTGGCTTGCAGGTGGCTTGGCTATCAAATTTTTGATCTTAAAATGAAGCATACGTATAACGTAAAGGGAATGACCTGCAACGGCTGCCGCGCAAGTGTCGAGCAAAAATTGAATGGCGTTGACGGTGTGATAAACGCTACGGTAGATCTAGAAAGCGAAGAAGCTACCATCGAAATGGACAGTCATATCGAAACGGCTAGGTTGAACGAGGCACTTCCAGATAAATACTCCATAACAGAAAAATCTATCAATAAAGATGTTTTTGCTGGTGGTAGTAGAGATAAGGCTTTCGCGAAAGCGGAAACCGAAAAGTCAAAGTTGCAACAGCTCAAGCCTTTGCTAATAATCATAGGCTATATAAGTGTTGCGACCTTATTGCTCAACTATCAGCGTGAAACATGGGATCAAGCCATGCTGGATTTTATGGGGCTATTCTTTATTGTGTTCAGCTTTTTTAAAATCCTGGACCTAAACGGTTTTCCAGAAAGCTTCAGAATGTACGATCCACTTGCCAAAGCCCTACCAGTTTACGGCAGGATCTATCCATTTATTGAAACAGCTTTGGGTCTGATGTTTTTAATGCGTATTGAGGTCACAATTGCTCTAGTGGCAACCCTCATCGTCCTTAGTATAACTACCATAGGGGTCACTAAAGTTTTGCTTAGCAAACGATCAATACAATGCGCCTGTCTGGGAACCGCGCTCAAGCTACCCATGACCGAGGCCACTTTTATCGAAAACGCGATTATGATTATTATGGCGGTAGTGATGTTGTTGAGCTATTAGAAGTTGTAAGTTTGATCAGATCAGATTTCACCAGTTCTTACTGCTACTCCGTTCAGATTTTTAATTCACAAATGAAAGTAAAAGATTGCTTACTAAATAATTACGCTTTCGCGAAAGCAGAACAAAAGAAAATTAAAATTCTGATCTATTCAGATTCCTTTTTTGCTCGTGCCTCCCTTTCCCTTTGCGCCTTCCGCTGAATCTGAAACCCTTTTAAAAATGCTCGCAAGTACTGGTCATTGCAGTACATGTATTTCGGGTGTTTTGGATTCCTGAAAAATGCACTCAACTCGGTCTCGCTTACTTCTCGACCACCTTTCTTCATAAAGCGTACGATGTCTTCTGACTTGAAATTGAAAGCAATTTTCAGTTTACGCAGGATTATGTTATTATTAAGCCTAGTCTCAGCAATCGGAGTTTGACCGTCTTTCTTACCGCGGTAGTTGACAATCAATCCATTCAGGAAAGTTGCTAGATTTTCATCGATAACTTCTTCGTGCTCTGGGTCTTCTTCTTTTTTCAGCCAGTCGCTTACCTCAGCACGCAAGACTTCCACGCCACCTTTTTTGTAAATGTCCATCATCGCGTCATCACCTAGATTGAGCGTGAACCGCAGGCGGCGCAGAATGTCGTTGTTATCCATGTTAGAAAATTAAAACTAAATCTAAACTTAAATCTAAATTGGGACACTCTAGTAGCCTTAAATACCCCTGAACTCGCGTTTAAATTTAGATTTAAACTTATGTTTAAATTTTAGTTAGCGATGCCCCGTCATATCCTCAGGTCGCACCCACTCGTCAAATTCCTCTTCGGTGACGTAGCCTAGACTTGTGGCAGCTTGTTTGAGCGTGGTTCCCTCATCGTGGGCTTTATTGGCAATCTCGGCAGCTTTGTAATAGCCGATTTTTGTATTCAAGGCCGTTACAAGCATGAGTGAGTTGTCTAGTAGAGACTTGATCTTCTCATGGTTCGGCTCAATGCCTACAGCGCAGTTTTCATCAAAACTTCTACAAGAGTCCCCTAAAAGCTGAGCACTCTCCAAAACAGCAGCAGCCATCACGGGTTTAAAAACATTCAATTCAAAGTGACCCTGCATTCCACCTACGGTGACTGTAGTGTCGTTACCCATCACGCGTGCACAGACCATGGTGATCGCCTCTGCTTGTGTGGGATTTACCTTTCCAGGCATGATGGAACTGCCGGGCTCGTTTGCGGGGATGATCAATTCTCCTATTCCACTGCGTGGCCCGCTAGCCAGCATACGTATGTCATGGGCAATTTTATTAAGCGATACTGCAATCTGCTTAAGCGCACCGTGCGTTTCAACTAACGCGTCGTGGGCTGCAAGTGCCTCAAATTTGTTTTCGGCCGTTCTGAAAGGTAGGCCGGTAAAGTCTGCGATGTATTCAGCTACTTTGACGTCGTAGCCTTTTGGGGTGTTCAAACCTGTTCCTACGGCGGTTCCCCCCAGCGCCAGCTGACTCAAATGGTCAAGGGTATTTTCTAGCGCAATGATCCCGTGATCCAGTTGTGACACGTATCCTGAGAACTCCTGGCCCAAAGTCAACGGCGTAGCATCCATAAGGTGCGTGCGGCCTATTTTGACTACATCGTCAAAATCTTGCGCTTTTTGGTGAAGAGTGTTGCGCAATTGTTTGATCCCAGGAATGGTGTCTTCTACGATTTTTTTGTAGCAGGCAATATGCATTCCTGTTGGAAACGTATCATTTGAGGATTGAGATTTATTTACATCGTCATTTGGTGCGATGGTTTTCTCGCCTTCACCTATTGTCTTACCAGCCAGTTGATGTGCACGATTGGCAATCACCTCATTTACGTTCATATTGGACTGCGTACCAGAACCTGTCTGCCAGATCACGAGCGGGAATTGATCGTCATGTTTTCCTTCCAGGATTTCATCGCATACCTGAGCAATTAGGTCGCGTTTTTTCTCTTCCAGCACACCCAGCTCGTGGTTTGTGTAGGCTGCTGCTTTCTTTAAATAAGCAAACCCGTAAACGATTTCCAGCGGCATGCTTGCAGCGGGGCCTATTTTAAAGTTCATTCGTGAGCGTTGCGTTTGCGCGCCCCAAAGTTTATCAGCAGGCACTTGAACCTCGCCCATGGTATCCTTCTCGATGCGGTATGACATGATTTTCTGGTTTTGCCACAAATATAGCAGTCGTTTTGAACGCAGGTAAGCGATGCCTGTCCTTTGTGAAGAATTTGAATTTGGCAAATGGATTTTATAGTTCCGCTTTCGCGAAAGCGTAATCTTAAAACACTGCCCGGTCTCGTCCAGCCATAGCTCTATCAACAGGCTTTTGTTTATAAATAATCGGGCTTATTTTTAAAGACCGGTTTTACATTTTATATTTGCAACTTTAAACGAGACCACAGATGTTTGAATTTGATCAGTATTTAGGATTTTTGGCGTTTTTGACCATTCTTACGATTGGTTTTTGGTTGATGATCTTTTTGACTTTGATCGCCATCCCATACTGGATCTTTGGTTCAACCATGGAGAACCTTAAAATGAAAAGAGAAGCAAAGCGCAAAAAGCTTGAAGCTAGAAAGTAGATCTCCACTATAACTTATATACCTGAAGCCTAGAAATTCTAGGCTTTTTTTATGCGCCGATTTTACGTCTAGAAGCATGGCTGCGCTGGCTAGATCGCTGGGAAATACTATATTCACAGCCATTCTCAATTATGGATTACACTAGCAAGACTGCACAGCAGGAAATAGAACGCATAATCAAAAACGCGCTTAGGGAAGATCTGGGTGATGGTGATCACAGCAGTGTATCATGCATCCCTGCTTATGCCACGGGCAAAGCTAGGTTGCTGGTAAAAGATGAAGGAGTTTTGGCGGGGGTAGAATTTGCCAAAGCAGTATTCAATCAGGTAGATCCTGAACTGGTGCTAGACATAAGAATTGGTGATGGCGAAGTCGTCAAATACGGTGATGAGGCATTCTACGTTTCTGGGAGTGCGCAATCCATCCTTAAAGCCGAGCGTCTGGTGCTAAATGCAATGCAACGCATGAGCGCAGTGGCTACCAAAACCCGCAAATTTGTCGATTTGCTGGAAGGCACAAAAACACAAATTTTAGACACCAGAAAGACCACGCCAGGGATCAGAATTCTGGAAAAATGGGCGGTGCAAATCGGTGGCGGGATCAATCATCGTTTTGGTTTATACGATGTGATTATGCTTAAAGATAACCACATTGATTTTGCTAGTGGCGTAAGCCAGGCAATCATCAAAACAAAGCAATACCTGCAAGAAACCAATAGAGACCTCAAGATCATTGTCGAGGCCAGAGACCTAAATGAGATTAGAGAAATTCTTGAACATGAGGGAATCTATCGCATTCTGATTGATAATTTCAATTACGAAAACACTAGGAATGCAGTCGAGCTCATAGGCGACCAGTGCCTGACCGAAAGCAGTGGCGGGATAACACTAGAAACAGCCAGAAAATATGCAGAATGCGGGGTTGATTTTATTTCAAGCGGCTCGCTTACGCATAGCGTTTACAACATGGACCTAAGCCTGAAGGCGATGTAGAAAATGGCAAGGATCAAGCGATATAAAGCTGGATTGATTGAAAAGCTAAAGGCCTGGCAACTGCCTGGAATGGACGGCTTGACCTTTTGGGATTTGACTAAAACCTACTATAACGGTATTGTTTACGGTACGTTTTCAGCTCGGGCCAGTGCCATTTCCTACAGCTTTTTTATGGCGCTGTTTCCGTTTATCCTTTTTATTCTTAACCTCATCCCCTTTATAGGAATACCAAATTTCCAGGAAGAGGTACTCTTGTTTGTCAACGATTTGTTGCCAGCTCAGGCTGCCGGTGCTTTTGACAACATCTTCAGGGAAATTGCGCTGCAAGAGAATACGGGATTGTTGACCATCGCTTTTATCACTTCGATTTTTCTGATGACAAATGGTATCAATGCGATATTTGATGGGTTTGAACGCAGCTACCATACTGATGTCAATCGCGGCTTTTTCAGGCAATACGCCGTGTCTCTGGCGGTATCCATTATGCTGGCGATCTTTATGCTCATAGGTGTGGCCATCACGCTAGGTGTGGAATATTGGATTAGCGAATTGCGCGCAGAGGACATCATGACCGAAAATTCAAAAACCATCTGGTTCATCATTTTGAGGTATGCCGTGCTAATTTTCCTGCTGTTTGTGTTTATTGGTACGCTTTATTATACCGGAACCCGCGACGGGCGACAGACGCATTTTTTCTCACTGGGTGCGTTGATCTCGGTTATACTGACGCTGGTGCTTTCCTATCTCTATGGGATTTACATTGACAATTTTTCCTCCTACAACGAGATATACGGATCTATAGGAGCGCTGCTTATTTTGATGGTTTACATCTGGTTGAATGCAAACATACTTTTGTTAGGATTTGAGCTCAATGCCAGCTTCAGAAAATTAAGGGCACGGAAATTGAAAACACCTTAGTATATTTAGAAACTTAAACTACAAGACCATGAAAAATGTATTGCTAGCCCTTGTTCTGATTGCATCTGGTATGACTGCCAGCGCACAGGTAAAGATCAATGGTGTACAGGTAGAAAAAACAATAAGCGTAGACGGGAAAAACCTTGTTCTCAATGGCGCCGGAATGCGTGAAAAGCTATGGTTTGACCTATACGTGGGCGCACTCTACCTAGAAAGCAAAAGCTCAAACGGCAGTGCACTCACTACAGCAGATCAGGCCATGGCCATAACGCTGGATATCACAGATGATCTAGTGACCCAAGATGCTATGGTTGATGCCGTGCAGGATGGCTTTGACGAGAGCTGCTCTAGCAAGGAGCGCAAAGCAATCAAAAAGGAAATTGATGATTTCATCAAGCTTTTCAGCGATCAGATCGTTAAGGGTGACCATTTTGTTCTGGCTTACATGCCTGGCAAAGGCACCATGGTGAGCAAAAATGGCAAGGCTTTGGGAACGATCAAGGGGATGAACTTCAAGAAGGGACTTTTCGGTATCTGGCTAGGCGAAGATCCAGTAGATGATGAGCTCAAGGAAGGTATGCTGGGTAAAGCATAAGGTTCATTTAAAGAAAATGTAAGGCCCGCCACTGAGCGGGTCTTTTTTGTTTACTTTGATTTTATGAAGAAGAAAATACAGATAGTGCTGGTGGTGTTAATGGTTTCCGCTTTCGCGAAAGCGTACTCTCAACAAATCACGGGAACCTGGAAAACCATAGATGACAAAACCGGCGAAGTCAAATCACATGTGCAGATCTACCAAAAAGACGATGAGTTTTACGGCAAGATCGTCAAAATCCTAGACCCCGATGCACCCAAAGACGCTACCTGTCAGGATTGCGAGGGTGAGCTAGCAGGCAAACCTATTATGGGACTCGAGATCCTGCGCGGGATCGAGAAAGATGGCAAGTATTACGAAGACGGAAAAATTACCGACCCTGAGAATGGGAAGGATTATAAATGCAAACTTTGGCTAGAAGAGAATGATCCCAATACGCTCAATGTGAGGGGTTATGTATTGTTTTTTCACCGTACGCAGCAGTGGGAAAGGGTTGAGTAATTCACTTAAGCTCGCTTTTGATGTGAATGAGTTGTTGGACCAACTCATTCAAATCCTCTTGAATTATTTGCCAAACAATAGTGTAGTCCACACCAAAATATTCATGAATCAATCGGTTGCGATATCCTCTCAATCGTGGCCATGGCACATCTGGATATTTATTTTTCAAGCTTTCTGAAATCCTGTTTGACGCCTCGCCTATAATTTCAAAGTTTCTAATAACTGCATCTTGAGTCCGGCTGTCATTCAGGAAGTCAGCTAAATCAAGTTCTTCCACATAACTCAGGATTTTATGAGCGGAGTCTAGAATGTCGATGATCAGTAGTTCATCTCTGCGACTAGACATAGATCAAATCTTGTTCAATTTCTTTGAAATAATGCGGCTTGATGGCGGCTCGGGAAACCAGATCCACCTTTTTGCCTAGGCGTTGTTCTAGATCATTTGCGAGATCGATAAAGGCTCCACCTATTTGGCCATTGAATTCAATTAAAATATCTAAGTCGCTTTCTTCAGTATTATCACCACGCGCTACTGAACCAAATACTGCCAAACTTGAAATAGGGTACTTAGAGGTCAGTTCGACCTTGAGTTCCTTTAGTTTGGACAACAATACCTGCTTGATCATACTCAAATTTAAGCATTACAAGATTATCCTCAAGATTGTTCAGTTTGATGTGAGAAACTCTTTTATTCTTTCCACCACCTCTGGCGTATGCAGGCTATGTCCACCGCTTTGTGAGGTGTAGGTCACGGCGTTAGGCATTTGGGCTGCGATGTTTGACATGCATTCGTATCCTACAATTCTATCTTCCTTGCTGTGGACTAGCAAAGTGGGAGTGTCAATCTTCTGTACAAATTTTGAGGTGGCAAATTCTTCTACCGCTAGACCAAATTTATCCTCGATATACGCGTTCAAACTTTTATAGGCCCCGTCGCTGAACCCGGTCAGCTCCTGATAGCCTTGCAAAATGACTTCAAGTGTATCTGGACTACCTAGCATTACAATCTTTTTTATAAAATCATGCTGATGTGATGATTGCTGATAGGCAAACGCCATCGCACCCATACTATGTGCAACAACTATTTGCGGCTCGTAAAGCTGTGAAACTGTACTTATAACTTCGCTATACATGACTGCTGTGATAGTCTCACCTGTACTATCACCATGCGCGGGAGCATCTATAGCGATGATATTATAATCCAGTTCTTGAAGCGGCTCGATCAAGTATTTCCACCTCCAGCTGTTGGACTCCCAGCCGTGGAACAAAGCAACAGTCGGCCCAGATCCTTTCCAGTGGTAAAGTTTTATCAATCCATGCTCATAAGCAATGTGCTGCTGCCTTGCTGTGTCGAGAAAACCCTTTTGTGCGTCAGTTAACTGGCCTTTTCTAGGTACGCAAAATACACGCAACGATGTTTGAGCAGATCGCTCGGCTGAAAATATGTTGAGCAAAGAAAAATAAAAGCCATACAGTCTAGGTATGGCTTTTTGCAAAAATTTCTTCATTGAAGGTGGTCTTACCAGCTCACAAAGATAGTTTCTGGTTTTACATCGTCTGGAACCATGGTTTTTTCTATGTTGGCTTCAGAATCATAACGTACTGCCGATGGTAGCTTTTCCTTACTAATAGTAAAATAAAAATTCTGCTGATCCACTCTAATCATTGCATCATCAATAATGTTGTCAACGCTGGTGATTTTATAGGCTGCATCGATATCCTTAAACGCGCTATTTAAATTGATGCCCTCTGCAGTGGTGTACCTAGGGTCTCTCAACAGCACATAGCTGATTTTGCTCGTGTTATCCAATTCTTCCTTTGGCGTAATGGACAAAAGATGTGTTCCACCTTTCTCATAGATCTCTATACTTCCAGGCCCATTGATAAATTCATCTCCCTGAACTGGGTTAACGATACTATCATTTGCAAAAATGCTGTCTAATTCACTTATCTGTGTGTTTCTTGTCAAATGACCTACGTGGTCTTTTGACCAGGTGAAGGTTTTATCTTCTTTCTCACTTTCACAACTGATCAATAATATTGCTACAACCCCAACAAATAGTACTTTTTTCATATCAAAATTTAAGAGTCAAAAGTATAGTGGGAATCGATCAAAAGTTAAATGTGAAGTAGCAAAATTTAATTTATTTAAGTGCCTTGCCCAATATTCCCATGACGCCCCTGATAAAACTTGCGCTGGTCAGCACTTTGATGATTGGGTTTTGTCTGGTAGACGTACGTGTGCTTTTGGATTTGGCTTTTTCCCTTTCTTCGGCAGCTTTTTCTCTTACTTCTTCTTTATGCGCTTCCTCGATCTTCTTCTGCAGGATTTCTTCGGCGCTTTCCTTGTTGATTTCCTGGTTGTATTTATCAGTCATCTCGCTGTCTGCAATGAGATTCTCAAGTTCACGTGGCGTCAAAATATCCATTCTGCTCTCTGGCGCGCGCAGTAGCGTAGCGGCTAGTGGGCTAGGACGACCTTTCTCGTCCAAAGCGGTAATCAATGCTTCACCTATTCCGAGCGAAGTAAGAATCTCAGCCGTATCGTAGTATGGTGAGTCTGGATAATTATCTGCGGTAAGCTTGATCGCTCTGCGATCCTTTGCCGTAAACGCACGTAAAGCATGCTGCACTTTCAGTCCCAGCTGACTCAAAACGCTTTCTGGAATGTCCGTCGGATTTTGGGTGACAAAGTAAAGTCCTACGCCTTTTGAGCGAATGAGTTTTACGATGCTTTCAATCTGACCTAATAGTGCTTTGCTGGCATTGTCAAATATCAGGTGCGCCTCGTCAATAAACATGACCAACTCAGGTCGGTCGCTATCTCCTTGTTCGGGCAGGGTACTGTAAATTTCGGCGAGAAGGCTTAGCATAAAGGTTGAAAAAAGTTTAGGCCGGTCTTGAATATCTGTAAGTCGGATCACATTCACGTAGCCCTCGCCGTTGCGGTTGCGTCGCAACAGGTCTTTGACCTCAAAACTCAGCTCACCAAAAAACTGATCACCACCCTGCTGCTCAATCTCAATGATCCTGCGCATGATAGCAGATGTAGAGGACGTAGAGATCCTTCCGTACAGTTTCTTGAATTCTTCCTTGCCTTCCCCAGTGGCATATTGTAGCACTTTTTTCAAGTCGGCTAGATCGAGCAGTGGCAATTTGTTATCATCGCAATACTTAAACACCACCGAGATGATTCCAGCTTGCGTTTCTGTAACGTCAAGAATTCGAGATAGAAGTACTGGACCAAACTCGCTAATCGTCGCTCTCAACCGCACGCCATCCTGTTCTGATATCGTAAAAATCTCTGTGGGTGAAGCTCGTGACTCAAATGGAAACCCTATTTTCTCGTGCCTTTCATCGATTTTGGGATGCCCATCGCTTGCAGCGGCAATTCCTGAAAGGTCTCCTTTGATGTCCATCAGAAGCGTAGGTACCCCCTGTTTGGAGAGCTGTTCGGCAATGATTTGCAGAGTCTTGGTTTTACCAGTTCCAGTGGCACCCGCAATGAGTCCATGACGGTTCATGGTCTTTAGGGGGATTTTTACATAGGCCTCTTTGATTGCCTCACCGTTCAACATCGCGGCTCCCATGGTGATGGATTGGCCTTTGGGTGAATATCCAGAAGTTATATGATCAAAGAATTCTTTTTTCATGAATTGCAGATTGAAGGCTTAAAAGTACAAGATGTGACTCGGTTGCTTGCAGGTTTCATCATGGACAATCGATCCGGTTGCCTTGCATTTAGCTCTAGTTCAAAACCTATCTTTGCAAAATGGCAGAAAACGAGGTGATGTCCCTAGTAGATCAAGGCTTGATGCTTCCATTAATGGAAGAGTTTTACACTATTCAGGGAGAGGGTTACCATACGGGCAGAGCTGCTTATTTTATACGCGTGGGCGGCTGTGATGTAGGCTGCCACTGGTGTGACGTAAAAGAAAGCTGGGATCCTGCAAAGCATCCACCCACGGCGATTGAGAGCATCGTCGATAATGCTGCCCGCTACAGCAATACCATCGTAATCACGGGAGGCGAGCCGCTTACTTGGGACATGGCTCCTATCACTAGTGCCTTGAAGCAAATGGGATTGCAGGTGCACATCGAGACCAGCGGCGCCTATCCATTGACTGGTAAATGGGACTGGATCTGCTTGAGTCCTAAAAAGGTCAAGATGCCCCTACCAGAGATCTATCCAGTGGCACAGGAGCTTAAAGTGATTGTGTATAATCGTCATGATTTCGCTTTCGCGAAAGCGGAAGCAGAAAAAGTCTCTCCAGATTGTAAACTATACCTGCAGCCCGAGTGGAGTGTGCGTGAAAAAATGATCCCACAGATCACCGAATTTGTCATGGAAAATCCAGAATGGCAAGTATCATTACAAACGCACAAGTACCTTAATATCCCATAAGGATTTCATTACTATCCACGGTTTTAACAAACTGTGAATAAAACACCCAGTCTATCACTAGTTTTCCTAGAAATGACGCGGGTTTTTCTTATATTTGTTAGTCGCTGAAATCAGCGTTTTTTCATGACTAATTTATGAGCGAAGAGAACAAGAAAAACTACGGTGCCGATTCTATTCAGGCACTCGAAGGGATGGAGCACGTACGTATGCGTCCGTCCATGTACATAGGTGATGTAGGAACACGTGGATTACACCACCTGGTTTATGAGGTGGTGGACAACTCAATCGATGAGGCACTTGCTGGTCATTGTGACAACATCAGCGTAATTATTAATGAAAACAATAGCGTCACCGTATCAGATGATGGTCGTGGTATTCCTGTAGATATACACAAGAAGGAAGGCGTGAGCGCACTTGAAGTGGTAATGACCAAGATAGGTGCCGGTGGAAAATTCGATAAGGATTCTTATAAGGTTTCTGGTGGTCTGCACGGTGTGGGGGTAAGTTGTGTAAATGCACTTTCTGATCATCTTAAAGCCACTGTCTACCGCGATGGCAAAGTCTACGAGCAGGAATATGAGCGAGGGAAAGTGATGTATCCGGTGCGCGTTGTAGGTGAGACCGATAAACGTGGAACCGTTGTTACATTTACTCCAGACCGCTCGATATTTCAACAAACAATCACCTATAATTATGAAACGCTAGCTAATCGATTACGAGAGCTTGCTTTCTTGAATAAAGGAATTAAGATTATACTTACTGATCATCGCAACAAGGACGAGAAAGGTGAGTTTGTTCAGGACGTATTTCAAAGTGAGGAAGGACTGGTGGAATTCATTCGTTTTCTGGACGATACGCGCCAGCCGCTCATCGAGGATGTAATTGCTATGGAAGGCGAGAAAAATGGTATCCCTGTAGAGGTAGCCATGATTTACAATGACAGCTACAGCGAGAATCTATTTTCTTACGTTAATAATATCAACACTCACGAGGGTGGTACTCATTTAGCTGGTTTCCGTCGTGGATTGACCAGTACACTTAAGAAGTATGCCGATAACTCTGGGCTGCTGGATAAAGTGAAGTTTGATATTTCTGGCGACGATTTTAGAGAAGGGCTAACAGCAATCATTTCTGTCAAAGTTGCTGAGCCTCAGTTTGAGGGTCAGACCAAAACAAAATTAGGTAACCGTGAAGTAACCAGTGCTGTTTCACAGGCGGTCTCTCAGATGCTGGAAGACT
Organism: uncultured Flavobacteriaceae bacterium; assembly: GCA_964478845.1. Classification (GTDB taxonomy): domain Bacteria; phylum Bacteroidota; class Bacteroidia; order Flavobacteriales; family Flavobacteriaceae; genus Nonlabens. The sequence goes on along the minus strand of CAYZJT010000006.1, from coordinate 57,536 downwards.
ATCTAGAGGAACATCCAGCAGATGCCAAAACCATCGTTCAAAAAGTCATCCTTGCTGCACAGGCGCGTCATGCGGCGCGTAAAGCCCGTGAGATGGTTCAGCGCAAGACTGTCATGAGTGGCGGCGGCTTGCCCGGTAAGCTTTCTGACTGCTCAGAAACAGATCCGACTTTATGTGAGGTATTTCTTGTAGAAGGTGACTCGGCTGGTGGAACGGCAAAACAAGGCCGTGACCGAAACTTTCAAGCTATACTGCCTTTACGTGGTAAGATCCTCAATGTTGAAAAGGCGATGCAGCATAAAGTCTTTGAGAATGAGGAAATTAGAAATATCTACACTGCACTAGGTGTCACCATAGGAACAGAGGAAGACTCAAAAGCCCTCAACTTAGACAAGCTAAGATATCACAAGATCGTCATTATGTGTGATGCAGATATTGATGGCTCCCACATCGCCACTTTGATTCTTACTTTCTTTTTCCGATACATGCGTGAACTGGTAGAGAGAGGATACATCTATATAGCAACACCACCATTGTATCTAGTGAAAAAAGGTGCTAAAAAGCGCTATGCATGGAATGATGAGGAGCGCGATGCCATAGTTGAAAGTATGGGAGGTGGTGCAAATATCCAGCGCTATAAAGGATTGGGTGAGATGAATGCAGACCAGCTGTGGGATACGACGATGAATCCAGAATTCCGTACCCTGCGACAGGTAAGCATCGACAACAGTGTCGAGGCAGACCGCATCTTCTCAATGCTCATGGGAGACGAGGTTCCACCACGTCGTGAGTTTATCGAGAAAAATGCTAAGTATGCCAACATCGATGCATAGGTAAAGCGATAGACTACAAAAGCTTCCAACTTTCTGGGGGGCTTTTTAGTTTATGATTTTCTTATAATTTGAGATTCAGAGCACCAGTTAATATTGATCAAATTCCACCGATTATGATCAATAGGGTAAAATCTTATGTACTCTGTGCTTTTGTTTTTTTTGCTTTCGCGAAAGCATACTCACAAAACAACTTCTCAGAAATACTTGCTGCGGGGCAGGAGGCTGCAAATCTTTACCTGAATGATTATGCTACTCCAGCTGCAGAGGCGCTCACCTACAATTTGGGATCCGGTTGGTATGACGATGCACGAGCATTGGATAGATTTAAATTCATGATCCAATTAAGAGCTAATGGTACGTTCGCACCACAAGATGCCCAAAAATTCACACTCGACCCATCAGAATATGAGGCGATTATCCAACGAGGGTATGATGCGGCGAGTCCATTACCAGGAAGAATCACTGTCACATTTGGTGATGGTAGTAGCACGCCACGCAACATAGCAACAGCACTGGGTGACAATGGTACCGTACAGAGTTTAATCGTTCAGGCTAGGGATGCAACTACAGGTGCTCTTCTGGTTGAAAATGAGATCATACTGGCAGATGGGATAGGTTCCCAAGGACTGGATTTTGTTCCTACCGCTTTCTTACAGGGTGCAGTTGGTTTAGGCTATGGACTTGAGTTAAAAGCTAGGTTTATTCCAAAAATTGAAACAGATGATTTTGAATCAGGATTCTACGGGGGCGGGCTGCAATGGGAAATCTCAAGGTTGTTTGTAGGGAATAGTATAGATGGTGCTGATGAATTACCTGTAGCCATTTCATTATTGGCAGCATATACAAAAGTTGATTTAAGCTATGATTTTGAGGATGGAACTATAGTCAATGGGACTAATCAGCGTATAGAAAGTCAGGCAGATGTCTTTAACTTTAGCTTGATTGCAGGTACAAACTGGAAAACATTTAATCTGTATGGTGGTGTTAACTACCTTCTGGGAAATACTCTAACTAATTTAAACGGTGAATACGTTTTCGTTGATGATTCTATAATTTTTCCACAAAATTCTACCCTTGTCGATCCGGTAGCGGTCGAATCTGAAACATCAGGGATTTTAGGAACTGTAGGTGCTAAACTTACCTTGGGTGCATTTAATATCAATGCAGATTACACTATAGGTGAATTCCAAACCCTGAGTGCTTCAGTATTCTTTAGGATTTAAGCGAAATCTTAAGCATTGTTTGATCATGCTTATTTATTTTTACGACATCTCGTAAATTTTAATTACTTAAAACAAATTCAATGAAAGTTACCGTAGTAGGAGCAGGGGCTGTAGGTGCCAGCTGTGCAGAGTATATCGCAATGAAAAATTTTGCCAGTGAAGTAGTATTGCTGGATATTAAAGAGGGCTTTGCCGAAGGAAAGGCGATGGATCTTATGCAGACTGCATCCCTGAATGGTTTTGATACCAAGATTACTGGGGTGACAAATGACTATTCTGCGACTGCCGGAAGCGATGTGGCAGTAATTACTTCTGGGATCCCACGTAAGCCAGGAATGACCAGAGAAGAATTGATCGGTATCAATGCTGGTATAGTTAAATCAGTTTCTAGTAGCCTTGTTGAGCACTCACCAGAGGTGATCCTGATCGTTGTTTCAAATCCTATGGACACAATGACCTATCTGACTCATCAAGCAACTGGTCTTCCTAAACATAGAATTATCGGTATGGGTGGTGCACTGGATAGCGCACGTTTCAAATACCGCCTAGCCGAAGCGCTAGAAGCACCTATCTCTGATGTTGACGGAATGGTAATCGGTGGACACAGCGACAAAGGGATGGTGCCGCTTACTCGACTGGCAACACGCAACAGTGTGCCAGCTAGTGAATTCTTGAGTGAAGATCGTCTGGAGCAAGTATTACAGGACACTAAAGTAGGCGGTGCAACGCTTACTAAACTTTTAGGAACCAGCGCATGGTACGCACCTGGCGCAGCTGTATCTGGACTTGTTCAAGCCATTGCTTGCGACCAAAAGAAAATATTCCCATGTAGTGCTTTGCTAGATGGGGAGTATGGTTTATCAGACCTGTGCATAGGTGTTCCAGTGGTATTGGGCCGCAATGGGATTGAGAAGATTGTAGAAATAGAATTAAGCGATAAAGAAAAATCAGCACTCCAAGAAAGTGCTGAGGGGGTAAGGGCTACAAACGAACTCCTACAAGAGAACTAGTAATAATAAATTATTTTACCTCAGCCCGCAGCTTTAAAGTTGCGGGTTTTTTGTTGGCATTAGTTTAATTATGACGCTCCTGCCTGCCAGAGGCATGACAGGCAGGATCGCGAAAGTGAGATCAAATCTATCATATCTAAACAGTACGTTCACTTTGAATTATTAGCAAGAGAGGTGAAAGTCAGCGCTACGGCAATCACCTACATTTACAGAACAAAACTTATAAGCGGTTTTGAAATAAATCAGACACCATGACTACTTACTTAAAAATCCCTCATGCTCAATAAAAGGTTTGCCTCAAAATCCTATAGAGAAAGTGCCCGTGAAATCGAAAATCTCACTTTAGAGGAGATACAGCGCTATCTGACAGAGAGTAAACCGATCAGGGCTCGCAAGGTATTCTTTGAGTTGCCAATCCACGTGGTACATGAATTGCTTCCAGATCTGGATGACGCACTATTCAAGAAAATCTTTGCTAGATCAGATACTCACAGGGCTGCACGGATACTATCGCGTTTAAGCAAAGATTCGCTGGACGATAGGCTAGCGCTGTTACCGGAATCTGTGAGCAAGGAAATTCTGAAGTATCTGGATTATGAAGAGGATACTGCTGGGTCGGTAATGGAAAACATACGCCTGACCGTACTCAGGGAGGATCTGGTTGAATCTGTGCTGGTACGGTTAAGGGAAATAGGGGACAGGCGTATTCTTACCGTTTATGTAGTAGATAATAATAAGGCACTCATGGGGCGGGTACCAGTGCATTATCTAGCAGTAGCTCAACCGGAACAGCAAATAGAAGAGTTGATGTACAAGCCGTACAGCGTTCAGGTGGATACTTCTAGAAATGAGATTTTAAGCATTATAGAAGAACACTCTTTACTTCAAGTGCCGGTAGTCGATGATAGCAATCGCTTGCTAGGTGTAATACGCAATGATGTTCTTCTCCAGGCTTCTCAGGAAGAAGCCAGTGACGACTTGCAGACGATGTTTGGCGCAGGTAAGGAAGAGCACGCCCTTTCCAGAGCAACGTTTGCGGTGCGTAAACGGCTCCCCTGGCTGCAGATCAATCTAGTGACAGCCTTTCTTGCTTCTCTGGTGGTTGGATTTTTTGAGGATACGATTGCTCAGATTACCATTTTGGCAATTTTTCTTCCTGTAGTTGCAGGACAGTCGGGGAATACAGGTTCCCAGGCTCTTGCAGTAACCATTAGGGGTCTAGCACTTAAGGAGGTGGTTACAGGTCAATGGTGGCTGGTGGCAAAAAAAGAATTGGTTGTAGGATTGATCAACGGTATAGTCGTGGCGATTACTACCGGTATTGTTGTTTTCTTTTGGTCAGGTTCATCAGGTATCGCCATAGTGATTGGTATTTCCATGATTATCTCGATGGTCATCGCAGGATTTGCAGGCGCACTCATCCCTATTGGTCTGCAGGCACTAGGGCAAGATCCTGCGACTTCGTCATCCATAGTCTTGACTACTGTGACAGATATCTGTGGTTTTTTGTCGTTTTTAGGCTTGGCCAGTGCGTTGTCGTCTGTGCTGGGAATCACGGGATGATGTCTAAGTTTCAGGTTCCAGGTTTCAGGCATTATTACCCACATGCAGCCATAAGGCGCACGAGTGGCGTGATTGTCGTTTCAGGTTTCAATTTCATGCCTCAAGTTCAACGTGACCATTAACCATTAACATCACCACTAACCAAAATCCTGCTTCACACTACCGACAACAGAATATTCTTATATTTGCCGCCGGTGAATTTTAAGACATCCATAACATTTTTAGCTGCGCTGATTTTCAGTGTGCTCTGCCTGATTTTTTCAAAGCAGCAGACAGAGCAGGTGATCACTTTTGCTGACAACCAAGAAAATGTCAAGGTTGCCCAACTGATTGCCGAGCATCTTATCCATCTGGGTGCCGATGAACTTGAGATCAAGTCGCTGGATGGGCAATTGCAGATCTCTTATCAGACAGGTCTAGATGCATACGAAATAGAGCAGAGTATTGCCATTTTTCTCAATTCAATTGATCGCAATTCTGATGATTTTGGAAACATAGCGGTTAATGTCAAACTTTCAGAAAGCGCCTCAACATCAAATCAGGGCTGTTCTGGAATATTGCTGTCTGAAAACTCAAATGACTATGGTAGAAGTCAGCCGAATTCTCTTGTCGCGTATGTTGTCAACAATCAATTAGAAGTTAATCATCTATCTACTGACTTAAGCCTTAAAAAAATTAATGGTTTACACCTGTTCTGGTCAGCAACAAACTTAATTCTACCCAATCCTAGGGCTGGACCCACAGCCTAAACTATTTCTTGCCTTTGATGCGAGGCCGTTTTCGCTTTAAGCGAAAACAATACTATACAATCTCAAAGTATCATCATTTCTAGTTTACAAACCAAAACGAGCCACATGGCTCATATTTAATTATTTATAATGCAAAACAAAGGATTAATTAGATTTTTTGCTATCATTTTTGCGATAGTAAGTATCTATCAACTTACCTACACTTTTATCACAAATAAGATAGAAAGTGATGCAGATGACTACGCAGAGCGCGTGGTTGAAGCAGATGGCCCGGATGCGAGCGGACTTATGGACGATGCAAGAAAACGTTACCTGGATTCTATATCAGGTGAAGATGTTTGGGGTGGATACACCACCTATGCCACCGCCAAAGAGCAGGAACTCAAAAAAGGTCTTGACTTAAAAGGTGGTATAAACGTCATACTTCAGATCTCTGTAAAGGACCTATTGATCGGTATGGCAGATGGCTCTACCGATGCAGATTTCCGTGAGGCACTTAACGCTGCAGATGAGCGCGTAAAGGACGGTCAGGATTCATACTTCAATTATTTCCTAGAAGAGTTCAATAGTAAGGAGGGCGCATCACTTGCCTCACCGGACATTTTTGCTAACCAAGAAATGGAGGGCCGTATCGAGTTCGATATGACTAATGCTCAGGTCGAGCCAGTACTACGCGAAGAACTTAATGAGTATATGACCAGTGCCTTTGATGTTTTGCGCAAGCGTATTGACAAATTTGGTACTACTCAGCCAAATATCCAGCAACTGGGCGAGACTGGTAGAATCTTGATCGAGTTACCAGGTGAGAAAGATGTTAAGCGTATTAAAGACATCTTGACCAAAGCTGCTCAACTTGAGTTTTGGCACGTTTATCAAGCTGGTGAAATTGCCAGTTATCTAGTTGAAGCTGATACTTATTGGGCTAATAAGCTTGCCGCTGAAAATGGTTCTACATCAGAAGTAGCAGAGGATACCGCAATAGCTGTAGACTCCACACAAACTATTGATGAGGATACAGATTTAGCAGATCTACTGAACGATGAAACCATCGATGATGAGGCTATTGCAGATGAGGAAGAAGATATTGTCATCGGTAACGACGAGAACCCAATCCTTTCAAGAATGCTTGCTCCAGGTAGGGCAAATCAACCAATGGTGGGCACATTCCGCGCTCAAGACAAAGAGCTGCTTGAAAGCTACTTAAATGACGCTCAAGCTCGAGCAAACCTTGACCCAGAACAACGCAATGTGAGATTTGCGTGGGGACTTCCCGTATTGAATGAAGAATTGGGTTACGAACTAATAGATCTCTATGCAATTAAAGGAAACAATCAGGGTGAGGCTCCTCTTTCAGGCGGGGTAATCACTAATGCGAGTCAAGAGTACGACCAGTTTGCAAAACCAGTAGTCAGTATGACCATGAATGGTGAAGGTGCTAAGATCTGGGAGGACATGACTACAGAAGCTTACAACAACGGGACAAGTATTGCTGTAGTTTTAGATAATACGGTGTACAGTGCGCCTGGGATCAATAATGGACCTATCTCTGGCGGTAGATCTCAAATTTCTGGTCAGTTTACCGTAGAGGAAGCAAAAGATCTTGCTACAGTTCTACGTGCTGGTAAGCTGCCTGCAAAAGCAGAAATCATTCAAAGCGATGTGATCGGTCCATCGTTGGGTCAGGAGGCAATCGATAGTGGTCTGATCTCATTTGCACTTGCACTTGTGCTGGTACTGATCTGGATGGTTTTCTACTACGGTAAGGCAGGTTTCTTTGCAGACATCGCTTTGCTGGTCAACATTCTTTTCATTTTTGGTGCGCTGGCGTCCATTAAGGCAGTTCTTACCCTGCCTGGTATTGCCGGTATTGTTCTTACGATAGGTATTTCAGTGGATGCAAACGTGCTGATCTTTGAGCGCATACGCGAGGAACTGGCCAAAGGGAAAGCTCAAGCAGATGCCATCAGGGATGGTTTTAACAATGCATTGAGTTCCATTCTGGACGCTAACATCACCACCTTTTTGACGGCTGTAATACTTTACATTTTTGGAACAGGACCTATCCAAGGTTTTGCAACGACCTTGATGATCGGTATTTTGACTTCATTGTTTACCGCGATCTTTATTACTAGGTTGCTAGTTGACTCATCTGTTAGTAAAGGCAAAACACTTGCTTTTGCGACTGGCGTGACCAAGAACTGGTTCCGCAATGTGAATATCGATTTCTTGAGAAAGCGTAAGGTGGCCTATATCATTTCTGGATTGCTAATTGTTGCGAGTATTGGTTCGCTTGCGGTCAATAAGCTCAATCTGGGAATTGACTTTACTGGTGGTCGTACGAGCATCGTAAGATTTGAAGAGCCGGTGAACGCTACAGAAATCACAGAAGCGCTTAGCTCGCCTGAAGTATTCGGTAGTGCAGAGGCTAAAACCTACGGTTCAGACAATCAGTTGAAGATCAGTACAAAGTACGGAATTGACCGCGATGACAGTGAGGTGAGTCAAGAGATCGAAGACAAGCTTTACTTAACGCTACAGCAATACTTGCCAGAAGGCATGACGCAAGAGCAGTTTGCCGATGTAAGTATTGAGGATAAGCAGTACGGTGTGATGTCGACTTTCCAAGTAGGTGCTACCATAGCAGATGATATACTGACAGGATCATTGTATGCGATTTTAGGGTCGCTGGTCGTGGTATTCCTTTATATCCTATTGCGTTTCCGTAAGTGGCAATTTTCAATAGGTGCGGTTGCAGCGGTATTCCATGACGTTGTGATTGTTCTTGGAATCTTCTCGGCGCTATATAAGTTCTTGCCATTCAATATGGAGATTGACCAAGCCTTCATCGCGGCGATTCTGACGGTAATCGGTTATTCATTGAATGATACGGTGGTTGTGTTTGACCGCATACGTGAGTTTATAAACGAGCGTGTCGGCACCAGTTTCCCTGTGACGGTGAATTCTGCGATTAGTTCAACCATCAGTAGAACGTTGAATACATCGCTTACCACCTTGATCGTATTGTTGGCCATCTTCATTTTCGGTGGTGAGTCCATACGCGGGTTTATGTTTGCGTTGATTGTGGGTGTAATTGTTGGTACTTACTCTTCGGTATTTATCGCAACGCCTATCATGTACGATAGTTCTAAAAACGCAGAGCACAAATTGCGTGACAAGAAGAAAGAAGTTGTGGAGGAGGAAGCGTAACTAAAATCTTTTTCCAGATAAAATGACCCTGCAGATTTCTGTGGGGTTTTTTTATTGCGCTTTCGCGAAAGCGTATTAAATCCAAATCTAACAAGGTAACTACATGGTTCAATTAATCCAATCATCAGGTGATCATTATAGAGCGGTCCTTATCAAAAAATAATATAACACTCCCCCCCCCTTGAGGCGGGCAAGGGGGGTGTCTTATTTTGACTATATCATTTTTAATTACATATTAAAAGCCCCCTTCTGGGGGTTTGGGGGCTGACCTTTTTAATCTATATTTAACATGTAAGAATTTTATCACCATGTATACCAGCGCAACCATCCATCGGCATATAATTGTTGTCCTTTGTTTTTCATTGACAATTGGCGTTAATGCTCAGACCTATCAATGGGACTGGGCTGCCAGGGGGGGGGGCAATATTGAATTGGTAAATGGTGCTCGTACATGGTCATCATTTGAACGAATCTTGGATATTAAAGTAGGCACAAACGGTAATTATTACTATTTATGCTTAGTTGAAGCAAATACTGCGAGTGTACCTTCTGATTTTAACGGGACGGTCTATCCACAAAACAATGGTAATACCGGTGGTTCTGACTTGTTGTTGCTCTCAACTGATTGTCAGGGTAATTACCTTTGGTCAAAGACTTTTGGTGGGGATTCACGAGACTACGGCTCTTCGATCGCGATGGATGCAAACGATAATATTTATGTCGCTGGCAAGGTTTTACCATTGTGGACACCGTCTAGCTCTTTTCCAGTCAAATTTGGCAATGACTTTACGAATTCTGGCCCAAATGATGTAAACGCACCAGGTCCTTGGCAGCGATCAATTTTCATGATTAAGTATGATTCGAATGGGAATTTCCAATGGATACAATTTCCAGAAAGAGACCAAGCCATTCGCAATGATTATTTTGAGTCGGATTATGGTGATATCAGAGTCGAGAGCAATGGCACTTCACATTTTCTTTGCCGCCTGGTGCCAGGAACCCATCTCAACGGTCAGTTGACCGTGCCTGCCACAGCAGACGGTGGCCGCTGGTATGTGCTGCGCTACGATGCAGCGGGCAACTACCTGGGCAACACACCGCTGGATCTGGAAGGCCTGCGTAACGAGAGGGATTTCCTGAGGTTGAGGTACGACGCTACGCTCAACCGCTATGTTTTTGGACTTTCCAATTTTAACAACGATCCCTTTTCGGTCAACGGGGATACAACTCGTAGGCGTATAACAGTACTTTGTACAGATGTGGTGGGAAATGAAGTTTGGAAAGTCGATAATTCTGCTAGCGGTGGCTTATTCAGTGATTTGGTGTTAGATGCTCAATCGAACGTTTACTTTACTGGACAAATCATTCATTCCCCGAGAACTGGGAATAATGAGAATATTGCTGGATTTGTCCCCTATCTACCACCCAATGATGTTGGTGGCAATGTCACATTTGTGGTAAAACTTGATTCTTCGGGTAATCTATTATGGGGCAACAATTCTTATACTGGATCCTCATTCATCGGCTTTGGCCTTGCCCTCAACGGCAACGAGATGGGACTGGCCACAGAATACGGCGATGGCGACTGGGACGGGATGGGAATCACGCGACCTGCTGGAAACAACCCCGCCGTACGCAAGCCTGCGCTGGTACGCTACGATGCGGCCACGGGCAACATCCTTGATATTGTCAAGGTAGAAGGCGGCCTGCGCGAGGGCGATGCCATGACCGCCATAGACGTGGACCGGTTCGGTAACTATATCGTAGGCGGCTACATGGCAGATGATCTATTCACTGATCCCAATGACGGCATCCCCACCCTGATGCGCAACGACAATATAGGCGGCGACTTCTGGGTAGGGCGCTACGCCAAGACAGACTGCAACGGTGTTCCCTTGAGCAGCACCAGTATAGAAAAAGCGCAGATACTACCATCATTGCTGGGCAATCCAGTAGGCGATAAGGCAATCCTGCAAAATGCGACAGGGATGGATTACACAATCTATGACCTGTCGGGTAGAATGATGCTTGAGGGCAGTCTAACAGAATCGATGATTATATTTACCAGAGAACTTCCCAGTGGTGTGTATCTGATCCGATTGACAGACGAAAACAGTTTCCAGCATACGTTGAAGATGTTGAAGAGGTGATCAAACTTTTCTATATATCACCTTAAAAGAATTTACGCTTTCGCGAAAGCGTAATTCTAATATGTCTTGCAGCATTTCAAAAAAAGTGTATTTTTAACCCTTAGTTAACTGGTGAATAAAGATAAGTCTAGCAATTATTTGTGAATCAATCAAATATTTTAAGTGAAAAACCCTTCACCTTTGTTAGCAAATATTTTATTTTAGATCAAGTGTCTGCATAATAGTAGACAAATGTTTTAATATTTTTCAGCAACCTAATTACTGTTATGAAAAAACTTCTACTTATTCTCTGTTTAATGTCTCCAATCGCGCTGATCGCGCAGGCAGAGGCCTCTTGGTGGTTTTTCGGTGAATTCGCCGGATTGGATTTCAATGGACTTAGCCCGACTCCTGTTACAGGTTCATTAGATACCATTGAAGGTTGTTCCGCAATTTCTGATCGATGTGGACAACTTCAAATGTACACCGATGGGAGAACTATTTGGGATAGGAATGGAAACCCATTCCCGGGGGCCAATGGTAATCTATTAGGGAATTCTTCTGCTGCACAATCAGGGATTATTGTACCAGATATCATTGCACCCGGTATTTATTACGTTTTTACGGTTAGTACTGGTAGTGCACCTGTAGTGAACTACAATATCGTAAATATGAATGCTAGAGGCGGTCTGGGAGATGTTTTGCCAGGACGTATTAATATTCCACTTAGGACAGATGGGCAAGAGAAAATTAGTGCTGTACTACATGCTGATGGTCGGTCTTATTGGTTAATTACTTATGAAACCAATGTTTATCAAGCCTTCAGAGTTGCCGGTGGTGGTGTAAATCCCGTGCCTGTTGTGTCAACCATTAATAGCAATATTGTTACGGATGGTCGTGGTACCATAAAATTTAGCCCCGACGGCACGAGGGTGGCAAATGTTTCTGTTAATGACAATGGTGCTGTAATTGCGGATTTTGATAATTCAACCGGTATAGTCTCCAATGAAATTCAGCTCGGTGGATTAGGTGTGTCAAATGAGTGCTATGGAGTGGAATTTTCTCCAAATTCCCAACTTTTATATGTTGATGCTAACTCAATTAATGGGAGCAATGGTTGCGGTGGAAATAATACTAAGAATATTTACCAATATAATTTAACACAAGCTAACTTTCAAAATAATCCAGTCTCCATATTTAGTCGAAACAACTATGAAGCTCGTGGTGCTTTGCAGCAAGCGGTAGATGGAAGGATATATTCACCAAGAACGTGTACTAGATTTTTGAATGTAATTCAGAATCCGAATCAAGTAGGTACCGCAGCTAATTTTGTTGAGAATGCAATCACGTTATTGCCTGGAACAGAAGTTAGAGAAGGTCTACCACCCTTTATCACTTCTTTCTTCAGTCCAGATTTTAGAGCCCAAGTGGCAGGAAACATGGGAGGTTCCCCTGGAGCAATCGGTACTGAATTCTGTGTAACAGATACTATACTTTTTGATTCAAGCGCAAATGATTTTTGTCCTACTGATACGGTATTTTGGGATTTCGGTGATGGTATTGGCAGCAGCAATCAATTTAATCCAACTTATCAATATACCACCGCCGGAACATATAATGTAACGCTTACGGTTACGGGCTCAAGTTTTGTTGTGGATAATACGATTACTTTAGAAATCTTTGACACTCCGACTGCAAATCCTGTTCCTGATCTTTTTTTCTGTAGCGGTTCAGCTAGCGAGAGCTTAGACTTGGATGCCTTAGTTACTCCAGGCTTGCTTGGTGGTCAGAATCCAGCAGATGTGAATGTTACCTACCATGCCAGTCTAGCAGCTGCACAAAACGATTTAGGGGCCTTTACCTTTCCTAGAACATTCACTGCTGGAGTTACAACGGTTTTTGCCAGACTAGAGAACAACAACGCTATTACTGATCAATGTTTTGAAACCGCAGAAATTGACATCATCATAGGTCAAGAACCATCTGTGGGAGCTGTTACTGATATCACAGTTTGTGATCTTGCGCCATTTGATGGACAAGAGGATGTTGACCTTACGGTAAGAGTAACAGAAGCGCTTGCGGGACAGGATCCGACACAGTTTAGCGTCTCATTCTTTGCCAATCAATCTGACGCTGATTCTAATATAAACGAATTGAATGCGAGCGCTTTCGCCGCAAATGATGGTGATCAAGTAGTCGCTAGAGTAGAAGGTCCAGATCGTTGCTTCAATACAACTACGTTCACTGTAAATGTGAGCGCGCCACCTTCTATAGGTATGGTTCCTGATCTAGAAGTTTGTGATGATCTTGCTGCAGATGGAGTAGAAAACGTAAACCTCACTGTACAAGACGCAGCTGTCCTAGATGGTCAAAATGCAGCAAACTTTACTATTACTTATCATGACGATCAAGCTGATGCAACAGCAGGAATCAATGATCTTCCTAACCCTGTTAGCATCACTGATGGTGATGTGATTTTTGCAAGAATCACAGATGCAAATGGATGTTTCAATACGACATCTTTCACTGTAAATATTCTAAGTAACCCAACTATAGGTGCGCCTAGCGATCTTACTTTATGTGAGGACGATCTAACAAATAATACAGCTGATTTTGATTTGACTAGTCAGGATGCAGCAGTTCTAGCTGGTCAGGATGCTGCCCTGTTTAGTGTCGCTTATTTTGGGTCTGAGGCTGATGCAGTAGCTAATACTGGTGCCTTGAACTCACCATTTGCTGGAACAGATGGCACGGTAATCTTTGCCAGAATCACAGATAATGCAACTGGATGTATTAATGTAGCACCTTTCACATTGAATGTCAATCCTGCGCCTGCGATTACTGGAATTGCTGACATAGAAGAGTGTGATGATATTCCTTCTGATGGTATGCTAGATATAGATTTGACATTGCAAAACGCAGCTATTTTGAATGGACTTGATCCAGCTGACTTTACATTACAATACTTCCCATCTGACGCAGATGCTGATATGGATACTAATGAATTGATGAGTCCTTACACTGCTATGGATAATGATTTTGTTGTCGCCTTGGTTACAGACAATACTACTGGTTGTACAAATCGTATCAATTTTAATATTCGAGTTTATGACGAACCGGCAATAGGGCAGCCAATGGACATCACAGTGTGTGATGAAGTTCCAATCGATGGTATCCAGCAAATTGATCTTTCTGAGCAAGATCTTGACGTACTGAATGGTCAATCAAGCACAGACTTTAGCGTGGCTTATTTCGGTTCTCAGGCTGATGCAGAGAACGATGTAAACCAACTATCCACTCTTTACGATGCTAGTGACATGGATGTAATAACAGCACGTATTATGGATAACAGTACGGGATGTACCAACTTCGCTTCTTTCAGCGTCACCGTGGAGGGCTGTGAATTGATTTTACCACAAGGTATTTCACCTAATGGCGATGGTGCTAATGATACACTTGAGATCGTCAATCTCCAGCAACAAGGTGATTTCACTCTTAAGGTATTCAATAGAAACGGGACCATGGTTTACGAGACCAATTCTGTGAATTATGTTCCCTGGGCTGGCGCTTCCTCTGAAGGTGGTAGCGGTCTACTCCCTATGGGAACCTACTTCTATACTATCGAATTCCGAGATCCTACCATTGAGGATATTGTGAAGTGGGTATATTTGACCTACTAGCAAGAATAAGATCATAACAAGTTCAAGCCTCTCTTTCGAGAGGCTTTTTTATGTCACAAGGTCTCTCTGTTTTCTGTTCAAAAGGTTGTTGCGTTGTCCTAGTTAAGTTCACAATCAAGAGCTAATAACAGGCGCTATATCTGCAGACTAATTACAATGCTCACAAAGTAGTAGTGCTATACAATCAGAGGTTCTTGCTACATAGGCAATACGATATCTAAAGAAAGCCAAATTGAGTTGACTTTGTTCTGTGGCGTTTTTAAGTAGCCAAATAATGCATCAACTAGAGATAACTCACGCACTGGAAATAATCTCAGGATTGAACTACGATTAGGCTATAAACCTAAATAAGAATAAACTAATCGAAAGATCAGCTAGAGTTAATGATCTCTTGGCCTAGGGAACTCGACTCCGTGCCGTCCTACTTTTTTGCTTTCTGTGGTGGGTGTTTGAACAATCCCTCTGGACTGAACATCAGGAATAATCCAATCAGGATAAATGGTATACTTAGTAATTGACCTGTATTGAAATGAGCACCTAAAATGATAAAAGAATCGGTATCTGTTTGTGGCTCTTTGATAAATTCAATAAAGAACCTTACTGTAAATAAAAGCACAAAGAACAAGCCTAGCAAGTAACCTAGCTTTTCGCCTTTGTTTGTTTTCCAATACACCAGATAAAGCGCCAAGAACACAAATACATAACAGATCGCCTCATAGAGCTGTGCTGGATGTTTATAAGGAATACTTTCTAGTAAAGCTGCATATTGAGGGTCTGACACAAGGGCATCGATGGCTTTGTCAGTATCTGTCTTGCCTATTTTACGCAATGCTGCGCGTACGTTTTGATCACTTAGATCCCTGACAAATTTGAAGCCTGTCGGCGCATCGGTGACGTCGCCATTGATCTCGCTATTCATCAGATTACCTAGTCTTACAAAGGTTCCGCCTATCGCTGTTGGGATTACGATCCGGTCCAGAATCCAAAACATGTGCTTGCCTAGATGCTTGCGACTATAGAAAAACATTGCGATGATGATGCCTAACGCAGCACCATGACTCGCCATACCAGCAAATCCAGTCCATTCAAAAGGGTCTAATTGAAATGGCAGGAAAACCCGTAACGGATCAGTAATGAAGGTGCTGGGTTCATAAAAAAGGTAGTGTCCTATTCGTGCACCTGCTAGACAGCCTATGATGCAATACATGAACAGCGGATCTATTTTCTCTAGCGATATCTTCTCGCGTTTGAAAACAGGTTTAATGATGTACCAAGCCAGACCAAAGGCGACGATGTAGGATAAGCTGTAGAAGTGTATGGTAAAGAATCCTAAGTCAAGACCTTCTGGCGGATTCCAGATAACTTTAAGGGAAAACATAAATGTTGTTGATGGGGCTAAAATAAAATTAGTTCTACAGACGACACGCTATTTTGATTTCCATTTTATACTACATCCTACACTTGGTTTCTGCAAAGCGTTTACCTGATGGTTATTTAATACAGCATCCATGGCTTCACGTAGAGAACGACCACTCAGCGGGATGCTGTTCCCAGGTCTGGAATCGTCTAGTTGACCTCGATAAATCAGTTTGTCAGCAGAATCAAACAAATAAAAATCTGGTGTGCAAGCCGCGCGATAATCTTTGGCTACTTGTTGATCAGTGTCGTAGAGATAGGGGAAATTATAACCTACTTTGGTGGCGTGGGCTTTCATTTCTTCGGGACCGTCCTGAGGATATTTTTCTACATCATTGCTGGAAATGCCTACAAACCCAAAGCCTAAAATACGGTAATCATTGACTATCCTGACCAGTTCAGGATTGACATACCTGACGTATGGGCAGTGATTACAGATGAAAATGACAACAGTACCCTTTTCGCCTTTTACGTCTTGGAAAGCTGTAGGATTACCTGTAACAGTATCTAATAGTTTAAATTTAGGTGCGATGGTTCCTAGAGGAAGCATTTCAGATTCTACAAGAGCCATAAAAAAGTTTTCTCTGTGGTTTGAAATAACGCTTTCGCGAAAGCGTAAAAATACACACCACCATGTTTCACGCGGTCATGTAATAAGTGCTTACAATTTGCCAGGCGTTACAAACTTTTATTAATCATTTTTTAAACTCATAGCCATAAAGAGAGAAACCTGTATTTTAACAAAAAAAACCAATGAAGAATTCTTATTCAACCCTTACAGAAGCTGTAGAAGATTACCAATCCAAAGGTTATACTGTTGATTTTGACTTAGTCGAGGATGGTGTAAAATCAAAAAAGCTAAAGAAAGAATGGAAAGCCGGTGAGTTAGAAGTGGTGGAATTTCACCGTTTTGAGGGAATGACTAATCCTGCCGACAATATGATATTGTATGTGCTGGAATGTTCTGACGGCAGCAAAGGCCTGCTTGTAGATGCTTACGGTGCAGATGTGGCCATTTCACCAGAAATGATCGAGAAACTGCGCATGAACAGTCATGAATGAAATTTCATGGGATGAATTTGCAGCCGTAGATATTAGGGTAGGTACGGTCATAGACTGCAAACCATTTAAGCAAGCTATTAATCCTTCTTATGTATTGAGAATTGATTTTGGTGAATTAGGTGTTTTAAAATCCAGTGCCCAAATAACAGACCGATATACCTGCGAGGATTTAGTTGGGACACAAGTCACGGCTGTAGTGAATTTTCCAGCCAAACAAATCGCAAACATCAAAAGTCAATGTCTCGTACTGGCTGCCGTAGAAGATGGAACGGCCACATTCTTAAGGCCTGATTCCAAAATCCATAATGGAACTAGAATCAGCTAATCAATTCATTTGATCTGCAAAAAATATTGCATTCATCAGCAGCCGATTAGTCCCATACCAGAAAGCCCTAAACTGGGTGTTATCTGTAAAACCTATCACCGTACCGCGCCCATAGCTTGAACTTTTAAAAGGGACGCTACCTTTTAGCGCTTCAAGATTGATTTTTGAACTGTAGCCGCTTAACAAGGGTGAGTTTGTATACTGGATGGGATTGCGGTAACTGGCCTCGTCTGGCTTTACAAACAATGTGGTATTTCTAAACATAGGTAAACTCGCATCGTTGTACCCGAAATTGATTGGATGGGAGAGGTCCAGTTCCGTTTCAAAAATGGCCCCGCCTATGACTTGCGCACCGTTAAAATCTCTTCGTTGCTCAAAGGTTACATTTTTAGCTGGATTCTCTGTTTCTACAAACTCCAGCGGGAGCAATCCTTTTTCCTTCATCCATCGCAAACTGTTGCGATATGCTATAAATGTCCCGCCGTTTGTGATCCAAGATGTAAGCTTGTCAAGACCTCGCTTATCTGGCGAGCGATAGCTAGAAGGTGCAATGATCGTTGTATATTTTGAAAGATCCTTAGACCCAATACTATTGACATCTAGTTTAGTAATGGGGATCCCGTAGCGCTGGTCCATTAGATGCCAGATTTCGCCAGCATCGTAAGAACTGATGCCATCACCCACTAGTAGAGCAATCACTGGCTTCTCGACATTTCTAAATTCCCTTGATCCTAGATTTATACCGTCACTTAAACCAGTTTTGACCCCAGTAATTTGAATTTTGAACTTTTCTTGAAGTTCTGTCATCAGATTTCCTAATTCGGCAGTACTTAATTCCTGATTATGTGCAGGGATCATCAAAGTCCCGTAACCATACGTTTTGCCATTAAGCGAGAATTGCTTCATCGCTGTTTTTACATTTAAATCATTTTCCAGTAATCTGTACAACAGGGCGGGTGATAAGTAATCTGTCCACGGTACCAGATAAGCGTAAGCATTTTGATTTATCGCAGGAAATTTAAGATTCTTCAACTCAGAAGATCCCATGACTGTGATATTCTCACTATAATCAAAATTAAACGCATAAGGGAATGTCCAAGCACTTACATCATAAAATAGACTGTCTTGGAAAGTGGTGCGTTTATCAAACATGGCCCTAAGTAGTCTATGGTTCTTTTGTGCTTGAGGAATTAGGATGCTGTAATCTTTAAAGAATGTTTTGTTGTCCACTGTTAAGTCTTTCTCTAATCCGTTATATGTAATTTTGTGTCTTTCAAGGATTTTGGTTAAGGCCTCAAGTTTGTTCCTGTCACCAGGACTGCCTACAATTATCCGATCTTTGCTTCGGGCTGCTTCAATGCGAGCATTTCTATAGAATTCACTTTGATAATCCAGGATTTCGATTCTCAAGTTATTGGCAGCCTCTAAAGTGCTCAGTGCTGCCGTCAATTGATTTTTGATAGTAAAAGGAAAAGTCAATACTCCATTTTCAGAATTTTGTGCGTGTCCCCTAGAGCTGGCTTGTTCAAACAAGATTCCTATTGAACCATTGATATCTGGAAATGTTGAGCCTTTCCCGTAGTAAAAATCGTCAAAGCT
This sequence comes from uncultured Flavobacteriaceae bacterium, assembly GCA_964478845.1. Taxonomy (GTDB): domain Bacteria; phylum Bacteroidota; class Bacteroidia; order Flavobacteriales; family Flavobacteriaceae; genus Nonlabens. The sequence goes on along the minus strand of CAYZJT010000006.1, from coordinate 38,740 downwards.
CTCTTTTGAATAATATAAGCTGCCTATGTTCTCAAATGCTTTTGCATGAAACTTACCGATTTTCTCTGTGAGTTCTTGGTTTTTTTTGGGTGTAAGCGGATGAGTTCTAGAAGGAATTCCTGGTTGGAAAAAGAAAGTGGAATTGGTACCCATCTCGTGATGGTCTGTCAAGATGTTTGGTAACCATTTGTGAAATGTGGCGATTCTGGCTTGCGATTCTGGCAACTGGACTGGTAGCCAGTCACGATTCATATCAAACCAATAGTGATTTGTACGCCCACCGGGCCACACCTCGCGGTATTCCCTATCGTAATTGTCTGGGTTTACGATATCGCTTTTGTGCTGATTCACCCAGCCAGCAAAGCGCTGCAGCCCATCGGGGTTCATACTGGGATCCAACAGGACGACGGTATTGCTCAGGTAGTCTCTGACTTCTGAAGTATTTGCAGCAGCTAGATGATAAGCGTAGAGCAATGCAGCATTTGAACCGCTAGATTCATTGCCATGTATAGAAAAACCTTGATAGATAACAATAGGCCGATCAGTTGTGGGAACTTCATCAGTTTCAGTCGCTTTTATATGATCTACACGTATTTCTTCTAATCTAGCATGATTTTCTGGGCTGGTGATAGTAAGCAAAATCAAGGGACGATCCTCATAAGTTTTACCTCGGTCTTCTATGTTTATTCTGTCACTTGACTCAGCGAGCGCGTACATATATTGGACAAGCTTATCATGTGTTACATGCCATTTGCCAGGCACATATCCCAGCACCTCTTCAGGTGTCGGGATCGCTGGATCGTAATTGCTAGAATCTAAATAATAGTCCAGTTGTGGTGATGGAGATTGTGCTAGTACCGCTTTCGCGAAAGCGAACAATACAGCTATCAAAATGAAAGTAATTCGCATAATATGTCTATCAATAAAAAAGCCTTCCTAGTGAGGGAAGGCCAAAAGTTAAGGTGTTAATTCTTAAATATCGTCGAAATCCACGTTTGTGAACGATGCAGGGTGATTGGGTTCACTGCTTTCACTTGCGGCATCTGGAGTGTGTTTTAATTGTCCATTGGCGTGCACGTCACTTAAAATCGCCTCGCCCTTTTTATCCAGTATAAAGTCTGTCACTTCTTTGAGCGTATCTCCAAATTCTGCAAAATCTTCTTTATATAGATAAATTTTGTGCTTTTTGAAGTGGAAGCTGCCGTCATCATTAGTAAACTTTTTGCTCTCTGTGATGGTCAGATAATAATCATCTGCTTTGGTTGATCTAACATCAAAAAAATATGTGCGTCTACCTGCTCGCACCACTTTGGAGAAAATCTCCTCCTGATCATTGTAATCCTTTCTAGACATAGGTTAGGTTTGTCTCGTATGCGGTCAAAAATAAAACAAAATGCCAACTAGCCTAATTTATTGGACACAATCTAGTTGTGTAGCTATCAAGGCTTCTAATTGAACATTTTGGCAAAAACAATCTATGATCAATTTTCCTGTTCCAGCATTTGATTTTCGTAGAGATCAGCATAGTAACCTCCTGAATCGAGCAGCTGCGAGTGATTACCACGTTCAACAATTCTTCCTTCTTCAAGGACAATAATCATATCTGCGTTTTTTGCACTGCTCACCCTATGGCTCACGATAATTGTTGTTGTATTTTGAGTTAGTTGCTTTAGATTGTTTAAGATTTGTTCTTCGGTTTCTGTGTCTACAGCGCTAAGACAGTCATCTAATAAAAGGATCTTTGGATTTTTGATGATCGCTCGTGCTATCGAAACCCTTTGTTTCTGGCCTCCACTGAGCGTGATTCCTCTTTCACCCAAAACCGTATCGTACTTGTTTGTGAACTCTGCGATGTTTTTGTGAACAGCCGCATTTTTTGCAGCGTTTACAATTTCTTCTTTAGAGGCGTCGTGCTTACCAAAAGCTATATTATTTCCGATAGTATCTGAAAATAGAAAGGCATCTTGAGGAACATAGCCTATTTCTTCTCTAAGTCGATCTAGGTTTAGTTCTGAGATTTCATTCCCATCAATCTTCAATTTACCGCTGGAAATGTCATAGAGTCTACCGATCAATTCGAGGATGGTAGATTTTCCACTTCCAGTTTTTCCTAAAATGGCAAGTGTTTTACCAGCTGGTAAATCAAAGCTAATGTCTTTTAGCGCATGGATTCCTGTATCATCGTAGGTGTAGTTCACGTTTTGGAACTGGATGTGTCCTTTCAAATCCAAATTTGCTTCAGAGGGGTTGCTTATCTCAGGTTCAATATCCAGAAATTGGTTGATCCGTTTTTGCGAGGCTTCTGCCTGCTGGATCATGTTAGTCACCCAGCCCACTATGGCTACCGGCCAGGTAAGCATATTTACGTAGATTAAAAATTCTGGAATCGTACCTACCTCGATTTCACCACTTATTACTTGTTGACCGCCCACATAAATCACAAGGATATTGCTCAAGCCAATGAGTAATACCATCAATGGGAAAAACAACGCCTGTACTCGTGCTAAGTCAATGTTCTTGTCTTTGCTGTCAGTAGCAACCACTTTGAATTGATGATTCATCTGTGGCGCAAGATTGTATGCTTTTATGACACCTATACCGCTAAATGCTTCTTGAGATATGGTATTCAGATTTGAAAGATACTCTTGCACCAACGTAGCACGTTTATTGATTTCCCTGCTTATCACGTAGATCGCAACGCTCAAAATCGGGAGTGGGATTACCGTATACAAAGCAAGGTCTGGCGCAGTGAGAAACATCTGTGGAATGACTACGGCAAAAAGTGTAAGCATATTGAGACCATACATAATGGATGGACCCATGTACATGCGCACTTTTGAGACATCTTCACTTATACGGTTCATCAAATCACCGGTCCTGTTACGCTTATAAAATGAAAGCGATAACCGTTGATATTGCTGGTAAACAATATTTTTTAAGTCATATTCTAGGTGTCTTGAGACCACTATGATCAATTGTCTTTGAACAAAAGTGAATCCCGCCGCTAAAAGTGTCGAACCGAGTATAAAACCAATGGCCCAATACAAGTCTGTTTCTAAGCTATCCGGATTTTCAAGCGTCCCGTTGTCATAGTTATTTAGGAGATTGATAATTTCTCCTACATATTTAGGAAGTACTAGTGTTAATAACCTGGCTAGAATCGTTACAATTACACCGCCTAGCAGCTGCCATCTGTATTTATAGAATAACTTGTTGAGTTTGAATAGTTCTTTCATGAACCGGTGCAGCCTAAAATTTGCTAGAATGAGAATCGGCAATTTAATAAAGTGTCGTTGCGGTATTATCTAAAAGCAGGTTATTTTTGCCCGCCCTTAGGGATTTCCTCTACAGGACATCAAAATTTCTACCGACATGTCAACTGTTGAAAACGAGCTTAACAACTTGATGAAGGAAGCACCTGTTTTTGGTCAACTCTCTTTTGATAACCACGAGCAAATTGTTTTTTGTAACGATAAGGAAACTGGATTGCGTGCCATTATAGGCATTCACAATACTGTTTTGGGTCCAGCATTGGGTGGCACCCGTATGTGGAACTATGCAAGTGAGTGGGATGCCCTGAATGATGTGCTTAGGCTTTCTCGGGGAATGACTTACAAGAGTGCAATTACTGGATTGAATCTAGGTGGTGGCAAGGCTGTTATAATTGGGGACGCTAAGACGCAGAAGACTCCAGAATTAATGCGCAAGTTCGGCGAGTTTGTTCATACCCTTAGTGGTCGTTACATCACAGCAGAAGACGTGGGCATGGCAACCGAGGATATGGATACCGTGAGAGAAGTAACACCGTATGTGACAGGAATTTCTCAAGATAAAGGTGGTGCAGGTAATCCATCACCCATCACTGCCTATGGTGTTTTCATGGGAATGAAAGCTGCAGCTCAATACCGTTTTGGGAGTGATGTGCTGGAAGACAAAGTGGTGTATGTCGAGGGTATAGGTAACGTAGGTGAAACCCTTGTAGAGTACTTGTCTCAAGAGGGCGCTAGAGTTGTTGTTTCTGATATCAATCAGCAACGTCTAGAGGAAGTCCGGGACAAATATGATGTCAATATTTACGGTGGTGCAGATCTGTACAGCGAGGAAATGGACATCTATGCACCTTGTGCATTAGGAGCAACAGTCAATCATGAGACAATCTCTAGAATGAAAGCAGCCATCATCGCAGGAGCAGCAAACAATCAGCTGGCAGATGAAAAGCGTAATGGACAGCAACTAAAAGAAAAAGGGATTGTCTATGCCCCAGATTTCTTGATCAACGCAGGTGGAATCATCAATGTTTACGCAGAGCTCGAAGGCTATGGCCGCACAGAAATCATGCGCAAGACAGAAAAAATTTATACGACAACCATCGAGATACTCAATAGGGCAGAGGAGTCTGGGATGACTACACACGAGGCTGCATTTGATATCGCACAGGCGCGTATAAGTGCCAGAAAAACAGAGCACAGTCTGCAAGCTCATCAGTATTAAAAAGCAGATAGGGTTGTAGGATATTAGAAACATTGCGCTTTCGCGAAAGCGTAATCTCTTTAATCATCTTACATGTCCTAATTTTGCAAACCACAACACGTTCTTATGCTTACTCGTCGACAATTGCGTATCAAGGTTATGCAGGCACTTTTTTACTATCAGCGCCAGAAAAGCGCAGAAATAAGTGCCCTAGAGAAATTTCTCAACCAAAGCATGACCGACACATTTGTCCTATTTCTATACATGTCGCAGTTGCTGGCTAAGTTCCATGAGCTAGCCAAAGAACGTCACGAGCTAGCTAAAAAGCGTCACCTCGCAACTCCCGAAGAGCGTAATCCTTCTACTCATCTAATTGATAACTGGATTCTCAAGAAGTTTTCAGAGAGTGAGGCTCTCAAAGAAGCGCTCGATAAACGTAAGCTGAAGCCTTGGGAACTAGAGTCTAATTACATCGACCAGCTCTACCAAGCAGTGATCAATAGTAAAGAATATGTGCTCTACACCAGCTCACCAGAAAGCACGCGCAAAGAGGATCTTCAATTTGTTCTAGATATCTACACAGAGTTTATTGCTCCAAATGATAAAATTCTAGCCTATCTAGAGGATCAGAAAATTACTTGGACTGATGATTTTCCGTTGATTAACTCATTCATGCTCCAATATTTCAGGAAATTGAAGCCCAATCGTGAACTCTACCTACCTGAGCTGGTCAAGGACAGTGATGACAGTAAGTTCACCATGCAACTTTTGAGAAAGTCTGTGATGAATTATACAGAACTTCACGATCGGTTATCTACAAAGGCTTCTAATTGGGATAAAGATAGAATCGCCCAGATCGATCAAGTATTGATCATCATGGCGCAAACAGAGTTCCTTTACTTCCCTTTTATTCCAGTAAAAGTCACGCTTAATGAGTATCTAGAAATAGCCAAAGACTACAGCTCACCCAAGAGCAATACCTTCATCAATGGTATTCTAGACAACATGTTGAAGGAATTTCAAGATCAGGAAATGCTTAATAAAATGGGACGTGGGTTAATGTAACCCTACGCCTGTTAAGTCTTTTTGATGTCAACGACACAATATTTATCTTTGCAAACCCTAATTAATATGCTAAATATGAAAAAGATAGTTTTAATGGTGGCTGCGGCTGCTACAATGGCTTTGACAAGCTGTAACGAGAAGGCAGAGGCTGCCAAGATCGACGAGTCTAACCTTACTGCAGCTGCAGCAGACAAAGAAGCTGAAGCTGATTTTCCAGTGATGACGTTTGAGGAGACGGAGTATGACTTTGGTACTGTGGATGAAGGTGAAGTTGTTGAGCACACTTTCAAGTTTAAAAACACAGGTAAAGCACCACTTATCGTGGTGAATGCAAAAAGTAGCTGTGGTTGTACAGTTCCTACATGGACTAAAGACCCTATCGCACCAGGTGAGGAAGGTTCTATGCAGGTGAAATTTAATACCAATGGTAAGCCTAACGCACAAACTAAATCCATCACTGTTACTGCAAATACAGAGAAAGGTACTGAGTCTGTACGTATCAAGGGAATGGTGACGCCTAAGAAGCGTGACGGTAAGCCTAGCGCTTAATTACTTTTAAATGGATATAGGACAGTTAGCAAATTTTGCTCCCTATCTGCTTATTGCAGTCGTATTTTACTTTTTAATAATCCGTCCGCAATCTAAGAGACGTAAGGAGGAGAAGCAATTTGCTGAAGCCCTTAAAATTGGCGACCGCGTCGTTACTACCAGCGGTATCCATGGTAAGGTCAATCAAGTGAACGCTGATAAAGGTACTGTACTCATCGAGACAGGTGCTGGCAAAATCACTTTTGAGCGTTCTGCGATATCTGTAGAACTTTCAAAGAAGGCAAATCCTCAAGTAGTCGAGAAGAAATAGATTTTTATTCCGATAAGGAGAAAAAAACAAGCCCCGAGCGTACGCTCGGGGCTTGTTTTTATTTATATGTTACAGTTTTATTGAATTTGATCTATAGTAAAATAAGTACTTGTTTTATCGTTTGAAATCGTTGCAAAATTGTCGCTAAACCTTATTTCTACCGTTTCACCCGCGTTCAATTGTATGATATCCATGGCACTTCTCTCAATAGAATCGCTGGATCCATTAGTTTGACCATTGTCATGCTCAAAGAAACTTAATGTATGCAAAGTAGAGTTCTTATAAATGGCGACACCGTGCAAAGACTCACCGTCAAAATCATTAGAACTGGCCTTGACATAAACTTTATAGTATCCAGATACCGCAGCTGTAAATACACCAGTTGAGACATCAAATTCATTTTTCAGATCAAAATCTTCTTGATCAAATGGAATTTTGATGTAACGATTAGGATCTGCACCGCCTCTCGAGTTACTGTCCAAAAAGAAATTACTAGATAAAAATGCTCTTACAATGCTTAGGTTTTCATTAGCTAAAGTACTCAGATTTTGAAAAGCCGTTCCATTGTAAATATAAATACCGATCGGTGTTTCGGCGTTAACCGCAGTGGTAAGATAAACCATCATCCCCGTCTGGTCCGTAGTCATACCTGTAGGTAGCGTACTTACACGTGGTGGTAAGAAACCATCAGTGGATGAAGGCGCACTAGGGTCACTCGCAACAACGTCTAGTGTCGCATCAGGTGTAGAAGTATTGATTCCTACCTGGGCATATGTCCATCCAGTCAGGAATAGACAAAGGCAAACTTTGTAGATCTTATGCATTTATCTAGAAATTAATTGTTTATACAATTTTAGAAGTTTCTATTTACAAGTCAAGGTCATTTAACAGCAAATTACTAAAACGGTTTAGTAATGTTTTGTTTACAGTGGAGTGGTTCAATATTTTAAAAGATCTCAGCTCTCAATCGCTTTCGTAGATTAATTTATTGAGAGATAGCCTTATCGCTACATTTGCCCTCATCAAACCAAAGAAATGAATCAGGAAAGAGTTATAATCAATTCGGTCTCGCCGCAAATCGATAATGGTCGCTATTCTATCAAGAGAATTGTAGGTGAAAAAGTGAAAGTAGATGCCCATGTTCTGGTCGATGGTCATGATGTGATCCAAGCCAGAATTCTGCACCGTACGGGTAATGCAAGAAAATGGCAGGAAGTAGAAATGCAATATTTGGGGAATGATGAGTGGTCCGGGACTTTTACGATAGAAAAGCAGCGACCGTACTCTTATAAAGTTCAGGGTTGGGTGGACTACAGCCTCAATTGGCAGCATGGTATCACACGCAAATTACAAGACAACCAGCATGTCAAAAGTGAGTTGCTGGACGGGGTGGCGCATTTAGAATACGCTTTCGCGAAAGCGAACAAATCAGAAAAACCGTATCTAGAAAATGCCATAGAAGCTTTTCAAAACGACGCGCGGTATGCAGATGCGACTGAAATTGCAATAAGCGAAAAACTTATTGCTTTTTTTAAAAAATATCCAGAAAAACGATTTGCTACAGAGAGTCAAGTATTTGAGGTGGAAGTGGATAGGAAAAAGGCACGTTTCTCGACATGGTATGAGTTCTTTCCACGCAGCGCTGGTAAGAACTATGAGCATGGAACCTTTAAAGACTGCGTAAACCTGTTGCCTTACGTAAAGGAGATGGGGTTTGACACGCTTTACTTCCCACCGGTTCATCCCATAGGCGATGTAAACAGAAAGGGAAAAAACAATACTACTGAAGCTCAGGATGGCGATGTTGGATCTTGCTGGGGGATAGGGTCAAAATTTGGTGGGCACATGTCGCTCAATCCGGCATTGGGGTCTGAGCAGGATTTTAAAGATCTGATAGGACAGGCAAAGGAAATGGGCATCGAGGTCGCTATGGATTATGCGTTGCAAGCTGCACCAGACCACCCTTGGGTTAAGGAACACAAAGAATGGTTCCGCTGGCGTCCCGATGGGACGGTGCAATATGCCGAAAATCCACCTAAAAAGTATCAAGACATTCTGCCAATTTACTTTGAGACAAGCGACTGGAAAAATCTTTGGAAAGAGTTGTTAAGGGTTGCGCTATACTGGGTAGAGGAATTTGATATTCAGGTTTTCAGAGTAGATAATCCTCATACAAAACCCTTTCATTTCTGGGAATTCCTCATTGAAAATGTCAAAAAGAAACACCCAAATGTCATTTTTCTAGCCGAGGCGTTCACGAAGCCCAAAGTGATGGAACAACTGGCTAAGGTAGGTTTCCAGCAGTCATACACATATTTCACGTGGCGCAACACAAAGCATGAGTTGATCCAGTATATGGAGGAACTTACTAAAGGGCCACAATCACAATTCATGCAGCCCAATTTCTGGCCCAATACGCCAGACATCAACCCTTGGTCACTGCAGTCAGGTAACGAGAGCGTACACTTGCATCGTTATGCACTTGCCGCGACTTTGAGCTCCAGTATTGGGATCTATGGTCCCGTCTTTGAACAAATGATCTCTAGTGCAATACCAGGTAAAGAAGAATACCTAGATTCTGAAAAGTTCCAGATCGCACACTACGACTGGAATCTGCGTAACAAGCTCACTACCATTATCACAAAGATTAATCATGCTAGACATGAAACGCCCGCATTGCAGCAAACAAACAACATTAGTTTCCTTCACAATGACAACGATCAGGTGATCGCATTTTATAAGTGGGATGAGAGTAGGGAAAGCGAGGTGATCGTCGCCATAAATATGGATCCTCATTATGAGCAGGAGGCCTGGTTGAGCATGCCGTTAGGTGACATGGATAGAAAAGATAGTGATAGCTATGTGGTGCGCGACCTGATAACTGACAGCACTTACCAGTGGGGCGGCACACATGTTTACGTTAAGATTAATCCTGTATTGCCTTTTCACATATTTGAAATTGTCAATGGCTAAAACCCCATATACTCCAAAACAGGGGAGTTGAAAATTTTACTATCTTCTCCCCTGTTTACAAGAAATCAACCTAATGCCAAAATCTATCCTTTCCAATCCCACCCAGTGGGAGAACTTGCTTCACGATAAGGATTTCAAGAAGCAACTTACTGATGATGTTCTTGAGCAGTACGTTGTAGAGCAGCGGTGGTACGGTGGCAAAAGCAGTACGCTCAAATACCTTGAAATAGGAGAATTTTTTACGATCGCTCATGATAGTGATCATTTTTATGGATTGCTTCTGGAGGTAAATTTTAAAGAGGCTTTCTACCAGCGTTACTTCCTTGCGCTAGGTTTTGTAGAAGATAAGAATGCTGCTGGTGATGGCCTGATTTCACCTATAAAACTGGGTGATACGTCTGGTTATCTTGTGGATGCGCTTTATCTGGAGTCATTCAGACGAGTTCTTTTTGAAAAAATGATTGAGTCTGCGCCAGTTGAAGGACTAGGGACAATTGCATTTCATGCAGGCTCAGAGCTCAATGAGCAGGGCTATGAGAGCAGCAGGTTTTTGGGTGCAGAACAGAGCAATACCAGCATCATTTTCAATGAACGGCATATCGTGAAGTTCTTCCGTAGAATTTATGGGAGCACAAATCCCGACTACCAGATCTGTCGTTATCTGACAGAGGAAACCAGTTTTGATCGTTCACCTACTTATACTGGGTCTATAAACCTTAATCTTGTAAAGCGTCATGATGTGACTCTGGCTTTGATGCAGCGATTAGTGCCCAATGATGGTGACGGCTGGGAATGGATGAAAGGTGAACTTGAGAATGTGTTTCTTACGCTTTCGCGAAAGCGTATCAACATCGACTCCCTGCCAGAAATCAAGCTTTTTAAGAAACTCAATCTGCGTGACGTTCCCCACGAGATAGTTGACTGGACTGGCCTTGATCTGCTTAAAAGGGTTAGGACACTGGCCCTGCGCACCGCTCAATTTCATGTTGCGATGGGTAAGGAGCGCAACGATTTAAAATTCACCCCCACAAACTACAATGGCGACTACAATGTTTGGCTCAAAAACAGGTTGTTGTACATGTTCCAAAATCGATTGAATACGATCGAGAACAACCTTCACAAACTCAAGGGAGAGTCATTAATGCTCGCTCAAGAGATGCTGGAGCGTAAAAATGAAATCCGTACACGATTTGTAGAATTTGATTGGCATCACATGAAGGGTGAACGCATCAGGATTCACGGAGATTATCATTTGGGTCAGGTGCTGGTAGATGGGGAAGATTTTTATCTGCTGGATTTTGAAGGGGAGCCAGAAAGCACCATACGCGACCGCAAAGTGAAGCAGATGCCACAGAAGGATCTTGCTGGTATGTTTCGCAGTTTTCACTACGCCATCTACGCCACCATTTTTGAAATAGACGAGGTGGAGGGCTATTCACGCACAGATCTCTACCAGGCTGGTGAGCTGCTCTATAAGTATTTTATCTCCATATTTATGGATACTTACCTGCGTCATGTTCACGACAATAATTTAAATATTGGCTATCGCAAGGAAGTCAACTTTTTGCTGCAATTCTGTCTTTTGGAAAAAGCGATTTATGAGTTGGGCTATGAATTTAATTCCCGACCATCATGGGCTATTATTCCCTTAAGAGGTATCCAAAGCATCATGAATCACAAACAGGAAAAGGTTTAACCCTTCCTTTATAAATTAACCACTACCAGTAATTACCATAAAACTATGAGCAACGTAAAATCACACTCACTCTTTTCAGATTTTGATATTAACCTTTTCAAGGCCGGTAAGCATTACCGTTTATATGAGAAATTTGGTTCGCATGTGATTACGAAGGATGGAGTCGAGGGGACTTATTTTGCTGTCTGGGCTCCTAGCGCAAAGGCAGTTAGCGTAGTAGGTGATTTCAATTACTGGGTGGAGGGTGAGCACAAGCTTGAGGTAAGATGGGACAGCAGCGGAATCTGGGAAGGATTTATTCCCGCTGTCGGGCATGGTACAGTCTATAAATACAAGATCCACAGTAACAATAACGACATTAAAACCGAGAAGGCAGACCCATATGCCAGACGCTGTGAACATCCGCCAAAAACCGCCAGCGTGGTCTGGGATTATCAACCCACGTGGAAAGATGCTAAATGGATGAAAACCCGCGCCCAAAACAACGCTCTTGATAAGCCTTATTCAGTCTATGAAGTTCATTTGGGCAGCTGGAAACGTAAGATTGAAGAGGATCGCAGCTTAAGTTATCTAGAGTTGGCAGAAGATCTTGTGAAGTATGTAGAGAAAATGAATTTCACGCACGTTGAGTTCATGCCAGTTATGGAATATCCTTATGATCCGTCGTGGGGCTATCAGTTGACAGGATATTATGCACCTACCTCAAGATTTGGGTATCCAGAAGAGTTTGCTACGCTAGTCGACGCATTTCATAAGGCCGGAATAGGTGTGATTCTGGACTGGGTGCCCTCTCATTTTCCAGAGGATGCCCATGGACTGGGATTCTTTGATGGATCTCATCTTTATGAACACCCAGATCGCAGGCGTGGTTATCACCCCGATTGGAAATCCTTGATTTTCAATTACGGCCGCAACGAGGTGAAGAGTTTCTTGATTTCAAATGCCTTATTCTGGCTTGACCAGTATCATATCGATGGGCTCAGGGTAGATGCAGTGGCCAGTATGCTTTTCCTAGACTATTCAAGGGAAGACGGGGAGTGGGAACCCAATCAATATGGCGGCCGAGAGAATCTAGAAGCCATCGCCTTTATGCGCGAGATGAACGAGGCCATCTATAGCAATTTCCCAGATGTCCAGACCATTGCCGAAGAAAGCACGAGCTTTCCTATGGTGAGCAAACCTACGTCGATTGGTGGGCTTGGTTTTGGAATGAAGTGGATGATGGGTTGGATGCACGATACATTGGAATACTTCAAAAAAGAACCAATCTACCGTCAGCACCATCAGAATGATTTGACGTTCTCGATGACTTATGCGTTTACAGAGAATTTCATGTTGCCGCTTTCTCATGACGAGGTGGTTTATGGCAAACAGTCCATTATCGGCAGAATGCCTGGGGATGAATGGCAGCGGTTTGCTAATGTTAGGTTGCTTTACTCATACATGTTTACTCACCCAGGAACAAATTTGTTGATGATGGGTGCTGAATTTGGGCAGCATGATGAGTGGAAGTTTAATGGTAGCCTAGATTGGCATCTGACAGATCATGAGCCGCATCAGGGAATTCAAAACACTTTGATTGCCCTGAATAAATTGTATAAGAAAAAATCAGCATTACACGCAGACCAGTTTTCAGCTTCTGGTTTTGAATGGATTTCTCACGACGATAGTCAGAATTCGGTTATTGCTTATATAAGAAAAGGTGGAGGCGAGCAGCTTATAATCCTATGCAATATGACGCCTGTCCCACGAGAGGATTACAAGATAGGCTTGCCTGACGCTGGCAAATACAAACTGTTGTTCAACAGTGATGATGGGAAATACGGAGGCTCTGAGTTTAAAGTACGCAAATCCTTTACTGCAAAGATTGAAGAGTCTCATGGACGCGAGCAGAGTATAGAATTGTCTCTGCCACCCTTAGGTGTTTTAGTTTACGGGAAATAAATCATTACTGCCCACCGGGACAGAAGAATGCCCCGGTATCAAATCCAAATTCAAAAGCGGTATTACCGGTTGCTTCCCGTAGCGCTGGATTATTGTTGAACGCATCGCGCTGAGGATTTCTATCTTCGCGACCGATTATATTGAATTGCAGGCTTCTAGTGAAAGATGCTGGTTCAATCAGAGTTGAGCGCTTTAGAAGAAGTGATCTGTCCATTGTGATGGTAGAATTGTAGTCTCTTGACTGAAATTCTTTATCAGCTTGAAAGCCTTTAAATTTTTCAGAATCAATCTTCATGAACGGATCAATTTTAAGAAAAATGGATTTGTATTCTAGCGATAAAGAATCTCCAGATAAGCCTTGAGAAAAAAGAGTGAACGGAAGGAAAAGTAAAATCAAAAATCTCATAACCAAAACTTTGAAATAAAGTTAGTTGTTATTTGAATCAGTGATTGTTAAAATTATTCAACTGGCTTTAAGCCCAGTTCCTTTCCCTTTTTGATCATCAACCTCCTTGCCGCCTCATATTCATTAGGTATCACGCCATCTAGAATGCTGTCTTTGATTGCAGCCTTGATGATGCCTATTTCTCGAGACGGTTTCAAATTAAAGGTTTTCATGATCTGTTCACCGGACACAGGTGGTTCAAAGTTCCTGATGCGGTCTCGCTCTTCTACCTCTTCAATTTTCTTTCTTACTTTTTTGAAGTTATTGTGGTAGCGTTTAAAGCGTTTAGGATTCTTTGTGGTAATATCTGCCTCACACAGGGTTATCAATTCATCAATGTCATTGCCTGCATCGTGCACCAGGCGTCTCACAGCACTATCTGTGGCTTGTTCATCGATTACGGCAATCGGGCGTGAGGACATACGCACCATCTTTTGGACAAATTTCATTTTGTCGTTCAATGGCATACGCAGCCTTTTGAAGAGCTGGTAAACCATTTTTGATCCCTTAAACTCATGCCCATGAAAAGTCCATCCTACCTTCTTACTGAATCGTTTTGTGGGCGCTTTTCCTATATCATGCAACAATGCCGCCCATCGCAGCCATAGGTGATCTGTGTGTAAACTAATATTGTCTACCACCTCGAGCGTATGGTAGAAATTGTCTTTATGCTTCTGACCTTCTACTTCTTCAATCCCTTTTAGCGCAGTTAATTCTGGTAAGATCAGGTCTAGCAGTCCTGATTTTTCAAGCAAGAGAAAACCCTTACTGGGAACATCACATAATAAAATTTTATTGAGCTCAGTAACAATGCGTTCTTCTGAGATAATGCTTATTCTGTTTGCGCTTTCGCGAATAGCGTCAAAAGATTCAGACTCAATGCTAAAATCCAGCTGTGCCGCAAACCTAATAGCCCTAAGCATGCGCAAGGGGTCATCACTATAGGTGATTTCTGGATCAAGAGGGGTGCGTATTATTTTGTCCTGTAAATCCTGTATTCCATTAAATGGATCCACCAGTTCACCATAGGATTTTGAATTGAGGGAAAATGCCATGGCATTGATCGTAAAATCCCTACGATCCTGATCGTCTTTTAGCGTGCCATTCTCGACGATGGGCTTTCTACTATTACGATTGTAGGACTCTTTGCGTGCGCCTACAAATTCCAATTCAGTCCCACCAGTCTTGACCATTGCCGTACCGAAATTCTTGAAGTAGGCAACTTTAGTCACTTCAGGAAGTTGATCGGCAAGTTTTCGCGCAAGCGTAATCCCACTACCCACAGTAACAATATCAATATCATGTTTTACATCGCGCTGTAGGAGTAGATCCCTAACAAAACCACCTATTACATACGTTTCTTGCTCAAGTGATTCTGCCGCTCTGCTAATCTCACGGAAAATAGGTTGTTTCAGTATTTGCTCGATATCAGCTATCATCATTTACGGATGATTTTGATTTCCCCATTGTTTGAGATTTTCATGATGCTACTGGGTTTACGCGCCTTGTGTGCGAGCGGCAAATCAACGATGTGATCTACGCGATTTTTAACCTCTTCGCTAATGTCTTGGAGATTAGTTGGCGTAGGTTCCCCACTCAAATTTGCGCTCGTAGAAACGATAGGTTTACGTAATTTTCTGATCAACGCTCTACAAAATGGGTCATTAGTAACTCTTACTCCTAAACTGTTATCTGCGGCGACAACATTTTCTGCAACATTCTTAGGGTTGTCATAGATGATAGTTAATGGCTTTTTGTTCACTTTAAGGACTTCCCAAGCCATGTCTGGAACATGATCCACGACAGATTCTAGCATTTGAAAACTATCAACAAGAACGATGAGTGATTTGCTTTTGTCCCTGTCCTTTACTTTAAAAATCTTTTCTACTGCATCAAAATTAGTTGCATCACAACCCAAACCATAAACAGTATCCGTAGGGTAGAGAACTGTCTCGCCTTTTTTGAACGCGGTCACCGCTTTATTTACGATTTCTGCAGGAATGTCAATTTTCTCTGTAGGATCTTTTTTAGCTTTTCTTCCTCTTACCTGATCACGCCTGTTGCGGTGTCTATCACTTAATGCCATCCTTAATTCAAGTATTTATCTACACCATTGGGCGTATAGATTATTTTTTCAACCATAGTGTTATGTTCTATAGACTCATGCAGCGCACTTTTTGATCTGTCCTGTTCTTTGTGATAAATGTGAAAAACAATTCCACGGTGTTTGATTCTTTTTCCCATGACACCGTTGTTTAAAAAACGCTGTATTAGCTCGCTATCCTCTGAGCCCCATCCAGAGAAATCCTCGTTGTAACCGTTTACAGCAATAAAATCTTCTCGCCAGAACGACACATTGCAGCCCCTTAGTTTTCTTGACTTTTCAGGGCTACGCTTAGCTAGGTCTGCAAGGAAGGGAATGCGCAGCGTCCTGTTTCTCTTATCCAGCCCGGGGTTGAAGTAATTAAATCTGATTTGTTTTTTTTCAAGAACTTGGCTAGCCACCTCTTTCTTGATGCTCACACGACTTCCATAAAGAAATGTGTTCTTCTCTGCCATGGCAAGATGATCTTTTATGAAATCGGGGTGTAAAATAATATCCCCATCTACCTCGATGATGTAATCATAGCTGGATCTGGCGATTCCCTTATTCATGATCATGGATTTCCTATGACCCTTGTCTTCATGCCAAACATGAATTAAAGGAATGGGGAAATCTGCTTTGAATTGCTCGATTAGTTCCTTTGTTTCATTTGTAGAACCATCATCTGCAATAATGACCTCATTGGGTAATACACTTTGCTCCTTGACACTTAGCAGCAGCAGTTCTAGTGCTGCAGGCCAATTGTAAGTTGAGGCTATCAATGTATTGGATGGCGTCAATTCTGTAGTTTAATTGGCAAAGATAATCGCTTGACAATCCTCCTTATTGTAAGTGTGATGAATGGATAGTATTCAATCGTTTTCGTAAAGATTTATATTTGCCATCCTCAATGGAAAAAATCAAACTTATAGAGTGTCCCAGGGACGCGATGCAGGGCATCAAAACCATGATTCCCACAGATACCAAGGTGCAGTACATCCAGTCTCTGTTACGCTGTGGCTTTGATACCATTGATTTTGGATCCTTTGTGTCGCCCCGTGCCATCCCGCAAATGGTTGATACAGCAGAGGTGTTGTCTAGGCTTGATCTCTCAAAAACCGACTCAAAGCTCTTAGCCATTGTGGCTAACCTACGCGGCGCTCAAGCCGCGTGCGAGCATCCTGAGATTGACTATCTAGGCTATCCATTTTCTATCAGCGAGAACTTCCAGATGCGCAATACCCACAAGACGATCGCGCAGTCTGTGGAACTGCTACAGGAGATTTTGGATCTCGCTTTCGCGAAAGCGAAAAAAGTAGTCGTCTATATTTCTATGGGCTTTGGTAATCCGTATGGTGACCCCTGGAACGTCGAGATCGTAGGGGAGTGGACTGAGAAACTGGCTGCCATGGGTGTGGAGATATTATCACTTTCTGATACCGTTGGGACAAGCAATCCAGAAACCATCGATTACCTTTTTTCTAACCTAATTCCAGCCTATCCAGAAGTGGAATTTGGCGCGCATTTACACACCACACCCACTACCTGGAAGGAAAAGGTGCATGCAGCGTATGAGTCTGGTTGTAGGCGTTTTGATGGTGCGATTCAGGGTTTTGGTGGATGTCCCATGGCAAAGGATGAGTTAACTGGTAACATGCCCACCGAAAAGATGGTAAGCTATTTCAACACAGTCAAAGCTGATTGTGATGTCAATGCCATGAGTTTTGAAAGTAGTTATAATGAGGCGACCAAGATTTTTAGTCGATATCATTGATCAGATATTGAAATGATCTCGATTGTTTTCAAAATTAAGGTAAGGATTTGATAGTTGTCTTTTCTCTTCTTTTGCTACGAGGTTGTTTCTTGAGGCATGATCTAGAACCTGCAGGTAAAAAACTTGCTTGAGCCATTTAGCTCTCTGGAATATGCGGTCATTCACAAAAAAGGGATGGTGTTCTATCACTCGATTATCAATGGCTTCATTAAACTCATTTAAAGCAGCTAATGCTTCACATTTAGAGTTGTGCTGCGGTAACGTTATATCATCCATGTATACATGAACGTAAGGCAGATAGTTTTCTGGGGTAAGTTTGCATATCTCTAGCGCATCGATAGTAGAGTGATAATAATCTAGATCCATGCTTATAAATGCGATGGGCGCTTCTTCAAAACGATTAGGGTCTAATTTCTTGACGCTGTTTGCAACATCGCCTAAAATCAGTTTTGTGTTTTCTGGTAATGCCTTCTCGAGTTGATCAAAATTCATTTCAAAATCACCTTCCTGATATAATTCTGGGTGATCTTTAAACGATCTAGGTGGCGGCATACCCTTTCCAGAATCAAACCCTAGAATATTTATGTCAACACCAGTTTTCATGGTTACCTTACTAGCAATCTCTGCCATATTCAATAGTCCTGCTCCCGTTGCTACACCAAATTCCATGACGGTAATCCGGTTAACGCCGATCCATTTAGCACAGTCTGCTGCTTTCAACAAGCAATAAGCATGCTGGGGTCTCACTACAAGATCATAAGCCACCTTGGTTCTAAAAGAACCGAAAATCGCCACCCACGCTGCGATCAGATTTAGGTGAAGCGGTTCGGTCAAACGTTCAGTGTAAATCCTGCGCCAAATTTGTTTTTTGAAAAGTTTTTTTCTTAAAAAAGTCATCGTGTGGTTGAAACAAACTTATGTAACAATAACTCATTTATTGACCTATCGCCCTTTCAAAAAAGAAGAAGCTTATCAAGCAATTAACTTTATAGATCAATTAGAAAAATAAATTTGACAAAAAAAAATATGGCACTTCTAGGTCCCGTCATCAAAACTGCTTTGAGTGTTCACGAGTACTTCTCCACTACAGATGATCATGTAAAGGCCCAGAACAAAGTACTGCGCTCCATGCTGGAAAAAGCAAGAAAAACCTCATTTGGCTTGTATTACAATTTTGCTGGAATCTTGCAAGAAGATGATCTTGAGTCCGCTTTCGCGAAAGCGGTGCCATACCACGACTATCACAAAATGGACGAGCGCTGGTGGCAGCAGATGAAAGGGGGCAAACAGGATATTTCCTGGCCGGGATTGCCAGAGTTTCTCGCCAGGTCAAGCGGCACGACCGGTAAGCAAAGCAAGAAAATTCCTGTAACAGATGAGATGATTGCGGCGATAAGAAGCGCTGGAACGCAACAAGTAAGCGCACTGACAAATTTTGATCTGCCAGCCGACTTTTTTGAAAAGGAAGTTCTAGCACTAGGTAGTTCTACCCACCTGCTGGAAGAAGACGGCTTCACAGTAGGTGAAATTAGCGGTATAAGTGCAAGCCAAATCCCCGAATCTTTGGATGGTTTCTATAGACCTGGACCTGAAATTAGTGCGATTGACGATTGGGATGAGCGAGTAGACCGTATAGCACAAGAAGCAAAAAACTGGGACATAGGTATGATAAGCGGGATTCCCTCATGGCTGGAGATGATGATGAAATATGTCATGGATCACCATAAGGCTAGCAGCATCCACGATATCTGGCCTAATCTTTCGGTCTACACCAGTGGTGGGGTAGCATTTGAGCCATATAGGTCCAGTTTTGAAAAACTTTTCAGTAAGCCCGTTCATATTATCGATACTTATCTGGCCAGTGAGGGGTTCATTGCGTGTCAGCAACGCCCTGAAACAGATGCCATGCAATTGATCACAGATGGTGGGATCTATTTTGAATTTGTGCCGTTTAAACCAGACTATGTTGAACAGGATGGAAGTATATCATCAGAAGCGCCCGTACTGACCCTATCTGAAGTTGAGCTCGATAAAGATTATGCGCTGATCATATCTACCGTTTCTGGTGCATGGCGTTACCTCATAGGCGACACCATCAAGTTTACCGATCTCGAGCGAGCAGAAATAAAAATCACGGGACGTACCAAGTTCTTCCTAAATGTAGTAGGCAGCCAGTTATCAGTGTTAAAAATGGAAACTGCAATCACTGAGTTGCAGCAAAAATTTGATACCGAAATCAAGGAATTCACAGTTTGTGCAAAAAAGATTGAAGGTGAATTTCATCATGTGTGGTATCTGGGAACAGATTGCGATGCGAGTGAAGATGAACTTGCAGAAGCGTTAGATATCAGTCTTCAAAAGGCAAACAAGAACTACAAGGTTGCCAGATCAAAAGCACTAAAAGGTGTGGTAGTTCACAAGATCCCAGCAGACACATTTGCAAATTGGAACGATCACCAAAAGAAAAAAGGCGGTCAGGTAAAGATGGAAAAGGTGATGAATGAAGACAAGTTTGCAGATTGGGAAGAATTCGTTAGTTCCAGTAGAACTTAGTTTTGAGCTTAGAAAGAATTTGTTTTATATTTGCACCCGCTTACGCGAAAGCGTGGCAACAATCGGCCTCGTGGCGCAACTGAATAGCGCATCTGATTACGGCTCAGAAGGTTACAGGTTTGAATCCTGTCGAGGTCACTTTAGTCATTGCAAAATGACAACAAAGCCACGCAATCACTATGATTTGCGTGGCTTTCTGGTTTTTAGACCAACATTTGAAATGAAACGATTTGCTTCTATATGGTAGCTAATCGTCAGTTAATTTTCAAAGTGTCAGTTGAACTGACACTTTCAAGAAAAGCTTTGAAATACTTGCTATAGTTGATTTGACATTCGTCAAGACGATTTGTATAATCTAAAGACGACAACTATGCGGTCAACAAACACATTCTCAATTCTCTTTTGGGCAGACCAAAAGAACGCCACAGATGGCGAAGCTCTGGTTTATGCCAGAATCACGGTAAACCAAAAACGAGCTAACATCAGTTTAAAAAGACGAGTGCCGGTAAAACTTTGGGACCCTAAGAAAAACCGAAGTAAGGGTAACTCTGCAGAAGCTCGCCAACTCAATCAGTATATCGACCAGACTTACACTAAGCTCTTCCAGATATACCAAGACTTAAAATTTCAAGAAAAATTGATAACGGCCAAGCTCATAAAAGCCCACTACACAGGCGAGAACGAGCAATCCAAATCACTTCAAAACCTCATCGCCTATCACAGTAAAAAAATTGAAAATACTCTGGCAAAGGGAACGATTAGAAACTTCGGAGTGACCGAAAACTACCTCAACAGATTTCTCAACAAAGTCAAGAAAACAACCGATATCTATTTAAAAGAGCTCGATTATAAATTCCTGTGCGACTTCGAAAATTACTTAGCCAATTACTGGCCAGCTGGTCATCCAAAAGCCTTAAGCCAGAATACTATAATGAAGCATATTCAACGTTTACGTAAAATAGTAACGTTGGCTTATCATATGGAATGGATTCCACGGGACCCATTTGTAAGATGGAAACCAGTTTACGAGAAGAAGCAACGTGAGTTCCTTTCTGAAAATGAGCTTTCCAATATGGAAAACTTTCAGTTTTCTATCGAACGCCTGGACAGAGTGCGTGACTTATTTGTGTTTAGCTGCTACACCGGTATCAGCTATGTGGATATAATGAATTTGACAGAAGATAATTTGGTGCTTGGTATGGATGGCGGAAATTGGATATATACCAAACGTCAAAAAACAAAATCTTCAGTCAAAGTCCCGTTACTTGGAAAAGCAGAAGAAATCATTTCTAAATATGAAGGGCATCCTATGACAGAAGTAACAGGAACACTTTTGCCAGTAATCACTAATGAGAAATTGAACGTGTATCTAAAGGAAGTTGCTCACTATGTTGGTATAACTAAAAATCTAACGTTTCATATGGCACGCCATACCTTTGCAACTACCATAACGCTTTCCAATGGTGTTCCTATAGAAACGGTATCAAAACTCTTAGGACATAGCAAAATTGCTACTACTCAGATTTATGCTCGAGTACTCGAGCATAAGGTTAGCAATGATATGGATATCTTGAAAAACAAGTTGTTGAAGAATAAAAATGAACGCATTAAAAAAGCAGATTAATAACCAAATTTATACTTTCAAGAAGCATTCTAAATAAGAAAGTACAACAAATTATATCAAATTTTATTATTTTTGTACTTAATGAAGAAATTCCTCCACAAATCGATGGCTATTTTAATGGCAGTCGTGGTACTTTTTACCACGATGTCATTTACTGTTGATATGCATTATTGTGGGGATTCTCTTGTAGATTTTTCATTGTTCCAATCAGCAGAAACCTGTGGAATGGAAAAAGAGCAGTCAAGTATAGGTTGTGAAAATCCGATGCTTACCAAAAATTCCTGTTGCTCGGATGAGCAATTAATTATTGAAGGACAGGAAAATTTAAAGCAAGACTTTACTAAGTTAACCTTTGAGCAGCAAACGTTCGTCGCTGCTTTTACCTATTCTTATATAAACTTATTTGAAGTAACCGAATCTGAAGAAGTTCCTTTCAACGATTACCCGCGACCCTTTGTCAAACGGGATGTGCAAGTGCTGCACCAGACTTTCTTAATTTGATTTATTAGATTTTCAGAATGAAGCCCAACAGCTACGCTGTTGTGGGCTAAAACTCGTGTTTGCCATATTCTGCAACACGTAATTCCAAAACTCTAATAATCAAATGCTATGCTAAATAAGAGCATTAAATTTCTCATAGAAAACAAACTTGTTGCCGTTCTACTACTCGCCCTATTTGTGGGTTGGGGCATCGTCAACGCACCCTTTAATTGGGAAACAGGCTTTTTGCCCACAGACCCAGTTGCCGTTGATGCCATACCTGATATTGGCGAGAACCAACAAATTGTTTTTACCAAGTGGCAAGGTCGCTCGCCACAGGATATTGAAGACCAAATCACATATCCGCTTACCACTTCCCTTCTTGGTATTCCAGGCGTAAAAACTATTCGTAGTTCTTCGATGTTTGGATTTTCCAGCATCTACATCATTTTTGAAGAAGACATCGAGTTCTATTGGTCGCGCAGTCGCATACTGGAAAAACTGAACTCACTTCCTGCAAACCTTTTGCCCGATGGTGTCAATCCATCTCTTGGGCCAGATGCCACAGGTCTGGGACAGATTTTTTGGTACACGCTGGAAGGTCGTGATAAAGACGGCAACGTAACTGGCGGATGGGATTTACAGGAATTGCGTAGCATACAAGATTACTATGTGAAATATGGATTGTCATCGGCAAGTGGTGTTTCTGAAGTAGCTTCCATTGGTGGCTATGTTCAGGAATACCAAGTGGACATTGACCCAGAAAAAATGCGCCAGTACAATGTGAGTATGGGCGATGTGGTTAAAGCCGTCAAACAGAGCAATCAAGATATAGGGGCACAGACTCTCGAAATCAATCAAGCCGAATACCTCGTACGCGGATTGGGTTACGTCAAGTCCATAGCAGATATTGAAAATGCAGTTGTAGATTCTGAAAATTTCACTTCCATCCGCATCAAAGATGTGGCTAACGTCCATTTGGGGCCTGCTACCAGACGTGGTATTCTCGATAAGGAAGGGGCCGAAGTCGTAGGTGGTGTCGTAGTCGCTCGCTACGGTGCAAATCCGTTGGAAGTTATCAATAATGTCAAGGCGCAAATTGCCGAAATAAGCTCTGGACTTCCCACAAAAACTTTATCAGATGGTCGCATTTCGCAAGTTACCATTGTACCATTTTATGACCGGACAGAACTCATACAAGAAACGCTGGGAACGCTCAATGAAGCACTCACTTTGGAAATCCTAATTACCATTTTGGTCATTATTATAATGGTTTTCAATCTGCGTGCATCCATCCTTATTTCAGGGTTGTTACCCGTAGCCGTTTTGATGGTTTTCATCACGATGAAGCTCTTTAATGTAGATGCAAATATCGTCGCACTTTCAGGTATTGCCATTGCCATCGGTACAATGGTGGACGTGGGCGTGATACTCGCCGAAAATATGATACGGCACTTGGAAGATGAAAAGTTACGCCTTAATGAAAACGGTAAAGAATACACCACAAACGAAATCATCTACAACGCAACTGCCGAAGTTTCCGGCGCTATCCTTACGGCAGTTTTAACGACCATAATCAGTTTCCTACCAGTATTCACAATGATAGGTGCTGAAGGTAAACTATTCCGCCCGCTCGCCTTTACTAAAACAATGGCACTCACGGCATCGCTCATTATTGCGCTGTTTCTCATTCCACCCATTGCGGCATTCCTTTTCCGTAAGACGAATTTGCGTGAACGGACACAGTACGTCATCAATGGCGCACTTGTTTTATTGGGAATTCTCGCCATCGTTTACGGCTTTTGGTTAGGACTAATTCTAATCGCCTTTGCCATCACATCATTTTTAAAGATGCGCGGTACGCTTTCGCAAAAGCGCAAAAACCTGCTTGACATCATCATTTCATCTATTGCTATCGTAGTTTTATTAGCAGAATACTGGCGACCATTAGGCTTTGACCGAAGCATTGTTATGAACCTGATATTTGTTTCCATCATCTGTTTTGGACTGCTCGGTGTGTTCTCGATTTTTAGGATATACTATGCGCGTATTTTGCGATGGGCACTTCAGAACCGATATCTGTTCTTAATCATTCCGGCTACGGTGCTCACGTTGGGCATCATCATTATGCGCAACACAGGTAAGGAATTTATGCCAGCACTCAATGAAGGTTCATTCTTATTGATGCCCACATCCTTACCGCACGCAGGCGTTGAAGAAAACAAACGTGTATTGCAACAGCTGGATATGGCGGTGGCAAGCATCCCAGAGATTGAAACTGTGGTGGGAAAAGCTGGAAGAACGGAAAGCGCACTCGACCCAGCACCACTTTCAATGTATGAGAATGTCATTCAGTATAAATCTGAATATATGCGCAATGCATCTGGCCAACGACAACGCTATAAAGTCAATGATGATGGATTGTTTGTACTGAAGAACGACAAATTCATTATCAATCCGAACAACGAGATAGATGAAGATGCCAACTATGACGAAATATCGCTAAAAACTACTGCCACACGCGAAGACTTGATTGAAGATGAAGATGGCGAGTACTACCGAAATTGGCGACCAGACATCGAGAGTCCAGATGATATTTGGAACGAGATAGTTCGAGTAACCAAACTACCAGGCGTGACATCTGCACCCAAGTTGCAACCCATCGAAACACGTTTGGTAATGCTACAAACGGGAATGCGTGCGCCTATGGGCATCAAGGTAAAAGGTCCGGATTTAAAGTCCATAGAAAATTTTGGACTGCAACTGGAAGACATCTTGAAACAAGCCGAAGGCGTTAAAGAACAAGCTGTCTTTGCAGACCGTATCGTGGGCAAACCCTACTTGCTCATCGATATTAAGCGAGACCAATTGGCTCGATATGGCATATCCATTATGGACGTGCAGGAAATCCTTCAAGTGGCCGTGGGCGGTATGCCACTAACGCAAACCGTGGAAGGTCGTGAGCGTTATGCCGTTCGGGTTCGCTATCCACGAGAATTGCGGGCAAATCCAGACGACTTGCATAATATCTATGTTCCTGTTGAAAAAGGAAGTCCCGTACCGCTGGGCGAATTGGTTGAAATTCGATACGAGCAAGGACCACAGGTCATTAAGAGTGAAGATACTTTTCTAATTGGCTATGTGCTGTTTGATAAACTCGATGGCTTTGCCGAAGTAGATGTGGTGGAAAATGCCCAAGCCTTAATTCAAGAAAATATTGATAACGGTTCGCTGGTCGTACCACAAGGCGTGAGCTATCGCTTTACGGGAACCTATGAAAATCAGTTACGAGCAGAAAAAACGCTATCGGTTGTCGTACCGCTTTGTTTGCTGGTTATTTTCTTGATTTTGTATTTCCAATTCAGGTCGGTTTCCACATCGCTTATGGTGTTTACCGCAATCGCCGTGGCCTTTGCTGGTGGCTTTATAATGATATGGCTATACGGACAAGATTGGTTTTTCAATTTCGGCTTTTTTGGCGAAAATCTGCGGGATTTGTTCAATATGAAAACCATCAATTTAAGTGTAGCCGTTTGGGTAGGTTTTATCGCCCTATTTGGTATTGCTACGGATGATGGCGTGGTAATGGCCACCTATTTAGACCAATCTTTCAAAAGCAACGAACCAGACAATAAAAAGGGCATTCGTCTCGCCACTTTGGAAGCCGCAGGTAAACGTATTCGTCCGTGTTTGATGACTACTGTAACTACGGTACTGGCACTACTTCCCGTACTTACATCCACAGGCAAGGGAAGCGATATAATGATACCGATGGCGATACCCATTTTTGGCGGAATGATAATCGATGTTACGTCCTATTTCCTACTGCCAGTCTTATATAGCTGGAAAAAGGAATACCAGCTTAAAAAAGCAAACAGATGAAGAAATTAAAATATATACTGGTGTTCTTGTTTGTTTCCGCTTTCGCGAAAGCGCAACAATTACAATCCTACATTAAGGAAGCCGAAGCGAACAATCCAGAAATTCAAGCCTTTGAACTGCGCTATAATATTGCCGAAGAAAAGGTAAATGAAGCCAACTGGATTCCAAATACCGAAGTGAGTGCCGGCTATTTTGTGAGTGAGCCTGAAACCAGAGTCGGTGCGCAACGTGCACGAATAGGCGTAAAACAGATGTTGCCGTGGTTTGGTACCATTACCGCTCGTGAAAATTATGCCACCGCAATGGCAGATGCCGAATATGTGGATATCACGATTGCAAAGCGCAAGCTCGCACTTTCGGTTGCACAATCCTATTATCGTTTATATTCCATACGTGCCAAGCAAGCCGTACTGGATGAAAACATACAACTACTGGAAACCTACGAACGACTTGCACTCACATCTGTAGAAGTGGGCAAAGCGAGTGCCGTAGATGTGTTGCGACTTCAGATTAGACAAAATGAATTACACCAACAAAAGGAAGTGCTGGAAGAAGAATTTACAGCAGAACAAACGGCTTTTAACAATCTGCTCAACCGTGATTCGATGATGACGGTTATCGTCGTTCCAGAAATGGAAATTCCGCAGGAAGACCCATTTTACAACAATGAAGCGCTATCGCTCAATCCCGAACTGCTCAAATATGACAAACTCTATGAATCGGTAGCACAATCCGAACTGCTCAACCAACGTGAGAGTTTGCCTATGATTGGTTTTGGTGTAGACTACCTGCCCGTAACGGAACGTAGCGATGTCAACTTCAGCGATAATGGGAAAGATGTGTTGATGCCTATGGTTTCGGTTTCAATCCCCATTTTCAACAACCGTTACAAATCCATTTCAAAGCAAAACGAACTGCGACAGCAAGAAATAGAGACCCAACGGGAACAGCGATTGAATGTGCTGGAATCCGCTTTCGCGAAAGCACAATCACAACGTAACCAAGCGCGCATTGCATACGACACACAAGACCGCAACCTGAAACAAGCGCAGGATGCCGAAGAAATTCTGGTAAAAAATTATGAAACTGGCACTATCGATTTTAATGATGTGCTGGACATTCAGGAATTGCAGTTGAAGTTTCAGATGAATCAAATCGAGTCGGTGCAAATGTACTATGTACAATCGGCCATTATTAACTATTTAATCAACTAATTATGGTCAAGGATTTTTACATAAAGAATATGGTATGTGATAGATGCATCAAGGTTTTAAGGGATGGACTGGATAAACAAAATATCGAATTGTTACAAATCGAATTGGGTCGTTTGCGTCTCGATATCGAGAGCGATGATGAAATCGAAAAATTGAAAACTTTACTTGAAAGTAATGGATTTTCCCTAATTGGCAGTACCGAAGAAAAACTCACAGAGCAGGTCAAGGTAGAACTGATAAAGGCATTGCAAGAATTGCCTTTGGAACTCGATAAGAAATTATCCGCTCACTTAGCAGATGCATTAGGTCACGAGTATTCCAAAATAAGCAAGGTTTTTTCATCCACCGAAGGTATTACGATTGAGAAATATTTCATCAAACTGAAAATTGAAAAAGTCAAAGAACTCATCCAGACACAGCAACCAAATTTTACTGAAATAAGCCAAATGTTGAATTATAGCCATATCAATCATTTGAGCGGTCAGTTTAAAAATCAGACGGGAATGAGCTTGACAGCTTATAAATCCCAACAGAAAAATTTTAGGAATTCCTTGGACAAAATTATGTAGATAACAACCATAATTATGACACAAGCTGTTGATTTACAGCGGTAATTTTATCAAAATAAAATTAAATACTATGAAATATAAAATCACATTACTTCTAACGATGCTTATCGCTTTTGGTGCAAAAGCTCAATTGGTAGCGAACGAGACCGAAGAAAATGTTGATAATTGGCCAGAACGTGTTTATGACTTAACCATAGATTATAAAACCGTAAACTTTACGGGTAAGGATGTTCAGGCGATGACCATTAATGGTGGCATACCTGGACCCAATCTTGAGTTCAATGAAGGCGAGTTTGCCATTATAAATGTGACAAATAATATGGATGTGGAAACATCTGTTCATTGGCACGGTTTAATTCTACCAAATTTCTATGATGGTGTTCCATACCTAACAACGCCACCTATTAATCCCGGCGAAACCCAACAGTACAAATTTGCATTAAAACAATCTGGAACGTATTGGTATCACTCGCATACTGGTCTGCAAGAGCAACGTGGTGCATATGGTTCCATCCAAATTAACCCAAAAGAAACTGATTTAGAATACGATAAAGATTTAGTGTTTGTACTATCAGATTGGATAGATGAAAGTCCTCAATCCCAACTTAAAAATCTAAAACGTGGTAACGAATGGTACTTGATTAAAAAAGGACAGGTTCAAAGTCTTGATAAATTAATTGCACAAGGTGCGGTAGGTGCCAAGTTAAAGATGGCGTGGCAGCGTATGCCTGATATGGCAATTTCAGATAATTATTTTGACAAATTTTTTATCAATGGTGGTGCTTCACAGGATTACCCAGATTTTCAGCCTGGCGAACGTGTGAGACTTCGATTTGTAAACGCAGCCGCAGCTTCCTATTTCTGGCTCACATTTGGTGGTGAAGATCCGATGCTCGTATCTGCCGATGGGCTGGATGTCGTTCCAGTACCGCATAACAAAACCTTGATAGGTGTTGCTGAAACCTACGATTTTATAGTGACGATTCCAGAAAATGGAAAACTGCAAGTGCGCGCTACGGCACAGGATGGTTCTGGCGAAGCTTCGGCGTTTATAGGTACTGGAAATGTATTGGAAGCACCTGTAGTTCCAGAGCCCAATCTTATTAAGAATATGAAGCAAATGATGTCTATGGGAATGAAAATGGGCGCACCTGCTTCAAAATTCAACCCATCAATAAATGATTCCATTCAAGTAATGGAAAAGTATAAGATGGATATGGGCGGTATGCAAATGGATGGTATGTCTATGAAAGATGAAAAGATGGAAATGGATGGAATGGCGATGGATTCTACCAAAATGGCTCACAATAAAATGGACCATTCTAAAATGGATATGAAGGACGACAAAATGAAGATGTCCAAGACCGAAATGAAGATGAAGAAAGGAAAGGCAAATATGGATATGGATGGCGATATGGAAATGGACGGAATGAAGATGGGCTATATGGTGCCAAAGGATAAAGTAGTAGGCGATAATATGAAAACGGGTGGTAATCCCGAATTCAATTACAACTATTTACGGTCGCCTGAAAAGACCGTATTTGAAAACGATAAGCCTGTAAAGGAAATGCTGTTCAACCTTACTGGAAATATGAACCGTTATGTCTGGTCTATCAACGGTGTTCCACTTTCAGAAACCGATAAAATTAAAATTAAACAAGGCGAAGTCGTGCGTGTTACGCTCAATAATCTCACGATGATGCACCATCCTATGCACTTACACGGTCACTTTTTTAGAGTATTGAATGAGAACGGCGAGTATTCGCCACTAAAGCATACAGTAAACGTTGCGCCAATGCAGAAAGTTGTATTTGAGTTTGCTGCTGACGAAACCGGTGATTGGTTTTTCCATTGTCACATCCTTTATCATATGATGAGCGGTATGGCAAGAGTTTTTAGTTATGATACACCTCGTGACCAGCGTCTAAAAGATTATCCACTTACCAACCTTACTAATGAAGCAGACCACATATTTACTTGGGGCGAAATCACGGCTGCAAGTCATATGACCGAGCTATACGCTACCGCAACTAACATTAGAAATCAATTTGCCTTAAGGGGCGAATATGGCTGGAACAAAAATCTGGAAGCCGAGTTTACATACGAGCGCTATCTCAATGATTACTTCCGTGTATTTGGTGGTGTAAATGTAGAGAATGAAGGCGAAGATAGCCTTGAAGAAATAAATACCACAGCAATCGCTGGTGTACGATGGTTAATGCCATTGCTCATTAATTCAGATTTCAGAATAGATAGCAAACTGCGTCCGCAGGTAAGTTTTAGTACAGGCTTTATGATTTTCCCACGATTGGGAATTTATGGCGAATATGAATACCAGATGGATTTTGGCTGGGACGGCAAGTTATCCGAAGGTCAGGACTTTGAAGAAGAAACCACGTGGCAAGTTGGACTGGAATATGTGCTAAGTAGAAACTTCTCATTAATGGGAAGTTATGACAACCGCTTTGGGCCTGGTGGCGGACTGTCTTTAAGATTTTAAAAATTAAAACTGAATATTAATAAAAACTATAAACTATGAAAAATTCAAAATTGATTGAAGCTTTAAACAACTGTATCACACATTGCAATTACTGCTCAGATGCTTGTCTAAATGAAGACAACATCAAGATGATGGTGGACTGCATTCGCACGGATAGAGCCTGTGCCGAAGTATGTAGCACGACGGTAAAATTGCTGGCTATGGATTCCGCTTTCGCGAAAGCGATGGTAGAAAAATGCCACGAAATATGTAAGCAATGTGCCGATGAATGTGGCAATCACGACCACCAGCATTGTAAAGATTGTGCAGAAGCCTGTAAAAAATGTGCTGATGCGTGTGAAGCCTATTTGGCATAATCAAAACAACAGATTCCCATTTTTAACGAAATGGGAATCTATTATTCTAAAAAATAACCCTTAAAACCAAAATATATGAAAACAGTAACAAGAACGATAGGAACAATGGCACTTGCTGTGACAATGGTACTAACGGTTTCCTGCAAAGATGGAAACAAGAACGAACCGGCTGCACCTATGAGTAACGAGATGCACCAAGAGTCTATGGATGACAAAGACGATATGGCGATGAGTGACAACCAAGATGCAAAAGCAGAAGCAATCCTAAATGACTATTTCAACTTAAAAGATGCGCTTGTAGGCGATGATAATGGCAAGGCGAAAGAATTGGGAAATGCATTGGCTCAATCTCTTAAATCCTTTGATGCTTCAAACTATTCTGATAATGAAAAATCAGAATTAAATGACATTATCGAAGATGCCACAGAACACGCAGAGCATATTTCAGAAAGTGATATTAAGCACCAGCGTGAGCATTTTAAGATATTAAGTAAGGATGTAACCGATATGGTTGCCATCACAGGTACACAAGCGAAACTATACGAGCAATTTTGCCCTATGTATGATGGTGGAACTGCGTGGTTGAGCAAAGAAGAAAACGTGTTGAATCCTTATTACGGAAGCCAAATGTTGAGATGCGGAAAGGTTCAACGAGAAATCAACTAATTGAAGTTTCTTAAAATCATAGCGTGGATTGCCCTTGTGGCATTGGTAGTGATTCAGTTCTTTCCAGTAACCCTGAACGAGAGCGATACCATACCACAAAGTGATTTTATGTTAGTGAATAAAGTACCTGCAACGATTAAAAATCAGTTGCAGGTTTCCTGCTATGATTGCCATAGCAACAATACAGATTATCCGTCGTACAGCAAGATACAGCCTGCCGCTTGGTTTCTGGAAGACCACATCAAGGAAGGAAAGGATGAACTAAACTTTAATGAATGGGACACCTATTCCAGTCGTAGGAAGAACAGCAAGCTGCGTTCCATTATAAAGCAGATAGAAAGTGGCGAAATGCCTCTGGTCAGTTACACACTCATCCACGGTGGTGCACGATTAGATAGTACCGCTGTAAAAGAAATTATAGGCTATATGGAAAGCCTACAAAAAGATTAAGTCCTGATACGGGAAAGTGATTTTTCATTGATGGTTGGTTAGTTAGAACCTTTTGGTATCAGGCATATTATTGAATAAAAAATGAAACATACATATCACATACAAGGGATGACCTGTAACGGTTGCCGAAATCACGTAGAGCAGACACTTTCAAAAGTCGAAGGTGTAACTAATGCGGTTGTCAATCTCGAAAAGGCCGAAGCGACCATAGAAATGGAATCTCATATTGCCATCGATAAATTTCAAGAAGCGCTGAAAGCTGATGGTGGACGGTATAGCATCCATAAAAATGGGGAACATCATCACATCAACGATAAGAAGAAAGTTGAGAAACCCAAAGAAAAAGGTACAGGAACATTCTATTGCCCGATGCATTGTGAAGGCGACAAGACTTACGATAAGCCTGGCGATTGTCCTGTTTGCGGAATGGATTTGGTTGAAGAAGTTAATCTTTCTGCAACCACATCAGAACAATGGACGTGTC
Organism: uncultured Flavobacteriaceae bacterium; assembly: GCA_964478845.1. Taxonomy (GTDB): domain Bacteria; phylum Bacteroidota; class Bacteroidia; order Flavobacteriales; family Flavobacteriaceae; genus Nonlabens. The sequence goes on along the minus strand of CAYZJT010000006.1, from coordinate 6,653 downwards.
CTATGCACCCAGAAGTCATAAAGGACGAGTCTGGTAGTTGCCCTATATGCGGTATGGATTTAGTACCGATGGAACCTGATTTGTCCGCAGAGGAAAAGAGCTATAAAAAACTACTGAAGAAATTTTGGATTGCCGTAGCCTTTACATTGCCCATTTTTATAATTGCAATGAGCGAGATGATTCCTAAAAATCCTTTGTATGATGTTTTAGAGCTAAAATACTGGAACTGGATTCAGTTTGCACTTTCCATTCCTGTGGTTTTCTATGCCACTTGGATGTTCTTTGAACGTGCCTATCGCAGTATAATAACGTGGAACCTTAATATGTTTACGCTCATCGGCATTGGTGCAGGTGTAGCTTGGCTTTTTAGTGTATTCGGGATGCTCGTTCCCGACTTTTTTCCTGACCAATTTAAGACCGAAGCGGGAACGGTTCACGTTTATTTTGAAGCGGCAACAGTCATTCTAACTTTGGTACTACTTGGTCAAATGCTTGAAGCTCGTGCGCATAGCAAGACTAATTCAGCGGTCAAGGAACTTTTAAAATTAGCACCTAACAAAGCTATTAAGGTCGTAAATGGTGAAGAGCAGGAAGTAGCCATCGATAAAATTGAATTAAATGATATTTTGCGTGTAAAGCCTGGCGATAAAATTCCTGTGGATGGTGTAATAACCGAAGGTGAAACTTCCATCGACGAATCGATGATTACGGGCGAACCTATTCCCGTAAACAAATCAGTAGATGATAAAGTAAGTAGCGGAACAATCAATGGTAACCAATCCTTTTTGATGAAAGCCGAAAAGGTAGGCTCTGATACGCTACTCTCACAGATTATACAGATGGTCAATGATGCCAGTCGTAGCCGTGCGCCAATACAGAAATTAGCAGATACGGTTTCGGGATATTTCGTGCCTGTCGTCGTTATAATCGCTGCCGTAACATTCGGTGTTTGGGCAATTTGGGGGCCAGAACCAGCCTATGTTTATGCCTTGGTCAATGCAATTGCCGTATTGATTATCGCCTGTCCGTGTGCTTTGGGACTTGCTACACCAATGTCTGTAATGGTGGGTGTCGGCAAAGGCGCACAAAATGGTGTGCTCATCAAAAATGCCGAAGCACTTGAAAAAATGGATAAGGTTGATACCTTAATCGTGGATAAAACTGGAACTATTACCGAAGGAAAACCTACAGTTGAAAAAGTGGGTTCTTTTGATGAAAGCTTTCGCGAAAGCGAAGTGCTACAATACATTGTATCCCTTAATAGCCAAAGTGAACATCCTTTGGCGGAAGCAACGGTAAAATATGGAAAAGAACAAAGCGCAGAATTTTTAAAAGCTGATAGTTTTAGTGCGGTTACTGGAAAAGGTGTTGAAGGGAAAGTGAACGGAAAAGAAGTGGCTTTAGGAAATGCCAAAATGATGGAACAGGCGAATGCCACGCTTACCGAAGTGATGGAAAACGAAGCGCAATCCTATCAAAAGCAAGGTAAGACAGTTTCCTATCTAGCCATTGATGGTAAAATTTCTGGTTACGTGGTCATAGGCGATAAAATCAAGGAAACGAGCGCAAAAGCTATCAAGGATTTGCAGGATAAGGGAATTGCAGTCATTATGCTTACGGGTGATAATCACGACACCGCAAAAGCTGTTGCAGATGAACTGAACCTTGCAGATTTTCAAGCAAGTATGCTACCCGAAGACAAGCTTAAGGAAGTCGAGAAATTACAAGAGCAAGGCAAGGTGGTTGCAATGGCAGGCGATGGTATCAATGATGCACCTGCACTCGCTAAAAGTGATGTAGGTATCGCAATGGGAACAGGTACGGATGTTGCCATTGAAAGTGCAGCCATTACCTTGGTGAAAGGCGATTTACACGGTATCGTAAAGGCAAGAAATCTAAGTGATGCAGTAATGCGCAATATCAAACAAAACCTCTTTTTTGCAATGATTTATAACACGCTGGGTATCCCTATTGCAGCAGGACTACTGTATCCGTTTTTTGGAATACTCTTATCGCCAATGATTGCGGCTTTGGCGATGAGCTTCAGTTCAGTCTCGGTAATTGCCAACTCATTACGTTTAAAAAGTAAAAACATATAATCTAACTAATTGAATACTTATGAAATATAAAATTTTGATAATCCTATTGGTAGTTGCTGTCAGCGGATGTAAAAATGAAGAAAAGAAAAATCCCAATATAGAGACAGAACACAATCATACTCGAAGTGAGCCTAAATCCGAGAATAAAAAAAACCTAAGTCCACACACATCGGCAATGGCGATGATAGGTGATGCACATATTCATATAGATTATTCTTCGCCGGGTGTAAGGGATAGAATTATTTTCGGTGGACTGTTGGCATACGACCAAGTCTGGCAGGCAGGTGCCCATATGGCTACTTGGTTGGAAACAAATAAGGATTTAGAAATTGACGGCAAGGAATTGAAAGCCGGAAAATATGGTTTTTTTTTAATCCCGAATCAAGAAGAATGGACAATAATTTTCAACAGGAACTGGAACCAACACGGTAAGGACGACTATGATGCGAGCGATGATGCATTACGATTTAAAGTAACACCTAAAATTTCCGAAGAAATCAAGGAACATTTAGAGTATAAAGTAAACAAAACAACAGAGACTTCAGGAACAATCTCAATGAGTTGGGAAAAAGTCACGATTGAGTTTCCTTTCGAAATAAAATAATATGGTCAACAGAAAAACAGCGAAATGGATTAGAAAAGCGCACCGCTATTTGGGTATCTTTTTAGGGATTCAGTTTCTGATGTGGACGATTAGTGGGATGTATTTCAGCTGGACAGACATCGACGAGATACACGGCGACCATTTTAAGAAAGAAGCACCTTTAAAGACTACATTTAATGATTTGCTCGGCACATCCCAACTTGCTACTAAAGAACCCGTACAATCTTTGGAATTACTGGAAATAGCCAATGAACCTTATTATTGGATTAATGAAGCACAGCTTTATAACGCAAGAACGGGACAAATGAAAAACGGAATTTCTAAAGAAGAGGCACAACAAGTTGCAAATAGGTATATGTTGAACGATTTAGAAATAGCAAAAATTCAATTAGTCGATTCTGTAGGGCCACATCACGAATATCGAGGTCGCCCACTTCCAGCTTATGAAATCTCGTATGAGACACCACAAAATTTAAAAGCCTATGTGGCGGTTGAAAATGGCGCTTTTCAAACGGTGAGACACAGAGACTGGCGCTGGTTTGATTTTCTATGGATGACCCATACAATGGATTATCAGGGAAGGGATAATTTCAACACGTTGTTGTTAAGGGCATTTTCACTTTTGGGATTGATAACTGTCTTAAGCGGTTTCGTTTTGTGGTATATCAGTTCCCCATCAATCAGAAAACTAAAAAAGAAAATCAAATAATTAGTAACAAATAAAACCAAAAATTATGAATTCAAACGAACACGAAAACAAGAACAAAGGAATGAGCCAATACACTAAATTCTTCCTTATGCTAGGGTCATCATTTATAGCAATGTACATCACAATGTATTTAAATACCTACGAGTTTGACCACGTGTGGTTCAGTCTTACACGATTTTATATGGTGTGTTTAGGAATAGCTACTATGGCTGTTATTATGTTGTTATTTATGTTGAATATGTATAAAGACAAGAAAAAGAATATTGCAATTCTCGCAGGTAGTGTTATATTGTTTTTGGGAGCATTAGGACTAGTACGCGACCAAAAATCCACTGTGGGCGACGTACTGTGGATGAAAGCAATGATACCGCACCATTCTATAGCAATTTTAACAAGTGAGCGTGCAGATATTAAAGACCCAGAAGTAAAAAAACTGGCAGAAGACATTATTAAGGCACAACGTAAGGAAATTGCAGAGATGAAAGCAATGATTGAACGTCTAGAAAACGAAAAATAAGATTATGAATAAGAACATTTTATATATAGCAATAGCCCTAATAATAGGTCTGGGCGCAGGCTGGCTCATTTTTGGAAACGGGTCAAGTGATACTATGGCAAACAAGGATATATCCGAGATGTCTGATCAACACGACCACTCTGGCGAGAGTGCAGACCAGATGTGGACGTGCTCAATGCATCCACAGATTATGCAACCAGAAGCTGGCGATTGTCCTATATGTGGGATGGACTTAATCCCTGCAGAAGCTGGTGCAGAAGGTCTCGCTGCAAACGAGATAAAAATGACTGAAAACGCAATGGCGTTGGCAAATATTCAAACCACTATCGTGGGCAATGCAGAAGCCAGCGATGATGATGGGATGATATCCCTTTCTGGAAAAATAGCTGCTAATGAAGAAAACAATACTGTGCAAGCCAGCTATTTCAAAGGAAGAATAGAAAGACTCAACGTCAACTATGAAGGTCAACAAGTAAATCGTGGTCAGCTGCTCGCAACCATTTACGCACCAGACCTTGTAGCGGCACAACAGGAATTGATTACCGCAGCATCGTTGAAAGAATCGCAACCCGCTTTGTATAAAGCAGTTCGCAATAAACTCAAAAACTGGAAACTTTCAGATACACAAATCAATGCTATTGAAGAAAGTGGAACGGTACGAGAGAATTTCCCGATTTATGCAACGGTTTCCGGAACGGTTTCAGAAGTAATGGCAGCACAAGGCGATTATGTAAATCAAGGACAGCCTATTGTGAAGTTGAGCAACCTCAATTCGGTTTGGGCAGAATTTGATGCCTATGAAAATCAAATAGCGCAATTCAACATTGGGCAAAAAATCAACATCACGACCAATGCCTATCCTAACAAGGAATTTGAAGGAACTATTTCATTCATCGACCCTATTCTAAATAATGCGACACGCACGGTAACGGTACGTGCAACCCTTCAAAATAGAGACAACCTGTTTAAACCAGGAATGTTTGTGACGGGCAAGGTTAAAGGCGCAACGCAAACTATGGAAAATACCCTTACCGTACCTGCAAGTGCTGTACTATGGACGGGCGAGCGCTCATTGGTATATGTTAAAACCAATCCTAACGAGCCTGTGTTTGAAATGCGCGAAGTGACCTTGGGCAATCGCTCTGGCGAAACTTACCAAGTATCTTCCGGATTAAATAATGGCGATGAAATTGTTACCAATGGAACGTTCACGGTAGATGCAGCAGCACAATTACAGGGTAAAAAATCAATGATGAATCAGCAAATGATGCAGGACGAATCAGCAATGATGGGCGATATGGAAATGAGTTTCAGTAATGCGTTTAGTTCTGATTTCAACAAAGCATTACCATCATATCTCAAAATGAAAGATGCCCTTGTAGCAAGCGATGCAAGTCAAGTTTCCGCTTTCGCGAAAGCGACATCAGAAAAATTAAAAGCAATATCGACTGATGATTTAGGTACGATGGAAAAACAACATTTAACCAAAAGTATTGAGATGCTGGATGCCATTGCAAACAATGACATTCTGGAAAATCAGCGTTCTCACTTCGTCATTCTAAACGAGAATATCGTGCCTATTGCAATGAGCATAGAAAACTCGACAAATTATTACATTCAGAAATGCCCTATGGCAAATAACAATAAAGGTGCGGTATGGTTAAGTATGGAAGAAGAAATAAGAAATCCATACTATGGCGATGCAATGTTGACTTGCGGAAGTTTAATTGATTCGTTGTAAAAACCCTTTGCAACTCAATTGCATCATTATTCTTTTATCTTTGTAATATATATGAAAGCATTTTGTTCTATATCAATGGCAATCTTATTCCTTTTTCAAGGGGCTACAGCCAATATGGAAATATGTGAACAAATAGAGAAGTTTTCACATTTTTTATCGCATTACCAAATGCATAAAGAGTATGGTGGAGATACGTTTTATGAATATGTAGTAGAGGTAGTTTTCAATGATGAGTCTGATAACAAAGACCATCACGATGGCTCGCACGACGATAGTGCGCCTGTACATTCACATCATCAATGCTGTTATCCTACAGTTTTTTTAACGCCTTCTAACGCATTAACCATAAAGCCACTTCTCTTTGAAAAAAGGGTGACATATTCATATTATTCTTTTCAATTCAATTCCAGATATCTGGAATCTCTTTTCCAACCACCTCGGGCATAATTCAGTTTTAATAGGATAACTATATCTTTTTTGAAGTTTTCCTAATGGGAATGCTCAACTATGTTTTTGCTACGCGAAAACGCAAACTCGTTTTTTAACTGAATTAATACATTAATCTATGATTAACAGAATCATTGATTTTTCAATCAATAACAAATTTATTATTGGCTTGTTTACCTTGACTCTTGTAGGTGTCGGTATCTGGTCAATGGCAACGGTAAATCTTGGGTCTGTGCCAGATATTACCAATAATCAAGTGCAAGTCATCACGCAATCGCCCAATCTGGGAACGGAAGATATTGAACAGTTCGTGACCTATCCTGTAGAATTATCTATGGGTAATTTACCGGGCGTTACCGAAATAAGATCTATCTCACGTTTCGGACTCTCTGTAGTAACCATCGTTTTTGAGGACGATATGGGGACTTATCTTCCTAGACAACTGGTAGGGGAAAAACTCAACGAACTTGGAGAATCTATACCTGAAAAATTTGGAAGTCCATCTATGGGTCCCATCTCTACTGGTTTAGGTCAAA
>CAYZJT010000005.1:0-169275 GCA_964478845.1 uncultured Flavobacteriaceae bacterium | reverse complement strand
GGCAACCAAAAGACGGGATCCCCTACTGTTGAAGTAGGGGATTTTTTGTTTGGATCAGAACCGTATCCCAGACTCCAAAGCTTCAATCTGTAGTCTGGATTTCATGAGTCTAAAGTAAAGGCGTGGACACCGACTGCCAGTCGGCGCAAGCATACGAGTTGGACATTCATAAAGTGAAGATCATTGTTTCAAAACAGAAGGCAGATCGACGCCAGCAGGTGCAAATAAAAGCCATCGTAAGTTGATAGAACTAGCACGGGACGCAGACTTTGTGGTTGGTCTGATTCTTACCTGGACAGGGATGCTGAGGGGAATAGGCTTTCGCGAAAGCGGAAAACTTTATACTCGTTTACCAATCTACTGGCTCTCTCAACACTTGTAGCAACCTTTCTTCCTCACTTCCTGCGGCTGGCTGGTGATTGTATTGCCACTGTACATGGGGGGGAAGGCTCATGAGGATGCTTTCTATACGACCATTTGTCTTGAGACCAAACAGGGTTCCCTTATCGTGAACCAGGTTAAATTCTACGTAACGGCCACGGCGAATCTCCTGCCACTCGCGTTGACTTTTATCGTAGGTAGTGTCTTTACGTTTTTCAAGTATCGGTAAATACGCCTTCAGGAAGTGAGATCCCATGTCCATCTGGAAGGCCAGCCAGTCTTCCATGCTGTGTTGATCTGTTGCGCGACAATAGTCGTAAAATAGACCGCCAATGCCGCGAGCCTCGCCACGATGAGAGTTGTGGAAATACTCATCGCATTTTTGTTTGAAGTCGACGTAATCTGCTACCTCGTGCCTTGCGCAAACGTTCTTGCAGACTTGATGGAAATGTCGAGCATCTTCTTCAAAAAGGTAATAGGGCGTGAGGTCCAGCCCGCCACCAAACCAAGAATCGACTATGGCACCACTGGCATCATACATTTCAAAATACCGGAAATTCGCATGCACGGTGGGTGCAAATGGGTTTTCGGGATGGATGACTAGGCTGATACCTGTCGCGTAAAAGTCCACTTTCCCAACCTTGAAATAAGCTTGCATGGCCTCAGGGAGTGGACCATGAACTGCGCTGATGTTGACACCACCTTTTTCTAGAACTGCTCCATTTTCAATTACCCGGGTACGCCCACCGCCGCCTTGCTCACGATTCCAGAGATCTTCGCGGAATATTGCTTTGCCATCGGCTTTTTCCAGTGCGCTGGTTATCTCGTCTTGTAACTGCTGAATATAGTCGTAGAACCTATCCTTGATTGATTGCTGCATTCTTTTCCTGATTTAAGTTGGCGGTGTGATTGGGAGGCTGTTCATTCAAAATCTCAAGCGTGGTCTTGCTGGCTGCCGTCACGCTAATGGGTAAAACCAGTATCACACCTATGATTGGGATGAGGGCGAGCAACATGAATACGATGCCATTCCCTACGGCGAATCCACGTTTTGATTTGATGAAGTTTACGCTTTCGCGAAAGCGGAAATGTCTCTCCAGCGTATAGTCCATGTTACCAAAACCTGCATAATAGGATTGAACCAAAAATATGAGCGGGGTGGTGACAAAACCTACAAGCGGAATAAAAGAAAGTAACAGCAAGGGAACAGTGATGCACAATTCCAGACTGAGGTTACGTAGATTAATGCGTAGCCCTCTAATGAGCTGCTGAAGATCGTTAGTCTTTCTGTACTCTCTATCACTTGCCAAATGAGGATAGAGCTGTTTCTCTATTTTCTCTGATACAGGCGACATGAATGGTGCGCTCAGAGCCATAACCAGATGTTTATATAACAATAGACCCAGCACGGCAATGATCAAACCGCCCAGGATTGTAGAAATGGCTAAAAAGGTCTCGCTTCCCCAATCCCAAACCCATAGTCCAGAAATCCAGCGTCCCAAATTATCGCTTAAACCGTATACCGTAAATGCAACGCCTGAGAAGATGACAACACTGATGATCATGGGGACGGCAAAATATCTCCACAAACCCACCTCGTTAATCAATGCAATCGCACTGCGATAATCGCTTAGGGCTTTAAATGCGCTTTTGAACATAAGGTTTTTCTACATCTGGACTTTGCTGAAAAATCAAAGTTACAGGATAGCAAAGAAAGCTGAACTCAAATCCTAAACTGCAATATCAGCCCTGAGTACTTCTTCTGTGTTGTCGTGTTTGCTACTTATAGCAAGACCAAAAGTGATTACCCCCAATCGACCGATAAACATGAGCATGATGATCACCACCTTACCGGAAATGGTGAGTTCTCCTGTTATTCCGGTGGACAATCCTACAGTCCCTAGCGCAGAGAGCACTTCAAACAACAACTTCTCAAAAGCAAGTGTCTCGCTATAGGTAAGGGCAAGTAGTCCAATAAAAATTATAATGATGTAAAAAATGAAAGTCGACAAGGCTATGGAAACACGTTCATCAGGGATTCTTTTACCCATAAAAATGATGTCTGCGCTGGTTTTGAGCTTGCTTCTTAAATATGCAAGCACAGCAGTGAGCGTGGTGATTTTGAGTCCGCCGCTTGTCCCTGAAGGCGAGGCTCCTACGTACATCAGAAAAACAACCGTGAATAAAATAGGTAAGGATAAAAGTCCTACGTCGAGCGTATTGAAGCCTACGGTGGTCATAGCGGTCATGCTTTGGAAAAATGCAGCATAGAATCTAGTAGCACCCTCTAACTGAGTTACGACTGGTTCAAAAAAGTAAATGCTGATTGTTCCTAGACTCAAGAGAGCAAGAAAACCAAAGAAAATGATTTTGGTGGTGAAGGAAAGTTTGTGTTTGCGCTTTCTGATGCGCAACCATAAATCGGTAACTACAATGAATCCTAAAGACCCAGCTATTGCTAGTAGCGAAATTGTAAAATTGATCAAGGGATCGTCCACATAACCCATAAAGCTGTCACCAAATAGGCTGAAGCCAGCCGTACAAAAAGCACTTACGCTATGGAACAGACTTATCCAGAGGGTTTGCCAGAAGCCCCAACCCTGATCCATAAAGCCGATGTAAAACAGAATGGTACCGATTGCTTCCATGATGACTGTAAAAACAATCACGGATTTTAAAAAATCTTTGAGTCTCAACGTTTCTGGTAGCGCAAAAGCTGCTTCAAGAATTTTTTGCCGCCATACTCCCGACTTACGAGAGGTACTCAGCAAAACATAGGTAGTAAATGTCATGTAGCCTATACCGCCTATTTGGAAAAGGATCATCAAAACTACATGTCCAAACCCCGTGAAATAAGTTTCCATGCTTTCGGTGAGCAATCCTGTTGTGGAAATGGCACTGGTGGACGCAAAAAGATTGTCAATGATCTTGAGATCGCCCTGATGAGCAAACGGCAAACAAAGCAGTAAGAATCCGATAAGATTGTACACGAGAAAGCCGTAAACCAGATTGCGCTGCGGGCTCAATCTGAGCAGAAAGCGATTATATTTTCTCAGAAAAGGTAGCATCGTATAAGAATAAACCTGTAAATGTAGCTAGATAGCAAAATCAAATTCAGTTAATAATTACGTATAATTTCTAGCTGTGACAAGAATTCTTGACATTAATAAAATGCTGTTCAAAAGCAAGTTAGCTCTAATTTTTCTTAAATTTTGTAATTATTCTATTGTACATTTAAACTTTATTTGCATTGCGAGGTCCTAGCAATGTGAACAAAACTAAATACCATGAAAAATTACTTTTTAAAATCTTTGGCAGTTTTGGCCCTTATCGCCACGGCTGCGTGTAGTTCTGATGAGGAAGAGGCAGTAATTGCAGTAGATGACAATACCGCAGAACTCTTAACTACTGATGCTTATGTTGAAGCCACTACATCAGATGAATTCCAAATAGGTCTGGACCTTGATGAAGGGATAGATTTTGCAATTGACAATTTAAGCGTGCCACAAGGAACAACCACAAATGGGGTTAATGGTAATCGCTGTGTAACTGTTACCATTAATGGTACAAGAGGTCAGTTCCCTATTACTTACATTTTAGATTTTGGTACTGGTTGTACCGGTCCTCGCGGAAATACGCGCGCTGGAATTTTAGAAGTGACTTACAGCAATCGATTGAGAGTACCTGGTGCTACACTTACTATTACTCGTACCAATTATTCATTTAATGGAATCGGTCTAGGCGGAACGATCACTTATGTAAATAATGGCACTGCGCTGCCAGACTGGACCAGAACAGTCACTAATGGAAGCTTAACTCGTCGCAATGGTGATGTATATACCTTTACTTCAACTCGCAGCGTCAGAACTGTATCAGGTAGCAATACTGGACCTTTAAGAGATAATGTTTATGAAATATACGCTGGGTCTAGAACGGTAAACCGTCCCAACAATACTTCCATGACACTATCAGTCGCAACACCTATACTGAAGCCATTTACTTGCAGACATGCTGTGAGTGGTACTCTTAACATAAATGGTACAAATGTGAATGGTGTTTTAGATTACGGTGCAGGCCCATGTGATAATCAAGCGACATTTACAAATTCAAATGGTCGGGTATTCCCGATAACTTTGAGGTAAAAGAATTAGTCACTTTCAGAATGGCCCTCGCAAATGCGGGGGCTTTTTGTTATACCTATCTGTGGCTATCTTGCCGTAAATGCTATGTTGCATGCGCTGGGTACTTAAACCTAATCCCGATTTACAGGATGTTCAGACCTTGACTAGAGAGTTGGGTGTCGACGAGATTTTGTCAAAGCTTCTAGTGCAACGTGGGATTGATACGTTTGACAAAGCGCGTGACTTTTTCAATCCCAATCTGGCAAACCTGCACGATCCATTTTTGATGAAGGACATGGATTTTGCGGTAGCAAGAATTCTGGAAGCTGTTGAAAGCGGCGAGAATATCCTGATTTACGGGGATTATGACGTGGACGGTACAACCAGCGTTGCTCTGGTGTCAAGTTTTTTAGAGAGTTTTTATGATCGGGTGAGTTGCTACATACCCGATCGATACAAAGAAGGTTACGGTCTGAGTGAGGCAGGAATTGAGTATGCCCATGACAACGAGTTCTCGCTAATTATTGCGCTGGATTGTGGTATTAAGGCCGTTGATAAGGTAGCTTTCGCGAAAGCGAAAAACATAGACATCATCATATGCGATCATCACCGGCCTGGTAAAAGCATTCCTGAAGCTGTGGCTGTGCTTGATCCAAAACGAGTGGATTGCAATTACCCCTACGATGAGCTATGCGGCTGTGGTGTAGGTTTTAAATTGTGCCAAGCGATTGTCCAGCAACGAGGTTGGGATTTTGAGATTCTTCTGCCTTACCTAGACTTAGTTGCCACCGCGATAGGCGCAGACATTGTTCCTATAACGGGAGAGAATAGAATACTTGCCTATCATGGCTTGCAGATTATCAATACCTCACCCAGACCAGGATTTCAGGCAATTATCGATCAGCTCCATAAAAAGAATCAGCTCACCATCACCGATGTCGTATTTATCATCGCACCGCGTATTAACGCTGCAGGTAGGATGAAACATGGGCTGCACGCGGTAAGCCTATTGCGAGAAAATGATCTTGAGACAGCGCGTGAAATCGCAAAAGAAATTGAAGAATACAACTCAGACAGGCGCGATACAGATCGCTACATAACCCAGGAAGCGCTAGACCAAATCGATGAGGCGGGCGAGCAGGAATGTTTTACCACCGTGGTCTATCATGAATCCTGGCACAAAGGCGTTATAGGAATCGTGGCATCTCGACTCACCGAGAAATACTACCGACCAACGCTGGTTTTCACCAAAAGCGGGGACAAACTGGCTGCCAGTGCAAGGAGCGTACGCGGGTTTGATGTCTATAACGCACTCGAACAGTGTAGTGATTTGATTGAACAATTTGGTGGGCATAAGTATGCAGCAGGCCTTACTATGGAAGCAGAAAAATATCCTGCATTCAAAAAAAGATTTGAAGAAGTGGTATGTGCCACCATCGAGAAACGCCTGCTAGAGCCTGAACTTAGAATCGATAGCATTGTGCCATTTTCAAGCATCAACGCTAAGTTTTATAGAATCATCCAGCGCATGGCGCCGTTTGGCCCAGGGAACATGACACCAGTTTTTATGACACAAAATGTCAAAGATCAGGGTTATGGAAAGTGCGTAGGTCAGGATGATGCCCATCTGAAAATAAGAGTTTCAGAATCTGATAATCCGTCAGTGAGTTTTGACGCTATCGGATTTGGCTTAGGCGATAAGTGCGATTTAATTGCAGACCGTAAACCGATTGATATTGCTTATTCTCTAGATGAAAATGAATGGCAAGGCAATGTGAGCCTGCAACTAAGGCTTAGAGATTTGAAGGAAAGCGTGTGACTATTTCTGCCAAAGTATATGCTGGGATTCCATTCCTGAAAAGTTTGAAAAACGCCGCGTGGTAGTGAAATCGTTTTTCAAATAAAAAGTCAATGGAGGACTGTAAGCTGTTGCATCTCGCTTTAGATATTCATCACTCGTTATAACCCAGCCATTTAGCTTTTGTTCTTTCTGCTTCATTATTGATAGAAGGTTTCGGCCTAAACCCATTCGATGATGAGAAGATGAAATAATCAATATGAACCATCTATCGTTCTCACGATCAAAAGTGCATCCCCAAGCTATAATTTTTGAATCATGTTTTATTAACAAATGATCCTTATGCAGTAGTTTAGCAAGGGTGTCCTCAAACTGCCTCATGGATTTGTGCTCAATAATCGCTGGATACTCCTGATTCCATAATTCCATTATGGCTTTTTTATCAGAGTCTGATAGTTCTGTCTTTTGAGATAAATATTTGATCATGTAGGCTCTGAACCTTCAAAATTTTCCAGCCTGAACTCACCATTCTCAAAAACACCATAAGTGTAATGATCAATCCAGTCGCCAAGATTGAAATAAGTAGCATCTTTCCCGAGATCAATTTCCATAGGTAGATGGCGGTGGCCAAAAATGAAGTAATCGTAATGCTGCCTTTCTAGTTTCTTTTTGGCATATTGAGCAAGCCATTCGTTTTCTTCGCCTAGAAATTTAGCGTCTTCTTCACCGCTGATCAGTTTGTTTTTGACGCTCATGTATCTCGCCAAGCGCACACCTAGATCTGGATGAACCCATTTGAAGCACCATTGAAAAAAAGGATTTGTAAACACCTTTTTCATGCGCTTGTAGCCTTTGTCGCCAGGTCCTAGACCGTCCCCGTGACCTATAAAAAACTTCTTGCCATCAAACTCAAACACCTGTGGCTTATGATAAACTGGAATTCCTAGTTCTTCTTCAAAGTAACCAAACATCCACAAGTCATGATTCCCGACGAAATAATAGATGGGAATCCCGCTATCCGCAATCTCAGCAAGCTTTCCCAAAACCCTGACCTGATGTTTAGGCACCACGGTTTCATACTCAAACCAAAAATCAAATAAATCACCCAGCAGAAATATGGCAGCCGCATCTCTTTGTACCATTTCCAGCCAGCGCAAAAACGTTCGCTCGCGTGGCATACTCAGCTTTTGCGTGGGTGCGCCTAGGTGGTTGTCACTCGAGAAATAAATTTTCTTTCCAGAAGGAACCTGCATGTAGGCAAATATAGAACTCCGCTGGCTTGCTAAAGGTCAACGCAGTATTGAGACTTTAAGTAAAAGTAACCTTGACAATTTTCCTGTACGCAGGTGTGGCTTTACATTTAGAGCATGCTTAATAAAAGACTACTTATCAGGAATCTGCTCTCGCATAACGATGAGAACACGTTTTATGACAAGAAGCTTAAGCTAAACTTAGAGGGTAAGGAGGGGAAAGCAAAATTCCTAAAGCATATCTGCGCCTTGTCCAATTCAAATCCCGAGAACAATAGTTATATAGTCATAGGGGTAGAAGATCAGAAAAATGAGATTGTAGGCACTAGATTTTTTGACGATGCCAGATTACAAAATCTGGTAGACGCCTATCTTGAGAACTCACCTATCATCCAGTATGAGAATGTCGCCTTTCCGCACCTCCCAGACAATCTCGTTGTTGGTCTTGTAACTATCTCTGCGCAGATCAAGATCACCCGGTTTAGGAAGAATATTTGGAAATATTACGGCGGCATGGTTTTCTACAGACATGGCAGCATTTCCATGCCGCAGGATTTTGAGCCGCCACCTATTCCAGAGAATCAACTGCTAGTGCAGCAGATTCAAAAGGAATCCAGTAATAGGATCAGCACACTGGTGAATAGCGTTGTCCACTTTGCTAATAGGGCAAACGGAAAAATGGCATCTGGTCATGAGGTTTTTCTTGAGCAGTTTGTGGTTTGCTGGTCGGGCAAACCAGTGTTGAATCAAGAGAAAACCTACTACAGTACCGTAGATATTGAACTGGTAAACGAGCAGGTCAAGCTTTTTTACAGTTCGTTGGATTTAGTTCGGTTTGAACGCCTACCGCATTCATTTAAGATTACAGAGTTTATCAAATTAGGTCTTGAGAACCAGGAGCAATTGCATTTGCTGGAAGAAAGAGAGATCATATTTAACCCAAATGGGACTTACACAATTAAAAACAGGGTTCTCTTTAAACCACCTTTTTACGATCGGGTAACATTGCACCACTTGTATAATCACAATAGGTTGCTACTGGATAAATTGGCTAAGGGCATCCAGCTAAATGATCAACAACTCAAAGACCTTGAGCGTCTGCCCGCGATGATGTTGATCTGTGAGTTGAATCATATTGGCGAGCCGTTAGAAAAAATGCAGCAGTACAAAGAGCACCTCAAACCATTCAAGAAAATATATAAGTTATATAAAGAGGTGTATCGCATACAGCGTAAAATAAAATACAATTCATGAGAAATATAGTCATAGGTGACATTCATGGGGCTTATAGAGCTCTCAAGCAATTGATCAATACAATTGAGCTATCCGCCACTGACAGATTGATTTTCATGGGGGATTACGTGGACGGATGGTCAGAAAGTTTTGAGGTAGTGGATTATTTAATCTCGCTTTCGCGAAAGCGTAAAGAAAACAACTCCACTGCGCCTATTTTTCTCAGGGGTAATCACGATCAGTTATTTGTGGATTATCTACAAGGAGCTGACGCCAATGACATGTGGCTTTTCCACGGCGGGCAAAGTACGGTCCAGAGTTATGAGGGTAGAGCTGCAGAGAAAGTAGAACGACACTTGAAATTCTTGAAAGACGAATTGGTTGATTTTTATGAACTGGAAAATATGGGTTTCTTCCACGCTGGATTCCAAAACCTCAAGGGACCGCATTTTGAGCATTTTCCAGAAATGACATATTGGGACCGAACCCTTTGGGAGATGGCCAGAGCAACTGACCCCAGATTGAAACCTGACGATCCAGCATTCCCTCCACGACTAACTTTATATGATCGGATTTTTATAGGACATACACCTACCACGCGCATGGGCAACACTAAACCCGTGACTGCTATGAATGTGACAAATGTGGATACTGGCGCAGCATTTAAAGGACCTGTTAGCGCGTTATGTATTGAAACTGATGAGTTGTGGCAAAGTGAACCAGCTTTTGAATTTTATCCAGATGAAGAGGGAAGGAACAAGTCATAAAAAAACCCGATCAATAGGATCGGGTCTTGAAATTTGTATCTGTTGAAACTAGTCGCTAGTCAATAGGATATTGTCTATTTCGTAAGTTCCATCATTATTGCTGTCACCGCTACCCTCATATTTAAAGGCAATATAACCTGTGCCATCCACACAGTCTAAAGATGCATTCCCTGAAGACACCCAGTTTCTGAAGTTTTCGCTATCATCAACAATCATCAAGTCAGCAAGTGGTTCCCATGTCGCAGTGGGAATGTTAGCTTCAGTACCATCCCAGTCAAAGCTAATTAATAACTGTAGTGTAGAACCATCTGCAAAACTGTTGGAATTGTCAAACGAAAACACTTCACCAGTTTGAGCGTCAAAATCAATTTGAGGTGTAATCAGCCAGGCTGTAGTTTGAGCATCGCCTGATCTAAAGCTACCCACTCTAGCACTTCTACCCAAGGCTGCTGTACCAGTGAAAGTTTCCCACGTTTCTGTTCCGTTCTCTTGAAAATTTGTCCAACCCGCTGGCTCTGCTGGATTAGAAAATACGTTTTCAAAGTCTTCGTCTATAATCACGTTAGGCCCTGAGTTTGACCCCACAGTTCCACAAGCGACAACATTGAAACTACATCTAGTGTTAGGATCAAAATTGAAGTCTGCTAACGAGTTCACATTGATTACAAAATTATCGTCCTCAAAATCACGAGTTAGTACCCCGGTTACAGAACCGCTTCCTTCAAAGAGTCTGTTACCTCTGAAATCAGCAAATGTGCTTGTTTCTAATCTAAAGGGTGCAGCAAAGAAATCTGAACATGATTGTAAAAATCGTAAACCATCAAATTGATCAGTCGGCTCATTGGCAAAAGTTCTAGCTGGATTTAAATCTACTTCACGGAATTGAACATCGATTAGCTCGACTTGAGTAAGCAATGGGAGAGTTCCAAAATCAGACGGCGTAGCCACAGGTGTTGGAACAATATCCTCTACTAGGGCGTCTCTAAATACATATGTGTTTCTGAGTGGCGCAGGAATTTTCTCAAGTTCATTTCCTTGACCTAGAAGACCTATGATTGGTGTGCCATTACTGGTACCAGCAGTAAGACCATTTAACCTGACATATACACGCTGCCCAACTTGGTAGAAACCTGACAAAGGTGAATCATCAATAAGGATCCTGATTCCACCAGTAGGATTTTCAGGTGTATCCTGTATAATGATTTCCTCAAAAAAGTTACCAGCTTGATCGCTTGAAATAACGTATCCTTCAACAAAAAGTGATGGATCACCTGGATCATTACCAAATATCACAGCACCGTTACTTATCTCGTTAAGAATGGACGGAATGTCTAATAAGCTTGCATCTTCAGGCAATACAAAAGGAACCGGCGCAGTATCTGGTACCGCAAAATCATCGTCTTCAACACAAGAAAAGGTAATGGCAGCAATAAATAAGACTGCGATCTTGGTGAGATTTTTCATGTTATAATTATTTGTAGTATTCATTCTTAATTAAAATCTTAGATAAACGTTTACATAGTAAGTGGCTCCATTACCCCAAAAGTAACGTGGAGCGAAGACCTCGATAGGATTGTTTTGATCATCCCTCACGCTCCTGAAGTTTGAGTTCCTGGATTGTTCAAATCCACCTGTTTTGTACTCTATGTCAAAAATGTTGTTGATGGTCGCAAAGAAGCCCACAAATTTGTCATCTATCTTCCAGCTCTTACCACCTATAACATTGAAAATTAAGTAATCATCAAATTGCTCCTGGCGCAACAATCCTGCCGCAACCGCCGGATCAAAATCATTATACAGTTGACCGTCTAGATCCTGTGCAAAATTGTCTGATCTACGCAATGCGCTTACATCTATGTAAGCATTTGCAAAATAGTTTGCCGTTATACCTACATTCCAGTATTCTGGATCGCGGTATTCAAAACCTACTTGTAAAGCGGTCTCTGGACCTCCTGAAACATGGTAGTCTTCTAGTTGAGCTTTACCATTTCCAAACCTGAGCTCGCCGGCAAAATCATCACTAGTCAGGTATAGATCAGGATTGTTTGTAAATACGTTCTGACCTACTGCAGCCGCGCCCTTTAGTTTTATGGTAGGTGTCACTTGGTATTCTATCCCTGCTTCAACCCCCATATTGCGTCGCTCAACATTGGTCAAAACTTCCTGAACAAAGGCATTAGGATTTTGTTGTAGCCGTTGTGGTACGGGACCATCCAGACCTGCAAAAGTTAGATCTTCAGTAAAATAGAAACCGACGTCGCTACCATCTAAAAATTGAGTATAGTATCCTGTAAGTCTTATTTTCCATTCTGGGGTTCGTAAGATATAACTCAAGTCTGCACTATAGCTGCGCTCGCTTTCGAGACCAGTCACCGTGTTGTTGTTTTGGCGAGCATTAGAGAATGCTGTTCTAATGAAAGGTGCGCGGGTAATGTATGCTGTGTTGAGATCAATAAAGTTCTGCCCATTTATCTTATAGGTAGCACCGCCCTTGACTCCAAAATCATTGAATTCTAGTTGCTCACTTTCCCCCAGTGAATTCCCGCGGAAGTTTCCGTTTTCATATTTGCCATCGCGCTGATAAGTAGTGCGTGACAAGTTACCAGCTATGTAGTAATCGACTTTGCTCGATTTGAACTGGGCTTGAGCAAATCCAGAGATCACGTCGCTTCTTATCTCATAGTTGTACTTATAGCGATCTCCTTCAAAGACTACCCTGTTAGGGTTGTTCACATCAGATTGAGCTGCATCATTGATGTCTTGGTTAACATCTGCAGATTCTTCTGCAAAAAAGTCTATATCTAAAAATCCATTTTGACTGCCTAAGAGA
This sequence comes from uncultured Flavobacteriaceae bacterium, assembly GCA_964478845.1. Lineage (GTDB taxonomy): Bacteria > Bacteroidota > Bacteroidia > Flavobacteriales > Flavobacteriaceae > Nonlabens. The sequence goes on along the minus strand of CAYZJT010000005.1, from coordinate 156,895 downwards.
TCACTAACAGATGCGTAGTTGTCACTGATTAAATTACGATAGTTAAGACCACCATTGAAAAGAATATTTTCAGTCAATTCAGAAGTCACAAGAATATTTGCAGATAACTGACTATCATCTATTCGGTCTTCTTGTAAAACATAAAGGGCGTTGTCGCCTTGAACATTAGCAATTCTATTCGCTTCGTAAAGTGCGTTCCAGTCTAGTTGGCCATCTTCTCTAAATTCTCTTTCAGCTACATAGGCGATCCCTAAACCTGCCAAGCTGTTGTTATTGCGTAAGAAAAAGCTAGGCAAGTTCTGATAGTAATCTGGGTTAGGGTTGCGAGCACCTCCTTCATAGGCAATCTGGCCATTTACATTCCTCAAAGTGGTTCCACCATTATCTATTCTGGTATTGCCTATTTTACCAGTCTGGTACGCCACATTTGTATTGATCTGTAACTTCTCGTTAGGTGTCCAGTAGTGGTTCAGCATGAATATAGGCTCGTCGATTTCTCGTATACGGCCATTGCGTTGAGCGCCATTCTGTATTCCCCAGAAAGGGTTGTACTCGATCCCTTTCAAATCTGCGATTTCATCGGTAATGGCAGTACGGCGACCGCGGCGGTTAGGGGCATAAATTCCTGTAAAGTTTAATGCATGCTTGTCATTAAACACTTTTTCAACGCTTAAACCGAAAGAATTTGCATCGTAAAGTGTACCATCAAAAAATCCTTCTTCTGCAGCTCTTCGAGAAGCATTGACCGCAAATGCCCACCCATTGCTCAACAGACCCGTGCGATAGGACGCCATGTATCTTCCCTCATAACTGCGGTTAGAAGCAGCGTATGAAATCTGTGTTCCTGGGCGTTGTTGTGATGCACGCATATTGATGCTTTGCACACCACCGTAACCGCCAAAACTCACTTCACTAGGTGCAAGTGCCATGGTAAACACTTGATTACGTGTTAGGTCATTCAAGCCACCCCAGTTGCTCCACTGTGGGCGACCAGAGAACTGCTTGTTCATCTCGATACCATTCAAGATTACCTTACCGTCCTCGCTATTCAAACCTCTAGGGCGGAAGAACGTGGCACTAAAATCAAAAGCCGCTGCACGCAAGAATTGGTCACGAGTAGCCTGAAGCAGTCCTGAAATGTTATTTGCCGCGTTTTCGTCCTCTGCAAGATCATTTTCAGTTAATGAAATAATTCCTTGAGCCTGTGCGATATCAGAGTTGTCCTGAACCAAATACAGCGGGTCGAGATTGATAGGGCTTAAAGGGTCGACAACAACAGGTATGGACTTTACATAATAACCATTTGCTTTGACCACAAGCATTTGCTCACCTGCAGGTATCTCGCCTTGAATGGTGAAGTAACCTTGCGCATCTGTAGTGGCTTTAAAATTTAGACCTTTTATGCTTAACTGGACGCTTGGAATGGGTTCCTCTGTTGCGTCATCGATAACACGTCCCTTGATATACTCCTGAGCCATACCTAGGGAAGAAACCGTGAGCAGCAATCCCAGCAGCCATTTTGAGAAAATTGTACTTCTCATCTAATATTAAGTATTTGTTATGAATTGGGGCGCAAAAGTACTTCAATAGAATGATGTACATACCTTTGGCGCGCCTTTTGGTTAATTCATAACGTAAAGTTAAACTTAGATACAGATACATGACTCATTGTAAGCTATTTAGCCTGATTTTAATCTTGTTCGCTTTCGCGAAAGCGGACTCCCTAAACGCCCAACAACAAGCTAAAAAGTATAAAGTAAAGACCATCGCCTTCTACAACCTAGAAAATCTTTTTGATATAGAAGATGATACCAGTATCAATGATGAGGCAAGTCCCATCATGGAGATGGCAGAGGGGAATCGCGAGGATGTCTATCAAAAGAAATTGAACAATATGGCTCGCGTGCTGCGCAAGATAGGCAGCGAGAAAGCCCAGACCGCACCATCAATCATTGGTGTGTGTGAGATCGAGAACCGCAGGGTGCTTGAAGATCTAGCAAATCACCCGCTGCTCAGAGAGTTTGATTATGGTATCGAGCACCACGACTCACCAGATCGACGTGGAATAGACACTGGATTGCTGTATAAAAAAGCAGACTTCAAAGTGCTCAATACGGAAGCCCGTCGCCTGATGATCAGAAACAATGAGGATGGCAAAAGAATCTATACACGTGATCAGCTGGTGGTGACTGGTGAATTGGATGGTGATGAAATGACTTTTATTGTCAACCACTGGCCATCACGTCGCGGCGGTGAGCAACGCAGTCGCCCTAAAAGAGTAGCTGCCGCTGCATTAAATAAAAAAATTATGGATTCCATCCATAGCATCAACGCAATGGCCAAGATCATCACGATGGGAGATCTTAATGATGACCCAAATAACGAGAGTGTTGAGAAAACCTTGAATGCTCAAAAGGATCGCGAGGACGTGAAGCCGCAGATGATATACAACCCCTACATGCAGATGTTCAAGGATGGGTACAATACGCTGGCTTATCGTGATTCAGGAAATCTTTTTGATCAGATCATGTTCACTTACCCTTTATTGAATGAAGCAGACCAAAACGGTTACAAATACTGGCAAGCGCATATTTATAACCCCAGTTTTATGACGAATAAGACTGGTAGGTATAAAGGTTATCCCCACCGCAGTTTTGTGGGTAGCACTTTTAATGGAGGCTTTAGCGACCATTTCCCGGTATTTATCTATGTGGTAAGGGAGATTTAATTAATACTACTAAACATAAAAAGCCGCATTAAGCGGCTTTTTATGTTTCTATAAGAATTTAGTTAATCCTTCTTTTTCCTAAACCAGTTACGAGGATGAATGGTAAGATCAAAACTCCAATAGTGTCCTCTCCATTGATGACCAGAAATATCAGGCGGAACTGTGAGGTTGGCTGTTCTAATTCTTAAAGCTTTAATGGAATTTTGACTTAGATGTAAATGATATTTCGCATTAGCTCTTATAAGCGTCGATCCTGCTTTGAAATAAAAACCAGCGCTAAAATTTACTCCTCCAGTAATCTTCTTACCTGCATCGAATTCTGAAGCAAATACAACTGGAATGTTATTTATAGCAGTTGACTGAAATTCTGCATTATTTAAGAGGCCAGAATCGTAATACATCCATTCATATCCTACACTAGCTGAAAATGCAAAATCTTTAGCTAAAAATCGATTAAACTCAACTTCTATAGGTAAATGGTAGGACCATTCAGGTGATGTGACAGATTCAAATGTCACATCCCGTGATAAACCTAAAACTTGTGCAGAATAGCTCTCACCTTCCACGACATTAAAGTATCTTACAAATGCTCCAGCTCTAAAGTTAAATCTGCCAGTTTGATAAAAATTATAGACTACTCCAGCGCTGGGTGATAAATCACTCCCTACTTCATAACCTATTGATTGATTAGTCGTATTAGTCCACTGTAACCAGTTTGCACTGGCTGTAATTCCTAAGCGACCAAAATTCTCAAAAATCACTTCGGAGTCTTTATAGATTTTATCTTTTGAACTGAAAGCTAGGGTATCGATTTGAGCATTTAATAAAGAAACCCCCGCCAATAGCATAATGGCAGGGGTAAAAATCAAAATCCTATTGAAATAGATAGTCATAAGGTGAAGCCTCTTGTATATGAATGGTTTTCAATTGATGAGGTAAAGCTCCATAAGCGCTCACACTAGGAATTATAGACCCATTTCTTATTCTCACCGCTCTTTCTCTTCTTCTCTTTTTGCCGTAATTTGATTGTTTGTCAATGTCTATCTCTGTACCGCAGCCTAGCTCAGGTTGACCTATTTTTCCTACGACCCCAGCAAGAATTCTGGTTCTTCTTTTACGCCACTTACTTCTTTTGTGTTTGTAAGATTTGGTAACTGCTTTAAACACTTTATTAAACGGTCCAGATCTAATTTTATGTTTTACAACCATGCTGATGCTATGATTTATAGGATGACCTATTCTTCCTTCCTCATTTACGTCAGTAATACAAGAATTTTGTTCACGAGTTTGAACAAAAAGTTCAGCATAATCTCTTTCGGTCATACTGGATGAAGCTTGACCCCCAAATTGATCTACTAAATCTTGAGCTGATGCGCCATTATTAGCGACTGTGAGAATATCAGAAAACTGCTCATGGTTAATAGGAAGGTGTATAAGTCCATCTTCTATATATTTATATAGAAAATCACAAATTATTACCTCATTATAAGGATTCCAAAGGGTTTGCTCTATACCGTCTATAAATGCATTTGCTGTGGGATCATTATTCCATGACCATCCGGGCTGATCGCTTTGATCAAGCCATGCTTCTTCTGCAGTGTGCAATTCTGCTCTGAGAGAGTAGAATTCATAGGTTGCCTCAAATTCTTCCATGGGTAGTTGATCATTAAAGCCTAACGATTCTTCCATATCATCTAGGTCATCATCTGACAAATGCCCCCATGTGGCCAGAAAACCATTGTCGTGATCTTCATACTGTTGTTCTAGATAGGCCAAGGTATTCTGATACTCTGTCTCTGATCCAAATTTTAGAATATTGTGTGCAGTAGGGCTAGGCATCCCATTTCCAATTAGCGCACCATGTAGTGTGTATGAGCAACCTTCACCACTACTTTCATCACCACCTGCTTCATCAGATTTAAAACTGGCACTAATGGGTTCTTGGCTTTCCTCTAGATCTTCACAAGAAATAAAGAGAGAGAGAGAGAGAGAGAATGCCGACTCTTCTCAAGAATTTGTTTTTAATCATTTGTTAAAGTTTTATGAATGACATCCAAATATACTAGAGGTATCAGAACCTTCTGACGGCATCATCAATTCTTAACATTAACATAACCTTGTGCTCGCATAGTAAATCTGATAAACTACCACGTTTGCGTTATTATTTAATGCATAATAAGCTTATGATAACCCTACCTTTACATAGGTGTCTTAACTTTGGCTAGTTGAACCTAGATCATTTATGCCAGTACAGAGTCTGTTAGACCTGACAATTGATGACGAACCATATATTCTGATAGGCATTCATGCTGTTGTTGAGCTCTATCGAATGGCTTATTTTATCAATAGGCATTTAAATTGCCAGTTTGCTAGAACAAATCATGACCAGGACATCAATTTGCAGAGTTCCGTCGCAAATTTTCCTGTATTTAGGTACAAAGACCATGTCTTAAATGCACCTATGTTTTTGCTGCCTAATAAAGTATGGAGTAAACCTAAGGCGGTACAAAGTTCTGGGTTGTTTGCTCTGTCTAGTGAGGATAGTGTCAAGACGACATTGATCAAAGAACACCCTCAGATAGATTTTGTACTGAAGATCGAAAGTGATGAGCAGTATTACCCTCTAAAGCAGGTAATTGATAAAATAAAAAGTATACCTAGAGTAATCAGTTGCTATCAGCTCGACCCTTATGCTATCAAACAGAAAGATTATTTAATTTTTGAATAATGCCAAACACAAAAAAGACCAAAATCGTTGCCACTCTTGGACCAGCCACTTCCAGCAAGGAAGTGCTGCTTAAAATGATGGCAGCGGGAGTTAATGTTTTTAGAATCAATTTTTCACATGCTGATCACGAAGCCGTACGCGAGCGAGTAAAAATGATTAGGGAGTTGAATGCAGAACACGGCTACAGCGTGGGAATTCTTGGCGATCTACAAGGTCCAAAATTAAGAGTAGGCGTGATGAAGGAGGAAGTTGTTGTGCAGCCTGGAGATCAGTTAACCTTTGCTACTGGAGAGCCATTCCATGGTGATGCAAAGCGTGTCTATATGAATTATGATCAGTTCCCTAGAGATGTCAAGGCCGGGGAGCGCATTCTACTAGATGATGGGAAATTGATTTTTGAAGTCATAAGTACCGATGGCGAAAAAGAGGTAAAAGTAAAGGTGATTCAAGGGGGGCCATTGCGTTCTAAAAAAGGTGTCAACTTACCACAGACAAATATTAGTCTACCTGCACTTACTGAAAAAGATGTGGTCGATGCAAAATTTGCCTGCGAGCTTCAGGTGGACTGGATGGCATTGTCGTTTGTCAGACATAGCCGCGATCTCATGGAATTGCAGGACTTGATAAAAGAGCATTCTGAATACAAAATCCCGATAGTTGCCAAAATTGAGAAACCAGAAGCTGTCAAAAACATTGATAAGATCGTTGCTTATTGCGATGGTCTGATGGTTGCGCGTGGTGATCTAGGCGTTGAGGTTCCTGCCCAAGAAGTACCACTCATTCAGAAGCAATTAGTCCTCAAAGCCAAAAAAGCCAGGATTCCAGTCATTATTGCCACGCAAATGATGGAAACCATGATTACAAGCCTTACACCCACTCGTGCAGAGGTAAATGACGTGGCCAATAGTGTGATGGATGGTGCTGATGCAGTTATGTTGTCTGGGGAAACCTCAGTAGGGCAGTATCCTGTTCAGGTGATTGAGAAGATGGCGAGTATTTGTAAGTCAGTTGAGGATAGCGAGTTGATCACCGTACCTCACACGGCACCGCACATAAAGACCAAGCGTTACATCACAAAATCAGTTTGTTACCACGCCGCAAAAATGGCTGATGAGATCAGTGCAAAGGCCATTACTACGATGACCAACTCTGGTTACACGGCTTTCCAAATCTCGGCATGGAGACCAGATGCGCATATCCTGACTTTTACTAACAATGATCGTATTCTAACCCAGCTGAGTTTGCTGTGGGGAGTAAAAGCCTTCAAGTATGACAAGTTCGTAAGTACAGACGAGACAATTGAGGATGTAAACGCTTTTGCAAAAGCGAAGAAATTTGTTGAGAAAGGCGACTTCTTGATCAACCTAGCCTCAATGCCTGTTACAGATAAAGGCATGGTGAATACGCTCAGGGTGAGCGAGGTAGAGTAGAGATTTTATTGCGCTTTCGCGAAAGCGTAACATTAATCTACATACTCACCTGATTCTGGCATGTTGTAGAAATCATTGTCCATACCTGACTTATCTATGTCAATCTGAGTAAACCGTCTTGGTTCGCCTCTCAGTTCAGTAGGTTTACCGTCTCTGACCGTGTACCACTGTAATGCCGTGGGAAGTTTCAGACCATTTACTTCTTTCCACTCGGCGTACTTGGTGTAGCTGAATTTATCAGACTTTTGATTAGTACCATAAGTCACGGTGTAGGCAAGCCACGCCATCTCGTATGTTTCTGGATTGTAATACAGGATGTATTCGTCCTCTGGCGAGTCTCCTACATTGTTCTCATAACTGACTTTTATTCCAGGAAAACTCTTGCCTTCAAATTCCAAAGCTTCTGCAGATTCATAGACAATACCATCGTCTGCCAGAACGAAAGGCATGGCGTAGAAATAAAACATTAGATTATGATAAAACCTAGCGCGGGCAGGGGGGAGGTAAGAGCTGTCCTGAGCAATCCAGACCTTCCCATTTGTACTGCCTATCTGATAGTCATCGCGTTCAATCAATACGTTTCTGCTATTCAGATCAATCGTATGGTTTTCTTCACCTAGTTGATAGGTAAGAGTTTTCATTTCCTTCCAGCGATCTAGTCCGCCATGCGCCTTGAAAACAGCTTGTAGCTTGCGTGGATACCTACTTTTTTCAGTACTTGAAATATCTTTGGATCTAGCGTTAGTTTCTGTTTTAGAAAGTGAGTCCTCCTTACAGTTAACGAATAAAAATGCGACTAGTAGCAGAAAAAGTGATCGGTACATTTATCTGGAATTTATTCAAATGTAGTACCTAGTTATAGTAACCATTTACACTGAGGTTCCCAGAAACCAATAAATATTTCCCTATTATTCAATTAAAATTTTATCGTAGGTAGTGATGTTAATGCTGTCAGCAAAAATGAATTTGTAGAAATCATTATCGCCATCTACTCCAGATATCCGAGCACTGGCAGATCCTTTCAGATTGCCATTTTCATCTTTTACAACTGCCGTCAAAACCTCATTTGCATTGTCAACAAAGCTTATATATATAGATAATATATGATTGTTGGCGCTAGAAGCACTTTGAAATCTACAACTTCCAAATGATATCGGTAGAGCCTTCACCTTGTCCGAGAAACTAAGGTTGCATGCACTTTTGCCTTGCAGAGGTTTACCGACTGTATTTTCTAAGCGTTCTGTACTAGCCTCGACGCCGTCTGCTGCAGATTGTACAGTATCCTGAGCAGACATTATTGCCTCTGCACAGCCAGTAAGCAATACACATGCAACGATAACTAGATAATTTTTTTTTGACATATTGTAAAATTCTTATATCAAGCTTTAAGACATCCCACGCTCTTTGCGTATAGTCTCATAGGCTTCCTGCACTTTTCTGAATTTCTCTTCAGCGCCCTTTCTGTAGGCGGCATCCATATCCATTAATTTATCAGGATGGTATTTTTTGGCCATCGTGCGGTAAGCTTTTTTGACCTCGTGATCAGGAACAGTCTTATCAATCTCAAGAATTTTGTAGGCATTGTCCTGATCCTGAACAAACATCGCTCTAATAGATAAAAAATCTTGATGCGTTGTTCGCAGGTAACCTGCGATTTGCTGGATCACGTTGCTTTCTGCCTCGCTAACATGTCCGTCAGCCTGCGCAATTCCAAACAAGAAATGAATAATCTGTAGCCTGCTTTCATACCGAGTGCGCGCATTGAGTACGGCACAAATGCGAGCAGCATTGATCTCTCGCTTTTTGACAACATCATTGAATACGCGAAAGGTTGCATTGGCGCGTTCCTTGCCATAAGCATTGACAAAATACAGACGCACGTAATCCAACTCCCGCTGAGTCACATTACCATCGGCTTTGATGACCAGAGAGGTAAGCGACAACAGATTGAGCTCAAAATCATGCGGACTTACCCTGGTGCTGCGCTGGCCGTACTGCGGCTGGTCAAACATACTGCGTCGCCTGCCGCGCGCTGGTTCACTTGTGCCTACCAGCGCATTATAAATGATGCGGATGATAAAGATGAGGAATAAGAACCCAATAAAACTCATGGTCGATCGTCAGCTTGCAAAGTTAGTTGCTCTCAGCGTTTGGGTTTTTTGTAGACTGGAACCGCAGAGCAAGCCTCACCGTACATGATCGATCGAGCGACTCCCTGTAAGTTTTCAGTAATCATCATATAGGCAGCTGTAGGAACAGGTTTGTTGCTGCAACCCTTGATGATGACAGGCAGGTCCTTATAGATTTCTGTGTCGATAGAGTCAATCGCCTTTCTATACAATTCTGTTTCCAGCTGCTCTAGATCCCCTTTTACGATTGTCGATGCCACATCTGAAAGATGGCTCTGAACTAGCATCCATGCCCATTGCGGTATGATGGCGTCTGTACCGCAATACACTGCAACGTGTACATCTTTATAGGCTGTAAAATCTGTGTTTTTTAAGCTTTCGCGAAAGCGGGACTCCACCAGCACTATGCCCTCCTTCAACCATTGAGAAATATCGAGAGCAACTCGTTTCCCTGCCGGATAAATTTCTTCTAGATCAAAGGTCTTGAGCTTAGAATTTGCAACACGATTGACAATTTCTTCTTGCATTACAGCATTCCAAGTTCAAGTTTTGCCTCCTCGCTCATCAGATCTTTGTTCCATGGTGGATCAAAGGTGATTTCCACCTCGGCGTCATTCACTTCTTTAAGTGACTTGACTTTTTCTTCGACCTCTACTGGCAGGGTTTCTGCCACGGGACAGTTTGGAGAAGTAAGCGTCATCAGGATTTTGACATCTGCATCTGTGCTTACCATCACGTCGTAGATCAATCCCAACTCGTAGATGTCTACAGGGATTTCAGGGTCGTAGATCGTCTTAAGCACCCTAACCACTTTTTCTCCTATTTCTTGACCGTTTACTTCTTCCATTAGTTAAGTTGGGTTGCGTACGCCGCTGCGTACATTTTTAATTGCTTGATCATGGAGACCAGACCATTTGCACGAGTAGGCGAGAGGTGTTCTTTCAATCCTATCTCGTCGATAAACTCAGTATCAGCCTGCATAATGTCTTTAGGATGTTGTCCAGACCATGCTCGTATCAGAATGGCGATGATACCTTTAGTGATTATCGCATCGCTATCAGCGGTGAATTTTACTTTTTCGTTTTCTAAATCTGCTGCTACCCAGACTTTGCTCTGGCAGCCCTGAATAATTCGATCTTCAGTCTTTAACGACTCGTCGATGAGCGGTAGACTTTTTCCAAGATCGATCATGTACTCGTACCGTTGCATCCAGTCATCAAACATAGCAAACTCATCAACGATCTCTTCCTGTATTTCTTTGATACTGGCCATCTTACTCTTGCTCTTCTTTTCGTTGTGCTTTTATCAATGCGTCGCCTGATTCGTTGAGCAATAATAGATCGCCATTGCTTATGCGATAGCTGGCAGTCTTTGATAGCTGATCCATAAAGGATTGCTCAATATCAGCTGTGTCTTTGCAATACATTTTGGTAGCCATTGCCATACCGATTTTGATGTTACGGCTGCCGTCATACTCGATATCAGCTCCGTAAGTATTGCAACCATTATTCCCGCCTATGCGGTAGGTGCCGTCCTCTTGAGTGATGTTGATCGTAACACCTTTACCTTCTACATTCTTTCCTGCAATCTCAATTACATCGTAAGAACCCTGCATTTCTTTTTCCTCGCAAGATGTCATGGTAGTCAGCGTTAAAAGAAGGATACAATTAAAAAATAATCTCATAGCAATTAATGTAACATGTTTACAGCTCTCTGCAAGGCTTGTACCATAACATCTATTTCTTCTTTTGTATTGTAAAACGCAAAGCTTGCACGAATAGTTCCGGCTACTTGATAGCGATCCATTACCGGCTGAGCGCAGTGATGACCAGTGCGTACAGCAATTCCCAGCTTGTCTACAATCGTCCCAATATCATAAGGATGCAGCTTTGCAACATTAAAACTGATGACTGCCGCTTTGTCTGGCACATCACCTAGAATCTTTGCACCAGGTATTTTTTTTATCTGCTGGGTCCCGTATTGCAGCAACTCATTCTCATAGGCGGCGATGTTATTCATCCCAATCTCATTGAGGTAATCTATTGCAGCACCTAGCGCGATTCCGCCAGCAATGTTGGGAGTACCAGCTTCAAATTTGTGCGGCAGGCCTGCATAGGTAGTTTCCTCAAATGTTACTGTTGCGATCATCTCACCGCCGCCTTGGTATGGGGGTAGTTTTTCTAACAGATCAGCTTTTCCATACAGGATTCCGATGCCTGTAGGACCACACATTTTGTGACCTGCCATGGTGTAGAAATCAGCATCTAGATCTTGCACATCTACCGTCATGTGTCCGCAGGATTGTGCGCCATCAATCAAAGTAAGTGCGCCTGCATCGTGCGCTGCAGCAATCATTTCCTTGACGGGATTTTCTACGCCCAAAGCATTTGAAATGTGGTTTACCACCACAAAAGCGGTTTTCTCTTCCAGAAGCTCGTTGTAGGTATCAAGGTCAAGCCTTCCATCATCTAGTACGGGTATCACTTTTAGAACAGCACCAGTACGCTCGCAGAGCATCTGCCATGGGACGATGTTTGAATGATGTTCTACCGCGCTGACCAAAATCTGGTCGTCTTCGTTAACAAAAACATGCGCACCACTCGCGACGGCATTAATGCTGTGCGTGTTCCCTGAGGTAAAAATGCATTGTTTGGCTTCCGGGATATTGAAGAAGGCACGAGCTTTTTCGCGGGCCGCTTCAAATAAATCTGTCGCCTCCTGACTCAATGCATGCACACCGCGATGGATATTTGCATTGTAATTAGTGTAGTAATCGACAATGGCATCAATTACCTGCTGTGGTTTTTGGGAAGTTGCAGCATTGTCAAAATACACCAGCGGCTTGCCGTTTACCTTGCGTTTTAGAATAGGGAAATCTGCGCGAACTCTTTGTATATCCAGCATGGTACAAAGGTACAATCCAGACAGTCTTGTCGATGTAAATTTAGAGACTGTTGGCTACTTTCAAGCAATTACACTCCCATTCCCAATCGCATCATCTGGATTGACAAAAACCAGTTTGCCGTCTGGGTCTTCTGCCAATAGAATCATTCCCTGCGACTCCACACCACGTAGTTTGCGTGGGGCTAGATTTGCCAAAACAGTAACCTTACGACCTACTAATTCTTCAGTTTTGTAATGCTGGGCGATTCCTGAAACGATGGTGCGCTGGTCGATCCCCGTATCCACTTTCATCACCATGAGTTTGTCAGTTTTGGGCATTTTTTCTGCGGTGAGGATTTCACCCACGCGCAGGTCCATTTTCATAAAATCATCGTAAGTCGTCTCGTCTTTCTGTGGCATCAGATTAGTTTTAGGTGCGTTGGCTTGTTTTGTTGCTTCTAGTTTGTCCAGTTGCTGTTGGATTTGCTCATCTTCGATTTTGGCAAAAAGCAATTCGGCTTTATTGATCTGATAGCCGTGGTGTAGAAGTTCTTTTTTTGATGAGACATCTTGCCAATCGATCTTGATCAGATCCGCGCGCAGTCGGGATGCGGGACGCTCGTCAATGTTGAGCATTTGCTTTAGCTTCTGCGAGGTATGCGGCAAGAAAGGTTCACTCAGCACTGCGAGTCCTGCTGCAATCTGCAAGGCGGTGTGCATAATGGTTTTGACGCGCTCAGGATCAGTTTTTACTTTTTTCCACGGCTCCTCGTCCGCTAGGTATTTATTACCTAGTCGTGCCAGGTTGATTAGTTCATTTACGCTTTCGCGAAAGCGGTATTTCTCAACACTCTCCCCTATACTGGCAGGAAACTGGGAAAGCTTCTCTAGCACTTCCTGATCGTAAGCCGATAGTGCTCCAGCCTCAGGAATGACACCATCGTAATATTTGTGTGTGAGGACCAGCGCACGATTGATGAAATTGCCTAAAATCGCCACCAACTCATTATTGTTGCGCGCTTGAAAATCCTTCCATGTAAAATTGTTGTCTTTGGTTTCTGGGGCGTTTGCGGTGAGTACGTAGCGCAACACATCTTGCTGATCTGGAAAATCCTGCAGATACTCGTGTAACCAGACGGCCCAGTCGCGCGAAGTCGAAATCTTTTTATCCTCAAGGTTCAAAAATTCATTTGCAGGAACATTTTCGGGCAAAATATAATCGCCGTGCGCCTTAAGCATGGACGGGAAAATGATGCAGTGAAAAACAATGTTGTCCTTACCTATGAAATGGATCAGCTTAGTTTCGTCTTTTTTCCAGTAATCTTCCCAGTCGAGATCCTTTTCTGCGGCCCATTCCTTGGTCGCGCTGATGTAACCAATAGGCGCATCAAACCAGACGTAGAGCACCTTGCCTTCAGCGCCATCAACAGGAACTGGGATTCCCCAGTCCAGATCTCTGGTTACCGCTCGCGGTTGTAATCCATCATTGATCCAGCTTTTGACTTGACCAGTTACATTAGGCTTCCAGTCTGCAGCGTGGCCCTGCACGATCCATTTATCTAACCAATCGCTGTACTGGTCTAGCGGCAAGAACCAATGTCTGGTTTCTTTGAGGATGGGTTTGTTACCGGTAATCGCACTACGCGGATCGATTAGATCTGTAGCGTTGAGGCTGGTTCCACAATTTTCACACTGGTCGCCATAGGCTTGGTCGTGGCCGCATTTGGGACAGGTGCCCACTACAAATCGATCTGCTAGAAATTGATCTGCTTCTTCGTCATAGAGTTGTTCTGTGGTTTGCTCTATGAACTTACCTTCCTCAAACATTTTTGTGAAAAAATCTTGAGCAGTTTCGCGATGAGTTTCAGAAGAGGTGCGCCCGTAGTGATCAAAAGAAATCCCAAATTCTTCAAATGAATCACCGATGATTTTGTGATATCTGTCCACCAATTCTTGAGGAGTAATTCCTTCTTTTTTTGCCTTGATAGTGATAGGCACGCCATGCTCGTCACTACCGCAGATAAACGCCACATCATTTTCCTGCAGCCGCTGGTAGCGAGCAAAAATATCAGCAGGCACATATACACCAGCTAAGTGCCCGATATGAACGGGTCCATTTGTATAGGGTAATGCGGCGGTGATGGTGTAGTGCTGTGGCGTGGACATAAGATCTCTTTTACAGCGCAAAAGTAAGTTTTAGTTTAAGGAGTAATGAGCGGTGCTTAGCCCTTATTCTTGCCTTTGAGCCATGCTGTAATTCGTTTTTTCCTCGCTTTTAGCTGCCGTCCCAAAACAAAAAAGAATTCAGCATAGTGTTGATGTTTTATCGCCAATTCTAAAAATATTCCTGACTTCTTCTTCTCAAATTCTGGATCGCCATGAATTGAACTGAAACCGCCATCTGCGTAGTTTGTAATTACCCGATCTATGTACAGGCGAGAGATAGATTTGTCTAAGAACCAATGGAGATTGTGCAGATAATCTGCATGCGCTGTAAACTGCAGAGAAAAATCACCTTTTTTGATAAAAACTTCACGATGAACAAACATCGCCTGATGACAGATGTTTTGGACTGCAATTTTCTTCACACTAAACTCACCAGCATACCGTCCATCAAATCTTGTGCTAAAAACATCACCATAAATCACGTCCACCGGATTCTTTTTTAGAGCACTGTCTACATCCTCAAGAACCTTATTATCGTAAAACTTGTCATCACTTCCTAAAAAGTGGATGTATTTGCCAGAAGCTCTCTGGAGTGCATTGTTCATCGCATCGTAGATACCCATGTCTTTTTCAGAATAGACTTTTATTCTGGGATTATTGACCGCGTATTTTTCAGTAATCTCCACGGTTCCGTCACTGGACAATCCATCCATGACTACGACTTCCCACTTCTTAAAAGTCTGGTTAACCACGCTGTCTAGTGCCTGCGGCAATAGTTCAACCACGTTATAAGTAGGAATGATAATGGAAAAAGAAGGCGCTTGCTGACTCAAATTTGATTTTTCAGGCTGGTCAAATTTAGGCAACTTGGTATATGATTGCTTAATTTAAGACGATAGACATCGATAACGGTATATCGATTATTTAAACTTGCCTGAATAGGCATAATCTGTATCTTTGCACGCCTTTACAACGGGATGCATCATTGTTTTGTAAAGCTGGGCCTATAACTCAGTTGGTTAGAGTATCTGACTCATAATCAGAAAGTCCCTGGTTCGAGCCCAGGTGGGCCCACAAAAAGACCTCAGTTACCTCTGGGGTCTTTTTTATTTTAAGAGATGAATTGATTTCAATCCTTTTAGTAGTTGGGCGAGAAGCCTGTATCGCGCCTATCGAGATGGACCAGTAAAGGCCTACGAGAAGACCTCATCTGCCGCTGTCTTTTATTAACTTATTTCCTGACACAATTCCACTAAGACACCATTTGTTCCCTTGGGGTGTACGAATGCAATCAGTTTATTATCAGCGCCGCGCTTAGGCTTCTTATTTAAAATCTGGAAACCCTCGTGCTCAAGTCTTTTTAATTCTGCATGGATGTCATCTACAGCAAATGCTACGTGGTGAATACCCTCGCCGCGTTTTGAGATGTATTTGGCAATGGCGCTATCATCTGTTGTGGCAGCCAGCAATTCAATCTTGTTATCACCACTCACGAAAAAACTGGTCATTACCCCCTCACTTTCCACGGCTTCCTCTTTGTAAGGTGGGCGGCCTAGTAATTTAGTGTAAGTTTCGTTTGCTTTTTCAAGATCAGCTACGGCAATGCCTAAATGCTCTATTTTTCCAAACATCATTTAATTTTCTTGCTAAAATAGGCACAGTGCAACTGCCTACTAGGTAATACCTAAATTTGCTAAATGGAAGAGAGTCAACGACAGAAAAAGATTGCTGGAATCCTACAGGAGGATCTGTCCAGTGTGATACAGGAAGTGATGAGGAAAAATGCTGTTGCCAATCTTCTGGTGACGGTTACTAAAGTCTATGTTACGCCAGATCTAGGATACGCAAAGGCTTACTTATCTGTATTCCCAGCCGACAAGGCAGATGCGGTGACCAAGGAAATTCAAGACATGGCTGGCGAAATACGCTACGAGGTGGCCTCTCGTGTGCGCCATCAGTTGCGTCGCATGCCTGATCTGCAGTTTTTCAATGACGATTCTCTGGAATATATGGATCAGATCAACCGCGAGCTAAAGGGTGAGAACAATCCTCTAGAGGATCGGGACCTGTTGCCTAAGCGCAAAAAGAAATAGTGAACTTTTCATTTTACATCGCCAGACGGTACCTGATTTCAAAAAATGGTCGCAGCGCCATTAATATCATCAACTTTCTGAGTTTTGTGATAACCGTTGTGGGAACGGCCGCCCTTTTTATCGTTCTCTCGGGATTCTCAGGCCTCAAGGACTTGAGTACCAGTTTCAGTAGTTATTTTGATCCTGATTTGAAGATTACAGCCGTAACAGGTAAGACGGTAGAAATCCCGCTTTGGCGAAAGCGAGCTCTCGAAAACATCGCGGGTGTTGAACTGGTTTGTCCTGTAATAGAAGAAAAAGTGTTCTTGAGCTACGAGGATAAAAACGACATTGCCCAAATAAAAGGAGTACCTGATAATTATACTGCTATCATCAAACCAGACAGCGTGCTATTCACTGGGACCTGGCTCACAGAGACTGATGTTCAAGTAGTGGTGGGTTATGGGATTGCAGATAAGCTCTCGCTTTCTACTAACGCATTTGGTTCATTTATGCAAATGATGGTACCTCGACCGGGTAAAGGATCGATCAATGAACTGAATCTCAATCGGTCATTTTCTACATTAGATGTCGTTCCTACTGGTATTTTCTCTATACAGAATGACGATATTGATAACCGCTACGTTTTTGCCAAAATCGAGGCCGCTCGTCAATTATTGAGGTATAGCGATAGCACGGCGACTGCTGTAGAATTACAACTTGCCCCAGGTGCCAATGAGGAAGAAATACGCATGTCAATTGAGGAGATTTTTAGTGAGCCCATCGTCATCAGAAATACACAACAACTGAATGAAACTCTTTACCGCATGCTAAACTCAGAGAACCTTGCGGTCTATTTGATTTTTACGCTCGTGCTGGTGATTGCGCTTTTCAACGTTGTAGGCTCTATCATCATGATGATTTTGGATAAAAAGAAGAACCTACGTACGCTTATCGATCTAGGTGCAAGTGTAAGTTCTTTAAGGCGTGTTTTCTTTATTCAGGGAAGTCTGATGACGCTTACTGGCGGAATCATTGGAATCCTGCTGGGAATAGGTTTTGTGCTCGCACAAATGGAATACGGACTCATCTATATCAACCCAGTTTTACCTTATCCATTTAGAATGGAAGTTGACAACCTGCTGCTTTCCTTTTTGACGATTGTAGTGTTAGGAATTATCGCAAGCTACATAGGCTCGCGCAGGATAAACGACCGGTTGCTTGCTCAGGCAAAACTGTAATCACCAAATATTTCCAAAGCCTCATCCATGGTGTCAAACACACCCTGGGCACCATCGCTAGTAACCATTTTAAGGCGTAATTCTTTGAAGTTGGGAATGCCTTTAAAATAATTGGTGTAGTGGCGCCTAGTCTCAAAAACACCTAAGTGCTCGCCTTTCCAGTCGATGGCCATTTGCAGGTGACGACGTGCAACATCCACTCGTTCCTGCATGCTGGGTGGCGCGAGGTGTTCACCAGTCTTGAAAAAGTGTTTCACCTCTCTGAAAAACCAAGGATAACCTATGCTGGCCCGACCTATCATCGCGCCGTCCAGACCATATTTGTCTCTCATCTCGACAGCTCGCTCTGGAGTATTCACATCGCCGTTACCGAATACGGGAATATGCATACGCGGATTGTCTTTAACCGCTGCAATGGGTGCCCAGTCTGCATCGCCTTTATACATCTGTGCGCGGGTGCGACCGTGAATGGATATAGCCTGGATACCTGCATCCTGAAGGCGCTCTGCAACTTCGACGATTTTGATGGAATCGTGATCCCAACCTAGTCTTGTTTTTACAGTAATGGGTAGATGAGTATGCTTTACCATGGCCTTGGTAAGCGAAACCATGAGGTCGATGTCTTTGAGGATTCCTGCACCAGCACCTTTGGAAACCACTTTTTTAACCGGACAACCAAAGTTGATGTCGATGATATCTGGCTTAGTTTTCTCGACAATCTCAACGCTTTGCAGCATCGAGTCCAGGTTTGCGCCAAAAATCTGAATTCCCACTGGACGCTCACTCTCATAGATGTCCAGCTTCATGGTGCTTTTTGCCGCGTTGCGTATGAGCCCCTCGCTGGAAATAAATTCTGTGTAGACCAGATCAGCACCATTTTCCTTGCACAGCGCACGGAAAGGTGGATCGCTCACATCTTCCATGGGTGCGAGTAATAATGGGAATTCCGGAAGTTCAATGTCGCCTATGCGTACCATGGTGCAAAGGTAAGGCGTCGGTGTAATAACAATATTTCGGGATTCGCTTTCGCGAAAGCGAAAAGTTTCAACATCACCTGGATAGAAGTCCTTTAAAGAATTGCTTTCCTACCAAGGAATAGCGCTTGATGGGCGATTTGATTTTATCCTGCCATTGTTCGAAAGAGATATAATCGTGACTCAACGCCAGTAGCTTTAATCCAGATTCAGGTGGATCAAATCCGAATAATTTTGTTCCCTTTCTGGTTTTGTGAAGCTTGCGAACAGCAAACTTGGCGGGATGATATTTTGCTAGGTAGTTGCCATAAAGCTCGTACTCGCTGAAACCGCTTTTTCCCAAATCTTGATCTGATACATTGTTGATAATTATCTCCCACCATGAATCATTGACGATCAAGCTAATCTTGTCTAGAATCTCATTGACGATATGTTTTTCAAAAACCATGTGCTCAGAGATAAATGAAAATTCCACTTCTCTATTTAGACCTAGCAATTTTTGATTAGTCTCAAAGTACGGTGCATGATATTCTTGAGTCTTGTCTAAGAGAATTTTATCGCCACTGGTAAAATTATTGATCGGTCTGAGTGGCAAACAATCTGCATCCCAGACGAGATAATAATCACTCACAAGATTTGTTTGGGCTAATCCGAGTTTGAGAAACTGCTGGAAATACCAGCCAGCCCGATCAGGTGATGCGCCACGTTGAGCCAAGATCCTTTTGATGCCTTCTAGCTTAAGCCCGGGGCACAGCTCATCTTCATCCACAACTAGCACATCTGGCGCAAGATCACTCAGCCTCCCAACTTCTTCTTTATGCACGATGACGATGATGCTACGGTAAGGGAGATAGGCAATTACTCGCGGGAGGGTGTGCGTTACCACAAAATCAACCAAGCTGCGCTTTGCAGGAATAACTATATCCAATAATTCACTTGTGCCCGACATGACGCTTTAAACTATAATATTCCAATAGACTTTCAGTTTTGCTTAAGGTGTACTAATCTGTTAAATCATTCCATCACCTACCAAAGGTGTAGTAAAACGTAGCGGCCAGCTCTATCGCACTGGCATCCAGATTGACTAGATCTGGACTAGGACTGTTCGGCGAGTCATAACTGCTTAGCTCATAGATCAATCGCCTGTAACGAAAAGAGACATCAACTGAGAAACTCTCTTTGATCTGGAGCACCTTTCCGATGTCCAAGTAGTAACCTGTTGCATCTTCGTATTCTGCCCTGATAATATTGAAGCCTGATTCAAATTTCAATTGATTGGGGAAATATCTGTTGATACCGGCACCAATCCTTATCCTTCCGAGTATGCTGGAATTGGTTTCAAGTTCATAGTATGCACCTATTGTCCCAAAAATAGATGAAAACTGAGTTTTGATTGAAGATTCAAAATTGAGTAATTCACCTATTATTCCAGGATAGGTGTAGTTGTAACCAATGGTCGATTGTATTGAGATTGAATTTGTAAGTTGGTATCCTAACCCGCCTTCAATGGCTGCGCCTGAACCTGCTCTAAAAGTATTACTCCGGCTTACTGGAATTGAGGTTTGTGTTATTCCAGTGGGAAAACAGGGACGGATGATTAATTTCAATTCTTGAGATAGAGAGCAGTCACTTAGCAGTAGGATCAAAATAAGAGTAAAAAGGGATTGGTTGTTCATAGCGCTTTTCTGGTTGCTTAGGCTTGAATTGATTATTGTTTTCGTTGCATCAGCTTTTTAATCAATCTGTACCAGACCATAACAAACAATACGATACAAGCAATAAAGGGCACCCAGATATACTCAAGTGCGGCATCAAATTCATTGATATAAATCGAGTAGCTCACAAAAATCAAATAGCATATCAAAATCAGTGATATAAAAAACACCATCCACGAACTAAAACTTTTTAACCTCAATTTTTTTAATCTCTTCTAATACACTTGAAAACTAATAAATGTTGAGATAAGTAATCTGCTTTATTACTTCACTTCAATTCGTCCTATTTTCCTGCATAGATCGAATAAACTTTTATGAGTAAAAGCAACAAAAGATGAATTACTAGAAATAGAAACTCAAAAGATAAAACCCCTAGGGAACTACCGCCTTTGAAATTTTCGCTGTCAGCTAAAACCCAGACCATAAATCCAGTATAGCTAAAAAAAACAATAAAGTGCAGCCAATTTTTTTAGATCTGGCGATTACTAGATTGTAAAACAAAAGAATGAATACTGCTGCGTACGAGAAATACAATAGTCCAAATTCACTGCCGATAGGAATCATCACATATTATAATCGTGTAACACGAGGCTAGATTAGTCTAGTTTAGGATCAGTTTTCTTGTGGTTGAGCCATTCTCGCTGCTTATCTTCAAAAAATACACGCCTCTTGCAAACCCACTTAAGTTGATTTCAAAACTTGATTTGGTAGCCATTTGTTGAGATAATACTTCTTGCCCGCAGGCGCTATAAACTTGAACGTCCAAATCAAGGCTTTCAGACATTCCAATTTTAAAAATCCCACTGGAGGGGTTGGGATAAACTTGAAGTGTCTCAAGCGCTACTGTACTTTCGGTATCAAGAGTTCCCGTTACTACAAGATTATCGATCACCGCCCCATCAAAATTGACTGCTTGATCACTCTCAAAAACAAATCTGAAAAAGATGTTGCTTGTACCGATAAACGGTGCCAGCGATTGCCGGTAAGTTTGCATGGTGCTGTTTGTACCAGTCCATTGCCCACCGGTACACAGGGCGCAAGAGCTATTTCCTGAATTATACCAGTTAGGATCTGTCGAATTACCTAACAGATTCCACGTAGCTCCGCCATCTACCGTGTATTCAACATACAACACATCATAGTTGGACTCAATTTCATAAGCCATTTCAAACTCGAGAAAAGGATTGACAACCTGGCTTAGGTCGTAACAACCTGTGTATAGAAAACCGATCTGGTTGTCTCTGTAATTTCCGTCAACATTTGTAGCGTATGCAAGGTTGTTTGAGCCACTCCCTGCTTGATTTAAGGTGCTAGCGCTAGGTACACCCACTTCCCAAAGATTATCCCCTTGTGTGATGAAGGTTCTGTTGGCAAATCCATAAACATCATTTAACACGCTGCTTTCATTTCTTGATACAACACCAGAAGTGCTATTATTCACAGTAATGCTGTCATTTGCAGCTTGAGCATCTACCTGTAAATCGTAGGTTGAACTGCTCGTGTTTACACTTAAAGTGAGGACAGTAGTTTGTTGAGGCGCTAGATTTACAGTAAATGTTTGCGTCTGTGTAGCACCGTTATCTACAACATAATCTAGAGCAACACTGCTTATCGTTGTTGCACCATTGTTACGTACGATTACCTGAACACCTCCACTGTTACAGCTGGGAACTCCTGTAGACCCAGTATCCAGATCAGTAATTTCAAGATCTACCTGTGGCACGCTTACCGGGACACCTGTTTGCCATACTCCTCTACCGTAAGTAGCTGCAGTCATGATGTTGTCGTTGTGATTGATTTCCAGATCGCGTACGTTGATATTAGGTAGGTCACGATCAAAAGCTGTCCACTGCGATGAGGTATTGTCTAGCGCCATAACCCCAGCTGTAGTTCCTACAAACAAAATATCATCTCCATTATTGGGCTGGTGTGCAAGCGTATTTTTTCCTAGAAAAGGAAGATTTGCTGTAATATCTAAAAATTGAGAACCGTAGTTTGAACTTTTATACACTCTGCCTGTTGCACCAGAGGTGGCGAGAAAAACTTCACCTACTCGCGTATTGCTCGCTTCAATCGCCGTTATATTACCAGGCATATTGGCTACTGGCGTAAAGTTGACACCAGCATTAGTACTGCGGTATAGCTGGTCGTTAATAGCGATGTAAATTAAGTTAGGATCGTAAGTATCTATCTCAAGGACATCGATCAACGCACCAAAATTTCCCGATACCTGTGTAAAGCCTGAATTCTCAATTTTATAAAGCGCAGAGTACCCGGCGTAAATAGTCCCATTTCGGTCTGTCTTAAGAGGCGTTATCCAATTACCCTGCTCAGGGCCATTTATTGATCCCGCAAGGGTTCTTCCATCATTAGTCACGTAAAGCCCACCGCCGAATTGAGTAAAACCATACCGGGTATTGTCGTTTCCAGGAAGAATTCCTGCCTCCATACCGTCAGCGCCGTAATAATTGAACCACTGATTGTTAGAACGCACATAACCGCCATTGTCTTGTAAACCACCAGCAATGTTTGCACTATTGCTACCTACCGCGATGCGATAAAATTGACCTATCTGTGCAGACCCCGTCAAATCTGTAAATGAATTTGCATTGTTTGTACTGCGGTAAACTCCACCATCGGTCAAAGCAAAAAGTTCATTGCCAAACTGTCTAATCTGGTGAATATCTGCATGGGTGTATGCAGGATCAAAAGGGCTGCTCCAGTTGTTTACTTTGGTAAAACTACTTCCGCCTGACGTCGATTTCCAGATATTCAAGCAACCTGTGTAAACGGTGTTTGGATCTATAGGCGAAACTTCTAGGGCAAGGTCAAACCAGGCTTGATTACTCTCTAGCACATTAGTAGTTGTGTTTCGGAACCTAAAGAACTCTCCAGAATTAGTGGAACGGTAAACACCCACATAATTGGAATTGGCATCAGAGATCAGCAGGTAAACGTAATTAGGGTTAGCGGGCGTCACGCCTATGACCGTACGCCCCATATTATTAGGTAAGCCATTGAATATTCTACGCCATGTGCTTCCACCATTGCTGGATTTGTAAAACCCATTGCGATTAGTGGATAGATAAAGTGTGTTTACATCACCAGGCTTGAACTTAACATCCTTCACATTGTCCTGAAAAGTTCTGATAAAGCTTACCCCGGCATTTGTTGAAATGTAAATCCCTTGATCTGTCGATACGACGAGCTTGTTACTATTGGTCGGATCGATATATACTTCGCTTATATCGGCACCTAAAAACTGACTAAAAACTAGTCCCGTGGGATTAAATGTAGCCCCACCATCTAAGCTTTTCAAGAGACCTATACTAGGGGAATCATTGGCATCGTCATCACCTGTGCCCACATAAACGATGTTTGAATTATTAGGATCTACGGCCACTGCGCTTGCGCCTACTCGAGTAATAAAGTCATTTAAAGGCGCCCAGGTGACACCTGCATCGGTGCTTTTGAACGCTCCCCCACCTGGTGTTGCGATGTAGTAAACACTTGAATTATTGGGATCGACAGTGATGGCATTTACACGTCCTTGTCCAGATGACCATGAACCCGTATTGGTATGACTAAAAGGACCAGCCGGTACCCAGTTGCTGGTGTCTGTAATTAATCCTCTACCTTGAAGATTCTTCTTAGCCAGTTCTGTTTCAAAATCGGCAACGGTTTGTAAGGTCCCATCAGGTTTTACATAGGCCTCACTGCGTTCTACCCATCGCATAAATGGTTTGAAGCCGCTGCCTTTTGCATCCTTATCATGTATTTCAAAATAACGCATCCCGGCTTCAACGACTTCCTCGTAGGTAGGCGTGCGTTCTTTTACGTTAAGGTATGGTGGGTACATCCACGGTGCATCTGCACCTATCTGCGCGTTGACAAATCCAAAACTCAAGACCGTAATAAGTAAGAAAATTCCTTTCATGAAAAATCGATGGGGTTGCAATATAGTCGACAAAAAAACAAGCGGCTTTCAGGTGATTCATCCATAAGAACCTGATTGTGTGTGGGTAACAAATATGTTGGTTCTGCTATCCAGACTGATTAGTACTAAAAGCGTTTACTTTTTGTTAATTGTTTGAGAGAATCTGCATACTTACTATCGTGCGCTGCCTTGATTGCAGTAAGCTTTGATACTTGCTCATTGGGGACTACAATTGACAATACATAGTGCGCAATTTTCCACCCATCAGAAGTTTTTGTTACGACTCCACTCCCGCGACAAAGCCCCATTTGGGTTTCTAGCAATTCGTCAAAATGAGCGATCCCGTCGCTTATATAAACGTTGCGTTGCAAGGCATTGAACGACCAGGCCTTCCCCTTGTCGAAATAAGGTTTTGCGTAAACTTTAAATTCTGGCACAGTCCAGTTTTCATGAGCGTCTGTTCCTATAAAAATCCCATCGATCGTCATCTTATTGAAGTAACTGTCAAAATCTGCATTAGCCGCTGCGAGATGCCACTGATCAATTAGGTTATTGATTTGCTGTTTTTGGCTTTGACAAGTAGCGGTCATGCAAACGAGAAGTAGGGGGAGGAGGAGTTTATGAATCATGCAATAAAGATAGTCACGCTGTATAAACAGATTATTTTAATGCGGGTGTGAGTTATTACGCTTTCGCGAAAGCGTAATCACCACCATGTTTCTGGACAACTGTAGGCTGAAATGGCGCTATTGTAAGAGAAGCGATAAAAACATCTAGTCCACAGGTTAAATCTTGAGCCAAAGTATTTCCCGTTACTTACAAGTGGACGATACAAAAGTTAGCTATGCGAGAAATTATCTTCTCGTAATAATGAAGAAATGAACACTAAAAACCTCTGCTATCTTTACTCCTCATAAATGATGCATGAATAAAATCGTTACTGTACTTATAATTTTATCGCTACTAGGCTGCGAGCAATCAAAAAAAGCTAAGTTTTCAGACCACCCAGAAAGCAACACCGCCACCGACTCAATCCCCACCCCAGAATTGACACTGCGACAAGCAAATAACCTCGCACAACTACCCCTTAATTGTGTGGATCAGGAATACCCCAATAAAATGGGTCACGTGACCGCCGCGCCAGCAGACCAAAAACGGCCCCGTATCCAGCACCCAGCTTTTTACGGATGCTTTGACTGGCACAGCGCTGTGCATGGCCACTGGAGTGCAGTTGTGCTCCTTAAGCAGTTCCCACAATTAGAAAAGCGTATTGAGCTTCTACAATAGCTACAAAAGAACATCACCTCAGAAAACATTGCAGTTGAAATAGATTACCTGAATACAGAACACAACAAGACCTTTGAGCGCACTTACGGCTGGGCCTGGCTGCTAAAACTGCAAGTGGAGTTGGACACGTGGGACACGATGGAAGGGCGCAAGATGGCAGAAGCACTGCAACCGCTAACAGATGTGATTGTCCGGCGATATATTGAGTACTTGCCCAAACTCAATTATCCGATTCGGGTGGGGGAACATTCTAATACCGCCTTTGGGATGGCCTTTGCCCATGATTACGCAATCCATGCAGGGGCTACCGACTTAGAAAAAACCATCAGGAACAAAGCACTAGATTTCTATGCTAAAGATGAGAACTGCCCTATCTCATGGGAACCCAGCGGTTACGACTTCCTTTCGCCATGCCTAGAAGAAGTGGATATCATGCGGCGTATACTGCCCGCTGAGCGGTTTCATCACTGGTTAGTTGAGTTTCTGCCAGGCTTTCAGGATGGTAAGTTGAACCTTGAGATAGGTCAGGTAAGCGACCGTACTGATGGCAAGCTCGTGCATATCGATGGGCTCAACCTTAGTCGTGCTTGGGTACTTTATGGTCTGGCAGGTCAATACGACCGCTACAGCCCGCTAGTAGAAATTGCCGATGCCCACCTAGTCAACACCTTGCCCAATCTAGTAGCCGAAAGCTATGAGGGAGGCCATTGGCTAGGCAGTTTTGCCATCTATGCCCTGCAACAGGCCCAGGAAACAGAATAAAGCCAGTAGTCTGATCGCACTTCTGTCGCGACCTTCATCTATACATTGGCAAACCTGCGTTCTTTTATCTTTATCGCTAGCCTATGAAACGCATCCTTAAAAATATTGGGCCAGGAACATTGATTGCAGCAGCTTTTGTAGGTCCCGGCACTATCGCCGTATGCACCCGCGCTGGGGCAGAATATGGCTATACCTTACTTTGGGCCATGGTCCTGTCCATGGTGGCCACAGTTGTTTTACAAGAGATGGCGGCTAGACTGGGCCTGGTTACTAGCAGCGGGCTTTCTGAAATCATCAGGTCTAAGTTGACCCATCCTTTGACACGCGTGGGGATGATCATCTTGATCATCAGTGCCATATTTATAGGAAATGCTGCCTATGAAGCGGGAAACATTAGCGGTGGCGTGATAGGATTGCAGTTGCTTGCGGGGGTGGCGTGGTACCACCCCATCATTTTAGGCGCTTACGCATTTGTATTGTTGTGGTTAGGAAGCTACAAAGTGATCGAGCGCCTTCTTATTGCCTTGGTGCTGCTCATGGGTATCTCTTTTGTAGCAGTAGCTATCGGGATTAAGCCTGATTTTTCTGCCATCCTACGCGGGCTTTTCACCCCAACAGTTCAAGAGGACCAATTGCTAATTATTCTGGCGCTTATAGGGACGACCGTTGTGCCGTACAACCTATTTCTTCACGCATCATTGATCAAGGAAAAGTGGCAAAGTCCCGATGATTTAAAATATGTGCGATGGGATACTTTTATTTCAGTTTTTGTGGGCGGCATCCTATCCATGGCGATTATCATTTCGGCGACAGCCCTGCAAGACAGCGGTGTTGCGACTCCTGCAGATTTGGCGCTATCTCTGGAACCCGTTTATGGGAAATGGTCAACCAGCATCTTTGCCTTGGGAATGCTGGCGGCGGGAATTACGAGCGCCATAACGGCACCACTCGCGGCGGCTTTTGTGGTTCAAGGCTGTCTGGGCTGGCCCGCTAATCTCAAAAGCTGGAAATTCCGCTTTACGTGGGGATTGGTCCTGGGGCTAGGTGTACTTTTTTCATCGATTGGTTTAAGGCCGCTACAGGTCATCACTTTTGCTCAGGTTGCTAACGGGCTATTGCTGCCCATTATGGCGATCACCCTACTTTGGCTGGTCAATTCTTCGGTTGTAGGTCGCTATAAGAACCACTGGTTGCTCAACGTGGTGGCGGTGGCCGTTGTCATCATCAGTATGGTTTTAGGGGGAAAGACCCTGGCCAGCATAGCCCAATTAATATGAGGCTGATTATTGACATCAATTGCGACTTAGGCGAGGGAAGTGGTCATGACGCGCAGATCATGCCTCATGTTTCTTCTTGCAATATCGCCTGCGGTGGACATGCAGGAAATATCGAAACCATTAAAGACACGTTGAGACTCGCTCAAGAACATGGGGTACAGGCTGGAGCACACCCCTCTTTTGAAGACAAGGAAAATTTTGGCCGGGTGATTCATGAGCTTTCTGAATCTCGCTTTCGCGAAAGCGTAACATCTCAAATCAATCTATTCCTTCAAGCTGCCAGAAATGCATCGGTACCGCTACACCACATCAAAATGCATGGCGCGCTGTATCACGCTACGGCCCATCGAACCGATTTTGCGCAGTGGACTATAGAACTTTTGCGAGAACACTACCCGGAAACGCCTATTTACAGCTTACCCAATTCCAGCCTGCAGGCTGAAGCTGCGCGACATGGGCATCCTTTCATAGCAGAGGCTTTTATCGATAGAAAGTACCTGCCAGATGGCTCGCTGGTCCCGCGATCCCAGCGAGAAGCTGTAATTTCAGACCCGATGGAAGCCGCCAGACAGTTGATCCAAATGGTGACCGAGCATAAGGTCACTGCCCAAAATGGGCAGGAAATCTTGCTTAAGGCCGATACATTTTGCCTGCATGGCGATAATATGAAGCTTATTCATCGTTTACCTGAATTTCTGCATCAACTTCAAGCACATGAAATCAGCGTTAGGAAATAGTGGTGTCAGGACCATGGGGGAACGCGCCGTAGAGGTTTTTTGGGAAAACACCGATGAGGATATCCTAACCGAGCGGCATTCCCTCGCCATAGACCTCCAAAACCATTACGGAAAACGGGCGGCCATCAATGAGGGCTATGCATCCATTCTAATTCTATTCATCGACCCAAATCTGGATCTTGAAAGCGAGATGGAAATAGTACGTCGATTGAGGGTGAATGGGGATCATATTGAAAATCTGCAATCTAACAACTGGCGGCTGCCTGTGTTTTACGATAGGGAGGCAACTGATCTAGGCAGTGTCTCGCAGCATCTAAACATTGCACCAAATCAAATAATCGAACTGCATACCTCAGCAAGCTATCGGGTTCAGTTCATTGGTTTCTTGCCCGGATTCCCGTATTTATCTGGATTGCCAGAACAACTTTCCATTTCGCGCAAGCAAAATCCATCTCCCGCCATTGCACAGGGGAGTGTTGCCATCGCCGCCGGGCAATGCGGCATCTACCCTAAGGAATCGCCAGGTGGGTGGTATGTACTGGGAAGATGTCCGTTGCCATTTTTTGATGTGAACCGGGAGCAACCAAGTTTGCTGGCCATAGGTGACAGCGTGCAGTTTTATGCAGTAGGGCAGAACACTTTTAAGGCATTGCAGCAAACGCAGTTTGATCCAAAAAACTATTTAGATGGGTAGTGCAATCATCTTTGAGCCAGGTTTTTATTGCAGCATCCAAGACCTTGGCCGTTTGCATTACCGACACGTGGGTGTGCCTCATGCTGGCAGCATGGACCGGGAACGCGCAAGTCTTGCTAACCAACTCGTGCGGAATTCCCTTGATGCAGCAGTTCTTGAGATGATCCTACGCGGAGCTACCTTACAATTCAGAGAGCCTTGTGTGGTGGGAATAACGGGTAATTTGGATAGGATCCACCTCAACGACGAGTTGGTATCCTCAAATCAAGCCTACCAGATCAAAACTGGTGACGGCCTTAAGATAGGTCGTGTAATTTCAGGGAATTTTGCTTATCTATCTATTGCTGCGGGCTGGCAGACAGAAAAGGTGCTGGGCAGCCGATCAATGTATAGTGGTATCACCCAGATAGGCAGATGTCAAAAAGGAACCGAGTTAGCCTATCAAGCAAGAAGTGCTGACTTTCTAGAAGTCCCATCTCCTGACCCTAAAGCTGAACAAGAGATTTTCATGCCCGAAAAAGAAACCAGAAGAATACGGGTGGTGCAAGGACCTGAATACCATCTGCTACCGCCTGAAGTAAAGGATCAACTTAGCCAACAAGCCTTTTCGCTATCGCCCTCATGGAACCGCATGGCCTACAAATTTGAGACGGGTTATACCATACAGCTTCCGCAAATCAAAACGGCCCCTGTATTACCCGGTACGGTACAACTCACTCCTTCCGGCTCTTTGATAGTCCTCATGCGGGATGCGCAAACCACAGGTGGCTACCCTCGTGTTTTGCAGGTGGATGAGGATCATATGAACCAGCTTGTAAGAACAGGGGTGGGTGATCAAATTAGGTTTGAGGTGTGCTAATCCTGAATGTTGTAGTTTTGATTTAAACGACTAAAAACCTTAATGATGAAAAAAATAATGACACTCCTCATGGCACTTGTCCTGATGGTGGCCTGCGATGACCCAAAGAAAAAAGAACTTTCTGAAAAATTTGATGAGCTACAAACAAATCATGCCAGCATTGAAGCTAAACACGAGGAATTCAAAAAAATGCATGAAGAAATCACAGCTACCCATGAAGAAATGGCGGCTAAACTAGAGGGTGCAACGCTCCAAGACAGCACCGTTCTTGAAGACATGGCTCGCCATGAGGTGATTTTAAAAGAGCACGACGCCATGCTTACCGCCCACGACGAGATGATTGCTGCTCATGAGGAACTCAAAGCAGGTTTTGGTGAGAAGACCGCAGACGAGATGCAGGCACAGATCGACGAGATGATGGAAAACCACAAGAAATTAAATGACGAGCACGACATGATGGAAAAAGAACACAATAGCATCATGAGCGAGCATGAGAGCCTCATGAAGCGCATGGACACCATCGTAAGAGTAAGAGCTGAAGATTAAACCCAACTTCTTATTAAATCTAAACCGCGCCCATGGCGCGGTTTTTTATTCCTTCCGGTCAAAGAATAGTTAAGAATGGATTGCAGCCATTTAACGATGTCGTGAGATTACATTTCATTCCTTAAAGAGTTGATTATCTCTTCGGCGCGGGTGCTTGCGTTTCTGCGCTATTGATCAGGTATGGAGTTTTTCCATCAGTGATGATAACCTTTGCGTTTGAGGATTTTGCCAGTTCCATAAATGCTTCGATACTTCTGATCTGTATGATGGCTGGAGTCAATCCTTCGCTTAAGATCTTTTGTGCGTCGCTGGTTCCTTTTGCAGCAATAATCTTACGGTCGGCTTCCAGTTTTTCCTGCTGTAGAATAAACTCCATACGCATCGCGTCCTGCTCGGCTTGTAATTTTTGCTCGATGGACGAACTCAAACCTGCGGGCAGCTGAATGCTTTTAAGCAATACCGCCTCAATGATGATTCCTCGGTCTTTTAGGTTGGTGTACATGCGTTCTTGAATAGCGGCCTCGATCTCGTCGCGTTTTCCAGAGTGCATGTCTTTGGCAAAAAACTTAGAACACACATCTGCAGATGCGCTCCTGAATACGCTGGTGATTACATCGCGGTAATTGGGACCTATCTTCTCAAGAATCTCAGGCACTTTGTCCACCTCAAGCCTGTGCAGAATAGAGATTTCTGAAACCACACTTAAACCTTCCTTGCTAGGCAGGCTTAAGAGCAGTTCAAGGTTGTTGGTCTGGATGGATTCTTTAATAACGGTAGTGGTGAAGGGGTTGTACCAGATTGTGCCTTGGGTCTTTACCTGATCATCCAGTTTTCCCAATCGCTGCTTCATGCCAGCCTCACCGGGCCTGACGACGGCACAGCTAGTCATCAACAGAGAGGTGCCTAAAAACATCACTAACTTTTTCATAACTTCTTGCATTTCCTTAACCGATTTAAAGATAATCGCCAAAGAAAAGCGGCAAAAGAGCAAAAATGTTATTAATAAGCTAATCGCTTGTTAAAGAGGTGTGAGAGTAAATGTGAAACGATCAGACATCCAATTTGGCTTTAGCTAGCTCAAAATTGGTTTGCAGATCATCCAGCGAGATACATCCCCGCGCAATGGCGATGAGCTGGTCATCCTTTTGCAATAGCACCGTCGGGAATCCAGAAACTCCCAGCTGTGCAACACGGTCAAACTCGTCATGCGCCTGATCAAAGAATTCAGGTTGGCTCATCATGTTTTGGAAGCTGGTCGGGTTAATGCCGTATTTGGTGACGATGCTGGAATAGGTAGCATGATCTGCAGGTGGTTTGCCGTGGCGGTAGATGGCGCGCTGGATCTCGCTGGAATAGTCCAGTTGGTGTACTGGCATCACCTGTTTAAACACGGCCATCGCAATGGCAGCAGGAATGGAGGTAAACACAGCCGTACCTTCCTCAAGCGTGCCCTCAATAAATTCCTTACCAAAACGCACCGTACTGCGCGCCTCGACATCTTTATAAGCAGTCTTGATATAACTCGCGACTTCGCCTATAGGCCCGATGCGGTTGCCCCTGATCATCCCGCCGGATAGGACTTCGCAATTCAATCGATTATTGATCACAAACTGATGCATGACTGGTGAGAAACCGTAGCACCAGCCGCAGAGGGCGTCGTAGAGGTAGAGGGATTTCATATTGCTACATGCTAGTTTGAGACATTCTTTTCATAGTGTCAAAAAATGCTCTGTAAAAAGCATCATCTTTTGCATATAACCTATACAAGTCTAGTTCGGTTTTGCGCTGTTTTCTCATGACATCATCTAGAATCTTTTTAAAAGCTAGATCGCTATTTTGCTGATCTTTATTGTCAACTACTTTCTTTTTGAAATCTGGGTGACTTTGTAATGACTTTGTCAGGCTAATGAATTTTATACGCTGGTCGTCTGGTGTTGCATCCCACCCTTGAAACCATCTCTCGTTAAATGATTTAATAATCAAATCAAGGGGGTCAGCTTCTTCGTCGCCACCATGGGCGCCTCGTGGATTTGGATTTTGTGGATCCAGTTCAGATTCATCTTCATCCAGCTTGATGCTTTCATTCAGTTTATTTCTCTCTAATCCATAGGTAGACAAATCAATGGATTCTAGAAGCTCGTCCAAAACATCAACTTCAGGATTTTTAACTGGTAATTTTGGGATCAAAAATTTCAGAAACCAAAACAACTTTTCCCATTTTAGTACCTCATAAGGCATGATTGACGCCATCTGGCCATAAATCTTTACAAACTGTTTTGCCTTGATTTTAAAGTCAGCTTTGTCATCATCTTCTAGTCCTAGCTCTTGAACAAAACGCTCTGCTGCTTTATCGATAATAGGACTTAATTCCTGTGCATCAACTTTATTGAAGAACTTTTCATTGAAGATCTCTACTTCTGCCCATTCGTAAACACCTACATCATCCAAAATATTCTTCAATTCATAGAGTACGTTTACATCAGTAGTTTCAGTCAATGAAGTCGCAGTATAGAAAGGGTCAAACGCCGTTTTTATATCTTCTGTACTGTTGAAGAAATCCAGTACAAAAACATCCTCAGTGCGTTTGTTGAATTTTGGTGCAGCTCGATTAAGACGTGACAGCGCCTGTACCGCCAGAACACCTTGTAATTTTTTGTCGACATACATGGCGCATAGCTTTGGCTGATCAAAGCCTGTTAAATACTTATTGGCTACCACTAATATGCGGTATTCATCTTCATCAAATTTGTGTCTAGTATCTTTTTCAGCAAAGCCATTCATCTCTGCTTCTGTGTATTCTATACCATCTACTTTTTTTGTGCCTGAAAAAGCAATGGCAATCTTGAATGGGTTTCCTTTATCGTTTAATATTCTGTTCAGGGCTTTGTAATATTTGATTGCAGACTCAATGCTTTGAGTGACAACCATTGCCTTCGCTTTGCCTTTCAGCCGTTTTTTATTGACAATGTTTGGAATGAAATGATCTAGGATGATCTCAGCCTTTGTGCTTATAGTTTGATGGTTTTGCTCAACGTATGACCTCAGTTTTTTTTGCGCTTTCGCGGAATCGAATAACGGATTTTCCTCGATAGACTTCGAAATCTCGTAATAGCTTTTTAAGGTAGTATAATTAGCTAGCACATCTAATATAAATCCTTCCTCAATGGCTTGTTTCATTGAGTACAAATGGAATGGGCGCCTTCCTTTTCCATCTTCTTTGACAGTACCAAACTTCTCTAGCGTAATTGATTTAGGTGTTGCAGTAAATGCTAGATAACTAGCGTTGCCACGCATTTTGCGGGCTTTCATCGCCTTTATGATCTTGTCTTGGGCATCGTCAACACTATCCTCATCAGTTTTACCTCCCATGGATTGATTCATCTTATCATGAGCGCTACCACTTTGACTACTGTGGGCTTCATCAATGACTACTGCAAACCGATTTTCACTCAAATCAGCAATTCCATCAATAATGAATGGGAACTTTTGAATGGTCGTGATGATAATTTTTTTTCCTTGTTCTAGACTGTCGCGTAGTTCCTTAGACGAATAGGCAGGTGCGATAATATTTTTTACCTCAGAAAAGTTGGCAATGTTATCCCGTATCTGCTTATCGAGCAACCGGCGATCAGTGACTACAATTACCGAATCAAACAGGGGCTTTTCAACATCCCTGGCACCTGGCACTTGGTTATGCTTTGGATAGGTTTCAATAAGTTGATAAGCCGCCCAAGTAATGGAATTTGATTTTCCTGAACCAGCAGAGTGCTGGATCAAATAGGTTTGACCCACACCTTTTTCGCTGGCATGCGTAATGATTTTACGCACCACATCCATCTGATGATAGCGAGGAAAGAACAGTGTTTTCGTGCTTAGCGGATCTTTCTTTTTGCCATCCAGACGTACAAAATGCTGAATGATATTGGCTAGGCTCTCTCTGGTAAAAACCTCATCCCACAAGTATTGAGTTTTGTGACCAGTTGAACCGGCAGGTAAGGCTGGATTTCCTTTACCGTTTTTATTTCCTTTGTTAAAAGGTAAAAAGAAGGTGGCATTTCCATTCAGTTTGGTGGTCATGAATGCCTCATCTGTGTCTACAGCAAAGTGTACGATACATCGCGCAAACTGAAGTAATGGCTGTTTGTTATCACGTTGGGTTTTGTACTGCTGCTGACCATGGACCCTGGCGGTTTGTCCAGTCCAAGCGTTTTTAAGTTCCATAGTGACCAGCGGTAGACCGTTTACAAACAGCACCAAGTCGATTTCTTCTCTTGGATTATCTATGCTATATCGCAACTGTCGTGTGACACTAAATCGATTGCTCTCAAAATTGTCTTTAACCGTTTGACTACTACTAGCCAGTGGCGATTCATAGAATAAGGTAAAATGAGCATCATCTACTTCTAGTCCCTTTTTAAGCACATGCAACACACCGTATTTCTTGATCATACGATCGTAGCGATTGAGAATTTTTAATTTCCAGTCGGTTTGCTTTTGCAGCTTTTCTAGTTCTTCTTTTTGGGTGTTTTGTAAAAAGTCCCAAAAGAACTGCTCGTCCAAAGCAAACTGTGCATTGAAGTTATTGGGTTGACCTATAAAATAGCCTTTACCAATGCGGTATAGCGCTACGCTTTCACGAAAACTATCTACCGATTCACCACTTGCTTTAATTTCTTCTTGGTTAGTTCCCGTAAGGTGTTTTTCTATAGCAGCTTCTAGTGCTTGTTCGTTGGTCTGGCTATGCATCAATTTCTCATTTTATTTAATAGGACAGAATTGTAACCTATCGGATTTTATGCCGTGAATTTAGAAGTATCCCATATTCGTTCACATAATTGTCTTACAAGTATTGCTCTTTGTTCAATATCCTCTCTATTTAGATTTTCATGCGGAACAAAATCTAAATCACTAATAGAGCTATTGTGAAAATTAGGATTTTTTGAATAAAATTCGGGATGTAATGTTTGTGCATAATTATTTTCTTTCAAATAATGCGGCAACTTTTGTTCATATGGGTCATCACGATATGACTGATTTGTACCATTTTGAACTAAAATCAATCCACCAATGGAATTTCTCTTGCTTCTAAATTCTTCAATATCGTTAAACTGCTCCGCATACCGATCGAAATGAACTGCCCATAAATGTTCAATTTCATACTTCTTCCCTTTAGGACGAGCATAGGTTAAATAATCTGAAGATCTACCTGTCTGTTGGTCAACATAACTCGTAATTCTGCAAAGCAAGTGCTTTACAAAACGTTTATTTTGACCATGTAATCTGAACCATTGGACTGCGGAAACCTCTTGCTCCATTTCGCTTAAAAAGCCAATTAGAGAAGTCTTTAACTCTGATAAGGACTGATTTCTTATTTGTTTAGTATAATTAAAGAAGGTATATCTGATTGACGAAGCACTAAATTTTTTATAATTAATAGATCTTCTAATTGTATAGGTTTCCAAAAACCTGCCTATCAATTCTAGTTTTTCAAATCGAATCTCTGCGCTGTCATTTGGATTTAAAGATGCTAGATATAATTGATCTGATAAACTGTCTGCAATACGCCATTGATATGAATAAAAAACATGAGGACAGTTTTCATTGATTGTATTAACATTCTCGTATAGCATCAAATAAGATTTTGTCATGTAGACAAAATCGTTACTGAAAAACTCATAAAAATCATCACTTGATTTAAGGTTGAATAAATCTTCATGATTATCCTTAAACCAATTGTGAAAACGTGTAGCTATCAGCTCATAATCCTGATTTTCAGAACCTGCTTTACCTGGTCTTATCGACTGTGCATATTTTGCTCTAAACCAGGCTTTAAAAAACTCTTGATCGGCATCTTTGTCCCATTCATGAAAACTAAGCATTTGCTCTTTCCATACTTCATTGAGCTTACTTCTTTTTTCAGGATCATGAATACGTGACAACACATAACCTTTCAGCATTTCGCTACTCGTTAAGTTCATACCACGATCGTTCATGGTTTCAAAAATGGTATATGCATTCTCATCAGAGTATGCTTTTATTTTTACCAAAATTACCTTGTCAATAAACCAATCGATAAAATAGGGTAAGGCATCATCTTGCAGTTCTTCAGGGAAGTTTTTATGAATGTCTTCATATCTCTGACTGATATTGATTACGGTAGCATCTTCATCATCTTTCAAGTGGTACTCACCTGTCTCATATAAAGCCTTTAAAATACCTTTCCTATCATCGTCTGTCATGTTGAAGGACTTATTCCCATATTTCTCAGAAAATACTAGGCTAGAAATAGGCACTTTTTCATCCCTATCTTTTTGAAGATTATGTAGGAAAATAAGCAATAATGTTATCGAAGTTATTCGTTGTTGTCCATCTATAATTGAATTATGACCATCGCTTTCACTAAAGACGACAGGACCTAAATAGTAGCTAGGATAATTAGCTACCTCTTGTCTTTCATGATTGGCATCATAATGGTTAAGAAATGTAGTGGTTAAATCTTCTATTAAGGCAACCATATGTCGTTCTTCCCATCTATACTCACGCTGGAAGTAATCAATGAAAAATTTCTGATCCTTCAGTAAATCATTGATGTTTTTATCAGAGGCTTCTATTTTATTTTTTAGGTTTGTTGACATATTTAAGCTTTAATTAGTTTAGAAATATAGGTAGCTGGCTGCTGGCAAAGTTGATCTAGAGAACCTTGAAAAATTGCGATCTCTCCACTATGATTTTCTCTATCAAAATTGAAAACTCGATACAGGTAATAATTATCAGGGTTTTGTTTGCTTAGTTCCAGTTCATTTCGCGTGATGTAAAATGGTGTTTCAAGTGATGAACTAGTTGCTTTTACCTCAATCAATCTTTCGTCACCATTTTCATCAATACTCTTAATATCATATCCTGCACCATCTCCTTTATCTCTAGCAGTGTATTCTACTAATTCCTCCTTGCCTATCCTGCGCGCTTTTTCCAACTCTATTTTATAGACAAATAGCTCAGCAGCTGCGCCTAATTGATGCCTTGTTAGATTTAATCGTTGAAAATCAGTTTGAACGAGCTGTGATGAGTTGTTATTCAAATTTAAGTAGGCTGGTTTAGCTTTTACAGTTACCTGTATATCGTTGCTATCGTCAGTAGCTACGATCTGAGTTTCATCGAGATGGACCGCAATCGCATGAATTATATCTTGAACAAGTATATGTTGTTCAGGATCTTGATAACAGGTCTTATCAAGTCTGGAAGAGTGCAATCGTAGTAATTCATCATCTTTTCTTACTATAGGTAGTATTAACTCGCAAAGATTGAAGTATCCATATACATTTGACCAGCTACCTTTTTTAAGAGTAAGCGGATAGTCTAGTTTAAGCACAGCTTCTTTGACCATACCATATTTATAAAAAAAATATTTCTCTGGATAATTCAAACATAGATAAACAAAAATTGCCCTATGCCTGTGATGGTGATTATTAACTCCATCAAGTTCGAGCGCTATAGGTCTAATAATATCGCTAAACAATTTATATCGCTTTTCTAATGAAAGTTCTTCATTCCATAAAATATTCAATGCCTGCATAACAAAAAGTGGTTTCTTTTTTGCCATCAACAGCAACGTACCACGAGCCATCATTTTACTATCATGTAAAAGATTCCCTGTTTTTGAAAGGCTATTTTCCAACATTTGTATGATATCATCCGTTTGATCATCCCAATGGTCTTGAAATTGCTTAACTGCCTGCCATTTATAGAGTTCTTGCTTACTGATTTGGTCAAAATTTTCTTTGTAAGCAGATATGTAGGTTTTTAGTTTATCGTAATTCATTAGTATTTACTTAAGATAATTTCTTAGTTTTTTGTTTACCACCTCTATATCTTCTGATCTATTTCTAAATAATAGCTTATTACTGTGATGACTAAATTCTGAATAATCAAAGATGACCAAATCAATTCCATTTTTTGGTAATTCTATCTTTCTGCGTTCGTCATATAACCTTCGTTGCTCGCCTCTAGAAACTCCAGAAATAGTCATGCGTTTATCAAAGTGAGGTACAGCTTCAGAATGCTGTCTCTCATAATATTCTATAACAAGGTTTAAGTTAGAATAATACGCGTCTACGGGTAATTTAATTCCTGTATCACCTAGTAAAAAATCAAAACGATGTTGCCTCGCTGCTTTTTGTTTAAAAACCATATCGCACAAATCAATAATATAGGTCTCATCACTATTCTTTTTTATTCTAGAAGCAGATTTAGCCTTTTTTACCTTCTTCCTATCATAGTCGCTTTTAAGATGTGCAGTATTAGTTATTACTTTCTTATCACTTATAGTAATTACATTTCTAAAATCCTGAACAGTATAGCCACCTCGCAAACCAAAATCTGATGCATAAAAACCAAGTCTTCTTATCTTGTTTCTGATGCCTTTTTGCGTAACCGTATCTGACTTTAATTTTAAGCTGATAAGTTTTTCTATTTCTTTTACTTCTTCTCTTGTAAAATGCAATCTACTTCTCATTTTTTAGACACTAATTAGCCCCAAATTCTAGCGGTTTGAGAATTGTAAACATTCACTTTGCAATCAAACTTATCCTGAATACTCTTAATATATTCAAGATCATCTTCATTGTAAACACCGATGTATATGCTGAATAGTTTTTCTCCTGACTGAGCACCACGTTTTGCTGCCTTATTGACAGCATCGATGATGTGGTAGTCGTATTCTCCAAAGTTGAATCCAAATGAAACCAAAGAGCCAGTTATCCCACTCAATTTCTCGTAGCAATAGGTCAAATATCTATTATGATAAATCTGCTTCAACTTTTCAATTCCATCACCTGCTGTAACAAAAATGGGATACTCTTTTTTGCTCATTCTATTTTTGATATTCTGCAATAGGTAGTTTCGCGTATTATAAACCTCTTTCTCGATTTCAGTTCCAGTATCAAAAATTGGTAATGTGCCATGAACATGAAAGACTTTTTGCTCTTCTTTATGTTTACCCCAATACAAATCCCCATACTCAGCATCCTCTTGGCCTCTACGTGTCGCTACTGGATTTAAATGTTCTCGCCCAAAACCATCATTTGCTTTTTTAGATTCATTACGCATTAAAACCCAATATAAAAGCAAATCATAATTTGTAGAGAATACCATTCCATCTTTCTCCAAATATTCATTTAGAAAATCATAACAAGTTTTGCTTTTGTCCTCAGAAACTTCAAAAACATGTTCTGGATGTAAGGCACTTACAGCATCAATTAAACTTTGCTGTAATAATTTATGAGCTTCAGTTAGAGCATTGATAAGTGAGTCATCTGTATCAAAAGCTTTTGCAATCTCTATGAAATTGTCTAATTGACGCATCACTAGCTCGAAATTCTTTGTATTGATGACTTCAAACAACTTGCTTAACGTGGGATCCTTTAATTTTTCTATAAAATCATACAAAGCGTTGTACGAAAAAATTTTGTAATCGTATGCCATGCTGAAACCATTACCCATTATAAGATGTTTAGGATATGGTCTTTGATTTAGTTTCGCCAACACTGATCCATAGTCAGGTAATTCATCGAATTTGAAATCTGCTGCAATATTTCCTTTTGCCATATTATTGAATTTTATTACTTAACACACCCTAACCTTACCCGTTACCACACTATTGATCAAACTACTTTTAAACTCTTGTAGCTTTTCTATTTCTTGCACTTTTAGACCTATTGCGGTTTCTATTTTAGCCGATGCCGTTTCTATATACTCAGCGATTTCTTTTTGCTCGGATTGTTCTGGATGAACAACAAATAATTTACTTAAATCCGTGCTGTTAATTGCTGGATAACTCATCCCTTTAGAGTTCATTGTCACTTGTTCTGTGAAAGCATCACTTCTAACAAAACTTGCAATAAACTGAGGATGCATAAATTTTTTAGGCTGTAGAACAGCAAATCCTGTAGAATAAATAAAATTTGATTTTTCCTCACTAACAAAATCTATCGCTTTCAAATAAGTTCTTACGGTAGAAATAACGGTATCACCACTTCTAGCGATTCTTCTAGCTCTGGATGGTGCATCTTTAAATAAAAAATTTTCGGTTTCAACTATACCTTCTTCTAAAGTTACGCTTCCAATATCGACATAAGTTAATTTGTAATCTTTATTTGTAGTTTCTGGCAAAGCATTTTTATTGATTGAACAAATATTCTTCAACCTCTTCACTTCCCAATGCTCCGGTATCTCGCCTATCCACTCTACACCAGAGTCTATCATCTCAACCTTTGAACCGTTCTCGACTGCGCTCGAACTGACACCTTGGGTAACAGCTTTATGAATAAGGATTTGCTTGCGTTCTTTTAACAAGGCGATTTGTTGCTGTTTTATGGCAATCGCCTGATCGATTTTGGTGGTTTTATCGTCTAGAAATTGGGCAATGGCAGTTTGTTCTGGTAGTGGTGGGAAAACTAACTCAGAATTTGCTATATGGGTAAAACTTAAGGTTTGTCGGACACCTGAACCTAGGGTTTTCATATAGGCTATATCAAAAATGTGTAATAACCATTTAAAGTATGACTGTGATAGTTTAATTGTGTTCCGAACAATTATATATCCAGAACTAACTACTACATCTTTATCAGACAAGGCAATTCTTAAACTTATCAAGTCATAATTTAGATTTAATGGATTAATCAAAAACTCGCCTTTGTTTAAAACTTGATAAGATTTTTTTGTTGATAAAGGAATTTTTTCATCATCCTTATAAACTACCTTACCAAAACTTATTGAGCCGCAATTCAATTCAATATTGTGACTGATCTTTTTTTCCTTGAAAATATGTTTAAAACGCTTGAGATTCCAATGCTCAGGAATTTCGCCAAGCCATTCTACTCCGCTGTCTTTGTAGTGGTCGTATTTTTTCATGATTTGGCAAAGAATTTATCTTCCTGCCAGCAGGCTGGATTGTTTATAATATAATTTGAGATGCGGTCGTGTTCCATCGCGTTGCGTATGATATGATCGTGGTACCGCGGTTGCCAATTAAACGGCACGTCGTTTTTACGCGCCCAGGTCGTCACCGTAGATTTGAAACCACGCACGATAGATGCTAGATTTTTGGATTGTGGGCCAAATGTGTTGCCGGTTGTTGGATCGCCCGTGGTGGTAGAGACGCAATGCATGGTAGAGACGCAATGCATTGCGTCTCTACCATTGCAACGGGCGACACCACCACCACGATTATATTCATTATCGCCTATAAATATGATGGCGTGAAAATGTTTAGGCATCACAATATATTCACCCAACGATAAATTCATATCGGGACGTATTTCTACGGTTTTTATCCATTCCTGTTGCGCGATCTGACCTAGGGCAGATAAATTCATTTTTTGTTCCCGTATCTGGCCAAAATAATGTTCGCGATTTGCCGTACATATGGTAATAAAATAGGACGCGCTGCTGCTATAATCCCAATTTGTTAACCGTGTCGAGGCAATCCTGTATTTGTTTTTGTATTTGGCGAGCATAGTTAAAGGTTTAAAATGTCGGCAATTAATCCATCGCTTTGTTGTTCAAGGGCTAGAATATCGGCAGTGACTTCTTCTATAGAACGCAGTGGTGTGTGTTTATAGAAGTATTTATTAAAACTGATTTCATAGCCTATCTTGGTCGCATCTAGATTGATCCAGGCTTCGGCCACGTGTGGTTGCACCTCGCGTTTAAAGTAGCTGTGTATGTTGTCTTTAAGCGGTACGTTTTCTGTATCGCGCAGGTCGCTTTCTGTTTCGTAGATGATGTAGTCGCCTTTTTTGAGCTCTTTTATTCCAAGAGCTGTTGGGTTTGAAAAGCGCTTCGACTGCACTTCGACAGGCTCAGTGTGACAACTCTGAGTGACATCGGGATGATCGTGTGGATAGTAACCAAAGTCTGGCAAGTCTGCCACCTCACAATCTAGGTGTTGTAACAATTGGTTGAGTTGATCTCTAGACAGCTTTTCTACTTTCTTGATGACCTTTTCAGCTTCGGCATCGTATTCACTCATGGCGTTGAGTATAGCTTTCTTTTCGCTAGCTGCAAGGTCTAATTCTTGTGCCTTGATCTCGTCGTTTACTGCTTTCGCGAAAGCGTTATAATCCATAAATACCTCATCGCCTATGGTGTTGTATAAGGATTGTGCTGCCTGTACTAGTTTTAAATGCTTGCTCCAGGTAGCGGCTTTAGTCAGTTTTGTTTTATAGGCACTGGATAGATTAAGGTCTTGCTCCTCGCACCAGGCTAGTAATTCTTCCTTATAACTAGCTAGATTTTTATACAGGTCATCACCGTATTGTTCATAGGCCCATTGCATAGGCTCCTGTAAACGATTGTCGTAGCGTAATGATGCCACACAAGCAGCTGTAAATTGAGATTTTAATCGTTTAGGACGTTCTATGGTAGCCTTGTAGTAGCCAAAATCACTGTTGTCAAACACCATGGCTTCTAGTGCATCTTCTGAGTCGTTTTCATTGCGCTTTCGTACCTCGACGTCGCTCGGCATAGACTCCAGCGCACTCACATACACATCTCGTATTTCATTAATGTGCTTTGCAGTTAATTCACAGTTCTTGTTTCCTAGGTTTTTACGCAACTTTTTGTAAAGGGAATTGGCATCTATTAATTGTACTTTTCCCCTGCGGTGTGCAGCTTTGTTATTGCTCAAAATCCAGATGTAAGTAGTAATACCTGTATTGTAGAATAAATTGTTGGGCAGTTGTATAATCGCTTCTAGCCAATCGTTTTCTATAATGTGCCGTCGTATGTTGCTCTCGCCACCACCGGCATCACCCGTAAACAAGCTACTACCATTATGCACACTTGCGATACGTGTACCGGTAGGACTTTGGGATAGTGGTTTCATCTTGGACACCATTTCCATAAGAAATAATAGCTGGCCATCGCTAGATCGTGGCACGGCATCTACATCTTCTAATTGTCCCCAGTAATTAGCCAGTTGTATTTTAAATCGAGGATCGATGACGTCCTTACCGTCTTTGATATACTTCTGCTCGCTGCTCCATGATTTACCATAAGGTGGATTTGAAAGCATAAAGTCAAAGCTTTTACCAGCAAA
Source organism: uncultured Flavobacteriaceae bacterium (assembly GCA_964478845.1). Classification (GTDB taxonomy): domain Bacteria; phylum Bacteroidota; class Bacteroidia; order Flavobacteriales; family Flavobacteriaceae; genus Nonlabens. Next base: position 113,634 of record CAYZJT010000005.1, on the reverse strand, counting down.
TTCGTCTGTAGATAAAGTAGAACCTACACGTATGTTTGCTGGGTCGTTACCCTTGATCATCATGTCACTTTTACAAATTGCATAGGTCTCGTCGTTGATCTCTTTACCAAATAGGTAGACATCGCCCATGGCGCGTATGCTGCCTTCTTCATCCTTGATGAAATTTTGACTCTCGGTAAGCATTCCACCACTACCGCAAGCAGGATCGTAAATCGTCATGACCGGTGGCAAATTTTCTTTTATGGGATCAAAGATGATGTGCGTCATGAGATCAATCACCTCACGTGGCGTGAAGTGTTCACCAGCTTCTTCATTATTTTCCTCGTTGAATTTTCTGATCAATTCTTCAAAGACGTAACCCATTCCCAGATTAGATAACGCAGGAAGTTTTCTTCCTTCTGGATCTTCTTTTTCAAAAGGTGTTAGGTTGATGTAGGGCGAAGTGAATTTTTCTAGTACATCAAGAAGTACATCTTTGGTTGCCATGTGGCGCACCTGGCTGCGCAGTTTAAACTTCTCTATGATCTCCTTTACATTAGGGCTAAAGCCATTGAGGTAGTCTTCAAAGTTGGCTTGCAGGATTTGTGAGCTGTTTGTCGCGGTATCTTTTAATTGTTGTAGTGTCCATTTACTGGTGTTGTAAAACACATAACCACTAGCATCGCGCAAGCCGTTTTCATCCCATTCAGTAAACTGGGCTTCGTCACGCTGGAACGCCAGTTCTTCTAGGACGGCTTCTTTTGTAGGTTCGAGTAGCGCATCCAGACGTCGTAATACGATCATGGGTAGAATAACATCGCGGTATTTACCGCGTACGTAAACGTCACGCAGGCAGTCGTCTGCAATAGACCAAATGAAGGATACTAATTTATTATGGGATTGTTTGTTCATTTATTGATATTATTCCTTGCACAGAACAGGCCAGCCGCAAACCATACGCCAGGCATTTTCTATGGCTACTCTTCCTGTTTTAGATTCTACTAATTTTTTGATTTGTTTTCTGACTTCTGAATCTTCAATCTCTTGATTGATCATACTTTCAGAAAAATAGCGAATTTGCCATTCATGGTTGGAAAGAGGATAATGATTTAAACCCAAGGCTCCAGTTTTAGCGTTGTGTAATTGAAAGTGTTGCCTCAATCGACTAATAACACTATTTTGATGTCCATTGTAAACTATAGTAAATCCTTGATCTGAAATCGTGCAGATATTGGAACCAAATAAGTATAAGTTGGATTTGTACATGCCTTCGATACAGCAACGTGCAAAACCATTTTCTTTGCTGCTTTCATAACATTTGAGATCCTTAAAGATGGCTATATTTTCTTTGATGGATATCCAGTACCATCCTGGTGACTTGGAAGTGTATTGCTCTAATTGATTGGTTTTCTTAAACCAAGGTTTTGTAAGAATGTCTTTATCCCAATGATTAGAAGGCTTAATTACTACAGCCGTTGAGTTCTGGTAAATAATCTGAAATAGCTCTATTAAAGTTTTGATGGCTGGCGTTTTTTACAATCGCTCAAGATATAAAATTACACCCACCACAATTTACGGTTTCCCACAATCAGCTTTCGCGAAAGCGGATTTAAATGATGAGCGAACTCTTGAACTTTCTAATCCGTATTTTTAAAACAAAAAGACTCTTTATGAAAAACCTCCTGCTTTTATTCTTCTTTTTCTGCTGCCGTGTTGTTACAGCGCAAGAGACGATTAATTCTAGCTTAGAAAATGCTATTCAAAAGGCAACGGCACAGATTGCAGATATACTGATTACTTTTCCTTAAGATTTTTAATCTAGCAACTAGTTTGAGTTTGCTCTTTCAGGAACTAAATCGGTTGCGTGGGTATCAGGATCTGGCAAAGTCTAGTAAAGAGGAAAAGTCTCCTTGATCGGCAGCTTTCACAGCGTTTAAATAATGAGTTCTAGCATTTCCGCTTCTAGTCAGGTCTTCTGCTCCTCAAGAGAATGGTTTTTCACCAAAGAGCTTTTCGATGATAATATCACCCATTAACCTGCTATGCCTTCCGTTTCCGTTTGGAAAACAGTGTATACTAACTAGTCTATGCTTAAAGCGTACGGCTATTTCTTCATGGGAATAGGTATCATGTTCTACCCAATAGAGAGCATCATCACAGAGAACTTTGAGTTCAACAGGTATATAGTATTTATCAATACCAATGTTCTTGTCCGTTTTCCTAAACTCGCCTGCCCATACCCAAACATTGCTGTACATGCGCTTATGCAAATTGCAAATGAACTTTTCTGTAAAGACATCTTTGGCCTTGAACTTTCTACCAAACATCCATTGCATGGCTTCTTCTATATTTTGCTGTTCAAACTCGTCTAATTCTCCTTTGGTAGTAATGGTTTCAATGCGCAAGCCTTCTTTTTCATCTTCATCTATCGGTGTTTGACCATTAATGTATTCAAGGTTTAATCCCATAACATCTTCGGTAGCTCATTTTTAATAACTGCTGTTCTCTCATCAATGGCTTTTTTAAGACGCTGTTTGGTATTTTCTTGATCTTCTAACTTCATAGTATTGGAGGTTCGAGAAACTATGCGAGTAGCTAACTCACGAGCTTTGCGATCAATTAGATTCTCAATAGTTCCATCTTTTGGCACAAGACCGTAGACGAATTGCATGTCTAATGCATCAGCACTTTCTCTCAAGCTTTTCAAAGTAATACTGCCTTCCTTCTCACGAAGCTCTATTTCCTGAACACTTTGCTTGGTAATGGAAAGTTTATCTGCAAGTTGCTGTAATGACATACCCAATGATATTCGTACTGCTTTAAGCCAACCTGTTGGGGGAGTTGGTACTTTTTGAACCGAAGTAAATCCTTTTAACTTGCGCTCTAACTGCTCTATTTGTAATTTCTTTTTGTTCATAAAGTAAGGTTATAGCCTGACAAAATATTTATAAAAGTAAGGGTATAGCCTGACATAAACAAACAAAAGGTAAGGTTATAGCCTTATCTTTAACAACTAGGATGCTGATAATAGCCTTTGCTCACTATATCATCTGATTTACTAGGTTATAACTAATTGTTGGCCATTTTCGGCATAAAGCATGGGGAATTCAAACATTCGGTTTTTTATAAGTCCTTAAACTTTATTGGATTATTATTTTTAAACAAAACAAAAAGCATCTCCATGAAAAACCTCCTGCTTTCTTTCTTCTTTTTCTGCTGCTGCTTCGTCGAGGCGCAAGAAAAGACTAGTGATAACCTAGAACTAGCCATTCAAAAAGCAACAGCCCAGATTGTAGATACACTGATCGCCATACGCCGTGATATTCACCAATATCCAGAGGTGGCAGGAGAGGAAGAGCGTACCGCACAGATCATTGCGAGCTACTTGAAAGCCGCAGGTCTAGAAGTGCGCGAAAACATCGGCGGTTATGGGGTAGTGGGGGTTCTGGAAACAGGCAAGCCCGGGAAAAACATCGCCTGGCGTGCAGATATTGATGCACTCTCCACTCAGCTTGAAAATGATCCGGTAAATTTTAAATCTACGGTTCCTGGGGTGCGCCACATCTGTGGTCATGATGTACATACGGTGATTGGACTGGGGCTAGCCCACAATATGGCAGCGCTCAAAGAGCAATTAACGGGTACCTATTATTTTGTTTTTCAACCCGCCGAAGAGAACATCACTGGTGCTAATGCGATGCTCGAGGATGGACTGCTGGATATGATTCAGCCAGATGAATTTTACGCCCTACATCTCACCCCATTTCCTACAGGGATGATCGCTACTAAGCCTAACGAACTCTATGCTCATTACAAAAAAGTGTCGGTCACCATCCAGAGTATAGATGCGACGGCCGTGAAATCGGTAGAAAAACTGCTGGATTCGCTGGATAATGTGACGCACAGGAAGTTTGGCAAGCCGTCTTCCTTTGAAAGTGATCGTATCGGGATTATGGGGTCTAAGACGATTTATACGGATTACAGCTTTCGCGAAAGCAGATTTATCAACACACAAGAACTCACCAAAACGACTATTTCCAGTTATTGGAGCTTTAGTGATCAGCGGCAATTGGACTACTTTAAAAAGACCCTGCCCAAACTATTGAATCAAGAAAGCATTAAAGCACTCGAGCCTACCTATGAGGTAGACAATATGTCTTATGTGCTAAGTAATGATGCTGCAGTGACTGAAGAGGCAATGGAATATTTTTTGACTATGCCGAGCACGTTTATCGAATTGACCGGGGTATTTCCTGGTGGGCGCAGTGATGATTTTGCGCTGTTTCTTAATCAGGTGCCGGGGACTTATTTCTTTTTAGGCGCCTCAGATTATGCCAATGGGGTGATCTCTATGCCGCACGATGATCGTTTTCATGTAGACGAAGCCGTGATTGCACTCGCTACCCAGCGGTTTAGTTTGTTTATCGCGACAAGAGCGAGAGGCTGACTGGTTTATTTGTTTAACGCTGTTGGCATGTATTAATTTAACCCCATCACAACAACTGCCTAAGCCTCTGGCGAGTAACTTGAGCCAAAAAGAAAATGAAAGCACTCATTTTATTTGCACTGCTTATGACAAGCCCTATTGTTTTATTCGATTTTTCAGAAAATAGCGACCGTAATGCATGGCGTATTGAGGACGACCGAGTCATGGGTGGGATCTCACAGGGGAAGTTTAAAATTAACGATGAAGGCCATGGTCATTTCCACGGTTATGTCACTACAGAAAACAACGGCGGGTTTTCGTCAATTCAGTATGCGCTGGACGAGCCTATCAAAATCGGCGATGCCAAAACCATTAAAATCCGCGTGAAGGGGGATGGGAAGCGATACCAATTCCGCATCAAGGCTGATCGGGATACGTATTATTCACACCAGCAATATTTTAAGACCAGCGGTGAGTGGGAAACCGTTGAGTTGCGGCTTAAGGATTTCAGCGCTGGCTGGAGAGGTCGCAAAGTGGATGTCCCTAATTTTGAAGATGATCAGATTGAGTTTATGCGTTTCTTGATTGGGAATAAAAAGAAGCAGGAGTTTTCCCTATTGATCGATAAGATTTGGGTCGAGTAGGCGCAGTTTAGTAAAGCGTATCCAGCTGGTCTTCTAGCTGTAGCTTTCGCTCCAGCATCTTTTTAAGCTTTTCGAGATGCGCATCGTTTTCTGGCTCTTTTTCGGTCAGCTCGATTTGCTTGCTGATCTTGTGGTGCAGCTGATTTAATTCCAATTCTATGGATGCTTTGTCCATGGGATTTGTTTTGTCAGGCTAAGGTAGGTTAAGTAGTGATAATTCGCCCTTCGAGAGCCTCAGGGCTTTGGGGGATTACTGAAATAGTGGTGAGGGTCTCGATCTACGGAATCTTTTTAAAAACGCCCTTCGAGAGCCTCAGGGCTCTATTGGATTCCATAAAAGTGGTGAGGGTCTCGATCTACGGTACAACGATTCCAAGATTATTTTTACACATGCCGTTTTATGTTTACTTATTAAAATGTGATGATGGTTCTTTTTATGTAGGGCAAATCAATCATGTGATACGGCGACTGGATGAGCATCAAAGAGGGGAAGGAAGCTGGTACACTCGCAAACGTCTCCCTGTATCTCTACTTTATTACGAGGTGCATCCTACTCGTGAGTCGGCCGAAAAGCGGGAAATGCAAATCAAAAAATGGCGTAAAGAGAAGAAAACAGCCTTGGTATTGGGGAAATACGATGATTTACCAAAATTGGCCATAGCTTACCGAGATTTGACATGACAACGCCCTTCGAGAGCCTCAGGGCTTTAGGGTATTACTAAAAAAGTGGTGAGGTTCTCGAACCACGGCAACTCTATGCAGTCGCCCTTCGAGAGCCTCAGGGCTTAAGAGGATTACTTAAAAAGTGCTGAGGCCCTCGAAACACGTGTCAAAAGTCTTTATCGCCCCCTTAACAATCCAGACTAAATCTACGTTAAACCAATGTCCACCTAGTCAGTTTTATAGCTCGCCTAATTAATTTGACAGCATGGAAAAAGTATTGGTAGCAGGTGCGACAGGCACCACGGGAAGACAAGTCATTCATCTATTAAAACAAAGTCAGGCTTACGAGCCCATTGCCATGGTGCGCAAAAAGGAACAGCAGCAGGAGTTTAAAGAAAAAGGGGTGGAAACCGTTCTTGCTGATCTTACGGAGGATTTGGATGGCGTTACTTCAGGTTCAGACCGTGTCATCTTTGCAGCAGGTTCTAAAGGTAAAAATCTGGAAGCGGTAGATCGCGACGGCGCCATCAAAATGGCAGATGATGCTGCAAAAAACAAAGTCAAAAAATTTGTCATGCTTAGTTCTATAGGAACAGATGAGCCAGAAAATGGCGGTGATATGCAGGACTACCTCAGGGCAAAGAAAAAAGCTGATGAGCACCTGCGTAGTACAAATCTCAAATACACTATTGTACGCCCTGGAGCTTTGAATAACGACGAGGCTACTCATGCAATCACGCTACGAGAAAAGATCCAAGATCGCAATTCCATACCCAGAGCAGATGTTGCTCAAGTTTTAGTAGATTGCCTACAAGACGACATCGCACAACAGGCTACTTTTGAAATGGTGAGTGGGCCCACACCTATCCATCAGGCGCTAGCCAATGTGTAAGTGAAAGGCTAGTTTTATGAAATACAGTTTCCGCACCCTAGATTTGGTTGTCTGGTTGCCCGCCATTTTTATACTGCTCATTTCTTGTAAGACAGAGCAGGAAGAAAGCTCGGAGCAAACCATGACTCAATCAGAGACGGTCAACACATCTTCTTTTGACCTAAGGGGTATGTTTAAGCTAGAGCTAGTGGATGGTGATCGGGTAAATGCAGAAAAAATCTATGCGACAAAAACAACTGCGCCCTACCTCACTTTTGACACCACTACAAACATCGCCAGCGGTCATACAGGATGCAATAGCTTTACGCTGAGCTACGAGTTGGCTGATCCTGAGATTCTTTTTTCCAAAGCAGTCGAGAAAACTGAAAAAGCCTGTGAACCCGGTGCACATTGGGAAAACAGGCTTATTGAGATTATAAGTGGCTCAAGAGCGCAATTAGAAGGCAATCGTCTGACGATAAGAAATCAAGTAGGTCGTCTTATCTATGAGCGATGAATGTATAGCCGTGAGATTATTGTTTGATTAGCTTTCGCGAAAGCGTAAACTCACCTTGCGCTATTTGTACAAGATACATCCCGCTACTCAATGAGCTGAGATCAAGACGGTGCTCATCTGAATCTGTTCCAAATACTTGCAACACCTGACCCACAGAGTTGAACAATCGAATTGTTTTTTTACCGTCTCCCAGACCGCTGATATTGCTATAACTGCTGGCAGGATTAGGGAAGATGTTCATCTCTACATTTGCAAGTGCTGAATCGCTGCTCAAGGCGGCGCTACCGTAAAATTGTCCATAGACTTCAAACTCACCATCGATGGTGGTAAATCCAGCGCCATGATTATCTGCTCGATAAATTGTTAACAGTGCGGCAACATCGTTTGATACAATTCTAGGGGCAAAGGCATCACCACTACCTCCTGATTGCGTGTCAGAGACCTGAAACAAGGTACTGTTTACGGTTCCTGCTGCATCGACGCGACGCATAAAAATCTCGTCATCGCCACCAGTTAGGGCATCTGCTCTAAAGACAACTTTGAAATCATTTTCTGCAGGATCGTAAGTGACATCGGGATTAAAGGCATCTATACCGGTATCGCCTGGGGCCCCTACTTGGCTTAAATCAAACTCATTGGTGACTGGCGAGAGATTATTGTCCATAATGCGACCAAATATTTCTTCTTCCCCTGAGGCTGTATTATCAGCTCTAAAAACTACCAGGAATCTTTCTGCAATTGGATCATAAGCTAGTTCTGGATCAAATGTATCATAAGATGAATCTGCCGCCACACGCTCACTCACGCGTATCGGAGTGCCCACGGTTCCGGTTCCTGAAACACTAATGATAAACGCCTCTGACTCGCCACTATTGATGTCTCCCTGATAGGCAACGGCAAAATTGTTTGTCACAGAATTGTAGGCTACGGCTGCTTTTTCTGCATCAAAACCATTTGATCCATCACCTGGCCTTGCAATCGAGAATTGATTACCAACCAGAGCGCCAAGATCATCGACAAATTGTCCCAGAATCTGGTCTTCACCATCTGTAATGTCATCACCTTCGTAAACTACCAGAAATTGATCTGTCAAGGGATCGTACGCCACAGAAGGATCTGCTGCGTCTCTAGCTGTAACGCCATCGGTTCCCACAGTAGATATTCTAAAATTAGATGCAACCACAGAACCATTCCCGCTGATTACTGCACCAAAAATCTCTTCTTCTCCATTGATCAGTTCGCCTTCCCATACAATCAAAAAAACGTCAGATACAGTGCTATAAGCAACTCGCGGGTGCTCATTGTCTAGATCAGGATCATTTCCATTATTGCTTATAAGAAAATCTGGTGCTATTGCGTTCCCGTTCAGATCTATAAACCTGCCTATAATTTCATCTTCACCATCAGAAATGCCAGGTTGATCTGTATCATCACTTTCCCAGACGACTAGAAATGTGTTATTTACTGTTCTATAGGCAGCATCAGGTTCATTGACAAATGCCGCAGTGTTCCCGAAGCCGCCAGCATCACTGATTATGAATTCATCTGGACCATAAAATTGGGCTCTCGCGCACAGAGAAAGACTTAGGCCAATTAACAAACTGAAAAAGTCAAATTGTTTCATTAGATTTATTTAGACTGTTTAAAAACAGTGCAAATGTATTATCTGCACTTGTCCTTACAAAATTTTAAAACCGCTTAATACTCAAAATTGAATTGCTATAAAAATCAAGCCTCATAAGTTGATGGATATGTGAAAGCTGAAATTGAGATAAGAAATTGCTAAAGAAGTGACAAAGTCCTACAGAGTGTATGCTTACTAACTGTTGACTGATATTTTTGGATGAAACGGAATTCATGAAACCTCTAGAGATATCTACGCCAGAAGAAGTCACTAAACACGTAAAAAGCGGCAACCGTGTTTTTCTACAAGGTGCTGCCATGACACCAGAGCCTTTGATAAAGGCCTTAGTAAATCGCTACGAAGAATTGAGTGATGTTGAGCTGGTCGCCATTCATACCGAGAAAGTAGCCCCATACACACAAGAGCCCTACAAGAAAGCATTCAAAGTAAATGCCGCTTTTGTAGGCAAAAATGTACGTGAGTCTGTCAATACAGGTAATGGTGGTTATATCCCGGTTTTTCTAAGCGAGATTCATCATCTATTCCGTCAGAACATTTTACCACTTGACGTAGCATTTATTCAGGTGTCACCGCCTGATCGCCACGGTTATTGTTCACTTGGGACAAGTGTAGATGTCACCCTGCCTGCGGTACAGTCAGCTAAGGTGGTGATTGCGCAGATCAACAAACACGTACCGCGGTCTCATGGCGACGGTATCATCCACCGCTCACAGATCAATGCCGCTATCGAGCACCACGAGCCATTGCCACAAAGCGGTGCGGCCATCATGACTGAGACCGAAGAAGCCATCGGCAAGCACATTGCCGAATTGATCGAGGACGGCGCGACCCTTCAGATGGGAATCGGGAATATTCCCAATGCGGTGCTAGCTAATCTTCACAATCACAAAGCGCTGGGAATCCATACCGAGATGTTTAGCGATGGCGTATTGCCGCTAGTCGAGAAAGGAATTATCACCGGCGAAGAAAAAACCGTAAAGCGCGGTAAGCTGGTGACCTGTTTTGCAGTAGGAACCCAGAAGCTGTACGATTTTATTGATGATAATCCACTGGTGCATTTTAAAGAAGCGGCTTATACAAACGATACGGCCATCATACGCCGCAACCCAAAAGTCACCGCCATCAACAGCGCCATCGAGATTGACTTGACTGGTCAGGTGTGCGCAGATACGATCGGGATGAAACAGTACAGCGGTGTGGGTGGCCAGATGGATTTTATACGCGGCGCGGCACTTTCCAAGGGTGGTAAACCCATCATCGCTCTGCCATCCACCACGCGACACGGCGATTCTAAGATCGTCCCATTCCTGAAGACTGGTGCAGGGATAACGACAACCCGCGCGCACGTCCACTGGGTTGTCACTGAATATGGTGCTGTCAATCTTTTTGGTCGCAACCTAAAGGAGCGCAGCAGACTGTTGCAATCCATCGCTCACCCAGACCACCGCAGCGATATCGACATGGCGATACGCGAGCGGTATGGCAGTGATAGTGTTTATTTGTAGATCTCAATAGGATTACGCTTTTCCGTAGGGAAGTTTAAACTGAGCGCAGCCGAAGTACCAAAGCGTAGTAATCATGATCACTTCTACTTACGACTTACAACTGTCGACTGAAAACTATCGGCTGCGACTGTCCGCTACGCCCTACATTTGCGCATCATGAAAAAAACCATCCTACCCCTACTGGCGGTCTGCCTTTTACTCTGCAGCCACCAGATGTTCCTGATCATGGACACCTACTTTCTGGAAGAAGGTAAAAAGGCGCAGATCGACTTGTACAATGGAAGCTTTCGCGAAAGCGAAAACACCATCGCCCGCGACCGCATGATCGATGTGAGTGTTGTGGGTGGCGGCTCTCGCCAGCAAATGAAAGAAACTGACTGGACCACACGCGACAGCATCACCGCATTGAATTTTACAGCCGGAAAACAGGGGACTTGGGTTGCAGGGGTTTCCACCCGCCCGCGCAACATCACCCTAGCCGCTGATAAATTCAACAGCTACCTAGAGCATGATGGTATTGAGGAAATGCTGCAAAAAAGGCGCGACAGTAATCAGCTGGACCGGGACGCAACTGAGCGTTACTCAAAACACGTCAAAGCCATCTACCAAGTGGGTGATAGCCTAACCGAGGATTGGAACATGATGCTGAGCTATCCCATTGAGTTTGTACCGCTGGAAAATCCATACAGCAAAAGCACGGGCGATAAACTAAGGTTCAAGTTGCTGCGCGACGGTCAACCGCTGGCTGACCAGCTAGTTTATGCTGGATTTAAAGCATCAGCTCACGGACATTCTCACGTTAATCACTCGCACAAACACCAGCACGTGGGCGAGGAGCATGAGCACGAGCACGGTCATGACGACGGTGAGCACAGCCATTCTCACTCAGCCGAAAAACATAGTCACAAACACCAGCATGATAGTGAAGAGCATGAACATGAGCACGGTCACGACGACGGTGAGCACAGCCATTCCCATTCAGCAAAAAAACATAGCCACACTCACCAGCATGGCGGTGAGGAGCATGAGCACGAGCATGGGCACGAGGACGGTGAGCATAGCCATAATCATGAAGCAGATGCACAGCCAAAAGGCCATTCCCACGATGAGTCAATGGAGCTGCGCACCGATGAGAATGGCGAGGTTGAGCTAGAACTTACGCATGATGGCATCTGGTACATACGCACCATTCACATGGTCGAAAAAAACGAGGGGGATCTCACACATGAATCCAACTGGGCAACGCTCACTTTTGAGGTAAGGCATTCCCATGATGATGACCACGCACACGGTCATGATCACGACCACGAGGGCGGAATTCCTGATTGGGTTTACTGGGCTGGTAGCGTAGCGATCCTATTCGGTCTGTACTTCTTCTTCAGAAGCCGTAATAAAAATGCTGATGCTGCGTAAGACGCATTTGCAAAAATTCACCGTAGCGTTTGTGTTGCTGTTACTTCCAGCAACCGCTTTTGCGCACGGCGTGAGTTCTGGTGATCAGGAAATCCTGAACAATGGCGGGCTTTGGTCATACGTCTACGTGGGTGCAAAGCACATGGTGACAGGTTATGATCACTTGCTGTTTTTGGCGGGAGTAATCTTCTTTTTAAAAGGAATTAAGGACATACTTAAGTTCATCACCGTCTTCACCATAGGTCATTGCATCACGCTGATCGCGGCGACCTATTATGGGATTAAGGCAGATGAGCATCTGATTGATGCGGTGATTGCGCTAAGTGTTTTGTACAAAGGGTTTGAGAACCTTGGCGGATTCAAAAAAATAGGCGTCAAAGCGCCTAACCTCTTATTCATGGTCTTTGCTTTTGGCTTGATCCATGGTTTTGGGCTTTCCACGCGATTGCAGTCCTTTGATCTGGGCGATGACCAGTTTCTCATGAAAATTCTCAGCTTTAATCTAGGCGTAGAACTGGGTCAGGTGCTGGCACTCATTCCGATTGTTTTGCTGATTACCGCATGGAAGAAATACGATAGCTACCGCGCGTTTTTTCTCGCTGCCAACTGGTACCTCATCATCGCAGGGATTGGGTTGTTCTGCTGGCAGATGTACGGATATTTTATTTCGTAGGTGTTAGGATTTGGCGCTTAGCACTTGGCACTTAGCCATTAGCTATTCGCTATTCGCTATTCGCCATTCGGTTCTATGCTCTAACTCTTTTTTAGAATTACGCTTTCGCGAAAGCGTGATCATCAAACTCATAGAGGCCTCGTTATTTGTTAAAAAGAATCAGAAGTAGCTGAGCTCTATGCGCTGGAATTGAAACATTTGTCAAAACGATCACCGATGAACTCTAGATTCTCATTTCTCATTTTATTTGTCTTGCCACTGGTTTCCTGCGACGAGAATACGGCCAACGTGACCATCCCAGCAGGTGAAGAGTTTGTACTGGGCGAGCAAGCCGCAACTGACTACTCTGCCGAACTGACCAATTTAGGCGAGGTCGAAATCAAAATATCTGTACGCAGTAAAGAGAGCGGCGAGCAAACGCAAGGTTTTGGTCTACCAGCTGGCAGCGATGCCGAGGTGAATATCAGCACATCGGAAAGAGTTTATTTGCTGAATGATTCTGAGCGCGAAGCGCAGGTATTTGTTGTGCTGAGCGAATCAGTAGAAGGGATGCGCTATCAGCCTATTGAGTAATGCTTAGATTTTGAAGTTTTCATTGAAAGCTCTTAAAATAAGATCATAAGGGTTGATGGAAATTACATAAAAAGGGACACGATCTCTTGTTTTGGTAGCTTGATAAGATCCAAACGGAATTCCTTAACATCGTTCCAATTCAACTCATTCCGTGGAGCTTTCATTCCTCTTACTTTTATGCGTTTCCGCGCCTCTTTCCATGGTATGAGGTAAAACTCTTTTAATTTATAGTCAGATGTGAAGATGATTATGATGAGTTCGTCGACATGGATGTCCTGATGGATGTCAACTCTTGTCCAGCGGTTGTTGTTACCGCGCTTTTTTGAATGAGTTTTTACTTGTACAAATTTTTCAGATACCTTTACATCCCATCCCTTTTGAATATTGTTTTTAGCACGATTGCCATCGTAAATGGATTCAACTAGCCATTCGCCTAATTGACCTGTAAAGTCCTTTTTGTTAAGTAGAATTCCCTCATCTTGCAATATTTGCTTTGCCTGAATGTAGTTTTTGAGAGCTATTGCTTTAGATTCTATATTCAATCCATTATCCATCATTAAACAAATTTATGGACAACCAAACCATCTTTAAACTAGTCAACGTAGTCGTGCTGCCCATGTGGTTGCTGCTGATTGCTTTTCCCAGCTCGCGATTGACGGGATTTCTGATCAAGCTGCCGGTCATTCCTTTGCTGCTTGCGGTTACTTATGTCTTCATTGTTGTACCCAGCTTAAGCAATGCTGATTATAATGACTTCACCACGCTGGCGGGTTTGAAAAAATTGTTTGGGACTGATGAAGCGGTGCTGGCTGGCTGGATCCACTATCTGTGTTTTGATCTGGCCGTCGGGATGTGGCTGGTGGTTCAGAATAGAACTGTCGGGATTTCCAAATGGCTCATGATTCCGGTGCTGCTGTTCACCTTTATGATGGGTCCAGCAGGATTTCTATTGTTTCATCTTTTCCGCGTATTCAAACGCTAATAGAAGTAAGTTTTCTGCTTTTTTATTTTTTCGTTTAGAAGCCTGAAAGAAAGCTCTTTTTAATTTCATCCCACCAAAAAACGTTCATGGGCGATAAGCTTAAAAAGACGCTTGGATTTTGGGACATCCTGATGTTTGGCGTGGGTGGCGTCGTAGGCGCTGGGATCTATGCTATCATCGGGCGGGCCAGTGGATTGAGCGGTAATATGTTGTGGCTCAGTTTTACCATCGCCGCCGTAGTGGCATTACTCACAGGTTTAAGCTACGCCGAGTTTGTAAGTCGGTTTCCAGATGCTGGTGGTTCTTTTGAATACATCAAGCAGGGCATGGGGGAGCGCACGGCACTTTACATGAGCGTCTTTATGGCATTTACGGGCATCATTGCACCCGCCGCCATCGCCATCAGTTTTGCCGAATACCTCAACAGATTGATCGATATTCCCAGCTGGATTGCTGTGATCGGCATCATTGCTTTGATGGCGGCGTTCAATATTCTGGGTTCCAAGCTAAGTTCCTATTACAACACCGCCGCGACCATCATTACACTAGCCGGCCTAGCGCTGGTGATCGGTTTCTGCATTCCAGACTGGGGATCTATTGATTTGCTTGATGCGGGGGAGACTGGATTTACTGGGATCATGGCTGGCGCTGCGCTCATATTTTTCAGTTATGTAGGTTTTGAGGATCTCGTGAAAATGGCTGAGGAACCCAAAGAAGCTAAAAAAGTCATGCCCCGCGGCGTCATCCTTAGTGGGGTGATCGTCCTGATCATTTATCTGCTGATTGCCATAAGCGTCATCAGCACTTTTCCAGCTGGCGAATTGGCCAGCAAGAATGGACCGCTCGCCGCTGTGATTGAATCGCAATGGGGACAATTAGGCGGGACTATTCTCGTTATCGTCGCCTTGTTTGCCACTTCCAAAACTATTTTAAGCAACATATTGGCCACCTCTCGATTGTTGTATGATGTAGCTCGGGATTCAGAGATCTCATGGCTCAAAAAGTTTACTACGCTAGAGGGAATAGGCGATCGCACGCCTAATTATGCGATCATTTTTTTGGCCTTGGTGACGATAGCCTTTGGACTGATCGGTAACCTAAAGATTGTAGCGTCGATCAGTAACATATTTGTTTTTGGTTTATTCGGGATGGTCAATGTCGCCCTGTTGCGCTATAGGCACAGCCACGGCACCAGCCAAAACGACGAGGACACATTTACCGTTCCTCTTGCGCTGGGCAAATATCCGCTGCCTACTTTTGTGGCTTTGGGTAGCATCGCAGTATTGTTAGGATTCAACATTTATAATCTAGTGCAGGGAAATGCCTGAAGCAGTCTGGTATCTTTTGTTGGCAACTGCGATTTTAGATAATTACGCTTTCGCGAAAGCGTAAAAATTGCATCTTCCCTAACAACAAAAACTGCAAGGAATGTCACGTCGTTCCCACTAAGTAAGTGGAATAAATGATCTGTTATCTATAGTCAGTCCAAATAGATTTAACCCTTTGGCCTTTCTACTATTACGATTGAAATTCCTTTTTTCGGCAATTATCTTTGCGGGAAATTAAAAACCATCAATGAGCGCGTTAATTAAATCATCTGTTGCACGTAAATGGGTTATGGCCCTGTCAGGACTATTCCTAGTCATCTTTCTTACGCAACACTTTACGATTAATATCACCTCTGTCATCGCCCCAGATACATTTAATGAATGGTCGCACTTTATGGGTTACAATCCCTTAGTGCAATACGTCCTGCAGCCTATCTTGATAGGTGGATTGATTGTGCATTTTGTGATGGGAATTGTACTGGAAATCCAGAATAACAAAGCGAGACCTGTTAAGTATGCCAAGTTTGCAGGTAACGCAAATTCCAGCTGGGTATCTAGAAACATGATTATTTCAGGTGCGGTAGTTCTTGCATTCCTTGGTTTGCACATGGCAGACTTTTGGGTTCACGAGATGCAGTACAAATACATAGCTTTTTTAGAAGAAGATTCAACAAGATACTATGCCGAGACGGTAGCCAAGTTTGCACCTGTATGGCGCGTTATCCTATACATCGTCGCATTTGTATTACTGGCCATGCACCTGTGGCACGGTTTCAATGCGTCATTTCAATCAGTGGGTGCAAAAAGCGCTAGACAGGGTGCGGCATTGCGTAAGTTTTGTTACGCATGGTCTGTGGCTATTCCGGCTGGATTCATATTCATTGCTATTTATCACCACTTTAATCAAATCTAAAGGTTATGAGAGACATTTCTAATTTACAGGAAACTGCAACCCCAGAAATTTCCATTGCAGATGTCAAGACACTGGACGCTAAGGTTCCAGATGGACCTTTAGCAGATAAGTGGACACAGCATAAAAATCAGATTGATCTGGTGAACCCAGCAAACAAGCGATTGATTGATGTAATCGTAGTAGGAACTGGATTAGCTGGTGGATCTGCGGCAGCAACGCTAGCAGAACTGGGCTACAATGTAAAGACATTCTGTTACAACGACAGCCCACGCCGCGCGCACAGTATTGCAGCGCAGGGAGGAATCAATGCTGCTAAAAATTATCAAGGTGACGGTGACTCGGTTTACCGTCTTTTCTATGATACGATCAAGGGTGGTGACTACCGCTCTCGTGAGGCAAACGTTTATCGTCTTGCTGAGGTAAGCCAATACATCATTGACCAATGTGTCGCACAGGGCGTTCCTTTTGCTCGTGAATATGGCGGATTGCTGGACAACCGTTCTTTTGGTGGTGTTCTGGTTTCCAGAACATTTTATGCTAAAGGTCAGACAGGACAGCAGTTGTTGCTAGGTGCTTACTCAGCGCTCAACCGTCAGATCAATCGTGGAAAGGTCCAGCCATTCAACCGTCACGAGATGATGGATCTTGTTTTGGTTGATGGAAAAGCCCGCGGAATTATCGCGCGAAACATGGTGACAGGGGAGATCGAGCGTCATGGTGCACATGCCGTCGTCATCGCCTCTGGTGGTTACGGAAATGTATTCTTCCTATCTACCAATGCGATGGGAAGTAACGTGATGGCAGCTTGGAGAACCCACCGTCGTGGCGCATACTTCGCAAACCCATGTTTTACGCAAATCCACCCGACTTGTATCCCAGTAAGTGGTGACCATCAATCTAAACTTACCCTGATGTCTGAGTCATTGCGTAATGATGGGCGCATCTGGGTGCCTGCTAAGAAAGAGGACGCAGAGGCAGTTAGAAAAGGAACTTTAAAACCTACCGATATTCCTGAGGAAGATCGCGATTATTATTTAGAGCGCAGGTATCCAGCTTTCGGTAACCTAGTACCTCGTGATGTTGCATCGCGAGCTGCAAAAGAACGTTGTGATGCCGGTTACGGTGTAAACAAAACCGGTCAAGCGGTATTTCTAGACTTCGAGGCATCATTCTACCGTTATGGTAAGATAGAAGCCCTAACTAGTGGTAATAAGAATCCATCAGAAGATGAAATTCTTGCACTAGGTAAGAAAGTCGTTGAGGCAAAGTATGGTAACCTGTTTGACATGTACCAAAACATCACAGATGATAATCCTTACGAAACACCTATGATGATCTTCCCAGCGGTACACTACACGATGGGCGGACTTTGGGTAGATTACAACCTGCAAACCACCATTCCAGGCTGCTATGCAGCTGGGGAGGCAAACTTCTCAGACCACGGCGCAAACCGATTGGGTGCAAGTGCCCTGATGCAGGGACTGGCTGACGGTTATTTTGTATTGCCATACACAATTGGTGACTACTTGGCTAAAGAGATCAGAACCGGGGAAATCTCTACTGATACTGAAGAATTTGTCAAAGCAGAGAAAGAGGTGCGTGATCGTATCGACCGCTTGATGAGCGGCAAAGGCAAGCACTCTGTGGACTATTACCACAAGAAACTGGGCCTTATCATGTGGAACAAATGTGGTATGTCAAGAAACGAGCAGGAGCTAAAAGAAGCAATGGAAGAAATCGCAGAATTGCGTACTGACTTCTGGGAAAATGTACGTGTGCCTGGACGCCCTGACACTAAAAACCAAGAGCTCGAAAAAGCAGGTCGCGTAGCTGATTTCCTTGAGTTGGGTGAATTGTTTGCCAAAGATGCCCTTGTACGTAACGAGAGCTGTGGTGGACACTTCCGTGAGGAGTACCAGACTAAGGAAGGTGAAGCGATGAGAGATGATGAGAACTTTACTTTTGTAAGCGCATGGGAATACGATGAGAACCCACGCAATGCAAAGTTGCACAAGGAGGAACTGATCTTTGAAAATGTTGAATTGAAGACTCGTTCTTATAAGTAAATAGTTGTTTGTTGTCGGTTGTCAGTTTTTATATCGCTTTCGCGAATGCGTAATTCTGAAAAATGTCTTTAAAGAGTTTCAAAGAGTTGAAATGTTGGCAGCACGGCAAGAAATTGAGAAGTGACTTCAGAGAACTGATTGCGACTTTTCTAGCGGATGAGAAATTTGACCTGTATTCTCAGATGCGTAGAGCGAGTAGGGCGGTAACACATAACATTGCAGAAGGTTATGGACGTTACCACGATAAAGAAAACGTGCAATTTTGCAGGATGTCTAGAGCATCGCTCAATGAATTGCAGGATCAAATAGATTGTGCGCTGGATGAGGGTTATATCAATCAAGACCGAGCAGAGCAATTTGATAAACAGATTGAAGAAACAATAAGAATATTAAACGGTTACATCAAATATCTAAATGGGAGAAATCCGAAATAGGTTTGATGATGAAATAATTAATGGTGACAGTGGCAGTCAACACTGACAACTGACAACCAAAAACTTATAGCTAAACGAGTTATGAAACTTACACTTAAAATCTGGAGACAATCAGGACCTGAAGCCAAAGGAAAGATGGTCACTTATCCAATCGACGGAGTTGATGGCGATATGTCATTCCTTGAAATGATGGATGTCTTGAACGAGGAATTGATCAACAAAGGCGATGAGCCAGTAGAATTTGATCACGACTGCCGCGAGGGAATTTGTGGGGCTTGTTCTATGATGATCAATGGTGAGCCACACGGACCAGGACGTCTTGTGACGACTTGCCAGTTGCACATGAGAAAATTTAAAGACGGGGATACCATCTATATCGAGCCATGGCGAGCAAAAGCTTTCCCAGTCATAAAAGATTTGATGGTAGATCGATCTGCATTTGACCGCATCCAGCAGGCTGGCGGATATGTTTCTGTAAACACCTCTGGTAATACTCAAGATGCTAACGCCATCCCTATCCAGAAGGAAAACGCAGATGAAGCCTTCTACTCTGCTGCTTGTATAGGTTGTGGTGCTTGTGTAGCGGCTTGTAAAAATGCAAGCGCGATGCTTTTTACAAGTGCAAAGGTCTCGCAATATGCACTTTTGCCACAAGGTCAAGTAGAAGCTGCTAGACGTGTGGAAAACATGGTGCGCCAGATGGATATTGAAGGATTTGGTAACTGTACGAATACCGGTGCGTGCATGGTAGAATGTCCAAAAGGTATTAAGCTAGAAAATATCGCGCGTATGAACCGTGAGTATCTAAAGGCAGAGGTTCTGGGATAAATAACCAGATTTACATATTTAACGAACCCAAGTCGAAAGGCTTGGGTTTTGTTTTGCAGGACTTTTAGGTTTTCAAAATCTAGAACGGCTATTTTCAGGAAGTGAAAAACTACGAGCAGGAAGAACCCATCAAAGTTCCCAAGTTTTCCGAGGAAGCTGGATTCTACACCACAAAGCAACGCTCAAAACAAATGAGCAAAATACGTGGCAAGGATACCAAACCCGAGGTGATGCTGCGCAAAGCGCTTTGGGCAAAAGGCTACCGCTATCGCAAGGATTTCAAGAAATTACCAGGCAAGCCAGACATCGCTATGCCGATCAGGAAAACTGTGATTTTTGTAGACGGGGAGTTCTGGCACGGTTACGATTGGGAAAATCGCAAAGACAGCATCAAATCTAATCGCGACTTCTGGATCCCAAAAATAGAACGCAACATGCAGCGTGACCGACAGGTCAACGCTGCATTAGAAGCGATGGGATATACGGTTTTGAGGTTTTGGAGTAAAGAGGTGTTGAAGGATTTGGATGGGGTGATCGAAAAGATAGAGTTAGTTTTAAACTCAAATTATTATGATGATCATGCATAGAATTATTTTAATATTCCTGTCTATTTACCTTCTGTCTTCTTGCAAAAGTTATAATATCAGATATGAAATAGATTCTGCCTCTCATGAACGAGCTGGATTTTTCCCCGAGGTAATCGCGAATGATGAGACAATTCTTATAAGAGTGAAAACTACTCTTGACGGTACCAAGCCCGTCGATGCGTATTATCAAAACTTGATGACAAATAAAATCTAGTTGTAGATGATCGAAATTAAATGTTCACAGTTGTTTTTGATCGTAGTGAAGACATTATAGATGACATGCCATTTAATCTCAAAAGCGATGAACTTGTGGTCGGTTATAAAACCTCAAGTGGAAAAAAATACTATGTCAAAATAAGTAATGTATACATGCCCACTCACATTCTGAAATGAGCATTTCTCTTAATTATTTATCAATCCCTCAAATATTCCTGTACATCCACCACATTATAAAGCGGACTGTTCTTCATGAACTCACGAAAGAATGCTATGTGAGTCGCGCCGTTCAGGATTAATACGCGGTCATCTGGCTGGATGTCAAGTCTGTTGATGTTAGCAAAAATCCTCAAGTTGCGTTTGTAGAAATCTGCTGCTACGTCTGCGCCTTCAAAACTGCCATCAGTATTAACGTAAGTCAGTAGATCTGCATTTGCATGCTTTAAAAAACTGATGTATTCAGGAGAGTTAGTAAAGCGATATAGCTGCTTGGTACTGGCTTTTTGTTCCAGCATTTTGGCCTGACGCAATAGTGGCATTAATTGTCCGTAATATTTTGTTACCGCTTCATTTTCAGTTTCATTTGCTAGTTGACCTATGCTGCCGTAATCATACTCCATTTTGTGGTCAATGGCATGTAGTGTCGCACCGCTATTTTCAGCGATTGGAAAAGCCAGTAAACCAACTTCGCCATGGAAAGTACTTATATCAGCAGTTGTCTTGTATTGATTAAAAATTGAGTCCATTTGCTTTTGCTGTTCTGGGACAACTTCTACAAGAATTTTGGTCGGTTTGAATTCCTGAGCTAATTGCAACGCTAACTCTGCTATTTCCTTCCGACGGTGAGGTTTGCTAGCATCATAGCTGGATTTTGTTGCATCGGTGGTTGCGCCCATGTGCCATGTGCCAAGAAGCAAGACATCTGCACCATCAAATTTGAACGCCTTTTTAGTTTGCTGCATAAAGTCGGCTTCATTAATTTCCTGTGACTTAGCGATTGCAATTGAAAATAGAATTGCGAAAAAAAGGATAATACGTTTCATTTTGATTTGTTTTTAAATGATGACACAAACCTATTCAGCTCGCAGTACGAGCGACGATATCAATCGATAAGTCAGGAAGATTTATCTATGAAATTGGACCAACCGATAGCTTTAGATTTCATCGATGTGATTTGCCATTTCGTCGAGAGTTGACCGTAAATGCTAATTACAGGAAACTATATTTAGCGTATGAAATTGAGACTTGTACGCTTTATAGGCGTTTTCTATTTGTTTTATCTGGTGATGGAAGTTCTGCGTAAGCCATTACTAAATCCAGAATTTGCCGATCGCTTATTCATAGAGCCCGTGGATATTGCTCTCGGTTTATTGCTGGCAAGTATTCTTTTTTTAGCCTATTCCCTTTTCACTTATTTGTATCTATTTTATTCCTACGAGCGACTATCGAAGTGGATCCACATTTTCGCAATTTTATTTATTGCTTTTGCTGTGATTGGAATGCGCTATCTGGTTGACGAGGTCATTATAAAAGCAATCACCGGTTACGGCAACTATTATGAGGGAACGACTGCGGCATACTACATCGCTGATAACCTGTACTATGCGTTTTTATACACGCTATTTGGTGTAATGTGGTTTTTTTATCGATTTGTACAGTACCGCGAGCGCCAGCAACAGGAACTGTTACTTGAAAATAAAAAAACCGAACTGTCCTTTCTGCGCTCCCAAGTGAATCCGCACTTTTTGTTCAACATGTTGAATAACATTTATTCGCTCATCACCATGCAATCTCCTAAAGCTTTGACTGCTACTGATAAGTTGAGTAAGTTGCTTAGATACAGCCTCTACGAAAGCGATAGCACGGTAACCATTGAACAGGAATTCGGGTCTGTAGAAGATTTTGTTGATCTTCAGAGATTACGCTTTCGCGAAAGCGTACAAATCAAAATCCACTATGATGACGATATTTCTCAAAAACAGATTGCGCCTTTCATCCTGCTGCCTCTCATAGAGAATTCGTTCAAGCATGGGGAGGTAACTGATCCTGACCAGCCCATAAGTGTTAATTGCATTCAGGAAAATGAAAACCTAATTTTGACAGTGCAAAACAAGATTGCTCAGCGCAACAAGGATTCAGTAGGGGGAATCGGTGTTGAGAACCTCAAGAAACGATTGCAATTGATCTACGGTAATGAGCATAGTTTTGAGCAGTCCGTCCATGATGGTATTTTTAAAACGGTAATTAAGTTGAATATATGATACGCGCAGTAGTCATAGACGACGAGCCTCTAGCCTTGCAACTACTCGAGTCCCATATTCTACAAAGTGAAGGCATAGAGCTGCTGCAAGCTTTTACTAATGCAATCGAGGCGTTGCAGCAGCTGGAAACGCTCGATCCCGATGTCATTTTCTCTGATATTCAAATGCCAGAATTAAGCGGTGTCCAATTGGCAAAGATTATCGGCAAACGGATTCCTGTGGTATTCACTACCGCTTATGACCAGTATGCGGTTCAGGGTTTTGACCTAGATGTAGTGGATTATCTATTGAAGCCTATTACGTTGGACCGCTTTCGCGAAAGCGTAGAAAAAATCAAGCAACGTAGCCAGAAAAAATCTCCAGTAGAAGACTCGCCAGATTACATCTTTGTCAAAAGCGAGTACAAAACGCTAAAAGTTGACCTTGCCGACCTCAACTATATCAAGGGCATGGCAGATTACGTAACCCTATTCCTACCTAATCAAAAAATCCATACGCTGGAAAACCTTAAGCACTATCAAGCAACTTTGCCGAGCAATTTTATGCGTATCCATAAGAGTTATATCATTAATATGGACAAGATTAATTTTATTGAGCGTAATCGCGTGGTGATTCTGGGCGAATACCTGCCGGTAAGCGAGACTTATAGAAAAGACTTTTTCGAGCGGGTGAATAAATAGTATGAAATCAAAACTCCCCAATACCACCACCTCCATCTTTGCCACCATGTCCCAGCTCGCTGCTCAGGAAGGTGCGCTCAATATGTCGCAAGGATTCCCCAGTTTTCCAGCAGCAGAAGAGTTAAAGAAACTGCATGCTGAGTCGATCATGGCAGATCAGAACCAGTACGCGTCCATGATGGGATTACCAGAGCTGCGCCAGCAAATCAGCATCGTGACACAAGAACAGCATGGTGCATTCTACAATCCAGATAACGAAATCTGCCTAACTGCGGGAGCCACCCAAGGTATATACACCATCATTCAGTCTGTCGTGCACCCTGGCGACGAGGTTATCATTCTTACACCAGCTTATGACTGCTACGCACCTTCAATTGAGTTGGCTGGAGGAAAAGTGATCGAAGTGCAGATGAACTTGCCTGACTTTACACCTGATTGGCAACGGGTAAAAGAGGCAATCACTCCCAGAACCAGAATGATTGTCATCAATTCGCCACACAACCCCAGCGGGAATTTACTGACAGAAACTGACATGCTGGAACTGCAAAAACTGGTGGTTGAAAATGACCTTCTGCTGTTGAGTGATGAGGTGTATGAACACATTGTTTTTGACAATGACAGACACCTGAGCGCCGCGAGATTTGAAGGTTTGCGGGATCGCAGTTTCATTACTGGGAGTTTTGGCAAGACCTTTCACGTCACGGGCTGGAAGATGGGCTATTGCCTTGCGCCAGCGCACCTAATGCAAGAGTTCCTTAAGGTCCACCAACAAGTAGTCTTTTGTGTGAACCGCCCTGTGCAGCACGCTATTTTCCAGCACCTACAAAAGCCAAAAAACTATCTAGAGTTGGGCAAGTTTTATCAGCGCAAACGGGATCTGTTCCTCAATCTAATCGCCGATAGTAAATTCAAGTTTACGCCTACTCAGGGATCCTATTTCCAATTGCTGGATTACAGTGATGTGAGTGATTTGGGTGATCTCGCTTTCGCGAAAGCGATGACCCGCGACCACAAACTCGCCAGCATACCTATTTCAGTATTTATGAACGGTCGTGATCCCAATATGCTGCGATTCTGTTTTGCTAAGGAAGATCATGAGCTTATATCAGCGGCACAGATCTTGAACGGGTTGTAGCGACTGGCGTACCTTTACGTGCGACACAAACCGATGTTATGATGCGTTGCTTTTTGTATTTATTTTCTATCGTTCTTGTAGGATGTTCTTCTACCAGAGTCGATTCTGAAATTGCCGTGGACGAAATGGAGTCGAACGAGCGAGCTTACTATCAGGACTGGGTAGGTGGTGCGCCTGGATCAGGTATGGGCGCATTACTTTACATTCCCACGGCTATGCTAGACGGCGGAGCTGTAGTGGATGCTTACTTCAAGGGAATGGGCAAAACACATATCGAGTTTTTTGGAAAGGATAAAGCATTTGTAAGAGTCCGTTTTGCTGCGCTGCCCAGCACAGATCTAATCATGGACGCCGACACCGTCAATGAAAGCCGTAACCGTATCCCAGATGACCCCACACCCATACCACTTGCAGAAGGCGAGGCATTCATTGTTATAGAAAACGCTGGTCAACGCTCAAACATCAAGCTCACTGGCTTAAAGAGTACGGGGAGGATTGAATATCCTAGTGCGCCGCCTGTGGAGGAGTAGAAATTGTATTTAATTACTTACTTCCCAAACCTAAGTGAAAGAAACCCACCGCCTTTGCCACTAAATAAGCCAAGAAGTATCTTTGCAACCCTTTAAAAAAGAGCATTTTTGGCACAGGCCACAGCTATAGAAAAAAGCCCATCGGCGTTTAGGAACTACCTGGAAATCACTAAGCCAAGACTTTCTGTGGTGGTGGTTTTTTCTTCCATTGCCGGTTATTTTCTTGCTGCCGAATCCTACGATTTCCTGACTATTCTGTTCCTGTGTATAGGAGGATACTTTCTAGTTGGCTCTTCAAACGTCTTCAACCAAATCATCGAACGCGACCGTGACGCGCTCATGAAGCGTACGGCAAACCGCCCGATTCCTACTGGTCGCATAAGCGTCCAGAATGCATGGATCTACGGTTTGCTTATGGCATTTACCGGTGTGTTCTTGCTGTATCTAATCAATGTACCTACGGCATTTTTTGGTGCGCTAAGCATTGTTTTATATGCTGCTTTGTACACGCCGCTAAAAACGGTTTCACCTTTATGTGTTTTTGTCGGGGCATTCCCTGGTGCTATTCCGTATATGCTGGGATGGGTGGCGGCTAGCGGCAGTTTTGGTATCGAGCCAGGCACATTGTTTATGCTGCAGTTTTTCTGGCAATTTCCGCATTTCTGGGCGATAGGATGGATGCTGGAAGACGACTATAAAGCAGGTGGATTTAAGATGTTGCCTACGGGCGCTGCAGATCGCGGTACAGCTCTACAGACCGTGCTTTATACGGTGTGGACGGTTTTAGTCTCGTTGATTCCTGCTTGTGGCATCACTGGCGATTTGTACATCACTCCGATCACAGCCGTGATCGTAGGATTGCTGGGACTGTGGTTCCTGTACAGCGCTGTAGAATTGTACCGCAAGCGCACTAGAGAGGTCGCCCGCAAGCTCATGCTGGTAAGTGTGAGCTACATTACATTGATTCAGATCATTTACGTGGTCGATAAATTTTTGAGGTAAAGAAATGACAGATATAACACAGCTCCCCAGAGCAGAAAAACTTGCCAGATCCAAAAAGCAAATGATGTGGTTTGCCATCGCCAGCCTAATCATGATGTTTGCTGGGCTGACCAGTGCCTACATCGTAAGCAGCAGCCGGCGCGACTGGACTGATTTTGAATTACCACAGGAGTTTTACTACAGTACTGGCGTGATCCTGCTCAGTTCGCTGGCACTAATTCTGGCAAAGCGCAGCATTATCAACAGCAACATGAAAGCTGCCACTGGATTGACGATCGTTACGTTTGTTCTGGGCGCCATCTTTGTAGCTATGCAGTTCATGGGCTTTGAAACACTTATTTCCATGGACCTATACTTTACTGGTGAAGGGAGCAACGTACGCGCATCATACATCTATATCATCGTGATGGCTCACCTCGCTCACATCGTTGCTGGATTGATATCGTTACTTGTCATCACCGTTCAAATATTGAGGAATAAGTATTCGCATAGTAACTTCCTTGGTTTTGAACTAGGAGCCATCTTTTGGCATTTCGTTGATTTGCTTTGGATCTTTTTGCTATGTTTCCTCTTGTATTTTTAAGAGTACGCTTTCGCGAAAGCGTAATTAACTAATTAAACCGCGGACTGAAAGCGCCCTTTTTAAGTAGGTAAAGGGTCAAAATTTTTACTTTACATTCTAGACTGCATGTCCTACTTTTGCAGGATATTAAAAGCGTAGCATGGATACAACCGTTGTTTCTACCGGTACAGAAGGCCAAAAGTGGGGTGGCGGCCCTGGAGTAAGACCGCTTAACGCTAGTTATGGTAAGATGATGATGTGGTTCTTCATCTTATCAGATGCACTTACTTTCTCAGGTTTTCTAGCCGCTTACGGCTTTTCCCGATTCAAATTTATCGAGGAATGGCCCATAGCAGATGAGGTCTTTAACCACTTCCCTTTTTTGCACGGTGTAGACGCGCCCATGTTTTACGTGGCATTGATGACATTTATCCTCATCGGCTCGTCAGTTACGATGGTACTAGCTGTGGATGCGGGTCACCGCATGGATCGTAAAAAAGTGGCGCTTTACATGCTATTGACCATCATAGGCGGTGCGATTTTCGTGGGTTCTCAAGCTTGGGAATGGGCAAACTTTATAAAAGGTGAATACGGCGCTGTAAAAACAAAAGGTGGTAAGTTGCTTCAGTTTGTTGACGCAGAAACCGGCGACCGCGTTGCGCTCAATGAGTTTGTTGCGGTGGGTGATCGCGATGTCCAGACTTATGGTCCTAGTGAAGGAATCTGGTACGAGTCATCTGGCGAGTACAATGCAGAATACACGCTAGAAGAAGTCAAGAGAGGTTTTATGGCCAACCCTTCTATAACGATTAGGCTTCAACAACTAGTAGTTAATGAAGAGACTGGCGCTAGCGAAAAGCAAATCGTCACTAGAGAGGAGGCTTTGGAACGCTTGAATCGTGACGGTGTAGGTGTTGTGCAAGGTGCAAACCTGACAGAGAATGAATACGGCGCACCATTGTTTGCAGACTTCTTCTTCTTTATTACTGGTTTCCACGGTTTCCACGTATTCTCTGGGGTAATGATCAACATCATTATATTCTTCAATGTTCTACTCGGAACTTATGAGAGACGTGGCCATTATGAGATGGTAGAAAAAGTAGGTCTCTACTGGCACTTTGTAGACTTGGTTTGGGTATTTGTATTTACATTCTTTTACCTCGTTTAATTCAAGAAGTTTAGAACATGGCAGATCACGCAGCACATCACGGCGAGCATCACGAGCATAAATTGGCAATTTTCCGTGGGAAATTGAAATTCAAGAACAACGTCCAGAAAATCTGGGGAGTACTTATTCTGTTATCTATTGTAACTGCAGTAGAAGTAGCACTGGGTTATATCAAACCTGATTTCCTGAACGGGACTTTTCTGGCGCTCAAGTATCTGAATTGGATTTTCATCATCCTTACCCTCGTAAAGGCATACTACATCACTTGGGATTTCATGCATATGCGTGATGAGGTGAGCGGTCTTAGGCGTGCAGTAGTTTGGACTGCGGTTTTCTTGATCATCTATCTAATCGCGATCCTACTTGTAGAAGGTGATTACATTTATGAGGTCTATAAGAATGCGGCTGTAAGTTTTGACTTCTAAAATGGTCTAACATAGATATATGAAAAAGGATGGTGCAACCGTCCTTTTTTTATACGCTCTCGCGACCCGTGATAAACGAGCACTGCAAGGGGATTGCATTTTAACTTTAAGGTTACGGAAGTACGAAAAAGGGATCGTTTAAGATTTTATGATCTGAAAGCGGGTAGTTAGCAGGATCAATTTAGAACTGGAGCAAGGATTAATAAGATGGCAGATAGTCAAGACAACAAAATCAAGAAAACAAGCGCAGCGTCAAAGTACTCGGTGCTGGTGATTCTTTTTGCCTTGCCACTAGTTGCCTATCTTTTTTTTCTGCAGGGCAAGCACAATTTTGACACCTTGCCAGTTATGGTTGAAGAGATAGGAACTTTAGAGAATTTCAGGACACTTGACGGCGAACAGTTGCAGCTCAAAGACAGCGTCACTATCATAAATTTTCTAAGCGACAAACCCTACGACAGACTGGGCTATATCTCAAACCTTAACGAAAAAATATATAAGGAGTTCCATCAGTTTGAAACGTTCCAAATGATCAGTATTCTTCCCGAAGAAGGAAAGGATGAGATTGCCCAAATCGTCGATCAGATGAGTGTGAATACCGATACGAGCGATTGGCACTTTCTTTTAGGCAGTGATGAGGACATTCAAGAGTTTTTTGAATCACTGAAAACCAATTTGATGCTCAACCAGAACATGTCTTCTGACTTTGCCTTTATCGTCGACAAAAATGCTGCTCTGAGAGGACGTGACGATGTTGAACCAGGTGAGAAACCTGTGTACGGTTACGATAGTAGTTCTATATCTGCATTGCAAAAGGTGATGATTGATGACGTGCGGGTTTTGCTGGCAGAATATAGATTTGCCTTCAAGAAAAACCG
Source organism: uncultured Flavobacteriaceae bacterium (assembly GCA_964478845.1). Classification (GTDB taxonomy): domain Bacteria; phylum Bacteroidota; class Bacteroidia; order Flavobacteriales; family Flavobacteriaceae; genus Nonlabens. The sequence continues at coordinate 84,730 of CAYZJT010000005.1, read as the reverse complement.
CGACGACAAGATCAAGGAAGATGAGTAAAAAGAAAAACACACCGTACTATATCGGTTTGGGGATCATTATTTTGATTTTCGGGTACTTTGCTGTGACCAACATCATCCATTATATCAACAAGGATAAAGTAGTAGATAGCAACCGTACAGAAGATCGCGCACCTGTAGCCGATAAGTTCTTGAAGAAATTCAATAAAGTACCAGACTTTGAATTTGTCAACCAAAACGGTGATACTATCAGCAATAAGGATTTACTTGGCAATGTTTATGTCGTTGACTTTTTCTTTACCTCTTGCCCTACGATCTGTACCCCAATGAGCCATAACCTATCAACAATAGTTGATGAGCTCAAGGACTACAAAGATTTTAAAGCGGTAAGCATCAGCATCGACCCTGAATATGATACACCAGAAGTTCTTACGGAATACGCGTCAAAATTTGATGCACCAGCAGGCAAATGGCATTTCCTGACCGGTGATCAGGAGGAGATCTTTGCTTTGTCACGCACGGGTTTCAACAGTTTTGTGGACAAGAGCGATAATGAAGCCGTAGGATTTGAACACAGCGGTAATTTTGCCCTCGTAGATAGGGATGGTTACATCAGGTCTAGAGCTGTCATTTTAGGCGGCGGTAACAAAAACTGGATCTACAGCTATGCAGGCGTAGCAGAGGGTGAATTTCAACCAGCCCAAATCGAGGAAATTACCCAAGACGCCATTACCTTATTAAAAAACTGATATGTTTAAGAAGAGCGGCCCAGCCATTATCGTTGCGATTTCCATCATAGTTCCTATAGTGGTAGTCATCCTGATGTATTTGCCAGAACGCTACAACTTCCTTGGGGTTGAGGCCGGGATGTTCCCATTACTACATGCGGTGCTCAACGGTATGACAGCATTACTTCTAGTTACAGGATATGTGTTAATCAAAAACAGAAAAGTTGAGTTGGTAGGCAGTGGCATCACAAAAGGGGACGCGATTCCAGATGCTAATGCCCGAGCGCACCGTTACGTCATGACCACAGCATTTATACTGAGTGCGGTGTTTCTTGTGAGTTATGTAATATCAAAAATCAGTAATGAGCCCGTGCCGTATCCAGAGGATGCGCCACTGCGAGGCTTGTACCTCTTTATCTTAGTCACACACATCGTACTGTCGGGAATCATCCTGCCGCTGGTTTTATACACCATGTACTTTGCATGGAACAGGAAGTTTGCCAAGCATAAAAAAATTGCCCGTTGGACATTCCCGATCTGGCTGTACATCGCCATCACTGGGGTTTTGGTTTACGTATTTATGAGGCCTTATTACTAGGTGTAAGTATAAGTTCAAGTGTAAGTCTAAGTTTGTGATTCTCATGCTATGAAAAAGCTTGTTGTTTTTTTAGCGCTATTCTTTTTTTCCGCTTTCGCGAAAGCGCAATGTGCCATGTGCCGCGCCGTCATAGAAAATAGCGGTGACAATGCACAAGCCGAGGCGCTGAATGAGGGAATCACCTACCTCATGGCATTCCCATACATCATTGTGGGCGGGATCATCTATATGATCTATCGGTCAACGAGTAAAAGAGAAGCCGTGGAGTCATAGCAACTGCGCTTTTCCAGATATACACCCTCACCAACCGATTCAATAAGCTTTTTTTAACAAATTGTTGTTAGCGCAGTCTGTAACAAGTGTAAATTTTTGCAGTCTATAAGACTAGACATTTGTCAAACGCTAACCATGATTGAGATTAAAAACCTGCACAAATCCTACAAAACAGGATCAAACTACCTGCATGTATTAAAGGGAATAGACTTTAATGTTGCAGAGGGAGAGCTGGTTTCAATCATGGGGTCTTCTGGATCAGGAAAGTCCACGCTTCTTAATATTCTCGGGATGCTGGACGAGGCAGATGAGGGAACTTACACGCTGGACGGTACACCCATAAAAAACTTGAATGAAAAGATAGCCGCCCGTTACAGGAATAAATTTCTAGGATTCATTTTTCAGTCGTTTAATCTTATTAGTTATAAGAATGCCATGGATAATGTGGCACTCCCTTTATACTACCAAGGCATAGGGCGTAGAGAAAGAGATGAAAAATCATTGCATTATCTTGAAAAAGTGGGACTGGCAGACTGGGCAGACCATTTACCTAACCAGTTATCTGGTGGACAAAAGCAGCGTGTAGCAATCGCCCGTGCACTAGCTAGCGACCCAAAAGTACTTCTCGCAGATGAGCCTACGGGTGCATTAGATACTAAAACCTCTTACGAGGTAATGGACTTGATTCAAGGCATCAATGAGGAGGGTCGCACAATTCTTGTCGTAACTCATGAGCCTGATATCGCACAAATGACTAAGCGTATTGTCAATCTTAAGGATGGTCGGATCATAGATGATACTAAAGTCGATCAGGTAAAAGCGCTTCAAAATGCTTGATCAGATTAGCTTTAAATTTTACGCTTTCGCAAAAGCATATACTCTAAAGTCTTTTTGCAATGTTTAATATCGAGCGCTGGCAGGAAATCTTTGAGACCATACGCAAGAATAAACTGCGGACATTCTTGACAAGCTTATCTGTTGCATCTGGAATTTTTATTCTTGTAATTCTACTTGGTTTCTCTACAGGTCTGGAGAACGGCATACGGTCGCAATTTGAGCAGGATGCCACAAATCGTATTCAGGCCAGCGTATGGATAACGAGTAAAGAATACAAGGGACTTAATCCGGGCAGGAGGCTTCAACTGCGCAATTCAGATTTCAAGAACACCACGGTAAAGTATGCTGAAAATCTAGAGTACCAGACCCCTATCTATAACAGATGGGGTGCTCAAATGAATTACAAAGCTCAACAAGGTAATTACCGCGTGGAAGGTGCTGGACCAGATCAACAATGGATTGAGAACGCCACACTGGTTGCTGGGCGATTTATAAGTCAGGAAGATATTGATCAGTCACGTAAAGTGGCTGTGATAGGCTATCAGATGAAAGAAGATCTTTTCAAAAAGGAAGATCCGATAGGTAAGGAAATAAAAATCAACGAAAGCTTAAACTTCAAGGTCGTAGGCGTGTACACTGATCCTGGTGGAACTCGCGAGGAGAGCAGGATGTTTATGCCCATTACCACTGCCCAAAAAGTATTCAATGCAGGCGAGGATATAAGTAGGATGGCTTTTACTGTCAAGATGAGTGATAATTTTGATGATGCGGTGGCCTTAAGTGCTGCATTAAAAGAAGCAATTGAACAAGATTTACGCACTCGTTTTCAGGTTGCACCAGATGATCGTTCTGCTGTAAACGTTTATGACAGTTTAGAAAGTGCGCAGGAATTTTACAGCATCATAGGGATGATTCAGTCTGTGTTCTGGTTTATAGGATTGGGAACTATCATCGCAGGTGTTGTAGGTGTTGGGAACATCATGTTGATTGTAGTTAAAGAGCGTACTAAAGAAATAGGAATACGTAAAGCTCTAGGTGCAGAGCCTATTGAAATCATCTGGATGATTTTGCAGGAATCAATTTTTATAACGGCAATAGCTGGTCTCATCGGACTCTTTTTGGGTGTGGGATTGCTTGAACTGGTTTCTCCCATGATAGAGACGGATTTTCTTAAATCTCCTAATGTAGATTTCACCACCTCGATTACTACGGTAATAATTCTTGTAGTGGCGGGAACCTTAGCTGGGTTCATCCCGGCCAGAAGAGCGGCAAATATCAAACCCATAGACGCTTTAAGAGACGAGTAGTATGTTCAGTAGAGATCGATGGAATGAAATACTTGAAGCGCTCAATTCAAACAGGTTGAGAACGCTGCTTACCGCATTTGGCGTGTTTTGGGGAATTTTTATCCTTGTTGTATTACTTGCCCTGACCAACGGTTTGAAATATGGAGCCATGGCAGATTTTGGTGATGGTGCGACCAATACCATGTTTATGTGGGGACAAAGTACCTCGATGCCTTACCAAGGCATGAATAAAGGTCGCCGCGTTCAATTTAAATTGTCAGACGTAAAGGCTCTGAAAACACAGATGCCTGATCTGAAAATTGTATCACCTAGGCTTCAATTGGGTGGATATCGTGGTGCAAACAATGTCACCCGAAAGGATAAAACTGGTGCTTTTCAAGTAAATGGTGATTACCCAGAATACATCGAGCAGCAGCCCATGGATATTTTAAAAGGGCGATGGCTCAATTATTCTGATATTCAGAAAAAGATGAAAGTGTGCGTGATAGGCACAGGGGTTGAAAAAGGATTATTTGATCTAGGCGAGGATCCCATAGGCGAGTACATTTCAGTTCAGGGGGTGAATTTTAAGGTGGTGGGTATTTTCAATAATCCTAATACGCAGGGCGATAGCGAGGAAGAAGCAAACAACATTTTTGTTCCATTTACGACTTTTGGTAAGGCGTTTAACAGCGGCGATGATGTGGGATGGATGGCCATTACAGCACAGGACGATGTGAGTATGACCGCATTGAAACCTGAAGTTCTGTCGATTATGCGCGAGTTGAGAGGCGTTCATCCAGATGACCAGAGAGCCATAGGGAATTTTGACCTGGCAGAGCAATTTGCCAAGTTCACTGGGCTATTTGACATTTTGAGTTTTGTCGGCTATTTCGTAGGGGCTCTCGTTTTGCTCTCGGGTGGGATCGGAATAAGCAATATCATGCTGATAGTCGTCAAAGAACGCACTAATGAAATAGGTGTGAGAAGAGCTTTGGGCGCAACGCCGTGGAACATCAAGGCACAAATTCTTCAAGAATCCATTTTCTTGACATTAATTGCTGGATTGGCAGGCATTGCCTTTGCAGCGGGATTGATTTGGGCACTTAATTACGGCCTGGACTCTGCGGGTGGCGTAGAGAATTTTAGGAATCCTAGTGTGAACATCACCGTCGTGATCATCGCGCTAATTGTATTGATTGTCGCAGGCCTTCTGGCAGGATTTATTCCTTCCTCTAGAGCAACTAAAATGAAGCCTGTAGAGGCATTGAGAACAGAATAGAACAACACAAGTATCCATTAATTACAACCATTCATGAAAAGAACAGGAACCATCATACTTCTAGTAATCATCTTACTTGCCGCAGCTGCAGGTATATGGTATATCTATCAAAAAGATCTGGAAGATCCTATTTCTTATGAGACTGAAGAGCCCAGTACTCAAACCATCATCAAAGAAACCGTCGCAACGGGTAGTCTTGTGCCTAAAGAAGAAGTGAGTATCAAGCCTAACATTTCAGGAGTAATTGATAAAATACACGTTGAAGCGGGCGAGTTTGTCGAGGCTGGTGATCTGATCGCAGAGATAAAAGTGGTGCCTAACATCAATTCCCTGACCAGTGCAAAAAACAGCATCGCCGCACAGCAGACGGCGGTTGAGACAGCACGATTAGCGATGGAAAATCAGAAGTCTATTTACGATCGTCAAAAGGCGCTATTTGAAAAAGGGGTTATTTCCGCAAACGATTTTGACATCGCTCAGAACAATTACAACAATGCCATGCAGCGTTACAAGCAAGAGCAAGTCAATCTTGTAAGTAATCAGCAGAACTTTGATATTATCAAGACGGGTACGACTGCTGGCCTGAGTGAATATGCAAACACAAATGTAAGAGCAACAGTTTCTGGTATGGTGCTAGACGTGCCTGTAAAAGAAGGAAATCAAGTTATTGAGGCAAATAACTTTAACGAGGGAACTGCGATTGCTACCATTGCAGATGTCAACAAAATGATCTTTGAAGGAAAAGTCGATGAAAGTGAAGTAGGGAAAATCAAAGAAGGTTTACCACTTGAGATAACCGTAGGTGCTTACGACAACCAGAAATACGATGCCACATTGGATTACATCGCCCCTAAAGGAGTTGCTGAGAATGGCGCGGTACAGTTTGCGATAAAAGGCACCCTTAAAGAGGTAAAACGCGACAGTGCATTTATACGCGCTGGCTTAAGCGCAAATGCAAGTATTATTTTAGACAAGGCAGACCAGGTGCTTGCGATCAAGGAAGCGCTTGTGCAGTACGATACAGAAAGTAAAAAACCATATGTCGAAATCGCGACCGGTGACCAGCAATTTGAGCGTAGGGATGTGGAATTGGGTTTAAGCGATGGTATTCACGTTCAGGTTCTTGAAGGAGTCAGTGAAGGTGATAAAATTAAAATCTGGAACCCACTTAAAGCACCTCAAGGCAGAGGAGGTTACGGCGGTTAGAACACAGCCATTGTAACTTTTGTCACTTAATGATTACCCATAGAAACAACTATTCAACCATGAGAAATTTTTTATGCTTTGCGATGCTTTTGTGTTTCGCTTTCGCGAAAGCGCAAGAATCAGGCAAGAAATGGACATTGCAGGAATCCGTTCAATATGCTCTTGAAAACAACATCTCTATCAAACAAAGTGAGCTGGACCTGGATGTAGTGGAGGCAGAACGCCTGACTGCATTAGGTAATGTCTTACCATCGCTCAACGGTAGTGCGGGAGTCTCAGAGCGTTCAGGACTTAGTTTCAACCCAGTTACAAACGATGCCCAAACCACGACATTCCTTGGTGTGACTGGTAGCATTAATGTAGGATATACTGTTTTTGATGGCCTAAGAAATATCAGAAGGATACAAAGAGCCAAAATTTCAAAGCTTGCAGCGCAGTACAGGCTTGATAAAATGAAGGACGATATTGCTCTTTTTGTGGCAAACGCTTATCTAGATATTTTGGTAAATAAGGCAAATTTTGAAACATTGGTCGCGCAAAATGAGATTACCAAAGAGCAGATTAAACAAACTCAAGAGTTAGTCGATGCGGGCCAGTTGCCTCGCGGGGATCTGCTCGAGATACAGGCGACGGATGCATCAGAGGAACAGCAAATTATAAATGCGCAAAATAACGTTACTATCAGTAAAGTAAGCCTTGCTCAATTACTGCTCATTAAAGATTATAAGACATTTGACATTGCAGAAGATGACTATGAAATAATAGGGAGTGAGATAGAAGAAAAAGATGTGACAGAGATCATTGACTCTGCAGAAGAGAACAGGTCTGAAGTTAGAATCGCAGAGCAAAATGTGGATATTGCAGAAAAAGATCTGCAAATAGCGCGAGGCGCATATTACCCAACTATCTCAGCGTTTTTTGGTTATGACACCCGTTATACTGATGCGGTTTCATTTGACCAACGTCAAGACCCTAACAATCCTGTTACTACGCGTCAGATAGGAACTGTTCAGGCAACTGGACAAGCGGTTGTCGCAGATTTCCCAAACACGCAAACAGTCATAGTAGGCGCCGATCCTTTTATTGAACAATTGTATCTGAACGATGGGATTGCTTATGGATTCAGCCTGAACGTACCAGTGTTTAATGGTTTTACTGTGCGAGCAAATGTTCAACGTAACAAGGTAGCCTTGGAAAGAGCTGAATATCAACTTGAGCAAGCAAAACTGGATCTCGAGAGTACAGTCTATCAAGCTTACGTTGATGTAAAAGGTGCAAGAGAATCTTACGAAGCAGCCCAAAAAGCTCTTGAGTCTAGAGAACTGGCTTATGAATATGCAAAAGAGCGTTATGATGTCGGTCTGACTAACGCTTTTGACTTTCAACAGAGCAAGCTGCAATATGATAATGCTAAGATCACATTGAATCAAGCTAAGTATAATTATATCTTTAGGCTCAAGGTACTCGAACTCTTCTTTGGAGTTGAGCCTGATGAATTAAAATTCTAGAGATATGAAAAAGGCAATTATCATAGTAATTGTCCTTGTGCTTGCTGCTGTCGCTGCGTACTTCGTTTTTTTCAGTGGCAAATCAGATGAAGGCATTCGGGTTGAGGTGATGGAAGTTACCACCATGGACATCACTGAAACGGTAAGTGCAACCGGAAAAATCAAACCTGAGATAGAAGTAAGTATTTCGCCAGAGGTCCCAGGTGAAATTATTGAGTTGCCTATCAAGGAAGGGCAATCAGTACAAAGAGGCGACTTGCTAGTCAAAATCAATCCAGACCTCTTGCAGTCTAACGTGAGTAGATCAAGAGCTGGACTGGCAAATGCACAAGCCAACTACAATCAGGCACAAGCTACTCTCACTGAAGCAAGAGCAAATTACAAGCGTAGTTCTGCGTTATTTGACAAAGGCGTGATTTCACAAGCTGATTTCGATGCAGCGCAAGCTGCAATTGACCGTGCAAAAGCTGCTGAACGATCTGCTTTTTTTGCCGTACAAAGCGCGGGTGCAACTGTGAACGAGTCAACTGACAATTTAGGCCGTACCACCATTTTTGCACCTATGACCGGAACCATCTCTCTGCTTGCAGTTGAGCTAGGTGAAAGAGTGGTAGGGACGCAGCAGATGGCAGGAACAGAGCTTTTGCGTGTTGCAGATTTGTCAAAAATGGAGGTCGAGGTGGATGTAAATGAGAATGACATTGTCAAGATTGAAGTGGGGGATAAGGCAATTGTAGAGGTGGATGCCTACCTGAAGAAGAAATTTGAGGGGGAAGTCACTGAAATTGCCAACACCGCAAGCGGTCAATTAAGTGCCGATCAGGTCACAAATTTCAAGGTTAAAGTGCGCATTTTACCAGACAGCTATAAGGAATTGCTGCAAGGCAAAAGTGAAAACTATAGTCCCTTTAAGCCTGGTATGACAGCAACCGTTGACATTATAACGCGAGAAAAAAAGGATGCGATAGCCATTCCTCTTAGCTCGATTGTCGTTAAGAGCGATACCACCGAGTCGCGGCGTAAAAATGATGACAGCATTGTAGATGAAAAGTTTGAGTGTGTTTATCTAGAGCAAAACGGGGAAGCAAAATTGAGAGTGATTACCACAGGGATACAGGATGATAGGAACATTGTCGTCTTATCTGGGTTAGAAAAGGGCGATACAGTAATCACGGGACCCTATCGGACAGTGACTAATACTTTACGCACTGGTAAAAAGGTAAGAGTCAAAAGAGATCGATATACAGCTGAGGACGAAAGTTCCAGCGAGAGCGAATAAGCAATGGCTACCATTCTTTGCCTAGAAACTTCTTCCACTAATTGCTCTGTTGCCATTTCAAAAATTAATGCGGGGTGGGAAAATGACTACCATGTAAAGTCATGCTCAGATCTGATAGAGGATTACTCTCAAGACTACTCACATGGCAGGTTACTACATGTTTTGATCGATAAAATTTTAACCAGAAATAATATTCAGCAGAAGGATTTGAGTGCTGTCGCTATAAGTCAGGGACCAGGATCTTATACTGGTTTACGTATAGGTGCCAGTACTGCTAAAGGATTGGCTTACGCCTTAGACATCCCGTTAATTGCAATTGATACTTTGGAAGCATTGTCGCTTCAGGATGTTACAGAAAACAGATTTGTAATTCCATTCCTAGATGCCCGTAGGATGGAGGTTTATTCTTCGGTTTTTGAGTTGGGTAAGAGGATTCAGGAAGTTGAAGCAACAATCTTAAGTGAAATTAGTTTTCTACGCTTTCGCGAAAGCGGAAGAGTTTCATTCATCGGAACAGGAGTTCAAAAGTTTAAAGATCTACTGAACCCTTCTTCTCATAATAATTGCAGTTTCACGATAAGCAGACCTACGGCTTTAACAATGTGCGATATCGCTCAAGAAGCTTATGAGAATAAAGTTTTTCAGGATGTGGCCTATTTTGAACCTTACTACCTCAAGGATTTTAAAGTGGGATAACCTATTTTACCTCAAAACTGATTTTTACATTCACACGGTACTCAGTAACCTCACCGTTTTCAACTTGGCAACTTTGTTCATTGATGTAACAAGAACGTATATTCTTGATTGTTTTTGATGCTTCTCTGACTGCATTTTGCACTGCGCCTTCAAAACTTTCTGGGCTGTTTGCAAGGATTTCAATTACTTTAAGGACTGCCATGACGATTAATTTTTGGTTTGCCTTAAAGTTAGATTTTCAATCAACCATTGATAGCTATCACACTGTTAATCTTTCCCGGTATCATATCTTTCAGCATGGTCTCAATACCATTGCGCAGCGTCATTGTGGAGGAAGGACAGCCGCTGCATGCGCCTTGTAGAATTACGTTGACAGCCTGGTTTTTTTCATCATAGCTGTCAAAGACGATGTTGCCGCCATCACTAGCTACTGCAGGTCTAATATATTCATCTAGGATCTCCACAATTTTCTTGGAAACATCATCCAGATTCTCAAATACAGGTGATTGCAATTGTTCTCCCTGATTTTTCACTTCTACTCCCCCCTTATGCTTAGAATCACCTATGCGTAGCCCTTTTTCAAGTTCTTCTTTGATAAAGGACCTTATCTGTTGGGTGACATCTTCCCATTCTACAATGTCGTGTCTTTGTACCGAGATAAAGTTTTCATCCACGTACAATTCTTTGATAAAAGGGAATTGAAAAAGAACTCTGGCCAGTGTTCCATCCTCTGTATCTGCAATACTCTTGAATTCTTTGCTCTCAACCGTCAATTTCTTATTGGCCACAAATTTCATAGCAGTAGGGTTAGGTGTTGCCTCTGCGTAAACGGTGATCGGTATTTTTTTTGATTTCTTTTCTTCGGTGATGAGAGGCTGATCGCTGTTAAGATAATTTTCAATCTGTTCACGTACTTCTTCCTGGACATCGCTCCATTCAACAATGTTGTAACGTTCAATGGCAATAAAGTTCTGGGCTATATAAACTGTTTTTACAAATGGGAGATAGAACAGCTGCTGTCCAAGAGGGGAGGGTTTCGCCTCATCTACATTTTTGAACTCATAGGCTTCACCAGAAACTAAAAACTGGTTAGACTCAAATTTCAAAATGGTTTCGTTTTTTGTTGGGCTTATTGAAATCTTATGAACTGACATCTTCCTCTTTTAATGCAAAAATAAGGGACAGTACAGCGCTTAGCGAGTAGCTATATGATTACTTTTTATGGTGTCATAGGCAATAATCTAGCTTGAAACGAGTTGAAAGAGAAGCCTCTAGCAAATGCTATGCACGCATGGTTTCTTGCTTAAAAATAGATGCTTAATAGGTTAACAAGTATTTATATATTTGAGGATTGTCATGATTTCAATAGTTGGGGTTTCATAAGGATTGAATTCTGTGGTTTTGAGATCATGATTTAACACGTCAGACAATAGAATAATGAAGAAAGTTTTAGGTCTAATCGCCGTATTTCTAACATTTCAGTACAGCACGGCACAAGAAGGAGTGCCAGTCTACCTAGATTATTTAATGGATAACTACTATTTGATCCACCCCTCTATGGCTGGTGCTGCAAATTGTGGTAAGGTAAGAGGTACAGCCAGACAACAATGGTTTGATCAAGATGATGCACCTAATTTACAGACGCTTAGTTTTAACACAGCAGTAAATCAAAATGTAGGTATTGGTGCCATTTTATTCAATGATCAGAATGGGTATCACTCTCAGACAGGAGCATATCTTTCTGGTGCTTATCACCTTCAAGTAGGCGGTGGTTATGGTGAGCTGAATAGATTGTCATTTGGTTTGAGCGCAGGATTGGTTCAGTCGCGTCTAGATGAGACAGATTTTGATCCAAATAGATTTGATCCCATCATCAATGGGATTTTAAGAAGTGATTCTTACTTTAATATAGATGTAGGGATGTCATACTTCTACCGTGAATTCTATGTACACTTTACAGCAAAAAACTTGATTTTTCAAACCAGAGATATTTTCACGGAAGAGTTTGAAAGCGCAAATCAACGTCGTTACATAGCAACTGTAGGTTACCTCTTTGCGCCTGAGGACTGGAGCTGGAGATTTGAGCCATCAGTTCTTTATCAAAGAACAGATCGTACCGAGGAGCAGTTTGTGGACATCAATGGTAAAGCCTACTATGACATTAATGATGAAAGTATTTTATACTTAGGTGTATCTTACCGTCAGAGTTTTGAGGGTGCAGAGTTTCTTGCTGGGAACAGCGTTCAAGAGCAGAACCTTTCGTTGCTATCACCTCTTGTAGGTATCAAGTACAAAAGCTTCACCTTTGGATATACATATAGCTACCAGTTCGGTGACATCGTATTTGATAGTGGCGGATTCCACCAGATAACTTTAGGATTTGATTTCCTTTGTACTAAGGACCGCTGGAGTTGTAATTGTCCTGCTGTAAACATGTAGGCACTGAATACAACAGACTAACAAATAATGCCTTCAAATTGAAGGCATTTATTTTTAATGGCATGGAGAATCGAAAACTGCTAAATGACGAACTAGATCGGCTAAACCCTGAAGATTTTAAAAAGACTAGAAAAACGCCTTTAGTTATAGTCCTTGATAACGTGCGTAGTTTGAATAATGTCGGTTCAGTATTTAGAACCGCCGACTGTTATCTGATCGAAGAAATAATTCTCTGTGGCATAACAGCCCAACCACCGCATAGAGACATTAGAAAAACGGCTCTTGGCGCAACCGAAACAGTCGCCTGGTCCTACTATGAAAATACGGTAGAAGTAGTAAAACAGCTACAGGAAAAAGGCTATCAAGTTTATGCCATTGAACAAGCTGAACGTTCACAGAGCTTATATCATTTACAGATTGAGCAGGATCAAAAAGTAGCTGTAGTATTCGGTAATGAAGTAGAAGGTGTTCAACAACAAGTGGTAAATGAATGCGATGGAGTCGTGGAACTAGAACAATACGGTACAAAACACAGCTTAAATATTTCAGTTTGTGCAGGAATTGTAATCTATGATCTATTTCATAAAATCAACGCTCACAAGATGGCCTGACTTACCTCTGCGCTACGATCGATCTTTTTCACCATGCCTTGAAGTGCTCTTCCTGGCCCCACTTCAATAAATCTAGTAGCACCATCACTAATCATATTCAATACGCTTTGAGTCCACTTGACTGGTGCGGTTAATTGATAAATCAGATTAGTTTTGATATCACTGGTTTCAGTAATAGCAAATGTGCTAACGTTCTGATAGATGGGGCACTCGGGCGGATTAAATTCAATTGCGCTGATTGCTTCAGCCAGTCGCTCTCTAGCAGGCTCCATTAGCGGTGAATGAAAAGCACCTCCTACGGGAAGGATCAAAGCTCTTTTAGCACCTTTTTCTTTAAGCGTCTCACATGCTCTTTCAACAGCTGGATATTCGCCACTGATTACGAGTTGTCCAGGGCAATTGTAATTCGCAGCAACAACAATTCCTTCGGTCTCGTTACATACCTCTTCGACAATATGATCATCTAGCCCTAGAATAGCAGCCATGGTGCTGTGAATTGCCTCGCAAGCATCTTGCATGGCAAGTGCTCTTTCAGAAACTAGTTTGAGTCCGTCATTAAATGATAGGGTACCTATAGCCGTGAGAGCACTTATCTCACCTAGAGAATGACCTGCAACCATTGCGGGTTTAAATTTTTCGCCCATTGCAGCTGCTAGAACTGTTGAGTGAATGAACACAGCGGGTTGAGTTACTTTGGTTTCCTTTAATTCCTCAGCCGTTCCCTCAAACATGATTTTCTTGATATCAAAACCTAGAATATCATTGGCTTGATCAAACATTTCTCGTGCTTTAGCAGATTGATCATATAGGTCTTTGCCCATCCCTGTAAATTGAGAGCCCTGCCCTGGAAAAACGTATGCTTTCATAAATTGATTATCAAAAACCCAAAGGTAAGTATCGATTAATTATCAAGATTTCCTTTTCCAGGTCTCATAATCAAACGGATATTTATGTTTCTCGTCTACAGGATGATGCTCAGTTTTTATGAGCTCCCATTTTCTGGTGCTAAAATCTGGAAAATAAGTATCCACCTCAAAAACATGATGTATTCTAGTCAACTCAAGAGTATGTGCTTTGTCTAAAGCTTGCTTATAAATTTCACCGCCCCCTATTATGAAAGGTTGGTCATCATCACTAGCCGCTGCGATGGCTGTTTCTAAATCATGCGTAATGATGGCACTCTCGGCTTTGTAGTTTTTATCACGGGTAATGATAATGTGGGTTCTGTTGGGCAAGATGCCTGGGAGGCTTTCAAAAGTTTTGCGTCCCATGATCACGTAATGTCCACTGGTCAGTTTTTTGAATCGCTGAAAGTCATCGGGTAGATGCCATACAAGATCATTTTCTTTTCCTAATCCCATGTTTCCATCCACCGCGGCAATCATGGTTATATTTTGGGAAGCCTGTCTGATTGAAGTTTCACGCTGATTTGAAGTCACTTGAAGATTCTCCTTCTCAATCTTAGCAGCAATCTTATCTATTCTGTTTTGCTGTTTTTGTACTAATCTTTCGTATTGCTTTTTCTCCCATTCTGGACCCAATAATCGTTTGGTGACAAACACATTAAAAGCGTGATATAATAGCAAAACTAGCCAGACAAATATGATCCAGATCCACCATTCGATACCTTGAAAAGTGGCCGGCTCATTTTGCATCAGAACCTTGCTGATGATTATTAGCCCTATGCTTCCAGTAAGAAAAACGATGAAGTGAGTAAAAAGCCCACGTTTTTGTTTAATCCTACGCTGTGTGTTTTCTATTAATTCCTTCTGTTCGGGGTCGATGCCTTTATTCTTCTTATTTTTCGAGCTTAGCATACCACTATTTTTAACCAAATGTAGGGTTAGACCATTTGGCTATTCTTAACTGTAATGGAAAATTTCAAAGATCGCTTTCCTGGCCTTAAGCAGTATGTTTATCTAAACACACCTGCTAGCGGTCTGATCAGTGCTGGGTTGGCGGGTTACAAAAATACTCTCATCAACTACTGGGAGAACGATCCAATAGGTTTTCTGGAAAAACAGGATGAATTGATTGAGAAAACGCGCTCAAAGATCAGTTCATTTTTAGAAACCCATCGCAGTTTGACGGGGTTGCTGCCCAACTTCTCGTTTGCTTTCAATTCTTTATTGGACTTGCTCCCTAAAAATAGCAGATTTCTTCTTCTAGATGATGACTATCCATCCATCAATTACGCAGTTGAGTCACGTAAGTTTAAGTGCACCTATGCAACCACTGACCAAAATCTAGAAGACAACATCCTTCAATTAGTCCAGAGTGATCGACCTGACGTTTTATGCCTGTCTCTTGTTCAGTACCTAAGCGGGATTAAAATTGACTTTGATTTCATAAAAAACCTCAAACGCGATAATTCAGACTTGCTCATTATTGCTGATGCTACTCAGTATTTAGGGGTAGAAGAATTCCGCTTTCGCGAAAGCGGAATAGACATCCTCATCGCCAGTTGCTACAAATGGATGAACGCTGGGACAGGCTCTGCAATTATTGCTTTGCAGCAGCAAGCGGCTGAACGACTTGTCTCATTTAATTCTCATCTGGCTCTTCCCGAAAGCTTCTCAAATCAGCGAGGAACGCTCATGGGACATTTTGAGCCAGGTCATCATGATGTTATCGCTGTACTAAGCCTAAAATTTGCCATTGAAGAAATTGAAGCAATAGGTTTGAGCACCATTCAAAATCGGATTGAGACCACATCAATTTCAGCTCGTGAACTTCTGGCAGAGGAAGGCTTGTTGAGTAGCGCGGTACTACGTAGGAATGAACACTCATCAATGTTCAATCTTTCCCTGAGCGATGCCCAGTTTCAATATCTTTACGACCATAAAATAATATGCGCAAAACGCGGTAATGGCGTTCGTATAGGTTTTCACTATTACAACGATCAGCACGACTTGGACCAATTAATTACCACAATCAAATCAGCCAAATGAGAATTACTTTTTTACTATTTTTCCTTTCTTCAATAGCCATTGCCCAAAATCCAAACGACTGCACTAACGCAATTTTATTATGTGGTGACACAGATCTAGGAATCAATCCTTCAGGAGTGGGTTTCAACGAGTTCAGCCAACCTGGTAATCCTATGCCTACCTGTTTCAATTTTCAAGCAGATCAGTCCTGGTTTAGGATAGAGATTGAAACAACAGGAACTTTCAGTTTTGTGTTATCACCAGACGTTGCAAATGCCGATTATGACTTTGCTGTTTTTGGTCCTACAACAGACTGTAGCAATTTGGGTCCAGCGATACGCTGTTTTAGTACAAACCCACAAGCCGCAGGTGTTTCTGGCGATACGGGATTGAATGACACAGAAAACGACACCGTTGAGGGACCAGGCGCAGCTGGAAATGGTTTTTTGCGTGAGCTGGATGTTCAAGCAGGTGAAACCTATTACATCATCGTTGGGCTGGCAGTGGGCGCTGGTGGATTCACGATGAGTACCAGTGGAAGCGCAGACTTGCCACCTTCTCCTACTGCAAATACCCCGTCTGACATAGAAATTTGTGATAGCGATGGTCCTGAAGATGGCTTTACTTCTTTTGATTTTTCTGCTACAGAGGCAGAAGTACTAGCTGTTCAAAGTTCTGTAGCCGTAACTTTTTATGAATCACTCAATGATGCAAATATTGGTCAGAACGAGATTACATCGCCTTATACCAATACATCTGACCCTCAGACAATCTTTGTAAGAGCAGAGCGCACAGACTCAAACTGTCTGGACTTTACGGAATTTGAAATTAGCGTTCAGGAAGGGACGAGCGATACGGAACTGGACACAAGATTTGTTTGCTCCACTGCTGCGAGTGCAAATTTTGATTTCAGGTCTATTGAAGCAGGCCTAGTCAGTGATTCCAGTGCTGTCAATATTTCCTATCACAATTCACAAATGGACGCCTTAGATGGGGTCAATGCGATTAGCCCAGTTGTGAGTGTGACTTCAACGCTTCGAGAAATCTTTATACGTGTTGAAGATAGAGCAGGAATGGAGTGTGATTTTGTAATCACCGCACCCATTGTTCTGGCATCTCCCCCAGTTGTAAACACGCCTACTGATGTGAGCTTTTGCGATGAGGGTAATGATGGATTAGAAGAAATTGATCTGAATGATTTCAATTCTCAGATCCTCTCAGGATTGAACGCGGCTGATTTTACGGTAGACTACTATAGAAGTACTGGCGACAGAACCTCAGGTGCTAATCCTCTTCCTACGATGATTGACGGCTCAGCGCCTAATCAACTCTTGTTTGCAAGAATTACCGACAACGCTTCAGGATGTTTTACAGATCTTGATTTTTCATTCATCATCAATCCTGTACCAGACTTGGCTGAGCAAGAACCTCAAGTGTTGTGTACTAATCTTACTGACCCAGTTACGCTGACAGTAGAACCTGGATTTGCAGATTATAACTGGAGTAATGGTGATAGTGGGCCTGGTATCAGTTCAATCACGGTCAATATGCCTGGTATTTATACAGTAGAGGTAACAAATACACTGGGATGTACGAGTATTTTAGAGCTTGAGGTAATCCCTTCAGAGCCAGCTACGATTGATGACATCCAGATCCAAGACTTCAATTTCAACAATAACTCTGTTACGGTGATTGTTTCTGGAGAAGGTGATTATGAGTTCAAGATAGGTGACATCGGTTTTCAGAATCTGACGGTTAGGGATAAAAATGGTTGTGGTAGCGTCGAGCAAACCTTTGTCATTTTGGATTATCAAGAATTTTTCACACCCAACGGTGATGGTTTCAATGACCGCTGGACACTAGAGGGATTGAATGAATTCCCTCAAGCAGTGGTAAAAATCTTCAATCGCAACGGGATGTTCCTCAAACAGATTTCCCCAGAGGGTGCAGGCTGGGATGGCACTTTTGCTAATCAACCCTTACCTAGCAGTACTTACTGGTTTACATTAGAATTGCCTAACCGTCCAGTGGTACGAGGTTATTTTGCGTTGAAGCGTTAGGTATAAGATTACGCTTTCGCGAAAGCGAGAACATCAAAAGTATCAGAAAATGGCACAGCATAACGAACTAGGTAAAGAAGGTGAGTTGCTGGCTTGCGAATTTTTAAGATCTACTGGTCACGAAATTCTTACCACCAATTATACTTATCTAAAAGGTGAAATAGATATTGTTGCCAGAAAGGGTGATTTAATTCTAATTGTCGAGGTAAAGACAAGATCGACCCCAGAGTTTGGGGATCCACAGGACTTCCTAAAACCTGCTCAAATCAAACGCCTAGTAACCACGGCCAACCATTTCATGGAAAATGAGGTTGCAGAAGATTTAGAACTCAGGTTTGATATCGTTGGTATAATCAGAAATCAGCGAGGCACGAGAATAGAGCATATTGAGGATGCTTTTTATCATTTCTGAATTTTGTCCTGTAGTGCGTAAAACGCGCGCTTGCTTGCTTTTTCCTCAGCTTTTTTCTTTGAGGTAGCCCTAGCTTTTGAGATAATACGGTTGTCTATCCTCAATTTTACCGCAAAGAATCGCTCGTTTTCTGCACTATCATCTTGATAAGTTTCATAGTCAAAGCGTTTTCTATTTTTCTGGCACCACTCAATCAATAGACTTTTGTAGGAAGTTATTTTACCCTCTAATTTCTGAATGTCCACATAAGGATCAATCATCTTTTTCTGGATGAAGGATTTACAAGCATTGTATCCTCTGTCCAGATATACAGCGCCCACTAGCGCTTCAAACAAATTCCCGTGGACGTTAGGCCCGAAGTGCTGTTCAGGAACCTGAGTTCTCGCATGTTTGAGCAGCCTTAAATCCTGGCCCAGCTCATTGAGATGTGCACGACTTACGATTTTAGAACGCATTTTAGTCAAATAGCCCTCGTCAGCGCTTGGTACTTCGTGATAGATAAATTCAGCGATAATAGATCCCAATATGGCATCACCCAGAAATTCTAGACGCTCGTAACTCATGGGATGCCCATCGGGGAGAGTTATTCCCATCGATTTATGCGTGAACGCAGTTTGATAAACACTCAGATTCTTAGGCTTCAAACCTGTGATCTGCTTTACCGCTTTAGAAATGGGATCGCCTTGTTGGTTGGATTTTGATTGTAGGTACTGTCGTAGCCCCATTCAATCAATGAAATTAGAATTTTCTGAAAGCTATACAGCAGTTATGCCCACCAAAACCGAAAGTGTTACTCAACGCAACATTAACCTCGCGGTTTTCAGCTTTGTTTAATATCAAGTGCAGGCTGCTGTCTATATTCTCATCAACCGTAGAATGATTGATGGTAGGTGGAACGACACCTTCTTTGATCGCCATGACACTTGCAATGGATTCGATCGCACCGGCTGCACCTAGAAGGTGACCAGTCATGGACTTGGTAGAATTGATACTGATGTTAGGTGCATGATCACCAAACACTGCTTTGATTGCCTTTAGTTCAGCAACGTCACCTAGTGGGGTAGAGGTGCCATGGGTATTGATGTGATCGACATCTTCTGGCTTGATGCCAGCATTTTCGAGTGTGTTTTCCATAACACGTATCACGCCGCGACCTTCTGGGTCGGGAGCAGTGATGTGGTAAGCGTCACTAGAAAAACCACCGCCTATGACTTCTGCATAAATTGTTGCACCGCGCTTTTCAGCATGTTCAAGACTTTCTAGAACCAGAGCGCCTGCACCTTCACCCAGTACAAAACCATCTCTGGTTGCATCAAATGGACGGCTGGCTGTTTCTGGGTTTTCGTTTCTTGTACTCAAGGCGTGCATGGCGTTAAATCCACCCATTCCCGCTTGAGTAACCGCAGCTTCAGAACCACCTGTAACGATAACATCGCAGTGACCTAGTCTAATGTAATTTAACGCATCCAGCATGGCATTTGCGCTAGAGGCACAAGCAGATACGGTAGTGTAGTTGGGCCCCATAAAACCATATTTAATAGAAATATGGGCGGGGGCAATATCTGCAATCATTTTTGGGATAAAGAAAGGATTGAATCTAGGCGTACCGTTTCCGGTTGCAAATGATTTTACCTCTTCCTGAAATGTTTCTAGACCGCCTATCCCTGCTCCCCAGATCACACCGACTCTATACTTGTCTATAGAGTCAGTGTCTAATCCAGAGTTGGCTATCGCCTCATCGCCCGCTACCAGTGCATACTGAGCAAAGCGATCCATGCGTCTAGCCTCTTTACGGTCTATAAACTCATTGACATTGAAGTCTTTGAGCTCACAAGCGAATTTTGTCTTGAAATGTTCAGTATCAAAATAGGTGATCGGGGCACAGCCACTTTTACCACTTTTGAGACCGTCCCAGTAGTCGCCTAGGTTGTTACCTATAGGCGTAAGGGCTCCCATTCCCGTTATGACAACTCGCTTAAGTTCCATGCAAAAATTATGCTTTGGCTTCCTCGATGTATGTAATAGCTTGACCTACAGTAGCGATGTTTTCTGCTTGGTCATCTGGTATCTGGATATCAAATTCTTTTTCAAATTCCATGATCAACTCTACAGTGTCTAGAGAGTCAGCACCTAGGTCATTTGTAAAGCTAGCTTCTGCAACTACTTCATTCTCATCAACGCCCAGTTTGTCTACGATTATTGCTTTTACTCTTGATGCAATGTCTGACATAATGTGTCTTTTTAAATTTTAATGAACGGCAAAAATAACAAACTTTGCCTGTAAACAACTTTATTAGGGGTTTTTGAATTTGCACCTGCTGTAAGGATGGGGCATCTTTGCCGTACAGTTCAGGCTTCTATGAA
This sequence comes from uncultured Flavobacteriaceae bacterium, assembly GCA_964478845.1. Classification (GTDB taxonomy): domain Bacteria; phylum Bacteroidota; class Bacteroidia; order Flavobacteriales; family Flavobacteriaceae; genus Nonlabens. The sequence continues at coordinate 64,233 of CAYZJT010000005.1, read as the reverse complement.
AAAAATTGTAGTCTTTGCAAGTGGTAGCGGTACAAATGTGCAAGCCATCATCAACTATTTTCATTCTGGAGATTTTGCCCGAGTGGATTTAGTATTGTCTAATAACCCTACAGCAGGTGTGCTGGATAGATGCAAGAGAGCTGGTGTGGCGGCTTTGGTCTTCAATAAGCACGCTTTCGCGAAAGCGGGACCCATTCAAGTACTCTTAAATCAAAGTAAACCTGATCTAATTGTATTGGCAGGATTTTTATGGAAGATCCCAGAATTCCTGATAACAGATTTCCCAAACAAAATCATCAATATTCACCCTGCGCTTTTGCCTAAATATGGCGGTAAGGGAATGTACGGTAGGCATGTGCACGAGGCCGTAGTTGAGAACGGTGAACGCGAGTCCGGGATAACAATACATTTCGTCAATGAAAATTATGACGAGGGTGCTATTATCGCCCAGTTTTCTTGCGAGGTGAGTCCTTCTGATTCTGCAGAAGATGTTGCTGCAAAAATTCATCAATTGGAACAAAAGCATTTTCCAATGGTAATTGAGAAGGTGTTGAATGGCCAGTAAGCAGAAATTCTACACCGTCTGGGAAGGACATCGCCCCGGTGTCTATGATTCTTGGACCAAGTGCCAGTTGCAGATTAAAAATTATCCTCAAGCAAAGTATAAGTCCTTTGCCACTCGAGAACAAGCAGAAGAAGCATTAAGCGGAAACTACTGGAAGTATGTTGGCGCCAAGGCCAAAACCCAAAAAAGAGATCTGAGTAGAATTTCCAATGGGCCTATTCTAGATAGTATAAGCGTAGATGCTGCCTGTAGTGGCAACCCCGGAACCATGGAATACCGCGGTGTCCTTACGCACAATGCTAAGCAGATATTCAGAAAAGGACCATTCCAGAAAAGCACAAATAATATAGGTGAGTTTCTTGCTTTGGTGCATGTTTTAGCCCTTTGCAAAAAAAATGGCGACGCCAGACCCATTTATAGTGATAGCCGTACCGCTATGAGCTGGGTGCGCAACAAAAAAGTGAAGACCACCTTGAAACCCAGCAAAGCAAATCAAGACTCCTTTGCGTTGATGGATCGCGCCATTAATTGGCTAGAGGCCAACTCTTATTCCAACAAAATACTGAAATGGGAGACAAAAGCTTGGGGTGAGATTCCGGCTGATTTTGGGCGCAAGTAAGGGAGCCTTTGCTTGAATGTGGATGAGAATTACAATCCAATAAGCGTGGGATCATAATCTTACCTTTGCAAAAAATTTTACATGAGCAAACTAGTCGTTGTAGGTACCGTCGCTTTTGACGCAATAGAAACGCCATTTGGTAAAACTGATAAAATTCTAGGCGGTGCCGCTACATTTATAGGTCTGGCGGCTGCGCATTTCGACACGCAAGTAGGACTTGTAAGTGTCGTGGGCGGTGACTTCCCGCAAGAATATCTGGACATGCTTGAGAAAAGAGGCATGAATACCGAGGGTATCGAGATCGTAAAAGATGGTAAAACTTTTTTCTGGAGCGGTCGCTACCACAACGACATGAATTCTCGTGATACGCTGGTCACAGAACTAAACGTTCTTGCTGATTTCAATCCACAAGTGCCAGAAAGATTTCAAGACGCCGAGGTGGTGATGCTGGGAAATTTACATCCAGCTGTCCAGCTGGGTGTCATCGAGCAGACCAAAAATGCCAAAATGGTCATCCTAGACACTATGAACTTCTGGATGGACAGCGCTCTGGACCTTTTGAAAGAAGTAATTGCCAAAGTCAATGTGATCTGCATCAACGATGAAGAGGCCAGACAGCTTTCTGGCGAGTACAGCCTGGTCAATGCGGCAAAGAAAATACATGAGATGGGTCCTGAATACGTCGTCATCAAGAAAGGAGAGCACGGCGCGCTTCTTTTCCATAATGAGGATATCTTCTTTGCACCAGCTTTACCACTTCAGGAGGTATACGACCCGACCGGTGCGGGTGACACCTTTGCAGGTGGATTCTCTGGTTATCTGTCGGCGACAGGTGACTACAGTTTTGAGAACATGAAGCGAGCCATCATTTACGGTTCTAATTTTGCCAGCTTCTGCGTAGAGAAGTTTGGTACAGAACGCATGCAGACAATCACAGATCGAGAAATCAATGATCGACTGCAGCGATTCAAGGCACTTACAAAATTTGAATTGCACGATAACTAAAAACCATTACCAAAGCCCCTGCAAGAGTAGGGGCTTGTTTATTTTTACTCTTTAGATTCCCCTATGAGTGATCAATTGAAACATGAGTGTGGTATAGCAATGATCAGGTTGCTAAAGCCACTCGATTACTACAAAGAGAAATACGGTACAGCTTTCTACGGCATCAATAAGATGTACCTGATGATGGAAAAGCAGCACAACCGTGGTCAGGACGGCGCAGGTTTTGCCAGTATCAAACTGGATGTGGAACCTGGGCAACGCTTCATCTCGAGAGTGCGTAGCAACGCCGCTCAGCCCATTCAGGACATCTTTGCGCAAATCAATGAAAGGATCAACAATGAACTGGAACTGCGCCCCGAGATCAAAAATGACGTGGCGGCGCAAAAGAAGCACATTCCATATATAGGTGAGCTCTTAATGGGTCACGTGCGGTATGGAACCTTTGGAAAAAACAGCATCGAGGCCGTTCACCCATTTCTGCGACAGAACAACTGGATGCACCGCAACCTGATTATGGCAGGGAATTTCAACATGACTAATGTAAATGACCTTTTTGCAAAGTTGGTGGAATTGGGTCAGCATCCTAAGGACAAAGCAGATACTGTGACCGTCATGGAAAAGGTGGGTCACTTTCAGGACAGACAAGTCAGTAAACTCTACAAAAAATTCAAGTCTCAGGGATTAAGCAAGATCGAGGCCAGCCCTAAAATCGCCGAAGAACTGGACGTAGCCAAAATCCTTAAAAAAAGCGCTAGAGACTGGGATGGTGGTTATGCCATGGGCGGCCTAATGGGTCATGGTGATGCATTTTTGCTGCGGGATCCAGCTGGGATACGTCCGGCATATTATTACCAAGACGACGAGGTAGTGGTGGTTGCCAGCGAGCGGCCAGTCATACAGACTGCATTTGATACAAAATTTGAAGAAGTACACGAGCTAGATCCTGGAAAGGCCATCATTATCAAAAAGAATGGCGAGGTAAGCCTAGAACAGATTACCAGACCGCTCGAGCGCAAAGCATGTTCATTTGAACGCATCTACTTCTCTAGAGGGAGCGATGCAGAAATCTATCAAGAGCGCAAAAAATTGGGGAAACTGCTCTTTCCTCAGATCATGGACGCCATTGATCACGACATCGACAACACGGTTTTCTCATACATTCCTAACACCGCCGAGACCTGCTTCTACGGTATGGTAGAAGAGGGGCACAGGGTTCAGGACAAGCAAAAATTTGACGCAATGATCGCTGGAGGTGGAAAGTTGAGCAGGGAAGAGGTAGATGTTACCCTTTCGCGAAAGCTTAGAACCGAAAAGATTGCAATCAAAGACGCAAAATTGCGCACTTTTATCACAGAGGACAGCTCGCGGGATGATCTCGTTGCCCACGTATATGATGTCACCTATGGTGTTGTAAAACCAGACGATAACCTGGTCATAATCGACGACTCAATTGTTAGGGGAACCACCCTACAGAAATCCATTCTGAAAATGATGGATCGATTGAAGCCCCAAAAAATTGTTGTGGTTTCCAGCGCACCACAAATCAGGTATCCGGATTGTTATGGTATTGACATGGCAAGGCTGGAAACGCTGATCGCTTTCAGAGCAGCGCTCGAATTGCATCGTGATCGCGGAACCTACAATATTGTTGAAGACATCTACCAGAAATGCAAATCTCAATTACTGAAGCCTGATAAGAAAATGAAGAATGAAGTTCAGGCACTTTACGATCCATTTACAGATCAGGAAATCTCAGATAAGATCGCAGAATTGCTTACCGATTCATCCATAAAAGCCGAGGTTAAGATCATATATCAGACGGTAGATAACCTGCATGAGGCTTGTCCCAAAAATCTGGGTGACTGGTACTTTACAGGGAATTATCCTACTGCCGGCGGGAATCGAGTGGTTAATCAGGCTTACGTTAATTTCTTTGAGGGGAATAAAGAGAGAGCGTATTAAGAAAGCTGTTTTAAATTCAAAAACCCCCGATGAAAACTCATCGGGGGTTTTGTGTTTTACTGATTCTGGGCTTTCAGGGCATCTCTGATTTCCATCAGCAACTGTTCTTCTTTGGTAGGTCCTGGTGGCGCCTTCTTTTCTTCTTCTTTTTTCTTACGCACCTTGTTATATCCCTTTACAATCATAAATAGGACAAAACCTATGATGACTAAGGATACAATCGTATTGATCCACTCACCGTATAGAATGGCGCTTTCTGGTTTTGTTACTGTGCCATCTGCTGCGACTACTGCCTCAGATAATACGTATTTGAAATCTTTGAAGTCGACACCACCTAGGAAGTAACCAATAAATGGCATCATGATTAGATTGACAAATCCCTTGACAACAGCGCTAACGGCACCCGCAAGGATGACCGCTACTGCAAGATCTATGACGTTACCCGTCATGATAAAATCCCTAAATTCTTTCAGCATGATATTGAATATTATAATTAGCAAGCGCAATGTTATTGATAATTTTTTAAGATTTCAATTTATCGTATGTCAGAATTTTAGATTTTGTTAGGATTTTGCAATATCTCAACTAAATTTGACGTTGCTATACATTGATAATCAAAACCAACTATGAAGAAGATACCTATTCTTAGTTTGCTTTTTATAGCAGGCGCATTCTTTGCCTGTGATGAGAAAAGCGACAAAAACGAGGTTCCTTATGCAGCAAGTCAGCAGAAGGATGCTAGCGGCTACGAGTACGTCACCTATGAGGACGACCCTACTGGACTGCGTCTGTACACTTTGGACAATGGGCTCAAAGTCTATCTAGGCAAAAACGAGGAAGAGCCAAAAATTCAGACTCTAATTGCTGTACGCGCTGGATCAACTTACGACCCGGCAGATAATACAGGTCTGGCCCACTACCTAGAGCACATGGTTTTCAAAGGCACCGATGATATAGGTACGACTGACTACGCCGCAGAGGAAAAAGCTATTGCCCATATCTCTGATCTATATGAGCAGCACAAGGCCGAATCAGATCCAGAAAAGAAGAAAGCGATCTACAAACAAATTGACAGCGCATCCTACGAGGCGTCCAAAATCTCGATCGCAAACGAGTACGACAAAGCGGTAAGCTCACTAGGTGTAGAGGGGACAAATGCATTCACCTCAACTGAGCAGACCGTTTATGTAAATACTATCCCTAGTAACGAGATGGACAAATGGCTCAAGCTGGAAGGTGAGCGTTTCAGCAAGCTGGTGCTGCGTTTGTTCCATACTGAACTCGAGGCGGTATATGAAGAATTCAACCGTGGTCAGGACAATGACGGACGCAAGCAATATTTTGCAGTTTTGGAAGGGCTCTTCCCTAACCATCCATACGGTACGCAATCTACAATCGGTACGGCAGAGCACCTGAAGAATCCGTCCATGGTGGCGATCAATGACTATTTTGAGAAGTACTATGTTCCGAACAACATGGCTGTAATTATGGTGGGCGATCTTGATTTTGACGAGACGATAAAGAAGGTGGACGACGCCTTCGGTGGTTATGAGTCCAAAGAAGTGACCCATCCCACTTTCCCAGATCAGGAGCCTATCGCTGCACCGATCAAAAAAGAAGTTTACGGCCCTACTTCAGAATCCATCTATGTCGCTTTCAGAACTGACGGAAAGGGTAGCGAGGACGAGGTCATGGTTACGCTGATCGATTATATGCTAGCTAATTCACAGGCTGGATTGATTGACTTGAACTTGAATCAGCAGCAAAAAGTGCAGCGAGCGTCATCGTTTACCAACTTTGACAACGATTACGGTTTTCACTTAATGTACGGCTACCCTAAGGAGGGACAATCGCTGAAAGAGGTGAAACAACTCCTGCTTGATCAGGTCGAGAACATCAAGAATGGTGAGTTTGAAGACTGGCTGCTAGAGGCAGTTGTCAATGACTTGAGATTGAGCCAGACCCGCCAGTATGAGGATGCTTCAAGTACGGCTTACGCTTATCTTGATGCTTTTGTTGGTTTTGAAGAATGGCCATCACGTCTTGAGATGCTCGACAAGATGAAAGAAATTACAAAGGAGGATGTAACCGCTTTCGCGAAAGCGAACTACCAAAACAACTACGTAGAGGTACACAAAATACAGGGCGAGGACAAGAACATCGCCAAGGTCGAGAATCCAGGCATCACGCCCATCGAACTGAACAGGGACAGGGAAAGTAAATACTTAGCTGAGTTTACCAAGATGGAGGTGCCTCCCCTTAAGCCACAGAGTATCAATTACGGTGAGGCAATTAAGACGACCAGTACAAAAGGTGGTCTGAAAGTATCCTATATCGAGAACCCTAACAACGACATCTTCAATCTGAATATCATTCTAGACATGGGCAGTGACCATGATAGGCAAGTCGCTCTTGCAGCTGGTTACTTGGATTATCTAGGAACAGATAAGTATACACCAGAGCAACTGAAGCAGGAATTTTACAAGAACGGCGTGAGCTACAATGTTTCATCTGGAACAGACAAAACTTACATCAGCCTTTCTGGATTGAAGGAAAACCTACCTGCTGGTTTAGAACTGGTCGAGCACCTGTGGAACAATGCCACGCCTGATCAAGAAGCTTATGATAAATATGTGGCTAGCATCATGAAGGGCCGTATGGACGGTAAAACCCAAAAAGGAAACATCCTTTATAATGGATTGATGAGTTGGGGAACCTACGGTGAGGATTCACGATTGAGGGATATCTACAGCGAGGCAGAACTCAAGGCAATGGATCCAGCAGATCTTGTCCAGAAAGTTAAAGACCTACGCAACTACAAGCACCGCGTTTTCTATTACGGCAAGGATGTGGACAATGCTGTTGCAGCCCTGAATGAGCACCACAATGTTCCGGCAGATCTTAAAGATTACCCTGCAAAAAAAGAATATGAGGAAAAGGAAACAGGTGGAAATGTTTACTTTGTCGATTACGATATGGTGCAGAGCGAGATGATCCTGCTTGCCAAGGGGAATGAGTTTGACCCTAAGCAAATGGCAGCTACGAGATTGTTCAACACTTACTTCGGTAGTGGGTTGTCATCCATCGTTTTTCAAGAGATTCGCGAGAGCAAATCGCTGGCCTATTCTGCCTATTCAGCTTACCGCGAGGCGTCTGAAAAAGGCAAGAGTGATTATGTCATGGCTTATGTGGGCACGCAGGCAAACAAACTGCCACAAGCGGTAGATGCCATGCTGGAAATCATGACAGACATGCCGGAGGCGCAGGAACAGTTTGAGCAGGCAAAAGAGGCCACGCTTAAAAAGATCGCTGCAGACAGAATCACTAAGAGCAATATCTTCTGGACTTACGAAGGATTGCAAAAGCGCGGTATCACAGAAGACATGCGCCAGCAGATGTACGATGAGATCAAGGACATAACAATGGATGATCTGCGGGAGTATTTCAACAAGAATATTAAGGGCGAGCAGTACAACGTGATGGTGATAGGTAACAAAAAGGACATCGATTTCAAGGCGCTCAATCAGCTGGGCAAAGTGCAGGAAATGGACATCGACAAGCTTTTCAATTATGAGAAAGGTGAGGAGATAGAGATGTAAATCCCATAAATGAAACTTCAATAGCCACTCGTAATTAATCTTATGAGTGGCTTTTTTATGGGCAATCCCCTCGCAAACTCGGGTCAGGTTATCCGTTACAATTCCTCGCTCGCTGTGCTCGCTGCGGGATTTCCACTTCTATCCTTGTTGCAGATTGATATTTCAAAATCAGACTTTATCGAGATTAATTTTTTCAAAGGCTGCGCGACAAAATCTCAGCATGATTTATTCTGTCATGCTGGACTTATTTCGGCATCGTACAAGACGCGCAATTCCGATGATCTTTGAATTACACCTTTTCGCGAAAGCAAAAGCCTAAAATCACCTTTTCTGAAAAGCCAGTTTCTCAGACCTTCCCTTTTTAAAGATCTTATTGCTATTTGTTTTACCTGCTCTCAACGCCTTCTGTTCTTCCATAGGCAAGTGAATGATTTCTTGGCAATCTGTGCTACAGCAGTTTTCGTGCTTTTCTTTACAGTCCTCACACTGAATAAAAAGTAGGTGACAGGCCTCGTTTGCGCAATTGGTGTGAGTGTCACAGGGAGCGCCGCATTGGTGGCAGTTAGCAATAACTTCATTGCCAATAGTTTCGGCTAAACGGTGATCAAAGACAAAGTTCTTTCCCTTGAACTTATTCTCAAGTCCCTTCTCTGTTACCTGACGGTGGTATTCTATGATACCTCCTTCTAATTGATAGACATCCTCAAAGCCTCTATGTTTGTAGTAAGCACTGGCTTTCTCGCAACGTATCCCACCCGTACAATACATCACGAGCTTTTTGTCAGTCTTGTGTTCCTTAATCTTTTCCTCTATGAAAGGTAAGCTGTCGCGAAAGGTATCTACGTCTGGTGTCCAGGCATTTTCGAAATGACCTATTTCAGTCTCGTAATGATTGCGCATATCGACGAGAATTGTATCAGGATCTTCAATCAATTCATTGAAACGCGCAGCATCCACATGAGTTCCCTTATCTGTTACATCAAAGCTGTCATCATCCAGACCATCTGCTACGATTTTGTGGCGCACTTTGATTCTGAGCTTTAGGAAACTCTCGTCGTCTTGCTCTCTGGCAATATTTAGTCGAATGTTTTCTAAAAAATAGATGCTGTCCAGAAAATCCTTGAACTCATTAAATCGATCAGCAGGGAGCGAGAGTTGGGCATTGATGCCTTCATTAGCCACATAAATCCTACCCAGCACCTCAAGCTGGTCAAAATGAATGAAAAGATAATCACGGAAGAGTTGAGCATTGCCGATTTTGGCGTACTGATAGAAAGAGATCGTTAGCCGTTGTTTCCCAGCTTCCCTAATAAGAACACGTCTTTCTTCAGCACTTAATTTGTTATACAGTTGCATGCTATAAACAGTTCAAGTGTTGAGTTGCAAAATTAGCTTTTTTGAGCTTCTTATAAATGCCTTATTCATAATGAATTGAATTAACCTATGTATTTAAACGGATAAAAATGATTTTAATCTATTTGCTCAATTACGATTAAGCTATGTCTTAAAATAAATATAAATTCCGAGGCTCAAAATGAATTACCTAAATCCTAATTATATGAAATTCAAACTACTATTAGCGTCACTTTTTGCGCTTACATTCTCTTGGTCTCAAGCCCAGAGCACGATTGAAATCACTACTTCTGGTGGTTCCTTACCCGGGGAGAAATGGGTGTCCATTACAGATATGGCTGATGGTCAAGGAAATGTTATCTGGGACCAGGGCGGTATGCCCTTTGGATCAAATTACGGTGGCAATTCAGGGCTGCTTACTAATGAAATCATCAGTTTGCCACCAGGTACTTACTGGGTAAATTGTTATGATGCCTATGATGATGGATGGGATGGGACGCTGATCAATGTAACCTCTTTTGGCGCTGTTATAGGAGATAACGGTGGTGTTTCTCCTGATGATGGGACTGATACTGATGCAAGTTTCGCTTTTGGTGACACTCAGGCAGACGAATTAGAAGCGTCTTTTCAAATTGTTGTTCCATCGCCACCCACGTGTTTACCGCCTACAGGAATTACTGTAAGCAACATAGGCACAAGTAGCGTAGATATTTCATGGAATGCTGTTTCTAATGCGGTTGACTATGATGTAGTTGTAGTGAACCAAGGTGATGGTCCTACCGGCACACCTGTATTCCGTGATAGCATGGCTACGGGAACCATGACCACGGCGACAGGACTTACCGCATCCGCAAACTACGACATCTTCATCACAACGAATTGTGGTGCTACTGATGGTTTAAGTGCAGTTGAAGGTCCAGTATCCTTTTTTGTAGGGGTGACCAGTACTATTGAGATCACCACTTCAGGAGGTTCTTTTCCTGGCGAGAAATGGGTTTCTATTACAGATATGGCTGATGGTGCCGGAAATGTAATTTGGGATCAAGGCGGCATGCCTTTCGGATCCAATTATGGGGGGAACGCTGGGTTGCTGACAAACGAGGCGATAAACCTTCCACCCGGAACTTACTGGGTTAACTGTTATGATTCTTATGACGATGGCTGGGATGGAACTTTGATTAGCGTGACTGCCTACAGTACTACAATCGGCGATAATGGCGGTGTTTCTCCAAACGACGGAACAGATACCGATGCGACATTCGCCTTTGGTGACACACAAGCAGATGAGCTGGAAGCTTCATTCCAGATAATTGTTCCTTCCCCGCTATCCTGTCTCCCTGCTTCTGACTTAGCAGTTTCAAACATTGGTACCGATACTGCAGATATTACATGGACTGCTGTTCCTAATGCAGTAGATTACAATGTGCTTGTGGTTGCACAAGGCGATGGGCCTACTGGTGCACCAGTATTTCAGGACAATGCGGTTGTTGGTACAACAGTTCAGGCAACGGGTCTTTCATCTGTATCTGACTATGATATTTATATCACCACAAATTGTGGCGCAACTGATGGATTAAGTACAGTAGGTGGTCCAGTATCGTTCACTACTGCTTGTCCAGCAGCATTTCCTGCTCCTTATTCTACAGACTTTGAAGACTTTACTGCTTCTGGTGGTGGAACAGTCATTGACAATGATCAATGTTGGGACGACATAAGTACAACTACTTATGATTGGCATGCAGATAACGATCCTTCAATAAATTCATCAGATACAGGGCCTAGTGCTGCATTCAGCGGAAGTCAATATGTCTATGTTGAGGCGAGTAACGGTAATGTGGGAGATATTGCATCCCTTGTGTCGCCAAATATTGATTTGAGCACTCTAAGCGTACCGGCTTTATACTTCTACTATCACATGTTTGGTGATGCCATCTCTTCTCTGGATATTTATATTTCAACAGATGATGGAGCAAATTATTCACTCTTCAATCAAATAACAGGTCAACAGCAAACTGCTAAGACCGATCCATGGGCGGAGGCTATACTTGATCTAAGTCAATTTGCAGGACAGACAATCCGTGTAAAATTTGAAAGCACTAAGATTGATGGAGTTACGGGAGGCTTTAGCTATGAAGGTGATGTCTCAATCGATGACTTCAAGATAGATGAGGCGCCTGCATGCTTAAGACCAGCTAATTTAGCTGCAGCCAATGCAACTTATGACAGCGTTTCCGGTACTTCTACTATCGATCTATCCTGGACTGCAGGAGGTCCTTCACAAAACCTCTTTGATGTAGTAATCGTTCCAGAAGGAACAACAGTTACCGGTAGTACAGCGCCGTCTAACCCTGGAATACCAGGTGTTTCTACAACCATCGGGAATTTGACACCTGGTTTGAAATTTGACGCCTACGTTCGAGCTGATTGTGGCGCTGTTGACGGTGTAAGCTTCTATACTGGTCCAGTTACTTTCCGTACCCCAGGTCCTGGCGACGTATGTTCAGATGCAATTGCCTTGAACGTTGAACCAGATTGCAGTACCGCAACACCTTTCAATCTTGACCTTGTTAACGCTGTAGATCTAGGAGCGAGTTTTGCAAGTTGCGCTGGCGTAGGTCCAAATCTAGGTGCATGGTTTGACTTCGCAGTTGGTCGTGGACAATCCTCTGTAACAATAAATACTTCTGAAGCAACACAGTTTGCGCTGTTTGATGCTTGTTCAGGGAATGAATTGCGATGTGGAAGTCTAAGTGCTACGTCTTCAGTAGATGTAGGTGATTTAGACCCTCGTACGGATTATAAACTTGTAGTTTGGTCAACAAATCAGGGCACACCATCTGTGGATATCTGTTTAGAGGAAGGTCCTTCATGTATCGCACCTTATGATGTCACCTTGGTAAACGCAGTCATTGATACCGCTACTGTAAGCTTCACACCAGGCGAGTCAAGTCAGGATACATTTAATATTCAAGTTTTTGACGCAGGTGCTGATCCGCTGGTTGATACCCCGATAATTGATGACCAAGGTGTCGTAATTACAGCAGCCCCGTATGAATACACAACGTCTATTCCCTTAGTACAAGGTCAATTCTATGATTTTTATATTGAGTCTGATTGTTCTGGTGGTACTAATACAGATGTTAGTGATATAGAAGGGCCTTTGACCTTTAGAGTGGACGCTCCTGGTGAAAGTTGTAATGCTGCGATAGCTCTAACAGTTAATGCAGATTGCAATGATCCAGCAGCTATAACCACAACATTTGATCCTTCAACTTCGCCTGATCTAGGGACGGCATTTGCATCTTGTGATGGTTTTGGGGCTAACAATGGACTCTGGTTTGAATTTGTAGCACCAGGTTCAGGCTCTATAATCGGTTCATTTTCCAATAGTATTGAATACGTAATTCTTGACGCATGTAACGGTACTGAACTTGCTTGTGCTGAAGGTGCAGGTACAGGAGTTATTGATAATCTAGTTGCTGGTCAAACCTATAAGATGGCCCTTTGGTCAGATGGTGGTTCGGCAGGACCTACGGTAATTTGTATTGAGGAAGGACCAGATTGTTCTTTACCTTTTGTTCCCGATTATCTAGAAAGCTTTGACAATTATGTGAGAACTAGCCCAGCAGAATGCTGGTATGAGGCTACTGGTGGTGATGAACTGACAGGACCTACCACTATTGAAGGATCAGTGTGGGGTGATGATGGTTTTGGAAACAACGGTACTACAGGTTCAGCTAGAATTAATATCTATACTACTAACCGCTCAGGTTGGATTGTAACAAGACCATTTGACTTATCAGCTGGCGGTTATGAATTAAATGTCGATGTAGCATTGACCGAATTTGCTGGAACAGCTCAGGGAACGTTTGATATTGATGATAAAGTTGTCTTGGTATATACAGAAGACGATGGAGCAACTTGGAATGAAGTAACACGCTGGGATATAAATAATCAGCCTACTAATACAGGAAATACTTACAACGGTGCACTGGTAAGTACTGGCTCTAATGTGAGATTTGGGTTCTTTGCCTCATCGGGTCCTACAAATCCTGGTTTTGAGGACAATGATTTCTTTGTGGATAATTTCCAAATTAGAACCATACCTACTTGTCCAGATACCAGAAACTTAATGGTTTCAAACATCACTGGGTCAACCGCCGATATCACATTTGAAAGTGGTTCATCTAGTTCATCTGGTGATTTTGAATATGCCTTAACCGTACCTGGTGCAGGTACACCTACGGCTGCAACTGGATCATGGAATGATGCCGCTGCTGTTGGGCAATCTAATCCTACTATTGTCTATACCATTCCTAATTTAACAAGTAATACTGAATACGAGGTTTACGTGAGGGAAGTTTGTAGCGCAACAGACGTAAGTGCATGGACATCACGACCACAGTTTTTCAGAACTGCCTGCGACACTTTTGTTCCTCGCTATTTTGAAGAGTTTGATAATTATACAGGTAATGCCCCAGCTGACTGCTGGTCTGAAGCAGAGGGCGGCGATGAAACTACAGGGCCCGTTACTTTTGGAAGTTCCTTATGGGCAGATGATGGATTTGGGAATAATGGCTCCTCAGGTGCTGCTAAAATCAATATCTGGACGACAAATACAGAGGGATGGATTGTAACCCCCGTTTTCGACTTATCAGGTGATGTTTATCAAATTAATGTGGATGTAGCTCTCACAGAATTTGCTAATTCTAATCAAGGTACATTTGATGTTGATGACAAGGTTGTCCTTGTATATACGGAAGACAATGGTGCTACCTGGACAGAACTTACTCGATGGGATAGCACAAATGAACCACTCAATACGGGCGAGACGTTTAATACGACTCTCCCTACAAATGGAACGAGCGTACAGTTTGGATTCTTTGCCTCCTCTGGACCTACAAACCCAGGTTTTGAAGACAATGATTTCTTTGTGGATAATTTTGAAATCAGGAACATTCCTACTTGTGCAGATATAGTTGATTTAACACTCAATAGCTTTACATCTACATCTGCGAATATCACTGTAGAAAGTGGTACCGCGTCTTCATCAGGTAATTTTGAATACGCCATAACTGCGCAAGGTGCTGGTCGTCCTACGACTGCAACTGGTTCATGGAATGACCCAGCCTCCGTAGGTCAAAGCAATGCAATAGTCGACTACACCATACTCAATTTAATGGCTAGTACTGATTATGATATTTATGTAAGGGAGGTTTGTGCGCCTGGCGATGAAAGTCTTTGGGAAGGACCAGTGTCTCTTACTACAGAGTGTGAACCGGTGTCGAGTTATCCGCACAACACAAACTTCATGACCAGTACGACGTCACCATGTTGGGCACAAGGTGAAGGTGGTACCCCGTCTAATGGAATGCTTACGATGGGTAATTCTGATTGGAAAGCAGACGACTATTTAGATTCCAGCGCTTCTACCATTGTTAGTTCTTCATTGAATATGTTCGGAAATTCTACAGTCCACTGGCTAGTGACTGAGCAGTTTGACCTGACAAACATGCAACAGGTGACGCTAAATATTACTACCGCGGTCACTGCGTTTGATGATCCTACAAGTCCATCTGCGATGGGTTCTGATGATACGATGGAGCTGGTTTATAGAGATGTAAATGACCCTAATGCGGCCTGGACTGTTTTGGAAACTTGGGATGTGAACAATACCCCAGCGCTCAATGGGACTCCTTCCAGTTACTCGCTAACCACTCTTAACGGGGTCTATCGATTTGCCTTTGTGGGATCTACAAATGCCAGCGATATTGAAGATTTTGACTTCCATGTGAGCCAGTTTGAAGTAGATGCTGTCGCTAGCATCAGTTCGCTAAATCAAGACTCGACACTTTCCTTATACCCTAATCCAGTTCAAGGTGATGTGGTATATATGAGTATTAACAGTATGATTTCTATGGAGTATCATGTAGCTATCTATAACAATCTTGGTCAACAAGTGCTTGAGGCTAAGTTGAAGCCTGAATCCAATAGATTAAGGATTGAAGGTCTTGACCATCTGGAATCAGGAATTTACTTTGTGAAAGTTCAAAGCTCTGATGTAGAGTCTACTATTAAGTTGATTAAGAACTAGATAGAACACTAAAAAGAAGATAAGGGGCGTTTTTCGCCCCTTTTTTTATGCGGTTTAAGTAAGCGTCTAAACCTTAACTCAAAACTTATCTCGCTTTCGCGAAAGCGAATAACCAGTGCCTTAAATGTAAAGAAACCTTGAATAACGGACATATAAACCGATAAAAATGCATTTAATCTATTTTCAATGTAAATGGAACGTTAATCACTTAGATAAATTTAAATTCATGGGCTTTTAGAATTAATCCTAAATCATCTAATATGAAATTTAAATTACTTTTATTATTCCTGTTTGGAATGGTGTCGTCATGGGTTCACTCCCAGGCGACCTTAACAATTGGTACGGGAGCGGATACGCAAACCATTGGCGGTCTAGGAACCGATCAATTTAGACCTATATATAGGTCTAGAGGTAGCAGTTCTTTTGACTGGAATCAAACTCTAATTCTCTATAAAGAAAGTGAGCTGAACGGGATCGGTATTTTTCCAGGTGCCGTGATAACTAACTTTTCTCTTTATAAGATAGACCAGAGTACAATTACACCAGGTGAAGTTGCGCAACTGGATATCCTGATGGGTACAACGACAAGTAACTCGCTGGATGTACAGGATAACTTCACAAACCTAACGGCAGGTTTTGTAAGTGTGTTCTCAGGAACGGTTGATAATACCGTTATTACCCCTACAGCTGGTGCGATTCCTATGCCCATGACCTCTTCATTTACCTATAATGGGGGGTCTTTGATTATTGCTTTTGACTGGGATATTAGTGCAGCTGCTAACCCACCAACCGTGGATGCAGGTGCGCCGAGTCCTGATGGATTCAACTGGGCTTACGATATTGACCCGAACTCTACCGATATACAATCTAGAGGGGTCGCAGATGGTTCAGATGTGGATGGTGATGACTTAGATGTTGCAAATACTGCAAGGTTCCAAATTGATCTTACCTATACGGGCGGTATGCCACCGACTTGTCTTCGTCCAAGAAACTTTGCGCTTGTAGGTGTGACAGACAACAGTGTTGATCTGTCATGGACTTCTGGTGGAAGCCCTAACCAGTCTTCCTATGAAATAGAGATTGTTGCCCGCGGTGCCATGCCAACGGGTACACCAAATGTATCCGGAATAACTGGAACTACGGCAACTGTACCAGGCTTAATGCCTTCTACATTATATGATGCTTACGTGGTGGCTGACTGTGGCGCAACAGATGGTAAGAGTGTTCCATCAGGCCCAGTTCTGTTCAGAACTTCTGGACCAGGTGATGATTGTTCTACTGCCATTCCTTTGACGCTTAACGCAGACTGTTCTGCTCCTGGTGCTGTAATAGAGCAACTGGATCTTGGGACCAAAATCGATTTAGGAAGCTTTGCAGGTTGTGATACTACAGGCACAAACACTGGTGCATGGTACGAGTTTACAACAGGAAGTATTGAAAATGTTACGCTGAACACCAACGTAAATGTAAAGTACGAGGTTTTTGACGCTTGTGCTGGCACATCCATCGTTTGTGGCGAAACCCTAGCTGGTTCTGCAGAAATCATTCAAAACCTAATGTTGTCCACTAATTACAAGATGGCGATTTGGGTTGATGGTTTAAGTATGGATGTAGTTGACATATGTCTTGAAGATGGTCCTACTTGTCTTCCTGTGACAAACCTTGACGCAATCAATATCACTGGTGATGCTGCAGACCTTACTTGGACTGCTTCAACGACAGGTACTGCAACCGATTATGATGTAATTGTTGTAAGAACGGGCGATGACCCTATTGCTGGTCCTATTGTTATAGATGCTCAAAACGTGACTAGTCCATATTCTGCGACTGGTCTTAGTGCAATCACAACTTATGATTTTTATGTGCGTACGAATTGTGGTAGTATGGATGAGAGTCCTCTTTCGTTACCATTCACTTTTGGTACAGGTTGTGGGACTGCGGTGGCACCTTATTTTGAAGATTTTGAGCTCTTTAACGCTGGTGCCAGCGGTGTAGCTATCGACAATGGTAACCGTTGCTGGGTAGATAGTAGTGTATCGACCTATCAATGGCAAGCAGATAATTCTGGCAGTACAGGTTCTACTGGAACTGGTCCTGACCAAGCGTTTAGTGGGACTACTTTCATCTATACTGAGGCATCTAATGGTGCAAACGGTGATGTCGCAGTAGTGGACACACCACCTGTAGATCTGTCACAATTGACAAGTCCAGAGATGTCCTTTTACTGGCATATGTTCGGTAACGGGATTTCTCAGTTAAATGTGTCTATTTCTAGCGATGCAGGTGCGACCTACACACTAGTTGAAACTATAGTAGGTGAGCAGCAATTAGCATTGACTGATCCCTGGAGACAGGAAGTTCTTGATATCTCTGCTTTTGCAGGACAAACAATTCAGGTGCGATTTGAGACTACTAAAATTGATCCGCTAGTAGGCTTCAACTATGAGGGTGATGTATCTATTGATGATTTCTTTATAGGAGATTCAACCATCAACTGTTATGCACCTATCCTTCTGGATGTTTCAAGTATCACCAGTGATGGAGCTACCGTGACTTGGAATGCTGGAAATGCCAATAACGTGGATTATGAGATTATAGTCCTTAACGAAGGTGACCCTATAGCTACTGCTACACCTGTGTTTACTGCAAACAATGTGTCTAGTCCATTTCAATTGACTAGTTTAATGGGGAACTCTTCATACGATGTGTATGTGAGATCTAATTGTAGTGGTGGTTCAAGTGACGTGACTAGTCTCTTCCAGTTTAGAACCTTGTGTGCACCGTTCCCAGCACCTTACTTTGCCGATTTTGAAAACTTCGTTGCAGGTGATGTAGAAGAAAGTCAGGAGTGTTGGACTGATAGTAGTCTAACTGTCTATGATTGGCTAGTTGATACATCTGGCGGAACAGCTACTGGTAATACTGGTCCAGATGGCGCATTTAGTGGTTCGACCTTTGTCTATGTAGATGCTTCTGTTTTTGGCGCAAGCGATGGCGATGTAGCTGTTTTAGAATCGCCTGATGTCGATACATCAACATTGACAACCCCTGCATTGTTCTTCTATTACCATATGTTTGGTGCAGGTATATCTTCATTAGATATTCACGTAAGTGATGACTTAGGCGCAACTTACACTTTGATCAGTCAGATTGTTGGAGAGCAGCAAACCGCTTCTTCTGATCCTTGGAAAGAAGCTGTTTTGGATCTCAGCGCTTATACCGGTTCTACTATTAGAGTCAAGTTTGAAACCACCCGTACTGAGTCTGCGCCTGGTGCTGGCGACAGTGGGTTAGGTGACGTATCACTAGACAATTTCAGAATCGCAGAAGCACCCCCATGTTTACGTCCATCAAATTTGGATGCAACAAACGGTGTTTTTGATAGCGTGGCTGGAACATCCAGTATTGATCTGTCATGGGTAGCAGGTGAACCTACTCAAAACCTATTTGACGTAGTCATTGTTCCACAAGGAACTCCCGTGGACGGCAGTACTACGCCAACAAATCCTGGACTCACAGGAACTTCTGCAACTATCTCTGGATTAACACCAGGATTAAGATTTGATGCTTACGTAAGAGCCGATTGTGGCGCAACTGATGGTGTAAGTTTTTACACGGGACCAGTATCATTTAGAACTCCAGGGCCTGGAGATGAATGTGCTGAACCTATTGACCTGAATGTGGAGCCGGATTGTGCTACTGCTACACCATTTAACCTTGATTTGATCAATGCTATTGATCTGGGTACTGGTTTTGCTAGCTGTGCTGGCACTGGACCTAATTTTGGTGCATGGTTTGAATTTAGTGTTGGTCGTGGTCAGTCTTCGGTTACATTGAATGCTTCTGAGGCTACACAATTTGCATTGTTTGATGCTTGCTCTGGTACAGAGATAAGATGTGGGGATTTATCTGCTACCAATTCTGCAGATATAGGTGATCTTGATCCACGTACGGACTATAAACTTGTTGTTTGGTCAACTTCAACAACAACCCCTTCGGTAGATGTTTGTTTAGAAGAAGGCCCAACCTGTGTGGCACCTTTTGATTTGACTGTTGTATCTGCTGTATCTGATACTGCGACTGTAGCTTTCACTCCTGGTGAAACAAGTCAGGATACATTCAACATATTGGTCTTTAACAGTGGTGATGATCCGTTAGTTAATGCACCTGTAGTAGATGCCACTGGTACAGTCATTACCAGTGCGCCTTATGAGTATACGACTCTTAATGTTTTAATGACAGGACAGTTTTATGATTTTTATGTACAGTCAGACTGTGGAGGTGGTGATGTAAGTTCACTCTCTGGACCCGTTACCTTTGAAGTGGTACCACCAGGTGCTAATTGTTTCGCAGCAATACCACTAGTGGTGAATCCTGATTGTACTGATCCTGCTGCTAGCACATTCTTCTTTGATCCCAGCGATAGAGCTACCGTGCCAGACTTGAGAGGTGATGTGGGTAGTTGTGATTCAGGTACGGGTAACTTCGGACTTTGGTTTGAGTTTGTTGCACCATCGACAGGTGCTATCGTAGCGACATTCGATAACTTAGAATTTGCTGTGTTTGACGGTTGTAATGGGATGGAGCTAGTATGTAGTAGTTCTACCACTGCCGATACAACAGGTGTTATAGGTGATTTGACACCTGGTCAGACCTATAAAATTGTTTTCTGGGATGATGGCGGTAACAATGCCGCAACCAATATTTGTGTAGAAGTAGGTCCTGATTGTGATGTACCTCTCGTTCCACCTTATGCAGAAGACTTTTCTGACTATGTAGGTAACGTACCAGGTGAATGTTGGTCAGAAGATGATGGTGGTAGCGCAGCAACTGGGCCAACAAATGCCAGTACTTTTCCAGCTTGGACTTTAGATGATTTCATCAATGATACAGTACGAGATGAAGCTTCTGCAAGAATTAATTTGACTGGTACCAATAACGTAGATTGGTTGTTGACACCTTTCTTTGATCTTACTGCTGGAGGCTATGAGATTGTTGTAGACGCAGCATTGACTGATGAGTTTAATTCAAATCAAAATGATTTTGATCCTGACGATAAGGTTTCTATAACTTATTCTTCCGACGGTGGCGTCACATGGAATGAATTCTATATCTGGGATATCAATAATCAACCGTCTGAAACAGGTGAGACGTATTTTATTCCTATTCCTTCAAGTGCATCGAGTGTACAATTCGGAATTGTAGCAGATTCAGGTACTAGCAACGTTGGTAATGATACTGATACTGACTTTTTCATTGACAATTTCAGAATACGTACTATTCCATCTTGTCCTGACACTCGTGATCTCTCAATTGATGCTTTTGATGCTACAACGGCAACGATTAGTTTTACCAGTGGTTCAACATCGTCAAACGGAAACTTTGAATATGCTGTTACTGCTCCTAATGCAGGAACGCCTACTGCTCCCACAGGGGCATGGAACGAACCTACAGCAGTAGGTCAAGCTAATCCAGCAATCACCTATACCATCATGGGGCTTGCCAGTAATACATCTTACGACGTGTATGTTCGTGAAATTTGTGGTGCTGGTGATGTGAGTGCATGGAGCTTGATCCCTGTAAGTTTCACGACTGCTTGTGATACATTTACAAGTCCATACCTAGAAGATTTTGAAGCCTTTACAGTAACCACTAGCTTCACTATTGATCAATGCTGGAGAAATGCTGGTACTAGCGCTTATGATTGGGAAGTTCGTGATGATGATACTGATTCTTCTGATACGGGGCCATCTGGACCTTTCAACGGAATGCGTTATGTTGTACTTGACGCTTCTGATGGATCAAATGGTGATGTAGCGATATTAGAATCTCCTTTCATTGATCTGTCTTCATTGACAAATCCTGCAATTTATTTCTGGTATCACATGTACGGTCCGGGCGGTATCGCGGGTCTAGATGTTGAAGTTTCTTCTGATAACGGTATAACCTTCACTAATGTACTTTCTATAGTAGGTCAACAGCAAATGAGTGAAACTGATCCATGGTTAGAGGCTGAGATTGATCTTGCTGCTTTTGCTAATCAGACAATCGTGGTTCGTTTCGTAACTGTCAAAACTTCTATTAACGGCGGTAACTCTTATGAAGGTGATGTAGCCATAGATGACTTCAGCGTACAGAACATCATTACTTGTCGTCAACCAACAAATCTTACTCTAGTTGATGCTCAAACAAGCAGTGTCGATTTGACATGGGAAGCTGGTGCAACGGGTCAGACAAACTTTGAGGTTATCGCAGTACTAGCTGGTGCTGGACCTAATGGTACGATTGAGGCAAGTGCTACTGCTACTTCTGTTCCTGATGCAGCAAATCCATTCAGATTGCCTGGATTGCAAGGCTCAACTTCTTACGATATCTACGTAAGAGCAGATTGTGGTAGTGGAGACTTGAGCTTATTTACAGGTCCATTGAATGTACTTACAGATTGTGAGGCGGTAACTTCCTATCCTTTTGTAGCTGACTTTACAACTAACCTTTCTGCCGCTACTTGTTGGGAGCAAGGTGAAGGAGGTACTCTTTCGGCTGGAATTTTGGTTCCGGGTGACTCTGAATGGAAAGCAGATGATTACTTTGATTCGGGTGCAAATACAGTCGCAAGTTCGTCGCTGAATATGTTCGGTAACTCAACAGTTGATTGGTTGATCACAGAGCAGTTTGATCTTAACAATAGAGTGAGCGCGCAGATCAATGTTACTACTGCCGTAACTGCATTTGATGATGCTACGCTACCATCTGCAATGGGATCTGATGATACGGTTGTACTTGCATATCTAGATGTAAATGATCCAAACGCATCATGGATAGCGTTAGACACTTGGGACGCTAGCAATACACCGGCATTGAATGGTACGCCGTCTACTTATGATATCAGTAGTCTAGTCGGTGGTGTGTACAGATTTGCTTTCGTAGGTTCTACAAATGCAAGCGATCCTGAAGATTTTGATTTTCATGTCAGCCAGTTTAGAGTTGATGCTGCAGCAAGTACGCAAAGTGTCGGTGAGGCGGTTAGCTTTACATTATACCCTAACCCAGTAAGTGGTAGTGCAGTGAACATCGCAATTGGCGGGAATCACTCTAATAGTTACAATGTAACTGTGTATAACGCCATGGGTCAACAAGTTATCTCACGTGATATCGATGTTGTCTCTAATACTATCAAGCTCGAAGGCGTAGAAACGCTTTCAGCTGGAATGTATTTTGTAACTGTCAAAGGTGATAATTCAGAATCTACACTTAAGTTCTTGAAGAACTAACGTTAGCTTTTGTAAATGATTCAAAAGGCCGCTATTAGCGGCCTTTTTTATTAACTATATCTTATGTGATAATGAATTGCAAATTGGATTCCTAATAACAGGTTGCTCAAAGCTGATCAAATACATTGCGGTAAAATTCCTGCGATGACGAAAAGCTACTTATTATCTATAATGGCACTGCTGTTGTTATGCCCAGAAGGTTTTGCACAAAATGGAATCGTGCCCACATACACTACTTCTTTTGACACTTTCCCACCATCCAGCTGGCGTCAAGCCAATGGAGGATCAGCTACTTCAGGTCCACCAACTTTCGGATCCAGTGCCTGGACTGCAGAGGAGTTTGCCCACAACTTTAATTCAGGTGGTGGCGCCGTTAATGTTCTGATAAGTGGAGCAAATACCCGCGATTGGTTAGTTACCCCTGAATTTGACCTGTCAGCGGGAAATTATGAGATGGATTTCAGAACGGCTATTACAGCTGTAGATAATCAAGGGAAAGCCGTTATGGGTTCTGATGATCTCATTGCTATTGTTTATACAGAGGATGCTGGTAATACTTGGTCCATTCTAAAAACAATTGACATGAATTCTGCAAACTCAAATGTTGAAATCTTCAATTCCATTGACCTTTCAGGAATAACAGGTACAAACGTAACTTTTGCAATACTCGCGGATACAGGATCAATTGACGACAACGCACCTTATGACTTTCATTTAGATGATTTTGAAATTGATGCTGCTCAGGATTGTTCTACACCAGCTCTGATAGTCGTGGATGATTTAAACACAACTACGGCCACTTTTACTTTTCAGACTACAAATGAGAACGCCACAGGGAATTACGAGTTTGCAATCACTAACCCTTTTGATGGTGATCCTACAATCGCAACGCCACTCAGACGTGGTTTTTTCCCTGGTGCCACAGGGGCTGGAACAGTCACTAAAGTTATAGGTGAAGGAACAGGTCCAGATGCACCGCTCGCACCTAATACCGACTATGATATCTATTTCAGAGAAGAATGTACCGCTGGGACATTTAGCGCGTGGAGCGAAAGAATTAATTTTAAAACCTTATGTAATACAGTAGCTGCTACTTTCCCTACAGATGCTGATTTTATCAACCACGTACCAGATCCATGCTGGCGTGAAGCAACAAAAGGTAATCCAAGTATAGGTGCAGATGATTTCGGTGAGTCTGAATGGCGTGGGGGTCGTGCTTATACAAATAGAGACGGAAATCCTCGACCTTCAAATACTATTCGCTTGCATAGAGCAGAAGTGAACGACTGGCTAATTTCAGGTGTCTATGATGTAAATACATCTGCTAGTGACGTATTGAGTGTTGAGGTTGCTGTAACGCCTTATTTGACAACTGGTGTTTCTCCGGCAAACCAAACTGCACAAATGGGTAGCGATGATGAGGTGAGTCTTTGGTACAGGGATCGCAGCGCTGGTACAACAGGTCCTTGGATTTTATTGGAAAAGTGGGACAGTTCTAATTCACCAGCCGCCACAGGACAACGTAGTTTTATCGATTTGAGTAATGTCACTGGAAACGTTGAATTTGCTTTTTACGCTACCGATGGTGATATAGATGACGTCGGTGTAGATATTGATTTTCACATTGGCTTGTTCTTTGTTGATGCAGTAGCGAGCACAGATTATTTACAGATCTCCAATTTTTCGCTTTATCCAAACCCTGTAGGCATAGAAGGAATTATTAATCTGGAAATGAATCAGCAATTTACAGAGTCAACTTCTGTCCAAATCTTTGATCTTAACGGTAAACAATTGAGATCATATGAAGTAGAGGCTGGAAGATCAGATCTTAGGATAGATGATATCGAGGCGTTATCCAGTGGTCTATATTTATTAAGCATTCAGAACAGTACCGTGAACGAAACAATCAAATTTGTGAAAAACTAAATCACGATAATTTAGATTCATTCCCAAACAAACTTAATTTTACTGCTACGGTCTTCATTTCTTGAAGACTGTAGCATTTTTATTAGAATTAGTTATTAACTTGTATGTCAGACAATAAAGAGAAAGAAGCTAAGAATAAAGCTTTAGAATTAACCCTAGCCAAACTGGACAAAGCCTACGGCAAAGGGACGGTTATGAAATTGGGTGACCGTCAGGTGGTGGATGTAGAAGCAATCCCTACGGGATCACTTGCATTGGATGCTGCCTTAGGCGTAGGTGGATATCCCAGAGGTCGAGTGATAGAAATTTATGGTCCGGAATCTTCTGGTAAAACAACCCTTACCTTACATGCAATTGCAGAGGCGCAAAAAGAAGGTGGTATTGCAGCATTTATTGATGCGGAGCATGCCTTTGATCGTTTTTACGCAGAGAAATTAGGAATTGACTTAGATAACCTAATCATTTCACAGCCAGATAATGGGGAACAAGCACTTGAAATTACTGAAAATCTCATTCGTTCAGGGGCGATTGACATCATTGTTATCGACTCTGTAGCTGCTTTGACTCCAAAGAGCGAGATTGAGGGCGAGATGGGTGACAGTAAAATGGGACTTCATGCGAGATTGATGTCTCAGGCATTGCGTAAGATGACGGGTACGATATCAAAAACAAACTGTACCGTTATTTTCATCAATCAATTGCGTGAGAAAATCGGCGTGATGTTCGGTAATCCTGAGACGACTACTGGGGGTAACGCCTTGAAATTTTATGCATCTGTACGTCTGGATATTAGAAGATCTACTCAGATCAAGGACAGTGGTGGAAATGTAATGGGTAACAAGACCCGTGTCAAAATCGTCAAAAACAAGGTTGCACCGCCTTTCCGTACGGCAGAATTTGACATCATGTACGGTGAAGGTGTATCAAAAGTGGGTGAGATCATCGACCTGGGTGTCGCCTACGAGATAATCAACAAATCCGGTTCTTGGTTCTCTTATGAGGACACAAAGCTTGGTCAGGGACGAGATGCCGTAAAAACAATTCTCAAGGACAATCCAGAGCTCATGGAAGAGCTAGATAAAAAGATCGCCGAGGCCATGAAAATGGTTGAGTCCTAAACTTATTGCTCTTTTATTTCAATGCCGCTGGTGAAAATCAGCGGCATTTTATTTTAGATGCTTTTCTAGGTTGTTGAGGATTGTGGATCTTACGCTTTCGCGAAAGCGTACTTTATCAGCTAGCACTGCACCCTGAGTAGAGACAGGTTCATGCACAAATGCCCTCAATCTGCCAGGTCCGCCTTTGTAAAATGAAAACGGAAATCGTTTTTTGCTATCAGGTAGCGTGATGGGAACAATATCAATCTCATGCTCTATAGCAAGTCTAAAAGCCCCATCCTTAAAAGTGTCGAGAATGATTTCCTCATCGTCGGGTACGCCACCTTCAGGAAAAATACAGATGCCGTATCCATTCTGTAAACGCTTTCTAGCCCTGTCAAACACGGCTTTTCTGCTTTTGGCGTTATTGCGATCCACTAGAATACAGGTGCGTTTATAGAAGAATCCAAAGATGGGAATTTTGGCAAGTTCAGCTTTGCCCACAAATATAAACGGGCTGCGAGATATAAGCAGCATCATCATAATGTCTGTCATGCTGGTATGATTTGCCACAAGCATGTAGCTCCTATTTTTTTTGAGCCTTGCCTCCCGTTTGATTGCAGGTAAAAATCCCATGCCGTAGAGAACGATGGCAGCCCAGAATTGAGCAAGGCGATAGAATTGCGGGTAGGTGCGCTCGCTGAGCGTTGCAAGTAGTAATATGGGAAACAAAACAATGATCGGTACGCCCAGTACTACGTAAAACCAAACTCTATAAATTGGCATTAAAATGTACCGATACCATTTCACACTTCAAATGTAGCGCATTGAACATTGAATAGGATTAGTATCCCTTTTGCTATTAAGCGCACTATTTTTGGCGATCAAAATAGAAGTATGCCTAGAATTCTGACTGGAATACAATCAACTGGAACACCTCACCTTGGGAACTTACTGGGTGCAATCTTACCGGCCATCACCATGGCTCAAGATGACAATGTGGATTCTTTTCTTTTTATAGCAGATCTACACTCGCTTACTCAGATAAAAAATGCTGAGACCATGCGTAACAATACCTATAGCACAGCTGCAGTCTGGCTAGCCTGTGGTCTGGATGTTTCAAAAACCACTTTTTACCGTCAGAGCGATGTCCCTCAGGTAACTGAATTGTCCTGGTATTTGTCTTGCTATTTTCCATACCAGCGGCTCACGCTCGCGCATAGTTTTAAGGACAAATCAGACCGGTTAGAAGATGTGAATTCTGGTCTATTTACTTATCCCATGCTTATGGCAGCAGATATCCTTGCTTATGATGCTCAGGTTGTACCGGTAGGAAAGGATCAATTGCAGCACTTAGAAATAACGAGAGACGTAGCTGGTCGATTCAATCATCAAATGGGAAATACCTTGATTGAGCCAGAAGCAAAGATTCAGGAGGAGTCTATGCTAGTGCCAGGAACTGATGGTCAGAAAATGAGTAAGTCTAGAGGTAATACGATAAACATTTTTCTTGACGATAAAAAACTGCGCAAGCAGTGCATGTCCATCGCTACTGACAGCACTCCTATGGAAGATCCTAAGGATCCCGATAGTTGCAACGTTTTTGCTCTTTACAAATTGCTTGCGTCAAATGACCAAATAGCACAGATGCGTAAAAACTACACAGGGGGGAACTACGGCTATGGCCATGCAAAGCAGGAGTTGTTTGAGCTTATCATCACAAAGTTTTCAGTTGAGCGTGAGCGCTACAACTACTTCATGCAAAACTTGCCCGAGATCGATCGTCACTTGAAGGATGGCGCAGATAAGGCAGCGGCAGTATGTAATGGTGTGATCTCGAGGGTAAGGGAAAAACTGGGTTATTAATTAGGCAAAAAGACCAGTCAATTCTGCATCAATCTTATTGATGATACTTCCTAGATCTTCAGGGTTGTTGACAAAGTCGATGCTGTCCACATCGATTACTAGAAGGTTTCCCTTGTCATAGCTGTGAATCCATGCCTCGTATCGCTCATTTAGCCGACTTAGGTAATCTATGGAAATAGTATTCTCGTAATCCCTACCGCGCTTGTGAATTTGTGCGACCAGATTAGGAATGCTACTACGTAAATAAATCAGTAGATCTGGAGCAGCTACAAGCTTTTCCATCAGATTAAATAAAGTGCTGTAGTTGTCATAATCTCTCTGCGACAACAATCCCATGGCATGCAGGTTAGGCGCAAATATGTTGGCATCCTCATAGATCGTTCTGTCCTGGATAATCTTTTTCCCACTTTCCCTTATTTCAAGAACCTGGGAAAAACGACTATTCAAAAAATAGACCTGTAGATTAAATGACCATCTTTCCATGTCATTATAGAAGTCTTCCAAATAGGGGTTTTCCAGAACATCCTCAAATTGTGGTGTCCATCGATAGTGTTTAGCAAGTAGTTGGGTCAGGGTGGTTTTGCCAGCTCCTATATTTCCAGCGACAGCAATGTGCATGCTTAGTTTTTATTCGGTTTTATGGAAAGTGTATGGATTTTTAATCCGTCCCAAAGATAAAGTTTTCCAGCCTTTAGATAGGCTCTCTCGACAGCAGGAATCGATTCGGGGAGAATGAATGTTTCGCTTTCGCGAAAGCGGAACTCTCTATCAAATCTATAGGTGGCAACAGTTTTGTCGCCTATTACCGCTAAGGTTTCAAAGTCGTAATCCATACCTCCAAAACTATCTAGAGATAAGATTGATGTTTTGCTTCCATACGTGTTGTAGGTGATGATCTCGTCGCCTATCAACGCATGGCAGAAGTTATAGTCAGTCAATAATTTGTTGACTTTTCCTTTGAGGATCGGTGTGCGCACGATGAGCCTATTGTCGATGTAGTCATATAGTTCTACAGTATTCTCATCTTGATTGTGCATCCAGAACCTGCGTTCACCAGCTAGGGAAACATAATCGATATACCGGTATGGCTGCAGCTGGTACAAATCGATACGTTCAAGTTCGTTAAGCCTATTGTCCAGAAGGATCGCCGTTTGAGTCTCTTCATAAAACAAAAGGATTTTGAGTGGATTGATTAGGTCAATTGTCGTTATAGCCCCCAGTTGTATGTCATAAAATCTATACGTGCCCCGTGCATCTGTTTTGAACAATGCTTCTTCTTTACCATAGTACAGGCTATTGAAGTCGTCTATCCCATAGAAAACGTCAGCATTCTTAGACAAGATTGCCAGCTCCTGAGAAAAACAATGCGCTGTGAGCGTGAGAACAATAAATGCAATTAGACTTTTCACCCTTTATGAAGTAGCCACCTAAGGTAAGCATAACATGTAGTTATCCTTAACTTCTATCTATCTTGCAGACCTGTGAGTGCCAACAACTACTTATGAAATTACTGGTCATTTCTGATGCGCCCATCGTAACTGACGAAAATGGTAAAAAGGCCGCATATGCGCCATACGTAAAAGAGTTAGACCTGTGGATGAAACATGTGGACAGCACGACCATCATTTGTCCTGAAGTCGCTACCGGCGCTCTACTGGGGAAGCCACTAGAAAATCAAGATTTTGTCCACAAAAAAGTAAGCGCGCTTAACTTCCATCGTTCTACCGCGATTTTAAAATCGTTACTGTCAATCCCTTTCAAACTTGTTTTGCTCCTAAGTGAAATTGCAAAGGCTGACCATGTGCATTTAAGAAGCCCAAGTAATCTCGCCCTACTAGGTGGTATTGTCCAAATCTTGTTTCCGCATAAGAAAAAAAGTGTGAAATATGCTGGGAATTGGGATCCTATATCTGGCCAGCCGCTTTCTTACCGTTCACAGCAAAAGTTATTTGCTAATACAACACTTAGCAAAAACCTGAGCGTCATGGCTTATGGTCAATGGCCTAATCAATCCAATAACGTCAAACAGTTTTTTACGGCTACGTACAGTGAAAAGCAAATCCCAGATGATCTGCAAAAATTCATGCAACCACCGTTTTTTGCGATGTATGTAGGGACCATGACCAAGAACAAGGATCCTGAGTTGGTGCTTGAGATCATACTCGATTTGAGGGAAAGAGGAGTTGATATAGAGTTGGATTTCTACGGCGACGGAGATCTTAAACAGGTGATTGCAGAAAGAGTCAGTTCACTTGAGTTAGGCGAGAAAATAAGAGTGCATGGCAACCAGCCGCAGGAAGTTGTTGCGGCTGCTTACAAAAGAGCGCATTTTTCTTTTTTAATTTCTAAAAGTGAGGGCTGGCCAAAGGTAGTGGCAGAAGCTATGTGGCATGGCTGCATTCCAATCGCAACCCCTGTGAGCTGCGTGCCATGGATGCTCAACAATGAAACTTATCGAAATACAAGTGCTCAAGAAATTCTTGCAGCGAATTCTTCCAGTGTCCCGCGGGGAATAGTACATGCAGATACAGAATCCACTATTGAGCAAATAGAATATATTCTTCGGAACAAGGAATTGTTTTCAGCCATGTCGCAATCAGGTCAGGATTTTTCGCATCAGTACACTACTGAGAAATTTGAGGCTGCGATCAAATCTCTTTTGCATTCATGAGGGTTTTACAGCTTATCGATAGTCTTGAGGCTGGTGGCGCAGAACGGCTGGCTGTTAATTTAGCAAATAGTCTGGTAGACCGCATAGATCTTTGCGCAGTAGCGACTACAAGAGCAGAGGGTGTGCTCAAAAGCTCATTACGACCTGAAATCAATTACTGCTTTCTGCAAAAGACTAAGTCGGTCGATAAAGGAGCGCTTCTCAGACTCAAGAATTTTGTTGCCGAGCATAAGATTACGATAATCCACGCTCATTCTTCTTCTTATTTCTTTGGATTTTTGTTTAAGCTGTATTACCCAAAAATTAAATTGATCTGGCACAATCACAACGGTGAATCTAGACAGATCGGTTTTTTGAAAACCACAGTTCTTAGGTTGTGCGCAACAAAATTTGATGCATTAATCAATGTAAATGAAGATCTGAATGACTGGGTGAGGGGAAAACTAGGATTTAAGAAACCAGTTTACCTGAGGAATTTTGCCATTTTACCTGAAGTTTCAAGTCGTAACGTTCAAATTTCTGGACTAAAAGGGTTCCGTATTGTGTGCCTAGCAAACTTAAGATACCAAAAGAACCACATGATGCTTCTGAAAGCCTTCTGTGAAATTGAAAAGAGCCATCCAGAAGCCTCACTTCATTTGATAGGTCGTGATGACAATGATGAGTACAGCAACGCACTCAAACAATTTATAGCCGAACACCGTCTAAAAGGAAAAGTATTCATTTACGGATCTCGCAACGACGTTGCAGACTTACTCGCGCATATGGATCTAGGTGTGATGTCCTCGCAAATTGAAGGATTGCCTGTATCGCTTTTGGAATACGGTATGTCATTTCTGCCCGTAGTTGTTACAGATGTGGGCGCCTGTGCTGAAGTGGTAGGCGACTGCGGTAAGGTCGTCGAGAGTGGCAACGATCAGCAGTTAGCCGATGCAGTCCTAGACTATCTCAAGAACCTAAAATCAATGAAGGCAGATGCTGAATGTTTTCATTCTAGAGTAAAAGAATTGTACGGCGAGCAGCAGTACATTCATCAATTGCTACCCATTTATATGTTATTAATTTCAAATAATGGGTAAACGCATACTCTACATAGGAAACAAATTAGCTGGAAGCGGGCGGACGCCAACGCACATCGATACCCTCACACCTTTATTGGAAGCAGAAGGTCACGAGCTGCGCACTGCTTCTTCTGAGTTCAATAAGCTATTGCGCATGAAGGATATGCTCCTGACCATTCACAAAAACAGAGAATGGGCACAAGTAGCGATAATTGATACTTATAGCACTGCAAATTTTTGGTTTGCCATCGTGGCTGCAAAACTGTTGCGCAAATATGACATCCCTTACATACCTATTCTGCACGGTGGTAACCTTCCAAAACGCATCAGTTCTAGCAAGAAAACCCTGGACAAGTTCATCAACGGTGCGATGAGAGTAATTTGCCCTAGTGGTTATTTGTTTGACGCTTTCGCGAAAGCGGGATATAAGAATCTTCAGATCATCAATAATACCATTGAGCTGGATGACTACGTTTTTACACAACGTAATAAACTCAATCCAAAACTATTGTGGGTACGCTCATTTGCTCAACTTTACAATCCTACCATGGCAGTAGAGGTCGCCGCTAAATTGAAAGAGGAATATCCAGATGTTTCTTTGTGTATGGTAGGACCCGATAAGGATGGCAGCCTTGAACAGACAAAAGTTCTCGCTGATGAACTCAAAGTGGACTTAAAAACAACTGGGAAACTACCGAAGAAGGAATGGCATGAACTAAGTAAGCAATATGATGTCTTCATTAATACCACCCATTTTGATAATCTGCCAGTAAGTTTGTTGGAAGCCATGGCTCTTGGACTGCCAGTAGTATCTACAGATGTAGGCGGAATCCCTCATCTGATTGACAATAATTCTAACGGTATCCTTGTATCAGACGCAGATGTGAATGCCATGGTTGAAGCTATTGATAGCCTGCTCTCAAAATCAGATTTTGCTCAGCAGGTCATTGCTAGAGCTCATCAAAAGATAGAAGAATACTCGTGGAACGTAGTGAAAGAGCAATGGAACGAGTTGCTTTCCAGCGTGGGCTAAACCACTAATTTGTAACCATAGCCACGCACGTTGACAATCTCAATGTTTTCGTCCTTTGCCAGTTTTTTACGCAGCTTAGTAATAAACACGTCCATGCTGCGCCCTGTGAAAAAATCATCACTGCCCCAGAGCTTTTTCAGGATATAACTTCTATCAAGCACCTGATTTTTTTTCTGAACGAGATTATAGAGCAAATGTGCCTCGCGATGGGTCAGGTTGACTGGATCTTCATCTTTAAAAGTCAGTTTTTGTCGAGGGAAATCAAAGGTGTAATCACCTATTTCATGAATAGCCGCAGTGCGCTGCATCGCCCCACGTTGTAATAAATTTTTTACTCTTACTATCAACTCTTCCATCGAAAAGGGTTTTTTCAGATAGTCATTGCCTCCCACATCAAAACCTGTCAATACATCTTCGGTTTGAGATTTTGCAGTCAGGAAAATGATCGGGATGGTTTCATTGATGGAACGTATTTTCTTGGCAAGCTCAAACCCATCCATTTTAGGCATCATCACGTCTAGCACCATGATCTGTGGTTCCTGCTTATGAAATTCATCCAGCGCTATTTCACCATCCTCACACAGGCGTACGCTGAAACCCCTGGTCTGCAAGCTTTCTTTAACGATCATTCCCAGTGCGGGCTCATCCTCAGCAAGTAGTAGGTCTATGTTTTTATTTTCCATCTGGTAATGTGATTTTAAAGGTGGTCGTGGGTTTTGTATCTACCTCGATAGTTCCACCATGTTTGTCTATAATTGATTTAGTATAGAACAACCCTATACCAAAACCTTTTACGTTGTGCTTATTTCCTTGGGCTACTCGATAGAATTTATCAAAGATCATCTTAGCTTCTTTACTGCTCAAACCAGTTCCAGAATCACTTACTGAAACATTAAGTTCATTAGCCTTCTTATCTAGAGAGACTAAAATTTCATCGCCACCGTATTTCACCGCGTTATCTAGAAGATTATTAATGGCATTTTCCAGATGAAATGCATCCCCCATTAATTCTGTATCGTCTGTTTTTAATTCGAATCGTATCTTCTTATCTGTTTGTGAAGTATGACGCAAGACTAAGTTCTCAATGATTTCTGCTAATTCAACCTGTCCCATTTGTAAATTCAGATCGCTGCTGTCCAGAGTGGCGGTTTCCAGCAACTTTTCCACCATCCCATTTAATTTTTTCAGTTGGTCTTGACCCATGCTCAGGTAGCGTCTTGTTTTTTCAGAATCACCAGTAGAAGTGAAGTTTTGCACACCCTCTAATGCTGCGGCTGTTGTTGCGATTGGTGTCTTAAATTCATGGGTAATGTTTGAAATCAAGTCATTTTTCATCTCGCTTAATTCTTTCTGGTTTCTGATGACTTGTAGCAGATAGAATAGGCAGAATATCACGCCAGAGATTAAGAGTAAGCTCAATAGAATACCGGTGAGATTTCTTTTGAGCACTTCACGTGGCAGGTTACTGAACTCCACAAAAACTTGTTGATCATTTTTCATAAGCCCACTCTGCGCAAGAGCACGCACTTTACCATCGGCATCTTGAGTAGTCATATTTGCTTTTTTGTCAATTGTACCTATGACAAATGGGACTTCAATACGCTTTTTCTGTAGCGAGCTATCCATCATGGCGTACAGCCTTTTGGTATCTATTTTGTCATCGGTGATGCTTACAACAATCTTAGTAGTTAGGTTTTTGATGTCTTCCCGTAATGCGAGGCGTCTATCATCGATCGATGTGTAAATGGTATCTTGGAAAGTTCTGTTACGGTTGATTTTTAAGCTATCGCCGTCGGCAAGAATTTCTTGCGATAGTATCGGGAAAGCCATAGGTCGTGGCATTTTGTCTTTCAGACCTTCCTGAATTTTATTGAGCGTATCCATGTTACCGCCCTTGACCACGGTTATTGAACTAAAATCCTTTGTGTCAATACTAGAAAAAGAATAGAACCCATCCTTTCTGGACGCGTCAATACGTGCTGTAAGGGAATCAAATTCTATACTGTCCAATCCACCAGAGCTGAAAATACCCATGGTATTTTCCTTAGCCCGTTGGGTAAAATACTGATCCACACTCTGGTCTAGGCTTATCTGTACATCAGAAATAAGTTGCCTTCTGGCCTCCTCATAGTTTTTATAGTTCCAGTATACCTGTATCACCAGCGTGGCAAGTATTACCAGGCTGATAAGGACTAATGCATAACGGTATTTTTTATCGTTCATGAATCAAAGGTGCGACATTTAATACGCTGAAAGAAAACCGCTTAACACACATTAACCTTGGTTAACCCATTGGCGGTGCTACAGGATTTCATATTTGTACCACAAACAAAAAACATTTGAACCATGACTGCAATAACTAGATTGATCGTATTGTTTGTTTTGTTCGCTTTCGCGAAAGCGTACCAAGCAAATGCCCAGCAAGACTTTACCGGCATCGCCACCTACCAGAGTAAGATGACGCTCAAAATGGAAAAAGATAGTGTTGACGATGCAGAAATGACTAAACGCAATCCAGTGGTACAGGCAGCTCTTGAAGCAGCACTTAAAACCGCAGGACAAGCCACTTTTACATTACAGTTTAGCAAGGACGAATCCATGTATGAAAAAGTAAAGGAACTGGCTAAGCCAAAACCATCGTCAGGAATGACCATAACAATTTCCGGCGGCGGCGGGGAATACGGCAAAACATACAAAAACCTGAAGGAAGGAACTTTTGTTAGGGAGGACAATATTATGGGGAAGCCATTTCTAGTCGTAGATGATTTGGAAAATCACGAGTGGGAGATAACTGGCGAGACAAAAATGATCGGACAGTATCAAGCTATAAAGGCAGTTTTGAAAGAAAAGAAAGAAAAAGCGCCAGATGAAGATGAAAAGGAAGAAGGTACATCGATATTGAAATTGGCTTCAGGAACACCAGAAGAAACAACCGCCTGGTTCACACCCATGATTCCCGTAAGCAATGGACCAGGAACTTATCAGGGCTTACCAGGCCTGATTCTAGAATTAAATGCTGGACCTACAACATTACTGTGCACAAAAATTGAGCTCAACCCAGATCTGGTACAGATCAAAAAACCCAAAAAGGGAAAGGAGATAGGTCTAGAGGAATTCCGTGAGTTGCGCGACAAGAAACGAAAGGAAGCTCTAGAGCGCTTCAAACGCAAGAAAGGTGCTGTGATCATCGGTGGATAAACGTTAAAAGTATTTTAATATGAAACTATCGGCTTTGTGTTTAGTCTCACAGTGGGGACATGCCCTATAAATTAGCCAATATTTTTTTTTCTATTATGAAGTCGATAGTTTCTTTTTTAATCATCTTTTTGATCAGCAGCGTTTTGAGTGCTCAGGAATTTACAGGTGTAGCCACCTATCAATCCAAACAAACCATGGATACCAGCTGGATGGACAGCGACAGGATGAAGCAGTTACCAGCAGATCAGCGCAAGCGTATCGAGGATCGCATGAAAAAGATGGGTGAAAAAACTTATGTGCTTGAGTTCAATCGCAACGAGAGCATGTACAAAGAGGAAAAAGAACTCTCTGCACCAGGGAACGATCGTGGCGGCTGGGGTAACTTCATGGGTTCGTCAATGGGTGGTGATAAATATAAAAACCTGAATGAAGGCAAGTGGACAGAACAACGAGATATGTTTGGCAAATTATTCCTTGTGACTGATAGCATCCCAAGAATGGATTGGAAAATAACCGGTGAATCAAAAATGATAGGCCAATACCAGGCAATTAAAGCTACAACTGTCAAATCAAACAATGCGCTGGACTGGTCATCCTTCAGACAACGCAGGAATAACGACAATAAAGACGAAGAGAAAAAAGTAGAAGCAAAGAAAGAAGATTCTTCATCCAGCATCTTTGACATGATGGAGCAGGATGATCAGGTAGAGGTAGTTGCATGGTTTACACCGCAGATTCCTGTGCAACACGGTCCTGCGGAATATGCTGGACTGCCAGGATTGATTCTAGAAGTCAATGCAGGGAACACAACTCTGCTTTGCAGCAAGATAGAATTGAACCCAGCTACACCAGTAAATATCGATCCAGCAACAAAAGGAAAAGAAATTTCTGAAGAAGAATACACAGAACTATTTACCGAGAAAATGGAAGAGATGCGCCAGCGCTGGCGTGGCGGTCGCGGCGGTCGCGGTCGTAGATAGTTCTCGATTTCGCTTAAAGCGAAAGTCAACTCTTTACACAACCAACAACTGAATGGGCTTTATAGGCTCAAAAGCAATTCTTATGAAAAAATTTACGCTCACGCTACTACTGGGAATTTTTCTTGGTGGTCTTTCAAATGCGCAAGACCTCAAACTTACGGGTACTGTAGTAGATAGTCTAGGGCTACCGCTTCCCATGGCAAATGTGATTGCCTACCAAAAGGATAAAAATCTGGGTGCTTTTGGAATTACCAATAACTCAGGAAAATTCCAATTGCTCAGTCTAAAAAAAGACAGCACCTATGTTGTTAAGGTTTCTTATTTGGGTCTAAAGACTTTTGAGGATACCATTAGAAACATGCAAACCGATTTAGAACGCACCTACGTGTTGACTGAAGATGCAAACCAGCTGGATGCGGTAAATCTGGTTTATGAAATGCCGGTAACCATAAAAGGTGACACCATCGTTTATAATTCAGACAGTTTTACAAATGGTACCGAACGCAAACTAGGTGAGGTCCTGCAAAAACTACCTGGTGTAGAAGTAAATGCCGATGGAGATGTAGAAGTAGAAGGACAGCGTGTTGAAAAATTGATGGTCAACGGGAAAGACTTTTTTGAAGGAGATACCCGACTAGGAACAAAGAATATTCCTGCCAATGCAGTCGATAAAGTAGAGGTACTGAAAAACTATAACAATGTAAGCCAGCTTAAGGGCCTCGGGAATGATCAAGATCGAATAGCTATTAATATTAGGCTTAAAGAAGGAAAAACCAACTTCTGGTTCGGCGAGGGTCAGGGTGGCGTAGGTTATGGTGGGCAGGAAGAACGCTACTTGCTGCAGCCCAAAGCCTTTTACTACAGCGAGAAGTTCTCCATGAATATTTTGACTGATCTCAACAACATCGGGGTTCCTGCTTTTACCAGTCGGGATTACTTCAGATTTGTTGGTTTTAATTTCTCGAATACAATAGGATCAGGCGTTAATGTCGCAACAGGCGCAAATAACGGCTTGAATCTTAATGTAGGAAACGTAACGGATATAGAGACTAGGTTTGGGGCAATCAATACGAGCTATTCTGTCAATGACAAGCTAGACCTCAAGGCTTTTGCGATCGTGTCTCATAATGATACGCGTGCGAGAACAGAGAGTAGAAACATCTTTACTACTGGATTGAATGAATTCAGACGAATTGAAGAGGAAGAATCAGCGACTGCCATGCTCTTTAAATTAGGTGCGGATTATAAACCAAATGGCAATTTCTCTTTAGACTACGATGGGCAAATCAATTTGACTGACCAGTTGGGATCAAACATTCAAATATCTGAACGCACGGGCGGCTCAAATGCTGGAATTGAAGACATTCAGAATTTAAATGACCAAAATCCGATTACCTATAATCAAAATCTGAATCTCTACTACACCCTATCTGATGACGATATTTTTTCTTTTGAAGGAAGATTCATCAATCAAGAAGAAGATCCTTTTCTGAATGCCATACGTGATATTAGAAATGTTGATGAACCAGATCCATTCGATAATCTTGGGATAGTAAACGATGAACCTTACAATTTAAACCAGTCAAATCTTGTAACTACAAACAGAGTAGATGCTAAGCTTGATTACTGGAGGGTATTAAATAAGAAAAGTAATATCAATTTTACCGCGGGTATTCTAGCTTCTTCTCAAGACTACAATTCAAACATTTTTCAACGATTGACAAACGGTGGGGTCAATGAACTAAATCCATCCACAGATAACAATGATGTTAATTATGACTTTACAAACTACTTTATAGGCGCTAGGTATAAGTTCATTACAGGAAAATTTACTTTTACTCCAGGAATCGCAGGACACATATTTAGAACCGAAGATCGTCAGAACGGGATTACCAATAGCATTGAGTCACAGCAACTCCTTCCTGAATTAAACATACGCTACGACTTTAGAAGTTCTCAATCATTGAATCTTGACTATAGACAAAATGTACGTTTCAATGATATCAATTCATATGCACAAGGTCTTGTATTAAGATCGTTCAATAGTCTGAGTAGAGGTAATAATCAATTAGAAGGTCAGACCACAGACCAGATAAGTTTAGTGTATAGAGACTTCAATATGTTCGCGTATCAAACGATCACAGGACGATTAAGCTATAGCCGCGTTCGTGATGGTATTCAAAGCCGCGTGAATATTGACGGTATCAATCAGGCTAGTGTTGATTTCAATACTGACTTACCCATAGAAACTTTATCAGCTAGTGGTGGCTACAGTAGAGAAATTAGTAAGGTTCAAGCTACTGTCAGAGCAACTCTAAATTTCAGTCAATTTAGCAACGAGTTTAACAATGTAATCACTAAATCCCAAAATCTTACGCAGCTCTATTCAATCGAGGGCCGCTCAAACTTTCAAGATGGGGTGAATTTTTTCCTTCGTTATGGCTTGAATTTAAACGATGGTCAGAATGGTAGTTTTGAGAACAATTCAACCACTCACACAATCGCATCACAGATTGACTGGCAAATTGGGAAGCGATGGTTTGTGAGAGCTGATTACAATTACAATATTTTCCAGGCTACTGGTGGGATTGAAAATGATTTTGACTTGCTGGATGCTACTATTAGATACAATAAACCTGGCAGTAAATGGGAATATAGTCTGATAGGGTCTAACTTGTTAGACCTAGAGGCGAGAGAAAGTAACAACTTCACACAAATTTTGACGAGTACTAATAGTACTTTCATCTTGCCAAGAATCATTTACTTCCAAGTGCGGTATGACTTGTAGAAGATTGATCTAGTTCCCGCTTTCCTGCCTGCTGCCAGGCACGGCGCGAAAGCGGAAACAACCTAACCTCACTTGTTTAACCAAACTGAATTTTAAACATACTTTATCATGCCCAGATTGAGATAATCCTACATTTGGGCATGAAGTTCAGCCAACTCATTCTGCTTCTAGGTCTTGCGATTATCGCACCTAGAACTGTCATTGCACAGGAGAAAAAATCTCCTCTTCAAGAAATTAAACCTCAATCATTCAGCGATGAGCGCATCGCTCGCATGATCGCAGAATACCGCGAGCTGGATCGCGGGCCATACAAATCCATTAATTGGTTTTGTCCAGATGGGAGTGTGCGCGATGCAAAAGATCCCTGTCCAGAAGAAATCGGCGAAGGCATCCAGCATGCCAGCTATCGGCCAGAAGTCAAGTCCTTGGCGCTGAGTCGAAACATTCATCTATCTGAGATTTTGGCGTCTAATGATGTCTGGGATTTCTGGGACGGTCCTAATAATCACAGTCGTGTCAAACAATACCAGCTGCAGCAGTATCTAGAAAGTGTAGACAATGGGTGGGTGCAGCAACGATCCCAATTCTATCGCGGTGCGGTACAGATAGAAGATGAAGAAGAATGGGGTCGCAAGTTTTACTACACGGTACTTTCAGACAATGACTTAATTGAACGTGATTTTTTTCTGTTGCGCGAAAGCCTGCGCGACATCCCGCACGATGGGGATTCAAATCTCGCACAGGAAATACGCAGCTTGAGCAAGGTCCTTGCAGAGCGCTACCCCAAATTCATGACCCTGCGCATCAAAATCCACGGTGATCCTAAGCCGGTCGATATTGAGTCGGTGAAAGACTGGCTCGATAAAAATGAGCAAGACTTGGATGAGAAAGCCAGACAGGACTTTAAATCATTACTGTCTGATATGCAGGAGTTTTTTCAGCCTGTGGCTATTAATGATCTACCTAAAATCGTGGACGGGTGGGACAAAGACAGCTACATCTACCAGCGAGCGCAAGAATTTGCAGCGACCTATAAAGATTCTACAAAAGCCGAGTACCTACTGCCCGCAGCCTCAAACCTGATGTGCGACATACGCGATAACATCAAGTCAGATAGACGCGGCACGCGCCGCACCAGCGCCATGAAATTAAGCTTACGACTTGAGGAATTGATTTTTCAACAGTCCAGCCAGTGGGAACCCGCCACCGTGCGCGAGCATCTGGATAAAATTTTCTACTTGACACAGGCTCTTGCCAGCGCCGGGTATTCAGAACGCTGGGAATGGCAGGCGGTGGAGAAGGATTTGTTTACGACCGCTGGAAACACCATGGAGGCACATGAGCTACAGGATTTTGTAGCGCTAGCACGCAGTCAGGTGGAGTGGGGAACAGGCATGGTCAATGCTATATATGGCGATGTAGTCGAGACATATATGGGCTTTGAGCCACTCGCGTACGGTTTTCTAGATGATCGCGTGCGCAGTTCTCTTTTGCTACCGCTAGGGGATGCCATCGGCGAACTGGGCGCGCTGGTGAATCGTCAGATAGGCATGACCAGCCAGATCGCCCGTATTGACAATCCTGCCACGGTACGTGGACTCAATCCAGGCTACGCTAGAGGACAGCTGGTCGTTGTGGCAGGAAATGCCGAGGGCATGCAAGTCAATCCCTCAAAGATCTACGTTTTTGACCGACCACCTAGCGACTTGAAACCGGTGGCTGGAATTGCTACTGTGAGCGAGGGGAATCTGGTTTCCCACGTACAGTTGCTGGCCCGCAATCTGGGAATTCCTAACGCTGCGCTTACCGCAGACAATCTGGATGATCTCAAGTCGCTGGATGGAGAGGATATCTTTTACGCCGTGAGTACCAGCGGTACGGTTGTTCTCAAATCTCAGGATGACATGACAGATCAGGAGCGCGCTCTCTTCAACGGCAGCAAAGGCAAGGACCGCCAGACCATACGCATTCCAGAAGGCAAACTGAAACTGGACGGCAAGTTGCCCATTAATATGGCAAGTGTAGACAGCCGCGACAGTGGGATCTTGAGCGGTCCCAAAGCTGCAAACCTTGGTCAGCTCAAGCAGCTTTTTCCTGAGAAAGTGGTGAATGGAATCGTAATTCCGTTTGGGGTTTTCCGTGATCACATGGATCAAGCCATGCCAGGGCAGGTAGGGAGTTATTGGGAGTTTTTGGTTTCCGCTTTCGCGAAAGCGGACTCTCTAAAATCACAAGGAAATACACAAGAAGCAGAATCATTTATGCTGGATCAACTGGCCACACTCAGGGCAGCTATCGCACAGATGCCATTGAAACCTGCATTTGTTAATGCACTGGAGAAGGATTTTAGAGAAATTCTAGGTGGCCGGTTAGGTACTGTGCCCGTTTTCTTACGTAGCGATACAAACATGGAGGATCTTGAAGAGTTCACCGGTGCAGGACTTAATTTGACAGTGTTTAACGCGGTAGATCGCGATAAGATTTTTAAAGGTGTGAGAGATGTGTGGGCTAGCCCCTACACCGAACGCAGCTATAAATGGAGACAAGTGTACCTAGAAAACCCAGAGAACGTCTATCCATCTATTTTGGTCATTCCTAGCGTAGATGTGGACTATAGCGGTGTACTTATCACAACAGATTTTCTGAATAACGAAGAAGGTAGCGTAACCGTGGCGATGAGCCGTGGCGCCGGTGGTGCGGTGGACGGCCAGGCAGCAGAAACCTATATTATCGATAAGGAAGGAGAAGCCAGACTGATATCGCCAGCACGCGAGAATAGACGTCGGAGACTACCCGAAACTGGTGGCAGCATTATGCAGCACGTGGACTTTGATGAGCGCATATTAAACGCTGGGGACTTAGAAAAAATCCGCGCGTTTGCAGATGAAATCCACCAAACCATGCCTGGTTCCAAAGATGGAAGCTACACTGGGGCGTGGGACGTTGAACTGGGTTTCAAAGACGGTAAGCTCTATCTTTTTCAAATCAGGCCTTTTGTTGAGAACCAACTCGCAGCAAATTCTGAATACTTGAACAGCATTGACGAAAATGTAGACCTCAACACAAAACTCTACATCAACCGAGAAATTCACCCATGAAAAGACTCCCTTACTTTTTGACGCTGCTGATTGTGGGGCTTTTGGTTTCTGCATTCTATCCTATTGATGGTTATAAAAAAACGGGTATAAAACGTCTGAAACGACTTGAAAAGACGCTGGACAGCACAATTACCGAACGATACCTACGTCCAGGTTCTTTTAAAAAACATGATGAGATAACACTTTGGCTCTGTGAGACTAGGGACACTGTAGAGCAGCTAATGAAAGAGGATCCTGAATTTCAGAAGGAAATGTCGAGGCTATTTCCGCGCAGGTCTGGCTACGGGATAACGGTGCTGGACATGACAGATCCAGATAATACGCGCTATGCTCAGCTGAATGAAACTACAGGGTTCCAGCCTGGAAGCGTGGGAAAGATTGTGGTTGCTACTGCGTTTTTCAATGAAATCAAAAAACTTTGCCCAGAAGATCTACATGTACGTGAGCGCTTGATGCGCAATAAGGTCGTGCGTTCTGGCAACTGGGGTCTTTACGACCACCACACCATTCCTATTTACGATCCAGAGAAGGATTCTTTTAAAAAGCGAACCGTGATCTCTAGCGATGAGTTTTCGCTGTACGAGTGGCTGGATCACATGCTGAGTGTAAGCAATAATGGAGCTGCCAGCATTGTGTGGCGAGAAGCATTGCTGATGCGGATTTTCGGTGATGATTACTTTGGATTGACTCAAGAAGCTGCCGATGAGTTTTTTGACAACGCAAACCGCAAGGAACTAACAGATCTAGCTATTGACTTAGTGAATCAGCCGTTGCGAGATCTGGGCATTACCAGCGATGAATGGCGACTAGGGAGCTTTTTTACAAATGGGGCAGACAAATATGTGGGCAGCAAGGGCGGCAGCATAGGCACGCCTAAGGGATTGATGAAGTATTGCATTAAACTTGAGAAAGGCGAAGTTATCGACAGGCTCACCAGTCTTGAGATCAAGCGATTGCTTTACATGACAGATCGTAGAATACGTTACGGTGCAAGTACTGCCCTTAATGATGCTGCGGTCTATTTCAAATCTGGAAGTTTCTATAGCTGCGATAAAACCAAAGACACACCTTGTGGCGAATATGCAGGAAATCGTTACAACTACATGAATAGCCTTTGTATTGTCGAGCAACCAAATGGTGTGAATTACATTGTCTGCCTAGAAAGCAACATTCTGAGTAAGAATAGCGCTGGTGACCATTATTATCTGGCAACAGCTATCGACAGAGCAATTCAAGCCAGATATACCACGACTGACTGAATAAGGCAATTGTCTAATTTCTAATAGCTCTAATTTCTCAGAAATTTAGGGCATGAATGAGGTTGCCTTATACACGGAAGAGTCACTCACAGAGTCGGATAGAAAACAACTGCGCTGGGGATTGTTCGGCTTTATTGCTGTTCCCATTGCTTTTACGCTTTTTATCTATTTCGGTTTTGGCTGGGTTTCTGGGGAACGCATGTTTGTACCACCATGGGACATGGGCGATTATATTCCTGCTGGATTTTTAGCGATCATTTTTCTTTTTTGCGGTTACATGCTGATCAGGAAATATGGCGACTACTCGG
The DNA here is from genome assembly GCA_964478845.1 of uncultured Flavobacteriaceae bacterium. Lineage (GTDB taxonomy): Bacteria > Bacteroidota > Bacteroidia > Flavobacteriales > Flavobacteriaceae > Nonlabens. The sequence continues at coordinate 20,480 of CAYZJT010000005.1, read as the reverse complement.
GTGGGGTGAAACATGTGTACACAGGTGTTTTACAAGACAAGCAGAAGAAAATAACAGTTTCGCAACGCGGCTCTGCAGGCAGCCGGCGCACTGGTGGATCGCGAACTAGTACAAAGACTTCCTATCAGATTACGCTGAAAGACAAAGATTTCACTGTAGATTATTACAAGTACAATTCTGTCAGAGTGGGGGATACTGTAAGTCTTGGAATCGTACCGCGTAGTAAAGCCGTTCTCGGACTTGAAATTCTTGAGAAAGGCGAGAGTCAAACGCAAGATGTTCAATCTTCTCTCAGAGGACCACGAGAAATTCATCGCGTCAAAAAGCAGAATCTCAGCAGCGCGGATTATGATGTTTTGGACAAAGCACTCAAAAAGAAAATATAGCGAGCAGTTACCATAGCTGGAATTCCGCTTTTCATCATCATTTCTTTGATTGCTTCAGATTATTGGGGTCTAATTGTTTTTCTGTTTCCGCTTCCAATAATTGTAGCATGGCAAATCATCAGTTTACTGCGATTCCATATAAAATGTAATCGTGTAAAAACTGCTAATATCAAAGAAGTCTTTACAACCACCGTACGAGACAAACATATCGTTACCCGAAACGGATCGGTATCAGAGATTGTACTAATTACTAAGGCGGGAAAAATTCCTGTATCTGCTGAGTTCTACAGCTCACTTCCCCCTAATGCAGTTGTTGAGGTAAGCAAAGCACCTGAGTTGAATATCGTGCTGGATCATAAGTTGGTAGAGGCGTAAGGAAGTAAATTATCGTATTTCTGCCCAATGTCTCAAATCTCGAGACTCCTGTTTAATCTGATGTCTAATGAACCAAACCATGGCAGCCGCAATCGCAACGCTGGAAATATACACATACCAAAACATAAAATTGGATAGAGACTCGCTAAACTGTGGTATAAGTAGAACGAAACCAATCCAGTAAATCGTTAGAAGTACAGGGGTAATTTTTTGATGTAAAACCACTCGTTGTTCATGATAAAGACCTTTGGCCTTTGCGTAATCTTCTGTGGTTTTGTCAGGGTTAATGTAATTGAATCGATTCAAGAATACCATCTCGGCGATGATCCTGAAAAGGACACAGGCAATCATCAGGATCAAACCAATTCTGAAAATTGAACTTGCATTGCCCAGCGTCCAGATGGCAAAAGCAATCAGAACTATCGCTGTTACTGAAAGTACAGCTACTGTAATCCGCTGTTTTTGCTTCATTTTCTGGGAGACACTTTTTACTTTTTCAGCGCACGAAGCTTTTTCTGGTGCTTTTGCTTGATATAGTTTTTGTAGATCATTCATGGTTTAAACAGGTCTTTAATTTGTCTTTAATTCGATGGACTCGTGTCCTGATCACAGCGTGGGATTTTCCTATTACTGCCGCGATTTCTTTTTGCGGTACGCCTTCCAATTCCAGCATGATAATCGACTTGTCCAAGGCATTAAGTTGGTCGATACAGGCATATAGGTCAGTGGGTGTTGGTTGATTCTCAACTTCATGTTGATCCTCTGCACTGTCATGGATAGCTTCAGTGACTTGTGTTGAATTTGGTTGGTTTTTGAGTTTACGCTTTCGCGAAAGCGAGGTGTTGACAGCTATCCTGAATAACCACGTACTGCGTTGTGCATCACCTCTGAACCTATCCCAGTGCGTCCAGACTCTTGCAAAAACCTCTTGGGTCAGGTCGTCTGCTGCAAATCGATCTGCGTGGCAATATCCCAGACACAACCGCCAGACTTTATCGTAATAAACCGAATAAAGCTGTTCAAATTCTTTTTGTTTCATTAGAGGTGTGAAGAAAGTTGCTCAAGATACCAATCCGTTGCGTCTAGCATAATAAAGTGTTTTGCGGTGGGATGGATCTCAATCGTGTAATCAGCCAAGTTTGAAAATTGATCGCTATAGGTTTTTCTTGCCATGGCTTCCCCATACATTCCTGCTGCGGCAATTATATGGACGGGTGAAGTAATTTTTTTGAGATAAGGTCTTACATCCAGCTTGAGGTAGTCTATGTATCCTTTTAGATAGGTCTCTCGATCTGATTTGATAATCCTGTTGATTACTGTTTTTTTGTCTTTTTCGCTGGTGACCATACCGCTGGCCATCATTGTAGCCATGACTAAAAATTGCTCGTCATCCATCGCCAGTTGCTGCTTGCTGTACGGGCTGTCATAAACAATCTTGTCAGGGTCGTAGTCAGGGAACATCAAAGCACCTGAAGCCGGCAGGCCATCAATCACGATTACGTTACTTATTTTAAGTTCTGGTTGAGCAGCAAGCCATAATGCCAGTGTCCCACCCATGCTGTGACCTATCAGGATAATTCTATCACTTTCAATACCTGCAATGTGATCTAACAATTGCTGCTGAATTTGTGGTAGCCACGGGAAATCTATAGGCTCTACCTTTCCAAATCCTGCATAATCTACCGCATGTATTTCATGCTGTGACTTTAGATGTTCAATGGTTTGATCAAACACCTCGTGGTTTGTGGCAAACCCTGATAGGAGAATCACTGGATTGCCGCTGCCATACTTTGTAATCTGGACTGCTTCCTGTGCGGTGCAGAACAAAGCGGCAATGATGAAGAAAATCGGGGTGAAAAGATAATCACGCATCGTTAAGAGTTTTTGTGTTTACCCTTTTGATGCATTAAGTAGAAAATATTACAAAAACTACTTTATGAATCTGAACTCATTCTTCTACTTCCAAAGTAGAATGGTTTACGGGACTTCTATCTAGAGAAATACTCATCGTAAAGCTCTGGAAACTTTTGCAGATCTCTGACACCAATTTCCTTGTTTTCTAGAGCGCAACCATATTTCTTAGCTGCACTTGGCTCAATTCTCTCTTTGGAAACCCTTTCCCATACTTCAGGGTGTTTGGGATAACTATTTCTCCATACCTCTTTATAACCTATTTGTCCTGCCACTTGAGCATCACAAACCGATTTTAAATTATTCTTGCTTAGAGTTGTCAGATAGATGTACTTTATCCGCGTAACTGTTTCCGTGGCGTTTTCAGGAGCTTTAGTTTGTATGGTTACGAGCATCAAAGGTTCTTCGCTAGGCGTTTGGGCTTGTAACGTTAATATGCCCAAAAATAAAAAAGCGCTTGTGAGTAGTGATTTCATGACTTTGTTTCTGTGGAAGTTACGAAATCTGTCAAAGAATAGATTTTAAGTTTTTACTAAACAAAAAACGCGATGGTCCCCCATCGCGTTTAAAATATCTAGCAGAGTCTACTCTAATTGTTCAGTGCCTCTGCACCACCCACAATCTCTAGGATCTCATTTGTAATGGCAGCTTGTCTTGCTTTGTTATAAGTCAGTTTCAATTGATCGCGTAATTCAGTTGCATTATCAGTAGCCTTGTGCATGGCCGTCATACGCGCACCATGCTCACTTGCAAATGAATCCCTTACCGCTTTGTAAAGTTGCATCTTCAGAGACTTAGGGATCAGTTGCTCTACGATCTCTTCTTTTGAAGGTTCAAAGATGTAGTCCTGATCTTTTTGAGCCTGCAGTGCATCTTCATCTTTTTCTACTGGTTTAAGCGGTAGAAAATCTTCCGTACGTACAATTTGCGTTGCTGCGTTTTTGAAGCTGTTGTAAACTAGGATGATTTTGTCGAAAGATTCGTCTGTAAACAACTCCATCAACTCCTCTGCAATCACTTCAACATTTTCGTAACTGATGTTGTCAAACAACTCGCTCTTGTTACTCTGTACCTCGCTGTCCTTGCTTACAAAGTCATTGGCCTTTTTACCAATGGTCATGTAAGAAACAGCAGAATTGCGCAGTTCGTTTTGATTCAAACGAACCAATTCTTTGATCACATTAGAATTAAAAGCGCCAGCAAGACCTCGATTAGAGGTGATAGCTACGACCAGCACTTTATTCAACTCTCTCTGAGCGGTAAACTGACTTCCAGCTTCACCCTCTAGTGTTGAGCTTAAGTTCTGAAGTATTTCAGTCAGCTTATCAGAATAAGGGCGCATAGCTGTAATCGCATCTTGCGCTTTTTTCAGCTTTGCGGCACTCACCATTTTCATGGCGCTAGTGATCTGCATCGTAGATGATACTGATCCTATTCTGTTTCTAATCTCTTTCAGATTGGCCATTACAGGTGTTTTTTAAATACTGATAAACTCTAATTAGTACCTAGCGGAAAGATCTTTTGCTACACTCGTGAGCGTATCAATAACCTCATCAGTTAGCTTTCCAGCTTTGATTGTGTCGAGTGTACCACGGTGCTGAGAGTTAAGAACCTCGATATAATCCTTCTCAAATTCTTTTACTTTCTCAACAGGTACATTACGCAACAAATTCTTAGAACCTGCGTAGATAATCGCTACTTGATCTTCAACAGTGTAAGGGTTGTTTTGAGCCTGCTTCAGGATCTCAACGTTACGCTTACCTTTCTCAATGATGTTCAAGGTCGCAGCATCTAGATCAGAACCGAATTTCGCGAAAGCTTCAAGCTCACGGTACTGAGCCTGATCCAGTTTTAACGTACCAGATACTTTTTTCATCGACTTGATTTGTGCAGATCCACCCACACGAGATACCGAGATACCCACATTAATCGCAGGACGCACACCCGAGTTGAAAAGGTCAGATTCTAGGAAGATCTGTCCGTCTGTGATCGAGATTACGTTTGTCGGGATATAGGCAGATACGTCACCCGCCTGTGTTTCAATAATCGGTAGTGCCGTCAACGATCCACCACCTTTTACCAATGGCCTCAAAGATTCTGGCAGGTCATTCATTTCCTTAGCAATGTTATCATCGTTGATAACTTTTGCAGCACGCTCCAGCAATCTTGAGTGAAGGTAGAAAACGTCACCTGGGTACGCCTCACGTCCTGGTGGACGACGTAGCAAAAGTGAAACCTCACGGTAGGCAACCGCTTGCTTAGACAAGTCATCATAAACGATCAGCGCGGGACGCCCCGTATCACGGAAGTACTCACCTATCGCCGCACCAGCAAATGGTGCATATACCTGCATAGGTGCAGGATCAGATGCGTTTGCAGCAACTATGGTTGTATAAGCTAGTGCACCAGCATCCTCAAGTACTTTAGCAATTCCAGCAACGGTAGAAGCTTTCTGGCCTATGGCAACATAGATACAGTAGACAGGCTCACCAGCGTCGTAGAATTCTTTTTGGTTGATGATCGTATCGATACAAACAGTAGACTTACCAGTCTGACGGTCACCGATTACAAGCTCACGCTGTCCACGACCGATCGGGATCATCGCATCAATTGCCTTTACCCCAGTCTGCATGGGCTCGTTTACCGGTTGACGGTAGATTACCCCTGGTGCCTTACGTTCTAGTGGCATCTCGTAAAGCTCCCCCTCAAGAGCACCTTTACCATCGATAGGCTCACCTAATGTGTTTACAACACGGCCTACAATTCCTTCACCTACTTTCAAAGATGCGATACGCTGCGTACGCTTTACCGTGTCACCCTCGCTAATTGCTGTAGATGGACCTAGAAGAACGACACCTACGTTATCTTCCTCTAGGTTGAGTACGATTCCCTCCAGCCCGCTATCAAACGAGACCAGCTCACCGTATTGTGCGTTAGACAAACCGTAAACGCGAGCGATACCATCACCCACGGTAAGCACGGTTCCCACCTCGTCTAGAGAGGCGGTAGCGTCAAATCCTGATAATTGTTGCTTAAGTATTGCAGATACTTCTGCTGGATTTACTTCTGCCATGTTGCTACTTTTCTTGTTCTTCCCTTGTGGGATATTGTTTATTCCGCTTTCGCGAAAGCTTAATTCTTAAAATCTACTTAGACGGCAAACGTCCTTCTTAATTCACTAAAGCTGCGTTCTACGCTAGCGTTGATCTCGCGGTCACCAACTCTGAGAATATAACCACCTAAAATGCTAGGATCAACTTTCTTAACCAATGTGATGTCCTTTCCAGCCAACGTTTTTGCTTTTGCCAAAATCTTTTCTTCCAGCACTGCACTCAATTCTACAGCTGTCGTAACAGTCGCGATTTCACGCTTGTTTAAGTCCTCGTACATCACCACATAGCTCATGGCTACATCTTCTAAGATAGCTGTACGATTTTTTGACGCAAGCAGGTCAAACAATCCTTGCGTTATGGCATTCGATGATTTGAATACTTCTTTAAGGCCTGATTTTTTTTGATCAGCCTTGAGCAATGGACTTGTCAAAAAGCTGCGCAAATCTTTGCTCTTTGAGACAGTACTCAAAATGTCTCTCATGTCGGCATTCACGGCATCAGCCTGGCCTTTATCCTGGGCGATGCCTAGGACGGCTTTGGCGTAACGTGAAGCAGCGCGTGATAGTTTCATAGCTTATACGTTTGCTTCAGCTAGCATTTTGTCGATCAGTGCAAGTTGAGCATCTTTTTCAGACAACTCTTTGCGCGTCACTTTTTCTGCGATCTTTAGAGAAAGTTCTGCTACCTGAGCTTTGATTTCTGCAAGAGCAGCTTTCTTCTCGGCCTCGATTGCTTCCTGAGCGCTTACCATGATCTGGTTTGCTTTGGCCTGAGCTTCATCGCTTGCATCTGCAATCATTTTCTCTTTGATCTGGCGAGCTTCCTTGATCATCGCATCTCTTTGTGCTCTCGCTTCTTGAGCAGCAGCCTCGTTAGACGCTTCGAGCTTGGCCATTTCTTTTTTGGCGTTTTCTGCTGCAGCAAGTGCGTCATTGATTCCTTGCTCTCTTTCATCCAGAGAGTTGAGGATGGGACGCCATGCAAATTTGGCCATCAAAAAGATAAGCCCGACAAAAATGATTACCAGCCAGATAAATAGGCCAAACGAAAAATCATTAATTAACTGATCCATGTGATCTTAATGGTGTTTGATAAAAAGTTTTGTTTGTAATACCGTCTACTGACAGCCAACCGCTGGCGGTAGACGGTATATGTTGCGCATTACTGCTTAGTTACCTCCTAGAAGTAGGGCAGCAAATGCAAAACCTTCCAAAAGTGCAGCGATGATAATCATCGCAGTCTGGATCTTACCAGCAGCTTCTGGTTGACGAGCGATCGCCTCCATAGCTTTACCACCTATCTGTCCAAGACCGATACCGGCACCTATGGCAATTAATCCTGCTCCAATCAAATTGTACATAACAAAAATTTAAAAATTAAACAAAGCGTTCTCTCACGTCCTCAACATCGGCTTGAACCGGCTCTGGTTCTTCCTCATGGTGATGATCGTGATCTGCTACTGCCATCCCTATAAATAAAGACGACAATAGTGTAAAGATGTATGCCTGCAGAAACGCAACTAGGATTTCAATAAGCATGATGAAAAATGCCAGTACAAAGTAGAATACACCGTAACCTATAGAAGCTCCAGTACCTATTTCCACATTTGTTTTAGCTAATGTGATTGCACCTAAAAGTGTAAAGAGTACAACGTGACCCGCTGTGATGTTAGCATAGAGACGCACGAGAAGTGCAAAAGGTTTAGTCAATGTTCCTATCAATTCAATAGGAATAAAGAAGATCTTCATGATCGGGTGTACACCTGGCATCCAGAAGATGTGCTTCCAGTAATCCTTGTTTGCACTGAATGTGGTGATCAGGTAGGTTAATAATGCAAGACCAACGGTTACAGCGATGTTACCAGTCAAGTTTGTCCCTAGCGGTGTCAAACCGAGTAGGTTTGAGATCCAGATAAAAAAGAAAACCGTCAAAAGGAAACCCATGAACTTGCGGTACTTTGTTTCACCGATATTTGGGATTGCGATCTCGTCACGCACGTAAATAACAAGCGGCTCAAGCACTCGACCAAATCCCTTTGGGATTGATCTATTAGTGTATTGCTTAGCAAGACCTCTGAAGATTAGCAGCATGATCAAACCTACAAGCAAGGCAGTCACCACATTCTTAGTGATGGAAATGTCAAATGGTTTTGCCTGCGTAGGGTGATCGTGATCGTCTAGAGTGATGGTTCCAGCGGCATCTGTTTTGTAGATTTTGCCGTGGTACAAAGCGTAGTAATTGCCATCGTGTTCTGCGACCTCTTCTCCATGGTGGAATTTGGAAGCACTAAATACTTGCAGACCATTATCCCAGAGGATCACAGGTAGAGGAAGGCTCAAATGAAAACCAGTCTCTGCTTTTTCTACAAGCGTAAAATAATAGGAGTCTTGGAGGTGGTGAGAGATGAAATTCTTTACCTCGTCACTAGTATCAACAGCATCACCTTTGCCGTACTCGCCGTTATCACCTTCTAATGTGGTTGGGATTTCTTCGTTAAACTGATTGTTATCGGCAACTTGAGCATTGATGCTATAAAAGCTACTCAGAAAAACAATCGTAAAAAGCGTTCTTAAAAAACCCTGCGACATGAAATAAACCTTTATAAATGTGGTCTCTAAATTCGGGCGCAAAGGTATGTCTAAATGAATTCAAAACCCAATCAAAACAATCCTTAAATCGTTTAGGTTAATCTTTTTTGAGGAACGGCTCTAATCAATTCTTGTTGAGCCACTTGACCACGATCATAATTTCTATAAATAAGTAGAGGAAGTAGGGTACGAGAAAGGCTAGAATCTCAGGTCGGGACAAGGCAGGGTCATTTTGGAGCAATTCTGGAAAAAGTATAACAGCAAGACCCAGTTTGACACTAATCATAGCAATGAATCCGATGTGCACTTTATCTGCCATATGCCATTGCATCCACCGCAGTACAGCAGCCGTGATGAAAGTTGCAACCCCTAAAAATGTGTAGAGACGCCACAGCGGGATAGCATGCTTTTTAATTAGAAAAGCATGTCCAGCACACAAGGCTGCTGTGATAATAACAATCCCAGCTAAAAGTTTTAAATATGGGTTGATCAAGCGCTCTGTTTTTCTTTGGCAACCTTTGTCAAGTTGCTCTTTTTTGTTTTGGATGACTGGATGTTACAAGTGGCTTCAAGAACTGCACCTTCTTCTACTTGCAAGCTTTTAGCAAAAAGTTCTCCAGTTATCACAGCCGTTTTCTTGATGTCCACTAGCCCATCTACTTTAATGGTGCCGTCCACCTTACCTGAAATACATGCACTGGTACATTTTAGGACACCTTCTATGGTGCTTTCTACCCCTGTCACCACCTTTGCGGCTGTGGTCAGGCTACCCGTAAGCGTACCATCTAATCTAAAATTGTTCTGACTGGTAATGTCTCCTTGGATTATTGATCCTTTCCCTATAGACTCCTGGTAATCGCTGTTGGATTTGGATTGATTTTTAAACATGGTCGAGTTGGTTTTACTTCATATTCTGCTCGTAATCGTCCAGATTTTTATAAGCTTGAATTGTCTTGTAGTTTTCAGCGGCAATCGCAATGGATGGTCTAGTAATTTCGAAATCACTTTCCTTCAATCCATCAGCTAAACCAGAGGCGCCCAATTTTGAGTTCAGCCCGTGAACCACTAGTAGCGATTGAGTTGTATTATATTTATCGATTGATACACGGAAATTGTAGTTGCGCTCTGCGTTATACTCTTCGATCTGTTTTTTAAGTTCCTGTGCGTCAGCTAGGTCCTGATCATCAAACTTGAATATAAGTTTAAAATCCGATAGCCCTTCTTCTGCGGTGAAGCCTTCCTTGATTGCCAAACTCTTGGATTCCTGAAGTAGCTGCTGTGCGCTTTTTCCAAATTCAGTATTTGGATAATTAAGAGCAACATTGTCCAGACCTTCCCTGTAGGCGTTAACACCATACAATCTACCCGATGCAAATGCCTTGAGTAATTCCAGTCTGGGAACGATCTTATCGCCACTGAACACCTCGATGTATTTATCCGCTTGTGTGATAACCGTTATGTAATCTTGACTATCATAAGCCTTGTAGAGCCTTTTGTAAACTGCCTCAGGGTTACTTTCGTCGTCCAACTTTCCGCTGGGGTTTAATAACAGCTGTGCGTATCTGGTTTCAGGAAATTCTGCGATGATGCGCTGTTTGAGTTGTTCCGCTTTCGCGAAAGCGTCATCCCTATAGATCAAATACAAATTATAAAGCGCTGGTAATAGCAATCTGTCATCTGGATCAAAGTCAAGAAGCGTATTGAATCGATCAATTGCCAGGTCATTACGTTTGAACTTCTCTTTGTAAATCACACCCAGCTTATAGTAAGCTTGCTCTCGTGCCAGCTGTATACTGTCTAGAGTAGCTTGTCCAGTCGGGAGTTTGCTGGTATAAAATTCAGTGGTGTATTCAGGCTTGATTTCTTCTTCCTCATCTGCTGCTGCTTCACCTTCTTGAACATCATTTTTGGTTTTAGCTAGGATGCTGGAAAGTCGCCAGTTGTCTTTTAATGGCCGCTGACCCCACTTGCTCTGGAAAGCCAGTTTGCCTCTCTCCACCGTCTGGATATTGTAGAAATAAAAGCTGCTTCCAGAATTTCTGCTGCTAGGACCTATGGTAGGTGCAGTAGGCGGTGGTGGAATTCCTAGCCGAGAACTTTTATTAGCCACCGGCTGACCCTGTGCAGTGAGTTGGTTACCACTCAATCTACCCAGTTTCTGCTGATTGTTCTGCACGGTCTGGAACGCAGATTTGCCCTGCTGCGCTGCATTTGCCGCAGCAATTTCTGCCTCTCTTTTTAGACGCTCCTCTTCAGCAATTAGCTCGTCGATATAATTCTGGTAATAGTTTTCCCGCTCATCTGGGCTCATGTCCAGCACGTTAAAGATGCTGTCTGCACTGCGCCGACGCAGCTCATAGAAGATCACGTCTTCCAGATTGTCTCGTTTCTTTTTGACTAGCCTGTATTCGACGGTTTTCTTTGTATAGTTAATTAGTGCACTGTCAAAATATTTCCCGGCAACCACGTATTCAGCAGAGTTGAATTTAATGTCGCCCAGCGCGCGATAATTGTTGCCTTTCAGATAAGGGTCTGGTGTCCTGTTTTCGCGAAGTGATTTATTGTAATATTTTTCGGCAAGTCTAATGCTGTCTCGCCATTCAAAAAAGATGGCTTTTCTGGAATAGATGTCATCCAGCCACGGGCGGTTTTCTCTATTCTCCTCAAGCTCATTCATCAACTCAAGAAGTGCTAGCTTTTCGCCATTGATAGTGTCGAAAAGTTTGATCTTTTCAATAAATGCATTGACGTAATAATTACGCGGAATCTTGCGATGCAATTCGATGACTCTATCGTAGTAAGCAAGTGCGCTATCGATTTGACCGGTCCTGGCAAAAAGTTGTCCGGCAATAAACTTGTACCTGCCTTCCGTATCTCGGTTTTCGGTTTGATTAGCCGCTCGATACATGTAAACTAAAGCGCTATCAACCATCTCCATATTGAGGTAAGCCTGCGATAGAGTGGAATTTACTGTAGCAAGTCCCTCTTTATCAAGCTCGTCCTTGCTTTCATCAAGAATCTTTCTAAGTTCGTCAATGGCAGTCTCATTGTTATCCAGTCGCATGTTTGTGCGCTGCTTCCACACCTGCGCCATGTAAAACGAGTTACTCTCTGGCATGAACTGCAAGATGTAGTTGAAAGCCTCTTGAGCAGGTAGGTAGCGCTGGTCGTAATACCTAGCTTTACCTAGCAACATGTACGCCTCATCGATTTGAGGATTGAATTCAGTCCCATCTACGAGAATGGAGTGCTTTTGTACCGCTTTTACCGCCTTCTCCTCTGCGCGTTCAAAGTTTGCATTTTTCTGTTTTTGACCCGGAACAAAAGTTTGTTCTTCCTCAATGATGCGCTCAACAGGCAGGACCTCCCAGTAATTGTCTTGAAACGTGAGTTCCAGTTCCTCTAACCCTGCTTCTAAAGCAAGGTTCCCGTTGTACAATACGTTATATTCTGTTCCTACAGCATGCAGATTGCGACCAGTCCACGTATTGCGCTTACGGCTACAACTGCTGGCGATGATAACTAAAAGTAAAACGCTGAAAAAGCGGAAGATTAATTTGTTCAAATACACGGTTTCAACTGTACCTAATAAACTGGATAGGTGACTTTTTATTGCCAAACGAGCAAAGCTACAAATTTACGATTTGGTTAACAGCGTTATCGCACTAAATGAAAATTGAGTTTCTTCCTTTTTGCTTATCTTTAAAAGATTTACAAAAATGTTATATGAAAAACTTTTACATATTCTTCTTTCTCTTCACGGGTGTACTTTCTGCCCAGACAGTATGGGATAGTGGTAGCCTGACTTTCACAAAGGCCAATGGCGCAAATCCTGTTCTGCCAGCTAATCAGGATCAAATTACTGCAAACGTAGCCATCACTAGAGGAAACAATCAAGGCCTATATAATGCTGCAACGGAGACTTTTTACACTGATTTCCTAAGTCCTGCAGACACCGAATGGGCGCTAGGCAGTGCTTCAAACTTTGCGAACTTAACATTTCAAGATTGGGAAAGCACAGCACCTAATTCCTCACCCCCCGATTACGTTGGCCAACCCGCAGTGCTACACTTGATCACAGATGATATTTATATAGATATTATTTTCAATTCATGGGCAGTAGGTCGTCAGGGTGGTATGGGTGGTTTTAGCTATACCAGAGCAACAGGACCTACCGCATCAGTGGATGACGTTAGTCCAGAATTAAGCTTTTTTCCAAATCCAGCAACAACCCATATTCAATTGGGTAGCCAGTGGGCAGAAAAGCCTTATCAGCTGATTGCTGCAACAGGCAGGTTAGTCGTTGATGCGATTGTGCCTCGAGACTCCCGCATCATGCTGGAGCAGCTTACCGCAGGGATCTACTTTCTTAGGGTTGAAAACGCGACAAAAAAGTTGATCATCAAATAATATGTCTCTGGGCTTTACCTAGCCAATAACAAAATTCACCACCTTGCCAGGAACAACAATCGTTTTGCGAATCGTTTTTCCTTCTAGTTGAGCCTGCACCTTTTCGTCCTCTAGCACTAGTTTTTCCAGTTCATCTTTACTGGCATCGGTGGGCAGATCTAGCGTGAATCGCATCTTTCCATTGAATGAAATAGGATAGGCCTTGCTGCTTTCCACTAGGTATTTCTCCTCAAATTCTGGGAATGCAGCAAAAGCAATGCTTTCTTCATGACCTAAGAGTGACCACAACTCTTCTGCGATATGAGGAGCATAAGGACTTACCAAAATAGCCAGCGGTTCTAGCACTTCACGATGATTACACTTTTGCGCTGTTAGTTCATTGACTGCAATCATAAAACTACTTACGCTTGTATTGAAGGAGAAATTATCAATGTCTTCTCGTACCTTTTTGATGGTTTTATGTAACGTCTTCATGCTTTCTGGTGAGGCTTTTTCTTCGCTTACGCGAAAACCACTCTCATCATGATACAGCTTCCATAACTTTTTCATAAAACCATACACCCCAGTAATTCCTGCGGTGTTCCATGGCTTAGCCTGCTCCAGCGGACCTAAAAACATCTCGTACAAACGCAACGTATCTGCCCCATACTGATCACAGATGTTATCTGGGTTGACAACGTTGAATTTTGATTTGGACATTTTTTCTGCTTCTCGGGAGACTTTGAATACCCCATCATCATTATGAATGAATTTGTTATTCTTACTGTCAGGTCTCCAGTGCTGAAATCCTTTTACATCCAGCTCGTTAGAGTTATTGACTAGCGAGACATCAACGTGAATTTTTCTGCCTGAAATAATATCTAGGTCATTGGCTTTGGAACCTTGAGAAATAAAGACTTTTTCAGTTTCGTCTTCGGTTTCGACTTCGAGTTCTTTGACAAAAGCACTCTCCCCCAAAATCATCCCCTGATTGATGAGTTTTTTAAAAGGTTCGTTTACGGTGACTTTTCCTAGATCATGCAGCACTTTTACCCAAAACCTGCTATATAACAAGTGACCGGTCGCATGCTCGCTTCCTCCTATATATAGGTCTACATTTTCCCAGTAGGCTTGTGCTTCTTCAGAAAACATTTCCTGCTGATTGTTAGCATCCATGTACCTAAACATGTACCACGAGCTACCTGCCCAGCCAGGCATAGTGTTGAGTTCTAGCGGGTAGATATGTCCTGTATTTTCTTCACTACCGTCAACCCATCCTAAATCCTTCCCTGAGGGAAGGACTTGTTTGTCAGCTTCGCTGAAAGAGGGGCGTTTTCCCAACTCGTAATTAATTTCTTTAAGTACGCTATTTATTGAGTTTAAAACTCGGTCATTGGTGAATCGTAAAACTTTATAGCCAAGCTTTTGTTCTAACTTTAAAGTTCTCTCGTCATCCTTTGCTACATGGTATTGATGATACTCAACATCTATTTCAACGATAAGTTTTTTAGAAAGGCAAACGAAATCAGGAATGAATTCGTCTATCGGATGTTGTCTCCTGAATTTAATTCCAGGTTTCTTTCCTTTCAATTCTGTCCAAAGCGCTGCTTCTGCCGCAGTAGGATTTTTACGCAACTCCTGCGCACGCTCAAGCAATGTCCCAGCAATTTCTGGTTTAGCAGTAAAATAGCCTAACGATTGTCGATCCTGCGTTTTTGAGTATTCAGAAACTCCCTTCCCCTCGGGAAGGGCTGGGGATGGGTCTGCATTAGTGAAGTCAGATGGGTTCGCAACTACCTTATTACTTTCCGCATCCCAATACCATTTTTTTGCACGACCCAGCGGCGGCGCGCCATCTTCAGTAGGTAGGTATTCATCTACTTCTGGTAGTTCTAATGGCAAATGCTTGCGATCAATCATTTGTGGTAAGCCGTCCTTATAGTAAACAGGAAATGGCTCACCCCAGTAGCGCTGTCGTGAGAATACCGCATCACGCAAACGATAATTTGTTTTTCCAGTACCAGCACCAATTTCTTCTAGTTTTTCAATGGCTGCCTGCATGGCTTCTTGATAAGCCATGCCATTTAGAAAATCGCTGTTTGTAAGTGGTGTATTGTCTTTTGCAATGTGTGCTTCTTCAGTAACGTTAACTCCCTCAAAGATGTTTTTGATTGCTGGCATACCTAGATCGTCTGCAAAGAAGTTTGCAAAAGCATGATCGCGTTCATCACCACATGGAACCGCCATGACCGCACCAGTACCGTATCCAGCCAAGACATAATCACCTATCCAAATCGGGATTTGCTCTCCGCTTAACGGGTGAGTAGCGTACGCACCCGTAAATACCCCGCTGATGGTTTTTACATCGGCTAATCGATCACGTTCAGATCTTGCTGCTGTTGCTTTTACATAGGCATCGACTGCATCTCGTTGATCTGCAGTTGTGATTTGGGCAACCAGTTCGTGTTCTGGAGCAAGCGTCATAAAAGTGACACCATAGATGGTATCTGGGCGTGTCGTAAAAACCTCAACAATATGCTCATCCACTTTAAAACTAACCATCGCACCAACCGATTTGCCGATCCAGTTGCGCTGAATTTCCTTGATGCTTTCGCTCCAATCCAGTTGGTCAAGGCCAGCCAGTAGGCGTTCTGCATAAGCGCTGATACGCATCATCCATTGGCGCATTTTTTTACGCACCACAGGATGACCGCCACGCTCTGAAACACCGTTGACGATCTCATCATTAGCGAGGACGGTTCCCAAGGCTGGACACCAGTTCACCTCGGTATCGGCTAAGTAGGTGAGACGATAATTCAGAAGGACTTCTTGTTGTTCCTGCTTGGTAAAAGCATTCCATTCTGCCGCGGTAAATTCTCTTAGATTCTCTTGAGTTGCAGCGTTGATGCTGCTTGTTCCGCTTTCGCGAAAGCGTGCCACCAAATCCCCAATAGGTCTAGCACGATCTTCATCCTTGTCGTACCAGCTCTCGAAAAGCAGGATGAAAATCTCTTGGGTGTATTTGTAATAGTCAGGATCGCTGGTTTTGACTTCGCGAGACCAGTCAAAACTAAAACCGATGCGATCCATTTGCTCGCGATATCGAGCGATGTTGTCTCGAGTGGTGATGGCTGGATGCTGTCCGGTCTGGACGGCATATTGCTCTGCAGGAAGTCCAAAACTATCATAACCCATAGGGTGGAGAACATTATGGCCAGTATGACGTTTAAACCTAGCTACGATGTCGCTCGCGATATAGCCTAAAGGGTGCCCCACGTGGAGACCAGCACCGCTAGGGTAAGGAAACATGTCTAGCGCGTAAAATTTTGGTTTTTCTGACTGATTGCTGGCTTTGAACGTCTGATTTTCTGCCCAGTAATCTTGCCATTTCTTCTCTATCGCCTTATGATCGTAAAGTAACATGTATCCCTTTTAAAACAGGGCAAAAATAAACATACCAATGCGAGGCGCATTAGCAGCAATTCGATCGCTTATTCTTAAAACGGGCTGAAAATGGTTTTTTGAAAAGGAAGAACTTCAGCCACTTGATTTAAAAGGTTCTCTGCTTTTTCAAGAGACCTACATTGGACAATTTCTAGTTTATTACGGTGATTGTAGTTCAGAAGTACAACTCGATATACTATTTCAGGGCGTTCATGTTCATTTGAAACGCTGTACAGTACTCTTTTAACGGGGATTTTCAGGATGCTGAGAAATTGATAATCATCCAGTTGTTCCCAGATACCAATTTTGAACCATAGAAAGCCAAGATATTTCTTGCACCTGTTACGCTCCATATCGATTAGAACACCATGTCTAAGTAACAAGAGAATTAGTCCAAACATGGCTATAAAGATTCCTACATAACCAGTTGTAAAGCATCCAATGATGCCGGAAATAAGAATGGCTATGGACATGACACGCCCCCAAAAGGGCATGAAAAACTCGGTTTTTAAATTATGCAGTTGCATGTCTTGCTCGGTGGATGAGCAAAATACAAATGGATTATTTAGCGATGCTAAATGTGAATTTTGACATGTGTCCCAATTTGCTAATGACACTTATGTCTCCGCCTAAACTTAAGGTAAGTTGTTTTACAGTGGATAGACCTATACCATGGCCACGCTTTCCATCCCGGTCAGCTTCTGCAACAATTGAAAAGAGGTCAAAAATATAGTCAATCTTTTCGGCTGGAATTCCTTGCCCGTTGTCTTCTATAGAAAACCAATAATGAGTTTCATCTTCCCAATCCTCGATTTTGACGATGGTCTCAGGTTTGTCATTGTATTTGATTCCGTTCCCGATTAGGTTAAGAAATATTTGTTCGAGAGCCACACGATTACAAAATAGATCCCGGTTCACCTCTGGTAATAGTATTGTGCAATGATGCTTGATATTGATAAGCTCGATAATGTTTTCCAACAAATCATTGAGATCAAACTTTGTTCTATCCTCAAGCTCGTATGATGTACTCTTATAATATTCTAGAATACTATTAATGTAATCGGAGAGTGCAAGTGATGAGGTTTTGAGATATTTCAAATATTTCTTACCTGCTCCATCCAATAGCTCATTATACTTTTTGCTTAAGATATCTGAAGTGATAATTAGATTTGCCAGCGGCATTTTCATGTC
Organism: uncultured Flavobacteriaceae bacterium; assembly: GCA_964478845.1. Taxonomy (GTDB): domain Bacteria; phylum Bacteroidota; class Bacteroidia; order Flavobacteriales; family Flavobacteriaceae; genus Nonlabens. Next base: position 3,083 of record CAYZJT010000005.1, on the reverse strand, counting down.
ATGAGAAACATTACCTGCAAAGGCTTCTAATAAAGTGTTGTGCTTTACCAGATGCCTGCGAGATGCTTGTAATTCCTCATTAAGCCGATGCAGCTTGATCAGCTCCTCAACCTGTTTACCCAGATTGCGTAGTGCCTTTCTTTTATTTTGGGATAGACGACGAGGTACATTGTCGATTACACACAAAGTTCCTAAGGGCAATCCGTTATCGTCTAAGACTGGAATACCCGCGTAGAAAATTACCGGATTTTCCTTTTTTTTGACCAGCGGATTGTCAAAAAAACGATCGTCTTGTCTAGCATCTGGAATCTCCATGATACTATGCTCATCATGGATTGCGTGAGCGCAAAAGCTTGAGTTGCGATCAGTCTGACAGACCTCCATCCCAATCTTTGATTTAAACCATTGTCTATTCTCGTCTACCAAAGAAATGAGGGCAATTGGGGTCTGGCAGATGTAAGAAGCTAACTCAGTTATATTGTCGTATTGCTGTTCTTCAATAGTATCCAGAAGGTTCAATTGTCGCAAAGATGCGATTCTAGCACTTTCGTCGCGTGTTTTAGAAGAGGTAAGCATTGTCCAGAAGTTGATGACTGTGGACTGGTAAATGTAATTTTATTATTGCCGATAACAATATATTTGTCAGAGTATTCGACTAACTGCAATCATTACATTCCTACAATGAAATAGTTTTGTTCAATATATTTGAATAATCGACAAACAGTAGGTTAATTCGGCTAAATTATCTTTTATAAACGACTTTCTCGTATTTGCCATATACCATGGTATTAGAGGTAAAAACGCCTTAAAACCAATCCAAAAGGGCGTTTATTGTTGAAGCTAATTTGAGTAAGGTAGTCCAGTAGTAAAATATTCAAGCTCTTTTTAAGATTATCGATTAAATGCTCGGCGTACTCTTTAGTAAAAGTATTTAAGATATTATGGTAACATTACGACATTTAAATTCCTACATAACGAAAAGCTTTATGAGTCAAGTAGTGCTATGAAATAGTCATGTTGTAAGAACTGCCATGCATCCCGACCTTTGTATTAGAAACTATTACATGAGCAAAGAGGTTATCTCTACAGATATATTGATTATCGGTGCTGGACCTACGGGCCTATTTACTGTTTTTGAAGCTGGACTTTTACAATTGAAGTGTCATCTGATTGACGCGCTGGCGCAGCCTGGTGGACAGTGCGCAGAGCTTTATCCTAAAAAACCCATCTATGACATTCCAGGTTTTCCAGAAGTACTCGCTGGTGATCTGGTAGATAATTTGATGAAGCAAATAGAGCCTTTTCAGCCTGGCTTTACTTTAGGCGAGCGCGCAGAAACCATAGAGGAAAAAAATGACGGCACCTTTATCGTAACGACTAACAAAGGCACTGCCCATCACGCAAAAGTTGTTGCTATTGCCGGTGGTCTTGGCTCGTTTGAGCCGCGTAAGCCAAACATCTCTAATCTCGAAAAATACGAAGACAAGGGGCTGGCTTACATGATCAAAGATCCTGAAGACTATCGTGATAAGCGTGTTGTGCTTGCTGGTGGTGGCGACTCGGCGCTGGACTGGACTATTTTTCTTGCAGATGTTGCAAAAGAGGTCACGCTTATCCACAGAAGGGAAGAATTCCGTGGGGCGCTAGATAGCGTCGAGAAAGTGCAGCAACTTGTAAAGGAGAAAAAGGTGCGCCTTATCACACCGGCAGAGGTGCTGGAAATAAAAGGGGAGGAGCATGTTGATTCGGTTGTTGTACAGCATAACGACAAGGCAAAGCGTATGGAGGTGATTGAATGTGATGCATTTGTCCCATTATTTGGCCTTTCACCTAAGCTAGGTCCTATTGCTGACTGGGGACTTGAGATAGAGAAAAACGCAATCAAAGTCGATAACACCATAGATTACCAAACCAATATCCCTGGAATCTACGCCATAGGTGACGTAAACACCTATCCAGGCAAATTGAAATTGATCTTATGTGGATTTCATGAGGCCACACTGATGTGTCAAAGTGCCTACCAGCGTATTTTTCCAGACAAGCGATATGTCATGAAATACACAACAGTAGGCGGTGTAAGTGGTTTTGATGGGAGTAAAAAAATTGCCGAAAAGGCCGTGGTCAAGAGAATTGACAATAATTAGCGCATAAAGCGAAGTTAATTTGTCCTGCTATATAAGTTGTAATTTTGCGCTTTTTCTGATAAGGATGTCTCAAGATATTGAAATCACTGTCATCGACAGGGAAGGAGTGACACATAAACTACTGGCACCTACAGACATGAACATGAATTTGATGGAAATCTGCAAGTCGTATGAACTACCAGTTCAGGCGGTTTGTGGTGGTATGGCCATGTGTGCAACTTGTCAGTGTTATATCATAAGTGAGCACGATCTAGGAGAGCGAAATGATGATGAGGAGGCAATGCTCTGGGAAGCACAGAATGTTCAGGAGAATTCTAGATTAGGTTGTCAAGTGCCCATTACCTCAGATCTAGAAGGGCTTGTTGTAGAACTTGCACCAGAGGAGAACTTTTGAAATTGCGCTTTACCGCAGGAAAATCAATCCTGAGCTCGCCTAAATACAAAAGCTATAAAGTCGAAAACATCTCACTTAAAAATAGCTTTTCTTAAAAATATCTCATACTTAACGTTAAGGTCACATTGAACCATTTACATTTGCAGCTTAATTATTTATTACATTACAATGAAAGAAGGTACCGTAAAATTCTTCAATGAGTCAAAAGGCTTTGGTTTTATCGTTGAAGACGGAACAAATCAAGATTGCTTCGTGCACGTAACCGGTTTGATCGATGAGATCAGAGAAGGTGACAAAGTCGAGTATGAAGAAAAAGAAGGTAAAAAAGGAATGAACGCTGTAAACGTACGCGTACTACAGTAATTTCTAGAGTATATTTTTTTTGATCTCATCCCCAGTCGCAAGGCTGGGGATTTTTGTTGAACTAAAATTGACCTTTTATTTTAAGAAAGGAATCAAGCCTGTAGGCTGTTCATTTTTTATTTCTGACAAACAAAAAAGCCTCACCATATTACAGTCTCGGCTCAGCCGAGATCAAAAAGCAC
>CAYZJT010000004.1:0-321828 GCA_964478845.1 uncultured Flavobacteriaceae bacterium | reverse complement strand
GCGTTAGGGATGTATTTTCAGATTCAGCTTGAGAACGGGATCACGATAGTAATCCCAGAAACGTTGAAAGTGCAACTTTCATAAGCGAAAAAACCAAAATCCCTGAGCAGGCAAAAGCCTGCGTTAGGGATGTATTTTCAGATTCAGCTTGAGAACGGGATCACGATAGTAATCCCAGAAACGTTGAAAGTGCAACTTTCATAAGCGAAAAAACCAAAATCCCTGAGCAGGCAAAAGCCTGCGTTAGGGATGTATTTTCAGATTCAGCTTGAGAACGGGATCACGATAGTAATCCTCCTAGAAATTATTTCAGAAGCCCAGCAAGATCCCGAATTGTCTTCTTAGGATCCTCTGACCTAAAAACAAAGCTCCCAGCAACAAAAACATCTGCACCGGCATCTCTTAATTGCACGGCATTCTGATCTGTGACGCCGCCATCAATCTCGATGAGTGTTGAGGCGTTTTTTGATTGGATCAGTTCTTTGAGTTCGCTGGTCTTAGCATAGGTGTTTTCAATAAAGGTCTGCCCGCCAAAGCCTGGATTTACACTCATCAAACAAACAAGGTCAATATCCTGAATCACATCTTTCAGCAAAGCAACAGGCGTATGCGGATTAAGCGCCACACCAGCTTTCATTCCCGCTGACTTGATATTCTGTAGTGTTCTATGCAAGTGAGCACAAGCCTCGTAGTGGACGGTCAATACGTCACTACCCAGATCAGCAAATTTTTGCACGTAGCGATCCGGATCCACAATCATCAGGTGAGTGTCGATCGTTTTTTTTGCATGTTCGACAATATCCCGTAGAACCGGCACCCCAAAGGAAATATTAGGTACAAAAACACCATCCATGATGTCGATGTGAAACCAGTCTGCATCAGATTCATTGATCATTTCAACATCACGTTGAAGATTGGCAAAATCAGCGGCTAAGATGGATGGGGCAATTTTAGTGGCCATGTGTTTGGTTTAAGGCTGCAAAGATAATCTCGGCGATGTGGAGACTCTTCTAATATTCTATACACACGTTTTTAGCTTCGGTAAAAAAGTTTAGTGCTTCAAATCCGCCCTCACGGCCTACGCCGCTGTTTTTCATACCGCCAAATGGCGTACGTAGATCACGGTTCAACCATGTGTTGATCCAGACAATACCGCTTTGGACATTTTTTGAGAGCCGCATGCTGCGCGATAAATTGCTGGTCCAGATGGTTGCGCTTAATCCGTAAGTACTTCCATTAGCCAATCCTACTGCTTCTTCCTCACTGTCAAAAGCCATAATGGTCACCACCGGTCCAAAAATTTCTTCTTGATTCAGCTTGCAGTCGTTGCTTTTTACCTCAATAACAGTAGGGGAGAGGTAGTAGCCGTTTTCGTAACCTTTTACATCGACGCGATCTCCGCCGGATAGCAGAGTGTATTCTTTAAGATTCGCTTTCGCGAAAGCAATATATTCCTCAATCTTATCCCGATGTGCCTCACTTACCACGGCACCAAGTTTTACCTCAGGATCCTCGGGATGACCAACTTTCATTTTTTCTACTGCGCTGACAAAGTCAGTTTTGAATTGATCGTAGATACTACGCTCAATAAAGATTCTGCTACCACACAGACAGATTTGGCCTTGGTTTGCAAAAGATGAGCGCAGCGTGGTGCGCAGCATTTTATCGTAATCACAGTCTGCAAAAATCAGATTTGGATTCTTGCCGCCCAGTTCTAGCGAAAGCTTTTTGAACATGGGCGCAGCCGTGCGAGCAATATGCTCTCCAGTAGTAGTTCCACCCGTAAAACTAATCGCCTTGATTTGCGGATGCGAAACTATCGCCTGACCACAGGAGGGGCCAGTCCCATGCACAATATTCAGTACTCCAGCAGGCAGTCTTGCCTCACGTACGATTTCGCCCAGCAGAAAAGCTGTTGCTGGTGTGACTTCACTAGGCTTGGCGACCACGCAATTACCTGCAGCAATGGCAGGGGCAATTTTCCAAGTAAATAAATAGAGTGGTAGATTCCACGGCGAGATACAACCCACAACACCTACCGGCTGTCGCAGCGTAAAATTCATGGTACTTTTTCCAGTCGTCTCATGAGCGTTGCTGGCGTATTGCGTGATCGCGTGCGCAAAAAACCTGAAGTTTGAGGCGGCTCGTGGGATGTCGACAGCTTTTGCAAGCCATAGCGGTTTTCCATTGTCTTTGGATTCTGCTGCAGCAAGCCTGTCAAGGTTCTCCTCAATCAGATCTGCGATGCGAGACATGATCTTACTGCGCTCGTCAACAGTTGTTTCAGACCAAGATTTAAAAGCTCGCTCTGCGGCCTGATAGGCTCTCTCTACGTCATCTGCATTTGAGTCTGGGATCTCGCCGTAAATCTGTCCAGTGGCAGGCTCGTAGTTGTCCAGCCACATTCCGCTTACTGGGATGCAATCTTTGTTGTCGATAAAATTTGTGATCGTCATTGCCTGAATCTTGGATTAGGCAAAATACGATTATAGAATGGAGAGTACTAAAGGTATTCTCTCGATACTAAGCTTACAGATTAAATCCTATTTCAACCCCTAGTTTCATCGCGATCAGTTTGGTGATACGTTGCTTGATCTCTGGGATCTTTACGCTTTCCAAAACACTATTCGCAAAAGCAAACATGAGCAGAGCTCGGGCTTCTTTTTTGCCTATCCCGCGAGACTGCATGTAGAACATGGCTTCCTCATCCAACTGACCAATGGTACAACCGTGTGAACAGCGTACATCATCTGCAAAAATCTCTAACTGTGGCTTGGCATTGATCGTTGCCTTATCGCTGATCAGGATATTGTTATTCTGTTGGAAGGCATTGATTTTTTGAGCAACGCTGTCCACTAAAACTTTCCCATTGAATACACCTACAGACCGCTCGTCAAAAATTTGCTTGTATTCTTGGTAGCTTTCGCAATTGGGAGCCGTGTGGTGAACCAGTGTAGAGTGATCTACGTGCTGCTTGCCTTCTAGGATAGTCACACCGTTGAGCAAAGAATTACAATGCTCGCCTTTCTGATGAAAGTTGAGGTTATTTCGCGTAAGCGCACCGCCAAAACTAAACGTATGAACGCGCACCTCGCTTGATTCCTGCTGCTCAACGTTTGTGTGATCAATCAGCGAGGCCTGCTGCTTGTCGTTCTGGATTTTATAGTAATCGACCATCGCACGCTTTTCAGCGTAGATTTCGGTGACGCTGTTTGTTAGGACCGGATTTTCGGTTAGGCTTTGATGACGCTCGATGATTTGCACTTGTGCATTCTCGCCCACAATGACCAGATTACGTGGCTGGACCATCAAATCAGTTTCCTTCCCAGTCGAGATGTAAACGATCTCGATAGGTTTTTCTACAGCGATGTTGCGGCCTATGTGGATGTAGGCGCCTTCTCTAGCAAAGGCTGTGTTCAGCGATGTAATACCGTCCTTAGGCGCAATCTTGTTATAGTACTGCTCTATGATCGCACTGTACTTGGGATTGTTCAGCGCGCTTGACATCAAGCAAACGTCGTATTTTTCATGGGTTGTCTGAGAAAGGTGTGAGCTATACACGCCATCAATAAAAATTACACGATACGCATCAATCTGATGGATCAGGTATTTTTTTATTTCCTCGTAGGATACACCGGCCTCGTGTTTTGGGAACTGGGTATAATCCTTGTTGAACAGCTTTTTGAGCGAAGTGTATTTATACGCCTCCTCTTTTAGGTGAGGTAGTCCAAGCTTCTCAAAGTTTACGATTGCCGCGCTGCGCTGCTTATGGGCAAAGGTTTCGGTGTCCAGCTGTTCTTCCAGCGCCATGAAGGAAGATATGATGTTGTCTTTAAAGCTCATCGAGTAGGATTTTTGGGTTACGCTTTTGTACTTCGGCAGGCTCAGTATAAACTTCCCTGCGGGAAAGCGTAATAATTAAACCGCCTGCAATTCTTCTTTGATCCAGTCGTAACCACGTTTCTCCAGCTCGTGAGCAAGTTCCTTGCCACCAGATTTTACGATTCTCCCCTGATATAAAACATGCACAAAATCAGGAACGATATAATCCAGCAGTCGCTGATAGTGCGTGATAACAATAGTTGCATTGTCTTTGCTGCGCAATTTGTTCACCCCATTAGCCACGATTCTCAATGCGTCAATATCGAGACCTGAATCTGTCTCGTCTAGTATGGCGAGTTTGGGTTCAAGCATAGCCATCTGGAAAATCTCGTTACGCTTCTTCTCACCACCAGAAAAGCCCTCATTTAGGGATCTCGATAAAAACTTACGGTCAATTTCCAACAATTCACTTTTCTCGCGGATCAGCTTAAGCATGTCCTTGGCAGGCATTTCTTCTTTACCTTGGGCCTTACGAGTCTCGTTGATGGCTGTTTTCATGAAGTTTGTCACGCTCACACCCGGTATCTCTACAGGATACTGAAAGGACAGAAAAATTCCTTTATGTGCGCGCTCTTCAGGATCGAGTTCTGTAACATCCTCACCTTCAAAAAGTATTTCTCCGCTGTCCAGCTCGTAATCCTCACGACCGGCAATAACACTCGCCAAAGTAGATTTTCCAGATCCGTTAGGCCCCATGATGGCATGTACCTCGCTGGGCTTAACTTCTAGATTGATACCCTTTAGAATTTCTTTATCCTCGACTGAGGCTTTTAGCTCGTTGATCTTTAACATAAGTTACTGTATTGCGTTGTTTTTTCCAGCTCGTATGACGTTTTTCATACTCGCTGGACTTACTTCAATAATGTTTTTTATGGTGACCATTTCGTCCCATCCCTCGCCATTTTCCAATTTATAGGGGTTGGGTTCAACGGTTCCGTGTATGGTTACTTGAACCATGTCGTATTCTTCCTTTTTAAGTGCCTGAGCTGCTTCGTTCAGTTGCACGGCTTTTTCATCAAACCGCACGGCATAGATTGCCTTTCGTGTAGTAAGGACGGCGATGCTGTCGCTGGTCTGGCAGTAAAAATCACCGACCAGTTTCTGCTGACCCTTTGGAACAGGGATTTCTTGTGTTTTTGCGACTTCGACCGATGAATCTTCTGTGACTGGCTCTTCTGGTGTGTTTTCTTTGCAACCAACTAGTGCAAAGACCGCTAAGATCAGGTAAAATAGATATTTCATTTTGGTTGTGTTTCTATTTTGCGCTTTCGCGAAAGCATAAATATTTCATCCTCTCTATCCCACAGATCCTTCCAAACTAATTTCCAGCAGTTTCTGCGCCTCAACAGCAAATTCCATCGGTAGTTTGTTCAAGACCTCTTTGGAAAATCCATTGACAATCAAAGCGATGGCTTTTTCTGTATCGATTCCTCGCTGGTTGCAGTAGAAAATCTGGTCTTCACCGATTTTACTGGTCGTAGCCTCGTGCTCGATACGAGAGGTACTGTTCTTGTTTTCGATATATGGGAAAGTATGCGCACCACATTTATTGCCCATCAAGAGGCTGTCACATTGAGAAAAATTGCGAGCATTCTTTGCCCGTGGGCTCACCTGTACCAGTCCTCGATAAGAATTCTGCGATTTTCCAGCGCTGATTCCCTTTGAAATAATCGTAGATTTTGTGTTGTTGCCCAAGTGAATCATCTTGGTCCCTGTATCCGCCTGCTGAAAATTGTTGGTAACTGCAATGCTGTAGAACTCGCCAACGCTATTGTCACCTTTTAAAACGCAGCTGGGGTATTTCCAAGTCACCGCACTACCGGTTTCCACCTGCGTCCAGCTGATTTTTGCATCTTTCTCACAAAGACCACGCTTAGTCACAAAATTGAAGACACCACCCTTTCCTTCTTTATCGCCTGGAAACCAATTTTGAACCGTACTGTACTTGATCTCAGCGCCTTCAAGGGCTACCAGTTCCACACAAGCCGCGTGCAATTGATTCTCATCTCGAGATGGGGCGGTACAACCTTCAAGGTAACTTACATAGCTTCCTTCATCTGCTACCACAAGCGTACGCTCAAACTGACCTGTCCCAGCCTGATTGATACGGAAGTAAGTGGACAATTCCATAGGACATCTAACTCCTTTTGGAATGTAGCAGAACGAACCGTCAGAGAATACCGCGCTGTTCAAAGCTGCATAATAGTTGTCACGTTGGGGGATCACTGTTCCCAGATATTTTTTGACCAATTCTGGATGTTCCTGAATAGCTTCACTCATGGAACAGAAAATAATTCCTTTTTCGGCAAGTGTTTTCTTAAATGTAGTAGCTACAGAGACAGAGTCCATCACTATATCCACCGCCACACCGGCCAATTTCTTTTGCTCGTCGATTGAGATTCCCAGCTTTTTGAAGGTTTCCAGCAATTCAGGATCGACTTCATCAAGGCTATCGTACTTGGGTTTTTTATTTGGTGCGCTGTAATAGGATATTGCCTGTAGATTGGGCTTATTGTATTTGACATTGTGCCATTCCGGCTCTGTCATTTCGATGAAATATCGATATGATTCCAGTCGCCAATCAGTCATCCATTCCGGTTCATTTTTCTTTGCCGAAATCATGCGTATGACACCCTCGCTCAGCCCGACTGGGATTGTATCGCTCTCAATATCTGTATAGAACCCGTACTCATACTCTTTTGTCTCGAGTTCCTTCTGTAATTCTTCTTCGGTGTACTTGCTCATAATTCTTTTTTATTTCGTTTTCGCTCACAGCGAAAATGACTCCCCACAACCACACGTGCGTTGGGCATTAGGATTATTAAAGACAAATCCCTTTCCGTTGAGTCCACCACTAAATTCAAGTGTAGTACCTACTAGGTATAAAAAACTTTTTTTATCTACAGCAATCTTGACTTCGTTTGCCTCAAAAATCTTGTCAGTTTCAGATGTTTCCTTGTCAAATTTCAGATCGTAGGACAGTCCGCTGCATCCGCCACTCTTTACACCTACTCTCACAAAATCGTCCTCCAAAGAAAAACCATCCTCACTCATCAATTGAGCAAGCTTGTTTCTTGCTGTGTCTGAAACATTTATCATTTCAAATATGCTTTAGCACTATTTACAAAGATACAATAGCCCTACAGCCTTGTAGGTGTAAAGCATCCTAAAGTTAGATAATACAATTAGTAGTCTCTATGGAAAAAATCTTTCAATAGAGAGAGGGTATGGCATGTGGATTTATGGCTTAATCGTTAAGCTTTAAAACCGCCATAAATGCCTGCTGCGGGATCTCTACATTACCCACTTGACGCATGCGCTTTTTACCCTTTTTTTGCTTTTCTAGAAGTTTACGCTTTCGGGAAATATCACCACCATAACATTTTGCGGTCACGTCCTTCCGCAATGCCTTAATGGTCTCCCGCGCAATAATCTTAGAACCAATAGCAGCCTGAACGGGTATATCGAACTGCTGTCGTGGTATAAGTTCTTTCAGCTTTTCGACCATCTTTTTCCCGATAGTGTATGCATTGTCAAAGTGTACCAATGCACTAAGTGCATCAACTGGCTGCGCGTTCAATAAAATGTCCACACGTACCAGTTTTGAGGTGCGCATACCGATAGGCAAATAGTCAAATGATGCGTAGCCACGTGAAACGGTTTTCAGACGATCATAAAAATCGAAAACGATTTCCGCGAGCGGCATATCAAAGGTCATTTCGACCCGTTCTGTAGTAAGGTAAGTCTGGTTGGTAACTATCCCGCGCTTCTCAATACAAAGTGACATTACATTACCCACAAAGTCTGACTTTGTTATGATTGTGGCTTTGATATACGGTTCCTCTACGTGATTTAGAGTCGATGGATCAGGCAGGTCGCTTGGATTATTAACGATGATGGCCTCGTCAGGTTCTTTATTGGTGAATGCGTGGTAGGATACGTTGGGAACCGTAGTGATCACCGTCATGTCAAATTCACGCTCCAGTCTTTCCTGTATAATCTCTAGGTGCAACATTCCTAAAAATCCACACCGGAAACCAAACCCTAGAGCCGCACTACTTTCGGCTTGAAAGACAAGCGAGGCATCGTTCAACTGCAATTTTTCCATGCTGGCACGCAGGTCTTCATAATCCTCGGTGTCGACAGGATAGATTCCGGCAAAAACCATAGGCTTTACATCCTCAAAACCTTCGATAGGGTTTTTTGTAGGATTAGCGTGATCTGTAATGGTATCACCTACCTTGACTTCTTTAGCCTCTTTTATTCCTGTGATCAGATAGCCCACATCACCTGCAAAGATTTCTTTTTTCGGTACTTGGTTCAATTTCAATGTTCCAATCTCATCGGCAAAATAGCTCTCGCCTGTATTGACAAATCGTATTTCCTGACCTTTCTTGATCGATCCATTGATCACGCGGAAGATGGTCTCAACACCCCTGAACTGATTGTACTGGGAGTCGAAAATCAAGGCTTGCAACGGCTCATTAGGATCACCTTTAGGTGCGGGAACCCGCTCTACAATGGCATCTAGAATTTCCTGAATCCCGATGCCTGTTTTGGCACTCGCAGGAATGACTTCACTCGCATCACAACCCAAAAGATCGACAATGTCATCAGTTACTTCTTCTGGATTTGCGCTGGGTAGATCTACCTTATTTAGTACTGGAATAATTTCCAAATCATTCTCTAGCGCTAGATAGAGATTTGAAATAGTTTGTGCCTGGATGCTTTGCGCCGCGTCAACTACCAAGAGTGCGCCCTCACATGCAGCTATGGATCGCGAGACTTCATAAGAGAAGTCGACATGCCCTGGGGTGTCAATCAAATTTAGAACATACTTTTCGCCATCTGGCGCTGTGTAGTCCATCTGAATGGCGTGGGACTTGATCGTAATTCCGCGCTCGCGCTCCAGATCCATATTGTCCAGTAACTGGGCTTTTGCCTCGCGATGCGTGACGGTCTGCGTCGCGTCCAGAAGTCTGTCTGCCAGCGTGCTCTTACCGTGATCAATATGCGCGATAATACAGAAATTACGTATGTTCTTCATGTCCATTCAAAAAGGCGTGCAAAGATAATTGAATTGCCTGCCTTACTTAGGTCAGGTTAGTAATAGATAAATTACAGATGTATGCATTGTGCAGACAGAGTTTTTATAATTAGGCTTTCGCGAAAGCGTAATCAAAAAAATCACCCGAAGTTTTTCAAGCGATAACTGAGCAACTAATCCTTGAGATCTAAACCCTCAGAAAGGCCCTGATGTTTTCTTCCAGCAATCTGGAATTAGGTCGCTGAGCGTTGCTGTCCACCAGCCTGCCGTTTTTGTCAAAAAGCATGTAGCGTGGGATGGTACTCACGTTATTAGTTTGGAATAGCTTTGCTTTTGGGTAGTTTTTTGCGATGTAGTTGTAACCGGTCAACCCAAATTTTTCTGCGCTTTGCTTCCATGCATTCTCATTGCGATCAATAGATACGTATAGAAATACGACGTCTTCATTTTTGAACTTTTCTTGCAACTTGTGAGAGGCGGGCATCATAGCCTTGCATGGACCGCACCAGCTCGCCCAGATGTCCATGTAGATAACCTTTCCCTTATTGTTTTTGATCACATCCTGTAGACTGGCGTAATTGCCATCTGCGTCAGTCATGTGAACCACATCATTTGTTGTCAGATCGACTTCCTCTATGGTTTTCGGTTCTTCTCTTGCCGCCTCTTTTTCCTTGCAGCCAGTGAGTAAAAAGCATAACAATACGAGAATAGACGTGGTAATTGATCTCATGCAAAAAGGTGTTTTACTAGTTCTTCAATCTTTGAGAAAGCGATGATGTCGGTGGTCGAGGCTAATTTAGCTTTTTTGTTTCTGGCTATAAAAATTTTGTCGAAGCCCAGCTTAGCTGCCTCATTAATACGCTGATCCATCCGAGCTGCTGGACGTATTTCACCTCCTAGTCCAACTTCTGCGCAAAAGCAGTGTTGTAACGGAATTTCTATATCAAAATTAGATGAAAGAATCGCTGCAACCACAGCTAGGTCAATGGCCGGGTCATCCACGGTAATCCCGCCAGTAATATTTAGAAAAACGTCCTTTTGTCCTAGTTTGAATCCAGCCCGTTTTTCTAAAACCGCCAGAATCATGTTCAGTCGCTTCAGATTATAGCCAGTCGCGCTGCGCTGGGGGGTGCCATAAACAGCGGTGCTCACCAGCGCTTGAACCTCTACCATTAGCGGTCTCATTCCCTCCATGGTCGCTGCTATGGCCGTACCGCTCAACGACTCGTCGCGCTGGGAAATGAGGATCTCGCTAGGGTTCAAAACCTCTCTCAACCCATGACCCAGCATCTCGTAGATTCCTATCTCATGCGTACTGCCAAATCTATTCTTAAGTGCTCTCAAAATGCGGTATGTGTGATTATGGTCGCCCTCAAACTGGAGTACCGTATCCACCATGTGTTCCAAAATTTTAGGTCCAGCAATATTACCGTCTTTGGTAATGTGGCCTATGACGAGAACGGGCGTGTTTGTTTCCTTGGCAAACTTGATTAATTCACTGGTACATTCCCTGATCTGACTCACACTGCCTGCTGCGCTCTCAATGTGATCTGTGTGCAATGTCTGGATAGAATCGATAACCAGTACTTGAGGATTTACCTCGGCTACTTGTCTAAAGATCTTTTGGGTTTGAGTTTCTGTAAGGATGTAGCAGCGTTCAGCAGTTTTGTCAATGCGATCGGCTCGCATCTTGATTTGCTGTGCACTTTCCTCGCCGCTCACATATAAAGTCTTGAAAGGTAGTTTAAGAGAAACCTGCAGAAGAAGGGTGGATTTTCCTATTCCTGGCTCGCCGCCCAGCAGAGTAACACTACCTGGTACAATCCCACCTCCCAGTACTCGATTGAATTCTGCGTTAGCACTATCAAGTCTAGGTTTCTCCTCGTGATCTATTTCTGATATCAGGGTGGATTTATTGTTACGCTTTCGCGAAAGCGTACCCTCAACATCATCCTGTTCCCAACTGGATTTTACGGCTTTCTTTTCGACTACCTCCTCAACGATAGTATTCCACTGTTTGCAAGCGTTGCACTGTCCCTGCCATCGGGCATACTGCGCGCCACAATTTTGACAAAACCACGCAGTCTTGACTTTTGCCATTAATCCTTCTTCTCTTTTAAAATGGCGATACGATCCAGCAACATGTCTGTAGTGATGCCAGCGGCAGGTTTGAGCGCATAAGCTTTCTCGTAAGATTTAATCGCACGATAATTCCTTCCTAGCATCTCGTAACCTACGCCCTGCAGGTATTCCCCATAGCATATTTCAGGCAGCTCTCGATCTGCAAATTGTCCTAAATCAATTAGAGCGTCCCAGTCCTCTCGCTCGATAAGCAACTGGGCCATTTTGTCTATGTCCACAAGCCTATGCGGTTGCATAAAACCATAGGTTTTAAAAATCAATTTTTGCTTCTCCAGCAGTTTATTGACGGCATTTAGCTGTTCAGATCTTTTCTTAGGTTCTTCCTCTACAATTTCTTCTGCAATCTCACCTTCTTGAACCTCTTCAGCTGTCGATTCTTGTTCAGTTACAGGGGTTAATTCGAGCGTTTCCGTTGATTCTTGAGACTCTTTTTCTTCTACAGTTTCAGCGCCTTCCGCAACAAACTCCTCGATCGTTTCATCATCAATGAGTGCATAAGTTTTAAAAATAAATTGTAAGCCGGCTGGGATTGCATTTCCTGCAACCGAGTAGTCATTTGTGCCTTTAAATTTTTCAAGCTTGATGTTTGTTCTGATGCCACCTACACCAGTGGTGTCCACCTGATTAATGATGTACTCATCCATGCTGTCATCTTTACCCGTGGTACCCACGTAAAAGAAATTTATTTTGCGTCTTCTCTGCAATTTGGACATTAGGTTTGCCTCAATAGTTTCAGTATACTCTGGCTTGATATGAATAAATGCCTCGATAGGTATCAAATCCCTCATGAGGTAGAAACTGGAAAAGTTGGCCGTAAGATCTTTGCCCACCATAACAGTAAATGGAGCCACACGGTAATCCTTTTCCATTTTCTGTTTTACTTCCATGACAAAGTCCATGAATTTGAGACCTTCCTCCTTAGGTAAACCAGTGTTCTCGTCTATGGAGGTTTCTTCATACCTGCTTTGTAGCATATTGATTCCTACGACGATGGACTCTGGCATCTGATCCCAGTAAGAGAGGTAATCGACCATCCCTGCAACTGGCTCAAAAAGATAGTCACCATCTAGTACTAAGATGAGCGGGTAAACCTGATCTGGATTTACGCCATAATTCCTAGGTGGGAGCACTTTTATACTGCGTTCCCCATTTAGGACCGTACTTTTTACTTTGGTGTAAATGGCTTGAGAAAACCCTGTTAGACAGCAAAGTCCGATCAGGAAGGAAAGTAGTAAAGTCTTGGATTTCATGATGGTTGCTAGTCTTTAAATCTTGATTTTACGAGACTCAAAAGATAGCAATATTAAAGAGACCAGTCCGTAAAAGATGACCAGTAGCGTTTGCGATGTCCAAAGTATCCAACCAAAAGAAGTTCCTGCCACCTGTGAAATTCCATAGATCAAAAGCACTTGCGCAACAAGATATGGATATGCACCAAAACCGCCGTTGATGAATGCTACTGCAAAGCTACCTGCTACAAATGCGCTGATAACGGCAGATAACCCTAGGCTAGATGTTTCTGGTATGGCAAAAATGCAAACGTAAAACATGGCTACATAAAGTGCCCAGATCAACACTGTATGCAATAAATACAACCACTTTCGTTTCATCGTCCAGATCGTTGAGAAACCATCAAGAAGCCCAACCAAGAACCCCTTGATTTTTTTGTAAATTCCCGTGCGTTTAACTAGGTAGTAAATGATTGCTCCGATTATTGGGGCTATCAAACTGTATAAAATCAGCTCTGACCATTCCGCTTTCGCGAAAGCGGAATTGATACCACCGCTAAAAAAATTCACTATTTCTGGTCCGCCAGTCAGTATGGCCGTTGCAGTTAAAAGTAGTAATATCAATAAGTCCAGAACCCTCTCTGCAACGATTGTTCCCAGTGCCTTGTCCATAGGGATCTGATCCAGCCTGTTTGCTACCCCGGCTCTTGCTAGCTCACCACCTCTGGGAATCAACAAGTTGACGGCATAACCCATGCCTATCGCGATTATGTTGTGATAGAAGTTAGGTTGTATGCCTAGAGGTTTGATCATGTATCCCCATCGCCATGCCCTTAAAAGGTGGCTTACCAAAGCAAGAAAGACACCTAGGCTCACCCAGAAGTAATTTGCATTTTTAATGGCCGAATAGATCTTGCTTCTCTCGTCATCTGAAAACTGGATATAGGAAATATATATGATCAATGCCCCAAAAAATAAGGGCAATGCAATCTTGAGAAACTTGATGATATTGGTTTTCAACTAGCTGAGCGTGTTGTCCTCCTCATTAGGGAAGAGCAGTGTGGGCTTAAATTTTTTTGCCTCTTCCATGCTCATGTGAGCGTAGCAAATCAGTATTAACACATCACCTACCGATACCATCCTAGCTGCTGCACCATTCAAAGTGATCTCTCCACTTCCTCGTGGTCCAGGAATAGCATAGGTTTCAAGCCTGTTGCCGTTAGTATTATTTACAATTTGAACTTTTTCACCTTCAACAATATTTGCACCATCCATGAGGTCTTCATCAATAGTAATGCTCCCTATGTAATTTAGGTCTGCACCAGTGACTTTTACTCGGTGAATCTTGCTTTTAACTACCGTTATCAACATGGGTGCAAAGATACAATTTTACTAGTCTCTAATTTAAGCGCATGTTGTCAATAAGTCTCACGCCATCTATATGAGCAACCACAAATGCTCTGTAAATTTGTCCAAGTATTTTTTGAGAATCACGGCTCAAATCTTCTTCCCGCCTGATGGTAAAATATTCAACATTAATGTTTTCATTTGACTCTAGGAATTTTTTTGCTCTTTCCTCTAGCTCGCTAATGCTTTTCTTTTCAAAATCCTGTTTACAAGAGATAAGTGCTTCATGAATCTTTGAGGCAATTTTTCTACCCGATTGTGCGAGTCTAATATTCCTAGAGCTCATAGCGAGGCCATTTTGCTCGCGAATTATAGGGCAGGCGATAATTTTTACCTTTAGATCAAGTAGGTCTACCAATTTTCTGACAATTTGTACCTGTTGAAAATCTTTATCCCCAAAATAGGCTTTGTCGGGTTTAACTTGATCAAACAAGATGTCAAGAACATTGCCGACACCTTGAAAATGCCCAGGTCGATTAACACCTTCCATTTCATTTACTAACAGCCCGAACTCGTATTTCTTCATGTCATGACCTAATGGATAGATGTCCTCAGGCCTAGGGAGATAGACAGCTAGATTTTTTTCTTCAGTCTCATGCTCGATTAGTTCAATATCATGGGTTTTGGTACTCGGATAGTTTTTTAGGTCTTCGGCGTTGTTGAATTGCGTAGGATTTATAAATATCGAGACAATTGTAAAGTCATTATCCTTTATGGATTGTTTTATAAGACTAATATGACCGTTGTGTAGAGCTCCCATGGTAGGTACAAACCCTATTTGCTCACCAGCATTTTTTAGTTTGCTGCTTAACTGGACGATTCCCTCTTTTGATTCAATTATCTGCATGAGATGTTGTTAATCTGCCTGCAAACATAAGCTTATAAGCTGGTAGCAATAAAAATCGTACTTTTGCAAACTGTAATTTTGAAAGCGTAAAGCGCCTACTTATGAAGGAGAAAAGAGTCTTATATGTATCATCAGAAGTAATCCCATATTTACCCGAGACCGAGGCGTCATCTATGTCTTATTTTGCTCCTAAGATGGTTAATGACAGGGGTGGCCAGATCAGGATTTTTATGCCCAGATTTGGAAATATTAATGAACGTAGGCATCAACTTCATGAAGTAATACGTCTAAGTGGTATGAACATGATCATTAATGATCTGGATATGCCGTTAATTATCAAAGTCGCTAGTATACCTAAGGAGCGTATGCAGGTGTATTTTATTGATAATGAGGATTACTTTAAGCGTAAAGCTACCCTCACCGATGAAAAAGGAGAGATGTTTCCTGATAACGATGAGCGAGCGATCTTCTTTGCAAAAGGGGTTATTGAAACTGTAAAGAAGTTGAACTGGGGGCCAGATATTATACATGTTCATGGTTGGTTAGCTGGACTTCTGCCGCTCTATTTGAAGAACTATTATGGAAGCGATCCATTGTTTGAGGAAAGTAAAATAGTTACCTCTTTATATAATCAATCTTTCGATGGTGCGTTAGATAGTTCTATGAAAGAGAAGCTTCAATTTGATGCTCTTGATGATGAGGTGCTTACTGAATTTGACGAGCCTACCTATCTTAATATTATGAAGTCGGCTATAAAATTTAGCGACGCCATTGTCATGGGGAGTGCGGATGTAGAGAGTGAACTGGTTTCTTATGTAGAGGAATCAGACAAGCCCGTTCTAGAGTATCAGTCGCCAGAGTCCTTTGCAGATGCCTACGAGAATTTCTATTTAGAGAATGTCTTGGATAAAGAAAATGATGAAGAGTAGTTTTTATTATGCTTTCGCGAAAAGCGGAATAATTTTTCTCACGATCCTAACTTTTGCAGCCTGTGATACTGATCCGATTCAGTTGGGAGGTGACTTCATTAATGTCAATCCATCGGGCACTATACTTAGTGAAGAATATGAAGTAAAAACCATTAATGTTCCCTTGGGTCCTGTGCAGACTGATAACTTCAATAGTGCTGTTCTAGGGCGCTATGAGGATCCGGTATATGGATCAAAAGAATATTCATTTGTAACTCAGGCAGGGCTAGGTTTCTATAATCCTGATTTCGGCATTGGTTCTACAACTGAGCCTGAATTAGTAAGAGTACAAGTCAACATTCCATATTTCTCGAGAGCTGTAGGTGTGAATGGTGAAGAGACCATTTACGAACTGGACAGCGTTTATAGTGCTCCTTCCGGGGACTTTAAGCTAAGCGTTTACAGGAACAATTATTTCCTCAATAGCTTTGATCCAAATGATATTTCTCGCCCAGCTACTTTTTTCAGTGATCAAAAGTCGTTGGTTGAAAGCAGTATTAATTTTTCAGATCCTCTCTTTGAATTTACTGAAATTGTGAGTGCAGATGAAGAAGAGGTTTTCAATGCCGATGGTACAATTGCAGATCGAATACCACCCGCTTTGAGAATTGATGAGCGTCGTAACGATGACGGCACAGCGGCACCTATACTGGACTTTTTTGAAGGATTGCTTTTGGATCCTTCTATCCAAGATCAATTAGTTAGTGCGGCGGTATTTAGAAATTACTTCAGGGGGTTCTATTTTGTTATGGATGATTTTCAAAACGGCGATGTTCTAGCACATTTGGACATCAACAATGCGTTTATAGAACTTACAATCAACACTACACAAGTAATCAATGGGCAAAGCCAATTAATCCCCTCAGCATTTAGAATAAATTTCAATGGTGTACGGGCCAATTTTATAGCATCCAATACACCAGTTTCCACGCAGAATCAGATAGCCGCCTCAACCGTTGCAAATGGTAGTGAACGGATATTTCTATCTGGTGGTGAGGGCGTGATTTCTCTTATTGATATTTTTGGTGATGACACAAATGGTTCTGGATTGCCTGATGCATTGGACGAGCTTAGAGATAATCAAGTTCTGATTAATGATGCTTTTATTGATTTTTTTGTAGATCAATCCAGTCAATTAGATGGAAGAGAGCTGCCAGAACGAATTACGCTATTTGATCCTGACACCACTAGTCCCATTTCTGACTACTCCTTGAGTGAAGCGCAATCCGTAAATCAAATCAATGCTAACTTGGTTCATTTAGGTCGCTTGGAACGTGAAGAAGAAGATGACTTGAGCAGTGCCGGTGTAAAATATCGTATAAGAATAGCAGATTACCTGTCAAGGCTTGTCCAGATAGATCAATCAAATTTAGATGGATCTGAAACGCGCCTTGCAATTGCCGTAAGCCAGAATGTAGGCTCTATCACGCAAAATGAGGTTTTGGATCCCACTCAGCCAGTTAATATTGATAATATTCAATTAGGCACCGCCATCTCACACGAGGGCGTAGTTCTTCACGGTAATTTAAGCTCAGATATCGAACTTAGACCTAAATTGACCGTATTTTACACCCCGATAAATTAATTAGCTAACTGTAAGATTATGTGTGGAATAGTAGGTTACATCGGTAAGCGCGATGCATTTCCCATTGTTTTGAATGGCCTAAAGCGTCTGGAATATAGAGGGTATGATAGTGCAGGCATCGCATTGTACGATGGTAAAGATCTCAAGTTTTGTAAAACCAAAGGAAAAGTTGCAGAGCTAGAAACTAAAAGTGCCGATGCCATGTCACTTAACGGGAGTATCGGTATTGGTCACACTAGATGGGCAACCCATGGGGTGCCTAATGACGTAAACTCACATCCCCATTTCTCAAACAGTGGCGATCTTGTTATCATCCACAACGGGATCATTGAGAACTATGAGCCGCTGAAACAAGAACTGACTAATCGAGGATACACTTTTACATCCGACACAGATACAGAGGTGCTCGTTAATTTAATAGAGGACGTCAAAAAAAATGAGGAACTTAAATTAGGTAAAGCTGTTCAAGTTGCTCTTAACCAAACTATAGGTGCTTACGCTATCGCGGTTTTTGATCGCAACAAGCCTAATGAGATCGTAGTAGCTAGATTGGGATCGCCGCTGGCGATAGGCGTTGGTGAAGAAGAATTTTTTATTGCATCAGATGCTAGCCCATTTCTAGAATTTACTAAAAATGCCATTTATCTTGAGGATGGCGAAATGGCAGTTGTGCGCACTCATAAGGACATCAAGATCCATAAGATCAAGGATGATTCTTTAGTGAAGCCTTATGTACAGGAACTGCAAATGAACCTTGAGCAGATAGAGAAAGGCGGTTATGAGCATTTCATGCTCAAAGAAATTTATGAGCAGCCTAGCGCTATCAAAGACACTTTCAGGGGTCGTATGCTTGTTAACAGAGGGATCATACGTATGGCCGGTGTGGACAACCACATTGATAAGTTCCTAAATGCAGATCGAATTATTGTTGTGGCATGCGGTACTAGCTGGCACGCAGGATTAGTCGCAGAATACATTTTTGAGGACCTTGCAAGAATCCCAGTTGAAGTAGAGTATGCATCAGAATTTAGGTACCGAAATCCTGTAATTACTGAAGACGATGTGGTAATCGCCATATCTCAAAGTGGTGAAACAGCGGATACGATGGCAGCCATCAAACTGGCAAAGGAACAAGGTGCCTTTGTTTTTGGAGTGTGTAATGTGGTAGGTTCATCCATCTCGCGGGAGACTCATGCAGGTGCTTACACCCACGCGGGGCCAGAAATAGGTGTTGCCTCTACAAAAGCTTTCACAACGCAAATCACGGTGCTTACTTTGATTGCTCTTGAATTGGCAAAACGCAAAGGCAAACTGTCTGAATCTGAGTTCAGGAATCATTTGCATGAACTCAATGCTATCCCTGAAAAAGTTGAAAAGGCGCTCAAGTCAGACAAGCACATAGAGCAAGTTGCAGAAATCTACAACAAGGCTAAAAATTGCCTTTATCTAGGCCGCGGATTCAACTTCCCTGTGGCACTGGAAGGTGCGCTCAAGCTTAAAGAGATCAGCTACATCCATGCAGAGGGTTATCCTGCTGCTGAGATGAAACATGGTCCCATCGCACTCATTGATGAAGACATGCCGGTTGTGGTTATCGCGACACGCAAAGGTCACTATGAAAAAGTTGTAAGCAATATCCAAGAAATCAAGTCCCGTAGCGGTAAGATCATAGGGATTGTAACAGAAGGTGATGTCGATGTACGTAACCTCGCAGATCATGTAATAGAAGTACCTCATACTGAGGAATTCTTGACCCCGTTGTTGACGACTATTCCTTTACAGTTGCTGTCATACCACATCGCTGTGCAGTTAGGAAAGAACGTAGACCAGCCACGTAATCTGGCAAAGTCTGTTACGGTAGAATAAAACCTAGAATTTTATTTATCGAGCCTCACTTTTTAGTGGGGCTTTTTCATTTGGCTTTTGCGCCTGCCGTCAGGCACGGCGCAAAAGCGAAACATCAACCTTATTCATCTATAATCAATCAAAAAAAACAACTAAAAACAAGCCTAGTTTTTAAACGCGTAAACAGTATCTTTGCGCGACCAAAAAGGGCGGTACTAAACCGCTGTTTTAAAGCATTAAAACAAGACAAATGTCAATGACTACAGGTAGCGTTTCGCAAATCATCGGCCCAGTGGTGGATGTAACGTTTGACAGTGCAAAAGGTGCACTACCCAAAATTTATGATTCACTAGAAGTGACTAAAAGTGATGGTTCACTGCTGGTTCTTGAAGTGCAATCGCACATAGGTGAGGATACTGTACGTACCATTTCCATGGATTCGACAGATGGATTAAGTAGAGGCACAGCTGTTAACGCGACTGGTAATCCTATCCAGATGCCGATAGGCGATGACATTTATGGTCGCCTTTTTAATGTGATAGGTGATGCTATCGATGGTCTAGGTGAATTGCCTAAGGCTGGCAAAAATGGCCTTCCTATTCACCGTCAGGCCCCTGCCTTTGAAGATCTTTCGACTTCTACAGAAGTGCTTTTTACAGGTATCAAGGTTATCGACCTGATTGAGCCATATGCAAAAGGTGGTAAAATTGGGCTTTTTGGTGGTGCTGGAGTAGGTAAGACTGTATTGATCCAAGAATTGATTAACAACATCGCCAAAGGTCACGGTGGACTGTCTGTATTTGCTGGAGTAGGTGAGCGTACTCGTGAGGGTAATGACCTGCTACGTGAGATGCTTGAATCTGGTATCATCAAATATGGTGAGGACTTCATGCACAGCATGGAAGAAGGTGGCTGGAACTTACAGCAGGTCGATAAAGCTGCCATGAAGGAATCTAAAGCGACATTTGTTTTTGGTCAGATGAACGAGCCGCCAGGTGCACGTGCTCGTGTGGCGCTTTCAGGATTGACAATCGCAGAATACTTCCGTGACGGAGCAGGCGATGGTCAGGGTAAAGACGTGCTTTTCTTTGTTGACAACATCTTCCGTTTTACGCAAGCAGGATCAGAGGTATCTGCGCTTCTAGGTCGTATGCCTTCTGCAGTAGGTTATCAGCCTACGCTTGCTACTGAGATGGGTGCGATGCAGGAAAGAATTACATCAACTAAGAAAGGATCGATTACATCTGTACAGGCGGTTTACGTTCCTGCAGATGACCTTACGGACCCGGCGCCTGCAACGACTTTTGCCCACCTGGACGCAACAACGGTACTTTCTCGTAAAATTGCTGAGTTAGGTATCTACCCAGCGGTGGATCCTCTAGATTCAACCTCTCGTATCCTTACAGCTGATATTCTAGGAGCAGATCATTATGCATGTGCACAAAGAGTAAAAGAGTTGCTACAACGCTACAAGGAGTTGCAGGATATCATTGCGATTCTAGGTATGGAAGAACTTTCTGAAGAAGATAAGATGGCGGTGGGCCGTGCACGTCGTGTACAGCGTTTCCTATCTCAGCCGTTCCACGTAGCAGAGCAGTTTACAGGTATTCCGGGTGTTCTTGTAGATATTAAAGACACAATCAAAGGTTTTAACATGATCATGGACGGTGAGTTGGATCACCTTCCAGAAAGTGCCTTCAACCTAAAAGGTACCATTGAGGAAGCTATCGAGGCTGGTGAGAAAATGCTAGCAGACGCTTAATAAACCATTATGCAGTTAGAAATTGTAACTCCAGAGCGAGTCATTTATTCAGGAAGCGTTGAGTCGGTATCTGTTCCAGGTTTGACTGGTCAGTTTCAGATGCTGGATAATCACGCACCCATTGTTTCGCTTCTTGGAAAAGGTGAAGTAAAGATTTTTGGAAGTGTCGACCTCGCAAAGGATGTCAAAGAAATGTTCAATAACAATGATGGTACGATAAATTTCCCGATTACTGGAGGTGTACTGGAAATGAACGATAACAAGGCTGTAGTCCTAGCAGACTAAATCTTGATGATTAAAATAATTAAGCCTATTCTCATGGATGGGCTTTTTTGTATTACGCTTTCGCGAAAGCGTAAAAACATCAATCTCTATTAACCGGATTGCTTTCAAATGTTGATTTGAATAGGTCGAAAGTCTTCACAGCGCCAGATATTATTTCTTGAATCTGATCTGCTGAAAGTGATTCATCCTTCAACTTCTTTAAATGATTTTTCCAGAATTGTTGATCCGTCTTAGAAGGCCGGCTGTAAAATTGTTGTTGTGGCAAGTGCGACAGGCTAGGCGATTCTTTTACTGCCTTTCCTATAATGGTCGCCCCCAGCTGCGAACCAGAAAGCACGTATGCTGCACCTAAGGCCTCATATTTGGATTCTAGAAATAAAGATTTTTCTTCACACTTGATAGTTTCAGAATTCAGATCGGCAAGAATCTTTTTAGCAAAATTGAAGTTGTATGCATAGGGTCTCAGTGCGTCTTGCGTTGTTTTATAGCAACAGTAGTTGTTTGCTAAAATCTGCTGATACTGTTTGTGTGTGACGGTATGATTCATGATCAAATCGGCACCACTGATTTTATCAAGGCTGTCATGAATGGCTCTAGTTTCTGCTCTTAATTGATCTAGCGCAGTCATCTATTTCATCGCACTTGGCAGATTATCTGAGATTTCAGAAAGTAGTTTCTCATAGTACTCTGCTGATCGAGTGTCTCCCTCATTTGCATGCGCTGCATTCTTAAGGATGGCATGCAGTCTTTCAATTTTTTCTCTTTGATCTCGCTCTTTCTTCAGTTTTTCAAAGAATAGGTCTTGCTTGTCCAGGATTTCAGTGAGTATAGGCTCTAGTCTTAAGTGGAGATTTGATATGTCGCTTTTAAGCAAGAATGCATCGGCGCCTTTAAGGATGGTTCTGGCGACTAGCTCTTCATCATTGAGTGTCCCCGTAATGATAAGGACAGGTGTGTTGGGATAAATCTCCCTAAGATTCTGCATTACATCAATCCCATTGAAGCCTACTAGGTCAAAATCAGTAAATACAAAATCTGGGATAAACGTCTTAAGCGCATGCCTGAATCCCAATAAATTGTCAGTGATGTGAATCTCTGGATCTTCAACAAATTTTTCAATTTGTCGCTGGATAAGCGCAGCATCTGTGAGGCGATCTTCAACTAGAAGAAATTTGAGTGATTTTTTTATCATATCACTTGAGATTAATATTAAGCCAATAGTCCACCGCTGTTAGCAAAGACTTTTTCATCTCTGCGTAGTTTTTTGGTTTTTCTATATAACTATTTGCGTTATGGTAATAGGCATTTTCAAGATCGGTAGGATGGGTGCTGCTACTGAAAATGACTTTTGGTATTCTTTTGTAAATGGCGTTATGGTCTAATTTTTCTAGAAGCTCAAGACCGCTGATTTTTGGCATATTTATATCAATCAGTAATAAGTCTGGCCTCCTTTTCAAGAACTCACCGTTTTCAATTTCTTTAGATACTATTTCAGAGTCGTCTAGACTTGTAATATCAATATTTGAATATTCTCGATTGACTATTCTTTTGACTAGTTGAATGTCTTCTTGCCGGTCTTCTATATGAACAATATTTCTGGTCCCGCTAGGCATCTTTTCTTTTTTGGAAGTAAAACTTAAACGTTGAGCCCTCGCCGATTTCTGACTCTGCCCATATTTGTCCATGATGCCTCAAAACCACACGTTGTGCTATCGCCAGTCCCACGCCAGTTCCCTTGAACTCATCTTTAACAAGTCGTGTAAAAACCCCAAAAATCTTCTTGGCGTAATCCATTTTGAAGCCGATCCCATTATCTCTAACAAAATAAATGTCATTTTCACCGTCATTATCATAACCTACATGTACCTCTGAATTCTCAGATTTGCTTGAGTATTTAAAAGCATTGGTCATCAAATTAGTCATTAACTGATAAATCATGGACTTATCGCCGTAAATCTTAGGCATATCCTCTGCAATTTCAAACTTAGTTTCTGGATATTCACCTAACAGATTGTTGTCCCTGATTACTTCTTCGCAGATTTTAGATAAATCATAATTATCATCGATTTTTGTTGCTTTACCTAGGCCACTATACCCTAGAATATCATCCATCAAGTCATTCATTTTACTGGCTGACTTAATAATCACTTGCAAAGATTCTTTGCCATAATCATCTAAAACGGTCTCGTAATCTTCCATTAAGATTTGAGCAAAACCATCAATACCTCTTAGCGGACCGCGTAAGTCGTGACTCACGCTATAGCTAAAACTTTCCAGCTCTTCGTTCAAACTTACCAGTTGTTTGTTCAGCCGTTTGATCTCACTGTATTTTGTGACGATTAGATTTCTGATGTCATCAATAAGACTTTTGACTACAGAAACTTCTTGATCTTTCCACGGTAAGCTTGTACACTGCACCTTTTGTTTCCATTTTTCAAAGCTTTTTCTGGGGCTCAGCCTGTCAGTGGCCGTTTTTTTGGTGGTTTGTTTATCTGGATTCCCACCCCAATTAACGTACTGGATCTGCTCAGGACGCAACCAGATAAGGCATTCTTTTTTCTTATTAGATATCCTAGCATATAATACACCAGAAACTTGCTTTGGATCAATTTCTAAATTTGGAAGATCTGCACTTATACATTGAGATATAAAGAGTTGTTCTGAACCTATTTTACCCTCAATTTCAACAACTATTTTCTTTACAAGACTCCTGTCGCCTAGCGGGCCTATACAACTTGTCTTTCCATCATAGAGAATCGCAAAAGAACTATCTGGTAAAAGATCAGTGCCTTTGACATGGCCTTTTGTCAGACCATGGATAATATCCCATTTCTCACTCATCGCTGTCACAAGCCTTGATCGCACCTGAGTCATTCTTTCAACGTTTTCTAAAAACTCGTTCCCACTTTTCAAATTGATCTGAGCACTGATCAGCTCACTAAGTAAGATGCAGGATTGTCGTTTCTGAAAATTAAGGAACTTGGGAGAATGGTTGTGGCATGCGATAAGCCCCCACAGTTTTCCATTACTAGTTATGGCACAACTAAGACTAGCTGATACCCCCATGTTAATTAAATACTCAATATGTATAGGAGAAGAACCGCGTAAATGGGCTTTGCTCAAATCTGTCAAAGTTTCTCGAGATGGGCTTAATAGAGGTTTAAGCTGATGGTATTGATCTTTAACATCACTTATCAATCGTATTTTCTGGCTCAGATAAAGATCACGAGCAATTTTTGGGATGTCTGTTGCTGGATATTTTAAACCTAGCCAAGATTCCATATCACCCTTACAACTTTCTGCAACAACTTCACCATTCCAGTCTTGATCGAACTGGTAAATCATAATACGATCAAAGCCTAAAAGTTCTTGAACGACCTCCGTGGATTTCTGCAGGAGTTCAGTTCTGTTTTCAGTGCTGCTTAATTCACTGATTGCGTTCAGCATTTTCCGCTGGAATCTTGAAGCGTCCCAGTATTCACCACATTGTTCAATTTCCAGGATATAGCCGGATTCTGTGAGATGTGGAATTGCTACAAATTGTTCTGTTAGTTGAACTAAGAATGAATCGTGATCAACTGGTTTTTCAAGCCAGATTCCCAGCTCACGACGATCATTCTTGTTGAGAAATTTTGTGATTTTGTTCGTCAGCAGGTAATCTACCTCATGACCGAAAAATTTAGGTGCGTTCGCACTGCACTGCAAAACATTAAGCTCATGGTCTAGAACTAACAGACACCCATGAGACTGAATCCGTGGGTTATGACGGATTGGCTCATCCTCGCAGGCGTTTAAGTCTTTGATTTCTGGGTAGCTGGTTAAAGCCAAGTTTTCAGAGCTTTAGGTAATCGCTAAAAGTACAATAATTCGTAAGAATATTGTAAGTATAACCGTACCTTTTAAAATTAGGACTTTGAAGTCTGCAAAGACTAGTGTTTGCAATTGATTACACATGTTTCCCGCCATTTACAATAACAACTGAAAAGCAAATCTGATAGTAAAAGTAAGATGGTTATTGATGTAAAAATAAAGATGAAACAAAAAAAACCGCTACTTAAAAGTAGCGGCTTCAAGATTGGGCTAAAAATAATTATTTGAACAACTTCATCGTTGCTTTATCTTCTCTCATTTCAGCAATCTCATAGGCATTTCTGCCATACTTGTCTTTTCTCTTTGCATCTGCACCAGCCTCCAATAAAAGTTTTACCATATCTGTGCGCTTGTAGTTTGCTGCAATCATAAGTGCAGAAACATCTGTTTTGCACGAGCTCTCCACATCTACATTTTTGTTGTTCAGCAACTCACTAACGACTTGTTTTGAGCCATAGCTAACTGCCAGCATTAACGGGGTGTAATCGCTGTCTGTATCTTCTATACAGCCATTCACATCGTGTGACTGGATCAACGATTTGAACGCAGATACGTTATCATTCTCAATGGCACTAATTAGTTCCTGTTGAGCTGTCGCTGTGAGGCCTAAGAGCGCAAATGCTGCGATGAGTATGTTTTTCATGATATTGGTTTTAAGTCCTTAATTAGATACGCAATATAAACATTTCTTAGTTGGACTATAGAATTATCTATAGCTTTGGAATACGACCACGACTTTATGAAAAGCACAATTAAGTTTTATAACGCCAGCGCAGGATCTGGCAAGACATTTACTTTGGCGAGAGATATTTTGGTGCTCTTGTTTAAGAACCATCGACACAAAATTTATCGCAATATTCTAGCAGTCACCTTTACTAATAAGGCTGTTGCAGAAATGAAATCTAGGGTGCTAGACTATCTTTTTACTATATCTCAAGGTGTTGAGCAAGAAGAGAGTCTCGATGCTCTTTTACAGCATATCTCTTTAGAATCTGGGCTAGAGATTAATACGCTTCCAGAAATTGCCCAGCAGATTCATAAGCGTATCCTTCATGACTACTCTGCATTTGACATCGTTACTATAGATGCCTTTAACCATAGGCTTCTTCAGACTTTTTCCAGAGATTTAGGATTGCAGGAAGGGTTTGAAGTTGATCTGGATGTTCAGGGGCTTTTTACCAAAGCGATACGATCCTTGTTAAAAAAAGTAGGAAAGGATAAGGAGTTGACACGGCAAGTTGTTCAGTTCTCTATCTCAAAAATAGATCAGGATAAAAGCTGGGATATTGGATTTGATCTTTTACAAATAGCGCAACTGATTTCAAGTGAAAATGATTTTACTCGTCTTCAAGAAATCAAACAAATGAATTTGGATGACTTTGTCCGCTTTCGCGAAAGCGTAAAACACAAAGCCACCTTAACAGAGGAAAAGCTAAGTCAGGAGGCAAAAACGCTCCTTTATGACTTAGGAGAAGCGGGTATTGTGGCAAAAGATTTTAATCAAGGTACACGTGGTCCTTATGGCGTTATTGAGAAAATCGCATCAGGTAATTTTTCTGCATCCCCAGAAACGGCAAGTGTGCAAAAACTTCAGAATGGTGATTTTTATAAAAAAAGCTCATCACCATCTATAACATCATCGATGGCGGGTTTTGAACATCGCATAACGTCATTTGCAAATGAATATGTTGAAGCGTTTTACAGCCTTGATCTTTATAATAATGCATTATCTAATCTCAATTCTCTAAGCCTTATAAATAGCCTGTTGAAAGAGATTGAACAAATTAAACAGGAAGAGCACATTTTACCTATTTATGAATTTAATGGTTTGATTGCAAAAGAGATTAAGAATCAGCCAGCTCCATTTATCTATGAAAGAATGGGGGAGAGATATAAGCATTATTTTATAGATGAGTTCCAAGATACCAGCACAATGCAATGGCAGAATCTAGGACCTCTTATTTCAAATGCCTTATCGCAGGATACAGGTGAGGGAGATAAGGGAAGCCTTATGCTTGTAGGGGACGCAAAACAGGCTATTTACAGGTGGCGTGGGGGGAATGCAGATCAGTTTCTAGATGTGTTTTCATCAAAAGATTTGCTTTTTGCAAGTAAGGTAAATAAGACGCTAAGCGCTAATTGGCGCAGTTTCGATAACATCGTCCAGTTCAACAATGACTTCTTTGGTTTTTACGGCTCTAAACTAAATGACTTAAATTATAAAGATCTTTATTTAAATCAGCTCAAACAAGAGAGTAGAGGCAAGGGGTCTGGTTACATCCAGATCGATTTTCTTGACGAGATGGAAGTTGTCATCGATGATGAGTCTGTAAATAGTCAAATTGACCATGTTTTTCTAATAGCGCAACAGGCTTTACAAAATGGTTATCTCCCTTCTGAAGTAAGTATTTTAACAAGAACAAACGCCCAAGGCAGGGATATCGCCCAATACCTAAACACCAAAGGTCTTAAGGTGATTTCTGGTGATAGTCTGATGGTGTCAGAATCTAAAGACGTACAGTTGCTTGTTGCAATGCTGGAACTAGGTTCCAGACCTAAGGATAAAAAACTCAAGTTTGAATTCCTGATGGCATACCACACATATAACAATCTTAGGGAAGAGGTTTTCAATTGGATTTCTGTCCATATGAAAATGAATGCCAAAGAAATTTTCAAAGCTTTATTTGGGGAACAGTTTTCAAAATCGATCCATCAATATCTGCCTGTCTACGAGATTGTGCACAGATGCACTGTTGCACTCAATATATATGCTGAACCTGATAATCGATTTGGAGCGTTTATGGACTATGTGCATGAATTCTCCTTGCAAAGTGAAAATACGGTCGAAGATTTTCTATCTCAATGGGAAAGTAAATGTGAAACACTTGCAGTTCCAACATCACCAGTTGAAGATGCTCTCACCTTAATGACCATTCATAAATCAAAGGGGCTAGAATTTCCAGTTGTTATAGTTCCATTCTGCGATAAGGGGCTATCGGCTTCAAAAACAGAACGTGGGTGGCTACCTGTAGACCCTCAGCTTTTTGGTTTTAGTCATCTTTACATCAACATCAAAAACTCAGTTCAATTTTATTCCAGCGAAGGGGAAAAGCTCTATTCAACTCATGTGAACAAGACCCAAA
This sequence comes from uncultured Flavobacteriaceae bacterium, assembly GCA_964478845.1. Taxonomy (GTDB): domain Bacteria; phylum Bacteroidota; class Bacteroidia; order Flavobacteriales; family Flavobacteriaceae; genus Nonlabens. Next base: position 293,816 of record CAYZJT010000004.1, on the reverse strand, counting down.
TGGATCATATCAACACGTTGTATGTGGCATTTACCCGTGCACGCGAGCAACTTTTTATAATCGCCGAAGACCCTGCGCTAAAAAAAACTGGTCAAATCAGACAATCAGATCTCCTCCATGAATTTGCATTGCAACGAGGTTTGGCTAAGGTGAACATTGAAAATGGCACACGCTATAAGCTGGGCTTGTGCGATCGAGAATCAGAATTATTGTCTGGAGAAAAATCAATTGAGCTAAAATGGGAGCAGCCCCCAGAAAAACAATCAAAAGCTGTAATATCGACCAGAAAGGGGGTGTTGTGGTCGACGGAAATAGACGAAAGCATCAATGTTGGAAACATCATTCATCATTACCTATCTAAAGTCATCGGGTACAAGGACGTTGATTCTGTTTTATTAGAGATGGGTGAAAACGTTGCGTTGAATAAAGGAGATCAACACACCATAGCAGAAACAATAGAAAACATAGTCAACCATCCCAAACTCAAAGAATATTTTTCAAACAACTATCGCATTTATACAGAAACAGCCATTCTTTCACCTGATGGTACTCGAATCATACCTGATCGCGTTATGATAAATGGATCGAGCCTTATTATTTTAGATTACAAAACTGGAAAGGCATTATCTAGCCATAGAATTCAGCTTGATTTGTATGCAGACATATTTAAAGCAATGGATTACGTAATTCACAAAAAGATTCTCGTCTACACAGATGAAATGTCAATTGTCGAATGGTAACTTATCCTTACCATTGTCAACTGGTATATTTGAAAAAAAGAAATTTATGTACGGTGCTATAAAGCAACATCTAGAAAAAGAATTACAAGAGATTAAAGACGCAGGACTATACAAGGAAGAGCGCATTATCACTTCACCACAATCTGCAGAGATAACACTCCAAGACGGTAGTAAGGTGCTCAATTTCTGCGCAAACAACTATCTGGGTTTGAGTTCTCATCCAGAAGTGATCAAAGCCGCTAAAGAAACACTGGATACACACGGCTTTGGAATGAGCTCAGTGCGCTTTATTTGTGGGACACAGGATATTCATAAAGAGCTAGAGCAAAAACTTTCTGAATTCTATGGGTGTGAAGACACCATTCTTTATGCAGCTTGTTTTGACGCAAACGCAGGTGTTTTTGAACCTTTGCTGACTAGGGAAGATGCTATCATTTCGGATTCTCTGAACCACGCTTCAATCATTGATGGCGTGCGTCTTTGTAAGGCTGCACGATATAGATACGCCAGTGCAGATATGGCAGATTTAGAGAAACAATTGCAACAAGCAAATCAGGATGAGGCTAGATTCAAAATCATTGTTACTGATGGCGTCTTTTCCATGGATGGAATGCTCGCACCACTAGATAAGATTTGTGATCTCGCAGATAAATATGATGCACTTGTAATGGTAGATGAATGTCATGCTGCTGGATTTCTAGGTGATACTGGTCGAGGTACACTTGAAGCCATGGGCGTTCTAGGTCGTATTGATATTGTCACAGGTACCTTAGGCAAAGCTCTAGGCGGTGCGATGGGCGGGTATACCTGCGCAAACAAAGAAGTAATCGACATGCTCAGACAGCGATCCCGTCCTTACTTGTTTTCTAATTCACTAGCCCCATCAATCGTGGGAGCTTCAATTAAAGCCCTAGAGTTGATAGATAAGAGCACAGAGCTTATAGAAAAAGTGCAGTGGAATACTGCTTACTTTAAAAAAGAGATGAAATCTTTAGGGTTTGATATTGTAGATGGCGATAGCGCTATTGTTCCAGTAATGCTGTATGATGCACCTTTATCCCAAAAAATGGCCAAAGCTTTACTTGAAGAAGGCGTCTATGTTATAGGATTCTTTTATCCCGTAGTGCCTAAAGAGAAGGCCAGAATCAGGGTTCAACTAAGTGCTGCTCATTCAAAAGAGCATTTGGACAAAGCAATTTCCGCTTTCTCGAAAGTGGGTAGAAAATTAGACGTCATTTGATCATAATAAATAGATTAAGTCTTGTCCTTTATGCTAAAATTATTGATATTTCCTTGCGTAGCCCGTGTAAGCGTTTAATTTTGCTGCGTTGACTATTAAAATTTAACACAACATGAAAAACTATTACAAGATCTTAGTTGCTTGTGCTTTTATGCTCTCAGCAACTTTTGCATCTGCCCAAAATGACGAAAATAGATGGTCGTTTGCGGTAGGTGTGAATGCAATCGATTTATGGCCAGTAGGCGATACTGATAACGGTACTGGTGAGTACTTTGATCAATTTCTTGATGTAAGCCATTATAACATTTTACCTGCTCCATCTAGATTTGAGATTGGCTATTACGTAGGTGATGGAATAGTTGCGACAGGGGCCTTCTCAGTAAATTCTATTGATCGAAGAGGAAACCTTAGACTCCCGGAAGAGTTGACATATGTAAGTATTGATGGTGGATTGCGTTATAATCTTTCAGAATTATGGACATCATCTCCAGCACTATTTAGTCCTTACCTTGGTGTAGGTGGTTCATATCAATGGTTGGAAGATGATGGCTTTGGAACCTTCAACGGTACAGCAGGTTTTGACATAGCATTGACTGAAAGAGTCGCGTTCAATTTACAAACCACTTATAAGCATGCCTTTGAAGATCAATTCCCAAGTCATTTTCAGCATACCGCGGGAATCAAATTTATCTGGGGTGCAGTTGATACAGATGATGATGGAATAGTAGATTCTAAGGATGAGTGTCCGACTGAAGCAGGTCTAGTTGAATTCAATGGTTGCCCTGATTCAGACGGTGATGGTATCAAAGACAGCGAGGATGAGTGTCCTAACGACTTCGGTCCTGCAGAAAATAACGGTTGCCCTGATACCGACGGTGATGGCGTTCTTGATAAAGATGACAAATGTCCAGATGAAGCAGGCGAAGCTTCTTTGATGGGATGTCCTGATTCTGACGGTGATGGTATCGCAGATGGTGATGATGAGTGTCCAAACACTGCTGGAATCGCAAAATTCAATGGCTGTCCAGACACAGACGGTGATGGTATAAAAGACAGCGAGGACAAATGTCCTAACGAGGCTGGTGTGCGTGAACTACAGGGATGCCCTAAGCCTAAAGCACCACCAGTAGAGGTTCAAAATCAATTGAATGAGTATGCTGCCACAGTAAACTTTGATACTGGTAAATCTTCAATCACAAAGGATTCAGAAGCTGTACTAGATAAGATCGTAGATATCTTGAACGAGTACCCTGACGCTAAATTCTCTGTTGATGGTCATACTGATAGTGTAGGTAGAGCATCCTCTAATAAGAGATTGTCTGAAGCTAGAGCTCTTTCTGTAAAAGAATATCTTGTAGGTCACGGTGTTGACGAATTCAGACTGAGTTCAAAAGGGTATGGGGAAGACCAGCCTATCGCAGACAACAAAACAAAAGCTGGTAGAGCTCAAAACCGTAGAGTGGAAATTAATCTAGTGAAAAACTAGGAGTTTCATCATAACATTTAGTCATTCAAAGAAAGCGACCTCAGAAATGGGATCGCTTTTTTTGCGTTCAGCTCTGCCATTAGCTTTCAACTAATGGTCTAAAGCATTGATGATTTACATCTTGCTCGCTTATTGTCTTACTTGGTATATTCGGCTTTGCCTAATTCAGCGAGCTTATAGGTCATGTTCAAAGCCGTTTGAATGAATTGAACAAATCACAAAAAAGCAAGCCCGCGATCAAATCTGATCGCGGGCTTGCTTGCTTTTTCTTTATGCAACCTAACTAACTAGTGCCGGCGTAACCCAACTAAATTTGGTTTCCTCTTGAGGAACCTTCATTCGCTGTGCGATACGCTCCATACGTGCAGGTAGCTTCATCAAATAATCACGTGCTTTCTCGGCTTCATCAGTAAGATTCTCAATTGATGGTATATCCCACTTGTCAATCAATTTTTGCATGATGTCTATATAATCTTGAGCAGTGTAGACACCTATGCGTTGAGCACTGTTTGAGAAGTCCTCAAAAGCCTCACCTATGCTCTGGCCTGTCTCTCTCAAGAAGTGTGCGGGCATCACAATTTTATTTACCATCATCTCCTTAAAGGCAACCATCATGTTACTGGGATCAACATTAAAGATTTCATCTACAAATGCACAGTAGGCGTTATGATGGCGCATCTCATCTCCAGAAATGATCCTACACATTCTCGATAGTGCTATATTGCCGTATTCTCTAGCCATTTTTGCCACTCGGTTGTGGGATATAAAGGTGGCCAGTTCTTGAAAACTCGTATAAACAAAGTTTTTGTAGGGATCGCGGTCTGTGCCTATATCAAAACCATCATTAATCAAATGATGAGTTGTAATCTCGACCTGTTTCATGTTTACCCTTCCAGAGAGGTAGAGGTATTTGTTGAGTACATCACCATGGCGATTTTCTTCTCCAGTCCACTGGCGTACCCATTTTGACCAGGCATTTCCTTTGCCCTCGTGCTGATTCACACCCTCGACATCCATAAGCCAGGACTCATAGGTAGGAAGTGCCTCTTCAGTAATCGTGTCTCCCACAAGCACTACCCAAAAATCATAAGGCAATTCTTTAGCCAGCTCGCGTATCTCCTTAACCTCTTCAACAAAACTCTCGCTCTGTGAGTCTGGAAGAAAATCAGTGGGTTGCCAGATCTTCTCTACAGGGATCAGGAAACTATCCATAAAAGACTGTACCTTCTCTTCCAGGGATTGCATCACCTCGATGCGTATGTTTTTCAAGGGTTTTATCATTTTCGTTGTTTTCGTTTATTACGCTTTCGCGAAAGCTTACTCTATACCTACAATAACCACTCCTTAAACTGCAGTGCTTACTATCGCGTTGTGCACCACTGTCTGCGCTTCCTTGATTAAGGCCTCGTGGTCACGACCAGCTATCGCTATAGGAGCATGTACCGTGACCTTGATGTGATTGCCTATTCCGTAAGGAAACTTGCCGTAGCGATCCACTTTCCAGCTATTATTTACTGTGACTGGCACGATATAAGCGTCAGGCACTTTCTTCATGATCAGTTTAAGACCATTGCGCTGGAAAGGTTTTGGCACGCCGGTACGGCTACGTGTCCCTTCTGGAAATATGACTACACTGCGGTTTTTTGCGTGCACATTATCCGCAAATTTTGATAATGCAGCCAGTGCCTGCTTCCTATCCTTTCGGTCAATTGCGCAGTTTTCACCTATGCGCAGGTTGAACGAGATGCTGGGAATTCCCTTAGCCAACTCCTTCTTAGCCACAAATTTTGGGTAATGCTTACGTAAATACCAGATTAATGGTGGGATATCAAACATGCTCTGGTGATTGCTGGTAAAAATATAGGACGGTCCCACCTCCAATTCTTGCACGTAATTAATGCTAAACCTGTTGAATAGCGGGATGTGTGTCTGCATTAGGAACCAGTTGAGTATGGCCACACTTTTCTGATGCAAATCATGTCCACCTATTTTATTGCAGATCAATTGAATGGGGTGAAAAATCACCAAGGCTAGAAAGAACAGCAAAAAATGAATTACGGTAAGTGGGTAAGCCAGAATTTTCTGCATCGCGCAAAAGTACTCTCGCGCCTGTGAATACTAGTGTTTTCAGCACACAATTGATATGCATGCACAGTATTATGCAGCGCATAATTTCATACGCTTACATTAAAATGCTCTAATTGATCAATTTCACCACATCCTTAGCAAAATAGCTGGCTATCAAATCTGCACCTGCTCTTTTAATAGATGTAACCTGTTCCATCATCACAGCGTCGTGATCCAGCCAGCCGCGTTCTGAAGCAGCTTTGAGCATCGCATATTCACCACTTACTTGGTACACACTCACTGGAACATTGACATTGTTCTTGATATCACGCACGATATCCAGGTAGCAAAGCCCTGGTTTTACCATCACGATGTCTGCACCTTCTTCCACGTCCATCAACGTTTCCTTGATCGCTTCATCTCGATTTGCGGGATCCATTTGATAGGTCTTCTTGTCACCAAAACCAGGCGCACTGTCCAGCGCATCTCTAAACGGTCCATAAAATGCACTCGCATATTTTGCTGAATAGCTCATGATGCCTACATCGGTATAACCCACCGCATCAAGACCTTTACGTATCTCTCTTACTCGACCATCCATCATATCGCTCGGTGCAACCATATCTGCCCCCGCTTGAGCATGCGTCACGCTCATTTGCGCTAAAACTTCGACCGTTGCATCATTCAGAATTTTACTATCCTCTACAATGCCATCGTGACCGTAACTTGAGTAGGGATCCAGCGCCACATCAGTCATCACGTACATTTCTGGGCAAGCGTCTTTGATGGTCTTGATGGCTCGCTGCATAAGTCCATTAGGGTTGATGGCTTCGGTTCCTTTATTGTCTTTGAGCTCATCTGCGCTCTTAACAAAGAGCAGTATAGCCTTGAGTCCCATCTTCCAGAGGTCCTGAACTTCCTCCTTGACAAGATCAAGACTATAACGGTAATAATTTGGCATGCTCTCGATTTCCTGCTTTACGCTTTTCCCTTCTACGAGAAATAACGGAACAATAAAATCATTTGGTGTAATCGCTGTTTGGCGCACTAGCGATCGTATGGCTTCAATGCTGCGTAACCTGCGGTTGCGTCTCTGTATGTGCATGTTTAGATCTTTAAATTTTTGAGAAGCTCTTCGAACTCCTGATCGTAATCTTCTAATTTTATTTCTACTTTGTATTGCGGACTCTCCACGACTATAGATGCAGCTGACTCTTCGTCATTGTGTTCTGTCAGTTTTTGTTTGATAAAATTGCTCACCAGCAACGCCTGATCATAGCTTATCGTCTCGCGCTTGGTTTTGCCCTCATGCTTGTAGGTCACATAGTCCATACGGAATCCCATAAAATGCTCTTCACCTTCCTGCGGATAGAAGGTGACCGTAAAATCCTTAGTGTCAAAAATCTTTTGCAAATTTTCTTTGTTGGTAGGAACAGTTTGCTGGCAAGCGGTCATTAAGGTAACCAGTAATACAAATAAGAGTTTACGCATGATTTAAATTTTTATTGACGATGGTGCTGCTGGCCTGGGCAGTACACATCATAGTCAGGTCTGCAATGTTAACGTGTGGCGGTCTGGTTAAGGCAAACAAGATCACATCTGCCACATCCTCAGGTTGTAGAGCCTTGTAACCTTTGTAAACTTTTTTGGCGCGGGCTGCGTCGCCTTTGAACCGCACTTTGCTAAAATTTGTTTCTACAAGTCCTGGATTCACAGCACCTACCCTAATTCCGTATTTGTTGAGGTCCAGCCGCATCCCCGTTGTGATGGCATCCACGGCATGTTTTGAACCGCAGTACACATTGCCATTGGGATATACTTCCTTTCCGGCGGTCGAGCCTATGTTGATAATATGTCCGCTTTTTCTATTGGTCATTTGTGGAATAATGGCCTTGCTCACGTAGAGCAATCCTTTTACATTGATATCCATCATCGCATCCCAGTCATCGAGTGATCCGTTTTCAATAGAATCCAGCCCGTGCGCGTTACCTGCATTGTTGATCAGAATATCTATTACGGAAAACTCTTCTGGCAATCCGCTAATTTTGGATATAACCTCCTCACGATCCCGTACATCAAAATTGAGAGTGTAGACATCGGTTTTACTGCTTAATTCAGCCGAGAGCTGTTTTAACATTTCGGTATTTCTACCGCAGATCACAAGCTTGAAATCATTTTCTGCTAAAAGTCGTGATGTTGCAAGTCCTATACCGCTAGTTGCTCCGGTGATGAGTGCTGTTTTCATGGGTTAAAGGTATAACCTGTTTTACGCTTTCCTCTTGTTGGACTGTTTCTCGTGATTTGTAGTTTTTACGCTTTCGCGAAAGCGTAATCCAGACTACCTCTCTGCCTTTTGTCAAAAAACTCGATAATCACAACACCGAGCGCGAGATGCAGAAATTGGCTAGGCAATGCATCCCAATTCTCTAAAAAGCAACTGCCGGCCACCAGAACGATCATCAAAATCCCGTTACCTATCGCAGCAATTCTAGTAAGCAAACCCATCAAAAATAGCGTGCCAAAGACCAGTTCTGAAATTGGGATCAGCCATGCCATGGGAGTGACTAGAAATTTAGGAAGCATCGTTTCAGCAAAATCAGATTGCATCTTGCTTACAAATTTTGAAATAGCGGGCAGTCGGACCAATCCATGAACAAACAGACTGGTCCCCAGCGCCAGCCGAATCAAAATAAGCGATGCATTTTTCATGAAAATAAAAGTAAAGCTTGCATAACAGTCAGCCAGAGTTGCTAAGAAGCATTTAGCAGTTTGACAAAAAAAATTACAGCGATAGCGAGAAAAAGTCATGGATCCTGAGTCCTTCAGCGAAACGATCCTACATCTATCCACCACTACGTTCCATGATTAACACACGTTTTCTATTTTAACGCCCGCTTAACAAATGAGGGCGCAAGAAAAATTGAATTTGCAGGTTAGCAACCTCAGGAAAGTATAGCTAAATATGGAGACGCAACAGATAGATATTGCCAGTATAAACGACATGGTCACGCGTGAAAGCCAGTTTGTGGACGCGCTGGTCGGCGAGATGAATAAAGTGATCGTAGGTCAGCAACACATGGTCGATCGATTGTTGATCGGATTGCTGGGTCGCGGACACATCTTGCTGGAAGGTGTGCCTGGGCTAGCAAAAACGCTCGCTATCACTACACTTTCTCAAGCGGTAAACGGTAGTTTCTCGCGTATTCAGTTTACCCCAGATCTTCTACCAGCCGATGTTGTAGGTACGCTGATCTACAACATGAAGGATGCCGACTTCTCGATTAAGAAAGGACCGATTTTCGCCAACTTTGTTCTCGCAGACGAGATCAACCGTGCACCCGCCAAGGTGCAAAGTGCGCTGCTAGAAGCCATGCAGGAAAAACAGGTGACCATAGGAGACACCACGTTTAAGCTAGAGCGTCCGTTTTTAGTAATGGCAACCCAGAACCCTGTTGATCAAGAAGGAACTTATCCGCTGCCTGAGGCGCAAATGGACCGTTTTATGCTCAAAACGGTAATAGATTATCCTACAGTTGCTGATGAGCAATACATCATGCGGGCAAACCTCAAAAAAGAATTCCCCAAACCTAACGCCGTCATCAATCCTGAGGCAATATTGAGAGCACAGGACGCAGTAGAGCAGGTGTACATGGACGAGAAGATTGAGAAGTACATTCTTGACATCGTCTTTGCTACACGCTATCCAGAAAAATACAAACTGGAAGATTTGAAACCTTTGATCAGTTTTGGTGCTTCACCTAGGGGTTCCATCAGTCTTGCCAAGGCAGCCAAATGTTACGCATTCATTAAGCGCCGCGGCTACGTAGTTCCAGAAGATGTGCGTGCAATTGTCCTTGACGTACTGCGCCACCGTATTGGTATCACCTACGAAGCAGAGGCAGAAAACTTCACCAGCGAGGATTTGATCAAGCGGATTGTTAATACAATTGAAGTGCCTTAGGATAGATGACAGTTAACAGTTGTCAGTCGACAGTTGCAAACGGTATGATTTGCCGTTTCAAATGTCAGTTCGAGCGCAGTCGAGAACGATTTGCCAATCCGGATTAGAATTTCAAACAGAAATTAGTCACCTTTCAGAAAGGCACTCTATAACCACGGAAAAGCAAACAGCAAAGAGCGAATAGCTTAATAAATGAACACAAAAGAACTCCTTAAAAAAGTACGGAAAATCGAAATCAAGACGCGTCGGTTGAGCGATGCTGTTTTTGGTGGCGAGTACCATAGTGCGTTTAAGGGGCGTGGTATGACCTTTAGCGAGGTGCGCCAATATCAATTTGGTGATGATGTGCGCAATATCGACTGGAATGTGACTGCACGATATAACGAGCCATTTATCAAGGTCTTTGAAGAAGAGCGTGAACTCACACTCATGCTTGTAGCAGATGTAAGCGGTTCTACCCTGTTTGGTACAAAAGACCAACTCAAAAAAGAAATCATTACCGAGATCTGCGCAACGCTTGCTTTTAGCGCGCTGCAGAATAATGACAAAGTAGGTTTGCTGCTGTTTTCTGATCAGGTGGAATTGTTTGTCCCGCCTAAGAAAGGCAGGTTTCACATCTTGCGCATCATCAGGGAATTGCTCGAGTACAAACCAGAAAAACGCACGACAGATATCGCTGGCGCGCTGGAATATCTGGGTGGCGTCCTTAAGAAAAAAGCCATTGTATTCGTGATGTCTGATTTTCTGAATACCAACTATCAGCGCAATTTGCAGATCGTGGGTCGTAAACACGATGTCACAGGAATACGCGTCTATGACGAGCGAGAAACCGAGATGCCCAACATAGGCTTGGTGCAATTCCTCGATCAGGAAACTGGTAAGCAACGCACGATCAACACCAGCAATTCCAGTACGAGGCGCAAGTATGCAGCCTATCAAAAAGAAGCCGCTGGCTATTTCAAAAATGCATTTACCCGCAGCGATGCCGGCGCGATCGACCTAGAAACGCAAGAGAGTTACACAAAAAAACTATTGGGATACTTTAAAGCACGATGACAAGATTATTGACCACTTTTTTGCTGCTTGCTAGTCTGCTGTGTTTTGCCCAGAAAACAGTTGTGGAGCGCGATTCTGTGCTCATAGGGGAAGAGATTAAGCTTGGCATCACGGTAGAGGCACAGCCTGAGGACCTGATCATTTTCCCAGAGCAGCCGGCCTTTGGCGCGCTAGAGGTGATTGAGAGCTATCCCATCGACAGCATCAGGGAGAACGACAAGCTCAAGCTGTTCAAGCAATACGGGCTCATCAATTTTGACAGCGGCGATTACTGGATCCCGCAGCTTAAAATCGTTAAAAATGACGCGCAGTTGCTCAGCGATTCGGTACTGGTGAGCGTGCGCAACGTGGTCGTTGATACCACTAAACAAAAGATGTTCCCCATCAAACCCTCGGTCGAGATCCCCACACGGGCACCTGCCGACTACAGCTGGTTATGGTGGCTGCTGCTATTGATTCCTGTGGGGATTGTTGTGTTTTTGCTTTCGCGAAAGCGGGAAAAGAAAAGCTACGAGGAAACGCTACAGCCTTACGAGTGGACCAAATATCGCCTACTAAAGCTGGACGAGAGCCAGATGCTGGAGCGCAAAGAATGGAAGGCATACTATACTGAGCTTACGTACATCCTGCGGCGTTACATCGATAGCAAGGTGTACGGACATGCGCTGGAAAGTACGACGGGGCAGCTGATGCAGGAACTCAAGGTCGCGATGGACGAGAAGGGCATGAGCGTGACCGATAAAACGCAGGCCAAGCTTGAGGAAATCCTGCGCAAGGCAGACCTCATGAAGTTTGCTGGTGCACAGGGTGATGCGATTTCTGCTAAGGAAGACCGACAACGCACGGGCGAGATTATCGAAAACATCCACCGCGTCCTACCACCACCTACTGAGGAAGAGCTGATGATGGATGCACGATATAGGCGCAAGCAGGAAATCAAGCACCAGACCAAACGCATTGCGCTGGGGACGGCTGCTGTTCTTGTACTCGCCATCGCTGGAATAGGCGCATGGATCTACACCGAGGGAGTGGATGAGGTGAAGGATCAGGTTTTTGGCAACGAACTGCGCGAACTGTACGAGAAGGACTGGTATACAACCACCTATGGCCTACCGACCATTGAGTTGACTACGCCAGAAGTTTTGGTACGTGTGGATAGCATCGACCTGCCGCAAGCGGTGAAGGAAGCCGTGGCGTTGCAGAACAGTTTTGAATTTGGTGAATGGGGCGACCCGCTTCATGTAAGTCTGGCTACGCTCAATTTCCAGCAGCAACTACCAGAGGATATTGATTCAAGCGCTTTTACCGAGCCGCTGATTTCCAGTATGGAACAAGCAGGTGCCACTAACATCGTAATGCTGGACGACAAGGTGGAAATCAATGGTAATAAAGGCGTTGACCTGACCGGAAGCTTTGAGTTTGAAGGTGACAAGTTTGACTATGAAATCCTGATGTTTGCGCGCATGGGTGGACTGCAGATCATAAACATTGCTGTGTCGCAAGACGATACCGAGGATGCGGAAAGGCAATTTGGCAAGCTGATTAAAGAGCGCATCAAGCAATCGCTAAAGATTACCCTCCCAGCGGGAATGGAACCTAAAAAACCAGAGCAGCAGCCATGATGGATTGGTTCAACAATATCGAATTTTTAGACCCGCAGATGTTTTGGTTGCTTTTGCTGTTGCCGATTGCAATAGCATGGTATATCTGGACGCGCAATAAACAGCAAGCATCGGTAAAGATTAGTTCGCTGGGTGGGTTTAGTACTGGGGGAAGTCTGCTAGGAAAACTCAGGCCGCTGCTTTTTGTATTGCGCTTACTCGCACTTGCGCTTATCATCACCGCACTCGCTAGACCACAAACAACAGATGTAACCACAAAAACCAAAACCACAAACGGAATTGACATCGTACTTGCCGTGGATGTAAGTGCGAGTATGCTAGCGCGCGATTTAAAACCGGATAGGCTGGAAGCTACAAAAAAGGTGGCCGCAGATTTTATCAAAGGTCGGCCGAGTGACCGGATAGGAGTGGTGGTCTATGCGGGTGAAAGCTATACCAAAACGCCCATCACTACTGACCAATCCATTGCGCTTAAAGCGGTGAATGACATAAGCTATGATGGTGTTTTGGAAAATGGAACAGCGATAGGGATGGGTCTTGCCACGGCGGTCAACCGATTAAAAGAAAGCGAGGCGTTGAGTAAGGTGATCATCCTGATGACTGATGGTGTCAACAACAGCGGTTTTATCGATCCGAAGATTGCCTCGGAACTAGCGGTGGAATTTGGGATCAAAGTTTACACGATAGGAATCGGGACAAACGGGAATGCACCATCGCCTTACGGTCAGGCGGGAAATGGGAGATTTTTGTTCAGGATGATGCCCGTAGAGATCGATGAAGATTTGATGAAGCAGATCGCTGATGATACCGGCGGAAAGTATTTTAGAGCGACTGACAATCAGAAACTAGAACAGATCTACGCCGAGATCGACAAACTAGAAAAAACCGAGATTGAGCAGTTTGAATTTTACAATGTTCAGGAAAAATTTAGGGAATTGGTTTTACTGGCGCTAGGGCTGATAGGATTGGAGATGTTGTTGCGATATACGGTGTTTAGGACGGTAGCGTGATGGATATATTTTGCTTTCGCGAAAGCGGAATTTCAAAGACTAAATATTAAGGATGTACCTACTAGAAGAAAAATCATATTTCTGGCTGCTGCTCATCATTCCGGTGATTGTGCTGCTGTTTTTATTGCTGTCGTTTTGGCGGTACAGAGCGCAGAAAAAGTATGCGCAGTCGCAGATGCTGGATCATTTGATTCCAGACCGATCTTGGTTTAAGCCGATTTTGAAATTGGTGACCATCAGTTTTGGAATTTTGTTCTTGGTGCTGGCGCTGGTAAACCTAAAAGCTGGAACCAAACTGGAGACCGTCACCCGAGAAGGAGTGGACATCGTCTTTGCGGTGGACGTTTCAAAATCCATGTTGGCTGAAGACATCGCGCCTAACCGACTGGAGAAGGCCCAGCAACTGGTTACACAAATCATCAACAATTTGGCCAGCGATCGGATTGGGTTGATTGCTTATGCGGGTAGCGCGGTGCCGCAATTGCCTATTACCACAGATTATAGTAGCGCAAAAATGTTTTTGCAATCCCTGAATACGGAGTTGATTTCCAGTCAAGGAACAGCAATTAACGAGGCTATCCAACTCGCCGAAAGCTACTACACAGAAGACACCGAAGCAGCCAAAATCCTAGTCATCATCAGCGATGGTGAAGATCACGAGGGAGAAAGTGTTGCCGTAGCTGAGCGAGCTGCAGAAAACGGAATCAAGATCATCACCATTGGCGTGGGAACTTTAAAAGGCGGGACTATTCCGCTGAAAGAAAACGGGGTAGTCCGATCATTTAAAAAAGACCGCGAGGGACAAACCGTCATCACCAAACTCAACCGAGAAAACCTGACTGAAATTGCCACCGCCGGAAACGGTTCCTATATCGATGGAACGGTAACTAATGCCGTGATTGAAGAATTAAAAGAAGAATTGGCAGGCATCGACCGAGTCGAATTCGAAAGCCAACAAGTCAGCGAGTTTGAAAGCCAGTTTCAATGGTTTCTAGCTTTTGGACTGTTTTTCTTGTTCTTGGATATTTTCTATCTAGAAAGAAAGACTGGCTGGGTCAAGCGGTTGAATTTGTTTAATGAATAGCGCTTAGCTCTTAGCGATTAGCTTTTTGCTATTCGATTGATTCTATATTTATCCTTTCTGTTTTGTGTTCTTGTCATCCTGACGCAAGTCAGCATCTTACCACTACGATCACGCGATGCTGTGAAAATTTTTCTATTCGGCAGATAGAGCTGGTTAGGATTCATTTTCGCGCGACTAGCGTCCTGTGAGATGCCGATCTTCTTCGGCATGAGAGTTTAGAAATTTGAAATTCTGTATTTCGCCAGTTCAAACGCCTTGGAAAGTCTGGCAAGAAATTCAAGCAGGCAGTGACGTAAGAGTCATGGTTAATTGCGTTTGTATTTTTAAAAAAAGAGCGTCACGTAGATTTTTGAGCTTTCCGATCTTGGTGAGTGACACTCGGCGCTGTTTGCGTAGCAATTTCAGGCTGAGTTTCCACAGCGAGAGGTTTTGGTTCTTTTGGCAGCAAAAGAATAGCAAGCAACCTCATTAACACAAACTAACACTAAAACCCGCGTTTGGCATGGGCTATGTTCTGGTAAGTCCGTAAATTTCGCAGTTATGCAGTTAGTGCTCTACATTTTAGCCTTTACGTTTTCGCCTGTGAGCGATAACACATTTTGCTCTTGTATGAATCTTGGTGAGATCACTCAGGAACAGGTGGATAGTTATGATTTTATCGTCCGCGGGAAAGTGCAGAATGTTGAGGTCAGGGACGTGACTAGATACATCACTTTTGAGGTAGAACAAGATTTCAAGGGTGCAGAGAGTAAAAGTCAAATAACAATCACCACCCAGTCGCAGAGTGCAGCATGCGGACTCTACGCTCGTGAGGGGCAGGAATGGCTGATGTACGGTCGCAAATCTGATCAGGGATACAATACAGATTCATGCACGCGCAGTACAGTTATTGATGCTAATAATCCATCGGGTCGAGCCATTCAGGATCTCGCATATTTAGAGAAATTGCAATCAGCCATTAAAAAATGTCATCGATGAATTTGAAAATCAATCATGTCGGTTTTTTGATCTGTTGTTTTTTTGTGTTCGCTTTCGCGAAAGCGCAACAGCAACAGCCACCTGTAAACGTTAAGTACGAGCGCGCTCTGGAAGCAGCACAGGAGGCCGCTGCCGATGGAGATTTCAACCAAGCCGAAGCTAATTACAAAAAAGCCATTGCCCTCGATCCCAGCAATGCAGATGCATCGTACAACCTTGGAAACTTGCACTACGAGAACGACAAGCGATTTGAGTCAGCAGAGAATTATAAAAAAGCCGCAGAGGTAGCAACCACTAAAGAAGAAAGACACCGCATCTTCCACAATCGCGGCAACACTTTTCTAGAAAACAAACAGTACAAAGAAGCTGTAGAAGCCTATAAAAATGCCTTGCGCAACGATCCAACCGATGACGAAACCCGATATAATCTAGCGATTGCAAAGCAAGAGCAGGAAAAGCAAGGCGGCGGCGGTGGCGGTCAGGATGACCAAAATCAGGATCAGAACAATGAGGGCGAGAACGAGGATCCAGATAACGGTGATCAAGAGAAAAACAATGAAAACGACGGCGACCAGAAAAGCGACCAGAAAGATGATAACGGCGACGGTAAGCCTAACGACCAAAAGGAAGATAAAGAAGACCAAAAAGGGAAGAACAGCGAGGGCGATCAGGGCAGGGAGAAGCAACAACAGCAAGAGCAAAAGCAGCAGCGAGTAGAGGGCAAGCTCACCCCGCAGCAGGTAAGACAACTGCTTGAAGCCATGAGCAACGAGGAGCAAAAGATCCAAGAAAAAATCAACGGTAAAAAAGCCAAGGGGAAAACAGTAAAAACAGAGAAAGACTGGTAATGAACAGGATTGCTGTAATTCTTTTTCTTTCTATTTCCAGCCTGCTATCCGCGCAGGATGAAGTGAGTTTTACCAGCGCAGTATCACGTACAAAACTTGCGCTGAACGAACGGGTACGCGTAGAATTTAAGATGAATGTGGATGGTGACAATTTCACCCCGCCTAATTTTGAAGGATTTCAGGTGATCGCTGGTCCCAGCCAATCTGTCTCACAGCGGTGGGTGAATGGACGCAGCAGCATGAGCAAGTCCTACACTTACATCCTGCAACCTAGCAAAACTGGTAGGCTAACCATTCAACAAGGCATCATGACCTACGATGGAAACCAGTATAAAACGACCCCTGTTTTGATCAATGTGACTGGCGCGGTCAACAAGCCTCGGGATGCCAACGATAATACCCCACGAGCAAACGATCAGGTGCACCTAGTGGCAGAAGTAAGCAAAGCAAATCCTTATTTGAACGAACCCATTCGTGTGGTTTACAAACTCTACGTGGCCAACAACACAGGGGTGAGCGGCTGGCAAGAGGTGGACAGCCCTAAATATGCTGACTTTTGGTCACAGAACATCGACAATCGCAATCGCCAAGTTCAGAATGGGACCTATCAAGGTGAGCCCTACCGCTATTTGGTCTTAAGGGAAGCTGTTCTTTATCCGCAGAAAACAGGGAAGCTGGAAATCGAGCCTTTGACGTTAGACATCAATGTAGAGGTGCCGACTAACAGGCGAGACTTTTTCGGTAGGCCGTACACTAAAACAGAGAACCTGCGTGTGAGCGCTGGTAAGCGTGAAATTAGTGTTCGTGATCTGCCTTCTACAGGGAGACCAGCAAGTTTTACAGGAGCCGTTGGACAGTTTGACTTCTCGGTCGATCTGGATAAAGCTCAGCTTGAAGCTGGCGAAAGTCTAACAGCAACTATTAAAGTAAGCGGTTCAGGTAATCTCAAATTGATGCAACTGCCCATACTGGAAGTGCCGTCAAGTCTTGAGATGTACGAGCCAGAACGAGTGGATAAAGTCCGTACAGATATCAAGGGTATGCGAGGCAGCATTCAGGACAATTATACCATTGTGCCGCAATACGGCGGGAAGTATGTGATTCCGCCTGTCGAATTCAGCTATTTTGATCCACAGCAGGAAAAATACATTACTAAAAATAGCGGCGAGACACTTATTCAGGTAGAAGGTGACGCTCCGACCAGCAGTGGCGCACCTGTCTCCGAGGGAAAGAACTTCATCCCTAGCGATACTCAATTTGCATTTATCAAGACAGAAACCGAGCTTGAGGAAATAAATAAAACTTTTTTCTTTGGAACAACTACCTACTGGGCGATTTTGGGCGGTAGTCTAGCCCTGCTGCCGCTAGTGCTGATTGTACGCAACCAGCAGGAAAAGCGCAATGCAGATGTCGTAGGCAACCGATTGCGCACCGCAAATAGATTGAGTAAAAAGTACCTGAGTGCTGCGAGAAAAAATTTAGGAAATCACGAGGCATTTTACATTTCGCTAGAGAAATCATTACATAATTATCTCAAGGCAAAACTTAATATCCAGACCGCTGACATGTCTAAGGAAAGAGTGGATCAGCTATTGGCAGAGCGTGGCGCTGATCAAGAAGTCAGAAGAGAATTTATTGAGCTACTGGCCAGTTGTGAATTTGCCCGCTACACACCCAGTTCAGATGCGACCATGCAACAGGATTACGAGAAGGCCGGCCGTGTGCTCAACGATATCGATAAACAATTCAAACGCCAATCATGAACAGACTGTATTTCTTGACGCTGGTTTTGTTTTGTGCTTTCAATGTACAGGCTCAAGGGGTGGATGATAATTCCGCTTTCGCGAAAGCGAACAAAGCCTACACCGCAGAAAATTACGAGGTCGCTATTGCAGCATACAATCAAATCCTAGAGTCTGGCAAGCACAGCGCAGAAGTGTATTTCAATCTAGGGAATTCTTATTACAAATTGAATCAGGTAGGCGAGGCCATCTACCATTACGAAAAGGCATTACAGCTATCCCCCGAGGACCGCGATGTCTTGACTAATCTACGCTTTGCCGAGCAGATGAAAATCGACGCCATAGAACCCTTACCAGAGAATGCAATCGGATCTTCGGTCGATAATTTAGTGACCAGCCTGACTGTTGATGAATGGGCATATTTGAGTATCGTAATTGTCCTTCTGACTATTTTGATGGCGATTCTGTACATCTATTCAGGTACGACAGGCAAGAAGCGCTTGTTTTTTGTGCTGATGATTTTTGGTATCATCATTTCAATTTTGACGATCATGGCTGCATTCTATGCTAGAAATCACGTTGACGAACAGCAATATGCGATTGTGATGGTAGAAGAAATCAACGGGCGAGAATCACCAAAGCAAAGTTCCCCCAGCGTTTTTACCATCCACGAGGGAACAAAGATTAAATTGCTTGAGGAGTTTGAGGGCTGGTCTCGAATTGCCTTGGCAAACGGCAGTAAGGCGTGGGTGCCTGAGGATGTTTATCGGGAGCTTTAAATAGAGGACTTTACACATATGATAATTCGTTAGAAAATGACTACTCATATTATCGTTGTTTTAGCGTCAGTAGCATATCTGATTTTACCATTTTTATTGAGGTCCAGCCAGAAATACAAAGTAGCGGGTGTGATAATTGGTGCTGGGATAGCAAGTATTCAAGCACTTTCTGAAAAAGGTGTCTTTTTATATATTCAAGTTGTTTTATTTGTTTGTGGTTTTGTAATGATTCGATTGATTGCGATAGAGCCAGATGAATCGGAACGGTGATTTTCAAATTACTGATTCTGCAATTGCTTTTTTAGCTCCTGAATCTTTTTTTCCTTGTACGCATTCAATTCTCTTAATTCGTCGACGGTTTGTTTGAGTTCTGCTATATACTCAAAAGGCAAGTGGCTATTAATCCCATGATTAATCTCATAGCTAGAAGCCTCTGGATGATTCTTTTCTATTCGCTTTATATCGCTGGGACTGGTTTCAAACAACCTTTCTGTAAGGGCGACAGGATTCATCTTATAGACCTCTGCCAGTTTGAGGATTTGATGCAGGAATATTCTGGACTTGCCATTTTCCATATTGGAATAGGTCTTTTGCGATATGTCCAGTTCTGTAGCGAGATACTCTTGAGTATAATTTTTTTCTTCTCTCAAGTCTTTTAAATGCTGGGCTGCGATCATATTAAGATTTTGTTTTACTAAGCTAGTTCATTTTTGCTGCAATCACTGAGGGATACGACCTCAATTTTGTCTCATAACTCAAAAAATCTTTTTTATTATGAAAAATTTTAAAATTCCAATTGTCTTATTTCTGGGTTGTTTGCTTTGGGCTTGTAGTCCTGATGAGTCCGAAATAGATTTGATCAGTGACCAATCTGCAGGCGATGAATTATTGAAGACTAATTCGACCCCAAGTCAGTTTACACAGCTTACATGGGAGGAGATTCAGACGATAAACCAAAATCTAGAGGTTATTGTAGAAAATATAAATTCCCAACACACCCCAGAAGAGCAAGCTGTGATGATTGAGAGTGAATTATTTGTGTTTGTTCAAAACGGTTATTTTTTAGTTAACAGAGCACTTAATGCATATGATACCGACCCAGAAGGGAATTTATTGGATGACACAGAGCTGACTGAGGCCGAATTAGCCGCTGCTAGGAATCTTTCTAATCTGGAATTAGGGCAGTTGGGATTTATTTATAGCGCAGCTATGACAGCACCTAATAGTATAGATACCGATTTGGTTGTACATTGTCTTCAGAATGCTTTAGGGTTAACTGCTCTTGGAGCACTAATTAATGACGTTCGCGGTCTTGCGACATTTGAGGCAATTGAAGAATTTACTTGGAAGCATAGAAAACGAATATTGAAACTTGTTGGAAAGTTGACTGGAAGATTTATGGGATGGTTTGGGTTTGCATTGTTTGTAAAGGATTTTACTTTCTGTCTTAATTAATTATTAGAGCTATGTTTAAGACTTTAGATAATATTTATTTTCTTCTGAATTTAGTGAATATTGGTGCTTTGGTCTGTACCGTTTTCTATTCAAAAAACGAGAATGAAATCTATATATATCTAGCAACAGTTCTATTAATTATATCGATTACTTTATACTGTGGAATTTTCATAGAAAAAAGATCTCTATCTAACGCCTTAAAAACAGCATATACCTACATACACGGTTTATTCATACTCCTACTGGCATGCTACTTAGTATTAGTTTTTTCTGCAAAGATTGTTTGAATTGAAATCATTTGTTGCGATCTGTTTTTTCCTTATTGTTGGGTATTTTTACATCAATCGAATACGTCTTTTAATAAATTATTACCGAAATGATGAGAAAAAAATTACATTTGGTTGGGTAATGCTTATTGCAAACTTATTAGGTGCGTTGGGTATAGGATTGTACTTGTTTTATAATATGGAACCAGAAGGGCAGATCTGGTAGGTGTTCTTTAAAATATTCTCTCTATAACGCAAGATACCACCCCTAGTCTTATCTCTAGCAGGGGTGGTAATTGTGTTAAAGTCTAAACTGAAAAGTTCTTAAGAATTTTTAGAATATCTATATTCTCGGAAAAAATCAGACTGCATCAAATACTAAACTACCATGCTGGCGACTGTAGTTCCCAGCCACTCTTGTTCTACTATGAGTGGCTATTACTTAGACTGTCATACTAAATATCAGCGTAGTAGTTGTCGAATAAATCGATGATATAAAATGCAAGTGATGATTTTAGAGCATAGACCATTTTAAATCCTAACTTGTCAAGTTAATAATCCTCAAACTATATTAAATTGACAGTGCCTAAACAGCCTTAAATATGACTACGTATCTTATCCTAGGCGTAATATCCATAGCAACCGCTGCACTGTTTTTTGAATTTAATAGGTTAAATAGAGAATATAAAAAGAAGATCAATGGAAAAGTCAAAACGGTTATGTTTTTCAAACTAGCTATAGCCTTTTTTGCACAGTATGTTTGGGTGAGAACGTTATAACAATATAACGAATTGAAAAGACGCCTAATTGTTTTAACAATTAAACTGTTTTTAGTTTCTACCGTCAATACTAATTTTAAGATTTAATTTCTAGCTTATGTCTCTCCTTAAAGAAGCATTGATGTGGATCGGTCTTTTTACTGTTCTGTATTTTGTAATTGAAGGCCTGAAGTGGATAGCACGGTGTTTTGATTTAGATAGAAAGTTTAGAATTTTCTTTCACAAGAGGCCAAAATGAGATGTAAAATGTATCTGCTTTAACATTAAATATCATTGATATGAATCTGTTAGATCAGTTTTTCGCGATCATACCCTTTCTTATCCTTCAAGCCTTAATAATTGCATGTTTGATTACCTGTTTAAAGGCTTACCGATTGATTTACAGAAAGCTCGTAAATTATGAAAAGTTGGTCTTAGGTCGTGTGATTCTAATTGTTTTTGGCTCAATATTCTTGATAAATGTATTTATCAAAAACTTTTTCAGATTAGGTAATATGCTGAGCATATAACAGACGACAACCTATTTGATTTCTCAAATGGTTCTTTTGATGCATTACTATTTGGTACCCATAACAAATCGATCAGGCTGCTTCCTTAAATCTAAAGATGTAGGATCCTGTTTTGTCTTTTCGCATAGTTTTTTCCTGCGTGGTCTCTAAAAATTAGTAGAAATATTCAGCGTCAGTCCAGTATTCTCCGGAACAAAGCGACACACACCACCCACACAAACAAGCCCACCGCGCTGGCGTCCATAATTAAAGGCGACCCGTGTGCGCCCTCTTGTGTAACTCCCACCCACACTGTAATAATGGATATCAGTCGCGTCGTAGTTGTATAAATCTGTGACATAAAACGCAAGAAACGGACTAAAAGCATATTCAAAGGTGGCTGCTGCCCAATTGCCTCGGTCGGCTTCGGTCTCTAGGTGTTGAATGTCTGCGCGCATGCTGCGCCCATTATTTAATTTGTATAGTACGTCCAGCACAAAGGAATTGCCTCGCAGAAAGAAGTCATTCCCCTCAATAACACGACCATTGTATTCTGTATGCACACCGGTGAAGATAGCAGAAAGTCGTTTGAAAAATCTCTTCTTGACTCCTATGCTGTATTCTTCAAAATACTTTTGGCCCCAAGAGAACAGGTCGGTTTCGTAGGTGTTATCTGTACGATCGATGGTGTTTTCTAATCCATGCCAGTTGGCATAGTTCAACTCTAGTTTAGTCCCGTATTTCCCACCTAGCCAGGTGTCCTTGGGAATGGTGTAATAAACATCGATTTGCCCGCCAATCTCACCTACGACATCTTCATCCAGATTCAACCCTGGCTGTGGGGCGTATACGTAGACGTTAGTAACAGCGTAATCTTGCTGCTTGGTATATCCAGGCACAAAATTGATAGTGTTCAATAAAAATGGATTGCCTGCAGCCTCACGGTCAGAATAGAATCCCATGTTTTCAATGGCGCGTAGAGTCGTGTTGATGCCTAAGCCTTTTTGCGTATAACCTGAATTAATGAGTAACGCCTTCCCATCGTTGTAATTTCCATCCTGCACGTTTCCATCTTGTACAAACGCATCCGGTTCTTTGTAGACAAATTCTGCACCTAGGTAAAATGAATCAAAACCCACATCACCCCTTACGCTATAAGCGCCTACCGTGCTGGGAAAGTCAGGATCAGGACTGCCTGAATCTTGATACCTGCTAACGTAGCTCGCACCAAAACGCAAATCTGTCTCGCTCTCCAGTATTAATCCCAGATCAAGATCGCTGTTCAAACCAGTGATTGTACCGTCTGATATTTCAAAAGCTTCCCTTTGATTGCCAGTGAATCCCGTGATATCCCAATAAGGGGTGAAGTCATACTTGACCCGTACACCTCTTATGCTGTTATCTATACCCAGCTGCCTGTCTTCCCAAGATCTATATATCAATCCAGACCCAAATTGATCATAGAAATTCCCGCCAGTCAACTCAAGGTCTTTGTATTCAAATTGCAAGAAATAAGTTCCTACCCCATTACCGGCATAACCAGGGAAATAACCTAATAGTGGTGAGGGTGCAAAGACTTCATACTGTACGCCCGCTCTGAATCGACCGTAGTCTGCTCGCAAGAAAAAGTAGTTATTTGACCTGAGTTGATCTGGAGGGGCAATAGTTCCTAAGCCGCTATCGTCTTGATACCATTGTGTGTTGGATTCAAATCCTCCAGAGAATCTTACTTTATCAATCTCTTGTTCTTGCGCAAAAAGCCCTTGAAAAAATATTAAGGCAATTGTTAGGCTGGTAAGTTTACTCATCTAGGGCTATTTGCTTGCTATGGCTCTAAACTCTTCAAAAAGTTGATCCTCTGCACCGGGTGAGTAGCTACTATGTCTGAACAATATCTCCCCATTTTTAACGATCATGGTAAGCGGGATAGTACTTACGCCTAGATACCGTTTCAAATCGTTGTTTTTATCCAGCAAGACCTGATACTCCCATCCCTTCCCGTTTACGGCAGGTTTTACCCTACGAGTTGACCTTGCGTCATCAATGGATATAGCTACGAGCTCAAAGCCCATTTCCTCTTGTAGCTCCTCGTATTGTTCTGCGATGGTGTCCAGCTCACGTATGCAAGGCACGCACCACGTAGCCCACAATGAGACTACAATGGTTTTATCTTTACTCAGATCTAGTAAGTTGACCATTTTACCATTCAGGTCTTTGAGTTCCATATCAGGAAGTGTAGTTTGTCCTGACAGGAATATCGGTGCCAAGGCAAAGAAAATAACTCCTAAAGATTTCATAACAAGCCTTTGTGCAAGTATATATCTTTTTCTTTACATGTCCAGATTGGGGAATCGAATGCAACTTGTTGTATTCTGTGAAAATGTCTTTACGCTTACGCGAAAGCTTACTCAAATCAGGCCTAGTGAATTTCCTAACACAATAAGAGTAATTTGAATAGATATTTCTTACAAAAATGAAATACAACAGAGAAGTCTATATTTGTAAGTGATTCTATTTTAAGTAGTTTTCTAAAAGTCGCCTATGAAGTCAATTTTACTTCCCTTTTTTCTAAGTATTGCGTTTGTCGTGAACGCACAATTCACCATGTCTCGTGTAAGCGATGGTAGTCCCATAGTCAATGAACAGCAAATAACGGTGAACAGCACGAGTAGTTCTGTTGGTAAAATCAACTTCCATATCAATAATACTGGTGCTAATCCAATTAGGGTGTGGACAGAAATTGTTTCCTTCACTGGTTCAAACGGCGCAATGTTTCAATTTTGTCTGCAAGGCGAGTGCTTTTTTGATGCCTCGGTAGGTTTAAACGTTCCCAGTCAGCCATTCAGCATACCTGCTGGACAAAACCAAGGCAATTTTGATTACTTCTGGAACCAGAACACATCTGCATCGCCTATTTCATACCGTTTAAAGTTCTTTCAGGTAGATGCATCAAATAACGAAATAGGCACCCC
Organism: uncultured Flavobacteriaceae bacterium; assembly: GCA_964478845.1. Lineage (GTDB taxonomy): Bacteria > Bacteroidota > Bacteroidia > Flavobacteriales > Flavobacteriaceae > Nonlabens. The sequence goes on along the minus strand of CAYZJT010000004.1, from coordinate 269,243 downwards.
GATTTTTGTAAACTATACCTACGATGTAACGGCTAGTGAAGAATTGTTTGCACAGCTCAAAGACTTGAAAATTCTAAATACTATAGTGTCAGCCGAGTTGCGAATAAACTCACCGCTAGAACTAGATGGAGTAGTTTATGATTTAATGGGTCGTAAAATTAGTTCCCACCAGCTTATTGCTGGAAACAATACGCTTTCTATTGACGCATTGACTGCTGGAACTTACCTCATCAACTTTTCAACTCGTGATGGACAGCGATTGACCAAAAAGTTCATTGTCCGATAGAAGTTAAAACGAGATTGCAATGAACAATAGTTTTTTGAATAAACTACAAAGAGTTCTTCTGGCATCAGGGCTTTTACTATTTCTATTTTCTTGTGAGACCAGTTCGCCAGATGATTTTTTTGATGATGATAGTGGCGCGGTACCTGGTACGCTCACCCTATCAGCTGATGAAGAATTAGTATTTAAAAATTCAACCATACAGTTTACCGTTTTAGATGACAATAACAATGATGTAACAGATCAGAGCCAGATCAGCGTTGATGGTGTTGTTATCAACGGTTCATCCACAATGATTGATGTTGTAGGTGATTTTTCAATTAGCGCGATCTACAATGGGACAACCTCTAATTCATTGATGGTTGAGAGCATTGACCCCAGTTTTACCGCTAAAGTTCTTATCGAGGATTACACTGGTGCATGGTGCGGGTGGTGCCCCCGCATTTCTCAAGGAATTGATGATCTGGCGACAAATCCGAAAGTCGTAGCCATTGCGATTCACAACAATGATCCCATGGCATTTAGGCAGGAGCAACAATTGACCGATGCGTTCAACGTAAACAGTTACCCTACCGGGATTTTAAATCGAGATACACGATGGGGCAGACTGTCTGCGCATAGCATGGACCTTAATGAACCGCTAACATTGTTGAATCGCGCTGTCGGTGCAGATTTGCGGATCAATTCGGTTATCAACGGAAGCCAAATAGAAATAAAGGTGGATGCAGCGTTCAGAGACGCTAGGAATGATACAAAATTGGTGGTGCTGGCACTAGAAAACGGTCTGGTCGGTCCACAGGAGAATTATACTAATAATTATGGTGGGCCCCGAAATATTCCAGACTTTGAGCACAACCATGTGCTAAGAGCTAATCTTTCTGATTTGTTTGGGGATGTGATTCCGATGGAAAATCAAGCTGCGAGAAAAGTATTCTCCAGTTCTTACACTTATGATGCAACAGGTGTCGCAGATATTCCAGCGATGGAGATTGTTGCCATACTTGTGGATGCTGCAGGTCGTGTTATCAATGTTCAGAAGGCGCTAGCTGGCACATTTAAGGCTTTTGATTGATCACTGAGGTTAGCCTTTAGGACCAGTAGATATTTGAATTTCCCATTTTTTGTATTCATAAATGAGTGCATAGTTCATAATAAGGATTCTTTCCATAGGAATTGCTGTTCCAGACTTTGGGCTATACGAATAGTTGATTGTCGTATGTAAAATTCTAAACTGTGTCTCGAATTGAAGTTTAAAAAGATAGAAATATTCTGGCTGATCGGAACGACTGTTCTATTGTTGATTCTGAATTCGTTGATCTTTGGAATCGATGGACTGAAATTTGACTCAACTCTTGATATAAAGGTTAACGATACTTATTTCTTGATTGCCAATTCTCATTTCATCCTTGTATTTGGTGTATTAGTATTTTTCTCAATTTACCTTATCCGAACACTACTCGGAAATTTTCAAAACTTGACTACAAATCTGATTTTAATGATTTCGACAATTCTCTTAATAATTATCTTGAACGAAATCAACACAATGGCAGAGGTTTTTGTCCAACAAACTTCTGGTTGGACTATTTATCCGCCTTTGAGTGCTGGCAATGGAATTGAACAAACTGCACATCAAAATGAATCTAAAGAAAATAATTATGGAATTGTATCAAGTGTTCTTTTTTACTTGCAAATTTTACTGCTAATCTTTTTGGCTTATTGCGGATTCAAAACAGGACTCAAAAGAAGATAAAACCCGATTAAACAATACATTTGGGTTGAAATTCCTTTTTGGATTTTTAAGTCTTACTCTTTAAATCAGGGTTATCGGTAATGATATTCACCCAGCGTGTTTACTATTCACGAGGGGACAAAGGTCAAATTGCTGGAAGAGTTATAGAGCTGGTCTAGAATTTCTTTGGCCAATAGGAGTAAGTCATGGGTACCGGGAGATGTTTATCGGGAGTTGTAGAATTACTTTTCTAGCTGTTGTTCCAATTGCGCGATCTTTTTCTCTTTTTCTCTCAGCGTTTTATTCAATTCATCTATTGATTCTTTTAGGGAAACTAGCATTTCCATGGGTAAATGGCTGTTGATACCATGATTGATTTCAAAACTTGAAGCCTCTGGATGATTCGTTTCAATGCGTTTAATGTCGCTGGGACTGGTCTCAAATAACCTTTCTGTAAGGTCGACAGGATTCATCTTATAGACTTGTGCGAGCTTGATGACTTGGTGCAGGAATATTCTGGACTTGCCATTTTCCATGTTCGAGTAAGTCTTTTGCGATATGTCTAATTCTGTAGCGAGATATTCCTGAGAATAATTTTTTTCTTCCCTCAAGTCTTTTAAATGCTGAGCTGCAATCATATTAAGATTTTGTTTTACTAAGCTAGTACATTTTTGCTGCAATGCATGTGAGGTGTGCTTTCAATTTTGCCCCATAACATTAAAACCTTTTTTATTATGAAAAATCTCAAATTTCCAATCGTTTTATTTCTTGGCTGCTTGCTGTGGTCTTGTAGTCCAGAGGAAGGGGCGTTAACAATTAGTGGTGATGAAAATAGAATCCAAGATATCTCTACTGTTTCCTCTACTCAAACTTATTCTGAAGCAAATTATTCAGGAGTTATATTGGCAATAGATGCCGCTATACAAGCTTCTATATCTGGAGTTGAAGACACTAATGAGCTGTCTCAAATTTTTATTGATCAGTTAGAATCAAATTCTTTTACTACATTTATAAATCAAGGTTTGCCAGTAAATAGCTATTCTCAAGAATTTTATAATGTGGCAAATATAATCTCGAATACAAGCACTTATGAATCGCATAGCGACTATTCAGCAATGTTATTGCAACAACAACAAATAGTTTCAGAAACAATTACTAACGAAGAGGAGGCTACGCAAGCAATAACTATTATTAACTTTCAGCTTGAGCTAATTAACTATTTCAATGATATCGCTATTAGTAACGGTGGAAGTGGTGGTCAAACAACAACCAATGGCTGGTGGTCAGATTGGGGTAAATGCGCAGCAGGCATTTTAGGTGGTGCTATCACTGGTGGCGCAATAGGTTGTGGTGCAGTTGGCTCAGTTGGTGCTTTGGTGGGTGCAGCGGTCACAGTTCCAGCTGGCAGCGTTCCTGGTGCGGTAGTTGGTGGACTTGCAGGTTGCGCTGTTGGTGGAATAGCCGGTCAAATCGGTGGTGCATTAACTGGTGCAGCAATGTTTTGTGATTAATTTTAAAAAGATGTCTTTCAAGAAAGTTATCCCATTTAGTTTATTCCTCTCTGCTTTAGGATTGCTCTTATCCATTCTGGGATTTCTAAATTGTACTGAATATTATCAAACGGCAGAATCTTGGAGATTTTATGCCTCTCTTATTTCAGTACTGATTTTCGCAAGCATTTCGGCAGTCGTGTTATTAGGAATTTTACTAATTATGTTGAGAAGATAATTAACAACTCGATATGTGAACTAATCTAATCTCCTCCATTCAGAATCCTGAATAGAGGAGATTTTCAAAAAATTGTAGAAATGTTTAGCGTGAGCCCTGTATTCTCGGGTACAAAGCGACAAACACCACCTACACAGACCAGTCTGCCACACTGGCGGCCATAATTAAAAGCAACTCTAGTTCAGCCTTCAGTTAAGCTTCTGCGCAAGAGATAATGATGTTCCAATCTAGTTATTAAGTTTAACACTACTAACGTGAGTTCTCTTACCCGCATCCAAAATCATAGATTTATATTTTCCAATAATCTTTGTAAACTAAATTTGAGTGGTAATTCTCAATAGACTTGTAGATGACAACATATTTGATTCTAGGCGTAATATCTATTGCAACTGCTGCCCTGTTTTTTGAATTTGAAAGACTCAATCGAGATTACAAAAAGAAAATCAACGCAAAATTGAAGTCTGTTATGTTTATCGTGTTGTCTCTGGCCTTTTTTGCTCAGTACATCTGGATCAGGTCACTGTAGCTCAAAGAACAATATGACCTTAAACTTAACACCCCCCAATCGCAACAGCGATTAGGGGGTGTTTCTTTACCAACAGATAATACAATTATCTACTCATTTTCAAAACTCTCGTTGCTAGCGTTTCTACGCGGCCTATCGTCGCGACGTCTATCGTTTCCACGACGGTCATCACGGCGACGGTCACCACCATGTCGATCATCACGGCCACGACCTCTGTCGTTGCGGTCATTGTTAGTGCGACGTGGGCGCTCTTCCCAGCCCTCTGGCTTAGGCAAAACCGCTTTACGCGAGACTTTTTGTTTTTTGGTACGTGGATCGATACCTAGGTACTTCACGTCCAGAACATCTCCTACGCTTAATACAGTCGATGGATCCTCAATACGCTTGTAGTCAAATTCACTTACGTGCAGCAAGGTTTCTTTACCTGACTTGAATTCTACTACGGCACCAAATTCCAACATCTTCACCACTTTTACCTCGTAGATAGAACCTACTTCCGGTTCAAAAATGATGTTGCTAATGCGCTCTTTTGCTGCATTGATCTTATCACGATCTGTACCGGCGATCTCGATGATTCCCATACCATCTCTCTCTTCGATGTTGATGACAGTATCGGTTTCTTTTTGCATCTCTTGGATGATCTTTCCACCAGGTCCGATAACAGCACCTATGTATTTCTCGTCTATTTCCACAGATTCCATTTTAGGCGCGTGTGGCTTCACATCGCTACGCGGTGCCTCAATAGTTTCGGTAAGTTTGTTCAGGATATGCAGTCGTCCGTCACGTGCTTGCATGAGGGCATTAGTTAGGATTTCATAAGAAAGTCCTTTTACTTTGATGTCCATCTGGCAGGCGGTGATTCCATCCTCGGTTCCTGTGACTTTAAAGTCCATGTCACCTAGGTGGTCTTCATCACCCAGAATATCAGAAAGTACAGCGTAGTTGTCACCCTCAGTGATCAATCCCATGGCGATACCAGAAACTGGTTTCTTCATCGGTAGACCAGCATCCATCAGTGCCATGGTACCAGCACAAACCGTTGCCATAGATGACGAACCGTTAGATTCCAAGACCTCACTCACCACACGTACTGTGTATGGCAGATCATCTGGCAACATGCGCTTAAGCGCGCGTTGTGCAAGATTACCATGTCCTACCTCACGACGTGACGTCCCTCTCAAAGGGCGAGCCTCACCAGTCGAGAATGGTGGGAAGTTATAGTGTAGATAGAATCGCTCTTCACCTTCTTGAGACGCCATGTCGATAATGTTGGCATCACGAGAAGTTCCGAGAGTAACCGTAGCAAGCGCTTGCGTCTCACCACGAGAGAAAATCGAGCTACCATGTGTAGATGGCAAGTAATCCACCTCACACCAGATGTCACGTATGTCGGTTGTCTTACGACCATCCAGACGAATTCCTTCTTTAAGCAGTACGTCGCGTACCGCTTTCTTGTGGGTTTTACTAAAATATTTAGAAATCAGATCGCCTTTCTCCTCACGCTCTTCTTCACTAAATTGTTCCTTGATCTCTTCTTTCAACTCGCTGAATGCCTTGCTGCGCTCTTTTTTGGCGCTTCCGGCTTTTGCGATTTCATAGATCTTATCATAGGCAAGTTCTGCAACGCGTGCCTCAATAGCTTCGTCTTCATCCTCGCCCTCGTATTCACGTACTTCTTTGGCGCCTACTTGAGCAACCAGCGCAACTTGTGCGGCACATTGCTCTTTGATTGCCTCGTGACCAGCCTTGATGGCCTCAAGCATTTCTTCCTCACTTATCTCGCTCATCTCGCCTTCTACCATCATGACACTATCGGCGCTGGCGCCTATCATCATGTCGATATCAGAATTCTCGAGTTGCTCAAAGCTTGGGTTGATGACAAACTCACCATCCACTCGTCCTACGCGTACTTCAGAAATAGGACATTCAAACGGGATGTCAGAAAGTTGGATGGCAGTAGATGCCGCTAGTCCAGCAAGTGCATCTGGCATGACGTTCTCGTCGTGAGACATCAGCTGGATCATCACTTGAACTTCTGCGTGGTAGTCTTTTGGGAAAAGCGGTCGCAATACGCGGTCTACCAGTCTCATGGTAAGTACCTCGCCATCATTGGGTCGGGCCTCGCGCTTGAAGAATCCACCGGGGTATTTACCCGCAGATGCAAACTTCTCACGGAAGTCTACCGTAAGCGGCAAAAAGTCCAGTCCTGTAGAACGGTAACTGGATACAACTGTTCCCAGCAGCATGGTCTTGCCGCAGGTCACTACTACACTACCGTGTGCCTGTTTTGCCAGTGCACCGGTTTCGATGGTGATGTCCGGGCCGTCGGCCTGCTTGATCACCTGTTTAAAAACTTGTGGTTTCATGTAAAAATTTAAACGTTAACTCAAGTTGTGTGTGGTAGAGAAAGCGTTTGAATGCAGTTTTGAGAAACCAGCTTTTATGTTTTACGCTTTCGCGAAAGCGTACCAGTCAAAAATACGATAACTCGCCGCGACCGGAAAAACGGGCAAATAAAAAAGGGGCCTTACGAGCCCCTTTCAGAATTACTTTCTAATTCCTAGTTCTTTGATCAATTCCCTATATCTCACGATGTCTTTTTTCATGAGGTAGTCCAGAAGAGAGCGACGCTTACCCACGAGTTTCACGAGGCTGCGCTCTGTGTTGTAATCGTGACGGTTCTCTTTCAAGTGACTAGTCAGGTGATTGATGCGGAAGGTGAAAAGAGCGATCTGCCCCTCAGTACTTCCGGTGTCGTTTGCATCCTTGCCGTACTTAGCAAAGATTTCAGCTTTTTTTTCTGCAGTTAGATACATGCCAAAATTATTTTCAATAATGAATATTATGTATGTCAGACGTTCTGACGATCGCTCTAAAGCGGCTGCAAAAATAAGATTATTAATTGGAACGATTATCTAGGTCGTGTAATTATTTCAGGATGAAAAATTTATCAGAACACGGGATAAATTATTCACAGGTAAACCGGTGGCCAGTAGTATCATTGCAAACCTATGTCTGAAAACAGTCGCTGCATCATCGTTTTTACCCGCCATCCAGAACTGGGCGTAGGCAAACGCAGGCTCGCCAAAACGTTGGGCGACGAAAAAACTTTTCAAGTTTACCGCGTTTTACTGGGTCGCACACAGCAGGCATTACGGGATATTGATGCCGCAAAGCACATTTGGTACGCGGCAGATTTCCCCAAAAAAGATGCTTGGTCTGAAATCACCTCTGATCGATTTAAGCAAGACGGTGAAGATCTGGGTGCTCGTATGGAATACGCTTTCGCGAAAGCGTACAAACAACACTCATACGTAATCATCATAGGAACCGACCTTTACGATATAAATCAGAATCTAATCGAGGACGCATTCTCAGTACTTGATCAAAACGACGCCGTCATCGGGCCCGCCGAAGATGGCGGATATTACTTGCTGGGATTTAAAAATGCAGTTCCCGAAGGCGTTTTTGCCGATAAGAAATGGTCAGGTCCAGACGTTTTTAAAGACACCCTGAATGACTTGAGAGATTTCAGGGTTCACCATTTGCCAAAACTCAACGATGTAGACACGGTAGATGACGCCGTGCAACATCCTGAATTAAAAGAAATTATATGCTGACTGAAAAACATCTTAATGATTCAATAGGCTATCTTCAAAGCAAAGGATTTGAAAAGCCCGAAGTAGGAATCGTGCTGGGCACAGGACTGGGAAAACTAGCCGATAAAATCGAAGATCCAACCATCGCTCACTACAACAATATTCCTTACTTCCCGCTGGCGACTGTAGAGTTTCATACGGGCAAACTGGTTTACGGCGAGCTGTCTGGCAAAAAGGTGGTAGTCATGCAGGGGCGTTTCCACTTGTACGAGGGTTATGATTTTATCGACATCACTTACCCGATTAGAGTCATGCATGGACTGGGGATCAAACACCTTTTAATCTCAAATGCGGCCGGTGCGATCGATCTCACTATGAAAAAAGGCGACATGATGCTGATTGATGATCATATCAATCTTCAGGGCGGCAGCCCGCTGGCCTTCAAGGGCGTCTCGCAATTCGGTGAACGATTTGTGGACATGAGCGCGCCTTATGATGGGGGAATGAATGGTGTGATGATGGATACCGCAAAAGAGCTAGACATTCAACTTCACAAAGGCGTCTATGCGAGCGTCGTGGGTCCACAACTGGAAACTCGCGCAGAATATAAGATGCTAAAAATCATGGGTGCAGATGCCGTGGGAATGAGCACCGTACCAGAAGTGATCGTGGCAAATCATTTGAGCCTGCCAGTAAGTGCGGTGTCGGTATTGACAGATGAATGTGATCCAGAGAATCTTGACCCTATTAATGTCCCAGAAATCATAGCCATCGCAGAAAAAGCCGAGCCAAAAATGATAAAACTTTTTGAAGCTGTTGTCAAAGCTTTGTAGGTTGTTACCGTACCTTAAGGTCAAACTTAATTCATGAAAAATCCATTAACGCTACTAGCACTTTTCTTTTTGACCACGACATGCATAAGCAGCGGTGACCTGAATTACAGCACGCTGCAATCTGGGGATGAAATTCCTTCTAAAAAAGGAAACCTAGACCACTCAGCATGGACATCTCTGCTTAGAAAACACGTGGCCAAAAATGGTTTAGTAGACTACAAAGGCTTTTTGAAGGATCACAATCAGGTCAAAAGCTATCTGAGCTATCTGGGGGAAAACAGCCCTACAGAATCCAGCAGTATAAATGAGCAGTTTGCTTACTACATCAATCTTTACAATGCAGCTACCGTCCACATCATGCTGGAAAATGAAATTCCAGAAAGCATCAAAGACATCGGCAGTACGGTAAATCCTGTCTGGATCCAGAATTTTATCGATGTGGACGGAAAAAGCTATTCGCTAGCCGATATTGAAAAAGGCGTCCTTCAAAAAATGGGTGATCCCAGAATTCACTTTGCGATTAACTGTGCTAGCTATTCATGTCCAAAACTTCAGGACACCGCCTACACCGCAGAAAATGTGGACGCATTGATGGATAAGGCCGCAAGAGAGTTTGTTAACTCTGATAAAAACAATCTTTCAGATCCAGATAATCCAAAATTGAGCAGCATCTTTAAATGGTACAAGTCAGATTTCACTGATACGGGAATGACGCTTATTGAATATGTAAATCAATATGCAGATGATAAACTTCATCCTGCGGCTAGAATTGAGTACCTGGACTACGACTGGTCAGTTAACAAGCAGTAGTAAGATTGAAAATATCAGTTATCATTCCGGTGCTCAATGAGGAAGGCTGTATTCACAAACTGCTCGCCCATCTAGTAAGCGCATCGGCAAATGCTACAAATCTTGAGTTTATCATCGTGGATGGTGGAAGTGAGGACTCTACAGTAGAAGAGGTGAGTGCATTCCAGAAAAGAAATCCTAGCATTTGCGTTCAATTAATTAACGCTCCAAAAGGTCGCGCCAGACAACTGGTAGCGGGAGCAGATCAGGCCACGGGTGAAATTCTCTACTTTCTTCATGCAGACTCATTTCCGCCTCAGGCATTTGATGCACATATCATTGATGCAGTAAAGAATCAGCACCCAGCCGGTTGTTTTAGAATGACGTTTGACAGCTATCATCCTTGGTTAAAATTCATCAGTTGGTTTACACGATTCAACTGGCTTGCGTCCCGCGGGGGTGATCAATCGCAATACATTACCGCACAGCTATACCAAGACATAGGTGGTTTCAATGCAGAATTACAGCTATGTGAGGATTACGATTTAATACACAAACTCTATAAAAACGAGACTTTTTACGTTATCCAGAAAACGTTGAAAACCAGCGCAAGGCGTTACCATGAGAAGGGTGTCATGCGATTACAGTTAATCTATTTGTTTATTTACTGGAAGCGATATCGCGGCGCGGGTCCAGAAGAAATCAAGCGTATTTATGCTACCTATGCAGCTTGAGAATTGAATCGCTTATTATAGTCTGAATTAGGAAACCCCGCAGACCTTATTTTTGCTAATTAAATTATTTCTAAATAAGTTGAGCAAGACGGTAGGGGACTTACAAAAAGGTCAGGCAGCGGTGATTTGTGATTTTGAGGAAAATGAAGTTCCGCTTAAGTTGATGGAAATGGGATGCCTGCCTGGTAGCAGAGTAAAAATGCTGCAAAGTGCGCCTTTTTCTGATCCGCTTTATTTGGATATCAATGGAACCCATCTAGCCATACGCAGGGAAACCGCCGTGCAAATCAGAGTTGAAATCGATGGCTAGAACGATAAACGTTGCCTTGCTAGGCAATCCCAACACTGGGAAGACCTCATTATTCAACCGGCTCACTGGCCTTAATCAAAAGGTAGGTAACTACCCAGGGATAACTGTTGAAAAGAAAGAAGGTAGCTTTAAACTGGACCGTACACTCCATGCTCACATTCTCGACTTGCCTGGAACCTATAGTTTGAATACCACTTCCCTAGATGAGAGTGTGGTGATTGAGACCTTGCTGGATAAGAACTCCAGAGACTTTCCAGATGTTGCTGTAGTTGTGGTAGATGTTGAGAACCTGAAGCGTAATCTGTTGCTGTTTACACAGATCAAGGATCTTGAAATCCCAACTATTCTGGCAGTAAACATGGCAGATCGCATGGAGCGAAAGGCTATCTCACTGGACGTAAAACAACTAGAAAATGATCTGGATACCAAAGTAGTTTTAATCAGTGCCAGAAAAAACCAAGACATCGACAACCTCAAACAGGCCATTGCTTCCTTCAGTAGTCTGCCAGCAGAGCCTTGCGTTGATTTTAGGCGTATTGATACAGATTATTTCCATAAACTCAATAATGCCTACCCAAAACAGCAACTGTATAAATTGTGGCTGGTCATTACCCAGGATGTCAATTTTGGCAAGCTAGATCGCAACCGCGAATTGCAAGATCTCAAGTCCGGGGACTTTGAGATAAAATCTGAATCAGATCTCAAGCGCTTACAGCATCGCGAGACGGTGCTCAGGTACAAATACATCAATGAGGTTTTGAATAAATCGCTCAGGGTAGATGTGGCAAATGCAAAGGACCTGCGATCGAGATTAGACAAAATCTTGATTCATAAGTTTTGGGGTTACTTCATCTTTTTCGCGATTCTATTACTGATTTTTCAAGCGATCTTTGACTGGAGTTCCTATCCCATGGATTGGATAGATTACGCTTTCGCGAAAGCGAGTTCCTTCACATCTGAAACATTACCAGAAGGCCCGCTCACCAGCCTAATTGCCGAGGGCATCATTCCTGGCCTAGGTGGGATCGTGATTTTTATCCCACAAATTGCTATTTTATTCTTATTTCTCTCGCTACTTGAAGAGAGTGGTTATATGAGTCGAGTGGTCTTCCTCATGGACCATTTGATGAAGAAGTTTGGGCTGAGTGGAAAAAGTGTAGTGCCGCTTATATCTGGTACCGCGTGTGCGATTCCTGCGGTTATGGCTACCCGCAACATTGAGGACTGGAAAGAGCGTTTAATTACTATTCTGGTTGTTCCTTTTACCACCTGTTCTGCAAGGCTGCCGGTCTATTTGATCATTGTGGGCATCGTTATCCCAGACGGTAAGCTGGGCGGATTAATCAGTTATCAAGCGATAAGCTTGATGCTTCTTTATCTTTTGGGATTTGCGACGGCAATTCTGAGTGCCTGGATTTTAAACAAGGTATTACCTATTGTAGGCAAACGTTTTTTTGTAATGGAAATGCCAGCTTACAAACTTCCGCAGCTGCGTAACGTAGGAATCACGGTTTACGAGAAGACTAGAAGTTTTGTAGTAGGTGCTGGTAAGATCATTCTGGCGATTTCTATCGTGCTTTGGTTTCTAGCAAGTTATGGGTTCAATGAACAGTTCAATAACGCAGAACAAATAGTTGCCCAGCAAACCGCAGGACAACAACTTTCAGAACAAGAGCTAGAAACAAGAATTGCTTCCTTTCAACTTGAGCACAGCTTGATCGGTAAGCTGGGCCATGCGATTGAGCCGGCGGTACGACCGCTGGGCTACGACTGGAAAATAGGTATAGCAGTCCTCACCTCGTTTGCAGCACGGGAGGTATTTGTAGGAACCCTGGCTACGATCTATAGTGTTGAGGGTGGGGAAGAAGACGATGCAACCATCCAGGAACGCATGGCCGCCGAACGAAATCCAGTATTGGGCGGCCCGCTTTTTAATTTGGCAAGCGGTGTATCGCTATTACTGTTCTACGCGTTTGCGATGCAATGCATGAGCACGCTAGCCATCGTAAAACGAGAGACCAATGGTTGGAAATGGCCCATAATCCAGCTGTTTTCTATGACTGGCTTGGCCTACATTGTCGCCTTGATCGCATATCAATCTTTGAAATGATCTACCTGCAGTACGTTCTAGTGATTATCGCGCTAATAGCCGCTATTTATTGGCTATTGAGAAAATTTGTTCTCAAAAAGAAAAATGACTCGAGTTGTGGCGATGATTGTGGGTGTCATTAAGTAATTTTTCATTTCGCTTTCGCGAAAGCGGAACTATAAAACCATGCTATTAACTTTGAGACTCTAAATTTAAATCTCATCGCAAACGCAGATCCCATAGGTTTTTTTGATTCTGGAGTAGGTGGAACGAGCGTCTGGAAAGAGGTGGTGGCGTTATTGCCTAATGAGCACACAATCTACCTTGCGGACTCTGCAAATGCACCTTATGGCAAGCGTCAAAAAAGCGAGATTGTAGAGTTGAGTGTAAAAAATGCGGATTTCTTAATAAGTAGGGGGTGTAAAATGATTGTGGTTCCATGCAACACCGCAACGACTAATGCCATTTCACATCTCAGAAATTCATATCCTGTGCCGGTCGTGGGGATCGAACCAGCTATCAAACCAGCTGCCCTAGGCACTAAAAGCAAGCGAGTGGGTATCCTTGCAACCAAAGGAACCTTTTCCAGCGAATTATTTCAGGCAACACATAAACTACACGCTAGTAAGATCAATACTATAGAGGTGGTAGGTTCAGGGATTGTAGAGTTAGTTGAAGCTGGCAAAGAAAATAGTGCTGAGATGCGGGAACTGCTGGTGCACATTTTAGAGCCATTCATGATTTCTGGTATTGATTATTTGGTTTTAGGCTGTAGTCACTATCCTTACATCAAGCCATTACTGGAAGAGTTATTGCCCAGAACAGTTCGCATCATTGATTCAGGTCAGGCGGTTGCAAGGCAGGTAAAAACCTTATTGGACAAACATCAGATCGCCAATCCATCGACAATAATGGCATCGCATCTTTTGCTTTCAAATGCCCGGATTGAAACACTAGATCGATTGACATCTGGTATTCAGAATAGAGAAGTCAAATTTCTGGACTTTTGAGATATATGGTGGAACAAGATTCTATTTCTCATCGACGCCAGACACGACTTGTGCAAGATCTTACGTCGCTTCTTTCTAAAAAATCAAATTGGACTAGAGTGGGTATTCAAAAAAATGCATCATCCGTCAGAAAAATTTTTACTAATGCATTTTTAATCTTTGATCTCAAATTCATCCCTCATCCCTCATCCCTCATCCCTCTTTCCTCCTCATGTGTAGCGGTCACAATTCTTAAATGCAAACATGTTCTATCCCACCATCAGCCTTACAAATACAATTCCTGGTAAAGAGCGCTCATTTATCCCGACTTTTGTAAAACAAAGATTGTTATGAAAGGTGTATTGATGGTCAATTTGGGTTCGCCCGACAGCCCAAATCCTAAGGATGTCAAGCGTTATCTGGATGAATTTTTAATGGACGGTCGAGTAATCGATCTTCCTTACGTGCTGCGCGCAGTTTTGGTAAAAGGTATCATCCTAAACACGAGACCTAAAAAAAGCGCAGAGGCTTACGGAAAGATCTGGTGGGAAGAGGGTAGCCCGCTGATTGTCCTTTCTGAGCGGTTGCAGGAAAAAATAGATGCTTACACTAGTGTGCCGATTGCCCTTGGCATGCGCTACGGTTCGCTTTCCATCCGTAACGGCCTACAGGAGTTGCACGAAAAAGGTGTGGATGAGGTTTTGTTGATTCCGTTGTACCCGCAGTACGCTATGGCCACCTCCGAAACCATTCAAGTTCTAGCTGAAGAGTTGCGCCTAGAGCATTTTCCGAACATGACTTTCACACACATGCCGCCATTCTACAACCATCCAGATTACATCAGGGTGTTGTCAGAAAGTATCAAGGAATCGCTGGACGGGAAAGACTATGAGCATTTGCTATTTTCCTATCACGGTGTGCCAAAACGCCACATCAGAAAAAGCGACATCACGGGCAAACATTGCAAAATGGATGGACAGTGTTGCAGCACACCATCACCAGCACACCAGTTTTGCTATAGCCATCAATGTAAAGAGGTGACAAGACTGGTAGGTGAGTACTTAGAACTAGAAGAGGGAACTTATTCCAGCTCATTCCAGTCCAGACTGGGATTTGATCCATGGTTGACGCCCTATACAGATCGCACGATTGAGAAATTCGGTCTGGGCGGGATGAAAAAGATGGCGATAGTGACGCCAGCCTTCGTTAGCGACTGTCTTGAAACGCTAGAAGAAATCGCCATGGAAGGTGAAGAGATCTTTCACGAGGTAGGCGGTAAGGATTTTCACGTGGTACCTTGCTTGAACGACCGCGACGACTGGGTGAAGGTTTTGTCACGCTGGATAGATGAATGGGCGATGCAGGAGGTGGCTGCGGTTTGATTCTCAATTTGGTTTATCAGATAGCTTTTTCAGAAATCTATTTCAGGCTCAACTCTAGATCGGTATTCAATAGTTGAACATTGAAATTGATCTTAGCATTTAAAGCCTTAAAAACCTTCAGGATAGTTTCAAATCTTGCATTAGACAAGTTATTTTCAATTTTTGAGATTTGCGCTTTTTTTACTCCTACTAACTCACCAAGTTCCGACTGAGTCAAATTCCTTTTTTTACGAGCCTCTTTAATTGCTTTCCCAATAAGGTCTAATCTTAATTCATTTTCATAAGCATCCCTTTCTGGTGAACCCTCTTTTCCTAAATATCTGTCTTTGACCTCTTCAAATGTGTATGTTTTCATTTCTTATAATCTTTATTTTCAAAGTACTTACGCATTAGGTCTGTTGCTTTGCGCAAGTCTTGTAATGGTGTTTTCTGTGATTTCTTTATCAATCCATGAGTTGCAATTACAAGTGTGGACTCTTCATTAGATTTATCCCAGAATGCAAATAATCTGTAGTGTTTCTGATTGTGCAGCGTTCTGAATTCCCAGATGTCAGAATTCAGTTTTTTGAACAATCTACTGTCATTTGTCACTTTGGCTCGATCGATGTTGAAAAGAATCTTCTTTCTTGCTTTACTGTCGATCCCATCTAAAAAAGCAAACACTTCTTCTAAAAACTCAACTTGAAATTTCTCTTTTGCCATGATCAAAGACATACAAAGCTACTAGTTTCCAAAACAGTAAACAAGCCTCTGTGCTAGATCATTTAGATTTCTATTTTATCTTATGGTCAATTGAATAACTAACCCCCGATTGTTTATAAGTCGGCTGCCTGGTCATTACGGCAATTTCTAACTTTGTAGATGACGGGATTTCCATTTTTCGTCGCTAGAGAACTCGCAATCTGCCTGCTATGTATTTGATTTTTGATACGGAGACCACCGGACTCCCGCGTCGCTGGGACGCACCCATAACTGATGTTGACAATTGGCCCCGTGTAGTGCAGATCGCCTGGCAGTTGCACGACGAGATGGGGAACATGGTGGACCATCAGGATTACCTGATTAAGCCAGACGGATTTGATATTCCGTATGATTCAGAACAGGTGCACGGTATTTCCACCGCACTGGCAAAACAGCAAGGAATCGAGCTGAATGAAATGCTCAGACGTTTTAACGAGGCGCTTACCAAAACAAAATTTCTCGTAGGTCAGAACCTTTCTTTTGACCTCAACGTCACGAGTGCCGAATTTGTAAGAGCAGGGATCGAAAACCAGCTCCAGGAACTTCCAGTGCTGGACACCTGTACTGAGCATACGGCACAGCTATGTCAGATTCCAGGCGGGCGGGGTGGCAAATTCAAGCTACCCACGCTTACAGAGCTTCATGAGTTCTTGTTCAAAGTACCTTTTGGTGAAGCACACAACGCTACCGCAGATGTTGAGGCCACGACGCGCTGTTTTCTGGAACTGGTCAGGTTGCAGCAATACACCGCAAAGCAGCTAGAAGTTGATGAGGATTATTTTTTACGCTTTCGCGAAAGCAATCCAGACACCATCCAGCCTGCTGGTCTAAAACACGTCAATTTAAAACAAGCCTCAGAGGCCCTCAAAACTGAGGTCCAGCCGGAAATCTCGCGTACGGAAATTAAAGAGAATCTGATTGCGCTGGAAGATACGGCATTTGCCCACCTGCATAACCATAGCCAGTTCTCTATCCTACAGTCCACAGCAAGTGTCAAGGATCTGGTAGCCGCCGCTGCAGGATTCAACATGCCCGCGGTTGCCATTACAGATCATGCAAACATGATGGGTGCATTTCATTTTGTCAAAGCGGTGGGCGATTACAACAACAGTCTGGATGAAGAGGCCGTGGAGCGCGGTGCGCAGCGACTCAAGCCCATCATCGGTTGTGAATTTCAAGTGTGTGAGAACATGGAAGACCGATCTCACAAGGACAATGGCTATCAGATTGTCATTCTCGCCAAAAACAAAAACGGCTACCACAATCTCGCAAAAATGGCCAGCAAGGCCTACACCGAGGGATTTTACTACGTACCCAGAATCGATAAAAATCTCCTATTACAATTCAAAGATGATCTGATTGTCCTCACGGGGAATCTCTACGGCGAGGTGCCTTCAAAAATTCTCAACATCGGTGAGAAACAAGCCGAGGAGGCGCTTATCTGGTGGAAGGAGCAATTCGGTGACGATCTATACATCGAGTTGATGCGGCATGGACAGGAGGATGAAGAGCGCGCAAATGAGGTGTTGATCACGCTTTCGCGAAAGCATAACATAAAAATCATCGCGGCAAATAACACCTATTACATCAATAAAGAAGATGCCAATGCGCATGATATCCTGTTGTGTGTCAAGGACAACGAGAAACAGGCAACGCCCATAGGACGTGGGCGCGGCTACCGTTACGGGTTGCCTAATCAGGAGTACTATTTCAAGAGCGCCTTTGAAATGAAAGACCTGTTCAAAGATCTACCGGAGGCGATTTTCAATATTCAAGAAGTTCTCGACAAGATCGAGCCGTATGAGTTGGCAAGAGACGTCCTGCTTCCAGCCTTTGACATTCCAGCGCAGTTTCAAGATGAGAATGATACCGAGAAAGAAAAGCTAGGCGAGAACGCCTACTTGCGCCACTTGACCTACGAGGGTGCAAAAAAACGCTATGGCGAGCTCACCCCAGAAATAACAGAGCGACTTGACTTTGAGTTGGAAACAATTCGTAAAACAGGTTATCCGGGTTACTTCCTGATTGTTTGGGACTTTATCAAGGCTGCCAGAGAAATGGGTGTTGCCGTAGGTCCTGGTCGAGGTTCTGCGGCTGGTAGCGTGGTGGCTTATTGCCTCTGGATCACAAATGTTGATCCGATAGCGTACGCTCTGCTTTTTGAGCGTTTCCTAAATCCGGATCGTATCTCGATGCCGGATATCGACATCGATTTTGACGATGAGAATCGCGGCCGTGTCATGCAGTACGTCATAGATAAGTATGGCGCAGATCAGGTGGCGCAAATTGTCACTTACGGTACAATGGCGGCAAAATCGTCGATACGTGACACCGCTCGTGCACTTGATTTACCACTCAACGAGGCGGATCATATAGCCAAGCTTATCCCAGATTTTGCCAAACTGAAAAAAATCTTTGCGCTCGAGCCATCTCAAGTGGGATCTGCATTTAGAGGTGATGATAGTGGGAAAGTGGAGCAACTTGTTTCGCTAGCTAACGGTGATGACCTCGCTGCGCAAACCATTCAGCAGGCGAGAGTGCTTGAAGGCTCTGTACGTAACACTGGCGTTCATGCTTGTGGGGTAATCATTACACCAGATGCGTTGACCAATTTTGTACCCATCGCAACAGCAAAAAATAGTGATCTCTACGTCACCCAGTTTGACAACGAGGTAGTAGAAAGTGCAGGTTTGCTCAAGATGGATTTCTTGGGACTCAAAACGCTGAGCCAAATCAAGGATACGGTTGCGATCATTAAGGAACGCCACAACATCGATTTGGATATCGAGGCTGTACCGCTGGACGATCCCAAGACCTATGAACTGTTCCAGCGCGGTGATACGGTGGGGATATTTCAATACGAAAGCGCCGGAATGCAGAAATACATGCGCGAGCTCAAACCTACCCAGTTTGCCGATCTTATCGCCATGAACGCCTTGTATCGGCCTGGCCCGTTGGAATACATCCCAGATTTTATCGATAGAAAGCACGGTCGTAAGGAAATTGAGTACGATTTGCCAGCGATGGAAGAATACCTCGAGGAAACCTACGGTATAACTGTCTATCAGGAGCAGGTAATGTTGTTATCCCAAAAACTTGCAAACTTCACCAAAGGTGAAGCAGATATCCTGCGTAAGGCCATGGGCAAAAAGCAGATGGCTACGCTGCAAAAAATGAAGCCCAAGTTCCTGGATGCCGGTGAAGGAAACGGGCATGATCGTACGATACTCGAGAAAGTCTGGAAAGACTGGGAGGCTTTTGCATCCTACGCTTTTAACAAATCACACTCGACTTGCTACGCCTGGATAGGTTATCAAACAGCCTACCTAAAAGCAAACTACCCCGCCGAATTCATGGCCGCCACGCTATCCAACAACATGAACCAGATTACGCTTGTAAGTAAATTCATGGACGAGTGCAGGCACATGGGACTTGAGGTACTGGGTCCAGATGTCAATGAATCCAATTATAAGTTCACCGTAAACCAGCGCGGCGCAATACGTTTTGGAATGGGAGCGGTAAAAGGATTAGGACACGGGGCCGTAATGACCATCATTGAAAACCGAGAAAAATCTCCTTACCGCAGCATTTTTGACATGGCAAAGCGCATAGATCTGCGTGCAGCCAATAAACGCAGTTTTGAAGCCCTTGCCTTGAGTGGCGGTTTTGATAGTTTGGGTATCAATAGTCGGGCACAATTTTTCCACGAGTTTGAAAATGGTCAAAGCTTCCTAGAGCAAGTGATCAAGTATGCACAGAAATTTCAGGAAAATGAGAATAGCGCTCAAGTGAGTTTGTTTGGCGAGGCTAGTGAGGTACAGATTCCAGAACCGCAACTACCGATATGCGATTCATGGGGAACGATGGAGAAATTGAAGCGAGAAAAAGAAGTAGTCGGAATCTACATTTCGGGTCACCCGCTGGATGATTACAAAAACGAGATCAGGTTTTTCTGCAATTCAAATCTGAGCGCGCTGAACGACATGGAATCGTTGGTCAATCGAGAACTTACTTTCTGCGGTGTGGTCACAGATGCCCAGCACAGAGTGACAAAAACCAACAAACCATGGGGAGCATTTACGCTGGAGGACTATGATGACACCCATGAATTCCGTATGTTTAGTGATGAGTATCTGAAGTTCAGACACTACCTCGTGCCCAACACGTTTATTCACGTCAAGGTCAAAATTCAGGAAGGCTGGATAGACAAAAACACTGGGAAACCTAGGGATCCTCGCATCAACTTTTTGCAGATCGAGCAGTTACCTGAGCTAATGGCCAAAAACTCAAAAAAACTCACCATAAAGATGAATGTGAGTGAAGTGCTCGATGAAAAAGTGGAGAAGCTCAAGACGGTACTGGCAAATCACAATGGCGATCAGCATTTGAGTTTTAGTTTGAGGGATCATCAGGAACGCATCAAAATCGACATGTCCAGCAAACTGCAAAAGGTCAATGTCAACAACGAGTTGCTCACCATGCTCGACAAACTTGATATAGAATACGGAGTAAGTTGATTTAATGAGTTGGCTCTCTGAATAGCATTATAAGTTCTACTAATAATAGAAATCTATAGAGGGGGGAAGTACTAATTATCTTTGTATATCAAAATAAAATAGAAATGGCACTAGAAATAACAGATGCAAATTTTGAAGAAACAGTTCTTAACAGTGATAAGCCTGTACTTGTTGACTTTTGGGCTGCATGGTGTGGCCCTTGCCGTATGGTAGGACCCATCATCGATGAACTAGCTACCGATTTTGAAGGGAAAGCTGTTGTAGGAAAAATGGATGTAGATGCAAATCAGGAATTTGCCGCAAAATATGGTGTACGCAATATACCCACGGTTCTTATTTTCAAGGATGGCGAGGTAGTAGGACGCCAGGTAGGTGTCGCACCTAAAAACACGTATGCAGATGCCTTGAATGAGGCGATGCCCGCGTGAAAGAAATAGATATTTGTGACAAAAAAACGGCTCAAAATTATTAGATTTTGAGCCGTTTTTAATTTGATAATAGATTTCTATTGTCGAGTAAATTCTAGATAACTAGTTCCTTCTTCTCTTATACCAGTATTTCCGTCCGGCGAAAAGTTTTCATCTAAAAGGTATGCTCTCCAGCACATCTGTGATTGGCCTACATTGGTTAAGGTGATTTCAAATTCATCAAAGAAGGCAAACTCTCGTCCGAAAATGTCAAGTGTATTATCCGGGTTGATTGAATAGTTACCTGAATTTGTAATGTCTGCCGTGTTGCTACCTACGAAAACACCATCTCTTGTTTGGGAGATAGTCGTTGTTCCTGTGCTTTGCCAAGTACCGTCAGGATTAAATGTAAATACAGCAGTAGTACTGGATTCTAATTGCGCAAGGATATTACTAACAAAGCTCTGGCCATTGACACGGCTTTCTGTTACACCTTCAGTGCGTAGGAATGTGTAGTTCCAGGTGCCTGCAAAATCAGAGGTATTTACTGTTCCGGTACATTCTACAAACGGTTGAGCTTGGACAGGAGCCTGTGCATCATCATCGCTTGAACATCCTGTGATTGCTACGATAAATGCCGCAGCATAAAGAAATTTCTTCATAATTAAAATTCAAAGTCGCAATAATACGACCCGATCTAGGTTCTTTTTTTAGAGATACTATGCTTTTTGTTTTTGCTTTCGCGAAAGCGTACTCCCTAACAAGCCTTACCTTTAGGTCATGAATATTGAGCTTGAACTCAACAAATCAACTGGGTTTAAAAATCTGCAGCTACTGGCTAGTCAGGTAGTCGAGGGCTACATCAGTGGAATGCATAAATCGCCTTTTCACGGATTTAGTGCAGAGTTTGCCGAACATAAAATCTACAATGCTGGTGAAAGTACCCGGCATATCGATTGGAAACTTTACGCAAAAACCGACAAGCTATACACAAAGCGTTTTGACGAGGAGACTAATCTGCGATGTCACCTGATCATTGACAACAGTAGCTCCATGCATTATCCTGCTCTCAAGGAGCAATCGCTGGGCAATCTGAATAAAGTTGGTTACGCAGCCCTTGCAGCCGCAAGCGTAATGAACCTACTCAAAAAGCAGCGGGACGCAGTGGGCATGAGCGTTTTTTCAGAAGAGTATGAATACTACGCTCCAGAGAAAGGAAGTGAGCGTCACCATAACATGCTGCTGGCCCAGTTATCCGAAATGATCGTTAACAAACCCACGGCCAAGAAAACCTACACGTATAAATACCTGCATGAGATCGCAGAAAAACTCAAGCGGCGATCGCTGGTGTTTTTCTTTTCAGATCTTTTTCAGGATCAAGTAGAAGAGGATGAACTGTTTGAGGCGATGCGGCATTTGAAATATAACAAGCAGGACGTGGTACTTTTCCACACCTACGACAGCAAGACTGAGGTAGATTTTGATTTCTCAAACCGCCCAACTCGCTACACAGATGTCGAGACTGGAGAGCATGTCAATCTTTATGCAGACAACATCAAAGAAGAATACAAAAAAGCCATTACCGCATATTTTGAACGTATGCGCATACGCTGCGGTCAGAACCGGATCAAATATCAGCCGGTTGATATACAGCAGGATTTTGACGTAGTACTTACCACCTTTTTACTGGAAAGGCAGTTGTTCAAATAAAAGGATGTCAGGCTGAGCCTGTCGAAGCCGGATTTATAGCGCTAGCTCGGTGGCGCGCGTTTGCAACGCGTGGCCTTGAGAATATGAAATATGAGTCGTTATATCAAGCACATCTCCTGCGTTCTGTGAGAGGCCGTCCCGATAGCTATCGGGATGCGTCGGCATGACATCATGAGTGGCGATTGTCAAGCTGAACTCGTTTCAGCTTCTCCCACCCACGATCACATTTGAAATTTTAAGAAGCTTATCTCTAGCGTCCTGTGAGAATCTGACCGGCGTTAGCGGTACAGTATAAAGCGACTGACTTGAGGCTAACTAGCTATTATCGTCTGTCTTGATTTTCTCAACGTTGCCATCCTCGTCGTATTTGATTTTTGTCTCGTCACCGTTGGGACTTTCGATCTTGACCTTGTCGTCTTTCTCTTTTACTTCGACAGCCTCGTCAATCATTTCTTCGGCTTTTTCTTCTGTGGTTTGCTCGCGACAAGCGACAAGACTACCAGCTAGAAAAAGGCTGAATACGGTTAGTTTTAAAAATTTCATGGTGTTTAAATTTTGTCCAAAAGTAATTGAGCACCGCGATTTACGATGCTCATTAACTTTTGTGATGTCAGAATTGTTCTAATAATTTTTGTGCTTAAAAGCAATGTCCCTATCCGGTGTAATTCTGGATTGCATGGTAGGTTCAAAGAAAGTATAGGGGTATAGTTTCTCGTAAGCACTCGCCTCGTACAGTTTTTTCATGAGCTCATTAGGGATCTCAAAATCAAGTGATTTCATATTGGTTTCCATTTGCTTGATCTTCGTTGCGCCTATGATCACGCTGGCTACACCTGGCTGATTTGTTGTCCAATTAAGGGCTACGCTCGCCATGGGTTGATTGATCTCTTCGCTTACTTCATGTAGCGCTTTTACGATTTTCCAGTTGCGCTCATTGTCCTTGCTGCTTGCCTCGCCGCCGTTATCGGTGATGTGTTTGAGTCGGCCCTCAACATCTTTCTGGTCGCCGATTCCTGGTTTGTATTTTCCAGAGAGCAGGCCTCCACCCAGCGGTGACCAGGCCATGATTCCAGCGCCTGTTTCTTTTCCTAGATCAATGTATTCATCCTCAATCCTACGCTGGATCAATGAGTATTCCAACTGAAATGCAGATAGCGACTCGTAACCTTTAGCCTCGGCGAGCATCTGAGCACGTGATGCGTACCACGCAGGTGTATTTGAGGTGGCGCAATGTAAAATTTTACCTTCTTTTACAAGGTCATCCAGCGTGCGCATCACCTCCTCTACTGGAGTCAGCTTGTCCCAACAATGCAGAATATAAAGGTCGATGTAATCGGTTTTGAGACGTCGCAGGGATTCTTCCAGCGTGCGGCGTATGTTTTTTCGGGAATTTCCGCCAGCATTGACGTCATTGCTTGCGCTGGTATTGAATGTGAATTTTGTGGCTAGTACGATCTCGTCGCGATTGCCACGCTCCTGCATGAAATCACCTATGTATTTTTCACTGGTGCCCCCTGTGTACATGTCTGCAGTGTCGACAAAATTGCCGCCATGATCTAGGTAGTAGTTGAAGATTTCTCGGGCTTCTTCCTGCGTATTACCCCAGCCCCATTCCTTACCGAAAGTCATGGTACCTAGTGCGAGCCTACTTACTCTAAGTCCTGAATTTCCTAAAAGGTAGTAATCGTTTATCGCCATCTTTTTCTTTTAGCGATAAAGGTACAGTCCACATTGCTTTATCCAATTGAACCGCTACCTAATCCGCTGTAGTAATAAAGAATGACTGCCACGGCTACAAGAGAAACTGCGATCATCACAACCGAGGTCTTACTCACCTTATTCTGCTTGAATCTGATAAACAATATTCCAATTGCTGCTATAAAAGAACACATGAGTGTAGCAAGCGATAGATTCGTATCAATAATTATTCTAGATATAAAGAATAATCCTACTGCGCTCATAATGAGGATTGGTAAAATTATTTTTTGGCGGTTGACTGATTTTTCCATGGTCGATTAGAAATTTCTATAAATATAGATGCAACTATTGATTTTTTGAAATTGCGCATTCGCGAAAGCGAAATACTCAAAGCTCGCACAACCCGGACAATAGATGAAATATCCATAAATTACCCATGGCTTAATACTTGATCATACACACCACATGAAATTTTATCGCAATAGTCTAAGAAACCGGATCTTTTTCTCAATGATGCTACTCACGATCATCGCGAGTATCCTGATTGCGGGGATGTCGATATACCAGTTCAGTGAACAAGCCAGGGACTACCATGAGAAAAGGCTGGAAAGAAAAGAGCAGGCGGTAAAAGAGAGTATAGCTTACACACTGCGCAAAACCGATTTCCAAATCAGTACTGAAAGGCTCCCCGATATTTTTAGGGATGAGATCTATGAGGTAAGCAATCTACACGGCATGCCTATCTATATGTATGACCTGCAGGGGCGATTGCTAAAAAGTTCTAAGGCTCAATTTGTAACAGATTCTAGCAGGGTACAATTACAAGAGCGTATCATCGATAGTTTGCGGAGTTCACCCACCAGCCGTTTTGTGGATAAATATGAACGTGATGGCATGAATTATCGATCCAGCTACACCTTTCTGACTAATAGCCAGTTCAAAAATATCGGAATCCTAAATGTCGAATATCAGGAAAATGATGACTTTATGCGCTCAGAACTGGAAGAGTTTCTAAAAAGGCTTTCGCTGGTTTATATCGCCATGTTTATCCTATCAATTATCCTCGGATATTTCTTGTCAAAGTACATCACTCGTTCCATCAGAAAAATCACCGATAAAATGGAACGTCTGCATATCGATAGGCGCAATGAGAAAATCGAGATCAGTAGTTCTGGTACTCAGGAAATCAACACCTTGCTGGATTCCTACAACAGCATGGTGGACAAACTGGAAGAAAGCGCTGTGCTGCTTGCCAAAAGCGAGCGAGAAAACGCATGGCGGGAAATGGCTAAACAGGTAGCCCACGAGATCAAGAATCCGCTTACACCCATGCGACTCACGGTGCAAAGCTTCCAGCGCAAATTTGATCCAGAAGATCCTGATGTAACTGAAAAGGTGAGGGAGTTTTGCAATACGCTGGTCGAACAGATCGACGTCATGAGCAGCATTGCCAGTGCATTTTCTACCTATGCAAGCATGCCAGCTCAGCAAAGCGAGGAGACCGATGTGCCGATGGTGACCCGACTAGCGCTGGACATATTTAATGAAAACTATATCCACTATGATAGCGACACAGAATCGGTTTTGGCGGTTTTTGATCGTACACAATTGATACGTGTGGTAACAAATCTGGTCAAAAATGCTATTCAGGCCACCGCTGCCGGAGATGACAGCAGGATTGATGTGCAGGTGAGCCATGATGAAGAAAGGGTGTTTGTCAAAGTGAGAGACAACGGCACAGGTATCCATCCAGATCATGTCGATAAAATCTTTGAACCTAAATTCACTACTAAAACCAGCGGGATGGGACTGGGACTGGCCATGGTCAAACAGATCGTCGAGAATTTTAACGGTACTATCGACATGGAAACAGAGTATGGTGAGTTTACAGAATTTACTGTGTGCATCCCGCGATCAAAATCCTAGAATTATGGCAGATTTTGAAGACAGACTTAGAGGTGGTCACCCTAATTCTTTAGGTCAAACTGTTGAAGTTGCAGGGGGAATACTGAAAAAAACAATGAGTTTTTTCCAGAGTTGTTCAATTGTTACTTCAGTAATGATGAGGTGGTACGATTACGCACCTCAAATGCAATGAAGCGCATTTGCAGAACTGAAAAATCACTTCTGATTCCCTACATTCCGCGTTTTCTCGATGAGATTTCTGTTATAGATCAGGCGTCTGCACAGTGGACGCTGGCTCAGCTGTTCAAGACTTTGAGAAAAGACATGAGTGAAGATGAGTTCGCTTCCGCGAAAGCGATTTTAAAAAGAAACCTAGAAAAATCTGACGACTGGATTGTCCTGAATCAAACCATGGCGACACTCGCAGAATGGTTAAAGAAAGATGAGCAGTTAAAAGAATGGCTTACGCCACAGCTTGAGCGATTGACTGCTGATCCTAGAAAATCAGTTGCAGGAAGAGCTGAAAAATTGTTTAAAGCAATCTAAGATCAATTTCAAGAAATCAAAGATCTTCATCTAGCCATCGGAAGGGGGGCGTCTGTAATTCAACATTCTAAATTCTAAATTCTGCATTCATAATTCAAGATCGTTATCTTGCTCAAAAAGCTGAACATGGAAAACATACTCGTAGAAAAAGATAATCGCATAACTACCATCACCATCAATCGCCCCAAAAAACTCAATGCGCTTAATAAAGCCACCATAGCAGAATTGAGTCAAGCCATGGGCGATGCGGAAAGCGATGTAGATACCCGAGTCATCATCCTGACAGGTAGCGGTGAAAAAGCTTTTGTTGCCGGTGCAGATATTTCTGAGTTCGCAGATTTTAGCGTGGAGCAGGGGAGTGAACTTGCCGCGCACGGTCAGAAAATTCTTTTTGATAAAGTTGAGAATTGTACAACACCTGTAATTGCAGCCGTTAACGGATTTGCGTTGGGTGGTGGATTGGAACTAGCCATGAGCGCACATTTCAGGGTGGCGAGCAGCCATGCGAGAATGGGATTGCCAGAAGTTTCTCTGGGAGTCATTCCGGGCTATGGCGGTACGCAACGTCTTCCGCAACTGGTCGGTAAGGGTAGAGCCATGGAAATGATCATGACCGCTGGTATGATCGACGCGCAAACTGCACACAGTTACGGATTGGTCAATCACGTAGTAGATCAGGAAGAATTGCTTGCGACCTGTCAGAAGTTAGCCAGTAAAATCATGAACAACAGTCCAGTTGCCATAGGTGCAGCGATCAAGGCAGTTAACGCCGGATTGAAAAATGGTGTGGATGGTTATCAAGAAGAAATCAAGCAGTTTGGGGAGTCTTTTGGGACCGATGATTTTAAGGAAGGGACGACAGCATTTTTAGAGAAGCGAAAGGCTGAGTTTTAGTCCTTGAAATAAAAGTGGTGCGGCATTCGAACCAACACTTTTTTCATTGTCGCCCTTCGAGTGGCCTCAGGGCTAAATCAAAAAAGTGATGTAGTGGTGAGGCATTAGAACCACGTTTTTTATATTCAGAAGCTTGAAATCCCTACGTTTACTTCTATACCCATTTTCCCTACTGTACGCAGCTATCATGCAGCTGCGCAACTGGGCGTTTGATGTAGGTATTTTGAAACAGGAAAGCTTTGATGTTCCCATCATTGCTGTGGGGAATTTGAGCACTGGTGGGACTGGAAAAACTCCGATGATTGAGTATCTCATTACTCAGTTTCAAGATCAGAAAGTCGCAGTGCTCAGTAGAGGTTATGGTCGGAAAACCAAAGGTTATCGGCTAGTTGAAACTAGTTCTACAGCTCAGCAAGTTGGCGATGAGCCATTACAGATCAAAAAGAAATTTGGTGATCGAATTACTGTCGCGGTTTGTGAAAAACGGGTAGATGGCGTTAACCAACTAATCTTAGATTTCAGTCCTGATGTGATCTTACTGGACGACGCCTTTCAGCATCGTTACGTGAAAGCAGATCACCACGTACTGCTTACGGCTTTTGGCGATCCATATTTCAATAACAATGTGTTGCCAGCTGGGAATTTGAGAGAACCTCGTTCAGGCGCAATACGTGCACATAGCATTGTGGTTACAAAATGTCCGCCAGATCTAAATGGTGAGGCAATGCAGTCCATCATCGATAAAATAAAACCTGCTACCCATCAGAACGTCTTTTTCGCTACGATTACTTATTCAGATTTGTTGGTGGGTCAGAATATTGAGTTGCCGATAAAAGATTTGCAAGTCAATAGAATCACGGCTGTTACTGGGATTGCCAAACCTCAACCGTTTATCGATCACCTCTCTCAATTTTTCTCAGTTAATCATTCGCAGTTTTCAGACCACCACGATTTCACTATTGAGGAAATTCAGAGACTCAAAGAAGAAGAAATTATCATTACCACCGAAAAGGATTTTATGCGTTTGGCTAAATATGATTTTAACCAGATCTATTACCTGCCTATGCAGACAGAGTTCATCGGTGAAATGCCGCAAATAGATCTAGCCGATCTTAAGCACTAGATCCTTTAAGCGATTTGAGTAGCCAGACTCGTTGTCGTACCAGCCTATGCATTTGACCATCTTTCCGATAACGCTAGTCATTTGTGAGTCAAATACGCAAGAAAAAGGACTGCCAGAAATGTCTATGGAAACCAGCGGTACATTGGTGTAGGAGAAGTATTGAGGGTTTGCTTTCGCGAAAGCGTAAAACGCCTCATTCACCTCTTTAATAGACGTGTCGCGTTTAACATTAATCGTCATGTCGGTCAGACTGCCGTTAGGAACGGGGACGCGTATACCACAACCACCGATCACTTCAGATAAATGGGGAAAGATCTTAGTGAGCGCCTTGGCTGCGCCAGTAGTCGTGGGAACGATGCTCTGTCCAGCAGCACGAGCCCTGCGCAAATCGCGATGCGGTTGATCGTGCAGACTTTGATCTGTCGTGTAGCTGTGAACAGTTGTGATGTATGCCTGCTCAACACCGCAGAGTTCGTCAAGAACTTTGATTAGCGGCGCTGCATTGTTTGTAGTGCAACTGGCATTGGAAAGAATACGATCGCTATTCTCAATAATATGGTCATTAACGCCCAAAACAACGGTTTTGATCTCGTCATCGGCGGGTGGAGCGCTCAAGATGACTTTACCCGCACCGGCATCTAGATGCTTTTGTAAAGCACTGGCCGTTTTGAATTTCCCAGTCGATTCTATCACAACATCGCAATCTGTCCAATCCAAATTCTCGATTTGTTGTTCACTAGTATACCAGATCTTATTGCCGTCAATAATTAATTGATCAATTTCAAAATCAACCATTGAATCCAGTACCCCATGAATCGAATCATATTTTATAAGGTGAGCCATAGTAGGCAGACTTGCCAAATCATTTATGCCTACGACCTTAATATGTGGGTAATTGAGAACGGTACGCAGAAAAGTACGACCTATACGCCCGAAGCCATTGATACCGATTTTAATCATTAATGAAGAAGCATTTTTCCGGTAGATTTTAATTTCTTAGGACCAGTTCATTAGAATTGTCAATACGATGTCGAATTGTATACTTTATAATCAAATATGCAACACAGTCTGAATAACCCTACGATCTAGTTTGAGGTAATCTTTAATAAAATCTTGCAAGAGAAAGCCAGCAACAACGCACCACAAAATAGGTAACCCCAAAATAACTGACAACAGTAAAATAATAGTTCCGCTCAAAGTCAATATATTGTTGTACGATTTGATGTCCATCTGATTTTTCAAAAACCTGAGGAATAGCTCCAGCTCTTTTTTTGCCTGCTGTTTTGTTACTTCATTTTTAATGTGAGTAATGTGGATATCAAGTTCCCGTTCAAGCATTTCCTTCTCATGCAGTTGAAGAAAAAACAGTTTGAGCTCCTCAAGCCATCCAGTCCATCGGCCTAGCATATTCCTCGTCCAAAAAGAATGGTTGTCCTTTTTGAGTTCCTGGATTTCAAGAATTGCCTGGTCGAGCGTCATGATTACAAAATATGCTTATGGGCTTTATAGCTAGAACGTACCAGAGCCCCACTTTCCACATGTCTGAAGCCTAGATCTTTCCCGATCGCTTCATACTTCTCGAACTGCTCTGGCGTTATGAATTCCTTGACGGGTAGGTGTTTCTTGCTTGGCTGGAGGTATTGTCCTAGGGTCACCACATCTACGTTATTTTCACGTAGATCGTGTAAAGTTTCAATCACCTCATCTTCAAGTTCGCCCAGTCCCAGCATGATGCCAGATTTGGTGCGGTTGATGCCCTCATGCTTAAGGTAACGCAGGACCTCTAGGCTACGTTCATATTTAGCTTGGATACGCACCTCGCGGGTAAGTCGCTTTACCGTTTCCATGTTGTGCGAGACTACCTCTGGATTTGCCTGAACGATGCGGTCGATGTTGCGGGTTACGCCTTGGAAATCTGGTATCAGGGTTTCCAAAGTCGTGTTGGGATTCATCCGACGGATTGCAGCAACGGTTTCTTTCCAGATTATCGAGCCCATATCTTTCAGATCATCACGATCCACGCTAGTAATTACCGCGTGTTTGATGTTCATGAGCTTGATGGAACGCGCTACCTTTTCTGGCTCGGCCCAATCGATGGTTTCTGGTCGACCAGTCTTGACCCCGCAAAAACCACACGAGCGCGTACAGATATTTCCTAAAATCATAAAAGTCGCCGTCCCTTCAGTC
This sequence comes from uncultured Flavobacteriaceae bacterium, assembly GCA_964478845.1. Classification (GTDB taxonomy): domain Bacteria; phylum Bacteroidota; class Bacteroidia; order Flavobacteriales; family Flavobacteriaceae; genus Nonlabens. Next base: position 238,524 of record CAYZJT010000004.1, on the reverse strand, counting down.
CAGCATTCCCCCATATTAGGGCAGCTACCGCTGGTGCAGATCGTGTGCAGGTCGTATTTATCCACCACACCACGCAGTTCCTTGTATTTTTTACCTACAGGAAGCTTTACGCGCAGCCATTTTGGCTTACCCTTAGTGGGTGCGATTTTAGGTGCAATCTTTTCCTCAACTACGTTCATATAGCAAAAATAACATTTAAGTAGTCGCTGGTGCGTAGGCTACCTATCGGTTTGTTGAATGATAGGATGAGTCTGGATTATAGCTCTGTTTTGCTTTAATAATTACACTTTCGCGAAAGCAGGATAAGATAAATCCCTTTACACCATTCTATCATTCGAACTACCACTTGGCAGGTTTGCTGTTTAGATTATGAAAAAGCAATCCTATCTGAATAAAAAGCAGCACAATTTCCAGAATTGGAGTAAATGCAATGAGATTTTTTTCTTTCAGACGACTGAAGTTCATTCCCAAAATTAGCCAAACCGTCAGCATTCTTGCGCCTATTAAGCCAACTAGCCACCAGAGATAGGTGTCAAGAAATGGCAAGAGAAAAAGAGATGCGTAAAACCCGACCTGCGAAAAATGAAATAGTCCTAGCAAGAATTTGTCTGTGAACTTATAATGACTTGCGGTATTTACATGTCTACGCTTCTGGTTCCACCAGGCTGACCAGCTGGTTTTAGGCTGAGAGTAAGTAAATGAATCAGGGTTGATTTCGACCGCTACGTTGCTTGCCGTTGCCACTTGATTGATAAAAAGATCGTCATCACCGCCTAGAATATGCAAATGATTCTGGAATCCGCGTACGGAATAGAACAACTGGCTCTCGTATGCAAGGTTGCGACCCACGCCCATGTAGGGTGAGCCTTTTAGCGCATAGTTTAAATATTGCGTGGCTGTGATAGCAGTTTCAAATCTGATTATAGCATTGAGAATGCCAGAGCAATTTTCATAACCACCGTAACCCAAAACAATCTTTCTACGATCGTTGAACTGACTTGTCATCCCGCTTATCCAGTCAGTTGAAGCAGGAACACAATCAGCATCGATAAATAGTAGGTGCTCATTCTTTGCTTTACGTATTCCTAAGGTCAGCGCGTATTTTTTATTCCCCCAGAAGGACTCATTTGGCACAACATCTACTAGTTGAATTCTTGAATCTTGTTCTGCAAACTCTTGAATGACGTCTAGCGTGGCATCGCGGCTACCATCGTTGATAGCGATGATTTCATAATCGGGGTAATCCTGTTCAAGCAAGAGAGGTAGCAGTCGCTTGAGGTTGTCTTGCTCGTTTTTTGCACAAACAATGACCGAGACTGGAAGATTACTCTTATTCGCGCATGATCGCCAACGCAAAAGACTGATAAAAGAAAAATAGTAGAGGATATTGACAGCAATTACAATCGCCGCCGCAAAAAAAAGGCTGGTGGTTAGCAAGGGAGGTTACTTGGCTTCGAGTTCTGGATTTTTGCATTCCTGCTCATCTGGCATTTTGCCGCATAGCCCACATGCCTCGCCATCCTTATTCAAAAACGGACTTTGACTCGCGCAAGTTCCTGCAAACTTGCCATCTTTCTTTCCCCAAATCTTAATGGCAATGCCAGCAAACGCCAGCGCCAGCAACCCAAATGAAATAAGTAACAGCTTCCAATCCATGGCGCAAATTTATTGCTTCTTTAAATTTTAGGTTGTTAAATCAGGAATAAGCTTGATAGAGGACTTAGTCCACAATATTCACTTCTATCTCAATTTCAATCCCAAATCTAGCTTTCACGGCCTCTTGAACTTTTTTTGCTACTGCAATAATTTCTTCGCCTGTTGCATTTCCGTGATTTACTAAAACTAGTGCTTGCCTGTCGTGTACGCCAGCATCACCCCAGCGTTTGCCTTTCATCTCGCTGTGCTCGATCAGCCAGCCCGCGGGTACTTTGACGTGGTTTTGATCTACAGGATATGACGGCATGCCAGAATGCATGCGCACAAGATCCTCGTAGCGTTCTCTAGCGATCACAGGATTTTTAAAGAAGCTGCCACTGTTGCCTATTTCTTTAGGGTTGGGCAGTTTGCTGTTCCTGATGTTGATAACGGCCTGAGAAACTTTCTGTAATGAGATCTCACCACCTAGGTTTTTGAGTTCGTCCTGGATCGCACCATAACTGGTTCTGAATTGATAATCTGGATTGATGCTCAAATCCTGCAATTCAAAGGTCACGCTGGTGATGATATATCTCCCTCTAGCCTTGTTTTTAAAAATGGAATCACGGTAGCCAAACCGGCATTCTGCGGCAGTAAAAGTTTCAAGTTCTTGAGTTGCGATATCCATCACTTCACAAGAATGAAAAACATCTTTGATCTCAACACCGTACGCACCTATGTTTTGGATGGGTGCCGTTCCTACATTACCTGGAATCAGTGAAAGGTTTTCAAGACCGGCAAAATTATTTTTAATGCAATACTTTACAAATTCATGCCAGTTCTCCCCGGCTTGAGCGGTTATCAAAACCTTCCCATTCTCTAATGACTTTTTGCTAATCCCCTTGAGCTGTAGATGCAGGACCGTTCGCTCAATGTCTTTTACGATCAGCATGTTGCTACCTCCACCTAGTAAAAAGATAGGTTCCTTATAGCAGTAACCCAGTGCTTCCTTCAATTGTTGCCGGGTGGTGATTAGAATGTACGCTTTCGCGAAAGCGGAAACCCCAAACGTATTCCACTCTTTCAAGGAAACATGGTGCTGGACCTGAATCAAGCCTTGTAGGCTTTAAGTCCTTCTTCAAGGATGCGTACTGCTTTTTTCAAACTTTCTTTTTCAAGAACGTAGGCAATGCGTATTTGGTTTTTCCCCATGCCTGGCGTACTGTAGAAACCTGCGGCTGGTGCCACCATGATGGTCTCATTGTCCAGCTCAAAGTTTTCTAGCATCCATTGCGCAAAGTCATCTGTATCTTCTACTGGAAGTTCTGCCACACAGTAAAATGCACCACCTGGATTTGCAACCTTTACGCCATCTATTTTTTCCAGCCCGTTTATCAAAGTGTCCCTACGGTCAACATAAGCTTCAATCACATCATCAAAGTAATCTTGTGGCGTGTCCAGCGCAGCTTGCGCTGCAATTTGCGCTAGGGTAGGTGGACTCAATCTGGCTTGTGCAAACTTCATCGCAGCTCCCATGACTTCTTTGTTGCGCGATACGATGCAGCCTACGCGCGCACCGCACATGCTGTAGCGTTTTGATACGCTGTCGATCATGATGGCGTGTTCTTCCAACCCTTCAATGCGCATAACGCTATGGTGCTCACGACCATCGTAGGCAAACTCGCGATAAACCTCATCTGCCACAAGGAATAAATCGTGTTTTTTGACCAGCTCTGCCAGCTGTTGCATCTCCTCTTTGGTGTAGAGATATCCGGTAGGATTTCCTGGATTACAAATGATGATTGCGCGGGTTTTATCAGTAATTAATTTCTCAAAATCACTAATGGCCGGCAGCGCAAAATTATCCTCCATCTTTGTAGTGATGGGCTTTACCGCGACTCCGCTGGCAGTTGCAAAACCGTTGTAGTTTGCATAAAAAGGTTCTGGTATAATCACCTCGTCGCCGTTGTCACAAATACTTCCCATGGCAAAAAGGAGTGCTTCACTGCCGCCAGTAGATACGATTATATCATCTACACTTATGTCGATTCCCATTTTTCTGTAGTAATTCACCAGCTTATTGCGGTACTCAGGAGTTCCTGCGCTGTGGCTGTACTCCAACACTTTCATGTCTATGTTCCTAACTGCATCCAGCGCTTGTTGAGGGGTTTCAATATCTGGCTGGCCAATATTAAGCTGATAAATGTGTCGGCCTTTGGCTTTTGCTGCCTCTGCAAATGGTACAAGTTTTCTTACTGGTGAAGAGGGCATGATCTGCCCTTTATGAGAAATCTTTGGCATTAAATCTGTGTATTTGCGACAAAGGTAGTATCAACCTTCTAGCGCGCAAATTAAGGTGTTGTTATCTTAGAGGAATAAATGCAAGACTTTTTCAAAATCTTCCTTTTGCTACCCTTTCTGGGGATTAGTCAGTCGTCATTTCAAATGCCTGAAGGCGAGAGAAAGCTCACCATCCCATTTGAGCTAGTTTCAAATATGATTCTTGTTAAAGCTGAAGTCAATGGTGTTGTGCTAGACTTTGCGCTGGATTCTGGTGCCAGCAGTACGAGTATTTTAAATCTAGCTGGTGTAGATTCTTTAAATGTGGGTCAAGGCAATCGTGTCCAGATAAGCGGGTATGGCAGGAGAAAACCCACTCCAGCGATTTACAGTCAATTCAACAAGATCAAAGTCGGGGATTACTTTACCGACCAAGGAAACATTTATGTTTTGACTGAGGATCAAATCAGTTTGGTAGGCTTGATTGGAAGAGAAGTCAATGGTGTGCTAGGTGCAGACTTTTTTACTAATCATCCTGTGGCTATCGACTATAGAAAAAATAAAATCACAGTTTATAGGGATATTGAGGAGGCACCACGTTATTTGAGAAGCAATAGAATAGCATTGAATCTGGAATCCAACAAGCCTCATGCGACCATGCAAGTTTCTGGTAAGGAACTAGAAAAAAAATTAAATATCCTGTTAGATACAGGCAATGGTGATTCACTTTGGATTTTTGGGAATCGAAAAGATTTTTCCACTTCAAAGAAATCATTTGACTCTTATCTAGGTCTTGGGGTAAGTGGAGAAGTTTTTGGTACAAGGACTAAGATAAAAAGCCTGGTCATCGCTGGTCATCAATTTAGTAATGTGACCACGGCATTCCCAGAAAAGGACTTTTTGGACAACTCTTTACAATTCAACGGGAGCACAGGTTCTATCGGGAATGAGATTTTAAGAAGGTTTGATTTATTGTTTGACTATCCTAATCAACAATTGTTTTTACATCCTAATTCATATTATGATGATGGTTTCTTCTACAACATGTTAGGCATTCAGATCAAAGAAGGTGAAAAAGATCTTATAACTTCTGTAAAATCTGTGGAAGCAAAGGAAAAGACTGAGGTGAGATCCATGCAAACTTTGAGCACAACTGATGCCACCATAGTTACTTACTCTTTGCAACCTAAAATCATTGTCACCGCTGTCGTAAAAAATTCACTTGCAGCTAGATACGGTATTAAAAAAGGCGACGAGATCATACGATTAAATAACAAGAATAAGGGTGAATTTTCTATGAACGACATTTTTAATTACATGTATAACAAACCTTACAGTACTTTGCGGTTGCGTTTAAAACGCGGTGATCAAATAATAGAGAAAAAGTTCAAGCTGCTTCCCATTATTGACTGAGCTTGTCGCAATCCTTTATATTTGTACTCTTAACCTAGTACTTGAATTTTATACAACTTCACGATCTTCATTTCAGGCTATTTCTTTCGGCTCAGGAGATTTCAAGTGCAGTAGATAATCTTGCTTACCAGATCAATCGGGATCTTAAAGATGCCAATCCCCTTTTTCTGGGTGTGCTAAACGGCAGCTATGTTGTAATGGCAGATCTTATTAGAAGGTTTGAGAGCGATTGTGAGGTTGCCTTTTTAAGGGTCAAAAGCTATGATGGTTTATCTTCTTCTGGCGAGCTAAGTTTAGATTTGTCTCTTGATGTAGATGTCAAAAATCGTATTGTTGTTCTAGTAGAAGATATAGTAGATACTGGGTTGACAGTGGATACGCTTTCGCGAAAGCTTACAAAACTTCGACCCGCTGAACTCAAAATTGCCACGCTTTTTCTAAAGCCTGAGGTATATAACCGAAAGCTGAGACTGGATTACGTAGGGCAAAACATTGCTAATAAATTTGTGGTGGGATACGGGATGGATTACAACAATCTGGGTCGCAACTTGCCCGACTTATATGTACAAACCAAAAAGATGAAAAACATCGTTTTATTCGGCCCACCAGGGGCTGGAAAAGGTACGCAAGCCGTACGTCTGAAAGATAAATTTAACCTGGTGCACATCTCGACTGGTGATGTTTTCAGGTACAATATCAAAAATGAAACTGAACTAGGAATGCTTGCCAAATCTTACATGGATAAGGGTAATTTAGTTCCTGACAAGGTGACGATTAAGATGCTCAAAGCAGAGGTAGAAAAAAACCCAGATGCGTCAGGATTCATATTTGACGGTTTTCCTAGGACTGATGCACAGGCAAAAGCCTTGGATGACCTTCTTAATGAAAAGGATACCGCGGTAAGCGGAATGGTTGCGTTAGAAGTAGATGATGAGGTACTGGTGGAGCGACTATTGGAGCGCGGGAAGACTAGTGGTCGTCCTGACGACAGCAATGAATCAGTCATCAGAGACCGAATCAAGGTGTATTACAACGAAACTGCCCCCCTCAAAAACTACTACGCTGCACAGAGTAAATATGTCGGTGTAAATGGTGAGGGCACTATTGATGATATCACTGAGCGATTGAGTGCAGAGTTTGAGAAGTTTTGATTTAGTGCTTAGCTTGTAGCTCTTAGCTCTTAGCTCTTCGTGGAGATGCGTAATGCAATGTAGCAATCGACAGCATAATTGAATTTTAGAAATATGATTAGAGTACATCTCGATGAATTTAATCAAATTGAGCTGAAGGGGCTAGTTGAACAACGTTTGACAAATTGCAAATGGCGTAAAGCATAGAACAAAAAGCAGATGCTCTAGGACGGAGGCAATTCCTCAACTTAGATCAACAGACGTTAATAGACAACCGACAACGAATAACCATTAACTAAAAACTTCTCTCTAGTGACCGAAGGCAATTTTGTAGACTACACTAAAGTTCATCTGGCTTCTGGTCGTGGTGGTAAGGGGAGTACGCACCTACACCGCGAGAAATATGTGGAAAAAGGAGGACCCGACGGCGGCGATGGCGGTCGTGGCGGACACGTCATTATTAGAGGGAATGAGAATCTCTGGACACTCTATCATTTTAAGTACAAGCGGCATTTCAAGGCACCGCAGGGCGGCAATGGCGCAAAACAGCGCCGCACTGGTGAAGATGGGGAAGATGTCATTATAGAATTGCCGTTGGGTACCGTTGTGCGGGATTCTGAAACTAATCAAGTTATACACGAAGTGCTGGAGCATGATGAAGAATTCATTATATGCGAGGGCGGTATGGGTGGTCGTGGAAACTGGCACTTTAAATCCAGTACTAATCAAACGCCGCGCTACGCACAGCCAGGAACGCTTGGCGAAGAAAAAGACGTCACTTTTGAACTCAAGGTATTAGCAGATGTAGGTCTTGTGGGTTTTCCCAATGCTGGTAAAAGCACATTGCTATCTGTCTTGACTTCTGCTAAGCCAAAGATTGCCAATTACGAGTTTACGACCCTCAAACCTAATTTAGGTATTGTCCAGTACCGCGACTTCAAAACTTTTGTAATTGCAGATATCCCAGGATTAATTGAAGGCGCCGCCGATGGTAAAGGACTTGGTCACCGATTCCTGCGTCACATTGAGCGTAATTCATCTTTGCTGTTTCTAATTCCAGCCGACTCAAAAGACATAAGCGCAGAGTATGATATTCTCGTAGGCGAGCTGCGGAAATACAATCCTGAACTACTAGACAAGGAGCGATTTATCGCCATTTCCAAAGCCGATATGCTGGACGAGGAACTCATGTCCGAAATGACAGAAGCACTGGATGATCAGGGTGCATTCAATGGCGCGCCTTATATGTTTATTTCGTCGGTAAGTCAATTCAACCTGCAGGAATTAAAGGATAGGTTGTGGGGGATGTTGAATTAAGTGCACCTAATTATTTAAAATTTGAAACTCTCCAGATTGAGTCATTAGATATTTTGAATTTGGTTGGATAGAAACGGATTGTGTCAGGTTCAAACGGCAATGCACCATCAATAGCATGATAATAGTCAACCTTAATTTGATCCGCTGGGTTTTTCGATAAATTCAGTTTTGCAAAACTCTCAAGTTCAACAGGATCTTCTAACGTGATAAAATACATGTTCTTAGGTCGTTTCTTTTCCATCGACATCTCTTGAATGCATGGCTGGCACCACGTAGCCCAATAGTAAATGTTTAAAGTATCCTGGGAGCTGAGATCAAGTTCGACTTCTGATATTCTATCACAGGCTAGTAGTCTGTAGTTTTTCTTTGTGAGCTGGTAATTGGTTACTGATAAATCTTTTCTGATTTCTTCAAATTTGTCAATATGTCCTGATACCTCTCTGAATATGAAAAACCCTCCTAATACGATGAGAAAGAAAAAGGAGTAGAGGAAGAATTTACCATTCCGTCGTTTTTTAGTCATAAATCAAATACTTCTCCCCGATTTTTTGATATTCTGCAAGTCCCCCTTGCCAAGTCGCAGCAATCTCATCAGCACTCATGCCACGCTCGATCTGTTTTTGCAGTTTTTCCGTGCCGGCCAGTTTGGTAAAGAATGAATTGAAGAACTTTTCTTTATAGGGCGCTTTCGCGAAAGCGTCCACCAAAAACTCCAGCTCAATCTTATCTAGCCGCGGATGTTCTCTCAGGTCTCTACCAAAGCAACGCTTGCCATTGAACTTAGGTCGTTTTGCCCCTGGATTGGGTGTCGGAGTAAAACTGAATCCTATGTATTTTACTAGCGATGGCGAGCCATACACCTGAAATTGCATATCGGTACCTCGACCTACGCTTACCTTGGTTCCTTCAAAAAAGCAGAGGCTGGGATAGAGGTTGATGGCCTGATCGTTTGGTAGATTAGGCGACGGATTGATCGGTAGGCTGTACGGCGTTTCGTGAGTATAGTTTTTGCATTTAACAACTTCCAGCTGACATTGCACACTGTTTTCTAGCCATTTTTCGCCATTGATCATTTTGGCATATTCACCTATGGTCATTCCGTGAACTATTGGAACGGGGTGCATCCCAACAAAGCTTTTGTGCTGCGGCTCAAGAATAGGCCCATCGATGTAATGGCCATTGGGATTTGGTCTGTCCAAAATGAGAACTGAAATATCATTTTCGGCGCAGGCCTCCATGACATAATGCAGGGTAGATATATAGGTGTAGAATCTCGCACCCACGTCTTGGATATCAAAAATCACCAAATCAATCCCCGCCAACTGTTCTACAGTTGGTTTTTTGTTCGAACCGTAAAGTGAAATGATAGGCAGACCTGTTTTACTGTCCACGCCATCTTCTATTGTTGCGCCAGCATCTGCAGTTCCTCTAAAACCATGCTCTGGCGCAAAAACCTTTTTCAATTCAACACCATGATCCAGCAATGTGTCGACTAGATGGCGATATTTGATTTGGCGTGGTTGATCCCATCGATCATTGACGACGGTCAATCCAGCAGGTACTACGCTGGTCTGATTCCCTATCAGCGCGACATTTTTCCCTCGTACTTTTTCAATCCATGAATCCACATCATAGGCGGCAGGTTGTGGCTGGTTTTCTACCATCTGACTCAACAGTTGAGCATCTCTGATGGTTTGGGTGGTTTCGGTCAGGCGCTTCTCGCTGGTTTTGGTTTTGTTATTGGTATGACAGGCGACCAGCACGCTGGCGAGAATGGTATATTTGGCGGCAAGAAGAATGCGGGTGAGCCTAGAGTATTTCATTGCAAAGAGGGTACAGAGTAGCACAGCTTATAAAAATAGCGTAAGCGCTCCTATAATTAAAATAGCGATTGCTGCTATTGCTATAGGTATAGTCGTTATGCTAATCGCTGTTGCTACAAGTATAGGGCTGCAAAACAAGATCAAGGAAAAGATCAGCGCTTTTAACGGTCACATTGCCATCCAGCGATTTGATCGCAACAATAGTTTGACAACGGTAGAGGCAATAGAGGGGAATGCGCAGTATTTAGAAGAGATCAAAAAACATCCTCAGGTTAAATATGTACAGGCCGTTGCAATGCGCGGCGGGATCATCAGAACCACCGAAGAATTTGAGGGCATTATATATAAAGGTATCGGTACCGATTTCAATCAGGAGGCTTTCAGCGATTTTATCATTGAGGGTCAGCTGCCAGACTTAGGCTCAGATGATGTGTCTAGGGATATTTTGATTTCAGATGATATCGCCCGAAAGCTCAAACTTAAGGTAGGCGATAAGGCACCCACCTATTTTCACAAGCCAGAAAGAACAACGCCCTTGCTAAGGGGATTTACAGTTTCAGGCATTTACGATAGTGGCCTCTCTGAATACGATGAAAAATTTATCTTGGGGGATATCCGTCACCTACAGACGATTTACAATTGGAATGATGGTGTGGGCAGGTTTGAGATTTTTATCGAGGATTTTGACGAAATGGACAATGTCGCCCAAGATCTGAATCTAATCACGCCGCCCATGCTTTTTGCATCAAGCATCAGGATGCAATATGCCAGTATTTTTGAATGGCTGTCCCTGCTGGACGTCAATATCTACATCATCATCACGGTGATCTTGGTCGTGGGTATTATCAATATGATTACCGCGCTGCTTGTGCTGATTCTTGAACGTACCTATATGGTGGGTGTCTTGAGGGCCTTGGGTGCTAGTAATTGGCTGGTGCGCAAAGTCTTTGTGATTAACGCTATGTATCTTGTGGGTCGCGGGTTGTTGATCGGTAATGTGATCGGTCTGGGATTGATCGCGATCCAGCACTATTTTGAACCTCTCAAACTTGATCCTGACTCCTATTATGTAAGTGTGGCGCCGGTCTCGATTAATTTGTTACATATTCTTTCTCTCAATGTCGGCACTTTTGTCGTCTGTATGCTGGCTTTGATCCTACCCACTTATCTGGTGAGCACGATTAGTCCGGTAAAAGCCATGAGGTTTGAGTAGGCTTTAGATTGTTGCGCTTTCGCGAAAGCGTAAACCCAAAAATCACAGGGAAGATTCAGCGCAATTGAAAGCTGATTTCATCAACGGGAAAAAGATGTCTCAGGCAACACAAAAGAAGTATGGAAAATATTGTTCTAAAATATTCTTTTCCAGCTTTTAAATAAGCAGATTAAATTCATACCTTTGCCGACCCTTAAAAATTTAGGGGAAATAATTTATTAGCGTAATTATATATGCCAACGATTTCACAATTAGTACGTAAGGGAAGAGCCAAAATAACCAAGAAGAGTAAATCGGCTGCTTTAGATTCCTGTCCGCAACGTCGTGGGGTTTGTACGCGTGTTTATACTACTACGCCTAAGAAGCCTAACTCTGCTATGAGAAAAGTAGCTAGGGTAAGGTTGACAAACGGTAAAGAGGTAAACGCATACATCCCAGGTGAGGGTCACAATCTACAAGAGCACTCGATAGTATTGGTTAGAGGTGGAAGGGTAAAAGATTTGCCAGGCGTAAGGTATCATATCGTGCGCGGTGCACTCGACACAGCAGGTGTTGCAGACCGTACCCAGCGTAGATCCAAATACGGTGCAAAACGCCCTAAGAAGTAATTAACCTAAAGGATCATGGCCAGCGTTGCCGTGATTTTTTTATTTAAAACACTCAAGAAGAAGACATGAGAAAAAGACAGGCAAAGAAACGCCCTATCCTTCCGGATCCGCGTTTTAACGACCAGCTGGTAACGAGATTTGTCAACATGATGATGTTGCACGGTAAGAAATCTGTTGCCTTCAAATTATTCTACGATGCGATGGATATTGTAGAAGAGAAAAATCAAGACGAGGAAAAGACAGCTCTGGAGCTTTGGAAAGATGCGCTTTCAAACGTGATGCCTCACGTAGAAGTGCGTAGCCGTCGTGTAGGTGGTGCTACTTTCCAAATCCCGATGCAGATACGTCCAGACCGCAAGATCTCAACTGCCATGAAGTGGTTGATAGGATATGCTCGTAAACGTAACGAGAAGTCATTCTCTCAAAAGCTAGCTGCAGAAGTTCTCGCAGCAGCAAAAGAAGAAGGTGCAGCCGTTAAGAAAAAAGTGGACACGCACAAAATGGCAGAAGCCAACAAAGCATTCTCACATTTTAGATTCTAAGCAATGGCACAAAGAGATTTAAAATTTACAAGAAACATAGGTATCGCAGCTCACATTGACGCGGGTAAGACCACGACTACAGAGCGCATACTTTACTATACAGGTGTAAGTCACAAAATAGGTGAGGTGCACGATGGTGCCGCTACCATGGACTGGATGGAGCAAGAGCAGGAGCGTGGTATTACCATTACTTCAGCAGCTACCACATGTACCTGGAAGTTCCCAATGGAGAATGCACAGCCTACTCCAGAAACTAAGGACTATAACTTCAACATTATTGACACCCCAGGTCACGTGGACTTCACCGTAGAGGTGAACCGTTCATTGCGTGTACTTGATGGATTGGTCTTCTTGTTTAGTGCAGTAGATGGTGTTGAGCCACAGTCTGAAACTAACTGGAGACTTGCAGATAATTACAAGGTGCCGCGTATCGGTTTTGTCAATAAGATGGACCGTCAGGGATCTAATTTCCTTGCTGTATGTCAGCAGGTGAAGGATATGTTGAAGTCTAATGCTGTGCCTATCGTATTGAATATAGGTGATGAAGCAGACTTTAAAGGAATCGTTGACCTCGTGAAAAACCGTGCGATTGTATGGCATGACGAGACTCAAGGGGCAACCTTTGACGTGATTGATATACCTGAAGATATGAAGGAAGAGGCTCGTAAATACCGTGCTCTTCTGATCGAGGAAGTTGCTGCTTACGATGAGAACCTTCTCGAGAAATTCATGGAAGATGAGGACTCAATCACAGAAGAAGAGGTGCATGCTGCACTACGCGCTGCTGTGATGGATATGTCTATCATCCCGATGATCTGTGGATCTGCATTTAAGAATAAAGGTGTTCAGTTCCTGCTGGATGCAGTATGTCGTTACTTGCCTAGTCCTACAGACAAGGAAGGTATCAAAGGGATAAATCCTGAGACTGATAAAGAAGAAATACGTCGTCCAGATGTAAAAGAGCCATTTGCTGCTCTAGCATTCAAGATTGCTACAGATCCTTTTGTAGGTCGTCTAGCATTCTTCCGTGCGTACTCTGGTCGTTTAGATGCTGGTTCTTACATCTTGAACAACCGTTCTGGTAAGAAAGAGCGTATCTCTCGTATCTACCAGATGCACTCAAACAAGCAAAACGCTATTGAGTTTATCGAGGCTGGAGACATAGGTGCTGCGGTAGGTTTCAAAGACATCAAGACTGGTGATACCATGTCTGATGAGAAACACCCGATCATCCTAGAAAGTATGGATTTCCCTGATCCGGTAATCGGTATCGCGGTTGAGCCTAAAACTAAGGCGGATGTAGATAAGCTGGGTATGGCACTTGCCAAGCTAGCTGAAGAAGATCCTACTTTCCAAGTTCGTACAGACGAAGCTAGTGGACAAACCATTATCTCTGGTATGGGTGAGCTTCACCTAGATATCATCGTTGATCGTTTGAGACGTGAGTTCAAAGTCGAAGTGAACCAAGGTGCACCACAGGTAGAGTACAAAGAGGCTATCACAAGAACTGCTGATCACAGAGAGGTTTACAAAAAGCAATCTGGTGGACGTGGTAAATTCGGTGATATCGTCTTTACGATGGAGCCAGCTCATGAAGATGAGGATGGTAAGGTGAAAGAAGGACTTCAGTTTGTTAATGAGATCAAGGGTGGTAACATTCCTAAGGAATTTATCCCATCTGTAGAGAAAGGTTTCAAAGAAGCGATGAAGAATGGTCCGCTTGCAGGATTTGAAATGGACAGCATGAGAATTACACTTAAGGATGGATCTTTCCACCCTGTAGATTCTGACCAGTTGTCATTTGAGCTTGCTGCCAAGCTAGGTTACAAAGCCGCTTCTAAAGCTGCTGGTGCCGTGATCCTTGAACCTATCATGAAGGTTGAGGTAATCACGCCAGAAGAAAACATGGGTGATATCGTGGGTGACTTGAACCGTCGTCGCGGTCAGGTAAATGACATGAGCGATAGAGCAGGTGCTAAAGTTGTAAAAGCCGAGGTTCCACTATCAGAAATGTTCGGTTATGTTACTACGCTACGTACACTTTCTTCAGGTCGTGCTACCAGTACGATGGAATTCTCTCATTATGCAGAGACGCCATCTAACATCAGCGAGGAAGTAATCGCAGCATCAAAAGGAAACGCTTAATTATCAGGAGATGAGTCAAAAAATCAGAATAAAGTTGAAATCTTACGATTATATGCTGGTAGATAAATCTGCTGAGAAAATCGTAAAAACCGTTAAGAATACAGGTGCTGTAGTAACTGGTCCTATACCGTTGCCTACACACAAAAAGATCTACACAGTTTTGAGATCGCCACACGTGAATAAGAAGTCACGTGAGCAATTTGAATTGAGTAGCTACAAGCGTCTGCTTGACATCTATAGTTCTTCTTCAAAGACTATCGATGCACTTATGAAGCTTGAGTTGCCTAGCGGTGTAGAAGTAGAGATTAAAGTGTAATAAAGTTTTAGGTGTTCCGCTTTCGCGAAAGCGGAATACTTTTTATCAATAAGTATAAATCAATAATTATGTCTGGGTTAATAGGAAGAAAAATAGGCATGACCAGTATTTATGATGAGAATGGTAAAAATTTACCATGTACGATCATCGAGGCTGGACCATGTGTTGTTACCCAAGTCAGAACCAATGATACAGATGGCTATGAAGCCCTGCAACTAGGTTTCGATGACAAATCAGACAAGCGATCAAACAAGGCTGCTTTAGGGCATGCCAAGAAAGCTGGTACTGCCGTCAAAAAGAAAACTGTTGAGTTCAAAAGTTTTGATGAGGAGTACAAGCTGGGCGATACCATCACCGTCGCCATGTTTCAAGAAGGTGAATTTGTAGATGTATCTGGTACATCAAAGGGTAAAGGTTTTCAGGGGGTTGTTAAGAGACACGGTTTCGGCGGTGTCGGGCAGGCGACTCACGGTCAGCATAACCGTTTGAGAGCACCAGGATCTATAGGTGCCGCATCTTACCCTGCACGAGTATTCAAAGGAATGCGTATGGCAGGACAGATGGGCAACGAGAAAGTAAAAGTTCAAAATCTAAGAGTACTCAAAGTAGTTGAGGACAAAAACCTACTAGTCGTGAAGGGATGTGTTCCAGGTGCTAAAAACTCTTACGTAATCGTTCAGAAATAATGAAAGTTGCTGTAATAGATATTAAAGGAAAGGACACTGGTCGGGAAGTAGAGCTTTCGGACAGCGTGTTTGGTATCGAGCCTAATGATCATGCCATCTATCTAGACGTAAAGCAGTACCTAGCTAATCAGCGTCAGGGTACGCACAAGTCTAAGCAACGTAGCGAGATCGTAGGTAGTACTAGAAAGATCAAGAAGCAAAAAGGTACAGGTACAGCCAGAGCTGGTTCTATCAAGTCAGGTGTTTTCCGCGGTGGTGGTAGAATCTTTGGCCCAGTACCTAGAGATTACTCTTTCAAACTCAACAAATCACAGAAGCGTCTTGCCCGTAAAAGTGCTTTGAGCATGAAGATGGCAGAGGGTGCACTTAAGGTGATTGATAGCATCAATTTGGATGCACCTAAAACCAGCGATTTCAAGCAAATTTTAGCTGATTTAAACGCTGGTGACAAAAAAACATTGATTGTGTTGGGCGAACCGAATAATAATGTATATTTGTCCTCGCGAAATCTGAAAGGTACAGAGGTTGTAATGAACTCAGAATTAAGTACTTACAAGATTTTGAACGCTTCAAATGTATTTGTTCTAGAAAATTCTCTAGAGCTTATAGAGCAAAATCTAAGTCATTAAGCCATGAGTGTACTAATTAAACCGATTATAACCGAGAAAGCGACCAGCGAGGCTGAGCTTTTGAATCGTTATGGTTTTGAGGTTGATCCTAAGGCTAATAAGATTCAGATTAAAAATGAAGTAGAAGAGGTGTACGGTGTCAATGTCGTAAAAGTCTTGACCATGAATACGCGTATTGAGCGTAAGTCAAAGTACACAAAAACAGGAATGCAAGTTGGTAAAACAAGTGCTCGTAAAAAAGCCTTTGTACAACTTAAGGAGGGCGATACGATCGACCTTTACAGTAATCTATAAACAAAGCTGAAATGTCAGTTAGAAAATTAAAACCTGTAACTCCTGGGCAGCGATTTAGAGTCGTCAATGGTTTCGATGCCATTACGACTGATAAGCCGGAGAAGAGCTTGCTCGCTCCGATAAAACGCACAGGTGGACGTAACAGCAAGGGTCGTATGACCATGCGTTACAAAGGTGGAGGTCACAAGAGACGCTACCGTATGATCGATTTCAAACGTAACAAAACTGGAATTCCAGCTACAGTTGCGACAATTGAATACGATCCTAACAGAACTGCGTTCATTGCACTGGTTAATTACCAAGATGGCGAGAAACGTTACATCGTTGCGCAGAGTGGTCTTCAAGTGGGTCAAAATATTGTCTCTGGTGACAATGTTGCCCCTGAAGTGGGAAATGCTTTGAAGCTTGCAAATATTCCACTAGGTTCAATCATCAGTTGTATTGAACTACGTCCTGGACAAGGTGCAACTATTGCACGTAGTGCTGGATCTTTTGCTCAATTGATGGCAAGGGATGGAAAGTATGCAACTATTAAGATGCCATCTGGTGAAACACGATTGATCCTTCAAGAGTGTATGGCGACAATCGGTGCTATGTCAAATAGTGATCACCAACTTCTTGTAGGTGGTAAAGCTGGTCGCTCAAGGTGGTTAGGTCGTCGTCCCCGTACGAGACCGGTAGCGATGAACCCGGTAGATCACCCAATGGGTGGTGGTGAAGGCCGTGCATCTGGTGGTCATCCACGTAACAGAAATGGTGTTCCGGCTAAAGGTTATCGTACTAGAGATAACAATAAAGCGAGTACTCAATATATAATAGAACGTAGAAAGAAATAATATGGCTCGTTCACTAAAAAAAGGACCTTACGTATTTCATAAATTGGAACGTAAAGTCGCGCAAAATCTTGAGTCAGGAAAGAAGACCGTGATCAAGACTTGGTCTCGTGCATCGATGATTACACCTGATTTTGTAGGTCAAACCATCGCTGTACACAATGGTCGTCAATTTGTACCTGTATACGTCACTGAAAATATGGTAGGTCACAAGCTAGGTGAATTTTCACCTACTCGTTCTTATCGAGGGCATGGTGGTGCAAAAAATAAAGGGAAGAGATAATTATGGGAAATCGTAAACAACAAGCTGCTGTCGCTCGTAAAGAGGCTAAAGCTCAAGTTGCTATGGCCAAGTTGAATAATTGTCCTACTTCACCTAGAAAAATGAGGCTCGTAGCAGATATTATTAGAGGTAAGAAAGTTGAGGATGCCCTAAACATCCTTAAATTCTCTCAAAAGGAGTCTGCACGTAAATTGGATAAATTGGTTCTTTCTGCTATTGCAAACTGGCAGTCTAAGAATGAAGATTCAGACATCTCTGACGCTGGACTTTTTATCAAAGAGATAAAGGTTGATAGTGCACGTATGTTGAAAAGATTGCGTCCAGCACCGCAAGGCCGGGCTCACAGAATTCGTAAGAGATCTAACCACGTAACAATTGTGCTAGGTCAGACTAATAATCAAGAAGTAGCACAAAACTAATATGGGACAGAAAACAAACCCAATAGGAAATAGGCTAGGAATCATACGTGGATGGGAGTCCAACTGGTATGGTGGGAATGATTATGGTAATAAGCTTGCTGAAGACGAAAAAATCAGAAAATATATATCTGCTCGTCTTGCTAAGGCAAGTGTATCTCGTGTTATCATCGAGCGTACGTTAAAATTAGTTACCGTAACCATCACTACAGCTCGTCCAGGAATTATTATTGGAAAAGGTGGTCAGGAAGTTGACCGTTTGAAAGAGGAGCTCAAGAAGATTACAGGAAAGGATGTACAGATTAACATCCATGAGATAAAGCGTCCTGAGCTTGATGCAAACCTCGTAGCTGCGAGTGTCGCTCGTCAGATTGAGAACCGTATCAGCTATAGACGTGCGATCAAAATGGCTATTGCCGCAGCAATGAGAATGAATGCTGAAGGTATCAAAATTCAAATCTCGGGTCGTTTGAACGGTGCTGAGATGGCGCGTTCTGAGAGCTATAAAGATGGTCGTATTCCATTATCAACTTTCCGCGCTGATATCGACTATGCTTTGGTTGAAGCACACACCACTTACGGTCGTATCGGAGTAAAGGTTTGGATCATGAAGGGTGAAGTTTACGGTAAGCGTGACCTGTCTCCTCTAGTTGGAATGAATAAGAAACAAGGTGCTAAGGGTGGTCCTAGCCGTGGCGGTAATCGTCGTAGAAGAAAATAATTTAGTTAGACATGTTACAACCTAGAAGAACTAAATTTAGAAAGCAGCAGAAAGGCCGCATGAAGGGTAATTCCACTCGTGGAAACCAACTTGCCTACGGAACTTTTGGTATAAAGTCATTGGACTCTGAGTTTATCAACTCACGTCAGATTGAGGCAGCTCGTATTGCAGCTACTCGCTACATGAAGCGTGAGGGATCTCTTTGGATAAAAATTTTCCCAGATAAACCTATCACTAAAAAGCCTCTTGAGGTACGTATGGGTAAGGGTAAAGGTAATGTTGAGTACTGGGCTGCCGTAGTGAAGCCAGGTAGAATCCTTTTTGAGGTTTCTGGTGTGCCGCTAGCTACTGCTCAGGAAGCTTTGAGGCTTGCTGCTCAAAAGTTACCAGTAAGAACGAAGTTTATTGTAGCACGCGATTATCAAGAATAGAATGAAGCAGTCTGAAATAAACCAAATGAGTTCTGAAGAGCTTCAGAATAAATTAGTCGAGGCACAACGTAGTCACGCAGAATTGAAGAGAATGCACGGCATGTCTCCATTAGAAAATCCCGCACAAGTAACTCAGGCACGCAAAACAGTTGCTCGCCTTAAAACTGCCATCAACAGCAAGCGATAGTCATGGAGCAAAGAAATTTAAGAAAAGAGCGTATCGGTGTTGTATCCAGTAATAAAATGGATAAGAGTATTGTCGTTTCTGAGGTGAAAAGACAAAAGCACCCTATGTACGGAAAGTTCGTATTGAGAACTAAGAAGTATGTAGCGCATGATGAGAATAATGATTGTAACGAGGGGGATACAGTACGTATCATGGAGACTCGTCCTTTGAGTAAGTCAAAGAACTGGCGCCTTGTTGAAATCCTTGAAAGAGCTAAATAATGTTACAGCAGGAATCTAGACTTAAAGTTGCTGATAACACCGGTGCAAAGGAAGTACTTTGTATACGCGTGTTGGGAGGTACAAAACGCCGTTATGCATCCGTTGGTGATAAAATCGTTGTTTCTGTAAAAGAAGCAACTCCTAACGGTAACATTAAGAAAGGTGCAGTTTCTACTGCGGTAGTGGTAAGAACAAAAAAGGAAGTACGTCGCGCAGATGGATCTTATATCCGTTTTGATGACAACGCTTGTGTCCTACTAAATCCAACTTCAGAAATGAGAGGTACTCGGGTCTTTGGACCTGTAGCACGTGAATTGCGTGATAGGCAATTTATGAAGATTGTTTCACTTGCACCTGAAGTACTATAGTATTATGGAAAAGATCAAGTTAAGAACAGGAGATAAAGTAAGAGTCATTGCTGGTGCTAATAAAGACAGCGAGGGAACAATCTTGCGTATCACAAAAGATAAAACCAGAGCTGTTGTTGAGGGTGTGAACAAGGTTTCAAAACATGAGAAGCCTAGCGCATCAAACCCACAGGGTGGAATTAAAGAAATCGAAGCACCTATTCACGTCTCAAATCTTTCACTGATTGATTCAGATGGTAAGAGCACAAGAGCTGGTTACCGCATGGAAGATGACAAGAAAGTGAGATTTGCAAAAACTAATAATCAGGCCATATAGTTATGTCATACACACCTAGACTGAAGTCTGAATACCAGGATAGAATTGCAAACTCTTTGAAAGAAGAGTTTTCTTATGGTAATGTAATGGAGATTCCAAAGCTTGAGAAAATTGTCTTGAGTAGAGGTGTCGGTGCTGCGGTCGCAGACAAGAAATTGATCGAATATTCTCTTGAGGAGTTTACAGCAATAGCTGGACAAAAAGCTGTTCCTACCTACAGTAAGAAAGACGTTGCTTCTTTCAAACTTAGAAAAGGAATGCCTATCGGGGTGAAGGTAACTCTAAGAGGCGAGCGTATGTACGAGTTCCTAGATAGACTGGTTACTGTTGCTTTGCCACGAGTGCGTGACTTTCAAGGTATCAAGCCAGATGGTTTCGACGGTAGAGGAAACTACAACATGGGGATCACTGAGCAGATCATCTTCCCAGAGATCAACATCGATAAAGTAAATAAAATTTCTGGTATGGACATCACGTTCGTTACCAGTGCAAAAACTGATAAGGAAGCTAAATCTCTTTTAGCTGAGCTAGGTCTTCCTTTCAAAAAGAATTAAGCATGGCAAAAGAATCTATGAAAGCGCGTGAGCGCAAAAGACAGGCTCTAGTCGATAAGTACGCTGAAAAGCGCAAGGCTCTTAAAGAGGCTGGCGATTACGAGGCTCTTCAAAAGTTGCCAAAAAACGCTTCACCAGTCAGATTACACAATCGTTGTAAGTTGACTGGAAGACCTAAAGGTTACATGAGGCAATTTGGTATCTCAAGGGTAATGTTTAGGGAGATGGCTAATAAAGGCTTGATTCCAGGTGTTAAAAAAGCAAGTTGGTAATTACTGAAAGAATATTATGAATACTGATCCAATAGCAGACTTTCTGACCAGAATTCGCAATGCAGTGCGCGCAAGCCACCGTGTTGTAGAGGTTCCTGCATCAGGAGTGAAGAAAGAGATTACCAAGATTCTTTTTGATCAAGGATACATTCTTAGCTACAAATTTGAGGAAAGTGATGTTCAGGAGACCATCAAAATCGCCCTCAAGTATGACAGCGAGAGTAAAGAATCCGTAATCAAGGATCTACAGCGCATGTCTAAGCCTGGTCTTAGAAAGTACGCTGGCGCGAAAGAATTACCACGTATCCTTAATGGATTAGGTATTGCAATAATTTCAACCTCTAAGGGCGTCATGACAGACAAGCAGGCTCGTAGAGAAAACGTTGGTGGCGAGGTACTTTGCTACGTATATTAATATAAGTTATGTCTAGAATAGGAAATAATCCGATCGATATACCTTCAGGCGTTGAAGTAAGCGTTAAGGAAAATACTGTTACTGTTAAAGGTAAAATGGGTGAGCTCACCCAAGAGTTCGAAGGTGTTGGGATTGATGTAGCTGATGGTCAGGTAAATGTTACCCGTCCTACTGACAGCAAAGATCATAAGGCCAAGCACGGTCTTTACAGAGCATTGGTTGATAACATGATTGACGGTGTTTCAAAAGGGTGGACCAAGGAGCTTGAGCTAGTCGGTGTTGGATACCGTGCTAGCAATCAGGGACAAAAACTTGACTTAGCTTTAGGTTTCTCACATAATATCATCTTGGACATTGCGCCAGAGGTTAAGGTGGAAACAGTTTCTGAAAAAGGGAAGAACCCAATAGTAAAGTTGACTTCTCACGACAAGCAGTTAGTAGGTCAGGTTGCAGCAAAAATCAGAAGTTTCAGAAAGCCTGAGCCTTATAAAGGAAAGGGAATCAAATTTGTAGGCGAACTCATTAGGAGAAAAGCTGGTAAATCTGCTTAAGCATTATGGCATTTTCAAGAACAAATAGAAGAAATAAAATACGTCGTCGCATCAGAGGCGCTGTTTCCGGAACAGCTTCAAGACCACGTTTGTCTATCTACAGAAGTAATAAAGGTATCTACGCACAGATCATCAATGATGTTGAAGGTGTTACTATTGCAGCAGCTTCTTCAAAGGATGTTGATGCAAAGCTTACGAAATCCGAGCAGGCTAAGGAAGTCGGTAAAGTAATTGCTTCTCGTGCATCTGAAAAAGGAATTGACAAGGTTGCTTTTGATCGTGGTGGCTATCTCTATCATGGTAGAGTTTCATCACTTGCCGAAGGTGCTAGAGAAGGCGGATTGAATTTTTAATAAGAATACAATACAGTTATGTATCAAAATTATAAAAGCGTAGAAACTGTTAAGCCAGGCGGATTAGATCTTAAGGATCGTTTGGTAGGCGTTCAACGTGTTACCAAGGTAACTAAGGGTGGACGTGCCTTCGGTTTCTCTGCTATCACTGTAGTAGGTGACGAGAATGGTGTTGTAGGACATGGTCTTGGTAAGTCAAAAGAAGTTTCTGAAGCAATTTCCAAAAGTGTTGAGGATGCAAAGAAAAATCTTGTACGTATCCCTCTGCTCAACGGGACTATACCTCATGAGCAAAAAGGTAAGTTCGGTGGTGCAAGAGTTCTTCTAATGCCTGCATCTGCTGGTACTGGGGTAATCGCCGGTGGTGCCATACGTGCAGTACTTGAGGCGGTAGGTGTTCACGATGTTTTGAGTAAAAACCAAGGTTCATCTAACCCTCATAACGTTGTAAAGGCTACCTTTGACGCCCTTTTGCAATTGCGTAGTGCAGAAACTATCGCAAAGCAACGTGGCATTTCAATGAGTAAAGTATTTAATGGTTAATCCATCTGATCATGGGACAGATTAAAGTAAGAAAAGTACGTAGTGCAATTAAAAGAACAGCTCGTCAGAAGAAGACGCTGGAGGCACTAGGTCTGCACAGGATGAATCAGGAGCGTGTTCACGAAGATACAGCAGTTATCCAGGGAATGATCGCCAAGGTTAGCCACTTAGTAACCGTAGAGAAGATATAACTATGAGTTTAGAAAACTTAAAACCTGCTTCTGGTTCAAAGACCCGTTCAGGTAAAATAATCGGGCGAGGACAAGGTTCTGGTAAGGGTGGTACAGCCACTCGTGGCCACAAGGGTGCCAAGTCACGTTCGGGTTATAGTAAAAAAGTAGGATTTGAAGGTGGTCAAATGCCCCTTCAGCGTCGTGTGCCTAAGTTTGGTTTTACTAACCGTAACCGCACTGAGTACAAAGGGATCAATGTTTCTACAATTCAGGAATACGTTACAGCCGGTAGATTAGAATCTACAATTTCTGTAGAAGATCTTGTAGCAGCAAATCTTGCGGCCAAAAACGATTTAATAAAGATATTAGGTAACGGTTCGATAGAATCATCTGTAAACATTACTGCTCATAAATTTTCCGCTTCCGCGAAAGCTGCTATCGAGCAATCTGGTGGAACAGCACAAACCGTATAGATTGCCATGAAGTTAATTGAGTCTGTAAAGAACGCCTGGAACATACCCGAGCTAAAGGATCGTATTATTATGACCTTTAGCTTACTGCTTGTTTACAGGTTTGGTGCACAAATCGTACTTCCTGGTATCGATTCAACACAATTAAGTGGATTTGCGTCCAACTTCGAAGGTGGTGGTATCGGATCCATTCTTAATGCATTTACGGGTGGAGCGTTTGCAAATGCTTCTGTCTTTGCATTGGGAATTATGCCTTACATCTCTGCCAGTATTGTTGTGCAGTTGATGGGTATTGCGATTCCATATTTACAGAAACTTCAAAAAGAAGGTGAATCAGGTCGTCGTAAAATCAATCAGATTACTAGATGGTTGACCATTGGTATCTGTTTGGTCCAAGCTCCATCTTATTTATCAACTCTAGGCACCTTTGGCGTCCCAGACTCGGCTTATTTGATGCCAAACAATATGACCTTGTTCTACGTAAGTAGTACTATCATATTAGTAACTGGTTGTGTCTTTGCCATGTGGCTTGGTGAAAAAATTACTGATAAGGGAATAGGTAATGGTATATCACTACTTATTATGGTGGGGATAATTGCTACTCTTCCTCAAGCCTTATTACAAGAAGTTAATTCCCAATGGGGTAATGGTGGCGGTGGACCTTTTATCATCGTTATTGAGATCGTACTCTGGTTACTCATTATTCTTGCCTGTGTTATGCTTGTCATGGCAGTCCGCAAGATACCTGTGCAATATGCACGTAGAACTGCTACTGGGGGTTATGAGAAAAATGCAATGGGTAGTAGACAGTACATTCCTCTGAAGCTTAATGCTTCAGGTGTTATGCCTATCATTTTCGCGCAAGCGATAATGTTTGTGCCGGCTGCACTAGGTTCTCTAGATGCAGGTTGGGCTAAATCAATTGCAGCTTCTTTCTCAGACATTTTTGGATTTTGGTACAACTTGGTATTTGCATTGTTGATTATCGTGTTCACGTATTTCTATACAGCGATTACAGTTCCTACTAATAAAATGGCTGATGACTTGAAGCGTAATGGTGGTTTTATTCCAGGCATCCGTCCAGGTACAGAAACTGCAGACTATTTGGATAGAATCATGTCCCAAATTACTTTGCCAGGATCAATTTTCCTTGCATTAGTGGCAATCTTCCCTGCATTTGTCTCGATTATGGGCGTTACTCAAGCGTGGGCATTGTTCTATGGTGGAACGTCATTATTGATCATGGTGGGTGTAGCCATCGACACAATGCAGCAAATCAATAGTTACCTTTTGAATCGTCACTACGATGGTTTAATCAAGACCGGTAAGAATAGAAAACAGCAAGTAGCATAATCATGGCCAAGCAATCAGCAATAGAACAAGACGGCGAGATCATTGAAGCATTGAGTAATGCAATGTTTCGTGTTGAGCTAGAAAACGGTCATAAAGTGACTGCTCATATATCAGGTAAGATGAGGATGCACTACATTAAACTTTTACCTGGCGATAAAGTGAAATTAGAAATGAGTCCTTACGACCTTTCTAAAGCAAGAATTACATATAGATATTGATATGAAAGTAAGAGCCTCCATAAAGAAACGTAGCGCCGATTGTAAGATCGTGCGTCGTAAGGGTCGTCTTTACGTGATCAACAAGAAGAACCCTAAATTTAAACAAAGACAAGGTTAAGCTATGGCTAGAATTGCAGGGGTAGATATACCTAAGAACAAAAGGGGCGAGGTTGCCCTAACTTATATCTATGGCGTAGGTAGAAGTCGTGCTCAAGAAGTACTTACTTCCACTGGTGTAGGCTTAGATAAAAAAGTAAACGAGTGGAACGATGATGAAATAGGGAAAATTCGTGCTGCCATAGGTGAGTTTACAATTGAAGGTGAGCTTAGATCTGAAACGCAAACTAACATCAAGCGATTGATGGACATCGGTTGTTACCGAGGAATTCGTCACAGATCTGGACTTCCTTTAAGAGGTCAGCGTACTAAGAACAACTCACGTACTAGAAAAGGTAAACGTAAGACTGTTGCTAACAAGAAGAAAGCAACTAAATAAGTAGAATAATGGCAAAGTCTAAAACAGTCGCTAAAAAACGTAAGGTAGTTGTTGACCATACAGGTGAGGCTCATATCTCATCTTCTTTCAACAATATCCTTATTTCGTTGACAAACAAAAAAGGTGAGGTTATCTCGTGGTCATCTGCAGGTAAGATGGGCTTCAGGGGTTCTAAGAAGAACACTCCTTATGCAGCTCAGCTAGCAGCAGAAGATTGTGCACAAGTTGCTCACGAGGCTGGATTGCGTAAGGTAAAAGCTTATGTAAAAGGTCCAGGTAATGGTCGTGAGAGTGCGATCAGAACTATTCACAACGCTGGAATCGAGGTGACGGAAATCATTGATGTAACTCCACTTCCTCACAATGGGTGTAGACCACCTAAACGTAGAAGAGTATAATTTTTTTTAATATCTGATAACTACCGGCTGTCGGAGGATCTAGACCTGAATTCACAGCACGTTATCACTAACTAAGCAATATGGCAAGATATAGAGGTCCTAAGGCAAAAATCGCTCGTAGATTTAGAGAGCCGATTTTTGGCCCTAGTAAAGCGCTGGAGAAGAAGAACTATCCTCCAGGAATGCATGGAAACGCGCGTCGTCGCGGAAAAGAGTCTGAATACGCAGTTCAGCTCAAAGAAAAACAAAAGGCAAAGTATACCTATGGTATTCTTGAGCGTCAGTTCAGACTGATGTTTGAAAGAGCTGTACGTAGTACTGGAATTACCGGTGAGGTTCTTCTAGGTCTTTGTGAATCACGTCTAGATAACGTCGTTTACCGTATGGGACTTGCTAGAACTAGACGTGGTGCTAGACAGCTGGTATCTCACAGACACATTACTGTAAATGGTGAGTTGGTTAACATTCCTTCTTACAATTTAAAGCCTGGTGATGAGGTAGCTGTTCGTGAAAAATCAAAATCACTTACCACTATCGAAGACGCCCTTGGATCTGCAGATCAAGTTTACGATTACGTAACTTTTAACAAAGGATCTATGTCTGGAACTTTTGTTTCTGTACCAGAGCGTTCACAGATTCCAGAGAATATCAAGGAGCAACTCATCGTCGAGCTTTACTCTAAATAATAACCTAATCCACTAAAATTCATGGCAATATTAAATTTCCAAAAACCAGATAAGGTTATAATGATCGACTCAACTGATTTCGAAGGTAAATTCGAATTCAGACCCCTTGAGCCAGGTTATGGTTTGACAGTAGGTAATGCACTACGCAGAGTTTTGCTCTCTTCACTAGAAGGTTTTGCAATTACTTCTGTCCGCATTGAGGGTGTAGATCACGAGTTCTCGACTATCGAGGGTGTTGCAGAAGATGTAACCGAAATGATCCTAAACTTCAAGCAAGTTCGTTTTAGAAGACAAATTGACGAAGTAGATAGCGAGGTAGTGAATATCTCATTCGCTAACAAAGACACGCTAACAGCAGGTGATCTTCAGAAATATATTTCAGGTTTCCAAGTATTGAATCCAGAGATGGTCATCTGTCACACAAACTCTGATGTAAGCTTAAATCTTGAACTTACCATCGAGAAAGGTCGTGGTTACGTTCCAGCAGAGGAGAATAAGAATCCAGGTGCTTCATTAGGTACGATAGCAATCGACAGCATTTTTACTCCTATCAAGAATGTAAAGTATGCTATTGAGAACTACCGTGTGGAGCAGAAAACTGACTACGAGAAGCTAGTTTTTGAAATCGTAACTGACGGTAGTATTCATCCTAAGCAAGCATTGACAGAGGCTGCTAAGACACTCATCCACCACTTCATGTTGTTCTCAGATGAGAGAATAACGCTTGAATCTGATGAAATTGCTCAGACTGAGACTTACGATGAGGAGAGTCTGCACATGCGTCAGCTGTTAAAGACTAAGCTAGTTGACATGGAGCTTTCAGTAAGAGCGCTGAATTGTCTTAAAGCTGCCGAAGTAGAAACTCTTGGCGATTTAGTTTCTTTCAACAAGAACGACTTGATGAAATTCAGAAACTTTGGAAAGAAATCCTTGACCGAGCTAGAGGAATTGGTAAATACCAAGGGCCTAAATTTCGGGATGGATTTAGCAAAATATAAATTGGACCGTGACTAGTATTTGCTAGTTAAGAATAGAATATCATGAGACACGGAAAAAAAAATAATCACCTAAGTAGAAAGTCTGCCCACAGAAAGGCAATGCTTTCTAACATGGCTTGCTCATTAATCGAGCATAAGAGAATACATACTACTGTTGCAAAAGCTAAAGCTTTAAGACAATACGTGGAGCCCCTAATTACAAAAAGTAAGGAAGATACGACGCACAACCGTCGTTTGACTTTCTCAAAACTTCGTAATAAGCACGCGGTCACTGAATTGTTCAGGGAAGTAGCTACTAAAGTAGCTGATCGTCCAGGGGGATACACTCGTATCATCAAATTGGGTAATCGTCTCGGCGATAACGCAGACATGGCGATGATCGAGCTTGTAGATTATAACGAGGTGTATTCAACGGACGCTAAAAAGACTTCTACTCGCAGAAGTCGTCGCAGCAAGTCTAACAAAGCAGCTGTTGCAGATACAACAACAAGCAATGAAGAAGAATAAAGACTTCTTTAATTATTTACAGAAGGATTGATACACCAGTATCAATCCTTTTTTTTTGGATTATTTTTGAAAAATCTAAGCACATATGGGATACAAGAGTAAGCGAGACGCCATCATCCTACTTGAGGATGGAACAAAATTCTTCGGCAAATCACTTGTCGAAAATCAGACGGTAACTGGGGAGATTTGCTTCAATACAGGTACAACTGGTTATCAAGAAATATTCACTGATCCGTCATATTACGGTCAGATCATGGTCACTACAAATGCTCATATTGGAAATTACGGCGTCGCAGACTCAGATACAGAATCTGACTCTGTGAAAATTGCAGCTCTTGTTTGTAAAAACTTCTCTTTATCGCACAGCCGTCCTGCAGCCAGCGAGTCTCTGGAAGATTATCTCCTAAAACACAATCTACTGGTGATCTCAGATGTGGATACACGAGCGTTGGTTGCCTACATTAGGGATCACGGGGCTCAAAATGCTATAGTTAGTACCGATGTAGAAAATATTGAGGAACTACAAAAGCAACTGAAGGAAGCGCCATCCATGAAGGGCCTAGCTTTGGCGTCAGAAGTTTCGACTAAGGAGGCTTACACCATCGGCGATCCATCTGCTGCTTTCAAAGTGTCAGCTTTGGATTTAGGTGTCAAACAAAATATCCTGCGTAATCTTGCCAAGCGCGATGTATACATAAAAGTCTTTCCGTTTGATTCTTCATTTGAGGAAATGAAAGCATTTGAACCTGATGGTTATTTTATTTCAAATGGACCGGGTGACCCAGAACCATTGAGACAGGCTATTCAGACTGCAAAAGACATTATCGAGGCTAGAGAGCCCCTTTTCGGGATCTGCTTGGGTCATCAGATAATAGCTCAAGCTAAAGGCATAGCGACCTACAAAATGCATAATGGCCACAGAGGAATCAATCATCCAATTATGAATTTAGAGACTGGAAAAGGTGAAATCACATCACAAAATCACGGTTTTGCCATAGATCGAGAGCAGACAGAGACGAACGAAGAAGTGCAAATCACTCACTATCACCTCAATGACAATACTGTCGCCGGGATAAAGTTGAAAAATGCACCGTGCTTTTCAGTGCAGTATCATCCAGAAGCTGGTCCAGGTCCTAATGACGCAATTTACCTATTTAACCAATTTATAGAACTAATCAAATCACATAAACAAGCAGAAACAGTATGAGTACGATAATAGATGTACACGCAAGACAAATATTTGATTCACGCGGTAATCCTACCGTAGAGGTAGATGTCATGACCTCAAACGGTGTCTTAGGTAGAGCTGCTGTTCCGTCTGGGGCATCTACAGGAGAACACGAGGCAGTAGAATTGAGAGATGGTGGAGATGCCTACATGGGTAAGGGCGTTCTTAATGCTGTAAAAAATGTAAATGAGGTCATAGCCGAGGAAATAATGGGTGAGCTTGTTTTTGACCAAGCTTTGATTGATCAGCGCATGCGCGACTTAGATGGTACATCAAATAAAGCTAAACTGGGCGCAAATGCTATTCTAGGGGTTTCTCTCGCTGTTGCGAAAGCTGCCGCTCAGGAGTTGGGCCAGCCGCTTTACAAATATATCGGTGGGATGAACGCGGCAACCCTGCCAGTCCCAATGATGAATATCATCAACGGTGGATCTCACAGTGATGCCCCGATTGCTTTTCAAGAATTTATGGTGATGCCCGTAGCTGCTGAGTCTTTCAGTCAAGCGTTGCAGATGGGAACGGAGATTTTCCATCACCTGAAGAAAGTGTTACATAACAGAGGCTTGAGTACTGCCGTAGGTGATGAGGGTGGTTTTGCTCCAGCACTTGACGGGACAGAGGATGCACTAGATACCATCTTAGAATCCATTAAAAATGCGGGTTATACGCCAGGTAAGCAAATCATGATTGCCCTGGATTGTGCCGCTGCAGAGTTCTATGTAGATGGTCATTATGACTACACAAAGTTCGAAGGTGACAAAGGCGTGAAGCGCACTTCAGAAGAGCAAGCAAAATATTTAGCAGAGTTGGCTGAGAAGTATCCAATCATTTCTATCGAGGACGGTATGGATGAGAATGACTGGGACGGCTGGAAAATGCTTACAGAGCACGCTGGTGATAAGGTACAATTGGTCGGCGATGACCTTTTTGTAACAAATGTTGATCGCCTTGAGCGCGGTATCAATCAAAACATTGCAAATTCCATCCTGATTAAAGTAAACCAAATCGGTACACTTACAGAGACAATTGCTGCGGTAACTATGGCTCACAAAGCTGGTTACACATCGGTGATGTCACACCGTAGCGGCGAGACAGAGGACAATACTATAGCAGATCTTGCCGTTGCTTTGTCAACTGGTCAAATCAAAACAGGTAGTGCGTCGCGATCAGATCGCATGGCAAAATACAATCAGTTACTCAGGATTGAAGAGGAGCTAGGTGAGTTTGCATACTATCCGGGCCGCAAAGCCTTTCAGATATAGAAGATCAATAATTTCGATTTACAAGCCTCTGTTAATTCAGGGGCCTTTTTAGTTTACGCTTTCGCGAAAGCGCAATACTTAAATAGCAATGCTATAGAACCGACACCGAGAATATTTACTTGCTACTGTTGGCGGCTGCCCTAGAAATTTCAAAAAGGCAAAAGTTATCATAATTCAAGGGTGAAAGCATTTCAATTTCATTTTTATTCTGCGTTTGCTGCCGTATTTTTACGGAAATCCAAAAAATAAATTATACCAAATGTCCGATAAAGCAACGCTAGAGTTTAATGGTAAAAAATATGAGTTTCCTGTCATCAAAGGAACTGAAGATGAGCATGCAGTTGATATCAAAACCTTGCGTGGTGCTACCGGAGGATTAATTACCATCGATCCTGGTTATAAAAATACAGGTAGCTGCCAGAGCGCCATAACCTTCCTTAATGGCGAAGAAGGAATTCTAAGATACCGTGGTTACAGCATTGAGGATCTTGCAGATAAGGCAAGTTTCCTTGAAGTTGCTTATTTATTGATTTTTGGTGAGCTTCCCACTAAGAGCCAACTGGACAAATTTTATGGTGACATTAAAGAACATTCTCATGTAGACGAGGATGTAAAAAAGATTCTGGACGGTTTTCCGAAATCTGCTCACCCGATGGGTGTATTATCCTCTTTAACTAGTGCATTGATTGCGTTTAATCCGTCATCTGTGAATGTGGATAGCGAGCAAGACATGTACAACGCCATCGTGCGCATCATGGGTAAATTCCCAGTCCTTGTTGCATGGGCATTGCGTAAGCGCACAGGTCAGCCGCTTGATTACGGGGATGATTCTCTAGGATATGTAGAGAATATCCTTCACATGATGTTCAAGAAAGCCAGCGGAAACTACCAGCTCAATCCAGTTGTTGTCGATGCGCTTGATAAATTGCTGATCTTACACGCTGATCACGAGCAGAACTGTTCAACCAGTACGGTAAGAATTGTTGGTTCATCTCATGCCGGACTATTTGCCAGTTTGAGTGCCGGTATCAATGCGTTATGGGGACCTCTTCATGGTGGTGCTAATCAAGCGGTACTTGAGATGCTTGAAGCCATTAAGGAAGACGGCGGTGATACCAAGAAATACATGGCCAAAGCAAAAGACAAAGACGATCCTTTCAGATTGATGGGCTTCGGTCACCGTGTTTACAAAAACTTTGACCCACGTGCGAGAATCATTAAGAAAGCTGCAGATGAAGTATTGAGTGATCTGGGAGTTGAAGATCCGATTTTGGAAATTGCTAAAGGTCTAGAGCAGGAAGCACTGAACGATTCTTATTTTGTAGATAGAAAGCTTTATCCTAACGTAGACTTCTACTCTGGAATCATCTACAGAGCAATGGGAATCCCTGTGGAAATGTTTACCGTGATGTTTGCTCTAGGTAGACTGCCTGGATGGATTGCACAATGGAAAGAGATGCGTGAGAACAAAGAGCCTATAGGTCGACCTCGTCAGGTTTATACCGGTGAAAATCACCGCGCTTTTAAGGACATTTCAAATAGATAAACTGAAAATTTAATTGAATGAAGCGCCTGGCCTTAATGCTGGGCGTTTTTGATTTACCTTTTTCTACTAGATACTCAGGAATGACTATTTACTACTGGAAACTTATTGAAACTGGAGTTGTCATTGTGCTTTACGTAATCATCAGAAGCATTTTGTTCAAACTCGTCAATAGAAACTTACTGCAAAAATCCATTCAGCCGATACGCGGGATGCTGATCAGAAGGATCATAGGAGTTCTGCTGGTAATTTTATTGATTGCCATCCTGCTATTGATATGGGGAGTGCAGCAATCAGATTTCTTGGTATTTCTAGGTTCATTGCTGACTCTGCTGGGAGTAGGATTCTTTGCCCAATGGTCAATATTGTCCAACATCACGGCCAGCATCATCATCTTTTTCAATCACCCTGCTAAAATCGGGGATGAGATTGCCATCATGGAGGGGAAGGATTACTTGCTTGAGGGCACGATTTTAAACATCGGTGTTTTCTACACCACGATCAGAGCAAAAACCGATGGTCAGGAAATCACCCTGCCTAACAATGTTTTTATGATCAAAACAGTCAAGAAAATAGAAGAACCGCTATCAACCAGCGAACCTGCAATGTAGATTGATCAGGACAATTAAGCCGTTATCGGATCAAATTCACTAACAAAGTGGAACGTAATGCTGGGATACTTTTGCTGAGTCATTTGCAAGGAAAAGGCAGAGTCAGCTAGGAAGACTAATTGCCCTCGTTTGTCTTTGGCTAGAAATTTAGCCTTTACACGTTTGAATTCCTGGAACTCGTCGCTTTTCCAGTCTTCGGTATCTACCCAGCAAGCTTTGTGGACGTTCAGATTTTCATAGGAACATTTTGCGCCGTACTCGTGTTCAAGTCGGTACTGGATTACCTCAAACTGCAACGCACCCACCGTACCGATCACTTTGCGGCCATTCAGTTCCAGCGTAAATAACTGGGCTACACCTTCATCCATCAACTGGTCAATTCCTTTAGCCAGTTGTTTGGCCTTCATAGGATCGGCATTGTTGATATATCTAAAGTGCTCTGGAGAGAATGATGGAATTCCCTTGTAGTGCAACTCTTCGCCAGCTGTAAGGGTATCACCAATTTTGAAATTTCCTGTATCGTGTAGTCCCACGATGTCGCCCGGAAATGACTCATCAACGATTTCTTTTTTCTCGGCAAAAAAAGCGTTAGGGCTGGAGAACTTCAAGCTTTTATCAAGGCGCACGTGCTTGTAGGCTTTATTACGCTCAAATTTCCCGCTTACGATTTTGACAAAAGCCAGCCTATCGCGATGTTTGGGATCCATGTTTGCGTGGATCTTAAAGACAAAGCCTGAGAAATCCTGCTCGTCTGGTGCTACCAGTCGCTCTTCAGATTTTTTAGGACGTGGTGCTGGTGCAATCTCGATAAAGCCGTCAAGCAGTTCTTTTACCCCAAAATTGTGCAGCGCACTTCCAAAAAACACCGGCTGCAAATCCCCTCTCAAATATTCCTCACCATTGAAGTCGGGATAGATACCCTGAACCAGTTCCAGCTCTTCGCGTAGGGTCGATGCAGCTTTCTCGCCGATTAATTGATCAAGCGCCTCATCTTCTAGGTTCTCTATAGCTACGGTGTCATGGATGTCTTTGGATGACTCACCAGTAAAAAGGTTTACGTTGCCTTTGTGCAGGTTGTAGATCCCTTTCAGATCATAACCCATCCCGATAGGAAAACTGAGCGGCGTCACTCGCAATCCCAGTTTTTGCTCAATCTCGTCCAACAGATCAAAAGCATCTTTCCCCTCGCGGTCCATCTTGTTGATGAAGACAATCATCGGGATCTGCCGCATGCGACATACTTCCACAAGTTTTTCTGTCTGTTCTTCAACCCCTTTAGCTACGTCGATGACCACGATAACGCTGTCCACAGCTGTAAGCGTTCTAAACGTATCTTCAGCAAAATCCTTGTGACCCGGTGTGTCAAGGATATTGATTTTCTTACCATTATATTCAAAGGCAAGCACAGAGGTCGCTACAGAGATTCCTCGCTGCCGCTCGATTTCCATAAAATCACTCGCCGCACCTTTCTTGATTTTATTGGACTTTACCGCGCCCGCCTCCTGAATGGCACCCCCGTACAGCAGCAATTTTTCAGTAAGTGTAGTCTTACCGGCATCTGGGTGGGAAATAATGCCAAAAGTTCTTCGGCGTGCGATCTCGTCCTTGAATTTCATAGTGGGAATTTCGGGCTGCAAAAATACTGAAATGCGCTAGTTTTCAGGTGGAGAAAGATGGCAGGGGAGATGTAGATGTTACGCTTTCGCGAAAGCGTAATCGTCAGAATGCACCAGTTTTCACAAGGTATTTAGAACCGTACGTTAATGCCACAGTAATTTCACGTTTTACAATCAACTTTGGAACAAGTAATTCTAGTCAACGAAAGCGACGAGCAGGTAGGCCTGATGGAAAAAATCGAGGCGCATGAAAAAGCATTGCTACATCGCGCATTTTCTGTCTTTGTCGTCAATTCAAGAAACGAAATCCTCTTACAGCAGCGAGCACTCTCTAAATATCACTCACCTGGCCTATGGACAAATACCTGTTGTAGCCACCAGCGGGAAGGGGAGTCAAACATTGACGCAGGCATGCGACGCCTGCAGGAAGAAATGGGATTCACGACTGATCTTAAAGAATTGTTTTCGTTCATCTATGTAGCACCTTTTGACAATGGATTAACCGAGCATGAGTTTGATCATGTGCTGCTAGGACACTTTAATGAAGATCCTGAACCTAATCCAGCAGAGGTCGCCGACTTCAAATGGATGAAAGCTGTAGACATAAAAACAGACATAGAAGCACATCCTGACCGCTACACCGAGTGGTTCAAGATCATCTTTGACAAATACTATAACTACATCTCATGAAAATAACTGCATACCGAAAGGCTCATTTTAATGCCGCACACCGTTTGTATCGTAAGGATTGGGATATGGATCGCAATCAGGAAGTATTCGGCAAGTGTAACAACCCATACTATCATGGGCATAATTACGAGCTAGAAGTAGGTGTCACCGGGATAGTCGATCCAGAAACTGGGTATTTGATCGACCTCAAGATTTTAAAAGATGTGATTAAGGAACATGTTGAAGACTACATGGATCACAAAAATCTGAATGAGGAAGTCCCAGAGTTCAAGGAATTGAACCCTACGGCAGAAAACATTGCTTATGTGATCTACCAGCGAATTAAAGAAAACCTAGACCCAAGATACGAGCTGGAAGTAAAGCTGTATGAGACGCCACGCAATTTTGTGGTTTATAGAGGTGAGTAGGAGCAAGGGACTTCCAGACGATTAGATCAAATCAGCCCGTTGAGAATAACTATTTTTGCACTCAAATTAATAGTTATGGCAAGTGTAAAGCATTTGAAGCAAGATATCAATTATGTATTGGGCGATATCATAGAGGCTGCGATGATTCATCAGGCAGCTCATCCAGATCAAGATCATTCAGCTTCAGAAAAAGTAATCGATGACTCGATCAACACCTTTGACAAGTTGATCGCAAGAGTCAACGATAGATCTGTAGACAATAGGAGAGCACACTTGAAACAAGTGCGTCAGGATTTAGAATCAGAGGGTCGTGCTCTTATTGAAAGAGTGAACAGCCTATAGACCGTTCTCTTTTTTTGATAACTCAATTAATCCAGACAACTCTTTACCGTAGAGGCTGTTCTGGATTTTTTTTGGCATCATTTGAAAGGTGCTGTCCAGTAATTTGGGATTTGCATCAAAGGCTTCGCTTAATAAAATATAAGGGGCAACTTCCAGCTCTTTGTTGATTCTTGCATAGTTCAGGGCAAATAGGACTCTTCTCTTAAGATGTGCCTGATAGTCCTCATCCAATTGTTGTAATTCCATAGGGTCAACATCTTCTTCAGATTGACTGATCGTCAGGCTGCGTTTGACGAGATCAGCGTAAGCTGCATCTAATCTCTTTTTGTTCTTCTTGAACAATGAAAATACGCTGTCGTTTTTAGAACCAGAGACCCTAGCGCTATTTTCAAAATCATTTAGTTCAGCATTTAAGCTCATTTCACCTTCTTCCACAAAAACGCTGATTCTATCATCATATTTGGTGCCGTCGTTAACGTCTAGATGCACGTACAACAATTGTGGCTGTGCTATTATACCAGATAAATTGAATTTAGAGTTACCGTCGATAACTACGCTATCTAAAGTAATCAGAGAGGAGTCTTTCACTTTTTGCAAAAGCACTTTCCCTGTCTTTAGACCTTCAATATCTCCATTGATGGTAAAATTGACCTCAGGTGCCTCATCTTTACAGGCTATCGTAATGCTAACTAAGAGTAGTAGGAGGATTTTTCTCATGGCTTAAACTTGTTGCAAAAGTCGGTTAGAAAATCAGATTTTGATTCAACTTTCCCTTCAAACCGCATTTGAGGCTAGCTGCATCAATACCGTACAGCCTATTGCACCAATTGTACCGACCACATAACCAAAAACAGCCAATAATACCCCTACGGTAGTCAGTGAAGGGTGAAATTCTGCAGCTACGACTGGTGCGCTCGCCGCACCACCTACGTTTGCTTGACTCCCCACGGCGAGAAAAAAGTATGGCGCTTTGATTAATTTTGCTATAAGAATCAAAAGCCCAGCATGGATCGCCATCCAGACCAGACCTACAACGATCAAACCTGGATTTTCCAAAATCGACCTCAAATCCATTTTCATTCCTATAGTTGCTACCAGAATGTAGATAAAAACACTTCCCAGTTTGCTGGCGCCAGTCCCTTCATAGCGTTTGATCGGTGTATAGGAAAGAACGATTCCTATTATCGTCGCAATAAAAATCAGCCAGAAGAACTGACTGGTCAGAAAGCTTAGGTAGATGTTTTCTGAAATTGTAGGTGAGCTGTCAAACGCTTCTGCAAAAAATCCCGCCAAAAAATGGGATAGACCCACAGTCGCAAAAGCTATTCCCAGCATCACCATCAAATCAGTAAGCGTGGCCTCACGTTTCACACTAGCCGAGTAGTCTGAAACTTTTTTCTTGAGGTCTTCAATCGAGTTGGCATTTGCACCTGTCCACCTGTCAAACAGGGCAGCTTTTCCAATTCCGAAAAGCAGAATCGCCATCCAGACATTTGCTACAACGATATCCACCAGCACCATGCCGCTGTACTTTGCCTGGTTATAGCCGTACACTTCCAGCATGGCCGCTTGATTTGCACCACCTCCTATCCAGCTACCAGCTAGTGTGGATAGGCCGCGCCACACGGCATCAGCGCCCTCACCGCCCACGGTTTCTGGACTTACAGTTCCTACGATGAGCACAGCCAACGGTCCGCCGATGATGATTCCCATAGATCCCGTTAAAAACATGAATAAAGCTTTGGGACCTAAATTGAAAACAGCCTTCAAATCAATTGACAATGTCATCAATACCAACGCAGCGGGCAACAGATACCTCGATGCTACGAAATAGAGTGATGAAGAATTTTCGATGACATTACCATCCCTATCCAGTTCATTCCACTCCAGTCCAGAAATTATTCCCGTGGTGCTCAGGAGACTGGGCAACAGATAACACATGAGTAGCGCTGGAACATATTTGTAAAAACTGGCAAAGAATCCAGACTTGACAGAGGAACTGTAAAAAACTAATGCTAGGCACAGCATCAGTAAACCGAAAACTACAGCATCGTTTGTAATTAATGGCGCTTCAACAAATTTCTCTTGGATTGCGGTCGTTGCTAGGTAAATCATCCCGCCAAAATACGATAGCAATTAGAATAGCAATGGTTTTATGTAGCTGGGTAAATTTTTACGCTTTCGCGAAAGCGTAAAACTAAAAGGACTATTGCTTAATAAAGTCTGTCAGCACTTGAATCAATCTGGGGTGAACTGGAAAACTAGGATCCACGAAACTTTTAGAGGCCTGTAGTTCATTACGGGTAACCACTTTGAAAATATGGTTCATTCCCGCAATCATCTCATACTGTGAGTTAGGTGCTGCCTCGTGAAGTTTTTGAGTTTGCGTGGTATCCATCTGGCGATTCATGTCGCCATTCACAATCAGAACAGGTAAGTCAATATCTGAAATCAGGCCCGCGGGGTCATGTTGCATCCACGATTTCATGAACGGCTGTACTTCAGGACCAATGATCATGTAAAGGTCGCGCTCGATGTCTGTAACAGGCTCGTCCTGAGAAAGCACTTTGTCAAAGGTGGCGCGGGCTACTTTATCCAGCCCTGGCTGCTGCTTTGCAATCTGACCCACGATCATATCATCTAGCGATTCCCCAGCCCCTGCCAGCAGAATCAGCCCATTAATATTTTCATTTATGGATAGCATCGCCACAAGTGAGCCCTGACCATGTCCAGCGAGAAAAATTTTTGAAAATCGCTCATCTGCACATAATCGTTCAATTACCTGCCTGGCATCATTGACAAAATCGCCAAACTTTGTACTATCAGTTTTAGTGCGGTTCTTCACTTGAGTGAAGGTGCGCTTGTCGTATCTAAAAGTGGCAATCTCATTTTTGACTAGCGAGTCAGAGAGTTGTTTGTAGGCAAAATGTTTAGTTCGGGGCTGATTCCCGTTGCGATCGACTGGTCCTTGATCGGGTATGAAAATTACAAGCGGCAGATCTTTTTTCTTTTTGCTGGGCATTGACAAACCACCTGTCACCAGATCATTTATCTTGATCTCATTAGAGAGGAATTCAGCTTTTTTCTGTGCCTCTTTGCTAAATGGGTTTTCTTGAGCGGTTACCGCTTTCGCGAAAGCGAACAAACTCAATATCAAAAGAAATTTAGACATGCTTTTGTTTTGAATCAGTCATTTTACAATTAGCGTTCCAAGCGATAGAATATTGTTCTGATGCTGACATGTAAAACGAAGCTCTACCGTTTGCTGATTTTGTTATGCGTGATATGTCGTTGACGACTGCAT
This sequence comes from uncultured Flavobacteriaceae bacterium, assembly GCA_964478845.1. Taxonomy (GTDB): domain Bacteria; phylum Bacteroidota; class Bacteroidia; order Flavobacteriales; family Flavobacteriaceae; genus Nonlabens. The sequence continues at coordinate 199,688 of CAYZJT010000004.1, read as the reverse complement.
TTGAATCGATCCATCTCAGGATCCCGCTGTGCTCTATGTTTTGTAGATCGTCCCTGTACCCTTGCGCGCCACATCCTGAAGCTTTTAGGTTTCATCTGGTCGCGCATCACTTTGATCACATCACCCTCACTCAATCCAAACTGCGCCTCAATCGCATCAAATGGCGTGCGGTCTTCCCACCCCATTTCAATGATCCGGTCGATTGCTCTATCGTCTAAGTCTGCGATGATATCCTTTGCTTTGCCCATGCCTTAAAGGTCGTGATCTTGAGGTAAACCTAGCGTTAGGGAGATTTTAATTTATTACAGAAGTATCTGGAAATCTCTTAGCATTTCAATTTTCCAAGTAGGATTTTAAGATTTTCAAAACTGCGGCTGCTTAATTGCAGTAGCCTCTATCCACAAACCATCCATATAGAATCTTATTAAATTCTTCTGGGTGCTCCATCATTGCAGCATGGCCACATTTATCAATCCAGAACAAATCACTGTCGGGTAGCTTTTCGTGAAATTCCTCTGCCACCTCAGGCGGGGTAACATTGTCCTGTTTTCCCCAGATGATGCAGGTAGGTGTGGTCATTTTTGGCAGATCCTTTGCCATGTTGTGTCGGATCGCACTTTTGGCGATAGCCAGTGTTTTGATGAGTTTGTTGCGATCGTTTACAACAGCAAACACTTCGTCTACTACTTCTTTTGTAGCGATAGCTGGATCGTAAAAGACGTCTTCGCTTTTTTTCTTGATGTACTCGTAATCACCACGTTTTGGGTAGCTCTCACCCATGGCACTTTCATATAGACCAGAGCTGCCAGTAATAATTAATGCTTTGATTTTTTCGGGGTAGAGTTTTGTAGTCACCAGTCCTATGTGCCCGCCGAGTGAGTTACCTAAGAGAATAACTTCATCCCAACCCATGTGATTGATAAAATCGTTAATGTGCTTTGCAAAAGTCTTGATATTAGTCTTGAGCAGGGAAAGGGTGTAGAGTGGTAAAGTGGGAACCACGACTTGAAAACCTTTTTCAGGGAAGAAATCGATAACTCCTTCAAAGTTGCTTAGGCCGCCCATCAAACCGTGAAGTATGATTATCGGAGTGCCTTCACCCGTTGAATGATATTCAAACTTACCGTCAGTAACAAGATCGTATGCCATAGGCTATAGCTCAACTAGCAAATATAAATGTTTTGCTATGCTAGCATAGGACAAGGTAAGCAATATCTGTAGCCAAGAATTATGCAAAGCATAGGATATGTTTTGTTTCTAGTAAAATTAATGAACTAGTGCGGCTTTAGTCGGCATTCAAGCAAAGTGCTGTGCTGATAAGAATCAGTCAGAAAATGTTTATAAGTGGGGTGATTTATGCGCAAAGATTATCATTTATCAACAATGTGGTAAAAAGTGGTAAAAAGTGGAATAGAAAAATATATATTTGGGTCACCGCTTCAAAACCAGCTAGTCTCCTAATGGTCAACTTTATAGGCACATATGATTGTAAAGCAGACGCTAAGGGTCGTTTCATGATGCCTACCGGGCTCAAGAAACAGCTCACGCCTATAATGGAGCAGGGTTTTGTAATTAAACGTGCCGTGTTCCAGCCATGTCTTGAATTGTACCCCATGGAACAATGGAATGTGCTCATGCAAAAGCTTAATGGATTGAACAGGTTTAACCGCAAGCACAATGATTTTATCAGGCGCTTTACCGCTGGGGTGAAAACCGTGGAAATGGATGTAAGTGGGAGGATCCTCATTCCTAAAGATTTGATTTCAGTAAGTGGAATCACCAAAGAGATAACCGTGGCCAGCGCAATCAACATCATCGAGATCTGGGATAAGACACGCTACGAGGAAGCGATAGATAACGCATCAGAGGATTTTGCCGATTTGGCTCAAGAAGTAATGGGAAATGACAGCACCGACATCTTATCATGATCCAGTCCTGCTCAAGGAATCTGTTGATGGCCTGGCCATAAAGCCAGATGGTATCTATGTGGATGTCACTTTTGGTGGTGGAGGTCACTCCCGTGAGATTTTGTCTAGGCTAGATGAGAATGGAAAACTTTACGCCTTTGATCAAGATCAGGATGCACAGGAGAACGCTATTGATGACGATCGATTTGAATTGATCGATCAAAATTTCCGATACATGAAGCGCTTCCTGCGGCTTTATGGTGTTAAAGAGGTTGACGGGGTGCTAGCTGATCTTGGAGTGAGTTCGCATCAATTTAACGTAGCCGATCGTGGATTTTCTACCCGTTTTGACGCAAGGCTAGACATGCGCATGAACCAAAGCGAAAGTCTCGACGCCATAAAGGTGGTCAATGACTACAGCGATGATGATCTAGTCAGAATTTTTAGAGAATACGGTGAACTACGCAACGCCTATAAAATCGCTCGCAGCATCGTTCAGGCCAGATCGTCCAGACCTATTCAAACTATCGCCCAGCTAAAGGAAATATGCGCTCCATTAGTTCCTGCCAGAATGGAGAACAAGCAGATGGCGCAGGTGTTTCAAGCCATCAGGATTGAAGTTAATGATGAGATGAGGGTGCTGGAGGAGTTCCTGCTACAATGCGCTGAAATCATCAGGCCAATCGGGAGGCTAAGTGTTATCTCTTACCATTCACTTGAGGATAGGCCAGTAAAGCGTTTTATGCGCAGCGGGCTGTTCGAGGGGGAGCCCGAGCGGGATGTTTTTGGCAATGTGTCTGTGCCTTTTAAAAAAGTTGGAAAGCTGGTCGTGCCAAGTCAGGAAGAGATCAATAGGAACAATAGGGCGCGCAGCGCAAAGCTGCGTATTGCTGAAAAAATAAATCAAGACTAATGGCAGCTCGGGTATACAGCATATTGCGCGGGAGTTTTTTGACCAGCGATGATGCCTTTAAAAACTGGCGTTTTATTGCCTTCGTCACTTTGCTAGCCATGATCATGATCTATACAGGTCACTCGCTGGAAAAAAAAGTGTTTTACATGGCGCAGCTTACAGATCGATCAAATCAGTTGCGTAGCGAGTATATGGATGGACAGCGCAGGCTCATGTTTCTGCAAATGGAGTCCGAAGTAAAAAAGAACCTGAAAGATTCTGATATCAAACCTGCATACGACCCGCCTAAAAAGTTAGTGGTGGCAAGCGTGGCAAAACCTGAAGATGACTAATGGCGACGACTGAGAAAAACATACTGTACAGAGTTTACGGCATCAGTTTTCTGTTTCTGGTCGTAGCAATTCTGGTGATAACTAAAATCGCACGAATTCAGTTTGTAGAGGGCGATCACTACCGTGCTCGCGCAGATCAGAGGATCTTCAAAAACGACACGATACCGGCTAATCGTGGCAATCTATACGATGCAAATGGACAAGTTTTGGCCGCGAGTATCAGCAAATTTGACATCCGTTTTGATGCACTTTCTGCTAGTGACAAAGATTTTAATGAACTGGTGGAGCCTTTAAGTGTTGCGCTTTCGCGAAAGCTAAACCATCCAAAATCATATTACCTCCAGAGACTGCGCAAGGCTAGAAGCAATCGGAATCGCTATCTACTGATTGCAAAAAATCTAGACTACGGAGATTATAAAGAAATTAAGTCATTTCCGCTGTTCAATAAAGGTCCTTACCGTGGCGGCATTATCGTGGAAGAACGAGTAGTGCGAGATCATCCGCTGGGAAAAATGGCAGAGCGCATCGTAGGATATGATCGCGAGGGTAGTGCTCCCGTGGGATTAGAGGGAGCTTTTTCACCCTACCTGAGAGGTTCCAGCGGTGTGCGCCTCAAGCAAAAAATCGCAAAAAACAAATGGAAGCCCATCAACAGCACAAACGAGGTTGAGCCTGAGGATGGCTATGATGTATACACCACTATTGATGTCAACATGCAGGACGTGGCGCACCACGCGCTACTGGAGCAGCTGGAATATTTTGAGGCAGATCATGGTACCGCCGTTGTAATGGAGGTGGAAAGTGGTGAGATCAAGGCCCTGACTAATCTGGGTCGCGGCAAATCTGGAAAGTATTATGAGAAACGCAATTACGCGGTTTGGGAATCACACGAGCCAGGTTCCACTTTTAAATTGATGAGCGTGGTTGCGGCGCTTGAGGATAAAGTGGTCGACACCAGTACTGTATTTGATACACAAAAAGGAAAAATCACGTATTACGGTAGGAATGTGAGGGATTCACGTCGAGGTGGTTATGGTGAGATAAGTGTCGCCAAAGCATTTGAGCTTTCCTCAAATACAGCCCTTGTTCAAATGGTACAGGATAATTATAATGACCGCCCTGAAGACTATGTGGACAGGCTCTATAGCATGAATCTTAACTCGCGATTAGGACTTCCCATTAAAGGGGAGGGCTCGCCAAAGATTCCACATCCAGATGACAAGACCTGGAACGGCCTTTCTCTGCCGTGGATGGGCTTCGGATACGGAGTGAGTCTAACACCGCTGCAAACGCTCACCTTTTACAACGCAATTGCAAATGATGGCGAGATGGTTCGCCCGCGATTGATCCGAGAGGTGAAATCAAAGGATCGATTAATTGAAAAATTTGACCGTGAAGTCATCAATCCGTCAATCTGTTCGCAAGAGACGATTGACAAGGTAAAAGTCATGATGGAAAACGTGGTCAAGCGAGGAACCGCCGATAATCTCTATCACCCAGATTTTTCCATGGCTGGTAAGACAGGGACATGCCAAGCAGAATACTGGAAAGAGCCAGGCAATTATATCGCTTCTTTTGCAGGTTACTTCCCAGCAGATCAGCCTAAGTACAGCTGCATTGTTGTTATCCATAGACCAAACGTGGCCAAAGGCTACTACGGAAATATCGTCGCTGGACCTGTCTTTAAAACAATAGCTCAAAAGATTTATACCTCTAGTCCTTCAGAGAACACGGTGAGTATCCCGCAAAAATTTCTTGCCGGGCAAGAATCAAACACTAGTTATTTCAATGAATTACAGAATAACGAATCTTCACTTCCAGATTTAAAGGGCATGACAGCAATGGATGCGGTAGCTCTTGTTGAGAATTTGGGCGGTCAGGTAGAATTGATAGGTACTGGTAAAGTTTTAAAGCAGTCCGTTAAGCCTGGAACTAAAATCAATTCGTCTCAAAAAATAGTGCTGACACTTATATGAAAGAATTAAGTTCCTTATTGTATAAGACAGGGCTGCAATCCACGGCAGGCTCAACGCAGATTCAGGTGAACGCTGTACATTTTGATTCACGTAAAGTGCAGCCTGGTGATCTCTTTGTTGCAACAAAAGGAGTCCAAGTCGATGGTCATCAATTTATTGATAAAGCCATTGCAGCTGGTGCAAAAGCAGTAGTGGTTGAAGAGTTGCCCAGCAAAATTGATGAGCAGGTTTCTTACATCGTCGTCAAAGACTCGAAAAAAGCGCTTTCCCAAATTGCAATCAATTACTATGAAAATCCAGCGGGCAAGCTCAAGTTAGTTGGTGTAACAGGGACTAACGGAAAAACTACTGTTACCGCTTTGCTGCACAAGCTGTTTAAGTTCGCTGGCTACAAGACCGGACTAATCAGTACGGTAGAAGTAGTGATCGATCAGCGTCACATCCCTGCTACGCACACTACGCCAGATGCACTCGCGATTAACAAGCATCTATCCGATATGGTAGAAGCTGGTGTCGATTATGTTTTTATGGAGGTGAGTAGCCACGGTATTGCTCAAGAGCGTGTCTGGGGATTGCAGTTTGCGGGCGCAATTTTCACAAATCTCAGTCATGACCATCTGGATTACCATAACACGTTTGCTGAATATCGTGATGTCAAGAAACGCTTATTTGACGAGCTGAAGAGAGATGCTTTTGCACTCACTAACCTTGACGATAAAAACGGCGCTTTTATGCTGCAGAATACCGCAGCCAGAAAACTGGGCTATGCGCTTAAAACCCATACGGATTACCACGCAAAGATTTTGGAGAATCAATTCGGTGGGTTGCTGTTGAAAATCAACCAGCAGGAATTGTGGACTAAGATGATTGGGCAATTCAATGCTTACAACATCGCTGCGGTCTATGGATGTGCGATCGAATTGGGATTGGAATCTATGGAAGTGCTATCTGCTATTTCGCAATTGGAGGGCGTATCCGGTAGGTTTCAATATTTCACTACTGCAAAGGAAAATATCACAGCCATCGTGGATTACGCCCACACCCCAGATGCGCTGAAAAATGTGCTGGAAACCATCAATTCTATCCGCACTAGAAATGAGCAACTGATAACAGTTGTAGGCTGTGGTGGTGACAGGGATAAAACCAAACGTCCTAAAATGGCCAATATCGCGGCTATACTAAGCGATAAGGTCGTTCTGACCAGCGATAATCCGCGTACGGAAGATCCCGCGCTAATTCTTTCGGAAATGGAAGCTGGTGTTTCACCTGCAGATTTTAAAAAAGTACTCACCGTCATCGATCGTAAGCAAGGGATCAAGACTGCAAGCATGATGGCAGAAAAGAATGACATCATATTGATTGCAGGAAAAGGTCATGAGACTTATCAAGAAATCAATGGTGTGCGCAAGGATTTTGACGATAGAAAAGTCGTCATGGAAACTCTCAACCAACTGAACAAATAATGCTCTACTACCTATTCAAATATCTAGAAGAGGAGTTTCAGATACCTGGGGCGTCCTTGTTTGGGTTCATTACCTTCAGGGCTGCTATTGCATTTTTGATTTCCATTCTCTTCTCTACGATTTACGGTAAACGAATCATCGAGTTCATCCAGAAAAGGCAGGTAGGAGAGGAAGTGCGTGATCTAGGTTTAGAGGGACAGGTAGAAAAAGCAGGTACTCCCACCATGGGTGGATTAATCATCATTGCGGCGACGCTATTTCCTGCGCTGTTACTTACTAAGCTAAATAACATCTATGTCGTCATGCTCATCATCACAACGATCTGGATGGGACTGATAGGTTTTGCAGATGATTTTATCAAAGTATTTAAAAAAGACAAAGCTGGTCTAGCCGGAAAGTTCAAGGTAATCGGTCAGGTAGGTCTAGGTGCAATCATAGGCGCGATAATGTTTTTCCATCCTGACATTACGATTAAGGAAGAATTGGATAATCCGCCATTTCAGATTCAGGAAAGTCTGATGGATTCCAGGGCGGTGGAATTTGGTCCAGCCATCAAATCCACCAAAACCACGATTCCGTTTGTAAAGGATAACGAGATGGATTACGCAGCGCTGATTGACTGGATAGATCCAACGCTGGTCAACTGGGCGTGGCTAATTTTTATTCCCATCGTCATCATCATCGTGACTGCTGTCAGTAACGGCGCCAACCTCACCGATGGGATTGATGGTCTGGCATCAGGTTCGAGCGCGATCATCGTGATTACGCTGGCACTTTTTGCGTGGATTTCTGGAAACATCATTTTTGCAGATTACCTCAATGTCATGTACATACCCGATAGCGGCGAGATGGTGGTCTTCATCACGGCGTTCGCAGGTGCGCTGGTTGGTTTTCTATGGTACAATACTTATCCCGCCCAGATCTTTATGGGCGATACCGGTAGCCTCACAATCGGTGGGATCATCGCCGTTCTCGCCATTGCCACCAGAAAGGAATTACTGATTCCCATCCTTTGCGGAATCTTTCTGATCGAGAACCTATCTGTCGTGATGCAAGTGAGCTATTTCAAGTACACACGCAAGAAATTTGGCGAGGGTCGTAGGATCTTCTTAATGTCCCCGCTCCACCACCATTATCAGAAAAAGGGATTGCACGAGAGTAAGATCGTCGTGCGCTTCTGGATCGTTGGGATCTTGCTTGCCATCGTAAGCATCGTAACACTCAAAGTCAGATGATGCAGTCAGATCAACATAATAAAAATGGTCGGCTAGTGGTCCTTGGGGCAGGGATTAGTGGCGTGGGAGCAGCCGTACTGGGTCAGAAAAATGGTTGGGAGGTATTTGTGAGTGATGGTGGTGTTATTGGTTCCGCTTTCGCGAAAGCGTTATCCTCAAACAGCATCCTTTATGAAGAAGGCAGCCATGACCTAGACCGCATTTTGCAAGCTGATCTTGTGGTGAAAAGTCCAGGGATACCGGATACGGCCGCTGTGGTTCAGCGATTGAGATCTGCTGGTATTCCAGTCATTTCTGAAATTGAATTCGCATCTCGCTATAGCGATGACAAAATCATTGCCATCACAGGTAGCAATGGGAAAACCACCGTGACCAGTCTGGTGGGTCATATTTTGAAGGAAGCAAAACTGGATGTGACGGTAGGCGGCAACATAGGCGAAAGTTTTGCTCAGCAAGCAGCAGCTGGAAAAAGTGACTATCGCGTCCTCGAGGTAAGCAGTTTTCAATTGGACGGTATCGATAAGTTCAAGCCGCACATCGCAATCCTACTCAACATCACGCCTGATCATTTGGATAGATACAATCATGATTTTGACCTCTATGCAGATAGCAAGTTGAGGATCACCATGAATCAAACTGCAGATGATTACCTCATCTACAATGCAGATGACGACACGATTCTGAGGAAGCTGCAGGAATCAAAAACCAAAGCTCAACTGTTTCCTTTCTCATTAAAAAAAGTACTGAAAAAAGGCGCCTCATTAATTGACGGGCGCATTCACATACAAACAAACGATACATCATTTTCAATGTCAACAGAATCTATATCCATAAAAGGCCAGCATAATACTGCAAACGCCATGGCTGCATCAACTGCGGCAAAACTTCTAAAAATCCGCAAGGAGACTATCCGTCAGAGTATGCAGTCTTTCCAAGGTGTCGAGCATCGTCTGGAAAATGTCTTGAAGATCAATAAAGTCCAGTACATCAATGATAGCAAGGCAACTAATGTCAATGCTGCCTATTACGCGTTAGAAAGCATGGAACGCCCCACGGTCTGGATTGTAGGGGGCGTGGATAAAGGCAACAACTACGCAGACCTCTACAATCTGGTGCATCATAAAGTAAAGGCTATTGTTTGCTTAGGGCTAGACAATTCAAAAATTGTCGAGGCTTTTGGCAACATGGTCAATGACATGGTCGAGACGTCCAGCATGGAGGATGCGGTAAGAGTAGCCTATAAACTTGCCGATGCTGGCGATAACGTACTGCTCAGCCCTGCATGCGCAAGCTTTGACCTTTTCAAGAATTACGAAGATCGAGGAAGACAATTCAAAAACGCTGTGAGAAACTTATAATTTGAACCTTAAAGATTACATATCGGGTGATCGTTTTCTGTGGGCGCTGGTGATTGTTTTGCTGGTGTTTTCTTTCTTGCCTGTCTATAGCGCAAGTGCAAATTTGGCCTATCTGAATCGGGGCACCGGTAACACAACCAAGTTCTTAATCAAGCACCTTGGTCATGTGATTGTAGGTATCGGGATGCTATATGCCGTCCACAAAATACCATCGCATTATTTCAAGGGATTGAGCATTCTGTTGATGCCCATTGTGATTCTATTGTTAGGCTACACGGCAATTCAAGGGAATACTATTGATGGTGCAAATGCGTCAAGGTGGATCACCATACCAGGCGTGGGCGTGCAGTTTCAGACCAGCACCTTTGCATTTGTAGTGCTGATGGTCTGGGTGGCTCGCTACCTGTCAAACATTAAGGATAAAGTCATCACTTTCAAGAAAAGCCTTCTACCGCTTTGGTTGCCTGTTGGAATCGTTTTGGCGCTGGTGTTACCAGCTAATTTCTCAACAACGCTGCTGATATTTCTCATGGTTTTACTGCTTTGTTTCATAGGGGGATATCCATGGAAATATTTATTGGGGATCGTGGGAGCTGGCGTGCTTGCACTCGGTCTTTTTGTACTTACGGCAAAGGCTTTCCCAGATCTTTTTCCTAATAGGGTGGATACCTGGATTTCAAGAATAGACAGCTTTTCAGGGAACGGGAACAGCGACACCACCTATCAGGTTGACAAAGCCAAAACTGCCATTGCGCAGGGTAAGTTGTTTGGCGAGGGGCCTGGCAAAAGCACCTCAAAGCACTTCTTGCCCCAATCATCCAGCGATTTCATTTATGCCATCATTATTGAAGAATTTGGTCTTGTGGGCGGTGTGACGGTGGTAGTGGTTTACCTGTTTTTCCTATTTAGGCTGGTGGTAATCGCAAATAAGTCACCTGATGTGTTCTCTCAGTTGCTTGTGATAGGCGTGGGATTTCCGATTGTCTTTCAGGCGCTGGTAAACATGAGTGTAGCAGTAAACTTAATTCCTGTTACCGGCCAGACATTACCGTTCATTAGTAGTGGCGGAACGTCTATTTTGATGAGCTGCATGGCAGTAGGAATCGTCCTGAGTGCAAGCAGAAAAAAAGAAGAACAACTCGAGCCATCTACTCATGTGGCTGAAGAAGATATGAACCCCCTAGATGTGTTGAGTGAGGCCTTATAGAATCATATTGTCTGGCGGTGGCACCGGTGGTCACATTTATCCTGCAATATCTATCGCAGATGAATGCCGCAGGCGTTGGCCTGATTGTGAGGTTCTGTTTGTGGGCGCAAAGAATCGTATGGAAATGCAAAAAGTCCCCCAAGCAGGATATCAGATCGAGGGTTTATGGATCAGCGGGATCCAGCGCAGGCTCACAGCTGACAACCTTGCTTTCCCAATCAAAGTCGCCAAAAGCTTACTCGATGCATCACGCATCATCAAAAGATTCCAACCTGATATCGCTATCGGCACGGGTGGTTATGCCAGCGGACCATTACTCTTTGCAGCTGCGCGAAAAGAATTGCCTACAGTCATTCAAGAGCAAAACAGCTACGCTGGGATTACCAACAAATTATTGAGCAAAAAAGCAGACAAGATCTGCGTGGCAAGTGATGGGATGGAAAAGTTCTTCCCGAAAGAAAAGATTGTTAAAACAGGTAATCCTGTAAGGCAAGATCTTTTCGAGATCTCAGAACTTAGGAATCAGGCCTATTGCGAATACAATCTGGATCCTAGTAAAAAAACACTTCTGGTCATCGGTGGAAGTCTAGGTGCACGTCGAATCAACGAACTGATAGAGCAAAACCTGAATACTCTCACCGATGATGTACAGCTCATCTGGCAATGCGGGAAAACACATTACCAAAAATTTAAAAACCACGAGTCCAGAAATGTTAGGGTGCTGGAATACGTAGAGCGCATGGATCTGGCTTACGCCACTGCAGATTTTATCATTTCGCGAGCGGGCGCAGGTTCGATTTCAGAATTGTGCATTGTGGGTAAACCGGTCATTTTGATCCCGTCGCCACATGTTGCAGAAAACCATCAAGTCAAAAACGCAGAGACGATTTCAAGCAAGGACGCTGCAATCATGATTGAGGAGAAGAATCTAGAGGATGTTTTCCAGAATGCATGGTCAAAACTGATCTCAGATGCTGAACTGCGAGACAAATTATCGGACAATATCAAATCCTTGGCTCTGCCCAACGCGACAAAAGATATAGTTGACATCATCGAAAAATTGATCCATGATTGACCTATCCAACATATCGCACATCTACTTTATCGGCATCGGTGGGATAGGCATGAGTGCACTGGCCAGATATTTTCACTCTACAGGGAAAATAGTTGAAGGGTACGACAAGACTGGATCGCTGCTCACAGATCGGCTCATTCATGAGGGCATCAGCGTTCAGTATGAGGATGATTTTGACGCAGTACCAGCAGATTTCAAAAATGAGCAAACCGCTCTGATCGTCATTACCCCAGCTGTACCGCAATCGCTGGAGATATTGTTACGCTTTCGCGAAAGCGGAATCAAAACAATCAAACGTGCCCAATTGCTGGGTCAGTTGTCAAAGAACATGACCTGTCTGGCAGTGGCGGGAACCCACGGGAAAACAACCACCAGCGCAATGCTTGCGCACCTTTTGATCAAAGCTGGTGTAAGAACAACCGCGTTTTTGGGTGGTGTTCTACAGGAACAGAAAACCAATTTTCTGCATACGGGCGATGACGTCATGGTAGTCGAGGCAGATGAATTTGACCGCTCGTTCATGAATCTGCATCCGGACATTGCGGGCATCACAGCCATGGATCCAGATCATCTGGATATTTACGGGAATGAAGAAGAGTTTGAGAGAACCTTCCGCGATTTTGTCACGCTGGTTCAAGAAAGCAATCTGATAGTTAAAAATGGACTCAAGCTAAATGGCAAAACCGCCGGAATCGAGGAGGGTGATTACGCCGCAATGAATGTGGTGATTGTCGATGGTACTTATCATTTTGATTTACAGACACCCGCTGGAATCTACAAGGGATTCTGCCTGAAGCTTGCTGGTCGACACAATCTTTTCAATGCCGTTCTCGCTCTTTCCATGGCTATCGAGTATGGAGTAGAAGTAGAGAAACTGCGATTAGCATTGATCAGTTTCCAAGGCGTTGAACGCAGGTTTTCATACTTGCTGGATACCCCAAAAATCGTTCTGATTGACGATTATGCCCATCACCCTACCGAGATCAATGCGGTGCATGACGCTGTGCGCGAAATGTACCCAAATGAACAGGTCACTGCCATATTTCAACCGCATCTGTACAGCAGAACCAGGGATTTTGCAGATGGCTTTGCAGACGCACTAGCTAAGTTTGACATGCTAGCTATTTTAGATGTGTATCCAGCAAGAGAAGAGCCTATTCATGGAATTGATGCTCAGATGTTGATCGGTAAAATCTGGGCACTGGATGAAAAGCCTGAACGAGCAGTTATCATTGAAAAACCAGACCTGGTGGATTTCATCAAAGAGATGGGAAATCGCATTGTTCTTCTCATGGGAGCTGGCGATATAGGCGTAGAGGCACAAAAAATAAAATTGGCGCTGGAATGATGAAAGAACTTAAATATCCGCTTTTGCTTTTGCTGGCATTGACTGCAGCAGCATTGCTTTATGGGTTTTCGGCTAAACGTGCGAGTAAACGTGTGATCACGTTACCTGAAGTCAAGTTTGTGGATTATGCAAATCCGATGATATCTGAAAAAACCGTGCTTGAGCTGATTTCAAATGGTGAGGTGGACACGTTAGGCATTGAAGAATTTGACATCCATACAATTGAACAAAAGATTGCAAATCACCCCCTGGTAAAAGATGCCCAGGTTTCAGTCGATTTACTCGGTAATTCGCTGATCGAGATTGAACAGAAAAAAGCCACCGCTAGAATCATGGATGCTGTTCAAGGATATCTGGATACCTCTTACGAATTAATGCCATTATCAAAAGAACATACTTCCAGAGTGCCACTCGTGCATGGTTATGATGATAAGTATCACGAGTCCTTGGTAAATTTTTTGAGGTTTGTGGAAGGTGACAGCTACTTAGCAAATGAAGTGACTCAAGTTTTGATGGAAGAAAAAAATTTAAAACTGCGTGTGAGGAGCTGGGATTTTAGTATCAATGTCGGCAAAGCAGAAAACTTGAACGAAAAATTCATGAATTACAGAGCATTGCTCGCTGGCTTGCAGGAAATGGAATTAATACAAATAAAAACTGTCGATCTGCGCTTTAATGGGCAGGTTGTCACTACAAATAGATAATTATGGAACTAACCGAATATGCTGTAGGATTAGATATAGGAACAACAAAGATTGTTGCTATGATAGGCCGTAAAAATGAGTACGGCAAACTTGAGATTTTAGGCGTGGGGCGTTCCAAAAGTCTGGGCGTGCACCGCGGTGTGGTCAATAATATCACCCAAACGATCACTAGTATCCAGCAGGCTGTCCAGCAAGCTGAATCTGTAAGCGGGATCAATATAGGCGAGGTAACCGTGGGAATAGCTGGGCAACATATACGTAGTCTGCAACACAGTGACTATATCACCAGATCAAATAGCGACGAGGTAATTGATCAGAATGACGTAAATAATCTTTGCCAGCAGGTTTATAAACTGGTCATGCTTCCAGGCGAGGAAATCATTCATGTCTTGCCACAGGAATACAAGATCGATGGTCAAAGTGAGATCAAAGAACCTATCGGGATGTACGGCGGTCGCCTAGAGGCAAACTTCCATGTAGTGGTAGGTCAAGTGGCAAGTATCCGCAATATCTACCGCTGTGTAAAAAGCGCAGATCTTGATTTGAAGAAGATCACGCTGGAACCATTGGCTAGCGCAGATGCCGTCATAAGTCAGGAAGAAAAAGAAGCAGGTGTAGCCCTGATCGATATAGGTGGTGGAACGACAGACCTAGCAATATTTAAGGATGGTATTATACGCCATACCGCCGTTATCCCCCAGGGTGGCAACATCATTACCCAAGACATCAAAGAGGGCTGTTCCATCATCGAGAAACAGGCAGAGTTGCTCAAAGTGAAATTTGGTAGCGCATGGCCAGGCGAGAACAAGGAAAATGAGATCGTCTCTATCCCTGGACTCAGAGGACGCGAGCCTAAAGAGATCTCACTAAAAAACCTAAGTAAGATTATTCACGCTCGTGTGATCGAAATTTTAGAGACTGTTTTTGTAGAGATAAAAAACTACGGTCACGATGAACCTAAAAAGCAACTCATTGCAGGTGTCGTGCTTACTGGTGGCGGTAGCCAATTGAAACACATCAAGCAACTCGCTGAATACGTTATGGGAATGCCCACCAGAATAGGGTACCCTAACGAGCACCTCGCGGGTGACAGCGACGTGGAAAGCACCAGCCCGATGTTTGCGACGGCAGTAGGACTGGTCATGAAAGGCCTTGAAGATCAATTTCAGCCAAAAGAAAAGGAGCTGCAATCTGAAGAAATAAAAATATCCAAAAGCCAGGACCACGGTTCAGATTTAGAACAGCCTCAAGAACCTGAAAAGAATCGGGAAACAATAACGGCTGAGGAAGAAGATCCTTCAGTGCGTCAACCCACGGAAAAGAAGAAAAGCATCTTTGAAAGTTGGGCAGACAAATTCAAAAACTTCCTAGATAACGCAGAATAAAACCATGGATAACTTTGTTATTAACATATCAAATTGCAGTAAGTAAAATCAACAAAATCAAAATAATTTCACCTAAGACTAATCGCAACCATACCAACGACTTAAACCAGAACTTATGAACCAGCAAGATTTCGACAGCATCTCATTTGATCTACCAAAGAATCAATCTAACGTCATCAAAGTCATCGGTGTGGGCGGTGGCGGTAGCAACGCCATCAAACACATGTTCCAGCAAGGGATTAAAGGCGTTGACTTTGTTATCTGTAATACAGATTCACAGGCGCTTGAAAAAAGTCCCGTGCCTAATAAAGTTCAGCTAGGAGTCACTCTGACCGAGGGACTAGGCGCTGGTGCAAATCCAGAAGTTGGCGAGAGAGCCGCTCAGGAGAGTATTGAAGACGTCAGGGCATTATTGGATACCAATACCAAAATGGTGTTCATTACCGCTGGTATGGGTGGTGGTACGGGTACTGGTGCGGCACCTATCATCGCTAAAATCGCCCGTGAGCTCGACATCTTAACCGTCGGGATCGTCACCACACCATTTCAATTTGAAGGCAAGGTGCGTAACGATCAGGCGCAAAAAGGAATCGAGAAATTCCGCGAGAACGTAGATTCCTTGATCATCATCAACAATAATAAACTCAGGGAAGTTTATGGGAATCTAGGCTTTAAAGCAGGATTCTCAAAGGCAGACGAGGTCCTAGCAACGGCATCTAAGGGAATCGCTGAAGTAATAACTAACCATTACACGCAAAATATTGACTTGCGTGATGCAAAAACTGTTTTGTCAAATAGTGGCACCGCCATCATGGGTAGTGCACAGGCCAACGGCGCAAATAGGGCTCAAGAAGGAATTCTCAAGGCTCTTGATTCACCATTGTTGAACGACAACAAAATCACAGGTGCAAAAAACGTGCTGCTCCTAATTGTTTCTGGAACTGACGAGATCACTATTGATGAAATAGGTGAGATCAACGAGTACATTCAGAATGAGGCTGGACACAGCGCAAACATCATTATGGGTGTGGGTGAAGATGATACCCTGGGTGATTCGATTGCCATCACGGTCATAGCAACTGGTTTTGACGCTGATCAGCAAAATGAGATTTCCAATACTGAAACAAAACGCATCATCCATACGCTGGAGGAAGAACAAAAAACCATCAAGGTTCTAGACGATTGCGAAAACAGTAATGTGACGCCTGGGAAACTCATCATGGACATCGATGAGAAGCCAGTTGAACAGAAGATAAAAGATTCTTTAACTGACGATAATGGAGCCCTAGATCAGCCGCTGCTCCAGAAGCAGCCTGATGACAATGGTAGGATCGTACATGAGTTGTCTTTTGACGAGGAAGATGAAGATGACTTCAATGGGCTTATCACAAAAAACCCAGAGGAGGATTCAGAGGTTAAAATCCGACTTATGGATCAATCACTATCTGAACCCACAAAATCTGAAGCGCAAGAGCCTCTTAGCAAGCAGGTAGAAGATACATCAGTAAATGATCCCTATTTATTGACCTTTGATCTTCCAGACAGCAACGATTTCAGTACTGAGAATTTGAAAGAAGAGGAGGCTAGCAAAAACACAGAGCGTAAATCGATTGAATTTTCGCCAGAAATTCTTACCGATCTAGAGAACGAAAGTCCTATTGAGAAAAACGAGGAGCCCGAATTCAAAATCGTCACAAAAACAGTTGAAGCAGTCACACCAGAACCACCTGCTACAATAGATGTTGATCCTACAGATTTGCCTATAAACGAGGCAATCGCCGCAAGAGCAGATGAGCGCCGCCGCAAGATGCATTTGTACAATTACAAATTCAAGAATGCCGGCAAACTGGACGAGATGGACAAGCAACCAGCCTACAAAAGGCAAGGGGTTGAGCTGGACCACAATGTCACTGATTCAAAGATGTCCCGCACCTCGCTTTTTACTGAGGATGGCGAGGTCAAGCTCAGAGGAGGCAATAACAGTTTCTTGCACGATAATGTAGATTGATAGCAGGGGGATTGAATAATTATGCTTTCGCGAAAGCGTAACCTTCAAAATCCTACCAAATAATACGGTTGCTAACAAAAACAACAACTTTATATGAGCCTAGAAAAAAACATCATGGCAGAAATGAAGACTGCCATGAAAGAGAAAGATCAAGTAAAGCTTGCTGCATTGCGCGCAGTAAAAAGCGAAATTCTACTAGCAAAAACTTCTGGTGGAGGTGAGAGCCTGAGTGAGACAGACGAGGTAAAGCTGGTGCAAAAGTTGGTCAAGCAGCGCAAGGACAGTGCAAGGATTTTCTCAGAACAAAACCGCGAGGATCTTGCCGAGCCGGAACTAGCCCAAGCCAAAGTTCTAGAAGCTTTCCTACCCGAACAGATGAGTGAGGAAGAAATCGCTGCAGAGGTCGATCAAATTATCGCCCAAACAGGTGCATCTGGGATGAAGGATATGGGAAAAGTGATGGGGCAAGCAAATCAGAAACTAGCTGGCAAGGCAGATGGTCGTACGATCAGTACGATTGTGAAGCAACGACTACAGGGTTGAATTAATTCTTGTCGTGGGATAGACTACTGTTTCCTGTAATGGGTATGCTAGGCCCATCGTAAGTAGGCATCTTGTCGATATTGATTTCCATAAACGCCTTGACATTTGCCAGCCATTCACGTCTGCGCAAGGAATTGATTGATTTGTAATCTTGCTGGTCAGATACAAAGCCTTGAGCTTCTATGCCCATTTTTTTGGCTAGATAGACTGCGCGTGCGAGATGAAATTCCTGAGTAAAAATGGTAGCTTCATCAACCTCAAATATTTTTTTTGCACGCCACATGCTGTCATAGGTGTCAAATCCAGCGTGGTCTAAAAAGATCACACTGTCTGCGACACCTTTATTGTTCAAGTAATCTTTCATGGCATTGACCTCGTCATAGTTGCGTTCACCGTGATCCCCACTGAGGAGAAAACGCTGGATTTTACCAGCTCGATAGGCTTTAAGAGCACTTTCCACGCGGTCATTAAGAATAGGTGACAGGCTGCCATCCGGTCTCACGCTGGCACCTAGCACGATTCCCGTATAGACCGGATCAAGTGATGCCAGTTCTTTTGATATATACTTGGTTGAGTGATTAGCGATATAGAACTGTAGAAACACAAAGCCTACAAGAGCGATGATGACCAGAGACACCAATACGTTAATCAGCTTTCTCATTTACACAATCGCAGTAGGATTCTTGTTGTCATCGATAGCCACAAAAGTAAAGATTCCAGTTACGACCTGACTACGATTCATGCTGTACATGTCCTCCATAAATATCTGTACAGTCACCTCACAGCTGGTGTTTCCCACCTTTGTGACCTCAGCGATCAATTCAATAATCGATCCCTGTGGGATGGGCTTTTTAAAATCGATTTTATCACTACTTATCGTGACCACTTTTTTACGGGAAAAGCGGGTCGCACATATAAAAGCGACCTCGTCCATCAGGTGTAGCGCAGTCCCTCCAAAAAGCGTATCGTAATGATTTGTAGTATTCGGGAATACCGCTTTGAAGATACTGGTCTTGGACGCCGCAATTCGTTTGTCTAGGTCACTCATTGTATTTCTTTATAGAATATTGTGAATAGCATTTTATGTGCTGGCTACTTTTGTCTCGCTTTCGCGAAAGCGAATCTACCAAATCCACTGTTCATCATGAGTTACTTTAAGTTAACTAAGCTCATTTGAATGGTAATTTTTTGAACCCATGAACAAAAACCCAAAGGTCATCACAGACTTGAAATGGCGATATGCCACAAAGAAGTTTGATAAAGATTTTCAATTGACACAAGATCAAGTCAAAGTCTTGGTAGAAGCATTCAATTTGACTGCAACCTCATACGGACTTCAGCCGGTCAAACTGATTGTGGTAAGTGATCAGGCACTACAAGATGCAATGGTTGATCATTGTTTTGGACAGCGGCAGCCGGCAGACGCCAGTCACGTGCTGGTTTTGTGTACCAGCCATGTGGACACTGACTATGTCAAAGCATATTTCAAAATGGTGCAGTCCATTCGGGGAACTGCCGAGGGAATTCTCAAGCCTTTTGAAGAATTCTTGACTGACTCTTTCTCTAAAAAGACGGTTGATGAAATAGAGGCCTGGGCTCGAAACCAGGCTTACCTGATCATGGGGAATCTGCTAACTGTTTGTGCTGCGCAGCGCATAGATTCCTGCCCGATGGAGGGCTTTGAACCTGCTGGAATCGATAAGCTCTTAAAACTAGATAAGGTCAAGCTTAAAAGCGCCTTGCTTCTACCCGTAGGCCGCAGAGCAGATGACGATTTTATGGCAGCTGAAAAGAAAGTGAGGCAGCCTATTGACAAGATGGTGCGCTATATGGATTAGACTTTCTCGTTAAATACGCTGCTAGGTCTAATTCTTCTATTTTTGCGATAAGTTCAGATAACCAATGAGTTTTTTCAAAAAAATTTTCTCAAAAGAGAAAAAAGAAACCCTAGATAAAGGTCTCGAGAAGTCAAAAAACAGCTTTTTTGACAAGTTGGGTAAAGCCGTTGCTGGTAAAAACAAAGTCGATGAGGATGTTCTAGATGACTTAGAGGATGTGCTGATCAGCAGTGATGTAGGTGTTGCGACCACCATAAAAATCATCAACCGAATTGAAGAACGAGTTGCCAGAGATAAATATCTGGGCACTTCGGAACTCAACGCTATCCTGCGCGACGAGATTGCTGGGTTGATGAGCGAGGTGAGCTACGGGGATGCTTCAGATTTCTCTTTGCCTGCTGATAAAAAGCCTTACGTCATTATGGTGGTAGGAGTCAATGGAGTAGGAAAAACAACAACCATTGGAAAACTGGCACACCAATTCAAAAAAGCTGGAAAAAAAGTTGTCCTAGGTGCTGGTGATACGTTCCGGGCAGCGGCCGTGGATCAATTGGACATCTGGGCTAATCGAGTAGGGGTAGAAATAGTAAAACAGGCGATGGGTAGCGACCCCGCCAGCGTCGCCTTTGACACCTTACAGAGTGCCGTGGCCTGCAATGCGGATGTAGTGCTTCTTGATACCGCTGGGAGATTGCACAACAAGGTCAACCTTATGAACGAGCTGAGTAAAATCAAGCGCGTAATGAATAAAGTCATTCCAGACGCACCGCACGATGTGATGCTGGTACTGGATGGCTCCACAGGACAAAATGCTTTTGAACAAGCAAAGCAGTTCACCGCTGCTACGGAAGTAACCAGTTTAGCGATCACAAAATTGGATGGAACGGCTAAAGGCGGTGTTGTAATCGGTATAAGTGACCAGTTCCAGATTCCCGTACGGTATATAGGAGTAGGGGAAGGGATGGAAGATCTACAGGTATTCAATAAGGTGGAGTTTGTGGACAGTTTTTTCAGTAACAACTAAAATTCATAACATGATCAGGAGTCTAGTAGTTCTCTTTTTGTTTCTGCCATTTCTGGTTTTTAGTCAATATCAGCGAGATCAGTCGCTTGAAGATCAGCTTAAAGTGATCGATTCAAAATTTATCGATCGTTCTGCTGTCTTTGGTGAGCTGGAGAAATTAATGGGGCGTTTCGAAAATACAGAGAAGTTTGATCGACTCCTGTTGGAAAAATCAATCCCAGAAATCCAGCGGCTTATTCTTGAAGAACAACTCACCTATCAGGAACTCACCGCTTACTTTTTGTTTAGGATCTACAAGCTGGATCGCCAGGGCAATCAGGCACTCAATTCGGTAATTTCCATTCTACCTGATGCATTAACTCAAGCTGAACTCGCGGACGAGAAGTTCCAAAACATGTCTGGTCGTCAAAAGCAAGATCTGCTCTACAGCATCCACGGTATGCCGATCCTATTAAAGGACAACATTAACACAGCCAATACCGCGACAACAGCCGGTGCAGCTATAATGCTAAATCATCTTCCCGAAGAAGATGCGCCTATTGTGAACCAACTAAGAAAAAACGGAGCTGTGATTTTAGGTAAGGCAAACCTGAGCGAGTGGGCGTATTATTTCTGTGGGGAATGTCCAAGTGGCTATAGTGCAGTTGGTGGACAGACGCTTAATCCTTACGGTCCGAAAAATATCGATACAGGTGGATCCAGTAGCGGTAGTGGGGTGGCTGTGGCAGCAAACTTTGCCGTCGCCGCGGTAGGTACTGAAACAGCTGGTTCTATATTGTCGCCTTCTTCTGCAAATTCTATTGTAGGGCTCAAGCCTACGGTAGGTACGTTTGCTGGCGAGGGAATCGTACCCATCTCATCTTATCTAGACACTGCCGGCCCGATGACAAAATCTGTAATCGACAACCAGATTCTGTTCAATGCTATGCTTCCTAGGGACAGCAAAAAAATGATGGAGCTATCAGAGGAGTCTCAAACTCCTAGCATAAAAGGTTTGAGGTTAGGTATCCCGACTAGATTGCTGGACAACGCTTTGCTGATAGAAGCCATCAACCAACTCAATGAATTAGGTGTAGAGGTGATCAAAATTGAAGATGAATCTCCAAAACTTGAAGGCTTCCTTACCATCTTGAATGCTGACATGCAGCGGGACCTGTCAAAATACTTTGCTGCTTCTAGATCAAAAGGGACTAACAACTGGACAATAAAAGACATCATTCAGCTCAATCGTGCAGATTCGTTGAAAAACATGCCTTATGGTCAGCGATTGTTGGAAAATGTAGCAGCTGATCAAACATCAGGCGAAAAACTCTCTGAGATCAAACGCAGGCTCACTCAAAGCACTCAAAAGCACTATCGCGGCTTGATGAAACAACACAAGCTAGATGCATTTATTTCGGTAAATAATAGTGGGGCAGCCCATGCTGCGATCGCTTTCTTTCCAGCGATCACCGTGCCCATGGGTTACAATGATATTACGCCTACGGGGATCACCTTTATCGCGCCATCAGGAGAAGAGCAATTACTTTTCAGGATTGCTGCAGCCTATGAAAATCGCACTAAAAAACGCATCGCCCCTGAAGGATACGGCGAATAGTTACTACGGCTGAATGGTATAGTCAAGCCTGAATACCTGACTCACTCTGAAATACCCGAAAGCAAAATTATCGCGGTTGTTTTGGTTGACGATATTGCCTCTTACAGTCGCTGGCTGCGTTCCGAATGGATTTCCACCACCGCCCTGATCGGCTTGCTGCAATAGTGTTTCAAAATACAAAAGCGTTTCTTGATTTATTCCCTTAATGGTCAATTCTGCTTGTGTTCCAATATCTTCTTTTTCAATAAAAAAGATATTTGGATTCCGGTTGCCATCAGAGAACTCGTCGTCACGAGCATCTACCTGATAATTGTTTTCATCGATGTATTCAAAAAGATAGGCATCTCCCAGCCCAGGTGGATCATTATAAAATGCTGTGATTTCTATCACCTCATCACCAAAAGTTTCAATTGTATTCTGCTCAATATCACCCTGTGTAACTGTGCGCACAAGTGTTTCTGTTGCGCGGTATTCTTGCCCTTGATCCTGAATAATCAGTTCGTAAGGCAAATTATCTTGTATGGCTAGCACACCCGTAGGAGAATAGACTCCATCACCTAGGTGGGTCAGATTATAGTTGACACCGTTCCCATCAACAATTCGTACAACGGCATCTGTCACAGGTGGATTGGTTTCTTGAAAAAATGGCGCAGATCGCGTGAGAAGGACTTCTGTTGTGGTTGTGCCATCTTCATTCAATTCAATAAACCCATCCACTACCAGTCGAGGTGGGGCATCGTTTAGATCCACATCAATCACGTCCTCGCATGAAGCTGCGATCAGGCAAACGACCAGCAAGGCTGTGATACTTCTGATGTTTTCAGCTAGCATTCTAGATATCTTTGTTACGCTTTCGCGAAAGCTTAAACCTCTCATACCTCCTAAAATTTAAAGTTATAGGTTACAGCTGGAACGAGCCCAAAAATAGCAAGCCGTGTGGCCTCGTTGCGGTCTGTATCCTCATTCTCGCCAAAACTGATGCTCACGGCGTTGCGGCGATTATAGGCATTATAGAGACTAAAAACCCAGCTGCCCTGCCAGCCATTGGTCTTGTCAGGTTTCGGAACATAGGTCGCGCTCAAATCCAGCCTGTGGATAGTGGGCAGCCTGCTGGCGTTGCGCTCTTCAAAAGTCGGTACAAAGAGACCGTTAAACTGGTACTGGCCGTTAGGTAGCGTGACCGGCAATCCCGTCTGCAGTGTAAAGTTGGCACCCATCGTCCACTTTTTGTTCAGTTCATAATTTGAAGTAATGGTCAGGTCATGGGTCTTGTCCCAAGGAGAGTTATACCAATCGCCATTGTTTATCCCTGGCTCAAAAGGAGTACGACCGGGTGCTCGCTGCTCGCTGCGGGAAAGGGTATAAGCGATCCATCCCTGAAGTCGCCCGCTGTTTTTGCGCAACAAGAGTTCTAAACCGTACGCCCTTGCCTCGCCTGCCAGCAAAATCTGTTCTACCGCATCGTTTGCAATCAGGTCTGCACCATCAATATAGTCTAGGCGATTGTCCACCGTTTTGTAGAAACTCTCAATTTCTACGCTGTAATCGCCTATGTTTTTAAAGAATCCAGCTGCCACTTGATCACCTTGCTGCGGGTCAATGAAAGGCCCACTTGGCGCGTAGAGGTCAAACGGTGTGGGTGCATTGGTGTTGGAGATTAGATGGATGTATTGGTTGATGCGCTGGTAGCTCGCCTTAATGCTGGTATCATCGTCCAGCGAATAGGCGATGGAAAACCTGGGTTCTAAATTAACAAATGAGGCAAGCGTCTCACTGCGACTACTGCTGAATTCCCCGATCGGATCGGCACCTGTGTAGATTCCACGATCCTGGTCAAAAAGCAATGGGCCATCGGGGCCGTAAATATTCAAGCTTTCCTGACCTAGTCGATTGAACGTAGCTAATCGCAACCCCGCATTGATATTGATATTATCTGTGATAGAAAATTCACCATCCACATAAACACCATTTTCCCACGCATATTTCTGAATTAATTTTCGGTTGTTGATTCCGCTGCCGGGTGTTGTGGGCGTGATCTCGCCTGGATCAAAGTGATAATAGATGCTGTTGAGCCCGTAGCGCATTTTTACCTTGTCATTGACGAAATGCGTCAGATCGTATTTGGCGTTGAAGTTTGTAATACCGCTGTCAAACTGGAATTCCACAAAATCCAGTTCAAGCTCATAATTGTAGTCGCTGTAGATTAAGGACGCATTGGCAAACAGCTTGTCATTGAATAGGTGGTTCCAGCGCAGGTTGACAAAACTGTTCCCGAAGGTGTTTCCAAATAAATCAGTCACCTCAAACACATCCCGGCCAAAATAACTGCTCATATACAATCGGTCTCGATCGCCTAGCGTGTAGCTTATTTTGGCATTCAGATCATAGAAATAAGCCGTATTCTCGATATCAAATAGTGGCAGAAATAAATGTGCATAACTGCTGCGACCACCGATTAAAAACGATGCTTTGTCTTTTACGATAGGCCCTTCTAGCAGCAATCTACTAGCTACAAGACCCACGCCACCAGTTCCTGACAATTTCTGCTTGTTTCCATCCCTCTGGTAGATATCCAGTACGCTGGAAACGCGCCCACCATAGCGTGCTGGAATCCCCCCTTTATATAATTTGAGATCTTTAATGGCATCTGGATTAAATACCGAGAAGAACCCAAACAAATGGTCACTGCCGTAGAGCGTAGCCTCATCCAGCAGTACAAGATTTTGATCTGCGGCGCCGCCGCGTACATTGAAACCAGCAGTTCCTTCTCCAGCATTGGTTACTCCAGGCAAGAGCGTAAGTGCTTTTACAAGATCAGTCTCACCCAGCACCACAGGAATCTTTTTGATAGTTTCCATGGATAGCGAGTTGACGCTCATCTGTGGTGACTTGGTTTCCAGTTTTTCCACGTCGCTGGTAATAACGACGGTTTCTAATTGCTCTCCAGAGGCGGCAAGTTCAAGATTGAGTTTGGTGTCTTTGGTCAGTTCGATTTTCTTCTCCACCGTAGCGTAACCCAAACTTGAAAATCGCACCGTGTATGTTCCCTCTGGCAGGCTTATGGAATAGTATCCATACTCATTTGTCACAGTTCCTGTGGGGACCTCAGGGAATAAAACGTTTACGTACAATAGGGTTTCTCCAGTTCCCTGTTCACTCACTGTTCCTGAAAGCGTAAATTTTTGAGCATTTGTCTGAAAGAAGAATAACAAACCGAAAACGGTGAATAGGTAGTTTAGTTTCATTACTTCAAAATGCTTTCACAGCTGATTTGTTCATTTTTACGCTTTCGCGAAAGCGTAATCTCTATCAAATAAGAGAATATCCAAACGTCAAAAGTCCTGTCCAATTCTCTGACCTACGCAGTATTTGCAAAAAATTAAGAAGTTGCGCTGCCATCTAACGAACTGATGAAAAATGCAAGTGTTAACTTGGGCAAAATTCCTCTTGATGACAACGACTGAATTAATGGACAATTTATCGCTGCCCGTAATCGCAGCCCCAATGTTTTTGATCTCTGGACCAGAATTGGTG
Organism: uncultured Flavobacteriaceae bacterium; assembly: GCA_964478845.1. Classification (GTDB taxonomy): domain Bacteria; phylum Bacteroidota; class Bacteroidia; order Flavobacteriales; family Flavobacteriaceae; genus Nonlabens. The sequence goes on along the minus strand of CAYZJT010000004.1, from coordinate 174,241 downwards.
ATCGAATGCTGCAAAAATGGAGTGATCGGAACCTTTCCCGCACTCAACCAACGCAGCAGTGAGGGTTTTGAAGAATGGCTGATCCAAATCAAAGATGAACTATCAGATTGGGAGAATGAGACAGGAAAAAAAGCAGCGCCGTTTGGAGTCAATCTGATTGTCCACAACAGCAATCCAAGACTTGAGGCAGATTTACGCTTGTGCGCAAAACATCGAGTTCCGCTGATCATTACTTCACTGGGCGCAGTAAGCCAGATAGTAGACGCAGTCCATGGGTATGGCGGTCTGGTTTTTCATGATGTCATTAAAAAACGCCATGCCGAGAAAGCGATGGAGGCGGGTGTTGATGGATTGATATTAGTTTGTGCCGGCGCAGGTGGGCACGCAGGAACACTCAACCCTATGCCATTTGTGCGTGAGGTGCGCTCAATTTATGACGGAAAGATCATTTTGAGTGGTGCAATGAGTTCTGGACAAGACGTTGCCAGCGCATTACAGATGGGTGCAGATCTGGCATATCTGGGAACGCGATTTATCAACACAGATGAAAGCAAGGCTACTGATGAATACCGTGACATGATTATCAATGCTGGGAGTAGCGATATCGTTTATACGGCTGCTATTTCTGGGGTTTCGGCAAACTTCTTAGGCGCAAGCCTACGAGCAGCAGGAATCACAGAGGAGCAATTGAAAGCAACAGGTAAAATTGATTTTGGAAAAGAAATGGACACCGAGGCAAAGGCGTGGAAGACCATCTGGAGTGCTGGTCATGGAAGCGCTACCGTGACAGATACCATCCCAGCGGCAAAACTCATCGCACGTATGAAAGATGAATTCAAGACTGCCATAGAACAGCAAATTGAGAACTTGAAAAGATATTCTGCCTAAGAAATGAATACTGACCACCTCAAAAAGCTAATCCGCGACGTTCCTGATTTCCCTAAGCCAGGAATTCTGTTCAAAGACATCGCGCCCATTTTCCAAAATCCTGAGGCAGTTGATTTTGCAGCCGCTGAATTGGCAATATCTTTTAGCACAATAGGAATAGATATCGTTGCTGGAATTGAATCCAGGGGTTTTCTGCTCGGTCCTTTGATCGCTGGGCATTTAAATGCAAAGTTTGTGATGATCAGAAAGCCAGGCAAGTTGCCTGGTCATGTATTGAAACACGAGTACGATCTTGAATACGGCAGCGATAATCTAGAAATCCAAAAGGATGCTATTCAAACTGGTGAGAAGGTCCTGATTCATGATGACGTGCTAGCTACTGGCGGTACAGCTCAAGCTGCAATGAATTTGATTGAAAAGGCAGGTGGTGAAATTGGAGGTTTTGGATTTTTGATTGAGTTGGGATTGTTGGATGGGCGTGAGAAGTTGGCTAACTCTTCAATTCATTCGGTTCTCAAATATTGAATTGTTAGAAATTGAATGGTACAAGTTTCAAAATCTAAAAACGGTGTTTTGATTGTTTCAGTTTTGACATTGCTTCTCACTGTTTTTTCGTGTTCCAAAGATTTGGAACGTTCAAATGATCTTGATTTTCGACCAATCAAATATTCTTGTGAATTGTCTAACAAGATTAATAACACTTTATTTATTGAAGGTCTTTATACAATTTGTATGGAGTATAGGTCCTTTCAAGCTCATCATCAAGATGAATGCTATGATGATTTTCAAATGAGTTTAAACTTTGATGATCTTACAATTCCAAAACAATTGCTAGATCTTAATGAATGCGAAGTTTCTGTAAGGCTAATAATTGAAGGGGTGCTGAAAAAGAATAGCGAGTTGAAGTATGGTCATCTAGGTTCCAATAATTCTGAAGTTCAAGTACTCAAAATTGTAGATATGGGAAGTATTGAGAGACACCCTGTAAAATAATCTATATGATTTCCAAGTTGTAAACCCGACGTATTCAGTCAATGACCTTATTGATATTGTCTTGATATTAAATCAAATATTTCCAAATAAAAAAAGGTCCCAGATTTCTCTGAGACCTTTAAGGGTGGAAGACGGGATTCGAACCCGCGACTCCCGGCACCACAAACCAGTGCTCTAACCAGCTGAGCTACAACCACCATATAATGTGGGTTTTATTTACATGGATCCCAAGTATTCAACCATGTGCTTTTAAACGATTGCAAATTTACAATTTCCTGAAAAATGTCCAACGATTTAAGAAAAATAAAATTGGCTTGCTTCTGGAATGTTCTAAATCAGGTCAAATACGCTGTCGACCGCAGGATAGCGTTCTGCGATCAATCCTTCGGCAAAATCGGTTCCTATGATCCTGCCAAGGTTTGCACTGCGGTATTTGATGGATTTTAAAAAGTTCTCGGTGCCAATAGGGGTTTTCGGTCCATCGTCATCTGGATTAAAAAACTGGGTTTTATACGCCTGCACGGCTTTCATTTTGGTTTCGATATGTCCTGAAATATCCACGACCACATCTGGTTTGAGATCCAACCACTGGATATAGTGGTAGACCTGTTTTGGTCGCCAGTGTTCTTGATCGTCTCCGTCTAGTGTTGTGACGATTTTTTCCAGCCCTGAAAGAAAACACGCTACGCTTGCAACGTCACTGCCACGACCATGATCTGGATGCCTGTCAGTAGGTGCATTGCAGATTACCACTTCAGGCCTGTATTTGCGGATGATTTTGACAATTTCCAGTTGATGCTGTTTATCACTTACAAAAAATCCGTCAGCAAAAGCTAAATTCTCGCGTACGCTCAATTTCATAACCTTTGCAGCTGCCGCTGCTTCCTCATCACGGATGTCTGCGCTGCCTTTACTGCCTAACTCTCCCCTGGTCAAATCAAGAATTCCTGTTTTTTTGCCTCGCGACTGCTCCTTGATAAGTATTCCAGCGCAACTTAATTCCACATCGTCAGGATGAGCGCCTATGGCAAGTATATCTAATTTCATACTATCTATTGTGTATCCAGAATTATACAAGAGCATCTAAAGCCAATTAAATCCTGATTCTTGTTAATTTTAGAATAGGTAAAGTTTTCTTCTTTTGTTATCTCTTTTATCGGAAAAAATGTTAGAATAGTACAGTCTTCATCGTCCTTGATGCGCTTCATTTCTTTTTCATAGGATTTAACTTTTTGAAATTTCTCTGCGAATAAAACTGACTGATTCAAATCTTCGACCGATGGTAATTGGTACTTTACCAATGGCAATTGAATTTTCTCTCCTTTTAGAGAGATCTTTCCTGATCTCACAGCATTAACCACAACGGTCCGCCACGCGCAATATGCTTCGGCAGAATCCCTATTGATCCCTAGAACAGGAAAGGATCGGAATCTAGGCTTCACTGTATAATCTTTTGGAATCTCCTTATTTCTGTTTATTGTTAAGTTTTGATAATCAAATATTTTGCTGCGATTTGCTAATCTCACCGGTTCATTAACCTTTTCACGTTCTTGTTCTATATATTCCTTTGAATCGTTATATCCTCTCGTCTTGGCATCTGCCTCAAAGGCTAAATATTCTCTCCACATAAAATTTGACACAGGGCGCGCATCAATGTATTTATTAACACCATACTGTATAGTACCTGGAGGTGCTGAGGGCTTGTTCTGAGCTACAGAGCAATCTGCCCAAAGAACCAATACAAAAAGCAAATGCAGTAAAATAGAATTATTCACGATGTCTTTGATTTATCGATGGCCTGGGAGATATCCTCAATCAGGACTTCTACTTCTTCAATTCCCACACTCAACCTAAGCAATCGATCGCTGATTCCCTGTTGCTTTCTTTGCTCTGGCGTGAGCAAGCTGTGTGAAGTACTGCGCGGGGAAAGAATAATACTTTCCACTCCCGCAAGACTCAAAGCAGGTTTTATGACTTGAAGCTGTTCTAAAAATTGATGTTCGTCAACATTGTCCGAAAGTTCAAAGGACATCATGCCGCCGTAACCACGCATCTGTTTTTTGGCAATCTCGTGGTTTTTATGACTGGCAAGGCCAGGGTAGTTGACTCGGTTTACTTGATCATTGTTTTCTAGGAACTCTGCAATTTGTTGGGCATTCTTGTTCTGTGCCTGAACCCTCAACCCCAAAGTTTTGATGCTGCGCTCAAGCAGCCAGACAGTCATGTCGCTCAAGCTACCACCGTAATTCTTTGCGGTTTTCCAAATCTGGTCCATGTCTGCATGGCTTCCACATACCGTCCCAGCGCAAATGTCGCTGTGACCGCCTAGGTATTTTGTAGCGCTATGAATGATGATATCAATCCCAAAATCTCCAGGATTTTGATTGATTGGTGAGGCAAACGTATTGTCAATGACGCTTTTTAGAGAGCTCGCTTTCGCGAAAGCGGAAATACTTTCCATATCAACCACCTCGAGTAAAGGATTGCTAGGCGTCTCGATGTAGATCATTTTTGTGTTCTCGCGCAATGCAGATTGCAATGACTGCTGGTCCAGATTTTCCAGCATGCTGTAAGCAATGCCCAGCCTGTCAAATTCGGTAGTTACAAAATGAGAAGTCCCACCATAGATAGCTCTTTGTAAAATGATGTGATCGCCAGTTTTCAGATAGGCCATGAACACAGCGCTTATGGCAGCCATCCCACTCCCGAAAATCAGCCCCGCCTCCTTATTTTCAAGAGTGGCCATTTTCTCGCTTAGCGCTTTTTGATTAGGTGTGTTGAAGTATCTTGGGTAGAGATTTGTCCCCTCGCTGCGGTAGTCATAGGCCGTTCCAGTATAAATAGGTGCGGCCGTTCCACCGTAAACTTCATCTTTTAGAGTGCCTGCGTGCACGCACAAATGATTGATATTTCTTTTTTTCATGCTGCCCGAAAATAAGTCCTCGTCAGATTAAGTATCAAAATCTGTTGTGAAAACTTGTACCTACATGCATTAAAGCAATCTGAAACGGGTGAAAATTCATGGAACCATTACCTTGTGTCAACATATGGAGACAACGCTTCTAACAAATATCAAGCAACTTTTTCAGGTCAGAAAAGCAACTAGCGAACCTCTAAGAGGTCAGGAGATCACAACTGTTCCAAGCATCAAAGATGCTTTTCTGCTAATTGAAGATGGAAATATCAAGAGTTTTGGTGAGATGAGTGACTTAAACGATCTCGTTGCTGATGAAAGCGTTGACTGTTCAAAATATGTTATCACACCTGGCTACGTGGATTCACATACGCATCTGGTTTTTGCCGCCACGAGAGAAAACGAATTTGAACAGCGCATTAAAGGTTTGACCTATGAGGAGATTGCCGCGAGAGGTGGCGGGATCATCAATAGTGCTAAGAAGCTCAGGGGCATGAGCGAGGATGAGCTTCTTGCTTCCGCAGAGAAGCGTTTATTTAAAGCAATCAAAACAGGAACTTCAACCATTGAGATTAAAAGCGGATACGGACTGGATACAGCTAGCGAACTCAAAATGCTTAGGGTAATCAGGCGCCTAAAGAAGCGCATGCACAAAAATAGTGTCCCAATAATAATCAAATCGACCTTTCTAGGCGCCCATGCCATTCCGCCAGAATATAAATCTGATCGCAAAGGTTATATCGATTGTATAAGAAATGAGATGTTGCCTGAAATCTCAAAAGAGGGGCTAGCTGATTTCATTGATGTATTCTGTGAATCGAATTATTTCACCGTTGACGAAATGCTTGAGATTTTAGAAGCTGGTAAGAATTGTGGGCTAAAACCTAAAGTGCATGTCAATCAATTCAACACCATCGGCGGAGTTGAAACGGCAGTTCAATCAGGTGCAGTGAGCGTTGATCATCTTGAGGTAATGAAAGACACAGACTTTATTGCGCTCGCTGGAAATTCCACCATCGCCACGGCACTTCCCAGCTGTTCATTTTTCCTAGGATTGGATTACGCGCCAATCAGAGAAATGATTGAGAAAAATATAGCTGTTGCGCTGGCTAGTGACTTTAATCCAGGCAGCACGCCCAGCTCTAATTTGAATTTTGTCTATGCTCTCGCCTGTATCAAAATGGGCTTGACACCAGAAGAAGCTTTAAATACATTGACCATTAATGCAGCTCATGCATTGGAATTGGGCAACCTAGTAGGAAGTATCACGATCGGGAAACAAGCCAATCTGCTGTTTTTTAAAGATGTGGATTCACTTGCGAGCATACCCTATAGTTTTGGTGAGAATTTGATAGAAAAGGTGATGATAGGAGGTGAATTCGTAAACGCATAATTCATTTATAATTAATGATACAGAACGAGTTTTTCAAGCCTTTTACAAATACAACCCGCAATAATTATGTCAACCGCAGGTATGACTTAAATCAAGAAGATGAGGAATACCTAAATGATGGCAGCGTCCAATTTGGTCAGGTAGTGGAAACGGCATCAACTGGAATAGAAAACTTGCCGGATGATGTAAAGTATGCGTTGATTGGGATACCTGAAGATATAGGTGTAAGGGCAAATCTAGGTAGGGAAGGAGCGAGCGAAGCGTGGATTGAATTTTTAAAGGCATTTCTTGCGTTTCAACACAGCGATCACAATGACCCTGGTAGATTTTGTGTCCTCGGTGAGGTTCAGGTAGAAGATTTAATTAAAAAAGCTCATGGGTTGGATGCCTCAAACCACACAGATAGACGTAAGCTAAGTTCTCTTGTTGCCGAGGTTGATGAAAGGGTGTATCAAGTTTGTAGTTGGATTAAGACTTTTGACCTGACTCCAATTTTCATTGGTGGCGGTCATAACAACTGCTATCCTGTTTTAAAGGCTTTAGGGGAAAGCGATCCTATCGATTGCATTAATATCGATGCGCATACCGACTTGCGCTCACCGAATGGTAGACACAGCGGTAATGGATTTAGTCACGCGCTGAAAGATGGCGTACTCGGCTACTATTTCATGCTGGGATTAAATCAAAACTATCTGAGCTTACCCATGCGCAAGCAAATTCAAGATAATCAGAACTTGATGTTTAAAGACTTGGCTTCAGTCCAATCTGATCCTGAAGCTGCTGTCTCTGCGGCTTTGAATTTTGTCAACACAAATAGTTTTGGACTGGAAATTGACATGGACGTGGTAGCAGATTTCCCCAGCAGCGCGCAGTCACCACTTGGGATAAATTTCAAAGAATTAACCAGAATGGTGGACAAAATTCAAAATCAATCGGCTTCACGACCAAAATACATTCACATCTGTGAGGCGGCGCCGCGATATGGATACTCGGGGCAGGCTGGCAAAGCGCTTGCGCATCTCGTCAATCTATTTAAATAAAACATTTACAGTCACTCGGCATGCTTATAATTAAGTTTGTCGGAAATTTTATGATATGAAACGCATTTCTCTACTCTTGCTTTTTGCAATCCTTTTAATAGGATGCAAGAATTCTGAATCTGAAGATTCTCAGATCACAAATACCGATCAGCCCTCAGAAACTCAAGAAAAAGAGAAAAGCGCCGCCGAGTTTGAACGAGAACGCATCCTACGTAACAAAGATCTCAATAAGCCCACGGTTGTACCGATTTCACACGCCACATTCTATATGGTCTGGGATGGGCAGGTAATTTATTTGGATCCTGTAGGCGGTAAAGAGGCTTTTGGTGATGCGCCATCCCCCGATTTTATTTTGGTCACAGATATTCATGGCGATCACATGAATGCAGAAACTATTCAAGCCGTCAAGACTGACAAGACCAAAATCTACGCCTCACAAGCTGTAAAAGATCAGTTGCCAAAAAGCCTAAATGTCAATGTCCTCAACAACGGGATGACCACCGAGGTTGACGAATTAACCATTCAGGCAGTTCCCATGTACAATCTAACTGAAGAAAGACTCAAGTTCCACCCCAAAGGACGTGGTAATGGCTATGTACTCACTAAATACAATTACAACGTCTATGTAAGCGGCGACACAGAGGACATACCTGAGATGCGACAGCTCGATGACATCGATATGGCTTTCGTATGCATGAATTTACCTTATACGATGACGGTCGAGCAGGCCGCAAGCGCTGTGCTAGATTTTCAGCCGCGCACCGTGGTGCCGTTTCACTATCGTGGTCAGGATGGGTATGCAGATGTTGACAAATTTACTCAGCTGGTCAATCAGGACAGCCCTCAGATCAATGTCAGGCAAATGGGTTGGTACCCAGAATCTGATTTAGCAGAAGAGAACTAGAATTGCGCTATCGCGAAAGCATAAAAAAATCCAGACCGATTAGTTTTAGTCTGGATTTTTTCTATTTATTGACGTTTAATTTTATTGGATAATTTTATTTAATGTTTCACTAGGGCGCATCGCAGTACGTTTTAGTTGAGTGTCAGGATAATAATAACCGCCTATATCCATGGTTTGACCCTGCGGTGCAAGTAATTCGTCGCTGATTCTCTGTTCATTTGACTGTAGGTCAGCAGCGAGAGATTTAAACTGGCTGGCCAGTTCTTCATCCTTGGTTTGATTTGCTAGCTCTTGCGCCCAGTACATCGCGAGGTAAAAATGAGAACCGCGATTGTCTAGTTCGTTCACTTTGCGAGAAGGGGACTTAGCGTTTTGTAGCCAAATCTCGGTAGCCTTTGACAGGCACTTTGCGATCAGCTTTGCCCTTTTGTTTTTGTAAGATTTGGCTAGGTGTTCAATAGATTCAGCTAGCGCTAGGAATTCCCCCAATGAATCCCAGCGTAAGTGATTTTCTTTTTCAAACTGCTGGACATGTTTTGGCGCGCTACCACCGGCACCGGTTTCAAACAATCCGCCGCCATTCATGAGCGGTACGATGGAAAGCATCTTGGCACTTGTCCCTAATTCCAAAATTGGAAATAGATCAGTATTGTAATCCCGCAGCACATTACCAGTAACTGAAATTGTGTTCTTGCCTTCCTTCATGCGACGCAGACTGCGGATGATCGCGTCGACTGGACTAGCAATGCTGATATCCAGGCCAGTTGTGTCGTGGTCTTTGAGATAGGTATTGACTTTTTTGATCAATTCAGCGTCGTGTGCTCTGTTTTTGTCTAGCCAGAAAATAGCAGGATCTTCTGTCGCTCTCGCTCGGTCAACGGCAAGTTTCACCCAATTCCGAATAGGCGCATCTTTGGTCTGACAAGCTCGCCAAATATCCCCAGCCTCCACTTCATGCACCATCAGAACATTCCCGTTCTCATCGACAACTTGCACGGTTCCATTTTGAAGAATTTCAAATGTCTTGTCGTGAGAGCCGTACTCTTCGGCTTTTTGAGCCATTAGTCCCACGTTAGGGACAGATCCCATGGTCGCAGGATCAAATGCACCGTTTTCTTTGTGGAATTCAATAGTCGCCTGATAGATCCCAGCGTAGGAACTGTCTGGAATCACGGCCTTGGTGTCTTGGGTTTTACCTTCCTTATTCCACATCTGTCCGGAGTTGCGAATCATCGCTGGCATGGACGCGTCGATGATGACGTCGCTAGGGACATGAAGATTTGTGATTCCACGGTCGCTATCGACCATAGCTAGGTCGGGCTGCTCATCAAAAATCTTGTTGATGTCCTGCTCTATTTCACTCTCTTTGGCATAAGGCAAATTTTGAATCTTTTTCACGAGATCCCCAAAGCCATTATTTACGTCAACTCCTAATTCGTCAAACGTGGCTTTATGCTTTTGAAACAACGGCTTGAAAAAAGTCCTTACAGCATGGCCAAAAATGATGGGATCAGAAATCTTCATCATGGTTGCCTTCATGTGCAACGAGAAAAGGACGCCTTGTTTTTTTGCATCGGCTATTTCTTTTTCCAAGAAATCTAGCAGAGCCTTTTTACTCAAGAATGAACCATCTAGAATTTCTCCTTCCTCAAGTTTTAGACCCTTCTTGAGGATACGTTTTTCACTATTTGAGGTGTGCAAGAAGATATCCACTTTGGTGGGCTGGCCTAATGTGATGCTTTTCTCGTTATGGAAAAAATCTCCTTGCGACATCGTAGCCACATGCGACTTTGAATCTGCGCTCCATTCACCCATGCTGTGGGGGTGGCGTTTTGCATATTCCTTCACGGGAATCGGCGCCCGACGATCACTATTCCCTTCCCTGAGTACAGGGTTGACAGCGCTACCCTTAACACGATTGTACCTGTTCTTGATTATCTGTTCCTCTTCGGTTTCTGGATTAGCTGGATAATCCGGCAGGGCAAAACCTTGTGATTGCAGTTCCTCGATTGCGGCCTTGAGCTGCGGGACTGAGGCACTTATGTTAGGCAGCTTGATGATGTTTGCATGCGGTTCCAGCACCAGTTTTCCCAGCTGCGCAAGCGTGTCTTCTTGTTTTTGTTCCGGTGTCAGATAATTTGGAAACTGCGCCAAAATTCTTGCTGCTAGAGAAATATCACTTGTTTTGATCTTTACCCCAGCGGGTTCAACAAATTTTTTGATGATGGGCAAAAATGAGGCGGTGGCAAGTGCAGGTGCCTCATCAGTAATGGTATAAATGATTTCCTGTGTGTCAGACATGAATTTGCTGTAATTAAGATGAAGATCTAGGGCGTAAGCCAGCCTCTAGAGCTGAACCTACAAATATAGCCTAGGGTCTTTTGAGGTTCAAGAAATCAGACCTTGGATCAGCGTTGAAGTCACTACAAGGTTTTCGCTTTTTATGCTTTCGCGAAAGCATAATTGCTTCAATCGAACTCATAAATACGATCATCGAGTTCACGAACTATCTTGTTTGTTGAGCTGGCTGAAATATCTTTACGATGATGAAAGGTCCAAAGGATTTCTTGCTGTTTCTTCTGATCGCGCTTCTTACTGCAGGTATGATCTGGTCGCTTATCGTGCATGAGCATCCTTGGTTCTGGAAAGCCGTACTGATTCTCAATTTAGTTATTTACATCCCCTTTCTTCTGGTCAAGTCATTTATTGCTCTGAAAGCAGCTTTCATGCGCTAGTTTACATCGCTTCTCTGCCTATTTTACTACGTTTTAGTCTAGACAGCTGCTAGTGATTTTGTAATTTCACGGCTCTTTAAATACAGACTAATTTTATTATGGGAAAAGGATTTTTCAATGTGCCCGTCGCGGCAAATGAGCCTATAAAATCTTATGCGCCTGGAACACCAGAACGTGAAGAAGTACTAGCTGCTTACAAAGAAATGTGGGATGCAGGAACCGAGGTGCCGCTCTACATCAACGGCGAGCATGTAAAAACTGGAGATAAAGCAACGATCAATCCACCGCACGACCACCAGCATGTAGCTGGAACCTATCACCGTGCTGGCGAGGAAGAAGTGCGTCTTGCAATTGATACGGCTCTCGAGGCTCGCAAGAAGTGGTCACAGATGTCGTGGGAACACAGGGCTGGAATTTTCTTAAAGGCAGCTGAGCTTATCGCTGGGCCTTACCGTGCTTGCATCAATGCGGCAACGATGATCAACCAATCCAAAACCATTTTCCAAGCTGAAATCGATAGCGCCTGTGAGCTTATTGATTTTTTGCGTTTTAACGTAGAATACATGACCGAGATCTACGCCGAGCAGCCAGAGTCAACGACTGCTGCGTGGAACCGACTGGAATACCGTCCCCTGGAAGGATTTGTGTATTGTGTTTCCCCTTTCAATTTTACAGCTATCGCAGGGAACCTTCCGGCCAGCGCTGCATTAATGGGGAACGTGTGTGTCTGGAAACCTAGTGACCACCAGATGCTAAGTGCAAGTGTGATCAACGAAGTGTTTATCGAGGCTGGAGTACCAGCAGGTGTGATCAACATGGTAAATGCCGAACCAAAAATGATGACCGACATCGTGATGAGCCACCCAGATTTTGCTGGTGTTCACTTTACGGGATCGACTAGCGTCTTTAAGGGTCTCTGGACTAAAATAGGTGAAAACATCAATACCTATAAAACCTATCCGCGCATCGTAGGTGAGACAGGTGGTAAAGACTTTATCGTCGCGCACAAAAGCGCAGTACCACAGCAAGTAGCTACAGCCATAGTGCGTGGTGCTTTTGAATTCCAAGGTCAAAAATGTAGCGCGGCCTCACGTGCCTACATCCCAGACAACATCTGGCCAGAAGTCAAAGAGTTGTTGCACAAAGATGTGGACAGTTTCAGCATGGGATCACCAGAGGACATGAGCAATTTCATGACTGCGGTAATTCACGAAGGATCTTTTGACAAACTGGCTAAATACATCGACCAAGCAAAAGAAGACAGCGAGACCGAAATCATTATCGGTGGTGGCTACGATAAATCAAAAGGATATTTCATCGAGCCTACGGTCATCGTGACCACAGATCCTAACTACACCACCATGGAAACCGAGCTCTTCGGTCCAGTGATCACGATCTATGTTTACGATGCAGATGATTACGATAATACCTTGAAACTAGTGGATGAGACCAGTGATTACGCGTTAACTGGTGCAATTTTAGGACAAGATCGCTATGCCGTTGAGCAAGCGACAAAAGCTTTGGAAAACTGCGCGGGTAACTTCTACATCAACGATAAGCCGACTGGTGCTGTTGTAGGCCAGCAGCCATTTGGTGGGGCAAGAGGTTCTGGAACAAATGACAAGGCAGGATCAAAACTGAACTTGCTGCGCTGGGTATCACCACGTATGATTAAGGAGACATTTGTTACGCCTATTGATTATAGGTATCCGTTTTTAGGTGAGGACTAAAGTTGATTAATTTTTGAAATTTTAATCCCACCTTATGGTGGGGTTTTGTTTCTTTATCTATTGCCTAAAATGCTCTGATCTTGCTGGCCTAGAACTGCAACTATCCTGATACCATTTAGATTAATAAGGTAGTAGATTGAATTACTCCCACAAGGACATCTCCTCAAGCCTTCTCTGATATAATCAACTCTCTCGTATGATTGTGGGTTATCAGCGATATTTTGGAAATATTCAAAAAGCAGATGATAGTATTTCTCAGCCTGTAGCACACCAAATTGACCTACACCGTAGAAAAAGATTCTTAGAATGTCTTCCTCGGCTTCTTCTGAGATACTATACACTTTGCTTCAACCTTGATTTAGCCAAAGCTAGAATCTCTTCTTTATTCCGAGTGGTATCCTTTCCTGCAATCGAGCGATCTATTTTAGCGCGCAACCAGTCCAGCTCTGCGCACTTTCCACGCGCCTGCCTAATCAGATCATTGACGACCTCGCTTTTGCTGGAATATTCCTTGCTCTCGACTTGTTCTTTAAGCCAAGAATCGTTTGGTTCTGAAAAGGTGATGCTTTGACGTGACATGTGGTGCGATTTTACACCAAATATACACCAGCCGCCATTTACTCTCCAAAAACCTGAATGTCACTAATCAATCGCTCACGCACGATGTTCATCATGCGTTTGTTAAGCGCACTGGAATTTTTAATGTAGATCTGATATTCTTGCAGCGTGAATTGCCCGATGATAATTCCCTTCAACATATTGCGAAATTTCTGGTCGCGGTTTACAGCATTTTCTATGTAATCCACTCGCTTGTCTGCTTTCAGGCCGTGGAATACATTCTTGCGCTTGACGATGTAGTTTTTAAAGACATCAATCAGCAGGTCATGCTGGTATTTTGCGATGGGACGCAGAGTGAGGTTCTGGAAACGCTCGTCTGGACTCATGCCCTCAGTCAGTCTAGCGTTAGGAAGTTCTGGGCGTTGCGCGATCATTTGAGCCTCGCGATCTAAGGTTTCAATAAGTTCCATCTGCTAGAAATTTTTGTTTGAGTTCTGGTGTGGGCAACGTACAACTCTCTTTTTTGCCAAACCATTTATATCGGTTTCGGGCAATAAAATCATATACCGGATTCTTGATAAATCGCGGTATGATATTAAAACCGTAGGCCAGTTTCCACGCCCCAGACAATTTACGTGAAATGCGTAGTGCTGCTTCCGCTTTCGCGAAAGCGTTACCATTACTTATCAACACGATACTGTCTGTCTTGTCAGGATCGATTCCATGTTTTTCAAGCAATTCAAGACCAACTGGGCTGCGCAGGGCAGCAAATCTGAACTGGTCATTTCGGTCACGCTCGATGATAAAATTCACCGCGCTACTGCACAGGTTACAGACACCGTCAAACAAAATGATATCCTTTTCCATCAACCTACTTTTTCCAATTGATCCAGACTCACGCTGGTCGTGAAAAACCCATAGTTGACAACTGCTTTGCCTTTCTCGATCCTGTCAATCGTCCCTACAGATTTTGAATCCATTAGTCGCACCTTATCCTTCAACTTGAATTCTGGTCGCGGTTTTTCCTCAATTTTAACTAGCGGAACATTTTTCTTTTTCTTTTCGCTGCGTATGTTTTCGACTTTTTGCAGCAGTTCGTTTTCTACCTGTTTTTTCTTGCCTTGTTCCTTGCGATCCGCAACGGTTTTTCTTTTTTCTGGTCTGTGTTTTACGTTTTCAGTAATGACCAACTTCATGAGTTCTTCCTGTAACAGCTTCTTCTTTTTATTCTTGGCAAAATCTGCGGCTAGGTTGTCAAATCTTTTTCCCAGCTGAATGTAACGCTGGTAAGAATCATACATCTCCTGAAAATCTTCCAGCTTTTGCTGGATGCGTTCCTGCGTGTCGTTGAGTTTGTTTGCTTTTTTGGTGGCTTCTACTTCACGAGTGCGCAAAGTCTCATTATTCTTGCGCAAGGCAGATCGTTCTTTCTGAAGGGCAGCGATGGACTTGTCAAACCTGATCTTGCCTCGCTCTACTTTTTTCTTGGCTTTATTGATAAGCGAATAGGGGATACCATTCTTTTGGGCTACTTCAAATGTAAATGAACTTCCCGCTTCTCCCATCTGCAGTTTGTAAATCGGCTCAAGGGATTTTGCGTCAAAAAGCATGTTGGCATTTGACATGCCGTCTAGCTCGTTGGCTAGCATTTTTAAATTAGTGTAGTGAGTCGTGATGATCCCGTAGCAGCCACGGGCATGCAGTTCTTCCAGCATGCTTTCTGCCAGCGCGCCACCCAGCTCTGGATCACTACCTGTACCAAATTCATCGATCAAAAACAGCGTGCTGTCATTTGCCGTGCGCAGAAATTTGCGCATGTTTTTGAGTCGGTAGCTGTAGGTGCTTAAGTGGTTATCTATGCTTTGGTTATCGCCTATATCAGTCAACACTTGATCAAAAAAGCAAAGCCTGCTTTTCTCGTGGACGGGTAATAAAAAGCCTGACTGTGCCATGACCTGAAGCAATCCCACTGTCTTCAAAGTAATCGACTTCCCACCAGCATTAGGCCCAGAGATTACAATGATTTTGTTTTCCTCTGCAAGTCTAACCGATTGCGGATAGGTTTTCTCGCCTCTCGCATTGTTGCTCACCAGTAGCAATGGGTGGTAGGCATCGACTAGCTCCAGTTCCTTATGCTCGACAATCATAGGCAACACGGCATCTATGCGTTGCGCATAGCGAGCGCGGGCGGCGATTACATCAGTATGAGTGAGGTATATTTTGTACGTGATAAAATCTTCACGGTATGGTCGCAGGAAATCAGTCAGTTCTTTAAGGATGCGCATGATCTCCTCGCGTTCCTCCTGTTCTAATTCGGCTAGCTTTCGCGAAAGCGTAAGAACTCTTTCCGGCTCGATATAGGAAATGCTCCCAGTTTTAGAACTACCCATGATCTTGCCCTTGACCTTGCGCCTGTACATTGATTTGACAGCAAGTACGCGTCTATTTTCCACCACCGTTTCCCTAATGTCGTCCAGATATCCCATCTGGCCGTAGTGGCTCAGCGCCTGACCGAAACTTCCATTAAGTTGGCCGCGTACGCTATTCATTTCGGCGCGTAGGATTTTGAGTGTGGGCGATGCATCGTCTCGTATCTCGCCAAAACGATCAATCACCTTATCCACTTCATCTGGTACGGTTTTATTGAGCGGGATGTGGGTTGTGCGCTTAAAAAGCTCAGGGAAAAGTTCCTGTTGCTTTTTGAAAAAAATCAAATGCCCGTTGACCTGTCTGGGCAGTTGTGACAATCGCCTGATGCCGATCAGTTCCAGCGTGCTGTTTTCAATTTCCAGTAACTGCAATTCTTTATCGATAGGATCAAAACCGTGGTTGGGAATCTTGTGCTCGGTAGAAAACGAAAACAGGTATTCCTGCGTATGATGCAACGCAGATAAAATCTTTCCTCTACTAGGTAGAGGTTTCAGAGCTTTTGCAGCTGCCTTTCCATAATCTGTAGTACAATAGGCGGCAGTTTGTTCCAGTACGCTGTCCAGTTCCAGGTCCTGGATCGTCTTTTGCGAAATCTTCTTCATGAACTGTCACAAAGGTAAATCGTGAGCGTGAGTGGGGTAGCGGTTTGGGAAGAGTTTAGGGGTGAAATGCTTTACATGTGATAACACCCTTTGCCTATCGGCATTTCCCTCAAGGGAAACACTAGCTTTTGAAATTTTGGGTAAATAGCCCCCTTGAGGGGGTTGGGGGTGTACCGCATTAGCGTTTTCTGTTTCAGATAAAGTCTTCTCTCTAGATAAAGATTGGATGGGTGTTGAGTAACATTGAAAATTGACAGCCTACTCATGATGATAAGGCTCACCTTTAAGAATGGTAAACGCCCTGTAAATCTGCTCGACGGCAAACAATCGCACCATCTGATGAGAAAAAGTCATTGCGCTCAAGGATAATTTTGATTCGGCGCGATCGTAGACTGAGCGTGAAAAACCGTATGGTCCACCGATGATAAAAACTAGATTTTTCAATCCAGATACGCTGCGCTTGTTGATGAGTTGGGCAAACTGGGTACTGGAAAAAGATTTGCCTTTTTCGTCAAGTAAATAGACAAAATCACTTTTTTGCAGCTTGCTTAAAATCAGCTGTCCTTCTTGCTCTTTTTGCTGATCCTCGCTTAGCATTTTGGTGTTTTTGAGGTCTGGGATGATGTCCAGTTCAAATTTTACGTAATGCTGTAGCCGTTGCTCATACATTTCAATTAGATCGGCGAGGCGTGCATCATCGGTTTTTCCTATGGCTAGAAGTGTAATCTTCATCCCGCAAATATAAATGACCTGCAGTCGTTAAAGAATCCTATAGCCAGCAAGGGATACCCGCATATTTCCTAACTTCGTGAGCGGAATGGTTCTTGAAACCCAGAAGAAACCTTGCCTGCATCTATGACCAGAAATTTTTATTGGATCTTTATTTTGTTCGCTTTCGCGAAAGCGGACTTCTCAAAAGCACAACTCTCCACAAACAGACCACTACAAGCCACCGAAAGCCTGCAGCAAGCACGCTGGGTGGATAGTGTTTACCAGAGCCTTTCCCAGCGCGAGAAAATCGGGCAGTTGTTTATGGTCGATCTGTTTTCCAATAAAGAAAAAGCTCATGTGGACAAAGTGCGTGATCTAGTGGAAAAATACAAAATCGGCGGGGTGATTTTTTCAAAAGGTGGGCCCATACAGCAAGCCAGGCTGACTAACGAATTACAGCGCAAATCAAAAACCCCGATGCTCATCGCTATGGATGCCGAGTGGGGACTGGCAATGCGACTGGATAGTACCTATGCTTTCCCCTGGAACATGACGCTAGGCGCAGATCCTACCCATGCCAGTAGCTATGAAGTCGGAAAACGAGTTGGTGAACATTGCAAGCGGCTGGGCGTGCATATCAATTTTGCGCCAGTTGTGGATATCAATACTAACCCCAAGAACCCGATCATAGGAAACAGAAGTTTTGGTCAGGATAGGGATCGCGTCACAGCAAAAGCCGAGGCCTTTATGCGAGGAATGCAAAGTACTGGAACACTCGCTTGCGCTAAGCATTTCCCCGGTCATGGTGATACAGATCAGGATAGTCACAAGACATTGCCTACCGTTCGTTTTTCTGCCGAGCGTATTGACAGTATTGAGCTTTACCCATACCGCAAACTGATTGAAAAAGGCATGGCGAGCGTTATGGTCGCACACCTGAATATCCCAAGTCTCGAGCGCAGATCGGGCTATCCTACCAGCATCAGTCAGGCGGTAGTGACAGGCAAACTTAAAGGAGAGCTCGGGTTCAACGGTTTAATCTTTACCGATGCCTTGAACATGAAAGGTGCAAGCAATTTTAGTGCGCCGGGCGATATTGATTTGGCTGCATTCAAAGCGGGGAATGATGTGCTATTGATTTCTGAAGACGTGCCACGAGCTATCGATAAAATCGAGCAAGCGATTGCAGAAGAAGAAATTACTCAGGACAGGCTAGAGTATTCTGTCAAGAAGATTCTACGAGCCAAGTTTATCGCTGGACTCCACCAATATCAACCGATTGATGAGAACAATTTGATTGCCGATCTCAATTCTGAGGCAGATGACATAGTTTACGAAAATGCCATCGAGCGTACCATTACCGTATTGAGAAATAAAGGCAACATTCTACCGATCAAAAATCTTGAGACCAAAAAAATCGCCTATCTTGAAATGGGCGATGATTCTGGTCTTGAATTCTATCGTTCACTCAATAAATACACTCAAGTAGATCGAGTGGTGGGTGAAAGACTGGACGAGGTGCTCAAGAATCTGGAAAGCTATAATTCAGTAATCATTGGGTTTCATCGTAGCAATGCAAATCCATGGAAAGGTTTTGAGCTGGATACTCAACAGTTGAACTGGTTGTATGAAATCTCACGCCTCAAGGATGTAATCGTGACTGGATTTGTGCGTCCGTATATGCTTGATCAATTAAAATCAGTAGAAAATATAGAAGGGCTAGTGATGGCCTACCAAAATAGCCACATGGCTCAGCAGGTGGCGGCGCAAATCATTTTTGGCGCAAGAAACGCGGTGGGAAGATTGCCTGTAGATGCTGGTTTTTTTAAGAGTGGCGATGGACTTGATCTGGTTAAAGTCAACCGTCTTGCATATGGATCATCACCGAAAAGTGTGGGATTGGATAGCAAACTGCTTTCTAAAATTGACAGCATAGCTAGATACACCATTCGGGAAAACGGTGCGCCAGGCATGCAAATACTTGTGGCAAGAAAAGGTAAAGTGATTTATGACAAGCAATTCGGTCATCACACCTACGATAAGACTGAACCCGTCGAGGAGGACAATGTTTATGATATCGCATCGGTCACGAAGATTCTCGCGACGCTGCCGCTTGTTATGGAATTGGAAGAACGCAATGTGATTGACCTGGACGATAAGCTGAAGAAATTGGATAAACGGTATCGAAAAACCAACAAGAAAGACATCACGCTCAAACAGATGCTCTCTCACTATGCACGACTCAAACCATGGATTCCATTTTATCGCTATACCCTAGATACACTCGATTCAAAGCCACTTCCGGCAATTTATCAACCCGTGCGTAACAAGGATTTTGGTATCGAGGTAGCAGAGCGGTTTTATGCAAATCGGCGCGCGACCGACACTATTTTCAAGCGATTAGCAGAAAGTGAATTACGGGAAAAACAAGAGTATAAATACAGCGATTTGCCGTATTACATTCTCAAGGATTATCTGGAAGAATACTACAGCAAGAACCTTGACGAGCTTACGCAGGATCACTTTTACAGATCCATGGGAATGAACCGCACTGGATATTTGCCGCGTCAGAAATTTGGTTTGTCTGAAATTGTACCTACTGAAAATGATACCGTCTTTAGAAATCAGCTTATTCACGGTTATGTCCATGATCAAGGCGCTGCCATGCAGGGTGGCATAGGCGGTCATGCTGGTTTATTTGCAAGTGCTAACGATGTCGCCAAGATGATGCAGATGTACCTGCAAGGCGGATCGTACGGTGGTAAAACCTATTTCCAGTCCAGTACCATCGACAAGTTCAATACCTGTTTCTATTGTGAGAAAGAAGTAAGAAGGGGTGTGGGATTTGACAAGCCACAACTGGATGAATATGGCCCCACCTGTGGTTGCGTAAGCATGACAAGTTTTGGCCACAGTGGTTTTACAGGCGCATATACCTGGGCAGATCCAGAGGAAGAGATTGTGTATGTATTTTTATCTAACAGGATCCATCCTAATGCCGACAACAGATTCTTGCTCAAAGAAAATATCAGAACCAATATTCAGCAGATTATTTATGACGCGATCATCGACTAGAACTTGCGACAGATGAAAATTGCCATTGTTTGTTACCCGACTTTTGGTGGGAGTGGTGTGGTAGCGACCATGCTGGGAACTTCACTTGCAGAGCGAGGTCATGAGATTCATTTTGTGACTTACAAACAACCGGTAAGGTTGGACCTTTTAGCAAAAAACATTTTCTTCCACGAGGTAAATGTAGAGGAGTACCCGCTGTTTCATTACCAGCCCTACGACCTGGCACTTTCCAGCAAGCTAGTCAATGTTGTAAAGGAGCATTCAATTGAATTATTGCACGTGCATTATGCCATCCCGCACGCCTATGCAGGTTACATGACTCAGCAGATGCTGGGTGAGGAAGGTATTAGGTTGCCCATGGTCACAACGCTTCACGGTACAGACATTACACTGGTAGGGAACAATCCGATTTATAAACCATCAGTCACATTTTCGATCAATAATTCTGATGTAGTCACGAGTGTTTCGGAAAGTTTAAAAGCTGATACCGAGGAACTCTTTGAGACCACTAAACAGATTGATGTCGTGCCCAATTTCATAGACATAGCGCAATACAAGAACAATTTCAAGGACTGTGATCGTGCAGTCATGGCATTCCCTCAAGAAAGGATTCTTGTCCACATCAGTAACATGCGTCCCGTAAAACGTCTCAAGGATGTGGTGCGGGTATTTGAGTTAGTAACAAGGGAGGTTCCTGCGATTTTAATCATGGTAGGTGATGGGCCTGATCGTGCTGCTGCAGAGAATTACGCTAGAGCGAAAAAGCTAAATACACAAATCAAATGGGTGGGGAATAGCACTGAAGTAGATCGTATCCTCTGTTTTGCAGATCTATTCCTACTGCCCAGCGAGCAGGAAAGTTTTGGTCTGGCTGCGCTTGAAGCAATGGCAAATCGTACCCCCGTAATAAGCACAAATGCTGGTGGACTGCCAGAGGTCAATAAAGATGGATATTCTGGATTTACCTGCGAGGTAGGAGATGTGGAAACCATGGCTGCAAAGGCGATCCACATTCTGGTTGATGATCAGAGGCTTGAGGATTTTAAGAATAATGCTTTCGCGAAAGCGGAACAATACGACATCCACAAAATCATACCGCAGTACGAGCGGCTTTACGAAAAAGCGCAAATACTGCGGCAGACTATCTTTTGATACTAAAACTGGTATCTGATACCTAGCGCGATATCAAATTCTAGATCATCACGTACGTCACCGAAATCAATTACGGGTCTTGTATCTAGAGAAAGAAGCAAGGGAATATCAAAATTATATTCAATTCCTACTTGACCGGCTAGAAAGATGGATGTTTCTGTGTCTGATTCAACAAAGCCGTTATCAAACTGAACTGTGGCAAGACCCGCTCCAGGACCCGCATACCAATTAAAGCCACCGTCTATGTTCCATACCCACTGGTAGATTCCCGAGAGCTGGAAGCCATCTACATTGTCATTGTCCAAGAAACCTAATCCAAATTCTAGACGATTTCCAGCACCCAGCGCACGCTGGTAATTCACCTCTGTACTGTAACCGTCACCTCCACCTAGTCTTAGACCTATAGCGTTCTCAGAGATTTCCTGCGCTTGACTAACCGCCGAGATAGCAATTGCTACCATCAATAAAACAACATTTTTCATATCCAGAATTTTAGACAAATGTGGTTATGTCTATGCCCTCCATCTGCTAAAAAACTGATAATTTGATGACGTGATTATTAACCCTCAAATTCATCATAGTCCCCGTCGCCGCCACGTTCATCACGACTTCTTTGTTTCTTTTGGTTGAAACGCCACACAAAAGTGAGATTGATCTGGCGCTCTCTCCATTGGAATTCCTGATCGTTAAAGAAGTTGACGCTCCCATCATCATTTAGGCTGGTGGTTTCGCTGCGTCTTACACGGCTATTGAATACATCGCTTACATTAATTGATATAGTTGCGCGATCATCAAAAAGATCCTTGCTAACCGCTAGGTTAAGACTAAGAATCCCTTCAGTCTTGGTTTGGAAATCTTCTTGAGGGCCGCGGTAATTGAGCCTTGTCTGTAAGTCGATTCCAGAAGGAATTTTGAATTTCTGGTTAAGACGCACAAAATAGGTCGTGTTTTCAAAATCCAGGTCTGTCATCCCAAAGTTCCCTCTATCAATTACTCTAAAAAGGTTTCCGTCAACATTTACATCCCACCATTTGTAGGGTCTGTAGGTGAGCGTAAGTTCGTATCCATAACGCTGTTGTGTACCAGCATTTATCGGTGATCTCCTGATCACCGGATCGCCATTATCGGTGATCTCTCCTGTTGCAAACTGCACAAAATTCCAAACATCGTCGCTATACTGATAATAGATCGAGCTACTAAAGGTGAGCTTGTCCCATCTTTTGATATAACCTAGATCAAATCCATCAGTAAACGTAGGATCCAGATCTACGTTACCTTGAAATATGTTGGTTTCGCTTGATCTGCTGGGGAATGGATTCAAGAATCTTCCCCGTGGACGCCGTATCCTGCGGTTGTAGCCAAAGGTGAAATTTTCGCCTTCCTTGATTTCGTAGCCTAGATTTACCGTTGGAAATAGATTTCCGTAATTTTTGTTGTCCACCGTATTGATGGTGCGTTGTCTAATCTCGATATCAGTGTACTCGTATCGCAGACCAAACAACATCGAGAAATCTCCAATCTCTCTGCCGTATTGTGCGTAGAAAGCGTTTACCAGCTCCTCGTAATCAAACGTATTGTTGAGGCCAGGGTCCGGCACAAATAATTGTCCCGGTCTTCCTTCGTTTTCAGCAAGGAAAAAAGAATTTCTAATGTCTCGGTAATTTCCTCGATAACCTGCCTCCCACTGGACATTTTCGCCTATAGGCAACTCGAAATCTACTTGAAGATTTATATTGTTTTCTTGCTCAAGTTGATCAACATATTCGCGGTCATTGACCATGTTGTCAACCACGTCTGTTTCAGTGATATTTGCAATTTCATTTTCATCGCTGGTAGAATATTGAAGAGTCGCGATTAACTTTTGGCCATTATCGTCCAGTTCGTTTCTGTAATCCAGAGAGTATTGAACTCTGGTCTCATCCTCACCTTCTTCTTCTAACCTTAATGTTTGCTCATTCAATTGTCTGAATTGATTCAATCGGATGATTGAATTTGTTGTGAGGTCATCATCGTTTCCTAATCGATAGACCACATTTGCTACAATACTTGATGAATCATCAATATAATATTCTGCACCTATACTCGTAAATAAATTACTCCCGGTGCGGTCAAAGTCTCTATCCTCTAGAACGAATCTGTTTCTCGCGTTAGGTGAGAAAAATTCACCGTCAGTGGATGCATTTCCCGGTCTTTCTCGATACCTGAATCCAGTGTTTGTAAAGAAATTCCACTTATCGACGCGATAGTTGGCATTTAGAGCCAGCCCAGCCTGAGGGAAATACCCGGTATCCAATTGGAGCGAGCCATTGAAGCCCTTCAGTGTTTGTTTGCGCAAAATGATATTGAGAATCCCTGCGGTTCCCTCTGCATCGTATCGTGCGCTGGGGGAGGTGATGACTTCCACTTTTTCTATTGCTTCTGCTGGGATCTGTCTCAATGCTTCAGTTCCTGAAAAACCTACAAGCGCACTGGGTCTGCCGTCGATAAGGATGGTTACGTTGTCGTTTCCGCGTAAAGCGACATTACCCTCTACATCTACCGTAACTGAAGGAACATTGTCCAATACATCACTAGCAGTACCGCCGCGTACGGTCAAGTCCTGACCTATGTTGTAGATCTTTTTGTCCAGCCTGATGTCAACGCTGGTTTTTTCTGCAATCACAACGACTTCTTCTAATTGTGCTTTATCGACCTCCATTTGTATCGTGCCAAAATCCCTGTCACTATCGATGACCACATCCTTTCTAGCAATGCTTTTAAATGTGATGTAGTCCCATCGCACCTCGTAAGTCCCTGGTGTTATTTGGATACTGTATGTCCCATCGATATCAGAGACACCACCTTGGGCGGGTATCGCAGGATCTGAACTTATAAAAGAGATGGTGGCAAATTCAAGTGGTGCGCCAGATGCCTTGTCAACCAGTTTCCCCTTGATCGTAAACATTTGTTGGCCTAGACTCAGTATTGGAAACAATAACAACAGGGCTAGACAATAAAAGCATTTCAACATGAATGTGAATATTCTACGGTCGCAAATCTATTATCAGCATACTTCTGGAATAACAACCTGGCGTTAAAGCGCAGATGTTATTCAGAATAGGGGAATAGACAAAGCTTATGCAGGTGGTTGGCTCAATAGGCTTTTTTAGTTTTCCGCTTTCGCGAAAGCGTATCTAGTAACAGCCTTTTCATCAATGGAGTATTGAAACCCTTTTAATCTTCAGACGTTAAATATCATCGATAAATTGAAAAATGTAAATAAATTCTTAATACTCGCTTCTAAAGTGTTGTAAATTCGCTCAATAGTTTATTTAACTTTTGTTTTTTCGATTTCTTGGACGCTAAATAAATACCTGTTCAAGCTGTGCATAGGACTATTCTTATAGGATACGGCAATCATTGACGATTTAAAAAGCAGATTTTTTCAATTTTTAAATTTTAAATGGTCCTACTATGAGGAATATTACCCACTGGGTTCTGCTGGTATTTGCATGTGTTTTATCTACACAATCACTGGCTTCAAAAACAATTACTGCTGATTCATGTGTAAGCATGATGGCTGCACCTACTGTAACCAGCGTGGGCGTGCCTTCCAATGGGGTATATGGTCCCGGCGAGGTTTTAAATTTTACCGTGAACTTCAGCGAACCAGTTACCGTAGCGTCAAGCAGTCCTATTATCGATATAAGTGTAGGCGTAAACACTGTTACTGCCTTTTATAATGGTGGTACAGGTTCAAGTTCTCTTGATTTTCAGTACACTGTTTCCTCTGGGTTTATTGATAGTGACGGCATTGTGTTGAATGCACTTTCTACAAATGGTGCCACGATCCAAAACAGTAGTGGGGAAGATGCAGATTTAACTTTGAACGCAGTAGGTGATACTACTGGAGTTCTAATAGATGGCATTAGGCCAGCCGTTGTTAGTGTCACGGCACCAGCCGCAGGCACTTACAGTACTGGTAATGCGATTGATGTGACCATAAATTTTGATGAGCCTGTTTTCATAAGTACCACTGGTGCATCACCAGTATTTAATTTTGTCGTGGGTCAATCTGGCGCATCTGCGAATTATTTAAGCGGTTCTGGGTCACAGAACTTGACTTTTAGATATGTTGTTCAGTCTGGTTTGACTGATAGTGATGGTATTGCAAGTAATCTCGTTACAGTCAATAGTGGTGTTTCTGACGCTAAAGGAAATCCTAACAATTCAATCACGATACCCCTAGTCATATACCCTGGTGTGTTTGTAGATTCAGAATTACCTAAAGTGACCAGTGTGGGGGTTCCCACTGCAGGATTCTACACGCCAGGTGAGTTTCTTGATTTTGTTGTCAACTTTGATGACAATGTGATAGTAGATAGCTCGACGGGAACTCCCAGGCTTGATATAATAGTAGGTAGTACAACAGTCGCGGCAGCTTATTTGAGTGGCTCAGGTACCAGCGCATTGACATTTAGATATATCGTTCAGACGGGAGATATAGACTACAACGGCATCCAGATAGATGATTCAGATCTAAATGGTGGAACAATAAAAGATGCACTGGGCAATTCTAGCCAGTTTTTTCTAATTAATCAAGCCAGCACGTTTGACATTCTTGTAGGTGCGAGCCAGCCTATAGTTACATCAGTTACAGTACCATCGCCAGGAACTTACCAGGCCGGTGCTCAATTAGATTTTCAAGTCAATTTCAGCGAGATAGTAAACGTTTCAGGCACTAGTTCTTTTATCAATATGGTAGTTGATAATGTAACTGGTCCTCAACGTGCACAGTATGTTTCTGGTTCTGGTTCTACTACATTGACATATAGCTATACCGTACCTAATTCGACTTTTGAAGATTTAGATGGAATTGAATTGGGTACAATAGAAAAATTTGGCAACACGTTTACAAATGCCGCAGGAGCACCAGCAGATTTGACGCTTAACAATATAGGCAATGTGAGCGCTATCAATATTGATGCGGTAAGACCACAGGTAACATCTGTTACTGTTCCTGCTGATGGGACTTATGATACAGGTGATTTACTTAGTTTCACTGTGAACTTTGATGAAACAGTAATTGTTACTGGAACAGGATCTACACTTCCCATCAGAATAGGTTTTCAAAATAAACCAGCCACGTATGTTTCTGGTTCAGGTACCTCTAGTCTATTGTATACCTATACGGTAGAATCAGGATTGACAGACTCAAATGGCATTCAAATTTTTTCTATGTCAGGTGCATTTGGTCTTATTACAGACCAGGCAGGAAATGCTTATACCAATAGCCTAAATGGTGTTCCTGATCTGTCAAGGGTTTTAATTGATTCAACAAGGCCATTTGTATCAAGTGTTAATCCTCCTTCTAACGGCACATATCGCTCTGGAGCTGTATTGAATTATACACTTACATTTGATCGTTCTGTCAATGTAAATCTTTCTGGAGGAACCCCATCTCTTGAGCTAATCGTGGGTAACACCACCAGGCAAGCTAATTACACCAGCGGTTCAGGCTCTAGCTCACTGGTGTTCACCTACACGGTAGTCACTGCTGATAATGATACTGATGGGATTGAGAGGCGCGATATTAATTTAAATGGTGGATCAATAGTAAGTAACTCGTTTGATGCGAGAGCCATCAATACCACTATATCAAGTCCATTTATCGGTAACATTCTTGTAGATAATGAATTACCTACCATAACCTCTGTTGGTGTTCCGGCTGCCAACACATATTTTCCTGGCGACAATCTTGACTTTGCCATCAATTTTACAGAAGATGTGTATGTGGATGGGGGAACAAATCCATTGAAACTCTCATTAGATGTAGGCGGTTCTACCAAATTAGCTGATTATTTTTCAGGCTTCGGAACCTCCACGCTCACTTTCAGGTATACCGTTGAGGCCGGAATAAATGATGCTGATGGGATTATGGTCGGTTCAATGGCTTTAAATGGCACGACTATTCGCGATCTCGTTGGAAATTTGGCCAATATTGGTTTGAATAACGTCGGTGACACCCAGAACGTATTTGTGAACGATGCAGCGGCTGGAATTACTTCTGTGAACGTTCCAGCAAGCAACACTTATCTGCCTAATGACAACCTCACTTTTACCGTATTCTTTGACGAGATAGTTTTTGTTGATACAACACTGGGTTCACCAGAATTATATATTGTTGTAGGGACGACAACTAGGGCGGCAACCTACGTGGCTGGTACAGGTACCAATAGTTTAGTCTTTAGATATACGGTACAGCCATTTGAAAATGATGCTGACGGTATTGAATTAAGCAGTTTATCCTTCAACGGTGCAACAATAAACAATGCACGAAATAATAATTCCGTGCTTGATTTAGTGAATGTTGGCTCTACCACAGGTATTCTCATAGATGATGGTGTCCCTACCGTTACTTCTGTTACTGCCTCTGCAGACGGGATCTACATAGGTGGGCAGACCATTCAGGTATTTGTAAATTATGATGAAAATGTAATTGTTACCACTGGTGGACTACAACCATCTGTAGGATTGAACATTGGGGGTACGATCCGTGTTGCAGCTTACTCTTCGGGAAGTGGTACCTCAACCTTAGTTTTTCAATATACCGTGCAAACGGGTGATAGTGATCTTGATGGGATAAGCATTGATCCATTGATGCAGGATTCTAGCAGAATTACCAGCACGCTGAATACAGCTGCTAACCCCAATTTGTTGAATATTGCAGATACCAGCGGTATATTAATAGCAAACCCGATTACGTCTTTCCCTTATTCACAGGATTTTGAGAGCGGCCGTGCTGGATGGGTATCTGGTGGTACTAATAGTTCATGGCAATTAGGCACCCCATCAATATTTACCAATATACCGGGTGCAGCCTCAGGCACTAATGCTTGGGTGACAAATCTCTCTGGTACATATAATAATGATGAAAACTCATATGTGGTAAGCCCCATTTTTGATTTTTCAGGATTAGTGCGAGACCCAGAACTGAGTATGCAGATATTTTACGATATAGAAGAAGGAGATTATGACGGCGCTGCAATTCAAACTTCTATTGATGGCGGTGTTACTTGGCAGATTGTAGGCAGTAACTCCTCTGGAACTAGACCCTATGAAGGCACCTCTATTGATGGTGGTCCAGGGGGACAGGGTTTGGGTTGGTTTGGCGAAAATGGCTTAAACGGTCCTGCCGATTACGTGACTGCTAAAAATACATTGATCGGCCTGGCTGGTCAACCTGCTGTCCAGATTAGAGTTGTGTTTGGTAGTGATGGCAGCGTTAACTATGATGGGTTTGCTTTTGACGATGTTACAATTACAGAACCTATAGTTGACTACACATATACAACTGGTGCGGGATGGAGTCCTAACGCCCCAGATCTAGTGAGCAATCCTATTACAAGCGTTGATAACTTGATCATCAACGGTGATACAAACCTACCATCTGCTATTACAGCTAAAAATCTTACTGTAAACACGGGTGTAACTTTGACGCTTGACACAGGCAACTTAACTATAACAGGTAATGTGGTCAATAATGGTACCATCGCGGGGATATCAAAATTGATTATGACAGGCAGTCCATCTACTGTTGGAGGTACTGGAACTGTGGACAATCTTGAGATCAATACGTCTACCACTGCAACAATTATAGGGGATCTGTCAATTGCTAATTACCTGACAATACCTGCCGGTCGCTTAATCACAAATGATAAACTTACATTTAAAAGTTCTGCTAACAGAACAGCGGGTGTCGGACCACTACCATTGGCACCTATCAATCCTACGATCGATGGACAGGTAAATGTTGAACGCTATATCCCAGTCAAACGCGGTTTCAGATTCTTGAGTAGTTCTGTAGATGGTGGTAGTGTATTTGACAATTGGCAAGAGGCTGGCAGTAATACAGCCGGTTTTGGAACACATATTACGGGAACCGCAGGAACTCCTGGCGGTATAGACCCCGTCACTGGACATGATCTCACAGCAACAGGGCGGTCTAGTATGTTTACTTACAGTTCTACATGGAATGCTGTTGCAAATACCAAAACCACAAATCTCAATGTAGGTAATGCATACAGACTTTTTGTACGTGGTGACCGCACAATTGATTTGACTCAGACCAGCTCAAATCAAACAGCTTCAGAAACCATTCTTAGATCCTCGGGAACTGTAAAACAAGGTACTCACCAGTCACCCGTAGCTGGCGCAGCCGGTGACTTCCTACTGGTAGGTAATCCATGGCAGAGCAAGATTAACTTTCAGCAGGTGGTCGATGCAGCAGTTACTGGTATTATACAAGCACGCTATTATGTCTGGGATGCCTCGGCGGGTGATTTAGGTGCATACACGGCATTTACCTTCTCTTCTGGAATCAATAGCCTAATGGGATCTGACGCAAACCAGTTTCTGGAAGCAGGTCAGTCGGCATTTGTTGAATCTACGGCGATCGGAGCCGGATTAACCTTTCTGGAATCAAATAAAGTTGATAATACCGCGGCAATAGGGACGCTTTCTACGCCATCTACTACAACTACTTCCCTTTTGCAGATAGGATTGTTCAGAAGCGGCGATGATCTTACTGGAGTGGCTAGAGCGGGATTGCTTAATTCTTTTGTTGCAGGTGCAAACAATGGTGTAGACCAGAATGACGGTGCGGCATTTTTTGGGCCTGGTGAAAACTTATTTGTCTTGAACGGCACAGATTACCTAGCCGTGAATGAGATGGATGTGCCCGTTGACAATGATCGCATCCAGTTGCACATAAGCAATATCACTTCTACTGATTATGATTTTCAGTTCTTGTTAAACAATATATCTGGTATCAACGCCTATTTTGTTGATGCATTTACCGGTACACGACACCTTCTGGACAGTACGACGATGAGTGTAGTATCCGCCACCATTAATTCAGCGATCCCGGGTAGTATAGACACCTTGCGGTTTTCAATGGAATTTGAAGATAGTACGTTAGGTTTGGATGATTCCGCTTTCGCGAAAGCGGTAACTCTCTACCCAAATCCAATACATGATGGGATCCTTACGATAAGCTATCCTGCGGCGGCTGCACAGGTTAAAGCGAGTATTTATAATATGCAAGGCCAACTCGTTAAAACAATAAATCAAGCAGAGACAAAAGCTGCCGCGCGCTTGCAAGTGAATGTTGATGGTTTGTCAACAGGAATTTACACCATTAGTCTTGAGATTGATGGCAATAAAGTGGTGAAGAAATTTATCAAGAACTAACAAACCGAATCCAGTTGAATCTTCTAGTCCAGTTCATTTTTGAGCTGGACTATTTTTTTACTTCAATCGCAACCTTGCTAGTTTCACAAGATTCATAATGCATAAATCGCCCTCGCTCATGCCCAACTGGTAATAAAAATGTTTATTGGGATACCAAAAACTATTTCTTCTTGGAATCTAGTGTTCCAGAAGATTTATACCTAAATAGATGTTTAAGGTCACGGCCAGAATAACCGATAAAATTTTCACCGTTCTAGACCATCGTTGATTTTTATACAAAAGCCAAGTCACAAATGCACCTAGTAAAAATGCCGGTACGCTCACATATAAAGCTATGTAATAGAACCAGAGCCAACTAAACCCTAGCGCCCAGCAGGTGCTAGTAGTTGCAACAATCGTTAAGATGTAAATTCTGAGTTTAGTATCTCGAAAGGAAATTCGATAGCACATCGCACCAAGCAAGATGATCCCCGAGTACGCGCATATCAGGATGATCTCAAATTTGTCCAAGGTCAAATTTTTCAAACTAAACTAGGATTCAATCCCCTCGCCTGAAATCAGCCAATTGACTTAAAAAGAATCTATAACTCATCGCTTGCTTCTTCCTGCCCTGTGCTCATCAGATAAGCTTTGAGGAAGCTATTCAAGTCACCATTAAGTACCGCATCTGTGTTGCCGGTCTCGTGACCTGTGCGCACGTCCTTGATTAATTTATACGGGTGTAGCACATAATTGCGAATTTGTGATCCCCATTCAATTTTCATTTTGCCTGCTTCAATCTCATCACGAGCCGCGTTGCGTTTTTGCAGCTCGATTTCAAAAAGTTGCGATTTAAGCATTTGCATGGCTTTTTCCCTATTCTCTAACTGCGATCGCGTTTCTGAGTTGTGGATTACAATTCCGCTGGGGTGGTGAGTAAGGATGGCTTTGGTTTCCACCTTGTTTACATTCTGTCCACCGGCACCACTGGACCTGGCAAAATCCCACGAAATATCCGCTGGGTTGATATCAATTTCTATTGAATCATCTGCAAGCGGGTAAACATAAACCGAAACGAAGGATGTGTGGCGCTTTGCATTGCTATCAAAGGGGGAAATTCTAACTAGACGGTGAACACCGTTCTCGCCTTTTAACCAGCCAAAACTATAATCGCCCTCAATTTCCAAAGTCACGGTCTTAACACCGGCAACATCCCCTGCCTGAAAGTTCAGTTCTTTAACCTTGTAACCAGATTTTTCTGCCCACATCATGTACATGCGCATCAGCATTTCTGCCCAGTCGCAGGATTCGGTTCCACCTGCACCTGCAGTAATCTGCAGCACAGCGCTCATGTCATCACCCTCGTCAGAGAGCATATTTTTGAATTCTAGGTTTTCGATTAGTTCTAGGGCCGCATCATGTTTTGCCATCACGTCAGCCTCAGTAGCTTCATCTTCTTTGTAGAATTCATAAAGCACCTCAAGATCTTCTACCAGCGTTACCGCCGTTTTGTAATCTGTCGTCCATTGCTTCTTCCCACGCAGGTCGCGCATGATTTTCTCAGCTTCTTTGGGATCGTTCCAAAAGTCTGGCGCATAGGTTTTTTCCTCAAGATTGACAATTTCAACCGCCTTTGCATCAATCTGAAGGTAGCCTTTCAGTTTTCTGACACGAGTTTGCAAATCTTTGATGTTCTCTGTAGTAATCATGAGGGATGAGGTAATTACGCTTTCGCGAAAGCGTACAAAAATAGCCGTTTGCAAATCAATAGCAGCTTTGAGATCGCATACTATCTTTAGCGCCCAGCAATAATTGCAATGCAGATAGATTTACGTAGCGATACGGTAACCAAACCGACGCCCGAGATGCTCGAGGCCATGATAAATGCGAGTGTGGGGGATGATGTGTATAAAGAAGATCCCACGGTGAACGAACTGGAACAAGAGATGGCAGCCATGTTTGGAATGGACGACGCATTGTTTTTCCCCACGGGGAGCATGGCTAATCAGGCTGCCATCAAGCTGCACACGCAACCTGGCGAACAACTGATCTGCGATAAATATGCGCATGTTTATAATTACGAGGGTGGGGGAGTGAGCTTCAATAGCGGGGTCTCCTGCAAGCTGGTTGATGGTCATCGTGGCAAGATCACGGCAGAACTGGTGAAAGACGCCATCAATCCGCCCGATTTTTATCACAGCCCATTGACCAGTCTAGTTTGCGTCGAGAATACAACTAACAAGGGCGGCGGGGCGTGCTATGATCTTGAGACGTTTAAACAAATAAGATCGGTTTGTGATGAGAACAATTTAGGCTTCCATCTAGATGGCGCCAGACTTTTCAATGCCCTGGTTGCAACAGGACAATCACCTAAAGACTATGGTGATTTATTCGACACGATTTCCGTTTGCCTTTCCAAAGGATTAGGCGCACCCATGGGAACTGTTTTGCTGGGAAAAAGCGAACTAATGAGAAATGCCATCCGCGTGCGTAAGGTGCTGGGTGGTGGAATGCGTCAAGTGGGTTATGTAGCGGCAGCCGGTCTTTATGCCATCAGAAACAATGTAGAACGACTGAGCGAAGATCACGCAAAAGCAAAAGAATTGGGAGCTTTTCTACAAACTCTTGATTATGTGACTAATGTGGAACCCGTTGGATCCAACATCGTGATATTTTCTGTAAGTGATGAGAAAGGTGTCATGGAATACTGTGAGTCAAATAATTTGATCATCAGTAATATGGGCCAGGGGAAATTAAGACTTGTGACTCACTACGATTACACAGATGATATGCACGATAGGGCTCGTGAATTGCTAAAAGCATACAAGGCCTAGTTTACTTAAACATGTCCGTTCCTGGAATGTTGGGCATGCCCTGTTTAGCTACCGCTGCAACTTCAGTTTCGTAGATGGATTCTGCTTTCTCTAGAGCTTTATTCATCACCAGGATCAGGTAATCTTCTAGTTGTTCCTTGTCTTCTAGAAGCTCGTCTGAGATCTCTAAGCTTTTGATTTTTCGGCTAGCGGTTACAGAAACTTTCAGTAGATCATCACTGCTTTTTTCATCGACGAGAACCGTGTCCATGCGCTGTTTTGTTGCTTCAACTTTTTCTTGGGTTTCCTTGAGCTTTCCCATCAAATCTCCAAACATAATTTCTTCTTTTTCTGCAAATCTAACAAACAGCTAAGTGAATGCGGGATACAAAAAAGCCACTCAATAAGAGCGGCTTTTCAGATCCATGAATTTGTGATTTAGTAATGGTTGTTTTCTGCGATATCCTCTAGCGTTTTCACTTCATTAAGTGTAGCTTGAATCTCGTTTTTCTGGCGCTCTAGAATTTGAACAACGCTGGGTGGTAATTCAGTTTTGTTGTTCAGTACTTCTTGATACTCTTCAACCGCTGCTTTTTCGCCACGTATGCATTCCTCTAGAATAGCTTCCTCTTTGTCGCTACTCACTGCCGTTTTAAGATTCATCCAGCTGCGATGCATGTCACCTTTAACTGTTCCGTCCGTTTTAGGTTCTAAGTTCATCCCTTTCATCTGACCGATCAATTCTGCTGCATACTCTGTTCTGCGAGCACCCTTCTGGGCTAACCATCCTTTGAGCTGTGCATGTTCTGTGTTTTCTGCCGCATTGGCATATCCTCTTTGCGCATCGTAGGTTTTTTCTAGGATTTCGTTGAGTTTGTTTTCTGTGTTGACTGTTACCATTGTTAGATTTTTGTTTTCAAGATAAAGAAGCTGTACCACCAGGATTCTTAAATCCATGTGAGTTTGCATTGCTCTAACTGTTTTGGCTTATTTGCTTTCGCGAAATTATCCTTCAGAATATTTTGGTTGGTGTGACGTAATGGTGCTATATTTGCATCCCATTTAAAAACGGAAGGCAGTCGGTAGTTATGCACCGAGGTTGAAAAACAAGTTGCTGGAAGTGGTTATCGCGAGGTAGAGCAGTAGGTAGCTCGTCGGGCTCATAACCCGAAGGTCGCTGGTTCGAGTCCAGTCCTCGCTACTAAATAGAGCCAGCTGAAAAGCTGGCTTTTTTGTATATGGAGTTTGTCGTTTACATACTTGCATCTGATAGGACCGATAAACTTTATAAAGGTCAAACTTCGAATCTGATCGCACGCATGAAATCTCACAATGAGCTAGGCTCTGGGTGGACGGCAAGATACAGGCCGTGGGAAGTGGTTCATCTCGAATTCTTCGCAACGAAAAGTGAAGCGATGCAGAGAGAAAAATGGTTCAAAACCACGACAGGCAGAAGGTGGCTCTCTTTGAATATCAATTAGTATGTCTGGCTCATATCCGCCAGTACTGGCGGACGCTGGTTCGAGTCCAGTCCTCGCTACTAAATAGAGCCAGCTGAAAAGCTGGCTTTTTTGTATATGGAGTTTGTCGTTTACATACTTGCATCTGATAGGACCGATAAACTTTATAAAGGTCAAACTTCGAATCTGATCGCACGCATGAAATCTCACAATGAGCTAGGCTCTGGGTGGACGGCAAGATACAGGCCGTGGGAAGTGGTTCATCTCGAATTCTTCGCAACGAAAAGTGAAGCGATGCAGAGAGAAAAATGGTTCAAAACCACGACAGGCAGAAGGTGGCTCTCTTTGAATATCAATTAGTATGTCTGGCTCATATCCGCCAGTACTGGCGGACATTGATTCGAGTCCAGTCCAACCTACTAAGTAGAGTCTGCTTAAAACTGGCTTTTTTATTTCAGAAAATTGAGTGAAGACAAAGGACATGTATTGTCATCTTTTTTGGCCTCAGAACTTTGGTGTTTTGAGAACTAAAGATTTGAAAAAACTTGAGTTTGGGAACTAGCCCCCTTTAGAAAGTGATCCTAACCGCTAGTAAACTTTAGATATAATTTCCTGAGAATAAATTTATCTATCAAAAGCATCAATATCATTACAGGTGTAAGAGAAATCAGAAAAAAACTATCATCAAAAAGTCCAAAAATGCTAAGAACAATCACAGATAAACTCATCAGAGTATAAAAGTTCTGAATTATTAGACTGACAACCATATAACCCAGCACGAAGCACACATTTACTGCCAACATTTTTCCTACACCATACCCTACAGTTATACCTAACAACTCAGTCCAGAAAATTGAAAAGTGGATAGAACCATAAGCGAGTATTACACCTGTAAAAAGAGCAATGATAATATTACCCCACCTGAGATTAAGTTGCGATGGATTCATTACTCAAATATCGATTTTAATTTAATCAAACGACATGCTTTCTAAGAGAATTCAGGAACTCAGTAGTTTTTTGAATTTGAGCTAATTCCAAATTAACATCACAAATGGTTTTTGAGGGTTTGGCAAACAATGGTCTGTACCCCTAAATGATAGAGAGATTTAAAATGTAAATAAAACTTGACATATTTAATTTTCCGTTTATATTTGTCAAGTAAACTTTACATTATGAAAGCAGAACGCAGAAAAAGAACAATTCAATTAGCCTTATGGACCTGGTCATGGGTCGCAACGCTTGCCATCGCCACATTCGGTCCTAAATTCATTTGGGATGATCATACCCTACTTACTACGCTGGCCATAGCTGTCAATCTAGCCAATGGCATATTAATGATCGCAGCAAACCGCAATCTTTTTAACCACTACGATGAACTGGAACGTAAAATCCATCTTGAGGCCATGGCTTTGACTCTGGGACTGGCTGTAGTGGTAGGGCTATTCTATTCTCTGCTGGATCAAGCAAATTTGATTAGTACACAGGCAGAAATAGGACTACTGGTAGGTTTTATGGGGATTACTTATTTCGTAGCTCTTCTCTTTAATCGCAAGCGATACCTATGAAAAATAAGGTTAAAGAGCTTAGGAAGCTTAAAGGTCTTACTCAAGAACAGCTGGGCGAACTCATAGAAGTGTCTCGACAAACCATCAATGCGATAGAAAAAGAGAAGTTTGATCCTAGTTTAAACACAGCATTCAAGATGTCTCAGATTTTTGATAAGCCTATTGAAGAGTTTTTCTTTTACGATAAGTGAGGGCTATCCTTTAAAATCAGTTGCCCTGAATTCGATTCCACAATTGCTTGAGCAAGTACTTACCGTCACGAGATGCTTTGTCAATCTCCTCTGCCTGGAGGATATTTTCCTGGTCGTAGAAAAGCTTATAGGTAAAGACAAATTGCTCTTCATCATTAGAAATCGGCATCGTGCCAAAACGCAGGTCGTAGAAATACCATTCACCCTCTTTTTGCTCCATGAGGTACCAGCCATTGGTAATGTCTATCAACCGTTCTAGATTTTTTTCAGATTCCGGATTAGGTAAAGTCGGGCGAATATCACGGTTCTTTTCGTATCGCCTGAAACTGATCGGCTGGGTGTCAAAAAACGAATAATCGCCCAGTAAGTACGCATTACCGGCATCAATATTTGCGTTCCAG
Source organism: uncultured Flavobacteriaceae bacterium (assembly GCA_964478845.1). GTDB lineage: Bacteria > Bacteroidota > Bacteroidia > Flavobacteriales > Flavobacteriaceae > Nonlabens. Next base: position 137,476 of record CAYZJT010000004.1, on the reverse strand, counting down.
AGAACGGTATTAAACGCCGCTGGTCTAGTCGAAATTTCTTCATAGCTGATACCTTGACTATCCAATGCCTCTTGAAATTTTGACCCGGCCGCCCATTTGATGGGGATGGTTAAGAGCAAATAAGATGTACTTAGAATTATACCTGTTAGATTTATACGCTTTCGCGAAAGCGTACCCCTCTTCTTACACATCGCCCAGATAGTGCACACAAGAAATGGAATTGTGTATAGAGGATCGATGACGAAGATCGAATTAAATGCGAGCCTGTTCTCGAGTGGCCAAAACAACTGAGTTCCCCAAGTAGTGAACGAGTCTAGTAGTGGATGAGTGAAGATCCCCCAGAAAAACAACCATGTCCATGACTTCCAGCCAAGATTTAGTTTGCGTTCTAATTTATTGACCAGCCATCCCAGAATGGGACTTGCCATGAGTGCAAAGACGATCGAATGACTGAAGCCACGGTGAATCTCAGTCGCAGTAATCGTGTCAGAAAAATGACTGGCAAATATGTCTAAATCTGGGATGGTGCCAGCGATTGCACCATAAAGTTGGGCCTTATTGCCCACCTTTTTTCCAAGAACCGCTTCACCTATTGCAGCACCTAAAACGATTTGCGTTAGACTATCCATGCACCAAAAATAAAGAGCCGCCCAAAACGGACGGCCCTTCAACCCTAATTTAAATCTTTAAGTCTTAGCTTTTAGGAAGAAGCACAGCATCTACGACGTGTACTACACCATTGCTCTGCTTTACGTTTGCGTTTGTTACAGTTGCAGTTCCACCATTAGCATCCTGGATCATTACTTTTCCATTCTTGATCATGGCTTTCAACTCGCCACCTGCTACTGTTTTTACTGTAGCAGTTCCATTATTGCTGGTGATCATCTTTTTAAGATCTTCTGCCATTACATTTCCAGAAACAACGTGGTAAGTAAGAATACCTTGTAGCATTTCTTTATTTTCCGGCTTAAGCACAGTGTCTAGCGTACCGTCAGGAAGATTTTCAAACGCTGTGTTTGTAGGTGCGAATACTGTAAATGGACCTTCACCGCTTAACGTTTCCACTAGTTCTGCCGCTTTTACAGCAGATACAAGCGTTGTAAGATTACCGGCTTGGCTAGCATTCTGAACGATAGTTTTATCAGCATACATTTTTGCGCCGCCTACCATAGGTGCGTCATCGTCTGCCTCGTCCATTTCTTCTTCCATGTCGCTTTCCATTTCATTGGCTTCTTGCTCCATTTCAGTTTCCATTTCTTCAGCTTCGTTTTCAGTCTCCTTACAAGAGGTAAACGTGAAGGCGCCCACAAAGAGTAGCGCGATTAAGAATCTAGATAATTTCATAATTGATGATTTAGTTGCCCAAAACTAAGGTGCAGTAACCGCCATAAATCACAGATAACAAGGATTTAAGAATTCAGATTAACACTTTAACTTTCTCTTTAAGATGTACAAACACCCTACACTTTTACTGTGAAAATCGAATTGCAAACTCAAGGCGACCATGGTCTTCTCCTTGAAAGTAGCTAACCCCTGCACTGAATATTCCCTGCATAAACAATTCTAGTCCACCCCCGTATGCAGCGTATAGATTATTATTGATATCTAAATCGCTCCACACTCTTCCTGCATCTACACCAGCGTAGGTGGTTATGTATAGTGGGAATAAACCTGTTTTCCTGGGTTTGAAGTCATAGCGCAATTCAGCCGTACCTACGACAGACTGGTTTCCTGTAAAGCGCTGCATGCGGTAACCTCTTAATCCTGAGTTTGCACCTATTCTGGCGGCTTGATAAAATAATGGATCATCTCCCAGTCGTAATTGACCAGCAACAGCAGTTTTCAAAACCAGTTTTCGTTTTGAATCGACTGCATTCCAAAAGGCGAGTGCAGGATCTAAGAAAAAGAATCCAGAGCTTTGGTCTAAATCATCGGTATATCCACCAGTCGCAGTGAATTCCGTACCGCGAGAAGTAAATCGCTCATCATCTTTGCTCACATAAGCATAGTTGATGTGATAGTTCAAATAATTGTCACTTGAAAACCCATCTACATCTACTTGCTCAAACTCAATCCCGTACCTAAAGCTACTGCCGTAATCGCCGTTTTTGTAAAGCGATAAACCTATATTCTTACGTTGCAAGGCAATTCTAGCTGCATCAAAACTGAGATCAATGTTGTTTGAACTACCGTTGCCAAAACCAAAGAAGTTTTCAGTGTAATTATTGGTTGTGAGTCGCCCGTTCAACTCTAGATTAAGGTGTTTAAAAGCATTAGATAATCCCGCCCTGAAATCAAATATGGCCGCTTGGGTTAGAGAATGATATTCTATACCTAAGCCATACATTCTGGAATAGGGATTTGTCTCATAATCCATAATCATCTTTTGATAGGACAGTCTGGGGATGTATCCATAGTCTGGGTTGTATGAATTATCAAATCCTATAACACTTTTTACGCTTGGTTCTTTTTCTGTACTGTAGTGATTCACATTATAGTCATCCCTTTTTATAAAAGTGGCGCTATTTGAATCGCTGTATGCGTTTTCCTCAGACTTATAGTCGAAGACTCTTACGCCTTTTCCGTTTTCTATTCTGTAGTTGTCTTTTCCTTTTCCACCAGCAATGACAATGCGCATTTCTGGATTTTCATTTCCAATTACGACAAATGTGTCATCGTCATCTAATCCGTATAACCAGAGGTCTTCAGTCTGTCCATCATAGAAAGTTCTTTGGAATAAGGTGTCTGCTGGCTTGGCCTTTTTAAATCGCTGGGCTAGCACACTTACTTGCCCCTTTTTTGATTTGTCTACTATGAAGATATCGTCTTTATCTGTCCCCTTGAGCGTTTGAAACTTCAGGAAATGCTCGTAATACCTTGTAATAATTCCCTCAAGATTAGCTTCCCGTGCAAGAAAATCTTCCTGCGTTTTTTGCCATTGTTCATCTTGCACTTCTTCTGGCATTTCCTCAAAAGCTTTTTTAACGATTTCTGGCGTCATATTTTTTTGGATGTATGCCACTTCTTCTAGCCAGTCGTCCAGATCTGTGCGTTGTAGGACTGCGCGATCTAAATTGATGGCACTTTTACTGAATTCTGCCACGTGCTCGATGTCGGGACCGTAATTACCAAATTGCCTACTAGCTGGCAGAAACTTGCGTACAAAATGCATTAGATTCCCATCGAACCGTGAGAAAACTTGGTCTCTGTCTCGAGGGATAGCTTCAAATACATTTATGCCATCCTCTTGCTTCAGCTGCGCCCATCGCCACTGATCCTCATGCCTATCCCAGTCGCCCAGTAACATGTCAAAAATCCTTGCGCGTATGTACCCGCGCTCGTTTAATCTGTATTTCTCGTCTTTCCGCAGCTTCTCAAAGAAATCAGACGTGCTCTCAATTTCATCGTTCTCACCAAACATGTGAGTATCTCGGAAGGAGTCATCAGGCTTCTCAACAATCATGTAGAGCCTGTTGCCGTACATCTCATTGAAATCTCCCAAAGTCTCTTGTTTGGGTACGTAGTATAGTTTTGGATGCGTGTGATTTACATCGATCGCTTCGGCAAGTGTAGGAATTGCAAAAGCCCCATAAGGATGTGCAGCGGTAAAGAAGTCCCTGATAATTTCAGCGGGTAGGGTTTTTGCAAAATATTGCTCGCCATCCAGCTTGTCGTAGCCAGTACTTTTTAAAAATTGGATGGCATCTTTTTCCAGTGCTCTCATGTTGAACTCGCGGTCCAGGCTATCCACCAGTCGTAACCCCTGCGTTTGGTTTCCACCACCAGCACGCTCGACTTTAAGGCCGCCGTATAGCGTGTCCAGTTTAACTACAGGTGCAAGTACTTTGGTACCGTAGATCCTACGGTAATGCTTGCCATAGTATTCCTCGTAGTCTCCGGATTTCTGTGTTTCCTCGAGCTCGTATACCGAGGCTTTTTGAAATTTTTCGGTGACAGGTGGTAATGAGGCTATGTTGTATTTGTCCGCTTCCGCGAAAGCGGAATGCCTATAAGCCTCTCGCACATTGCCATTCTCTACGTGGTAGAAAATCACTTCTGAACTTTTATTCCGATACGTTCTCAGTTCTGCAAAACCATGCTCGCCAGAAGCAAACAGGCCATTCTTACCCAGCCCTGCCGTGCCATCCTGGCTTATACTCCCGCTCACGACCTGGATCGTGTTCTCGTCTTTAATCAATTGCAAGCTGTGCTCATGACCGCTTACAACGATTAACCTGTCAAGACCTGTGGCCATGACAAGGATCTCATTCATTAAGTCATTCATGAGCGGGTTGTATCGATCCTGAACAGAGGTGCCGCCCTGGGACCTGATAAAGCCCCATGTGCTACCCAAAAACGGTACATAGGCATTTTCTATACTGGGCTTGTAGAGGGAATGGCTGCTCATAAAGCCGCCGTAAAGCCCATTAGAAAAAATAGGGTGGTGCATGGCAAGGATCACTGTCTTATGGCGCTGTTTGCGCATCTCGTCTGCGAGTACCGCAATAAACTTATCACGTGTACCTATCTCGCATTTATCGTTAAAGTCTGGATCTTTATCCCAATCTTCCAGATACCACTGGGTGTCGATGATAAATAAGTGAGTGGTATCTGAAATATCTATTTCTTCCAGCGGGCAGCCTTTCTCGGGTTGAAAGGCGTCATTGTCATCCAGCGCTTCCTCAACTAGATCCTCAATCTTTTTGAGTTCTTTCATGCCTAGATCATTCCATTCCTTATTACCAGGTAGGATCAATTTTTTTCCATTTATGATTTTCAGGTCTTTCAGTATACCCTCAAATTCTTTGATCGCACTGCTGTCTTTGCTCTTTTTGTAGGCATTGTCGCTTTGGATATTGTTCCCCAGAAGAATTGTGTAATCTGTTTCTTGAGCTTTGCTCTGAATGAATTTTGCAGCTGCCTTGAAATTTGACAAATCAGTGTCAGGAGATGCATGTATATTGCCTAACAGAAAAAAAGATCTGTATTCTGATGGATGGTGTAATTTCCTGGCCTCGCGTGATTTAGGTTTTTGAGTTGCGCAGGATACGATCAGCAATGCGGTAACGACAAATAGAAATAAATTTTTAAGAATGGTCTTAGGCATACAAGCAGTTGGATAAACTAGCGAAAGCTAAATTTTTAGTCAGGTCTTATTCCTAGAAAAGTCTTAAATAGGAAATAATTGACAGGGTTTGCTAAGCAAAATGTGAGAATGCCTAATGCGGTATCGTGTATTTTTATCGGATGAAGCAAATCATTTACACAGCCGATGCACCACATCCCATAGGACCTTATAATCAGGCGATTCTTTATGAAAGTGGGGACACGAGAACACTTTATACAAGTGGTCAGATTGCAATCGATCCCACTAGCGGCAATCTGAAAATTGAGGATTTGCAAGAGGAAACCCATCTGGTGATGAGGCACCTAGGTAGTTTGCTGAAAAAAGCAGGAATGAACTATGAGATGGTTGTAAAAAGTAGCATCTTCTTATCAGACATGAAAAACTTTGCCACAGTAAACGAGGTATATGGTAGTTATTTTAACGAAGCTACCGCACCAGCTAGGGAGACTGTAGAAGTAGCCAATTTGCCTAAGTATGTCAATGTCGAGATTTCTGTCATCGCAATAACTAATAATCATGCCCATCCTCCCGTCTGAATTAATCTTGAATAATGATGGCAGCATCTATCATTTGAACTTGAGGCCTGAGCAGGTCGCTCAAACCATTATCACGGTCGGGGATCCTGAACGTGTACAGCAAGTGAGCAGGCACTTTGATTTTGTTGAATACAAAATAGCGCGCAGAGAATTTCACACGCATACGGGACAGCTTAGAGGTAAACGCATTACAGTGATCTCAACGGGAATCGGTACAGACAATATCGACATTGTATTTAATGAACTCGATGCACTTTTCAATGTTGATTTTGAGACTAGAGAAGTCAAAACAGAACAAACTCAACTAGACTTTATACGCATAGGAACAAGCGGTGCCGTGCAACCTGATATCCCGTTAGATAGTATCCTGATATCTACTAGAGCCATAGGATTTGACAGCCTTTTACACTGGTATGAAAACGAACAATTCTTAGCTCTAAATACGGATTTTTCAAATGCAGTGAAAACTCAATTGAACATACCAGATCAATTTTCTGTACCTTATGTTGTAGACTGTGATAAGGATCTGGCCAAGAAATTCCAAACCATGGAAATCTTGAACGGTAACACGATTACAAACGTGGGTTTTTACGGGCCGCAAAGTAGAAGCATCCGGCTAAAACCAGCAATCGAAAACCTGAAGCAAAGCATTACCGACTTTGATTACAATGGGCAGCGTCTGACAAATCTTGAGATGGAAACTTCAGGAATTTATGCGATGTCAAAGCTTCTAGGACATAGAGCAGTATCGCTTAACGCCATCCTTGCAAATCGAGCTACAGGTGAGTTTTCCAAGCACCCAGATCAGACAGTAGAGAATTTAATTTCGTTTGTTCTGACTCAACTTACAGCATAAAAAAGCCCGGCCTGAGCCGGGCTAGTAGCTAATTCAAACTAATTGAATTACTTCAAAGAAATCAGTCTTTTGGGTTGGGGCAATGCCTCCTCTTTCTTAGGAAGAACGATGCTTAGGATACCGTTTTTGTAGTCAGCCTCAATTTTGTCCTGATTCACAGTTTCTGGAATATTGAAAGAGCGTTTGAAGCTGTGTTTTGAGAATTCACGTCTGGTGAACTGCTCAGTAGTTTCTTCTTTTTTCTCTTCCACTTCTGATGAGATGGTCAGTAAGTCTTTATCTACTTCTATCTCTATCTCACTCTTTTCAAAACCGGCTACATTCATTTCTAAATGGAATCCATCTTCTTTTTCATAAACGTTTACTGCAGCGTTTGTTTTACGATTTGACTGCAGGCTCCCGCCCATGTAATCGTTGTTGAACATTTCATCGATTAAAGATGGAAGCCAGTTGTTGTTTGTTCTATGTGTTAAAGTCATGATAGTAAATTTTATTGTTTGACTTCCAATAGTCAAATCAAATGCCATTCAACAAACAAGACAAAATGACATAATTTACTTCATGACACATGCCAAGTTGACAATTTAGTTGTAGCCTCGCTGGTGGATTTGCATGAGTTCATTCGCTGGTATTTCACCGTATGGATGCCTTTTCATAGCTTCAATGAGCTCAGTAACTACCTCATGACTGTACCCGTATCTTAAGGCAATTTCTCGCAGTAATTGCAACTCTTTGTCATTAATGTTACCATCTATAAACATGACTAGCATAATGCGATGAAAATGTACAATTCTCTTGGAGATCGTATTTGGTATTGAAGTCCCCTTTGTATTGCGGTTTTTGAGTAATTCTAAAACTTCTTTCTTTGGAATTCTCATTCTGGTGGCGACGGCTAGAATAAATTCTTTCTCTTCTAATCCTAGATCAGTATCAGCATATGCCATTTGTACTAGATCGTTGATTAGCTCCTTGCGTTTTATGACATTGTAGGAAGACATTTTGGTCAGGTTGAAGTTGATATTAAAATCTAATAACAATCTATTATCAAGATTCAATATTTCAGGAAATAACGATTACAGGAACAAAAAGAGCGACAAATGGTGCAAGTTATTAACAGTTTGTTTTGAAATATGTCCTGATGCCCTGAATACTGCCTAGCGTCGAGCATCGTTTTAATTGTAGGAAGAAATGCGTTGAAAACGACACTCAAAAGCGGACAAGAATTAAAGGCTATAAAGCTTTGATATTGCAACTATATGTGGGCTGGTGACAGTAATGCCGGCAAGCATTAAGTAGGTTGGTAAATGTTCGCTTTCGCGAAAGCATAGAAATAATATACATATCCCGACGAGACTGATTGCATAAATAGGAAAGGCTTTCTTCAAATAATGCCGTAGCCTGTTATTACCGTTACCGTAAAGTCGTCTAGTTTGATTGAGTAGCGACGGAAGGCTATGCCAGAAAACAAAGAAAATCGTAAAGCTGGTCAGTAGATCTGTCCACCAAAACAATAATCCTAAGCCAGTCAAAGTCGCTAGAAGCTTGATGCTACTCACGTTTATCCGGTGTTTATTGTGCCAAGCATTCAAATAGAAAATAGCAATCCCTAGAGTGATAATAGTAGCTGCAATCAGTGTAAACGAGCCAAGGCGCAAATCAACAAGGAGATCTGTGACTAGGGAAAACTCTTTTGAATTGGTGAGAAATATCAACATGAAGACCGATAGCCCTATAAGCGTAGGTAGTACGCGATCAATAACTGGTGGGTTGCTGCTGGTATCTAGCAATTCCTCACCAAAATGGTAACTGCTCATCAGAATATATAAGGTCAAACAAAGGTGCGGCGAGAACCAATAAAGAGCGAAGGTCGCAACAACCGTAATTGCGTAATATGATGCAGTCGCCACTGCAATAGATTTTTTACTGGTAGCAGCATACACTTCTAGGTCGTTGCTGCCATGCAACAAACCAATCGTAAAAAGAAGAAAAAGATTGAAATAGAGTAACCATTCTTCAGCATCAAGGATGTGAACTAGAAGAATGTAAATTGCTAGATAAACTATCGTGGTGATAACTCTCACCCTTCAAAGGTAGTCTCAAGAAACTTTTGCTCGGGAAACAGCTCTTTATACGTTTCTATGCTTTTGTCCAGCGCAAGTCTGCACAGCGGATCGCTGCCCATGTATTCATACATCTCGATATAGGAATAGTAGAAAAGATCCTTAGATTTTAATTGGTTTAGGTAAAGTTTGAATTTCACATTAGCCGTGCTAAAGCAATTGTGATCTGGGATTTTGAATCTTTTGATCATCAATTGTGTGATGTAATCCAGAGCTCCTAGACTGGTTCCTGGATCATTGATCGCTGGAGATGATGCTTTTGCCGCCACTTCAACCAGGTGTTTCATACTCGCCGCAAAAACATCACTACAAACTGTGTGGTCTAACTGGATTAATTTTAGCAAGTCCTCTTGTTCTTCTTCATTCAGCTCTCTAGAGGTAAGAGCTAGGGTAGCTTCTTGCAGTAAAAAACTTCCTACCAGCGGTACCACATGAACATCAGTGTTTTTTTCTTTACAGAATTTATGAAGCCCGCTATAATCAAGCCGGTGTAGGTATCCTGCCCTGTTTTTGTACAGGACCTTATGCGGGAGCTTTGGAATTTCTACTGCGCTAAAGAACTCTTTTCTATCCTGCTCAAAATCCAGTTCGTCCATCGCTTTTTTAAAGACCTCATGAAGAATGTAATTGATATGAATACTCTGTGATACACTATGGATGAAGTAAATAAAAAGCAGCACACAAAATCCAGAGAAAATGATGCCCAGTCCGGCTGCAATGGTTGGGAAATTTCCATCGTTGATGTTATTGAGCGACAGGCTCATTCCCATTGCGTAAATGATGGTTCCACTAGTGAACCCTAGTATAAGCTGGTGGTGCCGTTCTGCAAGAATTAATGGAATCAATCGTGGCGAATAATTGTTGATATTCCTATTCAACACATTCATCACCATTGTATAACTAAAAATAGTCAATGTAAATATTCCACCTATGATAAAAGAAAAGATGGTCTGGGAATCCTTCTTATCCTCAATCACTAGCCATTTTAGGCCAGTAGCCTTTGAGTAGTCAATACTCAACTGGTTTAAGAGAATAGTGAGTATAATAAAAGATAGCGCTATTATTATGGGTAATAGCGCTATGCTTTTGTAGATACGTTTTAGTATTCCTAGAATCATTTAGTCTCAATACTGGACTGCGGCGCTGTTCCCAGAACCTGCTGGGCGGGCAGATAGCCACTTGCAGCACTTTGCTTGATAGCGATATAAGTAATGATAAGTCCGTAAATTGCTTTGCTGGTGACATCTGCAATCGTGAATAAGAGTTGTCTAAGTACCACGCCGTCAGCACTGTTCATGAACCATGGAACTAGGTATGCAATAGGATAAAGTGTCCATGCAAACATCATCAACCAGAATACCTTTGTCATTGTACTGGCAGTACCGCCCAGCATGGTTTTCTTCTGGGTAAAAATTTTAGTTCCTACAATCCAATTCATTGCAACAAAGAATGCAGTACTGATGGCACCCCATAACAAAAGGTTTCCATAGCCGTCATCTGCACCATCAACCTCATATAGTTGCCCTACATAACCTGTAATGATCATTCCCCATGCGAGTAAAATCAAAGCGGTCGCGGTACTGAAAAGTGACTTTCCAGAAATGTTTAAGACAATTAAAAGCTGAGTAAGCAAGCAAGGAATCGTCACCATCCAGTTCACATAACGATATCCGTTACTGAAGGTATAGTCGCTAGCTTCATAGACTCGCCCGTTGAATGTGAATGAATCAGTCCACATGCTGGTCTGACTGAAAAGAATCAGTCCTGCACTTACCATAACAAAACACGACAACGCGGTCGCCACTCTGTATTTAGGTGCGACAAATCTGGACATCAGAATAAAAAGAACCAGTGCTGCTAGGTGTGCTCCTACACCCATCGTAAGCAGATGATCTATGGCTTCGAATTGGCCGATTGAGTAGTCAAAAAGGCTTTCAATATTTTTCATAGTCAGTTATTTTATGACAAATAACTTTGATAGTGCATCTGTTTTCTGTTAAATACTTGCTTAAATTTTTATTTTAGGATTTTTGATTGATGGTCAATTCCACTATAGAGCTGGTCTTAATTCCAAATGTGCTACTAAATAAATAACGGCTAGATTTGGGGTGTATACCATCTTATGAAATTTCTCAATCGGTTTAAGTCATTCTACAATGCCACAACAAGTAGCATCGCTTTCTATCCAGTGCTTTTTGGAATCGCCAGCGTCTTGATTGGACTGGGAATGCTCGCCTCAGAAAAAGCCGGTATCTCTGTATATTTTCAGGAACACGTACCAGAGCTGGTTATCAACAATCTGGATACAGCGCGCAATCTTGTTACCACGCTGGTGGGCGGTGGAATCAGCATGTTGGTCTTTTCATTTTCGATGGTGATGTTATTGCTCAATCAGGCAGCTTCTAATTATTCCCCTAGGGTGCTCCCTAGTCTTATTTCAGAGCGCAGACACCAGTTCGTACTAGGAGTTTTCCTGGGAACTATAATCTATAATATCCTGATCATGTTATCTATTGAGCCAAAAGGCGATGATTATCAGGTGCCTGGATTTTCTGTTCTGGTAGGAACCGTATTTGCGATAGTATCCCTGGGTGTATTTGTTTATTTTCTTCACTCGATATCGACCAGCATTCAGATCAATCATATTATGGAGGACATTCATTCGCTTTCGCGAAAGCGTCTAAAAGACCTCATCGAGAATCAATCCACCTATGACAAACCGCTGGAATCCGAGAACTGGCAAGAGGTAAGATCGCCTCGCAGTAGTACCCTGCAAAATATCAGCAACCATGGTCTATTTGATATTGCTGAAAAATTAGGCACCAAAATCGAAGTCGTTGCTCTCAAAGGCGTTTACATTATAGAAGGGGAAGTTTTGTTCAAGTCTGAAAAAAAGCTTGACGAGGCAGAGATCAAGGACGTCCTGCAAAACTTCAATTTTCTTGAGGCAGAACTCGTGAGAGACAATTACATCTTAGGCTTCAAGCAGCTGGCAGAGATAGGGGTGAAGGCAATGTCCCCTGGGGTTAACGACCCTGGGACCGCAATCGACAGCATCAATTACTTGACAGATCTGTTTGCATTGCGTATGCAAAAATCTGATTCAGATGTAGTAAAAAATGACGATGGTGAGGTGATCATTCAAGTGCGCATACTTTCCTTCAGGCATTTGTTGTACGCTATCCTAGCTCCCTTCCGCAATTACAGCAAGCACGACTTTACAGTACTCTACAGAATGTTTCACTCACTCAACATTCTAAAATCAAAAGATGCTATCGATGAAGGATTTTATGACGATATCAAAGAACAGGAAAAACTGTTGATGACAGATGCCCGCAACTCGCTAGAAAATGAAAATGACCTTAAAATTTTGAAGGAGCTTTATGATATCTAGAATTCTAATCTTTAAAGGATTAATTTTCTGTAGCCTGCTGACTGCTCAAGAGTTGGTCATCGATTCTCTCCCGTATCAGGATGGATATCGCAAACTGCGACTCATTTTCCCTAAGCATTATGAGAATCAGGAACGACCTATCCTTCTTATGCTGGATGCCCAAAACCTCTTTGATGACTCGACCAGCTACGCTGGGGAATGGCAGGTGGATGAAGCAATCGGAAAGTTGTCTGATGACCAGCAACCTATTGTTTTTGCTGTAGATCACGGCAATGAGAAGCGCATCGACGAATTGACTCCTTTTTCAAACGAAAAATACGGCGGGGGAAAAGCTGAGGAGTTTATGAACTGGATGCTTCAACAGGCATTACCCACTGTAATGAACAAATACAACATTGCGAACACCGAAAGGAAAGCAATTGTAGGAAGTTCATTAGGCGGACTTTTTTCGCACTACGTCGCCATTAATTTTCCTGATGAATTTGAAACCGTAGGTGTAATGTCGCCCAGCTACTGGTACAGCGACAGCATCTATGATGCAACTACGAAGCGCAAAATTGTTCAAAAGCAGAGATTTTGGATAAGCGGTGGAACAGCAGAAGATGAAAGCTTAATCTCAAAAATTGATCAGATGCAATCCCTGCTCGAGCTACAGGGGAACACCACTGTTAAAGTGGTTATACTCGAAAATGCACAGCACAACGAGGCACAGTGGAGAGAATTGTTTCCGCAATTTCTCAACTGGTGGTTTAGACTAGAGGATTAAATAGCTCCAGCAGATTTTTCGTTGATCAACTGGACTTGAGTCTTCAGCTTTTCCAAAAGCTTGCCATCGCTACCACTCCAGCCTATATCTTTGAATCGTACCCTTCCTTTTGTGTCTAGGACAACTTTAGTAGGTATGGCATTGATTCCCATTTTATCAGCAAATGACTTTTTGCCGCGCTCGTTGCGATCCATGACCGTAAAGAAATTCAGATCGCGCTTGCTCAAAAACTCACTCACTTCATCAGGCGATTTTTCCTCCATCGTATTCACAAAGACAAACTTGACATTCTGATCCTTCATCTCTTCTTGCGCAGCTGCCATGGCAGGGAAAGAGGCAATGCATGGCCCGCACCAAGTTGCCCAGAAGTCCATAATCACAATATTTCCTTCTAGTTCTTTTTTACTGACTTTTTTACCATCTAGATCCATCAATTCAAAAGCGGGCAGCTCTTCATCAATCATAGAAGCAAGCGTAGATTCATAAGTCGTTTTAGCTCTTTCTTTGATAATCTCAGCAGCTAAGGCGTCATAATCTTTATCCAATTTACCAGCTGCCTTTTTGATCAATTTCTTTGACTCAGAAGTTGTGCCTGATTTTTTCCAGCCTTCTAGTCCATAGGACATCACCTCTTCATATTTCCCTTCTTTATCTAGGTATCCCAGCAAGCGCTCATAATACTCAGGCCCGCCACCTAATTCTATAGCTTGTTTTTGGGCGTTAATTGCCTCGTTCATTTTATCCTGCTTTGACAAGATATAGGCATAGGTGTCCAGATACATCCCGCGACTGTATTCTAGCTGGCTTTCCATCTCTTTTTCTGTTAGGTCAGGAAATTCTTCAATTACATCTGGGGTGATGTTTTGTGTCAAAGCGATGGTTTCCTTACTTATTTTCTCAGCATAATCCAGGTTTTCACCTTTCTCTGCCAGGCCCCATGCCAAATTGTTCATTGTACTGGCTTTGCGATAGTCTGGCAATTGCTGGATCAACCGATCGTATTCTTCATAATCTTCTTTGCTGGACGCATCGTAAGCCTGCATTGAGGTCATATTAGAATATGGCCATTCCTCTGTCCAGTTTTTAGTTTTAAACAGCGTATAGATGCTGTCACGCTTGTTCTCGTCTTCCTCTTCAAAATAGCTTGAGTAAGCGGCATACATGGCCGTATCGCCGTCAGGATATTTGTTTATGGCGATTTTCCTTAAGCTGTCTGCTTTGCTGCCGTTGCTGGTGGTTTCGTATAGTGTGATAATGCTGCGGTAGCGATTGTCTGATGGCGTTTCCGCTTTCGCGAAAGCGGAAACCCGGTCATCTACAAATTTTTGAAAAGAATCTGGATCATCTTTGTTCCAGGTGTAAGCTATCTGCGAAATGTAGTCATCCAAAAGATCTGGCTTATCCATCAATGGTGCCACAAGACTATCCCATGATTTGCTGGTCTTGTTAACTACTTCCATCTCTTTGAAAGAGGCAATTGAGAGTTCAAACAATTTTGCTTCTAGATCATTCTGTGGTGCCATCTCACCATCCACGCTCAGTGGGATATTGTGAGCCAGTGGTTTATCTGATGTTGGGATGGTGATTACCACACCCTTTGCCTCATTCGGAACCTCAAAACTTGACACGATCAAAGAATCCCGCATCTCGATAGTAAGACCCTTACCATACCATGAGTTGTCCTTTTTGTAAAAAGCTTTTACCTCGCCTGCCGTGTCTACCTTTTTGAACGGATAGGACAGACTAATTTCCTTTCCAGCGCTGATTTCTTCTGGTGAATACGACAATTCACCTATTACCACTATTTGATCTGATTCAGATGTTTCTGGATTTTCCTTACAGCTAAAAAGAAAGATTGAAATAAGCAAAGCGAGAATAGGTCGGCGCATGATTTAAATTTTAGTCAATGTACAAACTTTCAACTTTCTTACCCACAACACACTACTGAAACCTTATTCCAAAACTTACGTATTGGGCATCTACAGATCCTGACTTGAAAATTGGATTCAGTCCAGCGCGCACATAGGCGACTACAAAATCATAACCCACGTAGGCATCTACACCGTAGGCAAGGATGTTTGTGTCAAACGCATTCACTGATGTCTCTTTAATATCCCGACCGTTATTCTCATACTTCAATTTTAACCTGCTACTCAGGTTTATACCAGCATATCCACCTATACCACCTTTCCATTTGTTGTACCGCTGGTATCTGATGCGGCCATCGTCATATTCCCTTCTCTCTGCACCACCGAATTCCAGATGTAGTGGAATAACCAGCTGGTCTTGTCTAAATTTTCTTTTTTCAGATGGGCGTCCAAAATTCACAACTTGTGTCTCACTAGTATTGGGTGAGAAAATGCGATTACCATTGAGTTCAATGCCGTAAGACTGATAAAGCAAACCGTAATTGAATCTCCATTTTTGGTTTTTGGAAATCGCGGTGCTCCACTGATAGCCTAGCCCGAAGTAATTATTGTTCCCGTAGCTGAAGTCATTGATGTCCAGATTGTCCCCATTAGCAAAAGTGTAGCCAAAGGCAAAAGTGAAATTGGATTCTGTGTCAAGTTCACGGCTATAGCGTCTTGAATTACCTTTTTTGAAATGAATCCCTTCTAGACTAACGCCTACTAATGTAGAGTTGTCTTCAACCTCATCTGTTACTTTCAAATAGGCAATTTGACTATCAGTCATCTCTTTATGAGCATTGATGCGTGTAGCAACCTCTTCGGCATAAGCTTTTTTGTCTGCCTCAAATTCTGCTTCTAATTGTTTCAATTCAGTCGGATCACTGATTTTTCTTTTTTCATCGTCAAATCTTTCATTGCGGTCTCGTACATACTGTCTGAGCATCTTTCTCTGTTCGAAAGCATATATCTCATGCTCATCCTTTAACTCTTTGATTTTAAGTTTTAGATAGATGCTGTCTGCCGATTTTTCAGATGTTTTGTCTCCATCAATATAGCGCCAGGTATCTGTCTTTGTCCTAGTCGAATCCTGAGGTTCTTGAGCGTATAAATTCTGTATTCCTGATATCCATATAGCAATCAAAAAAAGTAACGCTGTGTAGTTTTCTGTTCTCATAATTTAATTTTTAGCATTAGTGTTTCTGGCCGCGATATCGCAGCTATTAAATTTTGTGTTGGTGTAATTATTCCCTTCCTATTCCTATAAATGCAAGAGCATCCTGCGCTGCGCCGTTCAGTGTGTTTTCTAGCGACTGTTGAAGCTGAGTTCTGCGGTCTTGCTCGATGTCCCATTCTGCCTCTCGTAAAAGTTGCTGTGCGGTAAGCGTGTATTTTGTTTCCTTAAATTGTTCAGTTTCTAGTTCTGCAAGTGCTTCAGCTAAGAGAATGTCAGCTTCTGCGCTTTGCGATTCTTCCACGTTTTCAATTTCTAAGTTCTGATCTCCGGTCGCAACTTCAGCGATAGTGACTTCATTTTCTACCATCGCAGCTCGTTTGAGGTCTATCTTGTCCTTTTTGACTGGCTTTGTTTCTGCTAATAAGACTTCGGTTGTTGTTGACTTCTTAGTCTGCTTTTGGACAGGCTTAGAAATCTCTTTATCAACTGATTTCTTTGACTCTTGGTCTGCGGTGAGAATTTTTCTATCAATTGTTTCACCCTTTTCAATATCTGGCTCTTCAAATACAACAGTAGCAGGCGCAATCCTTGTCGTTCTGGTGTCCTGAAGCGATAAATAACCAGCAAGCAGAAGAATAAATCCAGCGGCAACACTTCCCGTCCAGTAAAAGAAGGAACGAAACCTGCCTTTGGTTTTTTCAGCGTCCAGCTTCGCATTCAGCTTTTCCCAAGCCTGAGCACTAGGTTGAATCTCGCGCTGTGCAAATTGTTCTTTTAAATTGTCAGGCTTCATACTGTTTTTGTCTAAATGATTCTAGCTTTTCTTTTAGGATAAGCCTGGCCTTTCTGTATTGGGTTTTGCTTGTATTCTCTGAAACACCCAAGATTTCAGCGATCTCTCGATGTTTGTAGCCGTCTAGACAGCACATGATAAAAACACTGCGATAGCCCGTGGGTAGTTCATCGATGCATTCTTGAATAGTATCTAGCGAGATTCCATAGGTCGGGATTTCTTCATCTACTTCGCCCAATTTTTCTTCACATACTTCTTCTGAATATTGGAAAGGGTCTTTTTTTCTTAAAAAATCAATACAGTCCCTCACCATGATTCGGCGCAACCAGCCCTCAAAACTGCCCTGGTGATTGAAAGAGTCAAGCTTGTTAAAGGCTTTGAAAAAGCCCTTGATCATGATGTCCTCAGCATTCTCAATGGGTGCGACATACTGCCTGCAAACACTCAGCATCTTGCCGCAATGAGTTTCGTAAAGCCGCTTCTGTGCCCTGCGATCCCCACCGATGCATTTCTTGATCAGCTGTTTCTCATTGATATGTAGCGGTATGATGCGCAACTTGGCTTGTTTCTATTTACATAGACGACCAAGTTATAAAAAGGTTGCCTGAAGTAATTAGATTTTTTAAAATCTAATTGCGCTGTTAGCTGTTAGCGCTTAGCTATGCGGTCTACTTCACAGTATCATTTATCGATTTGCGATTTGCACTAAAATTAATCTTATGACAATCGTTCTAGTGCCTTACCATTGAGAAGAATCTAGGATGAAGTACTGAGGATCTCTAAAGATGATCTCGATAAGTCTGCGTAGCGCCGAACAGCAAAGAGCCAATAGCAAATGGCGAAATCCGTGGTTCGAGTTTCCATGCCACTTCTAAGGTTACAGTTTTAGCCATGAGGTTACTCGACTAGCCACCGACCCTTGCAACCGATGATCAGCTATAGCTGAGAAAGGATTGCAATCACGAGAGGATGGCTCTTGAAACACAAAATCTCGAACAGCATAGAGCGAATAGAAGTCTACAACAACGCCGCCATCTGCTTCTGCAATTTTGCTGCTTCTTGCCGTGCTGCCTCAGCAAAATCCTTTTCGCGTGAAGCGTAAAGAATACCTCGACTTGAGTTGACCAGTAATCCTACCTGATCATTCATCCCGTATTGTACTACTTCCTCCAGACTACCACCCTGTGCTCCCACACCTGGTACGAGCAGGAAAGAGTTAGGCACGATCTCGCGGATTTTAGAAAGTTCAGTTGATTTTGTCGCGCCTACGACATACATCAGTCTATCGCTATTTTTATAAGATCTAGATATTTTCAAAACCTCACGATAAAGCGGGGCTTCAGCCTGTGCGGTTTGATAGTCTATAGATCCAGCGTTTGACGTGAGCGCTAGAAGAATTGCGTACTTATTTTCAAAAGCCAGAAATGGCTCAACAGAATCCCTACCCATGTATGGTGCGATGGTCACACTGTCAAAGTTCATTTCCTCAAAAAAAGCTTTGGCGTATCGGGTAGAGGTATTGCCTATATCACCGCGTTTGGCGTCAGCAATGGTGAAGTGATCTGGATAATATTTATTCAAATAGTCCATAATCTTTTCCAGCGATCGCCAGCCCTTGCTTCCATAAGCCTCAAAGAAAGCTGTGTTGGGTTTGTAGGCTACGCATAAATCGTGTGTAGAATCTATGATCGCTTTCGCGAAAGCGAACAAAGGATCTTCCTCCTGCAACAAAAAAGCGGGGGCTTTTTCTAAGTCAATGTCCAGTCCCACGCAGAGGAAGGATCTTTTTTGCTTGATCTGAGCAACAAGTTTATCTAGGGTCATGGAATCAGACATTTGTAGAAGCTTACGACGGGCTCAGGCTAAAATGAAATGAATTAGCATCACTTCAACTTCATTTTCAAGTTCAAATTCAAGTTCTTAAAGTCCCTCATCATTCATCTTCATCTTCTCAGTATTCTCCACAAGCTGCAACTCATCAATGATTTTTTGGATGTCACCGTTGATGATGTTGTCTAGATCATAGAGCGTTAAATTGATGCGGTGATCGGTCACTCGGCCTTGCGGATAGTTATAAGTCCTGATTTTTGCAGAACGGTCACCGCTGCTTACCATGCTCTTGCGGCGTGCAGCGTCTTCTTCCAGCTTTTTGGCCAGCTCCATTTCATACAATCTAGACCTCAAAACCTTCAATGCCTTTTCAAGGTTTTTGTGTGATGACTTCTGATCTTGACAACTCACTATCATGCCAGTAGGCTCGTGATGGAGCTTGATCGCGCTGTATGTCGTATTCACTGATTGTCCACCAGGACCAGTTGAGGTAGTACGCTCGATGCGTACCTCGGTCATGTCCAGTTCTACGTCAAATTCTTCTGCCTCTGGAAGTACCATAACCGTCGCAGCACTGGTGTGTACACGACCTTGAGTTTCCGTTTGTGGAACACGTTGTACACGGTGTACGCCAGCTTCAAACTTTAGCGTGCCATATACGTCCTCACCATTTACTTCTAGAATGATTTCCTTGTAACCGCCGCTGGTTCCCTCACTGGTGTCCATGACGCTCATGCTCCAACCTTTTGAAGAGCAGTATTTCTCATACATCCTAAAAAGATCACCTGCGAAAATACTTGCCTCGTCACCACCCGCACCAGCGCGTATTTCCATCACGGCATTTTTGGCATCTTCTGGATCTTTAGGAATCAGTAGCATCCTGATTTCTTCCTCGAGGTCAGGGATGCGTTCTTGAGCTTCTTCCTTTTGCATCTCGGCCATCTCGACCATGTCTGCATCACTGCCGTCTGCGATAATTTCTTTTGCCTCATCCAGATTTGCGGTGAGCATGACATACTCATCGCGCTTTTCCATGATCTTTTTTAGGTCTTTGTATTCTTTGGTCAACTGGACATAACGCTTTTGATCTGCGATGACATCTGGCTGAATAATAAGATCGTTTACCTCGTCAAAGCGATTTTTAACGATGTTGAGTTTCTCTATCATAAATGATTTGCAAGACCCGCGAAATTACGATTTTACACGCATCTTTGTTGAGAGGAATTTTATCCTCGATGTCAAACAGAAAATCTATAAACATGCACAGACTATTAATTTTTGCTGCTTTTTTTATTTCCTCCTTGTTGCAAGCCCAAACTTTTGAAATAGGCCTAGGGGGTGGTACTGGAACATTTTACATCTTTGAAGAAGGTGATGGCAATGTGGATAACTCCTTTACTTCTGCTAGCACATTTTTTGCTGATGCCAAGTACATTCTTGCTGATCAAAAAAATGGTTTGAAGTTGCGAATGCAAATGACTAGTACGCAAATCGCTGGTGAAGATTATCAGACACGGAATTTTACGAACGGTTATATCGACGCCATAACGACCTCTCTGCTGTACGAGCGATTGAACACAGAACGTGAAATGGCTCTGGGCTACTTTCTAGGTGCGGGTCATACCGTTCAAACATTTGATCGACTAGCTAGTTCTACCTACACTATTCCAGATAATCGGTACATGAGTATTACTGCTGGCGGTGTGCTGCAATACACTTCCCCGAGCGGTATAGGACTCTGGCTAGAGCCATCCATCCAATGGGCTGACCCCATCAATAGCTTACGTGATAGCTCAGACTGGCAAACTGGAGGGGAGGACGTTAACTTTATGG
This sequence comes from uncultured Flavobacteriaceae bacterium, assembly GCA_964478845.1. Lineage (GTDB taxonomy): Bacteria > Bacteroidota > Bacteroidia > Flavobacteriales > Flavobacteriaceae > Nonlabens. The sequence goes on along the minus strand of CAYZJT010000004.1, from coordinate 117,136 downwards.
TGCAAGTAGGTGTGAGTTATAGAATCCCTCTAAACCAGCAGATAATTGAAGAAGAGGAGATTATAGAAATAATAGAAGAGGAGTAAACAAAATTGATTTAGCGGTCCTCTCTTTCAATATCAGTATAGCCTAATCGCCTTTCGAGAACCTCAGGGCTTACATCGTTAATCGGAAGAGAAGATCTAACCGCACACTCATTCAATATTCAAAAACCCCGTACTCGCTTTTGATGGTGAGCTTCTTACTTTCAGAGGCTTCTACTCGACCAATGATCTGGGCGTCGACATTAAAAGATTTTGAAATATCGATAACCTGCTCAGCCACGCTTTCATCAATGTAGAGTTCCATACGATGTCCCATGTTAAAGACCTGATACATTTCTTTCCAATCCGTACCAGATTCCTCCTGAATCATTTTAAAGAGTGGGGGTAGATCAAACAAATTGTCCTTTATCACATGTAGATCGTCCACAAAATGCAGCACTTTGGTTTGCGCACCGCCACTGCAGTGTACCATCCCATTGATTTGATCTCTGGAAACCTCGTTCAGGATTTTAGAAATAATCGGTGCGTAGGTGCGAGTAGGAGATAACACCAGTTTACCAGCATCCAGTGGGCTTCCATCTACAGTATCTGTCAGTTGTTTTGATCCGGTGTAAATCAGTTCTTGAGGTATTTGTGGGTCAAAGCTTTCGCGAAAGCGTAATCCCAGCGACTCATGAAAAACATCATGCCGTGCACTTGTCAAACCATTGGAACCCATACCGCCATTGTATTCACTCTCATAAGTTGCCTGACCAAAACTGGCTAAACCTACAATCACATTCCCAGGCCTGATTTGAGCATTGTCGATTACTTCATCTCGTCGCATGCGCGCGGTCACTGTAGAATCTACGATGATTGTACGCACTAAATCCCCCACATCTGCAGTCTCGCCACCGGTACTGATGATGTTGACGCCGTGTTGTTTGAGATCTGCGATAAGTTCTTCCGTACCGTTGATGATAGCGCTGATGACCTCGCCCGGAATCAGATTTTTGTTGCGGCCTATGGTGCTGGACAAGAGGATGTTTTGGGTAGCACCTACACAAAGTAGATCATCGATATTCATGATAAGCGCATCTTGCGCAATCCCTTTCCAAACGCTCATATCACCAGTCTCCTTCCAGTACATGTATGCCAGGCTGGACTTGGTTCCCGCGCCATCTGCATGCATGATCAGGCAATGGTCTTCAGAACCTGTTAGGTGATCAGGTACGATCTTACAGAAAGCCTTGGGGAAAAGGCCTTTGTCCATATTTTTTATGGCGTTGTGTACATCTTCTTTACCTGCGCTTACCCCGCGCTGGGCATAGCGTTTTGAAACCTCATTGCTCATGGGGCAAAGGTAACTAGATGACTTTAGATCAATAGGTCCAAAAAACGCACTCTAGAAAAATTTCCCGAACTTTATTGCCAGCAACAACAGAACTAGAATTGAGACTAAACCGATCAACAAACAAATTTTGAGTCTGCGTTCTCTGGCATTGCGTTTTTTGAAATCTTCACGGATTTCTTTCTGAATCTTCCTAAGCTCTTCTTTTGAAACGGGATGTTTAGGCAGACCATCACGCGAGGTTTTCAAGTAATCCTTGCGCATGTCTCGCCAATGTTTTCTACTGCCCAACTGGTGCTTGTTAAAGCGCATACGGGCAATCATGTCAGCTATATGTCCAGCGCCTGATGACAAAACTTAGGGATATAATTTGCTGAAAACTACTTTGTTCTATAGGGCTTTCGTCCTGATAATAAAGGATTTACTGCGCTTGTCATAAGCAAAATAGGTCATCAAACCTTTGTGAAATACAGAAGAGTGATGCTTAATGACTTTATCCTCATTCAACTTTGTGATGTATTCTTTTGTGTCGATAAAATCAACTTCTGTTTCTAAACCATCTGCAGATAGGACATTTCCTTGTTCATCAAGAGCAAACTCAAAATGACCTGGGACTGCAATGGTGAGCGTTGTAGTCTCCCTGAAATAGGGCGATGGGCCAAATCCATTGATTGCAGGTGGCTGAAAATTCATCTGATTCATCTGCATCTGCCATAGCTGGTTTTGCCACATCCAGTTGTGGAACCACCACCAGTCATGAGAATAGGAATAGGTTTTTGTATCCACATAATCGATTCTCACTTTAGATAATCCATCTCTAGTTTTATTTACAGTGGTTGTGGGTGTGTTGCTTCCTCTTCTTGATTTTTTCTGGAATCGTTCAATGGATTCTGTATTGTTGACAGCGTTCTTCACTTCAACGCCCCAGAAGTCGATAGTTTTACTCTCACCCGTCTGCGTGTCGTGTATGTCTAAAAAACTACTCTTTTTTGCTACTTTGGTGTGATAAATCTTACCGTTTTTAAGGTAGGAAGCGCTTCTCTTTTGATCCTCTAATTCAGTGCCCTTGAAACTATTGATCTTTGAGCTATCTGCCGTTTCACCGATTTCCAAAAGATCCACACTGTTGTCTGAATCGTCATTACGCGTGATGCTTAATTTATCATTCTGATAATAAAGTTGGAATTTTGCCGTCGACCCATTTTTGACATATTCATCTGTCCTTACAGATTCAATGTTGCCATCTTTAAGTTCAGTAATGAATTCTTTGAAATCGCCTTCAGCTGGTATTTCAACAGTCTTGATTTGATTTGAGGTCGTTACATCCAGAACACGTAGCGAGTTATCATTTACAAAGATCAAGAAGGTTTTGTCATCTGCCCTGAAGTGAGTTTTGAAATTTGCTTCAGGAATATCAGCTGAGATTCTGGAATTGCCACTTTCTAAATTAAGATCAACTATGTTAAACACTTTGCTGTCACGTTTACCAGATTGCGTGATAACTTGCAGGCGCCCTCCACTGTTATGAAATGATAATACACCCATCTCTTTATCTAAACTTACAGGTGTCAACGCGGTGGTCTTTCCTTTGATTTTTGTGAATGGAAGAATTTCGTACTGTTTAGTTTCCTTATTCTTGGTCATAATTAGATGAAAGGTGGAATATCCATCTGCCAAAGTCCCAGAGAAAGTTCCCAGTGCTTTCTGATGCGACTCTAGTTTAATTTCTCTAATTGGTTCTGTACCGTAAATGATACTGAGCACTAATAAGCTCAGGATTTTGAAAGACATAATCTAGTTAATTTGATCTTTTGATAAATCTAGAAGTTTCTACCCCTTTGCTAGTCTGCACCTTTAAAAAGTAGACGCCATCTGTGAAATTTGATAAGCTTATTTGCGCTTGTAAATCATTTGACAGTTTTGTTCTCACTACCCTGCCTAATTCATCATAAATGATTAGTTTTTCGATGACACCATTTGCTATGACTGTAAGCTTGTCGCTAGCCGGATTAGGATAAATTTTTACAGCATCTAGGGTGACGGTGTCAACTCCTAGAGTTCCTGTAGCAAACTCGTGTGTATCTACATCAGTAAAATTGCCGCCATTCGCAACAGCGGTGCCATCACTGGTTAATAGCCGGTATGAGCCATTTCCATAAGCACAACAGATCCCATCAGAAAAACTGTCATAAAGCGAAAACGTGTAGCAATTATTGCTGGTCAAAGCAAAGGTTTCCGTCCTTGTCGTACCCGCATCAGTGCTACGGTTATAAGGGCCGCCTGAATAAAGTATGCTCCCATTACCATCCAGAAATTCCCAGGTTGTCTCATCTGGATAATTGTCAAGATTCAGTTCCAGCGTCAGCGTATTTGAAGCGAGAGAACTATTGCTTCCTACGATGATGTAGTCCGTTTTGGTATTTGTATCCGTGATGTTCCCGTCGCTGGCGGTAAGCGATACAGTGTAGTTCCCGGCAGAAGAATAAGTATGCGTAGGGTTTTGAATAGTGTAATCGATTGTTCCGTCATTGTCCACATCCCAGATCCAGCTCGTTGCCGTCGGGCTATCCGCAGTAAAATTGACCGTAAGTCCAGGCTGACAGCTGCTGGTCACATCAGCAGTAAAATTTGCCACCGCGGTGGGGCAATCAAGATTGTTTCTATTGGTCGATTGATAAGCGGCGTAAACCCGAGCAAATTGTTGAGTAGTCAATTGTGTACGGCAACTTTTACGGCTGTAGGACATGATGTTAGTCGGGTCTGGGGTATATAACTGATTATTTGCATCCCTTGCGTTACCTGTGTAATTGCAACTAGCATTCACATTAGAAAATCCCAGTTGTGGATCTGCGGGCGTATCACAAATAAAGTCACCCGTTGAACTACAGTTGGATCCATCCACAAGTTCGCCAGTACTACCAGGTGTATTGCTTCCACCATGCGTATGCACTAGTGCAAAAAAGTGCCCTACTTCATGCGATAGCGTACTGCCGTTTGTTGCACATGAGTTTGCCATGAGTACCGTTTCTGGACCTCCTGGATAGTAGGCGTAGCCACATAGGTTAGCACCACTTCTGGAGGTCACGCTATTGGCAAAATAAATATTGACCATACCCGTCTCGCCGTAGAGTGATGTCATGATGGACTCATCATTCCCGTCAAAATCAAAATAACTATCGTCATCAATAAAGTTAATGCCGTTACATAGAAAAAACTCCAACCCAGAACCGGCGTAGCGAGTATTCATTACGGCAATAGCTGTATTAAGATCAGCGACAGATAACCCACCTGATCCGTTGGTACGTCTAAGGATGTGCGCCTTGATCGGGATCATGATGTTGTTTAGGACTCCTGTCCCACGGCCCTGTAGTTGCAAGTATTGCTGCTCATAGAATTGCATTTGCTCTCTATGCTCCTCTAGGTATTTCTGGGCTTTTTCGCCAAATTCAGTTCCGCACTCTTCTTGTGCACTGAGTGTTGAACAGCAAAATAGGAGTGCTGCGAGCGACAATAGGTATTTCATGTGTAGGATAAAACGCAAATATAGGCATCTAAGGAAATCTTTAAATTTTTCTTAAAGCCTAGATTTTTTACGCTTTCGCGAAAGCGAAATTACTCAACTCTCAAGTCTGCTTTTCATTATGCCGACCTCTGCTTCAAGATCGGTAATGCGGTTGTAGATATCGATAGGATTTGAAAATTGCCAGACCAACGCTGTTTTCAAATGCCAGATTTCCAGAATGTCATTTGGCTCAATTGTATAAGGTTCAAATTCACTTCTATTATCTGATTTGGCGTATAGGTTACCGTACTTTTTGAGACGGTTGATCAACCTTTTAATAACAATGCCATCATCTTTCAGGACAACTATGTAAACCTGATCGTCTTTGATGTCGTCCAGACTTTCTACCCATTGCCCCACAGCATATGACCCGCTATGAAGAGTCGGAACCATAGAATTTCCTCTTACTTCAAACATTCTATAGGTGCCTGAGTCGATTTTAGGTAAGCGATAGGTGGGTAGACTATCGATGTAATCAGGATCGGAAAGTCCAGTGGTATAACCCGCTTGAGCATACTGAGGAACGAGCAAAATGTTTTCATTTCCTTCTTGATCGACAGTTATAACTTGGGGCAGTCTAGAATTTTTCTTTTTGAGCGGACTCACTTTGGTGAGATTTGATACTGACGGTGCTTTTCTCTTTCCCGTAATCAAATACTCCAAATCGATATTTTCAAACGTGTTTGTCAGATCGGTGAGGATATCCATGCTCGGTTTGCTGTCCGGATTCCTTTTAAGCCTGTAGAGTTTTTCTGGTCTATCATATCCTAGCTTTCGCGAAAGTGTAGACACATCTGTTACACCCTGCCCTTCAAGCTCTTCCATCATTCTGTCAAAAAAGTTTGTCATTTAATACAATTTAGTTTGTAAATATAGCAAACAAGATTGTATTTTTGTACCATCTTGTATGTCAAATATGAGACTAAGCGCTTAGAAATCCAAACAAACTGGTTGGAATCTATACCGATCTCTGCAGGGGAGGTTTATGATTCTAGCTAAGAAGAAAACAATTTTAATTTTTAAAACTATAATAATGATAGAAAACACTATCTACCGTTTTGCAACGGTGCGACCACCACAAATATTTACTGATGAGGAATTAAGTGCTGAGGTGCAGTTTGTTTCTCCAGCAGGATTAGAAGTAGTTTCTGCAGACAATATTGCAGATTGGGAGTACGAACCTTATATGTCCAGCATAGCTGATATAAAAGGGGAACATAACGAGTTATATCAGTTTGCTATTTGGGTTAAGACCAATAGAGCAAATTTAGAAGTGAGTGAATTACAAAGCAGAGCGAATTCTGTCAATTCTATTCCAGATGCCATTCTTACGAGACTTTTTAATGACTTAATATTCTACGTTTATAAACAACCTGATATCAGATTAGCTACAGCAATTAGTAACTTACTGTATGCTAATCATTTAGAAAACTATGTAAACGGTGATACAGAATATCAGCTAGATAAACTTCTAAACGCAGTTGTCCAGTTGCCTGAAAGCTTCAAGATAGGTTTTAAGCCACAAGAAAATACGTTTGTAAAACGCTCGTCAATTTCTGAAGATAGACGTGCCATTTCTCAATCCAAGGTCGAGTTCTATGATCAGGTCCTTGAAGACTTAAGGCTCGTAGAGAAACAATATAATGTTAGGATGCTTCAGGAGCAAAGGAGAGCAGAAGCAAACTATGATGCAGCTTTAAAGCAGGCTCAAGACAATGCAACTTTTATAGAACCACTTTATGATGAAAATACTGGAACTCTCACACGACCTGGTTATTATGAAGGTCTGACTGCACCAGAATTCATAAAGCCTGAAGTTGATGATACAGCCGTAATTGAATTAGTTGCATCTGGAATTCATCCCGACACTGAATCTTACTTGTACGATGTTATAGGTAAGTTATCATACAACTCTTTTAGTGATATTCGCGAGCATGTGAGTGCTGAACAAAAGAAGGAAATCACCCACTTGGGTAAAATTGATTCAGATGGTTCAGGAACTAGCCTTTTGTATAAGGGAGTAGTGTTAAATGCTTCATCTGAAAATGAGGCTAAAACTGTATCTGTCACGCTATGTGTGTTAGGTTTCTCTTTCTTTTCAAGAAAAAGGTATTTTCTTAAAATCTCCGGATTAGATTCAAGTGTTGACTTGGCTAGAATGAGCGGTACGGTAACTCTGAACAATGGCACAAACATCGACTTGAACACCTTATTGGACGATTATGACAACACGAGGAACCCTCATAGGTTATTAGTAAAAAATAATCTTATCACCGACGGTATCAAGAGGGTGACGGGACAATTTGAGTACAGTGATGGTTCAAGACTTCAAATTGATGAAACCCTAGATCTTCCAGCTAAGCCAGAGCAGGCGTGCTATATGGTTGGGCATGATTATCAGCCAGCAGAAGTAGAAGTAGGCAGTGGGACTGGAGAAATGACGACACCTGCTATCCCAGAAGAGCGTTTTGGAATGTTGCGATTAGGGATTATGGATTATCGTAAGGTGATCCAGACTGTATGCTGTTATGTACCTGGTGAGGTAAGCCATATTGAGAACATTATGGCGCGAGAGTTCAAGAGCAAAACCACGACTCGTAAACGTACTGTTGATACCTATGATTTACAAATTTCTGAAAGTGAAAGTGAAACTCTACAGGAAAACGTAACTACTGATCGAAACGAAATCGCTAATGAAGTTGTTAACATAGCCACGGAAGATCGCAGCAGGGCTCTTGCTGCTGGAACTTCGGTAACGTATACGGATCCTATGCTAACTGTACAGGCTACAGGTAACGGTAGCTTCTCGAGCAGCAGTAGTACTGAGAATAGCAATGTTCAAGCGGTAACACACGCTCAGGAAATTACGGAACGAGCTTTAGAAAGAGTTGTGACTAGGGTTATATCAGAGCGAAGTAGACGTGTCATAGAAGAATATACCCAGACGGATGAGCATGGTTTTGATAATCGTAAAGGAGATTCTCACGTTTCTGGTGTCTATCGATGGGTAGATAAAATTTACAAGAATGAATTGCTCAACTATGGCAAGCGTCTCATTTACGAATTTATGATTCCAGAACCTGCAAGTTTTCATAATCAGGCGGTTCAAGCGTTAGCCAAAAATGATGGTGCGATCATAATGGATGAACCTATTGATCCCAGAAAAAGTAGTTCAAATAGAATTTACAGTTCGGATAGTACATCTGACTCAGATATATTCTACTGGGCTACCATTTTCAACGTCGAGATTGAACCTAGACCTCTAAACACTATGAACTCAGGTGTTGCAGAGGATTTTACGACACCATTTACAGGTACTGGTGCGGAATTGGACGAAACCTCAAGTATTTCTGGCGAATTTGATGTCCCAGAAGGGTATGTGACTAAAAAAGCTCACGTTAGCTTTCGTACAACTCATGAATATATCAATAAAGCAGGTATTCTTGTCGGTAATCTCAAGAGAACTATCGACAGCGCAACTTCATATATTGAAATTCCTAAGACCGCCCTCGAAAACTATACTAAAGTCCCTTATTCGTTTTACACCGCAGGTCATCATGCAGGTGCCTTTAATATCAATTTCGAATTGGAGGTAACTAATGAATTCTTAAATGCTTGGCGATCTAGAGCTATTAGTAAGATACTTCAAGCATACGAGGAGAGAAGACGTGAGTATGAGAATCAATTAAGGTCAATAGAAACTAATGAGCATGGTCTAAACCCAATGTTCTATCGGGAAATGGAGCAGAACATTTTACGTAAGCACTGTATAGCTTATATGATGCGCAATCAAGCTTACGCTGAAAATCATCTTGCGGCAGGTGTGCCAGTACAATCTCAAGAGTTAGAGGATTACGCAAACCTAATTAAGTTCATGGAGCAAGCTTTTGAATGGAATATCATGAGTTATGAGCTATACCCATGGTACTGGGCAGCACAATCTAGGCAGAATAGTAAGTATACGCTTATGGAAGGTGATAGCACCTTTAGAGCCTTCTTACGTAGTGGGATGGCACGTGTATTAGTTACTGTAAAGCCAGGTTATGAAGAGGCTGTATCATTCTTTATGGCTACTGGATTACCATGGAACGGTTCAGACGTTATCGGTGTAGAAGATGAAGAATTCATCAATATCATCAACGACCTAAGAGAACCTACAGCAGAGCCTGAAGACACCTGGACTACTCGTGTTCCAACGACACTTACGGTAATACAGGCGAGCAGTATTGGGCTAGATGTCGAAGGTTTACCATGTAACAATGACTGCGGTGAGTTATTGTTTGATACTGATGCTTCAGGCGCAGGTTATACTAATCCTATTGGTAATACAAAAGCGCAAGTTGGTCAAGAGACTACCTCTGATCAAGTTTAATTCTTTCTACAAATCTTTTTGACCGCTTGCTTGTTTTTAGTAGGCGGTCAAAATTTAAAACTTCAATAAAATGACAAGTGAAGAATATGGCCGACGCTTTTTTGAGCAGGTAGCAGAATTTGACGTCTTGGATGTCTATACCTCAGGAATCAAGCCAAAAGTACTTAGAAATCAAGAGCCTAGAGATCCTTTGCTGTTGACTTACCTGGCAGTCACTCAAAATGCGGCTGGGCTATGGGAGGTGCTCCCCGCAAACGCAGGTGCTAACTACTTAAACACTATGGCAATTAATGGTGAGGTAGAAGATTTTCCAACTATTTTACATAGTGAACTTGCACAAATTACCTTAGATTTTCTGGATAATAATAGGGTGGTTACACCGTCCAGTTATTTTTCCTTGGAGTACGCAGGCCAGCGATACATCGCCTTTCCGGCGTTTGCGTTGGATACCAGTTATGTGACTGGTGAAAATCCGATCCAGCTTGCCGAGAGGCTCGCCAGTAGCCAGATCCATGTTTCTTTATTTAAAAGCTCAGATGGTGCTCGCATAGACGATGCATTCCAGCGCGTTACAAACATCAAGCCGCGGGAAATGATCTTTTTTATGGAAACTGATGATGGTGCAAATCTCTTCGGTTCTGTTTTTAGGATCAGAGCGGGATCTGGATTAAGTACACGGGATACTTTCCCTTATGGTACTTTCCTGAGGGTTTTAAAAGATTACAGAATAGTCACAACCCAGCAACAGCTCAAGCAACAGGTAAACGATGCGCTGCGTTATGGCAGTACAGAATACAGCCTGCTACCGGCAGCGGTTAACAGTTTTATTGATAGCATTCTAGTGGCACCCAGCACATCCATACTTGACGGTGTGGCTCAGGGCTTTGAGGCTGTTTCCTCATGGACGGGTGAGCTATTGTTAGGACCTAATACCTGGAACCGCATCATTGATGGTGAGATAAATAAGGAGTACGACCCCCTTATCCCTCAACTTGACCTGACCGATAAGGCAGAGGTCAAAAAGATGATCAATCTTGTGATTGCCAGAATGAGCAACACCCTGATTACGCCCTTAGGTGTGAGGTTGGAAGATGCTATGGAAAACATCAGGGAATTACCCGACGTGGGTCCACTAATCGTCAAAAGGCTAGAACCTATTTCTGACCTGCTTGATAATATACCCAGCCTATTAGTGGGTATGGTAGATGTGGCGGTAGATGCCCTGGCTACCGGCCTAGAATTCCTCAATGCCTTTCTTGCAGGACTGTTGAATACCGTTATTGAGCTGTTTAAGTTTGTCTTTGATATCATTGCCATGTTGTTTAGGTATATGAGCACCATGACCAGCGGTACCAGCAGCTTTAGAGCATCACCCCTGGTGTTTTTTAGTTTTTTCTTTGAGTCGTTGGAAAATATTGTAGACGCCTTTGCCAACATATTTACCATCAAGAATTTCAATCTTATTTGGGAGGTCTACAAATCATTGCCATTTGTACTTGCAGATATCATCCCCCTGCTGTGGGACAAGATGCTAGATGGTGCAGGAGAGGTCTATGCCCATGACTTGGGCTATTATCTAGGTTATACTATAGGCTGGCTGGCACAAGAAATTGCCGGGGTTATGCTTACCGGGGGTGCGGCAAATGTAGCCAAGGCCATTAAGATATATTTTGCCAGCTACAAGACCCTGCTCAAAGAAATAGCACAGGCGGCCGAGCGCGGTGCCCGTGCAACGGCAAACATCGTACAGGGTGCGGCAGACCTGTTTTTGGACGGAGTGGCAACCCTGCGCTACTATTCTAGACGCGTACCCGAGCTGGTCGCGGCATTGACCAAATGGCTGGATGATATTATAAAGGCGCTAAAAGCAAACATAGATGTATTGCTAGCCAAGTATAAGGCCGCAGTCACTTTACTAAGTGATCTAGGCGTGATCATTACCCGCAATATAGACCAGAACCTATTTCCAGAACTGGCAGCTCGCGGGCTGGATGGGCAAGTATATGCCATCTATAATAAGGTCCCTATCTTTAGCGGTACAGATGATGCATTTGGAGCTTTCGCGAAAAACATAGACCAGATCAACGCAAATGCTGGTGGAGGTAAGCGAGGTAGAAAGGCTGTGGGTGAGTATTTGGATGAGGTAGCCATAAATAATAAAGTATTTGATTTACCATTTGTTAGACGTGGTAATTCACTACTCAAAAATGAGATTGATGCAATTAAGCGCAGGATAAAAACTTTAGCCGACGATCAGTCCCTAGATGAAGTATGGAGAAAGGACTATGAAAAAAGACTCTTCAAATCCGCACTTACGATATATTTAAAGCGAAGAAAAACCCTGTTCACTAATAGGAGAATAGGTGCAATGGTTGAAGATGCCGTTCGACAAGCCGCTAAAGCTGTAAAGAGTAGTAAGGGGAATAAAACTCCAATTACATGGCGCTATCTGGATGGCGTCATTGATGGCGTAATTGGTTTAGAAGTAAAAAGTGGCGACTTGAAGTTCAGGTTCAAAAAAAATGGCAGTCCAGATTTTAGAACACGAAATGCAAAACAATGGAAAAAAGATATGTCATTAATTCCGAGACCTTATGATAATATCGAATGGCACATATTCGGTGATATCGACCAGAGAACCTTGGACTGGATCGCAAAGTCAAACACTCAAGTTAAAATAATCCTATACAACTGATGAAAACAATTGATACCTTTAAATATCGGGAATACTATCTTGCCACTTTGGCAAACTTAATACATCCTACCATCCTACTTTTTGATCAGGCAGCCTATGATACGATGCTAGACTATTTTTTCTCTCTTTTTAGAGATTCACAAAAAATGGTAAATAAGTCTAATATGGAATTTTTAAAAGAGTGCTTTGCAACTTACGATGGTGAAGCTGAACGATTTTATTCTGGAGGTCGCTGGTATCAAGAAGAGGATAGACGGAGCCAGTATCAAGGTTTAGTAACCATACTTGATAATCCCGATAAATATGGGTACTGGGTCGCTAATTGTCCTTATCGCATACTGGAGCGAGAGATAAAAAAAATAGATTCTAATCCTCATAATTTCCAGATTTATGGTCTAACAAGCTTGTGGTCGATGCTAGATCGAAAGGCTCAAGGTGAATATCCTGAGGAGAAGGTACAACGGTTCCCCGAGCAGGATTTGGACTGGCACAAGATCAAATCAATGATCGTGGATAAAGAGAATTTTGTTAAACCTGAATTACCATCGATTAAAAATTAAAGTTATGAGCGATTTTGGAACTGTGATTATTGCAAAGCCAGCCAATTCCTCTTTAGGGAAATCCACTGTTGATGAGATTATGAGCTTGATTGTTGAGGAAATTGAATCAGGCGATTATTCAAGCCTCTTCAGCGAGAATATGAATGACTTTGAGACCTTTACAAGGGGTAAAGAGTTAGTCGTCATTTTATACGACCTATATGATGGTCTTGAGGACGAGGATATTGAATTCGCTAAAGAGGAGACAATGCCAGATGCTGAAAGAATCGCTACTGAACTTAATAGTCAATACGGCGAAGATTATGTTTTTTCTGCCTCATGGGAGGAATGGTGATGTTATCATTGAGAGTAGGTATACCTCGCCAAGGCCATTAAAGTATATTTTGCCAGTTACAAGACCCTATTCAAAGAAATAACACAGGCGGCCGAGCGCGGTGCCCGTGCAACGGCAAACATCGTACAGGGTGCGGCAGACCTGTTTTTGGACGGAGTGGCAACCCTGCGCTACTATTCTAGACGCGTACCCGAGCTGGTCGCGGCATTGACCAAATGGCTGGATGATATTATAAAGGCGCTAAAAGCAAACATAGATGTATTGCTAGCCAAGTATAAGGCCGCAGTCACTTTACTAAGTGATCTAGGCGTGATCATTACCCGCAATATAGACCAGAACCTATTTCCAGAACTGGCAGCTCGCGGGCTGGATGGGCAAGTATATGCCATCTATAATAAGGTCCCTATCTTTAGCGGTACAGATGATGCCTTTGGCGCTTTCGCGAAAAATATAGACCAAATCAATGCAAATGCCGGTGGGGGAAAGCGAGGTAGAAAAGCTGCGGGGGAGTATTTGGATGATTTGGGTGAGGCATTTAGCTGGAAAAAGATACCACCTTCAAAATATTTCGTTAGATGGTTTGATGAAATTCCTTATGATGATTTCATGATACTTTGGCGAAATGTAAAAACAAGAAGCAGAATAAAAAGACGTATTAGGAGACCCGGTGGCTTACATGAGTGGCTGCTTGTCGCGAGAGCTGATCAATTTAAAAAGTGGGGTGGACATTCTACAGCTGGTTTTTGCGCTCAGTGGGTTTCTGATTAAGGAGCAGGGTAGGAAAGCTGTTAATCCTATTTCATCTATTAGCGCAACTATAGAACTGCTGGAAAACGGTCTGGAAATCATCAGAAAAGCTTTTACACTACCTAATATCAAGGCAATTCTGGACTTTATAAATAATCTTTTTCTTAAAAGTATTAAGGTTGCAAAAGTGGTCTATCAGAAGGCGCTATCCCTCTCAGATATAAAGATCTTCCCTAGTGAAATAGGTTATTACCTAGGCTATTTTGTAGGCTGGCTGGCGCAAGAAATTATCATCTTTCTGGCAACAGCAGGCGGTGGAACTTTAGCTAAAGGAATACAGGGGGTTGTCAAATCCTATACAGAACTTTTAAAATTAGCAGGCAATGTGACCTCTAGAGCTACTAAGGCTATGAGCAGGGCAGTAGATATAAGCATGCGCTCTCTGGTAGATTTATTTAGAAAGATCAGGGAAATTGCAGGTAACCTACCTAAGTACCTGAAGACTTTAGAGGAGATTATTGATGATTTGATTAAAAGCTTAAAGAAAACTGATGACATCAACCCTAAGCTTATCAAATATGTAGACATTCTAAAAAATAATACTGAGTACCTAGAATCAATTGAATATATTAAACTCATTAGAAGACCACTTAGTAAATTTCTTTCTATTGAACAAGAAGCTGCTATCAATCTTTACACAAGAAGTTATTATATTAGATTCAATAAAGCGTTAAGGGGTATCGATAATGTAAAACTAACTGAAGATTTTAAAGCAATGGAGAAAGTGTTAAATGATGCCTTGGATAGTTTACCTAATTTTCTAACAGAAGAACCGTTGTTACGTTCTGCTACAATGAGTGATGAACTGGTTGACCAGCTGTTTAAAGTAGGAAGTGATTTTTCTGATAAAGCATTTATGTCAACAACCCATTCAGAACAGGCGCTGAACTATTGGATGAAAGTAAACCCTAGTGACAATGTTGTTTTTAAAATTTATGCGAAGTCAGGGAAATTAATTGAAGCCTCTTCAGATATAGGGGATGAAGCAGAAGTATTATTTCAATCCGCAAAAATATTTCGCGTACAATCCATAAAAAAAATAAAACACCCTATACTTGAACGAGCACTTAGAGGCGATAAGACTTATGAAATAATACTAAAAGAAAGGTAAAATGAATAAAAAAAAGGAATTAGAAGAGTTGAAAAGAAGATTTGAAAGCTTGAAACCAATTACCACACGAGGATTCGATACTGATAAGGAATTAGACGAGTTTGAGGAAGCAAATAAATCCGTCTTTGAAGAATACTATAGAATAGGTCAAAAAATTGAAGAGCTTGAAAGAGAACTTATGACGCCAGAAGAACAAAAAAAGGAAGATGAGTTATTACGTTTAATGAAGAAAAAACGGCAAGGGGAATTGTGAAATGCTCTTTTAGATTTCAAAACTACTGTTTATTTCAATTTTTTATTGATAATTAAATAGAAAACTGGAACCTCGCTTCTGATGTATCTAAATTTTATGCCTTATCATCTCTTTTTTGAATGAGACACAAACTTGACCTTAAAACCAATTTCCTCTATCAACTACCATTAAGTCGTGATTATATGGTCGGTGGTGAAGTGGATCTCGAGTAGAATGAATGGCAGGATAAATTTGAGGATGAAGAAATTATGTTTGGTGAGTTTATACGCAATTGTTCTTTTGAGGAACTAATTCAGTCAATCATTAAAATTTACAAGAAAAAACACCCAAACTTTAGCAGAATAATTTTCAAGCTTTTTGAGAAACACATTAATAAGAATGAATTTAAGATAGTCTATTTAAATCCCAAGAGGACGGAAGTCATTAAAGCCACGGTGGAGTATCTTTTTGGTGATTTGATTGATGATGTTCTTATAAAATACGAGGTTTATGAAAAATCAATCCATTTTGAATTCACCAAGGAGATTCCCGTTGACTTAGTTGATGGTGTTCTAGAGGGACTTGTTTACGAAAAAATTATTAAAGATACTCATGTACTGTATACAGTTCAAGAAAGTCCTATTGCGGTATTAACATTAAAAAGCGAGAGTTTTAAAATTGAACTTAATCAGGATTATGTCATTCAGTATCACAAAATGTAATTTGCTGATCAACGATTCAAAAGATCATAGTACAAGACGCTCTCGTACAGGGTTGATTTATGTCATATAGATATCAATGCTTGTTATAACTAAAAAAGATTGTGATTAGAACAGAAATCTTATTAAAATAACTCAGAGAGAAAAATAGTGGAAAGTGCAAATAAAGTTCAAAAATTAAAATTAGAATTAGAACAACTACAGCCTATTGTATCTCAAAAGTTTGAGACAAAAGAAGAATTACGTGATCACATTTTACAACATCAGGATATATTTAATAAGGCACGCAAGTTATACGAACAAATTGAAGAGCTTGAAAGAGAGCTTATGACGCCTGAGGAACAAAAAAAGGAAGATGAGTTATTACGTTTGATGAAGAAAAAACGTCAAGGGGAATTGTGAAAAAATCACTCAAAGAATTAATCGAAAGAAATCAAAAGCTAAAACCGATAGTCTTTAAAAGTTTTAAGACTAAAGAAGAGTTGAATAGGTATTCAAGTACAATAGAACGTGAAATAAATGAATACTACTCTAATTTAGAAAAAATTGAAGAGCTTGAAAGAGAGCTTATGACGCCAGAAGAACAAAAGAAGGAAGATGAGTTATTACGTTTGATGAAGAAAAAACGGCAAGGGGAATTGTAAAATATCCCTCGCTAGCGCTGAGTTGACCTTGATGCCATAAAAGCTTTTTTGAGGCCATTTCATTGCATCTATTCACAAAAACAAACTATCTTAAAGCCAAACCGATACAGCCATGACAATACTCTTAGACAACGGCCACGGCAGCCTTATCAATGGCACCTATACCACACCCGGTAAACGGGTGGATTGGGGCGATGCCGGAACAATCTATGAAGGTGAATTCAACCGTGCCATCGTAGGTGGTATCATTGAACAACTCACCCAACTGGGTATTAGGTATGTCAACATTGCACCAGAATACTGGGATGTGCGACTAGAAACGCGTGTCAGACGTGCGAATTTATATTCTGCGCATGATAGTGTGTTTATAAGTATTCACAGCAATGCAGGTGGTGGCGAGGGCTGCGAGTTTTTTACATCTCCAGGCCAGACCCGCAGCGATTCCATGGCGACGATTTTCGGTCAGGAATTTAAACGAGAGTTTCCCAATCGAATCCTGCGAACTGATTTTAGTGATGGTGACCTCGATAAGGAACGCAGATTTTATGTGCTCACCCGTACCAAAATGCCTGCGATTCTAACAGAAAACTTCTTTATGGATAACCGTGAAGAGTTTGAAAACATTCTCAACACCCGAGAGGGACGACAGCGCATTACAGATTATCACGTGCGCGCTATCCAGCGGATAGTGAGGGAACTGGGGTAGGTTGTTTTTGGTTTAGGTTTCAGGGAGAAAATAGTTATTGGTTAATAGTTGTTTGTTGTCAGGTTTGCAACTTTGATTTTAATACGTTAGAAACACCCTTCCCGCCGGCAACCCTAGCATACGACGAGCGCCGCGAGAGTAATGCTCAGAGCGAGAGGATTGCATCAAAGGAGTGTCGGATTGGAGTGAAAAATGTTCTTGATTGACAACTGATCTTTATCAGGTTTTAAGCAATGTGTATATTTTTTAATTCCGGAAATCCCTCCTTAGGGGGGATGTCTGACTTGCAACCTACGAGCCGCGCGAGAGGATTGCATCGGTAGGGGATGGGTCTGCCCTCAAAACACGTAGCGATCTATTAGTTTAAATTACAAATTACGCTTCTGCGAAAGCAAAACTAAAAATTGAAAAATGGAAAACAACGATGAACCTATAAGATTAGGACTAGTCCTCGCAGGTGCAGTAACTGCTGGCGCGTTTACGGCTGGTGTGATTGACTACTTAGTCAATACCCTCGATAGATGGCACGACGCCTATCGGGAACGACCTGATGAGGTGCCTAAACCCAATGTCATCAT
Source organism: uncultured Flavobacteriaceae bacterium (assembly GCA_964478845.1). Lineage (GTDB taxonomy): Bacteria > Bacteroidota > Bacteroidia > Flavobacteriales > Flavobacteriaceae > Nonlabens. Next base: position 99,442 of record CAYZJT010000004.1, on the reverse strand, counting down.
CGATGTAATGACCGGTGCAAGCGCTGGTGGAATTACAGCGGCAGTTGCCACGCTGGGATTAACAACGGATAAACTTAAACCCGTCACCACAGCCACGGGCCGCTCTGAGGCTCGCGAAAACGTACTTTTTGATACATGGGTAAACTTTGGAAAGCCAGAAGGCCAAAGAATCATCGATGACATGTTTTCCACATCAGATCTGTCAGATGGCGAGATCCACTCGTTGCTAAATACAAATTTTATCAATCAGCTCATGGAGAAGCTGATTGCGACCACGACAAATTATTTAAAAGATAATCCGGCTAGCTTACCGCCTTGTGTGAATCAGCAGCTTGAGATCCTGATGACGCTTAGCAATCTACGCGGGATTCCAATCGACCTGTACTTCACCCAAAACAAGGACAAGGTCGCCCACACCATGCGCTATCATAAGGCCTACGCGCATTTTGAGGTGAATGACAATGTGCTGCCCAATAAATTGCCGCTGAATTTAACAGACCCCAGTCAGCTTAGGCTGTTTCTGGATGTGGCCAGAGCCAGCGGTGCGTTCCCCATAGGATTGAAAAGCGTGCCGTTCAAAGGCATCCCTAAATCTTACATCGCCGAGAATATCAAACAGCTTTTCGGCAACCATGATAATCTGGAACCACTTGTTGACGATGCTTATAACTTTCTTGCTACCGATGGCGGTTTGACAAACAACGAGCCACTCGCCGAGGCGCTTAACATTCTCAAAAAACGTGGCGACAACTACAAGTTGATTATGATTGATCCCTTCCCCGGCAGAGTAGGCGAGCCCATGATGGCAGACTATGATGTGGAAAAGGACAACATATTCCAAGTGGCACCACAGCTGTTCAGCACGCTGCGCAATCAGGTGCTTTTCAAAGAAAAAGACATCATGGATCTTTTTGAACAGGGATCCAGTAAGAACATGGTCTGGCCCACAAGATACGGTCCTGATCGCAAGATGCTCCCCAATGCCATCGCTTGCGGTGCTTTATCTGGCTTTGCAGGTTTCTTGGACCGCGACTTCAGGTATCACGACTACATGCTGGGACAGAAAAATGCCCAAAACTTCTTGAGGTACTATTTCAACAGCACGGAAAATAAGGCTCGATTTACCCAGCGCGATATTGACCTATTTGGCTTGCGCCAAAAGGGAACAGACAAGATCCTTATGCCCATCATTCCAGATTATTCCATTGCCGCGCGACAGCAGGGCAGGTACGGCGTTGAGTTTCTTCCGGCGTTGCACAGCGATGCAGACTTCCCAAAATTTCCCAGCATCGCCTACGATCCAGAATTGCTCAGGGTAGAAAAACTGATGAAGAAGCGCATCAAGAAAGTTGTCAAACTGTCCTTTGAAACATTTAAGAAACCAGCAAATCCTAAAACCGCTCATCCCATCGTCGAGAAACGCAACAAGAAGTTCTTTCTCGCCCGCTGGACAGGGTGGTTCACCCGTGGGATCGGGAATGGGTTTATGAGTTTGGTCGGAATCGGTAAGTTGACAGATACTATCAATGACAAGATCATGGCAGCGATGATCAATTCCCTGTCCAAATACGGATTATTGAAAGAGGATAGGGGGCAATAGGCTTTTAGTCATTACGCTTTTGCGAAAGCGTAAACCTATTATTCTACTTCGCTGGGTTAGCAAGCAGCAGTAAAACGCCTTGGGAAATTTGGCTAGAAATTCAAGCAGGAACTGGCAGGCAAGACACGGTAAAGCACTATGATGAAGATTAACTCTGAGTTGCCGCTATTCCGATTTTTCTAAGTAGTTCCGATCTAGGTAAGCGGCTCTGCCAGTTGCTGCATAGCAATTTCAGACAGAGGTTCCACAGCGACGGCTTTTGGTTCTTTTGGCAACAAAAGAACAGAAAAATCAAATCAGTATCGAATTTTAATTCACTTACGTCCTGTGAGATGCTGATCTTCATCAGCATGACAGCTCAGAGGTTCCACAGCAAAGGCTTTTGCTGCTTTTGGCAACAAAAGATGGATAAGAATGCTTTCGCGAAAGCGTACTTATCAAACATATTCCAGTAATTTGCATTTAAGTTGCAAAACAGATTGAATACCTACCAAAACATTGCCGATTACAACGCAGCAAATGGCGCCGTGGTCACCATAGGGACCTTTGATGGCGTACATGAGGGACACCAGAAAATCTTGGAACTGGTGCGATCCCGAGCCGAGAAAGATGGCCTGACCAGCACCTTGCTCACATTCTTTCCGCATCCTAGAATGGTGTTGCAACCAGACCACGATCTCAAACTGATCAACACTATCGACGAGCGTGTCCAGCTGCTGCAGCAACATGGGATTGAAAACGTAATTATCCACCCGTTTTCGCAGGAATTTAGCCGTACGACCGCGCAGGAGTATGTGGAAGATATTTTGGTAAAACAGCTAAAAGCAAAAGTGGTGGTGATAGGTTATGATCACCGTTTTGGCAGGAACAGATCGGCTAGTATAACTGAGCTTAAAGACTACGCCGAAATTCATGATTTCGAAATCATCGAGATTTCAAAAAAGGAAGTAGAAGAGGTTGCCGTGAGCAGTACCAAAATACGCCACGCCATAGAAGAAGGCGACGTTACTACCGCAGCCAGTTACCTGAACAAACCTTTTAGCGTTCAAGGCGAGGTCCATAAGGGCAAGCAAATAGGGAGACAATTAGGCTACCCCACAGCTAATCTTTCAATACCAGAGAAATATAAGATCCTGCCAGCAGATGGTGTCTACGTGACCCAGTCGGAAATTGGCGGGAAAAACTATTTTGGTCTGACAAATGTGGGCTTGAACCCAACCATTTCTGAAGGTAATCAGCGTACGGTCGAGACGTATTACCTCGATTACAACGCAGATCTTTATAGTGAAAAAATAAAAGTCGAATTTCTAAAACGCATCAGGGATGAACTGCGTTTCGATTCACACGAGGAACTAATCAACGCCATGAAAGAAGATGAGCAATACGCTAGAGACTTCATACAGCAAATGGAATAAGTGGCTTTACCTGCAGGTGGACAACAGTGCGCTGGTTGTCTTCCGCATGATTTATGGTTTGCTGCTAGCTGCTGAGGCATTCGGTAGTATAGCGCTAGGCGCGGTTAAACGTCTTTTCATCGATGTGGAAATGACGTTTACGTTCATCGGTTTTGGATGGATGGAGCCATTGCCCGGCAATGGGATGTATGTGTTGTATTCCATCATGGGCGTAGCTGGCCTGATGATCATGCTGGGCTATCGCTACCGCATGGCGATGCTGTTTTATGCAATTGCTTGGACCTACGTTTATTTGCTGCAAAAATCAAGTTACAACAACCATTGCTACTTGATCATGTTGCTAAATTGGTTGATGGTTCTGCTACCAGCGCACCGCAGCGTGAGTCTGGATGCCAAATTCGGTTATGTTGAGCGCAGGGAACATCACGGCCGGTGGATCAATCTTTTCATCATTGCTTTTTTGTTCATCATCTATTCCTACGCGAGCATAGCCAAATTCTACCCTGATTGGCTGGATGGCAGCTTTGCAAAATACCTGATGTCCACTAGGGGGCGGGATTTTGAAATTCTGCAAAATGAGTGGGCGCATCAGGCTATATTGTATTTCGGGTTGTTTTTTGACCTGCTGATTGTGCCGTTGTTGCTTTGGAAACCCACTCGCTGGCCCGCGGTAATTGCTTCTGTTTTCTTTCATCTTTTTAATAGTATCGTTTTTAAGATTGGGATATTTCCTTATTTGGCTTTGTCCTTTTTACTTTTCTTCTTTACCTCAAAAACTGTCCAAAGACGGCTATTACCGAGAAAAAACTACTACGATAAAGGCGAGATCATCGTACCATCACATGGCAAGTTTATTGTCTTCGCAGGATCTACATTTCTTATCGTAATGACGCTTTTGCCGCTCAGGCATTGGATCATTGCAGATGATGTTCTGTGGACTGAAGAGGGGCATAGGCTGAGTTGGCGTATGATGCTGCGCAGCAGGTCTGGTGTGACCAGTTTTTACGTGGTGGATAAAGAAACCCAAAAGCGAGAACGCGTCAATCTGAACGACTACCTGAGTGAGAAACAGCAGCGATCTGTTCAAACCAAGCCTGATTTCATCTGGCAATTCTCTCAGAAACTCAAAGAAATCTATGCCGACAAAGGGCAGGAAATTCAGATTTTTGTCAACAGCAGAGTTTCCATCAATGGTCGACCACATAAAGAATTTATTGATCCAGAGGTGGACATCGCAGCAGAGGATTGGAGTCATTTCAAACATCATGATTGGATTCTGCCCAGTCCGCTATATCTAGAGGAATGATTTTTGCTTAACTTAGAGTTTCTATTCCATTGTAGTTACGTGATTATAAAGTCCATGGATAATTCCACACTAAAATCTAGAATGATACAGCAAATAAATTCTGCTGATGACGACCTTTTGAATTTGCTCAAGGATGTCCTGGATAATTACAAAAAAGGTAAAGTTGTCGCCTACGGTACAGACGGTAAAAGTTTCTCACAAGAACAATACACTCAAAGTATTGAAGCCGCGGAACGAGAAGTCGATATAGGCAACTACACTACGCAATCAGATCTTGAGAAAGAAGTCCAGAACTGGTAATGGCATATTTGAATGTTGCATGGAGCAACGCTGCCAAAACTGATTTACACAATATCTTTGGCTATATAGAAAATCAGCTGAAAGCCCCCTCAGGCTGCTGAACGAGTGGTAAAGGAGATTCTGAAAGCAACAAAAGAAATCTCTTATCCGGAGCAATATCAATTTGATGAAGTTAATCCTAACTATAGAAGAATAATCGTTTGGGACTACAAAATTCTGTACAATTTCAAATCTGAAAGGATTGTTATTTTTAAAATTTTCAGCGCACGTCAAAACCCAGAAATCTTGAGAGATTTTATTGAATAGTAAGATGTCAGCTGTTTTAGTCACAAGGCCAAAATGTAATCCTTAATTTTACTCGCTTAAATGCGTATTTCCCATGCTGCAGATTGCACAGATAAGAAATAATAGAGACGCTTTCGCGAAAGCGTTACAAAAAAGAAATATCGACGCGCTACCACTATTAGAAAGTGCGATTGCCATCGATGAAAAAAGACGCGGGCTACAAACTGAGCTGGACAGCGTGTTGGCAGAAAGCAACAGACTGTCAAAGGAAATAGGTCAACTATTCAAAGAAGGGAAGAAGGACGAGGCAAACGCTGCCAAAGAAAAAACGGCCGATCTCAAATCAAAATCAAAGCAGTTAGGCGATGACCTGAACAAAGCAGTCGAGGAGCTGCAAAGCGTATTGTACTTAATTCCAAATGTGCCGCATGAAAGCGTTCCAGTTGGAAAAACTGATGAAGACAACGAGGTAGTCTCAGAACATGGTACAAAACCAGTATTGCATGATAAGGCTTTGCCGCATTGGGAACTGGTAAAGCAATATGACATCATCGATTTTGAGCTTGGAACTAAAATTACCGGTGCTGGTTTTCCAGTCTATAAAAACAAAGGTGCGAGATTACAGCGTGCGCTGATCAATTACTTTCTGGACTATAACGTAGCTGCAGGCTATCAGGAAATGCAAGTACCCCTACTTGTCAACGAGGCGAGTGGTTATGGTACGGGCCAGTTGCCGGATAAGGAGGGGCAGATGTATCACATAGGCAACGATGATCTCTACCTGATCCCCACCAGCGAGGTGCCGATCACCAATTTATATCGTGATAACCTACTTGATGAGAAAGATTTGCCTGTCGCTATGACTGGGTACACGCCATGTTTTAGGCGAGAGGCGGGTAGTTATGGAAGTGATGTACGTGGATTGAATAGGCTTCACCAATTTGACAAGGTTGAGATTTTGCGCATCGAGCATCCAGGTAAGAGCGCTAGCGCGCTTGATACGATGGTAGTTCATGTGAAAGGCTTGCTGGAACAGCTGGGACTGCCGTTTCGTATTTTGAGGTTGTGTGGTGGGGATCTAGGTTTCACCAGTCACTTGACCTACGATTTTGAAATTTACAGCGCTGCACAAAAGAAATGGCTTGAGGTAAGTAGCGTTTCAAATTTCCAGACCTTTCAGGCAAACCGACTCAAACTGCGTTTCAGGTCTGGGAATGAAAAACCACAGCTGGCACACACTTTGAACGGCAGTTCGCTCGCGTTGCCGCGTATCATGGCTGGAATCCTAGAGAATTTTCAAGTCGAAGATGGTATTGAGATTCCAGAGGTGCTCGTTCCCTACTGCGGTTTTTCAAAAATTGATTGATGTTTAAAAAGTGTCTTTTTCTCATTTTGCTTACCCTACCGCTTCTGGCAATAGGGCAGGATCAACGCCTGGCCCAGAATTATATGGAGCAGGGCGAGTATGAAAAAGCACTTGATATTTATCAAAAAATCTACAAGCAAAATCCGCGCAATTTGCGGGAATTGTACAACCTGATCGACGTACACCACGAGCTACAGAATTACAAATCTGTGGATTCTCTGCTAGACAACGCAGAACAACTCATGCCGCGTAACAAAGAGTTGCTTGTCGAGCGTGGATACAATTTAGCATTACAAAAACAAGATGCTGCCGCCGAGGCAAAGTATACCAAAGCGATTGAATTCATCGACTCGATCCCGCGATACACATCCACCATCGCCAGTCGTTTTCAGGCGAGATCGCTTCTCGATGAAGCAGTCAAGGCTTACGAAAAAGGCAAAGACCTACTGCCCGAAACCAATTTTGACTACCAGCTCTCGCGACTTTATGGTGAACAGGGCGATTTTGAAAAGTTCTTTGAAACTACGGTAAGCATCATCGAGCAAAATGCCTCTTACCGCGCTCAAGCGCAAGCCATCTTTTCTCAGTACATCACAGATGACAGCAGCAACGAGCGCAATCAGCTGTTGCGCAAGGTGCTTTTGCTGCGGTGGAGGCAATCGCCAGACATACTTTACAATCAACTCTTGTCTTGGTTGTTTGTTCAACAAAAAGATTTTAGGCAGGCTTTTGTTCAGGAAAAAGCCATTTATAAGCGTACTCAGGAAAGCATGCGCGACCTGCAATCGCTTGCCGTGGATGCGGTGGATAGTCAGGATATCCCAGCGGCCTTAGAAATCCTAGATTATATGATCGCTGAGGCACCGGCTGCCAACATCAAATACGGCGCGCAAGTCATCAAGGCAAGAATCATGGCAGAGCATTCTGCAGTAGATGAATATCTAACTGTTGACCAGTTTTACCAAGAAATCCTATCCACTTACGGCACTCAAAGCCAGACCTATGCTGCCCAGCTGGAATACGCAGACTTTCTTGCCTTCAAGTACGATCAGCCTGAAAAAGCGACCGAGATGCTTTTGGCCTTGGAAAAATTAAGCCTGTCGCCCATCCAGAAGGCACGCGTCAAAATGCTACTGGCTGACATTCTCGTTCTACAGGAGCAGTTTAATCGTGCACTCATTCTTTACAGTCAGGTACAGAACGACGTGCCAAATGATGAGTTGGCTCAAGAGGCCCAGTTCAAAGTTGCTCGCACCAGTTTTTTCCAAGGTGACTTCAAATGGAGCCTTACCCAGCTCAAAGTCTTGCGGGCTGCTGCAAGCAAGTTGATTGCAAACGACGCCATGGAGCTCAGTCTTGTGATATCAGATCACTCTATTGAAGATACGACGATGGTGGCTTTGTCCGCTTTCGCGAAAGCGAGATTCTCACAATACCAGAATAAAAACAAGGAAGCTATCGACCTCTACCAGCAATTGCTCATGGATCACAAAGGCGACCCGATTGAGGATGAGACATTATTTGAGCAGGGAAGAATTCACGAAGAGCTGGGCGAGTACGATCAGGCTGCAAAGAACTTTCAGATTGTCATTGACAATTACAGCGACGGCATCTTAGCCGATGATGCTTTATATCACCTTGGCTTGCTGTACGAGGAAAATCTAGGAGAACCGGAAAAAGCCAAAACCTACTACGAGCAGATCATCTTTTCACACGCAGATTCAATCCACCTTGTGGACGCTAGGCGCAGATTTAGAAGACTACGCGGGGACGGAGTTTAAAGATTGATTTTAAGCGTAAGTATAGGTTTAAACTTAAACCCCGCCCCGAAGTCAGGTTGATCGCAGTCGAGACCGATTTGCTATTCCTATCATTGCGGCAATCCTTATCAACCATCAACCATTAACCATTAACCATTAACCATTAACCATTAACCAAAATTCTCATTTTGAGAACTGACAACTGACAACTAATCTCTACTTCCCCGTCGCAATATGTTTGATCATTCCGTGGAAAATGAAGTAATGGAATGGCAACATGCTGTACCAGTAAAGTCTGCCAGGTATGCCGCGTGGGCGGAATGTCGCGGTTTGATGGACAATATTTTCCTCATCAATTTCAAATTCCAGCCATGCCTCGCCCGGAACTTTCATCTCGGCAAAGAGAAGCAGTCTCTTTTCCTGTCTATCGGCGACTAGCACTCGCCAAAAGTCCAAGGCATCACCGGCGTAGATCGTGGTTTGGTTGGTCCTGCCTCGACGCAATCCCACGCCGCCAAATAGTTTGTCCAGATAGCCACGTATTTTCCAAAGCCCGTCTGCGTAATAATATCCATTTTTGCCGCCGATTGACCAGATGCGCTCGATTGCTTTCTCGGGTTCATCGGTTTTCATGGTCTGTGCGTCACGCAGGCAGCCGTATTGCGGCACTTGCTTGAACTTATTTAAACTCTTGCGGAAACGTCCACTCACCATACTGTCCTTCCAGCTGCTAGCGACTTGGTTTTGCTCGATTTTGGCGAAAGCCATATCTAATGCCTCCTTATAACTGTAGAGATGAATGCCGAGTCGTTCTGCGAGGTCATTTTCTTTGGCGATGACTTCCACCCGCATGCTGTTAACTAGGTTTTGGGCAAGTTTGTAGCTTGTGCTAGTGACAAAATACAGCCAGTACGAACTTAGCTTAGGCGTCATCACGGGTACAGTAAAGATGGCTAAATTCAATTTGCGGTTGCGAGCATATTGCTTCATCATCTGGCGATAGGTGAGCACCGTACGGCCGCCTATGTCAAAGCTCTGGTTGTAGCAATCTTCCCTGCCCAGTACGCCAGTCAGGAAACTCATGACGTTGCGTATGGCTATGGGGTGGGTGCGGGTGTTGACCCATTTAGGCGTGATCATGACAGGTAGTTTCTCACAAAGGTCACGTATGATCTCAAAGCTGGAACTTCCGCTGCCTACGATGATTCCCGCACGTAAAACTGTTATGTTGCTGTTACTAGTATAGAGGATTTCTTCTACCCGCTTTCGCGAAAGCAAATGCTTACTAAGTTTTTCCTCATTGACAATCCCTGAGAGATAAATGATCTGCTTGCAACGGGTGCGATTGATGCAGTCGACAAAGTTCTGTGCGCTGCGCGCCTCAAGCTCATCAAACTTATCGGTGCTGGCGGTCATGCTGTGAATGAGGTAGTAAGCGGCATCGATGTTCTCAGGTATTTCACATTCAGAGGGCGGCTTTAGGAAATCTATCTCTATGATTTCCACCTGATCTTTAATTTCTTGAGGAACCGAAAGCCGCGCAGCGCTGCGCACGGCACACACCACCTCATGGTCTTCCTTAAGCAACTCGTAAAGCAGGCGCACACCTATGTAACCGTTTGCGCCGGTAAGCAGTACCTTCATGTTTTAAAGGTAAGTGACAGTTGCTGTCATGGCCTTACCTTAACACGTCTTTAAATTTTTGCAATTGTTTTCAAGAGAGGAAGTCAGACAGATCAAACAGGACTTTTGGACGCTTTTTGACAAGCGTTACGACCGCAAATGGTTGCGGTATAATACGGGAATTAAGGACCTGAACTTGAAATTTGATTTTGAGCCAAAACGTGCGATCGTAGCCGTAGACCTAGAGCAGGACGATGAGGTATTCAGGCAATACTATTTTGAGAAGTTTGAAAGCCTGAGAGCGATCATGCTGGAAGAGGTAAGTCAAGATTTAATTTTTGATCCTGAGTATCAGTTGGCCTCAGGAAAAACCATTGCTCGGATTTATGTTGTTTTAGATCGCGTCAAGATCACACGGAAAACCGATTGGCCAGCGGTATATGAGTTCTTCTATGAGAACATGGATAGGCTGGAAAGGTTTTATCTTGAATATCGGGATTTTATAGCTGAGTAATCCTGATGATGCCCGAGTAATTTGCAATTGTTACTCTAAGGCAAAACTTCAAACTCTACCCCTTCAGGTACGCTCCAGTCCACAAAAGAAGTAATTGAAACGATTCGACAATCACTTCCCGAAAGATTAAACTCTCCTCTAGAAACAAAACTATATGTTCCTGTCCTATTGAGCTGTACCTCTGCAACAGCCCTGTAAGTGCCTGTAGTGATGTCATAAGGCACTATTATACCATTGACACCCCCGAAAAATTCCCCAGATATAAAATTTACTTGGTTTCCTGCGAATAAGGTGAAACTGGGTAAAACTAGCTCGCCAACAATGTCCCCTGTATACTCTAGCATATTGAAATTATCTAAAACGATAGAATTTATGGCATCAACTTCAAAAGTAAACACGACCGTGTCACCAGAATTATAAGTCATTTGTTCAGGCATTATAGTCATCAAGTCAACATCAGAAGTGCCCCTAAAGCCGTCCTCTGGTTCACAATTGCTTAAGTCATCGTCATTACCACAACTGTGTGACAAGAGCGCAAGAGTAAATATGCCAAGTATTATAGAAAAATATCTCATTACAAAAGATTTTCACAATCGAAACCATAAGATAGAAACATCATCTGTAGATTCCCTTTAAACATACTGGTTGCCGGACAATTAAGTGAGAAAAACGTGCACTTCAAATTATGGTATAACTTCAAATTGCACCGTCTCTTGTGTACTCCACAAAACATTTGTAGAAATGGATACAAACTTGCAATCCCCACCGTTCAAAAGAAAAACGCCCTCTGAAATGAAGCTGTAAGAGCCAGGTTTGTTCAATTCAATCTCGGCGACAGCTCTATAAGTACGAGTTGAGCTGTCTAATGGCACAATGATAGTATTTAATCCAGAAAAGGTACCTCTTGTAAATGTGACGCGATTTCCATCAAACAATTGAGAGTAATCTGGAAGCCTTATCTCGCCGACTGCCTCACCCGTATACTCTAACATGTTAAAGTTCTCAATCAAAACAATTGAATTAATAGCATCTACTTCAAAAGTGAACCTCAATACGTCCCCTACATTGTAAATGGAACTTTCAGGATCCAGTAAAATTAGATTATTCTGGGAGCCAGAAAACCCATCATCTTCATCACATCTATTGAGATCGTCATCATTGTAACAGCTTGATGCAAAAACCAAAAATGTAGCAGCACAAAAAAGTCTAATTTGTTTTCTCATCATAAAACATTTTCACAATCAAAGCCGTAAGATAAGAACAATGTTTGCAAGTTGTTTTGTTGTGCTGGGTGTAAGACCTTAAGATGATTGTAGATTTCACACGGGGTATGATTATAGGGGTCAAGGAATTGATAAATAGGTGCTAAATTAAATCTGTTCGTATCGCCAGGTACACCAATATCAACAGGGTCATTAATGTTGCCGATTCGAACGGCACCATTACCAGTAAACAGGCTTGACCTCGTCCTAGTACTTGATAACATTATCTCATTTCTTCCATCCAGTAAATCCCAAAACAACCCATGCAAAAACCATCCATTTGTATCATCTCTACCCGATACTGGTCGCAAGAACATATTGAAATTTTCCATTGAATCCTCAATTCCAAAATTAGGATCACCTGATGGAAGTATGTTCGTACCTAGATTTTCAAAACGCTCACCATCTGCATTTTTAATGTATGCCCTGCCAAAATGAAAACTGCTTATTTTAAACTCAGCAAATGTTGCCCAGCCTTCTACGATGGATATACGGTCACCAGCCAGATAGGACGGATCTGTTCCATCGCTATAAGGTCCCCCTTGTGCTATGTCGTTGCTTATGGTTGCTGCAACATGTTTTGCCCAGTAGATGACACCAGCCTTAACGGCATGGGAATAATGCGCAGACTCATGAAAGACCAGCTGTTGTATGATGGCCGTATTTGCGCGTCCATCACCATTAAATTCTCTCTTGTCGCCCAGACCTTGAAAGAACAAATCAGGCCTTAAATGGTGAGGTAAAAGGCCTATGTAAAAAGCACCAGCATAGGATATGATGTTATTCCAGATATTTGCTTGGCCAATATTAGCATATTGGGCAATAAATGGTAAAGAATTGAATTTCTTCAACATGGGTGCAGAACTGGAACTGCCCTCAGCCCATGTCCATGTATTTGCCCTGAAAAGACTATTGTGAATACCGTTATTCACACAATATGCCCAGTAACGTACATAGCCATTATAAGCCGTTGATTTTACCCACAAGTGACCACTTTTGGAACCTAGACCACCCTGCGGTTCAACGTAATTGATCCATTTGATTCTCCCATTGTGGTTCCTTGTGATTGTCATGAGGTGGTCACTCACCCACAAACCCAAAACTTCGTTCCAAGATTTTCTCACTGTGGCCACTTCAGTTCGCCATTTGGCACGTATCCTAACTTTTCCTCTATATTTTTTAGGTGCTGAGAAATTTCCATGAAAGTCAGTATAGGTATAGTTCCACCAGAAACTACGACCGGTACTGATCTTGGTAAACATTACAGGCTCATAGGAGGAGGTATCGGTGTTCTCAACTTGGACATTTCCATATGGCCAGTACCTCCTGCCAAAAATAGAGCTGAACCATGAGAAGCTACTAGCGTATTGACCGCCACCTCCAACCGTGAAATTACCACTACCACTAGAGCCAGACTCGCCCTCACCGCCACCATTCTGTTGATGCTCATGCCACATGACGATGAGTTCTGGGAGATCTTCTACAGTAATTGCTTGATCAAACTGGGCAATGATGTCCTCATCCCATCCCGCAAAAACAAGTGATACAGTTTCTACATCAAATTCATAATCTGTAGGGTAATATAGCTCTGCCAACACTTGGTAATTTACATTCTGCTCAAATACATAATCTACTGGAATTGTAGTAAAGGCTGGATGGTACAGATCTTCTTCATTTTCTCACCAAACGTAGTAGTCGCCTTCTTGTAAAATTTCTCTATCGAGAGGGAATTCATGAAGGACGGGTACGTCCTCTTCATCACTTTCATCAAGCTGATCTAGAAACTCAAGCTCTGCTATAGTTGTGGGTTCGATCTTAATATAGTAATGGGTTGCCGTTACCACTTTACCTTCAAACGGACTATTTTCAAGGTGCTCATTATAATAATTGAACGCAGCTTGCATATTTGCCACGCTGTATGGGTTTGTAAGTGTATCCCCCAAAATGATTTGAGTATGTTGATTAGTATTTTCCTCTATGTCCCCAGAGAAAGAATTCGTCGATGTTTTGGTAGGGATAGCCGCAGATTCCTCGATGGCATCTTCTACGATATCATCTGTTGCACAGGAATTAAGAATAAGAAAGGTCAGTAGGAATAGAATGATTCTTTTCATTTGCTTCTAGTTTGATGCACAAAAGAACACTGTTTCTTGTCTGCTAGGGTGTTACCAATGTTATCAAATTGTAATGCTTTGATGATCAGTATGAAGTATCACCCCAACCACCCATCGCGATCCAGACTTCTGTATTGAATCGCCTCAGCGATGTGGGTTCCATTGACCGTTTCTTCACCGGCAAGGTCTGCGATGGTGCGAGCGACTTTAAGTATGCGGTCGTAAGCGCGGGCACTTAGGTTTAAACGCTCCATGGCATTTTTTAGCATGTCTTTGCTGGCATCGTCCAGCGCGCAAAATTTTCTGATTTCTCGAGTACCCATTTGAGCGTTGTAGTGGACTTTTTCGCTTTCGCGAAAGCGATCTGTCTGGATATCTCTAGCTGCAGTCACCCGTTTTCTGATATCCACCGATTTTTCTGCTTGTCTCTCATCGGTAAGTTTGTCAAAAGGTACAGGTGTAACCTCAATATGAATATCAATCCTGTCCAGCAACGGCCCCGAAATCTTGCCTAGGTAGCGTTGCATCTCGGCCGGGCTACTTTGAACGGGCGCGTCCGGATCATTGAAATAACCACCAGGGCTGGGGTTCATGCTGGCTACCAGCATAAAACTGGAAGGGTAGGTAATTGTGAATTTTGCTCTAGAAATTGTGACTTCGCGATCTTCCAGGGGCTGGCGCATTACTTCAAGCACGGTACGTTTGAATTCTGGCAGTTCATCTAGGAAGAGAACCCCGTTGTGACTGAGTGATATTTCACCAGGTTGTGGATAGGCACCGCCACCCACAAGTGCGACGTCTGAAATAGTATGATGAGGACTTCTAAAAGGTCGCTGCGCCATCAAACCAGACTTCTCCAGGGTTCGACCAGCAACGCTGTGGATCTTGGTAGTTTCCAGTGCCTCGTGAAGTGTCATTGGCGGTAGGATACTGGGCAATCGTTTTGCCAGCATGGTTTTTCCTGCGCCAGGCGGGCCTATCAAAATGATGTTGTGTCCACCAGCCGCGGCAATTTCCATACACCGCTTGATGGATTCCTGACCTTTGACATCGGCGAAATCAAATTCTGGATGTTCGAGGGCTTGAAAAAATTCATCTCTAGTGTCGATAATGGTAGGTTCAAGCTCGCGTTTACCGTCAAAAAATTCTATGACTTCAAGAATATTCTCAACACCATAAACATCTAAGTCATTGACGATGGCTGCCTCGCGAGCATTTTGCTGTGGGAGAATGAACCCTTTAAAACCTTCTTCACGAGCTTTGATGGCGATGGGTAGGGCACCTTTGATGGGTTGAAGTTGACCGTCGAGCGACAGCTCACCCATGATGATGTATTTGTCAAATTCATCGGTATTGATTTGACCGCTGGCATTTAAAATACCGAGTGCGAGTGGTAGGTCATAGGCACTCCCTTCTTTGCGCAAATCTGCTGGTGAGAGATTGAGGATCAGCTTTTTGCCGGGCATGCGATAGCCTACGTTTTTTAGCGCAGCCGTGATGCGGTAGGAACTTTCGCTAATGGCTTTGTCAGGCAAACCTACCAAATGATAACCTATACCTTTATCAGCGTTGACTTCAACCGTGATGGTCGTTGCTTCTACGCCAAAAACTGCGCTACCGTAGACTTTTGTGAGCATTTTGAACTTTATATTTCCTATTTTAATTTGTTGATTTTGACTTGAGCTTTTTCAACTTCAGAATTTCCTTATTTAAAGACGCTAGACCCATCAAATCTACATTAGAAAAAGGCCAAGCCTCTAACTTGATCCTATCGTCTAAAGTTTGCGTTGCAATTTTTACTAAATTAGAAAGAGAAGGTTCTATCTGGTCAAAGTAGGAATGAAATCTTTCTTTTACGCCGGGTGTTTGATAGATGTGAATCCAGTTGAGTCCTTCAAATAACCTGTACCTCAGGGAAGGATCCTTTCTTTTCATTAGTCGTTTGATCAGCCATTGGTCGATTTTTGATCTGATGCCCCATGACAACATGATTAACGCGTCTGGCATTTCTCTGTTGATATAGGGTGACTGGCTGCTAGGTATCGAATTGAATCTTTTAAGCTCAGGGACAACCCTAAACATTTTATTCATAAATCTGTAACCTAGCCTAATTTGTGCGGGAATGGCAGTCGCAAGCCGCATATTGCGCAAAGACATTGCAGGACTCACGGCTTTAAAATCAGTATTGCAATTCAGTATTTGCTGTGCCATGGGTTGCCTCGCGTGAGTATAAAAAGCCATCATCTCACTATATAATTCCTGATACGGTAAGTCATGATTTTTGATCCTGTCGCAAAGCGACTCATAATCATTTTTGACACCAGCAATGAACTCATGGTACGTAATCTCTAGATTGAGCTCTGAAAACCTTTGTTCAGAATAGGTCTTGAGTATGTTATCTAAAAATTGATTTTTCCAATTTCTAAATGCAGCTTCGCTTCCTTTAGTAAAATCTATTTGTTTTCTGAAAATATATACATCCAAAAAAGAATTGATCCTGCTTTTGCGAGATGAGAAGCGCTCAATGTTTCTAGCAGGCAGCACCTCGCACATGTCACCTAAAAATATGTACTGATCAGGATGTCTCGTGGTATTCTCAAGTATTTCAAGCCAGCTGGTAATTCTTATTCCGCCAGTTTCACGTACTTTTTTATTGAGTAATTTGTTTTCTGGAAAATAAAGTTTTGGAAAATAGAAATTTTCAAAAGCTGCTTTTGCTTTTTTGGCGAGCCTTACGGCAATTCTTACTTCATAAGATGTCGATTTTCCGTAGGTAAAACAAGAAATATCTGTAGATTGATCGAGCGATGCTAGTAATATCCTACTGTCCATTCCGCCGCTAAGTGCGAGATTGACCTTCTCTTCTTCCTCAAGTAATAGAGAAGACTCTTCTTTAAAAAGATCCCAGTATCTCTTTATTGATTGCTTTCCTAGATCAAATTTAAATTCTGAATTATATAAAGAGTTGTCGTATCGTTTAGTAACTGCACCATTGCCTTCACTTTTAAATATAATTTGTTCACCTGGCAGTAGACGCTTGACATCTTTGATAACCGTGCGGGAACCTACATTAGCATTTTCTATTCCGATGGCCTTTTGTCCTATTCCTATCTCATCGAATTCAAAAGTTTTCAGGCATCCAGCAAGTTCAAAAAGATCATTTGAGATAATAAGCTTTTCGTTCTTTGCGTAATAGAACAAAGGGTAGATTCCTATGGCGTCATTGGAAATTTTGAGATCGGCTGAATTTATGGAAACTGCAGAAAAAGACCCGGTTATCTCATCGGAAAGTGGCCAGTTGTTTTCAAGTTCGTGCAGTGCTGCAAGATGGCGTTCTTTCTTGTTTTGGAATTGATCGCTGCAGGAAAACAGATATCCGTCGACAAGGTGGAGATTTGAGTTATGGCTTGTCACGTCACACCCATTATTGAAGATTTGAAGATTAGCATCTGCAGCGATGGGGCTCTCAATTTTTTGGAACTTTTCATCCAGTTGCACAGAGAAGGAAGAAATAAGAAAAGTTCTCATTGAGCTAAATAGATTTATACCTTGCACAAATGTACTCGTTAGTAGAGGCTTTTGGAAAGACTTTGGTTGGCACTATGCTGCTATTTTTTACCCTTTCGCGAATGCATAAACAACAAATCACTTGTCCCCGTCTTCCCTACTTGAACTAATCGATGAGAACCCAAAAACAAGCAGGCCTACCCGTCCAAAAAACATCAAGAAGATAACAATTAACTTCCCGCTAAAGCTTAGCTCACCAGTGATGCCCATACTTAGTCCTACCGTTCCAAGAGCAGATATAGTTTCAAATAAAATGGGAAGGATTTCTTTTACCGACTCGGTGTAACTCAATAGCACTAGACCCAAGACCAGCAAAACAATGTATAGCGTGAATGTTGAAACGGCTAAAAAAAGACGTTTTTCACTGATTTCATTTCCTGCTATGGTACAGAGTTTCTTGCCTTGAAGTCGGCTCTTCACACTCGCGAGCATTGTAATTACGGTAGTGATTTTGACACCACCAGAAGTGCCAGAAGGTGATGCGCCTATGAACATTAGAATACAGAGTATAAGATGCGTGCTTAAATCAAGAGTTGCAATATCTACCGTGGTAAAGCCCACAGTTGTTACAGAAGTGACGGCAAGAAAAACAGCTCGCATGAAACTGGGCGCGGCATCTGTTGTGAGTGTAGAATCTAAAAAATAAAATACAGCGCCACCGATAAATAGCAATATCATGATACCCGTAATAACCGTTTTGGAGGTAAATGTTAGCCCATCCACTTTTCGCGCTAAGCGATAAAAAATATCAGTCACTGCTATAAAACCTAATGCGCCACCAAAAGATAGAATTATGCAAGTTGTATTGATGAGTACATTGCTTTGATAGTCAATCAAGCTGTTACCGAATAGATCAAATCCAGCCGTACAAAATGCTGATATTGAATGAAAAATTCCATTCCAGATGGCTTCGCCTGTATGCTGTCCAAGAGACATAAACTCGATTGAGAGGACAATAGCTCCTAGAGTTTCCATGATTAAGGTGAAGAATATCAGGTTTTTTAAAAAATCCTTTACTCTTATGTCACCCGGTAATTCAAATTCTGCACCCAACACTCTTTTATGCCATTGTGAAACTTTATCTGTAGTTGCAAGAAGAACGTAGGTTATTACTGTCATGTAACCTACACCACCTATTTGAATCAATAGCAATATGATTATCTGTCCACCGAGATTGTAGTTTTCAAAGGTGGTTATCGTAGTTAGCCCGGTCGTGCTAATGGCGGAAACGGCAGTAAACACATTGTCGATAATAGCCGCATCCTTAGCATGAAACCAAGGCAAACAAAGAATGACAATACCTACTAGCGTATAGCCAAAAAAACCCGCAATTAAATTTAATTGCGGGTTTGATGGAAAAAGACGTTTCCCGAAAAATCTCATAGGCTTTGGATTTTTCTCATCTATTGTGTTTTATTAAGCTGACTCTACGCCGGTATTTTTTGTAGAAAGTACCATAGCAAGATTACCTAGTAATACACCATAGATGACTTTAGAAAGTATATCTGCAGCCGTATAAGTCATTTGTCTTGCAACTACACCCATCTCGCTATAAAAGATACCTTCTACACCGCCTAGGATAGGCATCAAATAAGCACCAGGATAAAGGAACCATGAGATCAAAAATAAAATCCAGATGTTGCTCAAAATCTTTTGTCCTCTCGCTGGAATGCCCTCTTTTCCTTCTGTAATTACTTTGTTCATCAGGTACAGGACGTGGAAGAAGAAAACAGTAGATATAGCTCCCCAAACTAGGAAAAGTGTCATGTTAGTTACCTCATAAAACTGTCCAATATATCCTGTGACGATCATCCCCACACCAGAGAACCAGAATTGATTACGTACGCTTGATAGCTTAGATTTGGTAAGTGTCACTACAAAAAGAATCTGGAATAGCAACATAGGTACATCAATTAACCAGTTAAGGTAACGGTAACCGTTATTGAACAGGTCCCCGCCTTCGGCTAGAAAATAACGTCCTCGATCTGGATCAAACTGAAAACTGGTGGTCCAATTTACAGCCTGAGAATAAAGGAGTAGAGCTGCAGAAACCATCACGACACCAGACAATATATTTGACATTTGGTACCGTTTATCAACCTTCTTGATGGTCAACACAAAATAGAGCAATCCTGCAAACATCACGGCGTAACCCAGTGTCAGCAGGTGAGCGGTCATTTGATACGCCATTTCAGAATAACCTTCTGTGGCGCCTATAAAGTTTTCGAAATTTGCATTTCCTAAGTTTTCTTGCATAGCGGTTAATTTTTGATTGCACGCTAAATTAGAGAGTGTGCTTAGGGAAAAAACGGTAATTAAATAGGATTTAACATATTGAAAACCAATCTGTTTGATTCAATAAGTAAATCTTCTTAAATATTCTTAATATTCAGAAGATGGAGTTAAACCATTCCAAAACGCTGTAAGTTTATAATAATTTCAAAGTGGTTGAAATGTCCTCTTTCGGTATCCGTACGTCAGTTATGAATTGTCCGATTTCAGCGACTAGAACAAATCGTATTTCCCCATTTACATTCTTTTTATCGTGGGACATGATCTGGATCATTTCTGCTACTTCAGCATCATTAAAAGAGAACTGAAAATCTAGGGAGAAGTACCAGGATTCTATCTCTTTAAACTGATTTTCTGGCAGCCCACCATGTTTTTTGCTCAAGTAGGATTCTGCATAGAGACCAGCGGCTACTGCCTCACCATGTAGCAATGTATCTCGATTGTGTTGTTCCAGACACAAGGATTCTATAGCGTGACCTATGGTATGACCGTAATTGAGAGCTTTCCTATTATTCTGCTCAGTAGGATCGCTTTCGACAATCTCTGCTTTAATTTTTATACTTTCTGAGATCAGATCTTGGAACTTCCTATTTGATACATCAAGGTCATAGCGCAACATTTCCTTCCAGTATTCTGTACTGTAGATCAATCCATGTTTGAACATTTCTATTGCCCCGCTGCGTACCTGCCGTTTATCAAGTGTCTTGAGGAAATTAAAATCAATCAAAGTCATGATTGGGTTTCTGATGATACCTATCTGGTTTTTGACATGACCTATGTCCACACCGTTTTTCCCACCTATGGCTGCATCTACCATTCCCAATACTGTTGTTGGAACATGTATGAAGTCGATACCTCGCTTGATAGTAGAGGCAATAAATCCACCCATATCTGTAATCACACCGCCACCTAAATTGATCATCAAACTTTTGCGATCGCATCCCAGCTCTATAAGAACGTTCCAGATACCACTACAGGTTTCAATATTTTTGAATTCCTCACCGGGATCGACTTCAATAATTTCTATGCGTGCTGAAGTGATTAGATTAGGTGCAAAAACAGGATAACAACTCTCATGCGTATTGCTGTCGACGAGGACAAAAATGCAGCTAGGTGGGTTAGCCGTGATGTATGAATTCAAATAATCATAGCCCGCGTTCCCGAGATGTGCATTTACCGCAGTGTTTTCTATCGACTTCATTTTTAAATCGTGCTTCATCTAGTGGGTGTTCGCTTTCGCGAAAGCGTAATTTTTATCAAGTCCCAGCGACAGTTTTCAAGGCGTCAAAAGTAACAGCTATAACGATATAGACGCGTCTATAAAATCTATATTTGCCGAATGATAAGCAATCCATTTGATGATACGAAGACCGCTTTTGCTCTAAAGTCTGACAAGGAACTGAAGAAGTCTCATTTTATATTTTCTACCATGGGACAGCAATGGCTTGTGGACCTAGGCTCAAAAGCGACTATGCTCGCTCTTAAGCTCAATCTTCCCGTGAAACAGCTTATCAGAAATACGATTTTTGAACAGTTTTGCGGCGGCACGACAGTAGAAGAATGCATGCCCATTGTGGAAAAGATGCATCACCATGGTGTGAGCTCAATACTTGATTACTCAGTTGAGGGGAAAGAAGAGGAGGCAGAATTTGATCGTGTGGTCGAAAAAAAGCTATCTTTAATTACCAAAGCTTCAAAGCATGAAGCACTCCCTTTTGAGGTGGTCAAACCCACGGGCATAGGTCGATTCTACATTTGGCAAAAAATCACTGAAAAGAAAGAGCTTAACCCTAATGAGACGGCAGAATGGGAGCGTATAAAGCAACGAGTAGAAAAACTATGCGCTCACGCAGCCGAAAATCATGTCGCCTTACTATTTGATGGGGAAGAGTCATGGATGCAGGACGCCGCCGATGACCTGATCCAGCAAATGATGCTCAAATACAACAAAATTGAGGCAATCATCTACAATACGATTCAGTGCTACAGGCACGATAGGTATGACTACGTCAAAAAGTTACACGCCGATGCTGTAGAAAAAAATTACATCGTCGGGATCAAGATCGTACGTGGAGCATACATGGAAAAAGAACGAGAGCGTGCCATAAAAATGGGTTATGAAAGCCCGATTTGCAAAGATAAAAATGCGACCGATGCAATGTTTACTAAAGTCATGTACTATGCTTTAGAAAACCTTGGCGAGATCAGAATCTGTATAGGAACCCACAATGAAGAAAGTACGCTTGCCGCAATGTTGTTTTTAGAAGAGAAGGGTTATTCTAAAGATGATGTTATGGTATGGTTTGGTCAGCTTTATGGCATGAGTGATAATCTCACATTCAATCTTGCCGCGCGGGACTATAATACTTTTAAAATTTTGCCATTCGGTCCTGTTAAGGATGTCATGCCATATTTGATTAGAAGGGCTCAAGAAAACACATCTGTGGCTGGCCAAGTGGGTCGTGAGCTTGCACTTGTCAAGCAAGAGATGGCTAGGAGAGGCCTCTAGTCTTCAGATTCTCTAATCTCTTCTACCCAGAGGATATTGTCACAATTCTTCACCCACAGGGCTACATTTTCTAATTCCCGTTTCCCGGCCACAAAATAATGAGGGCAGGGAACTGTATCAGTATTTGATTTTGAGAATTGAACATCTCCATATTTAAGAATAAGCTGGATGGTAAGCGTGTCCAGCTGCTTTGTTTTTAATAATTCTCTGACTTCTGGTGATAGTTTTACTGACTTGCGCTGGAAATCTGCTAGAACCCTATCTTCTGGTAGCCACGTACACTGGGTACGCTTTCCAGTAAGAAAGAGAGCAAGAAATACTAATCCTATGGCAAAACCACCTAGATAGTAGCCTAATCGCTGTCTGAAATTCATTTAATCTAGAAAATCAGCAAATTTACGTCGCTGTAGGACAAGCTGAACCAGTTACCGATTGATTTGTTAGTCAATATACCGTGGTACATGTAGATACCACATTTTAGACCTTTGTCATTTCTGATGGCATGTTCAAGACCACCTTGATCTGCTATATCTAGTAGGTATGGCGTGAACATGTTGCTCAGCGCAATAGATGCAGTTCTTGAATATCTAGAAGGTAGATTGGGTACGCAATAATGGGTAACACCATATTTTATAAAGGTGGGTTTGTCGTGGGTGGTTACCTCGCTGGTTTCAAAACAACCCCCCATATCTATACTCACATCAATCACCACGGCACCTTGTTTCATGTTTTCCACCATGGTAGTTGTAACTACCACCGGGGCGCGATTTTCACCACTCAGCGCCGCAATCGCCACATCACACCTTCTGAGTGCTTTACTCAAATATTTGGGTTGAATGGTAGAAGTGTAGAGATGATGCCCAATTTTGTTTTGGAGCCTTTTGAGCTTAGAAATTGAATTATCAAATACTTTGACACTGGCGCCTAATCCTACCGCTGTTTGGGCGGCAAATTCGCCAACTGTTCCAGCCCCCAGAATTACTACCTCGACTGGTGGTACACCGGTAATATTTCCAAACAGCTGACGCACGCTATTATTTCCACTGGATAGCAATTCACTGGCTATCAGAACAGATGCTATTCCAGAAATTTCGCTTAAAGCGTTTACTGCGGTAAAGTTGCCCTCATCGTCTACAATAAATTCATAGCCTAAGGCGGTGATCTTTTTTTCGGCTAATAACTTAAAATAATTGCTGTCCCTGGTTTTCAATTGAACCGTGCTCATCAGAACCGCTTGCGGTTTAATCATTTTGATCTCGTCTACACTGGGGGGCGCAACTTTGAGAATGATAGGACATGAGAAAACTTTACGGGTATCGCTTGTGATTTCTGCACCTGCATTGATGTATTCCTGATCTGTGAAATTACTTCCGGCACCAGCGCTTTTCTCAATCAGAATACGGTGGCCGTGCGCGGTAATGGCTGCTACAGCGTCGGGGGTAAGGCAAATACGTTTTTCCTGGTGTTGTGTTTCTCTGGGAATTCCCAAAAACATTTCCTGTTTACTTCGCTTGATTTCAAGCCTCTCTTCTTGAGGAATCAGTTCTTCTTTAGTAAACGGGGACTGCATTTGAGCCATAAGTTTTCTAGTGGATAGTGGATCCAAATATAGCGACAAGCAGGTCTATAATTCTGAAAGTCATGGTAATGACTTGAGATGATTTTGAAATTTCGCTTTCGCGAAAGCGGGAAGGCAAAAAAAAAGCTCCTCACAAAAGAAGCTTTATAATTTTATTAAAGTGATTTACCTGCCGCGACCACCTCTTCCAGAACGACCGCCTGAAGATCTACCGCCTGAACTTCCTCGGCTGGTGCCGCCCGATCTCATGGTGCCACTAGACCTTCTGGATGATCCACTGCTGCGATAAGTACCGCTTGATCTAGATGATCGAGGAGTGGTTGCACGACTGGAACGAGTGGTGCGTGTACCACGAGAAATGGTACCTCGGCTATTTGCTCTTGTAGCTCTAGTGCTTCTGCGACCTAGCGTGGAGCGTGATCTAGTTGCAGTTGATCTTCCACGACTAAGGTTTGTGCCGCGGCTTCTATAGTTAGTAGCTCTACCACGATTAATTCCTAGATTTTGGTTGTTCATGAATCGGTTATTGCCCAGTGCAAACCTGTTGCCATTCAGAGCATATGCTCGATTGTAGGGATTGTTGAAAGCATAGAATCCTGGGCCGAAACCACCGCCCCAGTAGGGGTTATAGAAGTTGTTCCAGCCCCAGCCAAATCCTGGACCCCAACCAGCTCCCCAGCCGAATCCTGCGTTCCATCCAGGTCCGAAACCTGGACCCCAAAAAGGATCATAGAAACCATTCCATCCCCAGCCGAAGCCACCGCCCCAACCAAATCCAGCATTCCATCCAAGGCCCCATCCCGGTCCCCAGCCAAAACCTGCGCCCCAACCGGGACCCCAGCCCCAGCCATTATCATAAATGTTGATATTTACATTAGATGGTTGCTCTCCCCAAGCTGCTGAACCGCCTACAACGCTAGAAGTGTTACTTTGATAATTGGGATCAAAATTGTCTGAAGAGTAACTCTCAACATCAGTAAACAAGCTGTCTGCTTCAGTTTCTTGCATTGCAGCACCAAAGTTTCCGTAACGCTCAGCCTCCTGACCGAATAGTTGCTCGTAATAAGCTGAAGATTCATCAGCATACGCCTTTTCTTGAGCAGGTGCGGACTGACGTTCATTAGGTATTGATGTTCTCTGGACTGGATCATCATAGCTTGCGCAACTGGCAAAACTAAAAATTAGCGCGCCTATTAAAGTGTATCTTAAGTATGTCATGTTATATCGTGGCTTCATCTCTTTCTTATCTCTTTCTCATAAAAATAGGGTAGTTTTGCCTGCTTTGTAGCTTAATTGACAAATCTTTAATTGAAGGTGCAATTATTGTACCACCGTTTTAACATATGAGCAAGAAACTCACTTCTAGATCAGCTGATTATTCGCAATGGTATAATGAATTAGTTGTCAAAGCAGATCTTGCTGAGAACAGTGCAGTAAGGGGTTGCATGGTTATCAAGCCATACGGTTATGCCATCTGGGAAAAAATGCAAGCTGAACTGGATGCCAAATTCAAGGAGACAGGACATGAAAATGCTTATTTCCCATTATTTGTGCCTAAGAGCTTATTTGAGGCAGAGGAAAAAAACGCTGAAGGATTTGCAAAAGAGTGCGCCGTAGTAACTCATTATCGACTGCAGAATGATCCAGAGAAACCTGGAAAATTAAGGGTTGATCCTAATGCAAAACTGGAAGAGGAACTCGTAGTAAGACCTACGAGTGAAGCAATTATCTGGAACACCTATAAAGGGTGGATACAGTCCTATCGTGATCTCCCTCTTTTGATCAATCAATGGGCAAATGTGGTGCGATGGGAAATGCGCACGCGGCTTTTTTTAAGGACGGCAGAATTTTTATGGCAGGAAGGACATACTGCCCATGCTACTGAAACTGAAGCAATCGCAGAAGCCCAGCAGATGAACGACGTCTATGGGGACTTCGCTGAAAATTTCATGGCGATACCAGTCATCAGAGGTGTCAAAACAGAGAGCGAGCGATTTGCTGGTGCTGTGGAGACCTATTGTATCGAGGCGTTAATGCAGGACGGTAAAGCGCTACAAGCGGGAACAAGCCATTTCCTAGGCCAGAACTTTGCCAAGGCTTTTGATGTGAAATTTACTTCACAAGAAGGACAACAAGAATATGTCTGGGCAACATCGTGGGGTGTGTCCACACGATTGATGGGTGCACTTATCATGACGCACAGTGATGACAACGGTCTCGTGTTGCCACCTAAGCTGGCACCACAACAGGTTGTCATTGTTCCTATATATAAAGGAGAGGCGCAGTTAGAAGAAATGGCTAAAGTTGCCGAAGAAATTATGCTAGAGCTTCGTGCCTTGGGAATTAGAGTCAAATTTGACAAGAGGGATACTCTCAGGCCGGGTGCAAAGTTTGCCCAACATGAGTTGCAGGGTGTTCCCTTGCGCATTGCAATAGGTCCACGCGATGTGGCAAACAAGAATGTAGAACTTGCTAGACGGGATGACCTGACTAAACAAGTCGTTCCGATGGACGGCCTAGGTGAGCATATCGTCAAACTTTTGGCAGAAATCCACGATGCGCTTTTCAAGAAAGCTCTGAGTTTTAGAGATAGCCATATCACATCAGTAGATGACTTTGAAACCTTCAAAAAGGTGCTGGAGAATAAAACAGGTTTTATTTTAGCTCACTGGGACGGTACTCCCGAAACTGAAGATAGGATTAAAGAACTTACCAAGGCGACTATACGTTGTATTCCCTTGGATGGTAAACTTGAACCTGGTGCCTGTATCCTTACAGGAAAACCTTCTAAACAAAGGGTTTTATTTGCCAAGGCGTACTAGCGAAAAAAAATCTAGAATATTTTTGATTCAATAGTTGCAAGATTTTAAAAAGTCTGTATTTTTGCATCCGCTTAAACGAGCAAACCCAATGGCCCGTTCGTCTATCGGCTAGGACGCCAGGTTTTCATCCTGGTAAGAGGGGTTCGATTCCCCTACGGGCTACAAAAATTGAACAAGACTGGCGCAAGCCAGTCTTGATTTATTTGAAAGAATATGGCAAATCACAAAAGTGCACTTAAGAGAATTCGTAGAAACGAAAAAGCACGTGTAAGAAATAAGTATCAGCATAAGACTACTCGTAATGCGATCAAGCGTTTGAGAGAGACGGAAAATGCAGATGAGGCTGGGAAATTACTAGTTGAGGTTTCTTCAATGATTGATAAGCTTGCTAAAAACAATATTATCCATACCAACAAAGCTGCAAACCTAAAGTCTAAGCTTGCTAAGCACGTGAATAGCATTGCTGCTTGATCTTTGTTGCAACGTATTATTAAGCCCTCCTTTGAGGGTTTTTTTTATGCCTGGATTTTTGCCCTGTGAGATGATCGTTTATCTCGCTTTCGCGAAAGCGAAGTAAAAAAACCAACATATTCCATATAAAGGAATGCCTCAACATAATAGCTATTGAAATTCTTACTTTTGCTTGAATGGATTTTACTTTAAAGCAGGTAGCAGATGTGCTCGACGGGACCGTTGTAGGTAACGAGAATGCACGTGTGAGTAGTCTTGCTAAAATTGAAGAAGGTACTGCAGGAAGTTTGAGTTTCTTATCAAACCTAAAATATGAGCCGTATCTCTATACAACAGAGGCTACTGCGGTAATTATAGATGAAGATTTTAAACCAGAAAAAGAGGTTAAGACCAGTCTAATCAAGGTCAAGAATGCCAGAGGTGCTTTTTCTAAGTTGTTGGAATTCTACCAAATGGCTAGATTAAACAAGGAGGGTATAGAGCAGCCTTGTTTCATACACGATTCTGTTAAGAAAGGGGATGGTTTGTATGTGGGAGCATTTGCATACATCTCTTCAAATGTGGTATTGGGCGATAATGTAAAACTTTATCCCCATGTGTTTGTAGGCGAGAATGTCACAATAGGTAATAACGTTCATATTTTCCCTGGTGTCAAAATCATGTCAGATACAATAATAGGTAATGACGTGATGATCCATGCGGGTTGTGTAATTGGCGCAGATGGTTTCGGCTTTTTACCGCAAGAGGACGGCTCTTACTCAAAAATACCTCAAACTGGTAACGTGATTATAGGGGACAATGTAGATATAGGATCATTGACAACTATTGACAGAGCCACCTTAGGAAGTACAATTATTAAGAAAGGTGTGAAGCTGGACAATCAAATCCAGATTGCTCATAATGTTGAAGTAGGTGAGAATACCGTTGTTGCTGCCCAATCAGGTGTAGCAGGTAGTTCAAAAATTGGCGAGAGTTGCCAGATAGGTGGACAGGTAGGAATCGCGGGGCACTTATCAATAGGTGATAAAGTAGGGATTCAGGCACAGAGTGGCGTGGGCAAAAATTTAAAAGATGGAGTTTACGTCCAAGGTTCACCAGCTTTTGATTACGCAACATTCAATAGATCTTGGGTGCATTTGAAGAACATCAGTAAGCTCGAAAAGAGAATAACAGAACTTGAAAAAAAAATCGGTCATGATAGTCCGTGAGTTTAAGCAAACTACCCTTTCTAAGGAAGCAGAACTATCCGGTGTGGGATTACACACAGGTAAGAATGTAGCCTTAACTTTCAAACCTGCACCTGCAAATCATGGCTATGCCTTCAAACGAGTAGACCTCGAGGGTGAGCCTGTCATCGAGGCAATGGCACAGTATGTTACTGACACCAAAAGAGGAACAACTCTTAGTAAACGTGGTGTCGAAATAAATACGACAGAACATGTGCTCGCAGCGCTAGTAGGTTTAGAAATTGATAATTGTCTTATTGAAATCAATAGTAGCGAGCCACCGATTATGGATGGCTCTTCTAAATTTTTTGTACAGGCATTAGAAGATGCTGGCATTACAGAACTTGATGAGCTGCGTACAGAGTTTGTGGTCACCGAGATCACATCTTTAAAGGATGAGGATAGTGGCAGTGAGATAATGATCGTTCCTTCCAGCTCGTACCAAATCACGACAATGGTTGATTTTGGCACAAAGGTTCTAGGGACTCAAAATGCAACTCTAGAGAGGCTTTCTGATTTTAAAACTGAGATAGCCTCCTGCAGGACTTTCAGTTTCTTGCATGAACTGGAGATGCTTCTAGAGCATGGTCTGATACAAGGTGGTGATCTTAACAATGCCATAGTCTATGTGGATAAAGAGCTTTCTGAGAAAACCATGGCAAATCTCAAAAAGGCATTTAATAAAGATAACATCACTGTAAAGCCTAATGGTATTCTTGATAACCTGATATTGCATTATCCTAATGAAGCAGCCAGACACAAACTCTTGGATGTAATTGGGGATTTGGCGTTAATAGGTTATCGGATAAGAGGTAAAGTAATCGCAACTAAACCGGGACATGGCATCAACACCCAGTTTGCAAAAAAGATGGCCAAGCTCATCAAGCAGAACATACGTGAGAATGTCCCAGTGGTAGATGTCTGTAAACAACCCCTAATGGATGTGAGTCAGATCATGGATATGTTACCCCATAGGCCACCCTTCCTTCTGGTTGACAAAATATTTGAACTCACAGACACTAGTGTCACGGGCCTGAAAAATGTGACTATGAATGAAGATTTCTTCGTAGGGCATTTTCCAGGACAACCAGTTATGCCTGGTGTTCTAATTGTTGAGGCTATGGCACAAACTGGTGGTATCCTAGTTTTAAGCACGGTTGAGGATCCTCAAAATTACTTGACCTTTTTCATGAAGATGGATAATGTCAAGTTTAAAAGAAAGGTCGTGCCAGGTGATACCTTGATTTTCAAAGCAGATCTAATTTCCCCTATACGCCGGGGAATAGCACACATGCAGGCATACGCTTATGCAAATGGACAGTTGTGTGCAGAAGCCGAACTAATGGCTCAAATATCAAAAATTAATTAGATGAATCAACCGCTTGCATACGTTCACCCAGGTGCCAAAATTGCTAAAAATGTAGTCATTGAACCATTTACAACTATCCATAACAATGTTATTATAGGTGATGGTAGCTGGATAGGTAGTAATGTTACTATAATGGAGGGGGCCAGAATAGGGAAAAATGTAAGTATATTTCCAGGAGCTGTAATAAGCGCCGTTCCCCAAGACAAGAAGTTTGACGATGAGGAGACGACTGTGGAGATAGGCGACAACACTACTATAAGAGAGTGTGTTACTATTAATCGTGGAACCGTGGATCGCAAGAAAACCGTCATCGGAAAGAATTGCTGGATCATGGCCTATTGTCATATCGCACACGATTGTCGCATAGGCGATAACTGTATTTTTTCTAATAACAGTACCCTAGCTGGTCATATAGATGTGGGTGATTATGTTGTGCTAGCTGGAATGGCTGCTGTACAGCAGTTCTGCCAGATAGGGAACCATGCTTTTGTCACTGGAGGATCGTTGGTACGTAAGGATGTACCACCTTACGTCAAAGCAGGAAGGGAGCCTCTAAGTTATGTCGGTATCAACTCTGTAGGATTGAGAAGAAGAGGTTTTGAGCTTGAAAAAATCAGAGAAATCCAAGATATCTATAGAATACTTTATCAAAAAAATTATAATAACACTCAAGCTGTAGAAATAATTGAGGCAGAAATGAGTGCTACACCTGAAAGAGACGAAATAATAGAATTTATCAAAAACTCAAAACGTGGAATCATGAGAGGCTACGTAAGCAGTAATTAATTATGGCAAATACAAGTGACATCAGAAAAGGGTTATGCATAAGGTATAATCACGATATTTATAAAATCACTGAATTTTTACACGTTAAACCAG
Organism: uncultured Flavobacteriaceae bacterium; assembly: GCA_964478845.1. Classification (GTDB taxonomy): domain Bacteria; phylum Bacteroidota; class Bacteroidia; order Flavobacteriales; family Flavobacteriaceae; genus Nonlabens. The sequence continues at coordinate 69,183 of CAYZJT010000004.1, read as the reverse complement.
GTAAGGGACCAGCTTTTGTAAGAACTAAATTAAAATCCGTAACCACTGGAAAGGTGATTGACAATACTTTCTCTGCTGGACATAAGATTGAGGAGATACGTGTAGAAACACACTCATTTCAATACCTATACAACGATGGCGATTTGTATCATTTTATGAATACAGATACCTATGAGCAGATACAGTTGCCAGAATCTTCACTGGATGCGCCAGGATTGCTGAAGGAAGGCGAGGTGGTCTCCATCCAGATCAATACCGAGGATAATTCGCCACTATCTGTAGATATGCCACAATACGTTACGTTAGAAGTAACGGCAACAGAGCCTGGAGTAAAAGGAAATACGGCCACAAATGCTACTAAACCTGCTACAGTTGAGACTGGTGCTCGAGTGAATGTTCCCTTGTTTATCAATGAGGGTGATATAATCAGAGTAGATACAGATAAAGGTCTTTATCAAGAACGCATGAAACAATAATTTTAATTTCATTTATTGGATTTCCCTAGAGTTTATCAATTAAACGAGATTGCAGAAATAATAAATTGCCGATACGTTGGCAGTGAAGATTTTCCTGTTAAGGGAATGAATGAAATTCATGTTGTAAGGCCTGGAGACATTGTTTTTGTTGATCATCCTAAATATTACGATAAAGCGCTTGAGTCGGCCGCAACAATCGTTCTAATCAATAAGGATGTCGACTGCCCGTCTGGTAAGGCTCTGTTGATAAGTGATGATCCTTTTCGGGATTTCAATAAGTTGACTAGGTTTTTTGTTGAGGATTACGCTTTCGCGAAAGCGGACTCTTTAAAAGAAAACGAAAATATTCATCCATCTGCAAGAATACATCCTTCTGCGACAATAGGCAGGAACGTATCAATCGGCGAGAACACCTTGATTCAGGCAAATGTGTCCATAGGTGATAGAACTGTTATTGGTAGAAATGTTATCATTAATGCAGGTACCGTTTTGGGGGGTGATGCATTTTATTATAAAAAGAGAGAATCCGGCTACGATAAATTATTGAGTGGGGGCAAGGTGGTTATTGAAGACAATGTTGAACTGGGAGCGCTATGTACAATCGATAGAGGTGTGACTGGCGATACGATCATAGGCCAGGGATCAAAGTTAGATAACCAGGTTCAGATAGGTCACGACACTGTTCTGGGCGAGCGAGTTCTCATTGCCAGTCAGACAGGTGTCGCGGGTTGTGTCGTTATTGAGGATAACGTGACCATCTGGGGACAGGTGGGGATAACCAGTGGTATAACCATAGGCAAAGGTGCAGTTATTTCTGCCAAGGCAGGAGTAAGTAAATCGCTCGAGGGTGGCAAACATTACTTTGGAATTCCAGCTGATGATTTTAGATCCAAATACAAAGAAATTGCTGCCATCAAAAAAATCCCAGAATTATTAGAAAAGCTTAAATCAAGGTCTTTTTAGAAAGTATTCTTAAATCAGGTAATAGTTATTGGTTACGCTGTATTTAATAACTAGTTTTAGCAAAATTTTTTAAAATGTCAAAATCGGCTAGAAAAGTCGTAAAGGAATTTTTAGAGTCTGATGTTTTTCTAGATCCTGATTTATTCAGTGATTTTTTCCGTGAGGATTTAAAGGTTTGTTGGCACGCTAGTTCAGGCTACAGGGAATTTGATTACAATGAGTATCATCGATTGAGTCAATCTACCGCAGCCAGCTATAAAAGCATGAGATCTGATATCTCGCATATATTTGTTCAAAAGGATCAAGTTGCGGCAAGGTTTACAGTTTTAGTAAAAACCATGGAGAATCCATCTGAAGAAGTACCAGTGGGTTACTTTGTTTCCATCTTTAAAATCGAAGATGAAAAAATCTGCGAGATTCATCAAATGAGTCATCCCAGTCAGAATTAGAATTAATAATTGAAAATTAAATTTTAGATATAAATGAGCGTTTTAGTTAACAAGGACTCAAAAATTATAGTACAGGGTTTTACTGGTGGAGAAGGTACTTTCCATGCAGGTCAAATGATCGACTATGGAACAAATGTGGTAGGCGGTGTCACACCTGGAAAAGGTGGTCAGGAACACATAGGCAAACCAGTTTTCAATACTGTTCAGGAGGCTGTTGATAAAGTAGGAGCTGATGTAAGCATCATTTTTGTTCCTCCCGCATTTGCCGCAGACGCCATTAAAGAAGCCGCAGAGGCTGGTATCAAAGTAATTATAACAATTACAGAAGGTATTCCAGTTGCTGACATGGTTAAGGCTGCTGATTATATAAAAGATAAAAATTGTAGATTAGTAGGGCCTAACTGTCCTGGAGTAATCACACCAGAGGAAGCGAAAGTGGGAATTATGCCTGGTTTTGTTTTCAAAAAAGGAAAAGTAGGAATTGTTTCAAAATCTGGAACTTTGACATATGAAGCTTCAGATCAAGTAGTAAAACAAGGGTATGGCATATCGACCGCAATTGGTATAGGTGGTGACCCAATCATTGGTACCACCACAAAAGAAGCAGTCGAGCTTTTTATGGATGACCCAGAAACCGAAGCTATTGTCATGATAGGGGAAATAGGTGGACAACTGGAAGCAGACGCTGCTCGCTGGATTAAACAAACAGGTAACAAAAAGCCAGTGATTGGCTTTATAGCTGGTGAAACAGCACCTGCAGGTCGCACAATGGGGCACGCTGGTGCAATCGTAGGTGGTAGTGAAGATACCGCTCAGGCCAAAAAAGCAATCATGAGAGAAAACGGTATTCACGTTGTGGATTCACCGGCAGAGATAGGTAAAAAAGTGGCTGAGGTCTTAGGTGCGTAACCTTACCATCAGTTCATTCTTTACGATTTTATTTTAAGATTATGAGTGATTTAATGTTTGATAGCGCTACAGCTGTCAAAATCAAAAGGCACTACCAAGAAGAATACACAAAAACTTTGGTAAAGCTCAATGATTTAAAATCGGTTTTGGAGAAGCTGGCACATGTTGACGCATCTTCTGATGCAGTGCAGATTGATTTAGTTGGCGGATCGACTAGCGAAGTGAGCGAGACGCCATCTAAAGCTAAAAAGAAAGAACCAGCTAAGCCCAAACGCAGCTACACCAAGAAAAGAGGTAGAAAATCTATCTGGGGAAAGTTTATCAAATCTAGGTTGAGAGCTACTCAAACACCACTTTCTTATGATGATATGACTTACCATGCCATCGCAATTAAGAATTTAGAGCCAGGTGACTTTGAGAAAACCAGACAAAAAATTGTGGCTGCTGCTTTCAATTTGCGCAATAAGCAGGACGTGATCGATACTTATGCGATTAAGGGATCACGTACAAAATATATGGGTTTTAAAGACTGGTTTGAGCGCGAGGGTTTGTTGAAGCAGGAGTTCATTGATAAGATCAAGCAGTAATGAAGCTACTTGAAGGTAAAAATGTGCTTATCACTGGCGCAAGTCGTGGTATAGGAAAAGGAATCGCAGAAACTTTTGCCAGTCACGGTGCAAACGTTGCATTTACTTATTCAAGTTCAGAACAACCTGCTTTGGACCTTCAGGATGAGCTCTCTAATAAGGGTGTAAAAGCGAGAGCCTACAAAAGCAACGCAGCAGATTTTCAAGCTACACAAGATTTAGTGGCAGAAGTGCTTAAAGACTTTGAATCAATCGATGTTTTGATTAACAATGCGGGTATCACAAAAGACAATTTGTTGATGCGCATTTCTGAAGAAGACTTTGATAAAGTAATTGAAGTCAATCTGAAATCGGTTTTTAACATGACCAAAGCCGTACAACGCACCATGCTTAAGCAGCGTAGCGGCAGCATTATCAATATGAGTAGTGTTGTCGGTGTAAAAGGAAACGCTGGACAAACCAATTATGCAGCGAGCAAGGCTGGGATCATCGGTTTTTCAAAATCTGTTGCTCTGGAACTGGGTTCTAGAAATATCAGGTGTAATGCCATTGCCCCAGGTTTTATCGAAACTGAGATGACCGATAAGCTGGATGAAGCTACGGTTCAAGGTTGGAGAAATGGCATTCCACTCAAAAGGGGTGGAACACCAGAAGATGTGGCTAATGCCTGCGTATTTTTAGCCAGCGATCTATCGGCTTATATTACTGGCCAAACGCTGCACGTGGATGGTGGCATGCTTACCTAATTAGGAATCAATGACCGTGTTCTGGATAGTTCTTGCAGCTATAATTGCAATTTTAATAGCATTATTCCAGTACGGTTATTTGTCAAAAAAGAATAGGGATAAGAGAAAACCGTGGTTTGCTTTATTGAGAGCAGCCACGGTTTTTTGTATCATATTGTTGCTCGTTTTACCAGCTTTCCAATCTTTCACTTACAATAGTGTAAAGCCTGTTCTCGCTGTTTTGGTTGATAACAGTAGATCAATCGATAATTTAAAAGAATCAGATGCTGTTCTAAAAACCCTTAGGCAGATTGAATCAGATGATGAAATAAGTGATCGATTTGAAGTAGCCTACTATCAATGGAGCAGTGAACTCAACTCGCTGGATAGTCTCGATTTTACAGAAGGTATTTCAAACCACGAAAACTCGATACGTACTGCTCAGGAAATTCATCGCGGTAGTCAGCTAGCCATGGTGATGCTTACAGACGGTAATCAGACCGCAGGACGTTCCCTAGCTTATGCGCAAGTGGATCCCACCAGTAAATTGTATCCCATTTTATACGGTGACACTACGTCTTATGAAGATATTTTAATCGACAGGATAAACGTCAATAAATACTCTTTCTTAAATAATAAATTTCCAGTCGAGGTATTTGTGAATTACGATGGTGATGAATCAGTACAAAAAGAGTTTGCGGTTTATGAAGGGAATTCCAAATTGTACAGTCAGCTGCTGGAGTTTGATGATGCCAACAGATCACAACAGCTAAATTTTAATCTGAAAAGCAGTCGTGTAGGTCTTAAAAATATGCGGGCTATAATCGATGAGCTGGAAAATGAGCGGAATACAAAAAATAATTCTCAATCCTTTGTTGTAGAAGTCATTGATCAAGAGACAAAAGTTTTGATCTACGCTGCATATCCCCATCCGGATGTCGGTGTCTTAAAAAAAGCGATAGAGTCTAATGAGCAGCGACAAGTGGATATCGTTTATGACGACCCTTCAACTGAATTTGCTGATTACAATTTTGTCATATTCTATGGGGTAGGTAACGCTTTCGCGAAAGCGTACAACCAGACCACTAGTGCAAATATCAATACCTGGCTTATCACTGGCCAAAATGCAAATCTCACGACAATCAACCAGCTTCAAGATTCATTCACTTTGCCGAGAGGAAGTCAGATTGATGAAGTCCAGCCTTTATTGAATACGCTGTATCGTCCTTTTGATTTAGAAGCATTTGATTACGATGACTATCCCCCAGTGAGTGTTCCGTATGGCGAGATCATTTTTAATGTTCCCTACGATGTCATTGCCCTCAAACAAATAAGCGGTATTGAAACTGATATGCCATTCTGGTTCAGCTACGAGAAAGAAGGCAATCGGCGCGCTGTAACCGCAGCAGCTGGGCTATGGCGATGGCGATCTCAATCTTTTTTGGATAACAAAGATTTTCGGAATTTTGACGACCTGATCAACAGCCAGGTGCAGTACCTAGCAAGCAACCAGCGACGCAGCAGAATAGAAATCGATACCGAGCCTTTCTATTATCAAAACAGTACAATACTAATCACTGCGAGGTATTTGGATAAAAATTATGTTTTTGATGATAAAGCAGTCATCAATTTGAAATTGAAATCCGATCAAGACGACACATGGAAAACAAGACCTCTTATATTGAGCGGTAATGTGTATGAACTGGATCTGAGCGGTCTGTCACCAGGTGTTTATGATTGGCAAGTACAGGTGGAAGATGAAACTTTGAAAAAGAGTGGTCGATTTGAGGTGATTGCTTTTGATATCGAGGCTCAAGCGTACGGTGCGTCAGTAGAGGATTTGAAACAGCTTGTGGGAGAAGATAATCTCTACTATTCAGGCGATTGGGAAAAAGTAAGGCAAGAATTGCTGGACCAGCAACAATTTACACCCGTGCGTCAACAACGCAGCGCTACAAGTAATTTGATTGATTTTGAATACTTACTCGCAGTGTTGTTTATCTTACTGGCTGCCGAGTGGTTTTTGAGAAAGTATAACGGTTTAATTTAGAAAAAGAATATGGAAAGATTACCCAAAGCAGTAGTAGTAACTGCAATCGCGATCATCGTTTTGATCATTATCATTTTTAAAAGTTCTGTCGTAATTGACGCTGGACAAGCTGGGGTTTTGTTTAAACCTTTTGGCGAGGGTGTTGAAACTGAAAACACCTATGGCGAGGGATTTCACATCATCGCGCCATGGAACGACATGATTGTATTTCCCGTACGCCAACTGTCTGTAAGTGACAAAATGAGAGTATTGTCAGTCAACGGTCTTGAGGTCACAGTTGATGCAACAGTATGGTATCAGCCAGAATATGACCGTTTGCCATTTCTATATCAGGAAAAGGGAATCCAGTATGAGGAAAATATTCTCGAACCTGCCATAAGTGCAGCAGCTCGTAGTGTTGTAGGGCGATACACCCCAGAGCAGCTTTACTCTAGTAAAAGAGATGTCATCCAAAGCGAGATCCTTGAAGAAGCTAAAAGAGAGCTGGAAAGCCAGTACGTTCAGGTGAATCGGGTGCTGGTAAAAGATGTGACGCTACCTACTAAGATTAAGGAGGCCATCGAGCGTAAGTTGAAGCAAGAGCAGGAGGCATTAGAATACGAGTTCCGTTTGACCAAAGCCAGCAAAGAAGCCGAAAGACAAAAAATCGACGCTGAAGGTAAAGCGACCGCAAACCGAATTTTGAGTGCATCACTGACTGATAAAATCCTAACCGAAAAGGGAATTGAGGCGACGCTTAAACTAGCTGAAAGCCCTAATTCCAAAGTCATCGTAGTAGGTGGTGGTGAGAATGGTGGCTTACCTATCATCTTAGGAAACCAGTAGGCAAAAGCAGGAATCTAATTATAAACCCGCGAGTCGGCAATGGAAGTGATCTTCCAGCCCTCGCGGGTTTTTAGCATCAGAAAGATATTCTTGCCGCTGTGTGATTTTTTACCATTAACTTCAAAAGTGTGATCCATGGAAACGCTGGCAATATTTTCATCGCCATTTGCTCTCAGATCAGAAATAGTTTCTTTGAATTTGATCTCATCTGGGATTTTGGCGATTCCCTCTAGAAAACCCTGTAATGAGTCAAAGCTCTCAATGGATTTATCGCCCTTAACCATAAGGCTGTGCAGCATGGCTTTTTCTGAAAACATCTGCTTTAGGCTGGCAGTATCTTTTTGATGGAAAAATTCAAAAAACGTCCTGACGACCTGTTTGGTTTTTGCTGTGTCCATTTCTTTTGAGGTGGTGTTTTGAGAGTTCGCTTTCGCGAAAGCGAAAACTAAAAAAATCACCGTACAGATACGTGCCATTGAATTATTCATGAGCTCAATTTTACTCTTTGCTGAAAAGCCTAAATTTACTTTTTTAATTTAATTGTATGTCTACCGCCAAAAAACAATACAAACGCGTCACCGTAAAGTCGCTTACAGAAATGAAGGCCAGCGGCGAAAAAATCTCGATGCTGACCGCCTATGATTTTACAATGGCCAAAATCATCGACAGCTCTGGGATCGATGTGATCCTCGTGGGCGATAGTGCCAGTAACGTTATGGCGGGACACGAGACTACGCTACCCATAACGCTGGACCAGATGATCTATCACGCCAGTAGCGTGGTGCGTGGAGTTCAGCGGGCATTGGTGGTTGTTGACTTGCCATTCGGTAGTTATCAGAGTGACCCAAAAGAAGCCCTGCGTAGCGCGATACGAATCATGAAAGAAAGTGGCGGTCATAGCGTGAAGTTAGAGGGCGGGCGCGAGGTCAAGGAATCCATCAAGCGCATTTTGCACGCGGGGATTCCGGTGATGGGACATCTAGGTTTGACGCCTCAATCTATTTATAAATTTGGTACATACACCGTGCGAGCAAAGGAAGAAGCCGAAGCAGAAAAACTTATCGAAGATTCCATCGCGCTAGAGCGATGGGGCTGCTTTGCAATCGTGCTTGAAAAGGTACCGGCAAAACTGGCTCAAAAAGTCGCCGATGCACTCACAATTCCAGTCATCGGTATTGGTGCTGGATCAGGTGTGGATGGACAGGTTTTGGTTTCTCACGACATGTTTGGGATGACCCATGAGTTTAATCCGCGGTTTTTGAGACGTTACCTGAACCTTTACGAAGACATGGGCAATGCGGTGAGCTTGTACGTAGCAGATGTGAAGAGCAAAGACTTTCCCAGCGATAAAGAGCAATACTAGTTCTTCATCCACCTTTTAAAATTTATTTGAAAAGTAGATAGAGATTGACTCTCTGATACTTCATAAAGCGATTAGCTCGCCCTATTTTTAGCCCACTACATAGAACCATGGGAACATTTATCATAGAGGGTGGACACCAGTTAAGCGGTGACATCCAGCCACAAGGCGCAAAAAACGAAGCGCTACAAATCCTTTGCGCTGTTTTGCTTACCGCAGAGCCAGTCGTGATTAATAACGTACCTGATATCATTGATGTCAATAAGTTGATCGCGTTGCTCAACAACCTAGGTGTAAAAGTCACTAGAAACAGTCCAGATTCATACACTTTCCAAGCAGATAATGTCAATCTAGATTTCCTGCAGTCAGAAGAATATAAGGTTCAGGGTCGTGGTTTGCGTGGATCGATTATGCTGGTAGGACCGTTACTTGCTAGGTTCGGTAAGGGATATATCCCAAGACCTGGCGGTGATAAAATAGGTAGGCGAAGACTGGACACCCACTTTGAAGGATTGATCAAACTAGGCGCAAAATTCAGGTATAACCGCGAGGAATATTTCTACGGCGTAGAGGCAGATGAGCTGCAAGGCGCCTACATGTTGCTAGACGAGGCATCAGTTACGGGTACTGCTAATATCGTCATGGCTGCGGTGCTCGCAAAAGGAACCACCACGATCTACAACGCTGCCTGCGAACCTTACCTGCAACAATTGTGTAAGATGCTGGTGCGCATGGGTGCCAACATTTCAGGAATAGGTTCAAATCTTTTGACGATTGAAGGGGTTGATAAATTGTCAGGCACAATCCATACCATCCTGCCGGACATGATTGAGATAGGCAGTTGGATAGGACTTGCTGCTATGACAAAGAGTGAGCTTACCATTAAGAATGTCTCTTATGACAATCTGGGTGTGATTCCTGCTACGTTCAGGAAATTAGGAATTTCGCTAGAGCGAAAAGGTGATGACATCTACGTCCCTGCTCACAAAGACGGTTATGAAATCCAAAGCTACATCGACGGGTCCATACTTACTATCGCTGATGCTCCATGGCCAGGCTTCACGCCAGATTTATTGAGTATCGTGTTGGTCGTTGCAACTCAGGCTAGAGGGAGCGTTCTCATTCACCAGAAAATGTTTGAAAGTCGACTCTTCTTCACGGATAAGTTGATCGACATGGGTGCCAAAATCATTCTCTGTGATCCGCACCGCGCGAGCGTGATAGGACACGATTTCAAATCTAATCTCAAGGCTACGACCATGACTAGTCCTGACATCAGGGCAGGTATCTCATTGTTGATTGCGGCATTAAGTGCAACCGGTACAAGCACTATTCACAACATCGAGCAGATCGACAGGGGTTATCAGAATATTGATACCCGCCTCAAAAGGATAGGTGCTAAAATCACTCGATTGGGTAAGGAAGACTGATTTCTAGTAGACTAAATGTCTTAACCTAAACTTCGTACAGTTTGGGCGCGACTTTTGCTATTTTAGTTCTGATGAAGAAAGTATTACTTCTTGTTTTGGTAATGATCGGTGCGTTAGGCTATGCTCAGGAGATACCTTCGTCTAGCTCACGTCGTATTGAGCCTAAGAAAACAGAAGCTGAAGGTGCTGAAAAGGAGTCTCTTCTTTTTCCAAAAGAAAAGGCGCCTACAGTAGTCTATAAGAGACCAGATTCAAAGCCCTTGCTAAACATGCGTACTGATACTGATCTGGTGGATCCTGGGATCAGATTCCAGAAACAGAAGTTCAAACAGGATCGCGCCATGGCGCCAGGCTTTGTAAGCGATACTTTTCTAGGTGAGCTTCGCACAGGTGAAACTATTCTGAAACTAGTTTGTAGAGACCACCAGTATGTTGACGGTGATCTAGTCCGAATCTGGGTGGATGATCAGGTGGTCGTCGAAAAGATTTATTTGACAAATTCGTTTCAAGGATTGGACATTCCGCTCAAAGAAGGCTTCAACAAAGTAGAGGTAGAGGCGCTCAACCAAGGTTCAAGCGGGCCAAATACCGCCCAGTTCAAAGTGATGGACAAAAAAGGGAATGTGGTTCAGGATAGAGTTTGGAACTTGTCAGCTGGGGTTAAAGCTTTGTTGATTATTATCAGAGAGTAACTCCTCGTTGTCTAGCTGGACGACTTGTTGCCCTTTCAATCGATCCATAGCAAATTTTCCAATTCTTATCCGTGCCAGTCTCAAAACTGGGTAGCCCACTGCGCTACACATTCTACGTACTTGTCTAAATTTTCCCTCGGTCAGCGTAATGGAAATCCACGATGTAGGGCCATGGCGATCGTCCCGTATTTTCTGATTGGTTTGCGGTAACTCTGGTGGAACAATATGTTTTACGACACAGGATTTGGTCAGGTATTTCTTTCCCTCAAATCCGATTTTTACACCTTTGGACAATCTGCTGATGGCTTCATCAGTAATTTTACCGTCCAATTGCGCGTAGTATTCCTTATCCCATAAAACAGATTTATTGATGGTGTTGCTCAAGTTACCATCATCTGTCAGGATAAGTAAGCCTTCACTTTTCTCATCCAGCCTACCCACAGCCATCATTCCGTCTTCAAAATCACCCAACTCACCTAGAAATCTTTTTTTCTGTTGCTTTTTGTCCTGTGAAACAAATTGGCTTAACATGTAGTAGGGTTTGTAGATGAGGTAGTGGGGCATCATTTAGAGCTGAACTTCTTGTAAATATTTAGTAATAAAAAGAATAAGGGCACGGAAAGCAACACTATTAATCCGAATACCTTAAATAGCCAATATAAAATTGCAAAGGCTATCAGTTTGATGTAGATATACTTCTTATTTATAACTATCGATTTTCTGAATTAAGGCGTACTATTACTCACTTGCAACGTCTTCCCATTATAAAAGTTATGACCAGTCAGGCTAAAGTTCATGATGTAAGCCGCCATCTGCTGTGGTGTAGTCGGTGCCTCGTAGCCTGGGAAAGCCGCGGCGAGCATTTCAGTTTGTACGGCGCCTAGGGCTAATGTGTTGAAGGAGATTTGGCGTTCTTTGTATTCCTCGGCGAGCAATTCAAATAATGTGATGATTGCGCCTTTTGCGCTGGAATAGGCCGCAAGGCCCGGAAACTTTGAGCTGCCCTGTATCCCTCCCATGGAACTTATTCCGACCACGTGCGATCCGCTTTTCACTAAAGGCAAAAGAGATTGGGTGAGGGCTGCCACGCCAAAAACATTTACCTGATAGCAACTCATGAAATCATCCTGACTCAATTCCTCAAAAGGCTTGTTGACCAGCATCCCCGCGTTGTGAATGAGTATATCGATTTGATCCACTTCACTTTTGATTTGCGATACTGCAGTTTGGATATTCTCAATTTCACTCAGGTCTGTCGATATGGCCGTGACATTTTCTAGATTGAGGGAGTCGACGGGTTCATGCTTTCGCGAAAGCGCAAATATCCTATGTCCTGCACTTGCCATTTGCTTGCACAGTTCAAGACCTATCCCACGGCTGGTGCCGGTAATCACTACATTTTTACTCATCGATCAATTTCATTTTCAGGTTACTCTCATTAATAACGTCCAGCACACCAGGCATGATTGCATCCACGACCTTAGTCATGTGGTCTATATTGATCTCAGACATTTCATCACCGACTTGGTGGTAGTGCTCAAAATTGGTAAAATCAAAGGTGCAGAATGTCTGAGCTGGAATACCCATGGTTTGGAAAAACGGGTAGTTGTCAGAACGCTTGAACAAGCCAAAATCTGCCGCTTTTTGCAACTTGCCTGTTGCCTTTTGTGTCACCAAGTCCTTATTTGCCGAATTAAAAACTTCACCCATGTTTGACATGTCATAACCGGTCAGATAAGTGAGGTAAGGCTTGTCCTGCATAGGAACGCCGGTCATTTCAAAGTTGAGCATGGCGACTACGTTCATTCCCTCATTTTGCATTCTCAGGGCCAAGTGTTTTGATCCCAGCAATCCTTTTTCTTCACCAGAAAACAGCGCAAAAACAACCGTGCGTCTATTAAAATCCAACTCTTTCAAAACTCTAGCGATCGCCATTACTGTTGCTGTTCCAGAGGCATTGTCATTTGCACCATTGGCAATGCTGTCATTTTCCACAGCGGTGATGATACCTATATGATCATAATGCGCGCCGATGACCACGATTTCCTTCTGCAATTTGCCATCGCTACCAGGCATCTGGGCGACCACATTGAAGGCCTCTTTTTCGCCAACCATGAAGTTGTCACGGTAGTCTTCATAAAAAGGCTCGATTCCCAATTCCTCAAATTGTGCACTCAGATAATCTGCAGCAAGCGATATGCCCTTGCTGCCCGTGTCTCTTCCCTTTAGCCCGTCCATGGCTAAATAATTCATATCTGCTTTAATCAGCGATTTATCGGCTTTGGGAATTCTAAGCTGATTGATTTCCTGAAGCTGCTTTTGGGCCTGCTCGATGGTGCCAAGTTTCTGTTTATTGCTAGCGCAGGAAACAATCAGTAAACAGAGTGAGATGTAGGCAATGAGTTTTTTCATTTCAGCAATCTTAAAGGGTAAAGATAGCGGAATGAATGGGTGCCTATTTATTTTATGGTCGGATGGTTTGACAACGCAAGAGATTGAGATGCTAGTCCTACAATCCATTATTCAACATCTTTCTGTTCAGCGATACATAATCCTTTACCTTCAGAACCAATTAAATCCTTACTTTTGCAGCCTTTAATTAACGGCTAAAATCTACACCATGAGCTATGCGCTATCAGATGCAAAACTATTTGGCTGTCGCCAGTCCATGGATCTTGCGCAAGCCATTGCAAAAGAGTACGGTGCAGAGTTAGGCCAAGTTAATTTCAAGACCTTTAGCGATGGTGAATTTCAGCCATCGTTTCATGAAACGGTAAGAGGTCGCCGCGTCTTTTTAATCGGTTCTACCCATCCCAGCAGCGATCACTTGATGGAGCTTTTGCTCATGATCGATGCGGCAAAACGTGCAAGTGCTAGACACATCACGGCGGTTATGCCATATTTTGGATGGGCGAGACAAGATAGAAAAGATGAGCCAAGAGTTCCAATCGGGGCAAAAATGATTGCCAAAATCCTTGAAAGCGCTGGTGCTACCAGAATCATCACGATGGATCTGCATGCAGATCAGATTCAGGGATTCTTTGAGAAACCTGTTGATCATTTGTTCGGTAGTAGTCTGTTCATCCCTTATGTTAAGGATTTGGGGCTTGACAATCTGACGATTGCGTCACCAGATATGGGAGGATCAAAGAGAGCTTACGCTTATTCAAAAACCCTAGAAAGCGACGTGGTGGTTTGCTACAAACAGCGCCAAAAAGCAAACGTGATTTCCCACATGGAGTTGATAGGTAATGTAGAAGGTCAGAATGTAGTTCTAGTGGATGATATGGTCGATACAGCTGGTACGCTTACCAAAGCCGCCGGTGTAATGATGGAACGCGGCGCAAAAAGTGTGCGCGCCATTTGTACCCATGCCATTTTATCGGGCAACGCTTACGAGCGGGTTGAAGACTCGCAACTGGAAGAACTGATTGTTACCGACAGTATTCCGCTAAAAAGAGAAAGTGCCAAAATCAAGGTGCTTTCCTGTGCCGCTTTATTTGCTGGTGTGATGCAAAACGTGCAGAACAATCAGTCGATCAGCAGCAATTTTATCATGTAAATTAAATAGTTTAAATAAAGTCAAATGAAATCAATCACGATCCCAGGATCTAAAAGAGAAAGCGTGGGCAAGAAAGCTACAAAGGCCTTACGTAATGCTGGATTGGTACCTTGTGTCATCTATGGAGGAGACGAGCCTATTCACTTCAGCGCAGACGAGAAAGCCTTTAGAGACCTTGTCTACACCCCAGATGCACACCTAGTAGTCATTGACTTAGGTAAAGATGGACAGATCAATGCCATCGCGCAGGACATGCAGTGGCATCCTGTAAAAGAGCAGTTGTTACACGCAGATTTTTACCAGATCTACGACGACAAGCCCGTAACCCTTGAGGTTCCAGTACGTACTGTAGGAACTTCGCGTGGTGTATTGAACGGTGGTGTTTTGAGAAGAAACAACCGTAAGCTGCGTGTTAAGGCTTTGCCTGCAAACCTTCCTGATTTTATTCAGGTAGATATCACGCCTATGAAGATCGGTCACAAGAAATATGTACGTGACCTGCGTGTAGATGAGTATGAAATCATGCACCCAGACAACGTTGTCGTCGTAATGATCAAAACTTCTCGTACTGCAATTGCAGAAGATGATGACGATGAAGAAGAAGCAGGTGACGTACCAGCTACTGAAACAAGTGATGAGGCAGCTGTAAAAGAATAAAGCTATCCCATCTAGAATCAATATGCCACGGTATTTTTGCCGTGGCATTTTTGTTTTTACGCTTTCGCGAAAGCGTAAAAATCAATAATCCTCTATCCATTCTTATGTGGAAAGCCATTAAACAACTTTTCAAAAGTCAGCGGCTGCTGGATGAAAACGAAGACATGAAGAAATTTCTAATTGTAGGTCTAGGAAATCCTGGCGCAGAGTACGTCAATACTCGCCACAACATAGGCTTTAAAGTTCTAGACAAACTAGCCGAAGAGAAAGAAGCCAGCTTTGAAACCCTAAAACTGGGTGATGTGGCCACAATCAAACACAAAGGGAAGAGCGCGGTTTTGCTCAAACCCAATACGTTTATGAACCTGAGCGGCAAAGCGATCAAATACTATCTACAGCAAGAAAATATCCCGCTAGAAAATCTACTCGTAATTACCGATGATCTGAACCTGCCATTTGGAACCCTACGCATGAAAGGAAAAGGCACAGATGGTGGTCACAATGGTTTAAAGGACACTCAGGTAAAACTCAACACGCCTAACTATCCTAGACTACGCTTTGGTATCTCTGATGAATTCAGCAAGGGCCGACAAGTAGATTATGTGCTGGGGGAATGGAATGATGATGAAAACCCCAAATTACCCGAGCGTATTGACACGGCAGCGCAAGCGGCTTTGTCATTTATTTACGCCGGTCTTGCCAACACGATGAATGCTTTTAATGGTAAGTAAAACGCACTAATCCTGTGGTACGTTTTTCTCCACAAAAGAATTGAACGCCTCGTTGATCGATGTACTTGTCGAATTGCTGCTATTGACTAGTGCCTCGTATGACTTATTATAGGAAGCCGCTTTTTTATTGATCTCGTTGACTTTTTTATTGTAATCCTTGATCATTTTTTTGGTGCGTTTGCGCTCCGGTGTCTTTTCGATGGTGGCTTGCAGCTTCTCAAAGTCTTTTTGAAATACAAGGAAGTCAGTGATCTCTGGCACTCGTTTTTCTGCAACCTTTAGAAAAGTCTCCATTTTGTTGGCAATCTTTTTGGGTAGTGCCTTATTGTTATTAAATCCCTCGTGGTTTTCTAGTTTATTAATTGCGATGGCTGCCTCCTCTTTGAGCACATTAAAATTTTGCTGGATCCCATTGATGTCACCTTTAGCTAGCGATTCAAATAAATAAACCTCGTTGATATAGGCTTTAAAATAGAATAGATAAAGCTCATTTTTGAAGTCAAATACTTCACTTGCTATGCGCATTTTCTTACCTAGATCATTTTCGTTTTCTACAAAATTGATGTTGTTCTTTTCGGCAAATGCTTCAACTACTTTACTGTAACTTTCCTGTACCTCTCGATTTTTGTCATCCAGTGCCTCTTGTGCCAGAATAAAAGCTTCCATTGCATCGTAGGATTGACTTGCAATTTCTTGCATGTCGATGACCTTGGCAAACTCCTCGTTCAACATGTCTTTTCTGAACTGCAGCAGTCTTAAAGTCTCTTCTTTAAACTCATCGCCACCTACGGTTCCTGCTCCACGCACATCCTCTATCGCTTTGTCAATGGTTTTCAGCAGCTGGGATTTTCTTCTTTCTATTTTTCTTTCCTTTTTTGAATGAGCGACGGCCTTGGTTAGCTTCCACTGTCTTTTTGCAATGTCGCTGTAGGTCTCATCCATAAAGTTGAGGTACTCCTGCATGTTCTCAAATTGTTGCGCTTTCGCGAAAGCGAGGCAGGAAAAAATTAGAATAATGGATAATAGTCTTTTCATTTCAATTCAATTAGGTCTTTTAGAATATTGAGGGATTCTATGATGTAGGCATCTTGCGAAATCTGCTCTTTCACCCAAGTGTTATATTCCTGGTCGAGCTCGTTGTATTTAAGAATTTCAGTAGTACTGGAATGATCTGATACTTCGATTTGTGTAGTAGTAGATTCAGTTGCGCTGTTTCCACCAAAGACATTTGCATAATCCTCTAGGAAGCTTGCAATGCCTTCTGCCGTTAGTAGGATAGGCGTATCTACAATCCTTTTGAATTCTTGATTGCGCCTGATAATATCTGCAAATTCCTTCATTTCAGCCACACGTGTTTTACTCTTGGATTGCAACTGATTTACGGGGATTTCAAGTCCTGGTCTGAAGCGTCGGGCAGCTTCCAGTTTAGGAAGCTTCATCGTGGTTTCTTCATGTTTGTACTCGCGATAATCTTGCTTAAACGCGGGAAGTTTAACGTGCGGGATGACCCCCTTTCCATACGATGTGCCACCAGTTACGTTGTAAAACGCCCCTATGGTCAATCGTACGAAGTTCAGGTTATCACCATCAGTCAATGGTTTCACGTTCTGCATGGTTGATTTTCCATACGTGTCCTGGCCTACGATCACGGCGCGGTTATAGTCCTTCATCGTTGCCGCAAACAACTCTGAGGCAGATGCGCTATAGCCATCCACTAAAACGACAAGTGGACCGGTATAGGCAGCGCCTCTATTCAAGTCCATGGCCGTAACAGGCTGGGGTGAAGTGCGTTCATCAATGATGCCTACGGGGCCGCGATTGATGAATAATCCAGCGAGATCAACGGCTTCTTTTAAGGAACCGCCGCCATTCCCCCGCAGGTCAAGAATCAATCCACCCAGGCCGTTTTTCTGCAATTTGTAGATTTCTGCAGCAGCATCGTTTGCCACACCTAGTCCCATTGGAACATCCAGATCAGTGTAGAATGAATTGATGGCTAGATAACCATAATTCTGATCGATGCGATAGCCGCGTAGAAAATTACTGGCTACAGGCAGTTTTCGCTTAGGAATTTCAGCCTCAAAGGCTGGCGAGCCAGACCGTTTTAATCTGACTTTGATCTTGTCTGATTCAGTGTTCTGGATAAGATCATTGAGAAGAGCGCTGTCCATACATTCCATTTCCACACGCCCACCACCCAATTCTATCCAGACCAGCTCATCATCAATTTCTGGCTGGGAATCACTGGCATCCATTCCAGTAGAATTGAAGTATGCTACAACAAAGTTGTTGCCTATTTCAGCCTCAGTAAAATAGATGCCAAAACTTCGTTCATCTGTCGCCACACTACGCTCAAAGTCGCTTTTCTCTTGAACGGTGAAAAAAGATGAGTGTAGGTCTTGCGATTGTAGAAGGGCATTTAGAAAGGCGTGTCCAACCGCATCTACGGAATTATCTTCTGAATTTTCATTCTCGCACTCCTCCTCTTTGTTTAGTTCGTCGAGTAAACGTTGTCTGTCTTTTACAGAAGCTAAATCAAGCGTGTCACCATCTTCCAGTTTCTCAGCATAATTAAAAAGTACTCCTAGTTTGTTTCTTTTCTTTAGGTACTGCTGCAAATCTTTTAATGTGAAGTAATCACGGGTTGAGGGAAGGTTTGGACCCAATGTCTCAGGATCAGAGAAATCCATGTCTCTCGCGTTTATCGCAGACAATATCTCAGCCTTGCGCATGGAAGCGTTATCGTACAGAGATATAAAATTTTCAATATTTACGCACTCTTGCGTAGCAATTCTTTCATGCCATTCTGGGATAAAAGTCTTGATTTGCTCGCAGTCCCCTAGTGTGAAAATTGTTTTGTCCGGATCCAGTTCCGCCAGCATCAATTCAAGAACACTTTCCATCCATTCCTGATTGCGTTCTACCGGTTGATAATGAAATTTATCTATATTCTCAAGAATTGCTTTTTGTTTTACGCAAAAATCGACATCATTGTTTTGGGATGTAGCGGTTTTTGGCCACATCGCAAGACAGCAGATAATGAAAAAGAGGTGTATTCTAGGGTTGATTGGGCAATGCTTTTGACATCGATCTCAAATGTAAGTCAAAGCCTTGAAATATCAGAATTTACCTAGGCTTTCTAACTACGGGAATTAGTTCGCCTGCGGCTAGTCTGTATCTGTCGATGGTTGCAGCATCCATGGTATAGGTATAATCTACAGCTTCCACGTCAAAGCCTACAGATTTTAGCCTTTCAAAATAATCCATCCCATAAACACGTACATGATCGTATTGCCCGAAAATCCTTGCCCGCTCTTTGCGATCTGTGATGCTGTCGTCTTCAAAAGTTTTTTCTCTAGACATGTCTAGCGGAATCTGTAGAATGGCTGTCCCGCCAGGATTCAGAACCCTGTAGATTTCCTGCATGGCTTTTTTATCGTCTGGAATATGCTCAAGAACATGATTGCAGAGAATGAAATCGTAGCTATTGTCATCAAAAGGCAAATTGCAGATGTCAGCTTTTACATCGGCGATGGGTGATTCCAGATCTGTGGTGGTGTAAGTGATTTTTCCGCTTTCGCGAAAGCGGGACAAGAAGCATTGCTCAGGGGCAAAATGAAGCAGGCTTTGTGGCTCTGAAAACAGATCTGTTTCGTTTTGTAAATACAGCCAGAGCAATCGGTGACGTTCCAGCGATAGGGTAGAAGGCGACAATACATTTTCCCTTACTTGACCATAACCGTAAGGTAGAAATTTCTTGAAAGTTTTACCATCTATCGGATCCTCATACCGCTCACCACGATACCACCACGCAATAACCGGTCGCACTAGGTAGCTAGCCTTAATCAGCCAAGGCCGCGGAATCGTATTGAGGATTGATTTGAAAATGGCGCTCAAGGGAGGCAGGGTTTTTATTGTCGTGGTTCGAGAGCCTCACCACTTAATGTGTTATCTTTTAAAGCCCTAAGGCACTCCAGAGGCGAGTTCAAACTTTGAGCCAATTTTGAATTCTGAATTCTGAATTCTGAATTCTACATTCTGAATTTTACATTCCGATTTCAAAATTGGCTATTCCTTCCATCTATACGGATCCTCCTCATTTGATGTAATCCCTAACACCTCATGTACGTAGTCAAATGTACTCAGCAATCTAGGCTCACCATCCACTAAAGCAACATCATGTTCAAAATGTGCGCTTGGTTGACCGTCTTTAGTTTTTATTGTCCAGCCGTCGGAAAAATGTTTGACACTTTTGGTTCCCATATTGATCATAGGTTCGATGGCAACGGTCATTCCCTCGACAAATTTCTTACCTCGACCACGCCGCCCATAATTAGGCATCTGTGGGTCTTCATGCATTGTACGGCCCAAACCATGCCCCACCAGCTCACGTACCACACCATAGCCAAAACTCTCACAGTAACTCTGGATTGCATAACCTACATCTCCCACGCGGTTGCCTATCCTAAATTTATCGATACCTATAATAAGTGATTTCTTGGTGCGCTCAAGTAGCAACCGAGTTTCCTCTGGAATCTCGCCAACTGTAAATGTGTAGGCATGATCACCGTAAAAGCCATCGACGATAGCACCACAGTCAATGGATAGAATATCCCCATCCTCAATTGCTTTTTCTTTAGGTAAACCATGGACAACCTCTTCATTAGGAGAGATTAACAAGGTACTCGGACAATCGTAGAGTCCCTTGAAACCCGGGATCGCCCCGTTGTCTCTAATGTATTCTTCGGCTAGCGTGTCTAGTCGCTGAGTGGTCACTCCCGGTTTGATTTCGGCGGCAATCATGCCCAGCGTGCGGCTCACCATAAGAGCGGCACGGCGCATGATTTCTAGTTCTTCCTTTGTTTTGGTAATGATCATTTCTTGAAATCTGCCGCAAAAATAGGGCTTTGAGGTGCTTGTGTTTACCGCACGATTTTAGCTTCAACTGAAATCGTACTTTAGCCCTATGGAAATATCTCTATTTGGAAAAACCGCGCTTGTTTGCGGTAGCAGCACGGGTATAGGTCGCGAGGCAGCGCAGCAGTTTGCGCGCGCCGGTGCAAGAGTGGTATTGCTTGCCCGCAACGCAAATAAATTGGAAGAAGTGCTGGCGACATTAGATCGTGGCAAGGTTCAGAATCACACCTATCTAGTCGCAGATTTCTCTAATTATGAAGAGGTGGGGAGAGTGGTTTCCGCTTTCGCGAAAGCGAACCCCATTCACATTCTAGTAAACAATACCGGTGGCCCTGCACCTGGCCACCTGATCGATGCAGAAATCGATGCACTCGAATCGGGCTTTACCCAGCATGTAAAATGCAACCAAGTCCTTATCAAAGCTTGTGTTGAGGGAATGAAGGAAGCTGGTTATGGTCGTGTGATCAACGTGATTTCCACCAGTGTAAAAGCCCCCATCGAATTCCTAGGAGTAAGCAACGTGATAAGAGGCGCAGTCGCCAGCTGGGCAAAGACCTTAGCCACAGAGCTTGGTCCACATGGCATTACCGTAAACAATGTTTTACCTGGATTCACCGCCACCGACCGATTGGATAAAATCATTGCTGGGAAATCAAAACGCAGCGGTGAAGATGAGCAACAAGTCGCTGAAACCATGAAAAGCTACGTCCCCCTACGCCGCTTTGCTGCACCCGCCGAGGTCGCCAATGCGATCACGTTTTTAGCTAGCGACTTGGCTGGATACATCAACGGAATCAACCTGCCAGTAGATGGAGGAAGGACTAAGAGTCTTTAACCAGGGGCAGTTGCAGTTGCAGTAGGCGGTCTGGAGGAAAAGAATGTCGCCATTCGAGAGCCTCATGCCTAGAAATCAATAACTTAAAAGTGGTGAGGCACTCGAACCACGTGAAAATTAGACAAATTTCAACCTGAAACCTGACACCTTAAACATTGAACTTTAAACCTTGAACTTCCTCACCATGCCAGAATCCAAAAAACTTCGCATCAACGGCCACTCGCACTTGTTGCCATACCCAGAGCAGATTCCCGAGTTCATGAAAGAAAAGGGGATTTTTTGGGTAGATCCCGAGCGCAAGAACATGCTGCAGAAAGGTTGGTCACGTCCAGTAACAGACTCAAGTTTCTTTCTAAATGAGAAGCTAGAGTGGATGGACAAATTCAAAATTGACCACGCGGTGATCTTGAATTTGAGCCAGCTCTACGGGAATGGCCTGCGCCTTGAAGAAATGAAACAGGCGCTGCGTTTCCAGAATGACTTTAATGCTGGCGTTCAACACGCGCATCCGTCGAAATTCACCTGTGGTTTTGTGGTGCATCCAGGTTTTGTACGTGGGGCGCTTTGGGAAATCGAGCGTTGCGTAAAAGTGCTGGGCATGAAATTGCTATGCCTGCCCACGCACTACATGGATACGATAGGCCAATGGCGATGCATTTTTGATGAAGAAAACGAGCCCATTTTTGAGTTGGCCAGCGAGCTAAATCTCGCCGTGGAGATTCATCCCTACGATGGTGAAAAATTTATCAAACTACAAAATACCGCATGGCGTTTTCACTTGATCTGGATGCTTGCACAATGCGCTGATGCATATCATTTCCTAACCCTGAATGGCTATGCCTTCAAATATCCCGGTATGCGGGTGTGTTTCGCACATGGTGGTCAGTTGGCGCAAATGAATCTTGGACGCAGAATACAGGGTTTTGATGGTCGTCCAGATTTGTTTGAAGGCAAAGTCCACCCACGTAAATCTGTCGGCCATCCCAATATCTTCTTTGATACATTGGTTCATGACACCGGATCTCTAAAATTGCTAGTAGAAAATCAAGGCGTTGATCAGGTGTTGGTGGGTCTGGATGATCCATATCCGCTGGGGGAAATGGATAGTGAAAAGCAATCCTCATATCCTGGTAAGATCTTAGATCTGGCTGTTGATCGGGATATCATTACAGATGAAGATGCGACCAGAATGTGGGATGAGAACGTAGTCAAGTGGTTGTTTGGTGACAATGAGACTGATAAGGCTGCTTTCTACAATCGGTTGTAATAAGACCCTTAATTTATTTGCACCCTAGCTTTATAATTCTGATGTACCGATCATTTTGTTTTACTGATGTTATATTAAAAAAAGGTTATTTTTTTTTTTTTTTGAAATGAATATTTTTCTTTGGATTGCAAAAAAAGTAAAATCATGAAAAAATCATTCTACTTTTCAATTTTCATCGCAACCTTAACATCATGTTCTACTGACAACGACTCTGTTGGAATGGAAGATAGTGCAAACCTATCAATTTTTAATACAGCTGAAAGCTTAAAGACCACAGATGTTCAAACGACGACAGAAATAACCATTGATGGTATCAATTTTCTTTCAAACTCACCATCAATTGTTGAAGTATACTCTCAGGAGCAGACACTTGAGCTCATTTACGAGTTTGAAAACAGCGAGGCCTATTCAATTTTGACTGTGGATGAAAATGATGAAAAAATTTACATTCAATTTACCGATAATGATGAAATCTATACTTTATCGGACTTTGTTCTGACGGAAGATTCATTTGTGATTGAGGGACAGGTTATTTCTTCCTCTGGTGACATATTTCAATTTACACTTCCTACTGAGGGACTGGTCACTCAAAGCTGGTGTGCTACTTGTGCATTTGAAGCGATGAAAAAAGTAATAGATAAAGCTGGTGACACTTTTAGAGAAATACTTGGTGCGGCACGCGAGCATAGGCGTCTGACTTCCTGCGACAGCGCAGTGAACCAGTGTTATGATGCAGGAAAGTGTCCAACAATGTCAGTGACAGAAGGTGGAGGCTGCGCAGTAGAGTGTAAAGCATGTTAATTTAGTCCGTGACATTGAGTAGATTAAGTTTCTGGTGCTTCATCTTAATAGGTTTGATACTAATAGTATCAAACCTATTTGTCTTGGCCATATATAATGAAGAAGTTCCGCCAGAATTTGTATACAGAAACGACCTTTACTCAGTATACTTAGAAATATTCTTGGCAGTATTAGCAATGCCTGTTCTAGAAGAAATAGCTTTCCGATTTTCTTTAGCGCAAAATTCAAAAGGCAAGCTTATACTGAGCGGGATATGTTACCTATTGATCGTTGCCGCATTTTTTTTTAATGGTCTTACCGCATTTTTCATTCTGGTGGTCGGTGGTCTATTAATTATTTATTTATCTAGCATCAGTGAGAAATATCCATTTGGTACAAAAATCGCATTGATACTCAGTTCGGTACTTTTTGCAGCTCTTCATTACAACAATTATGCTGATATGAGTCCGTTCGTTATGTATAGTTGCCTGGCGGCAACTTTAGGGTTTGGTTTAATTGCTGGATCAGTACGGGTCAAGTATAATTTCTTTTATGCTATACTTGTACACGTTCTATGGAATGGCATGGTTGCATGTGTATTACTTTTCGTTGATGTAAAAGGCGATACAGAATTTTCATGTTCAGATTATGATTTCATGATAGAAGAGCATTGTATATTCAATCAGAGTAACAATAGAATATTTGCTGGAAATTCTGAATTAATTATAGAAAACGGTGATCTTATTCAGTTTATGTATCTGTATTTTATGGATGAGAGAGAGCTCTTGGAGAATTACTATTCGCCTAACCACTGGCGTAACTTTTCCTTGCGGGTCGATCTGGAAAACAAACCTTTAGTGCTTTCTGAAGTCTTGGATTGTTTGGTAGATAGAGGATATTTAATCAAAAAAGACTAATTACTTGAACAGGCTTTAACTACAATTGAACTGCTATCTCAATATTCTAATATAGGATATGTTTCCAGTACTTTTGCATTCGCAAAAATTTACCATGCAGTACGCTGAAAATATTCTGGAAACTATAGGCAATACGCCACTTGTAAAGATGAACAAACTGGTAGAGGATCTACCGTGTCTAGTCCTTGCTAAATATGAAACGTTCAATCCAGGAAACAGTGTAAAAGATCGTATGGGCCTCAAGATGATTGAGGATGCAGAGGCCGATGGCCGACTCAAACCCGGCGGTACCATCATTGAGGGAACCAGTGGAAATACTGGTATGGGACTTGCCCTTGCGGCTATTATTAAGGGTTATAAGCTCATTTGCGTTCTTAGCGACAAGCAGAGCAAGGAGAAAATGGACATCCTTAAAGCAGTAGGTGCCGAGGTCCATGTTTGCCCTACTGATGTCGCGCCTGAAGATCCACAGTCCTATTATTCAACCAGTAAACGCCTAAGCGAAGAAATCCCCAATTCTTGGTACGTTAACCAGTACGATAATCCGTCCAATTGCAAGGCTCATTTTGAAAGTACGGGCCCTGAAATTTGGAAACAAACCGAGGGCAAGATCACGCATTTTGTTGTAGGTGTTGGAACTGGAGGGACTATCTCCGGTGTGGGGACTTATTTAAAGATGATGAATCCGGATGTTAAAGTCTGGGGAATTGATACTTACGGATCAGTTTTCAAAAAATATCACGAGACTGGCGAGTTTGACGAAAACGAGATCTATCCTTATGTCACCGAGGGGATAGGCGAGGACATCTTACCGCTTAATGTTAGATTTCAAGTTATCGATGGTTTCTTCAAAGTAACCGATAAAGACGCTGCTGTTTATACGCGCAGACTTGCCAAAGAAGAGGGTATGTTCTTAGGCAACAGCGCTGGTGCCGCCGTCAAAGGTGTCCGACAGATTCATGAAGAAATAGGTTTTACTGAAGATGACGTCGTAGTTGTTTTATACCATGATCATGGTAGCCGTTATGTGGGCAAATTTTTCAACGACGACTGGATGCGTGAAAAAGGCTGGTTAAATGAGGATGGGACTTATGATCCCGATGACAAATAAACTCCGATATGTTTAGAATCACGCTTTCGCGAAAGCGTAATATTTGTTCTTGAAAGTTCTATTGAGTTTCGCATAGCTTTCGCACATTAGCAGAAGTTCACGCTGACGCTGAAAACACCATTTACTTTTCGGTTATTTGATATTTCGCAGGATTTCCAGTTCACTATTTAACTAGCACACTATGTAATTAGCAAATTAGCACACTAACTAATCTACTAATTCGCTGATCTCTTCCAGCAACAACCATTGCTCTGAATACCTCTCCTGAATTAAAGATTTCAATTCTGTAATCTCTTCGGGGTCGATATTATTTTGATCACGCAATTCTCTAACATTTTGATAAAGCCTGTGGATTTTGAGATCTCTATCCGAATAATCAGGCTGAGCAGTCTTGGTATCACTTTCGTGATAAATTAAATCAAAACTGTAGGGATCAGCAGGTCCAGCGTAGGCACTTACTATTTCTTTACCCACGGCTAGGTGCAAGATTCCATCTTCTGGACTAAATAGAACCTCATCGCGATAGGTCACCGTGCAGTCCGTAAACTGAATGAGCATGAGTTTTCCATTTAAGTTACGTAGCCCAGTAATATTGAGTCCTTCTACGGTAATTCCACTCTCGTAGGTAAACTCAATTCGTTCGTTGTCATAGAAATTGTAAGCCTGCAAATCTCGAGGGCCCATGTCTTCAATGGCTAGATTGATTTTCTTAAGCTTCCCAAGTGGTGACAGAAATCCATTGGAGTGGGTTGCGGTACCATGTCCGACAAGTTCTTTTTCACGATGTGCTAAAGCAGTCTTTTCAGACGTGGCAAAAAAGACGACCTCATTATCATCATTTGTAATCATTCTCGTAAACACGCCAGAAACCTGCAATCCGGTGGATAGCTCAATTGTTCCCAGCGATTTACTGTCGATCAGTTTTTTGAGCCCGCGGTGACCGCCCTTGCGTACAGCCATGGTATTAGCAAATTCTTCCAGTACTTCACTCAAGAAAGCGAAGTCAGGAGTCACATAGAGATGCGGCTGCGGTCTCGTGATATCAAATTCTTGATACGCGGCATCAATAGAGTAGGGGCGTTTCTCGACTTTAGGGTCTAGACAGCTTTTGCTCTCACCTATGCTGGAAAGCAAACCTGCACCATATAATTTAGGGTCTTCCAACGTTCCCACTAGCCCGTATTCCACCGTCCACCAATGCAGATTACGGATAAGCGACATCTCGCTGGGCGTAACTTTTTTATTTTGTAATTCCTCTATTCGATTCTCTGCTTCCTGAATTTCTTTGAGCAGAGACTCCGACTCTTTCTCGTCTCGCATCTCTTTAAGGATGGACAGTTGTCGCACAGCTTCATACATCTCGTGGTCATGGGCGCTGGAAATTGCTTTGCTCCCTATCTCACCAAAACGCCTCAAATACTCCGCGTAATCTGGGCTGGCTATGATGGGTGCGTGGCCAGCAGCCTCGTGGATGATGTCCGGCGCGGGCGTGTACTCGATGTGCTCAAACTTCCTGATATCTGCCGCGATCACTAAAATTTTGTACGCCTGAAACTCCATAAATGCTGCAGGCGGTATAAAACCATCCACAGCTACAGCCGCCCAGCCTATCTCCTTTAAGATGCGGTTCATCCCATACATGGACGGGATCTCTTCAATCGAGATGCCCGTTTTCTTCAATCCTTCCAGGTATGAACCATGTGCCACTTTTGACAAGTGCTCTACATTTTTACGCATGACGTGGCGCCAAACTGCTTGATCCTGTGCGGTATACAATTCATAATTCTGTGGTTTGATGAATTGTTTTAAGTGAGGAGGCAATCTATCAATCAATGGATTGCTGGGTAAACTGGCGTGGCTTTCATTTTGCATAAGTCAAATTTAGCTACGGACTGCTGATTAAGCTAAGCCCAGCGCGGCATTCTATTTACTTTTGCGAGATGCGATCACGCAAGCACCAGATTATTCAGATTGCCGCGAGTCTTTTTAAAGAGCGCGGTTATAGCGCAGTTTCCATGCGTGATTTGGCGCAGGCGGTGGACTTGCAAGCGGCGAGTCTGTACAACCACATTTCGGGTAAACAAGATATTCTTTCAGAAATCATTTTAGACCCTGCCAGAAGATTTACTGCTGGTATGGTGAAGGTTGTGGATAGTGGGGAGTCCGCTTTCGCGAAAGCGGAACAGCTCATCACCTTGCATATCGACCTGGCATTAAGTCACAGCAACGAACTAGCGGTGATGAATAACGACTGGATGCATCTAGAAGGCGATAGCTACGCAGAATACATCAAGCGCAGAAAAGAATACGAAAGAGATTTCAGATTAATTCTTTCTCAAGGCGTCGTAGATGGGACCTTTCACGACCTGAATGTGGATACTCTTCTATTTGCGATTCTCAGCACATTGCGAACGCTTTATCTCTACCTCCCAAAGAAAAATGCGGAAGAGATTGCTCGCTTCCGCATGGATTTGCCTAAAATCCTCTTGCAGGGATTGGTGAAAAACTAGCTATTCCTCTTCCTCAACCGCCTCGTGTTCTAGGATTGGGTAATCTGTATAGCCTTCGCGATCTGGCGTATAAAAAGTATCCTGATTCCAGTCAGCAGTATGTGCGCGCAGTTCAAAACGGTGAACTAAGTCTGGATTACTGATATACAACTTTCCGAACGCCACGCAGTTGGCATGACCTTTCTCAATCACCTCGTTTGCGCTCTCACGATCAAAACCACTGTTGATCATCAGGTTGCCTTTATAGATGGGACGGTAGTGCTCTGCGATGTTTTGGACAAGATAATCCACATCGCTCACATCGTTGAATGGCTCTGACAAATGCAGATAAGCTAGGTCGTAGTCATTCAATCGATTAATTAAGTAATCAAAAAACGGGATTGTATCTGGTGTAGCATCAATTCCAAAAATTCCATGAAGCGATGGATTTAGTCTACATCCTATCTGGTTTTCTGGCCAGTGCTTTTTCACTTCTTCCAAAACTTCAAAAAAGAATCTCACTTTGTTTTCCTTGCTCCCTCCATATTGGTCTGTGCGGGTATTGCTATTGTTATTGAAAAACTGGTGGATCAGGTAACCATTTGAACTGTGGATTTCCACACCGTCAAAACCAGCCTCTTTTGCATTTGCCGCCGCCTGACCAAATTCCTTTACCGTCTGTTTGATCTCTTCAATTGTCATGGCATGAGGGGTGGAGGTCATTTTTTTACTGCCATCTGGTGCATGCATTTCATGTTCTGGATTAATGGCACTGGGAGCCCATGTCTGTCCATCTTCCTGGTATTCCGGCAAAGAGTTACGACCCACATGCCATAACTGTATGAAAATCTTTCCATCAGAAACGTGGACGCTTTCAGTTACTTTCTTCCATCCCTCAACTTGTTCACGATTGAAGATTCCAGCGACGTTCATGTATCCTCTTGCGCGTCTTGATACCTCGCTACCTTCTGTAATGATTAGCCCTGCACCCGCGCGCTGGGTGTAATAATCTACATGCATCTGCTCTGGCGCCTGATGCTCATTATTTGCTCTACAACGGGTCATGGGTGCCATGATAACTCGATTCTTGATCTCAATTCCACCTAAATCCATGGGTTGCAGCACAGGCTGCTGTACAATCATGCTCATGATTTCTTTTTGGATAAAGGTATTTTATTACCATAGTCTATAGGGTTAATTAGCAGTTAACGCACAAAAAAGAAATTTAAATACTAGATGGTTAGGTAATCAGAGAGCTTTAAGCCAATTGCCCTATTGCTTGCCGTGTGTTGAAAAAGACACATTTGTACTATAATCAATTTCAAACATTTACCATGAAAAAATTAAAAGCCTTATTTGCCTTTTTTGCCATCGCAGGACTTGCGATTACAGGGTGTTCAAGTGACGATGATGCAGCAGTACCGCCTGGTCCAGTTCCAGCAGGGGCTGGTGAACTGGTTGCAACTGTAGATGGTGTTGCCTTCAGATCCATTTCTGCCGGTACATCAGCAAACATTACAGATAATAGCGGGACTGAGTTTCTTCAGATAGTCGCAGTCAACCTAGGTGGTGAAGCATTTACAATTACCGTAATACGCCCCATGATAGAGGAGGATGCGTATGATTTTGACAGTAACTTGAATATAACTGCAACAGTTAGCTATACAAAAGTGGATACCAGTACCTTTCAATCAGAATCTTTTGTTGCACCTTATATGGATAGTGGTGATGTAGGAACAATCACTATAACTGAATTGACAGCTGATAATATTAAGGGAACATTTAATGCCTCGATGAGAAATCAGGATTCAGATCAAATAGTTGAGATCACAGCAGGATCCTTTGACTTACCAGTCACAAGAAGATAATCTTCTACGAATAAACAAAGGAATATTTCTAAAATACTTCATGTTATTGGATTAAGCAGTTAGCTGATAATCAAACTACTATTGTGTGTTTGGAAAGCCGTGCTCTTTATGGGGTGCGGTTTTTTTATTTCCGCTTTTCCAATTCTCGCTCAATGTCAGTAAGTGAAAACCCTTTTGTTTTTAGAAGTATCAAATAATGGTACATTAAATCTGCTGCCTCGTAGAGGAAATCTTGATCAGTTCCATTGACGGCATCGATAACAGTTTCTACTGCCTCTTCACCTACTTTCTGAGCGACTTTGTTGATTCCTTTCTGGTGAAGCGAATAGGTATAACTACCCTCCACTTTATCATCAATGCGCTGATGGATAGTTTTCTCAAGGTATTTGATGGTGAACATGATCGTGCTATTTCGGAAGTAAGTAGTAAAATTTCTATTTCTAGTTAGAGCCGGTTTTCAATTTCAATTGCTCAATCTGTGACTGCAAGATGGCAAATTTGTCTTCTATACTGTCACTAAAATCTGGTAATCTTCTAAAGAAAACATAGCGTACGCGCCAAAGTTCTCTTACATCATCTTTCTTCAATATGATATCAGGAATGTTATTGTGATCTGCAGTAAAGACATACTGCTTATCTACTTTGTGGAGTCTTCTCAAAACGATTTCTTTCTCGCAAACAGCAAATACAAGTGTTCCGTTATTCAGTTTTTTGATCACATCGCCAGGAACTAGTTCACCTATCACCACATCTCGAGGATACAATCCTTTGTCTAGATGAGTCATTTCGAGATTCTGTACCGTAAGTGCCCTGAAAGTCTTCTCGGTATTGATCGGTAGACTTACGCACGGCATCTTTGAAATGAAGCCGGCGTCAGCATGATTCTCTAAGTAGGCTTTTTCGTTTGAAGAGGTGATGCACGGAACTGATACAAAACTCTCTTTCTCGATCTCTTGCGGGGCTATCGTAAACTCATCGTTGAATTGCAGCAGTTGATTTACGGTCAAATCTTTTGTTAGCAGCTCGTCTACCGTTATGCTAAAGTAATTAGTAACTTTGATGATGGTCTCAATTTTAGGTTCGCTCCTTCCTTCTTCATACGCACCTAAAGTCCCTCTCTTTAAGCCGAATAAGTCAGCAAAACTTTGCTGGCTCAGGTTTTTAACGCTACGTATCTTCTTTATATTCTTACCGAATTTTGACATTTATTGCTAATATTATTTGCAAATATGAAATTTGAGTGTATATTTACACCAACAAAATTAGCAAAACAATTGATATGCTAAAATAAATAGCTGATAAATGTTTGAATCTTCAGTAACTCTCAGAACCAAAGATGAAACTCTAAAATGACGTATAACCCTAAAACCTGAAACTATGATATGTCTTATCACTCTGCTCATCCAAAATTCCACGGATTTAATTGCGATGACTTTATTTATAGTTTAATATTAACTCTCAACAACTACAGCCAATGAAAAACTATTTCCAAATCATTAAAGACTACTTGCTTGAACTCGAGGTAGACATTCTTCGTGAGAATGAGAGTAAGGGAATCCTGGTCATCGAGAAAGAAGCTTTTGGTGTCAAAAACTTGATCCTCGGTATCGCACCACCTATCCTCATTGCAGAGCAGTTCCTATTTGAGATCAAAAAACCTAGTCTCGATATTTATCAGGCGCTATTGCAAAAGAATAGGGATATTATCCACGGTGCATTTGTGCTAGACGATACGGGAACTCGAGTCATTTTTCGCGACAGCTTACAAATAGAAAATCTCGATTTGAATGAGATAGAAGCTACGCTTAATTCACTTGGGCTGTTACTCAGCGAGTACAGCGACGAGATCATCAATTTTTCAAAACATTAGTAACGGCGGAACGCTTCCGTCAAAAACAAGAAATCATGAACATATTTAAAAGAATTTTCAAAATCGGAGAAGCAAAAGCTAATCGTGCGGTGGACAATCTTGAAGATCCCATCACTATGACAGAGCAAGGCATCAGGGACATGAAGTCAGATCTCAACAAAAGTGTTGAGGCACTCGCTCAGGTCAAGGCGCTGGCCATTAGGTCAAAAAATGATCTGAATGACTACAAGGAAAAAGCTGCAGATTACGAGAACAAAGCCATTATCATTCTTAAAAAAGCTCAGACTGGTGATATGACTGCTAGTGAAGCAGACAGGCTTGCCCAGGAAGCACTTACAAAAAAAGAAGATACCCAAAAGCAAGTGCAACAGGCGACGCTGGAGACAGAAAAATATCAGCAAAACGTTGATAAACTCAAAGGCAATATCGAGACCATCAAAGGGAACATTGCCAAATGGGAAAACGAGCTAAAGACACTGAAGGCTAGAGTCAAAGTAAGCGATGCAACAAGAAATGTCAATCAACAAATGGCAGAGCTGGACAGTACCGGTACCGTAAGTATGCTAGAGCGTATGAAGGAGAAGGTAGCGCAAGATGAAGCGCTGGCAGAGGCTTACGGTGAAATTGCAAATACCGAAAAGAGCATCGATGAAGAGCTTAATGAGGCCGCAGATACCAAGGCGAATAAAGTCAAAAACGATTTGGCTGCCTTGAAAGAAAAGCTAGGAATTGACAAGGATGAATAATCCCTAACACCCACAGCTTTTAATTCGAAGAACCATAAACACCAACCATAAATCTGGGGCGCGGCACCCGTGCCCCATAACTTCTAACCATGAACGATTATTTCAACATCCTCTTCTCACCGGTCAATATCACGCTTACGATCTTGCTTATCGTTTTGCTGTTGTATTGGATATTCACCATGATCAGCGGTGTAGACTTTGATCTGGATGTGGGTTTTGACGTAGACATCGATGCAGATGTGGATATCGATTCTGGGATAGAAGGTGGGAACATGGATTTCCAGGATGTCGCAAATGCCGAGGTCAAGCGCGAGCACGTCGTCAATAAAGGCACTAGAAACCTCAAGTGGTGGCAGATCCTGCTCATTTATTTCAACTTCGTTGGACTGCCGTTCATGTTCACTTTTACGGTTTGGATTTTTCTCTGGTGGTGCCTTGGGTACTTTCTACGGCGCTTACTGGTAGTCATGACAACACTTTCGGTTATGTAATATTTTTGGCCGCTATCATACCGGCGCTTTTTCTAACTAAGATCTTTACCACGCCATTCAAGTCTTTTTTCAGGAATCTCAACAAGGATGGCGATGTGGCTGTGGATTTTCTAGGGCGGACCGCGACCATGCTTTCTACGGTTTCAGATAACAAGATGGGCAATGCAGAGGTCGTTGCAGATGGGAACACCATGAGCATTTACGTAAAATCGCTGGACGGTTCAGAATTACGCTTTCGCGAAAGCGTACTCATTATCAAGCAATCGAAGGACAAAAATTACTTCTATGTGAGTAGGGAGTCCTGACAACTAAAAATAAATCAACAATTAAACCTAAACTCAACAACTAAACATGGAAGGAATCTTACCAATCATTGGAACCATTATCGGAATCGCCTTATTTCTGGTGATCGTGTATTTCGCGATTATCGCGATGTTTTACAAAAAAGTTCATCAGGGTCAGGCGCTGGTGCGTACTGGTTTTGGCGGGACTAAAGTCGCCACAGACAAGGGGCTGTACGTGGTTCCGGTTTTCCACAGGGTCGAGACCATGGATATCTCGGTCAAGAAAATCCAGATCGAGCGCATGGGTGTCGAGGGACTCATCTGTAAAGACAATATGCGTGCGGATATCAAGGTGGCTTTTTTCGTGCGTGTAAATAACGAAGTCGAGTACATCAAAAAAGTGGCGCAAACCATAGGCGTACAGCGTGCCTCGCGCATTGAGACGCTGGAAGATCTTTTTGAGGCCAAGTTTTCTGAGGCGCTCAAAACCGTAGGTAAGAAATTTCAGTTCATCGATTTGTATGAAGCGAGAAGGGAATTCCGTGATGAGATTGTGGATATTATAGGCACAGATCTAAATGGTTACACACTAGAGGATTGTGCGATTGACTTCCTTGAACAAACCAGCGTCGAACACTTAAAGCCAGACAACATTCTGGATGCTGAAGGTATCAAAAAGATCACAGATCTAACTGCCGCTCAAAACATCAAGGCAAATCTCATCAAGCGAGATGAGGAAAAGACCATCCGCAAGCAGGATGTAGAAGCAAGAGAAGCTATCCTAGAATTAGATAAGCAACTTGCTGAAAAAGAAGAACAGCAAAAACGTGAAGTGGCTAACATCAAATCACGTGAAGAAGCTGAAACTCTCAAAGTAGCCGAAGAAGAGCGCTTGAAATCTGAAACTGCTCGCATCGCCACAGAGGAGAAAGTGAAAGTCGCTGAAGAAAACATGCAGCGTCAGATCATCGTTGCAGAAAAGAACAAGCAGCGTACCGATGCCGTAGAGACCGAGCGTGTAGAAAAAGACCGCTTACTGGAAATGACTGAGCGCGAGCGAGTAGTTACGCTAGCTCAGATCGAGAAAGAGAAAGTCGTAGAGGTTGAGAAGAAAAACATTCAGGATGTGATCCGCGATCGTGTGATGCTAGAGAAGGGTGTAGTCGAGGAGCAGGAAAACATGAAAGACATAGAAGCCTTCAAAACAGCCGACCGTAACAAGCAAGTGACGATAACAAATGCTGAGTCTGCCGCACAGGAAGACTTGATTAAAACAATCAAAGCTGCAGAGGCTCAAAAAGAGGCCGCAAAACAACAGGCCGAGGAAATCAACATTGAGGCATTGGCTAAGAAACAGGCGAGCGAGAAAGAGGCTGAAGCCCGAAAAATACTTGCTGAGGCTACTGCAAAAGAAGAAGCGACCATTGGTCTTTCTGAGGCGCAGGTGATGCACGCCAAGGCCGATGCCAGCGAGCGTCAGGGAATCGTTGATGCGTTAATCATCGAGAAAAAGGCTAAGGCAGAGGCAGAAGGAATCTCGGCCAAAGCTGCTGCAAAACGTACTGACGGTCTGGCTGAAGCAGAAGTTATCAAAGAAAAAGCTCTTGCAGATGCGGCTGGTATTGAAGAGAAAGCCAATGCCATGAAGAAACTGGATGGTGTAGGTAAAGACCACGAAGAATTCAAGCTGAAACTTGAGAAGGAGTTGAAAGTTGATCTAGCTCAAATCAATATCCAGAAAGACATCGCAGACGCACAGGCTAAAGTAATTGGTGATGCCCTTAGAGCTGCAAACATTGATATCGTAGGTGGTGAAACCATGTTTTTTGAGCAGATCATCGGTCAAATCACAAAGGCCAAAGGATACGACCGACTTGTCAAGCATAGCGAGACGGTAGAAGAGGTGAAGGAGGCAATTCTAGGTAGTGATGAAGTACAGGGAAATCTGCTGGAAAAAATCCGCGATTTTGCAGATAAGTACAACATTAGTAGCGAGGACTTAAAGAATCTAACTATCGCAAATCTGCTAAATAACCTTCAGAATCAATCGGGGGATCGTGAGGAGAAAACCATGCTGAGCAACTTGTTGAACATGGCTCAGGGGCTGGGGCTAGATAACAAACGCCTTCCACGGTAAGGGCTGAATGCTTCCACCGCTTCGGTAAGGGTGGAACGCATCCGCCCAAGACAGGAAAAGTGCCACGTGATCACACTCATCATGAGAAAAAGCAGAAAATCGCGACGCCTAAAAGGTTACGACTACAGCTCAGTAGGGAACTACTTCATCACAATAGTGGTACAGAATCGCTTGCCGATGTTTGGAAAGGTCGTCGACAGGGCGATGCAACTCAATGATTTTGGAAGGTTTGCTGGTGCGGAATTGAATCGTACCGAGGTAATGCGCGACAATATCTCGCTAGGTGAGTATATCATTATGCCAGACCACATTCATATGCTTATCCATATCAATAAGCACATTGAGCAACCAGAGTACGACGGTAAAGAGAAGCAGCGCAGGGCTGGCGTTGTGCTTTCAGAACATATGATAAAAAATGGTTCGATAAGTACGATCATACGCGGCTACAAATCCAAGATTACAAGTCATCTGAATAAGGTGATGAATGAGTACATCGAGAATCCACGGCTCAATACTACTGAAGAGGGCGAGCTGTGTTATCGATATTCAAAACAGAAAAGTCTTTGGCAGCGTAATTATCATGACTGCATCATCAGATCGCAGCGGCATTATGACAATGTGACGCGATATATAAACTATAATCCTGCGAAGTGGGATCAGGAAATCAAAGCAGGGATTGAGGCTGAGGGCAATGAGTAAATGAGCGCAAGGGTTGCGCCTGAAACAGACATGTGCGCAAGCAATCGCGCGAAAACTGAATGGGGTGCGCAGCACCTGCGCAATAATGTGATATGAGCGATAAAAGCAAAAATATTGGTGGCGGAAGCGTTCCGCCGCAGACATTGGAGTCTGGTACCTATGAAATCATTCAGGGCAGGCTTTTCAAACAAAAAAGCGATCTACAGGATCGGCTGAAAGGCCTGAATGCAGAGCGTCTCAAGGTTTTTGGCTCGCTGGAAACTCGGCTTATTGCAAACGATCGCATCAATACAGAAAACAACTGTATAGCGCGCGACATCATTGCGCTGGGCGATACCTGTATTTTTGGTTACAACGTTCATTTTGGGCTGCGTACAGAGATCACGCTGGGTGATGTTTTTAGTATCTACGACTTTGATCGGGTGGGGGATGATGGTGAGGGATTACGCTTTCGCGAAAGCAAAACAGGTCTATCCCTACTGGACGACCAGACTTTCATCACAGACTTCACAAATCTTTACAGGTATTACCGTAACACGATTTTCAGCAAGTTTGCCGTCGTGGGGAATTACCTGCACATGGTTTTTCAACTGAGTGAAAGCGCGACCGACATCAAGACGTTCAAATGGTTGATTGACGGGGATAGTCTACAGTACATTGACAATCGCAGCGAGCACGAGTATAAATTTCCTAGACAGCATGAATTCAACTGGCAGGAGGCCGGCAGGGATCAGCAGCGTTACGGCGAGCACGCCCACGTAAGTATTTTGGATAAAGTATTTGTCGAGACCATAGGTGGTGATCTCACCATAAAAATCGAGGATAACACAGATGATGGCCAGGGGATTTATGAGGAACCTGTAGAACATCTGGATCAAACGCTGGATGACGGGCAATTCAGATTTGCAGATCTGGGCAACCTAATTGTTTTGGAGATCAAGCCCTTTCAAGAGCAGCCTCGTTACTTTGTTTACAATCATAAAATCAAAGACGTAACTAAGATTCCCGCCATAGGTGAAGCCTGTGTGCTCCTGCCAGATGATCAGGGCATCATGTTTCCTAATGGCTACTATCTGCAGACTGGGGAGAACAATCTGTTTCCAAGTGCGAGCGTTGCGCTTACCTACCAGCAGCGCATTGCATCACCTAATGGGGAGGATCATCTCTATGTTTTTTACAACAAGCAAGCTGGTGCCTATACGCTCATGTCATATAATGTGATTGAGCAAGAGGTGAAGACACCCATTGTGTGCAATGGATTCACGCTTTTGGAAAAAGGGGAGATGTGCTACTTCAAGACTGAAGACGAGCAGACTAAGCATCACATGATCCAGATATGGCAAACACCTTATTTGAAGGGGACGATAATGCCATCTCAGCATCAGGATAGTTTGCTATATAAAATCGGTAACAAGGATATTGTAAAGGCAATGGCGCAATCGCATGAGTTGATCACGCTGTTGGACAAAGAGGATAGTTACATAGGGCTGTACGATGATATTGCTGATGCTTCAAAGGAGATCCTTGACTCCTTTTACTGGATCAATGATGTAGAGACGCACGAGCTTTCTATTCCTCTCAAAGAAATCAATAAGGCTGCAAATGCTGCCATTGATGAATTTGAAAAAGTAAAGCAGCTGCGCAAGAACGCAGCTCAGCGCAGTCATTCTACCCAGAAAAAGGCAGATGAACTTTTCTCAAAGATCAAGAGCAGCTCGTTCAAGTCCATAGATGATTTTGTCCAGCTACTGACGCAGCTGCGCACCCTGCGCGGCGAGATCATCGAGCTTGGCGAGGTGCGTTACATTGATAAAAAGCTTTTACAGAGTATCGAGGTGCAAATCATTGAGCAGAAGGAAGTTATTTCACGTCGAGCCGTCACCTTTTTGCTTGATGATAAAGCATTGCAACCTTACCATGAGCTTGTAGCTGAAAAAGAGCAAAAACTAGAGGAAGCAAAAAAAGTTGTTGCTCTAAGAGATTTGTCTGAAGAGGTGAACCAAATCGCGAAGAATCTAGAGCTTCTAATAGAAATAGTCTCAAACCTTGAGATTGAGGATACTTCGCACAGCACACAGATTATTGAGCGCATCTCTGTCATCTTTACGTCCCTCAATCAGCTGCGGGCAGCAATTAAAAACAAGTCGCAAAACGCAGGCAAGAAAGAAGCTCAGGCTGATTTTGCCGCTCAGCTTAAATTGATTGATCAAAGCATCATCAATTACCTTGACCTTGCTACTACACCAGAAAAATGTGAAGAATACCTGACCAGGATCTCGATTCAGCTGGAAGAACTTGAGGGCAAGTTTGCTAATTACGATGAGTTCCTAGAAACCATCACCGAAAAGCGTGAAGAGGTCTATGCTGCCTTTGAGACGAGGCGCAATCAGTTAATTGAATCACGCAACAAGCGTACTGCTGCCCTACAAAATAGTGGCGAGCGTATTATCAAGGGAATTGAAAAGCGCGCGCAATCATTTGAAACGACCACCGAAATCAACGGTTATTTTGCTGCTGACCTCATGGTCAACAAGGTGCGTGACATCGTCAAGCAACTGCAGGAACTGGACGATGCTGGCAAAGCAGAATCGCTTGAAACCAAACTCAAAGTTGCTTGGGAAGACGCACAACGCAGACTCAAAGACCGTCAAGAATTATATGAAGATGGGAATGCAGTCATCAAGCTTGGTAAACACAAGTTTGGCGTCAATAATCAAGAGCTTGATCTGACGATCGTTTTCAGGGATGAAGAACTGTACGCTCATTTAATAGGGACTGATTACTATCAAGAGATCGATCATCCTGTTTTGACCCAATCTCAGGAATATTGGAACCAGGAACTAATCAGCGAAAACAAGAAAGTTTACCGTTCTGAGTACCTAGCGTACCAGATTTTCAAGCAGCATAAGAATCTACATGAAAAATCGCATGCGGAGTTGCACGAGCTGGTGAAAGAAAAATCCACGGGTGACTACACCGGCGGCTACATAAAAGGCGTGCATGATGTAGATGCCACCCAAATTTTGGAAGTTCTAGCTCAAAAACACCATGATTTAGGGCTGTTGCGATTTGATGCCTCAACTCGTGCGTGGGCGCAACATTTCTGGCAACAATTGGGACCGTCGATAAGTGACAGACTTTTGAAAAGCATCAAGAATGCATCTGATGTTTTAACAATTTTTCCTGAGAGTCAGGAATACCTCAAGGTGATCAATGCGATCGAGAAGGCTATTACAGCTGTGAGTGGAGAAAATCTTATAACCAGCACGATTGATTCAAATCAAGCAGCTACATATCTGTTTTATGAGCATTTAGAAACAGATGGTTATGTTATCAGCGCGAGCGCTAGCCAATTAATGCAGGATTTTGAGAAATACCTGCAATCTAGAAATGCTGATCTGAAATTTAAGGATGCTGTAGAATCCTGTGATTCAGCTCATGAAAAGGGGACGCTCGTTGAGCAATGGTATTCCGCTTTCGCGAAAAAGAATAGTCAGACAGCCGATACCGATTCAAAAGCACTTCAGGAGAAATACATTCATGAGGCCATAGCGCATACCATTTACAGTGAGCAAGCGACGTCAAAACAAAATAACATTAGCTCTACTCAGAGCATTTCAAATTTGAAGGGAAGTCACGTCAATATCGATGAGGGAACGTTAGAATTTGATTATCAGGATTTTGTAGAGCGACTGAAGTTATTTGATGAGCAAAATGTCCCACAATTTTTAGCTTTCAAAAAAGCTAAGCATGAGATCACCGAGGAACTGAAAGAGAATTTGCGACTAGAAGAATTTA
Organism: uncultured Flavobacteriaceae bacterium; assembly: GCA_964478845.1. Classification (GTDB taxonomy): domain Bacteria; phylum Bacteroidota; class Bacteroidia; order Flavobacteriales; family Flavobacteriaceae; genus Nonlabens. The sequence continues at coordinate 29,558 of CAYZJT010000004.1, read as the reverse complement.
AGCCTCGTGTTCTAAGTTCTTTTGTGCGTAATAAGTTGATTGACCAAGTTTACTTTCCTCTAATTGGAGACAACCTTGCAAAACAGCTAGGAACAATAGGGGACAAGAAGCGTACAGACCGCATGGGGCTACTTTTGCTTATTTCACCGCCTGGATATGGTAAAACCACATTGATGGAATATGTGGCTAATCGACTTGGTTTGATTTTTATGAAAATCAATGGGCCGTCGATCGGGCACCAGGTCACTAGTGTCGACCCAGAAACAGCTAATAATTCAGCAGCACGAGCGGAATTGAAGAAGCTGAATCTAGCGCTAGAGATGGGTGATAATGTGATGTTGTACCTAGACGATATTCAGCATTGCCATCCCGAATTCCTGCAGAAATTCATCAGTTTGAGTGATGGTACACGTAGGATGGAAGGTGTTTACAATGGCAAGCCTAAAACCTATGATTTGCGCGGGAAGAAATTCTGCGTAATCATGGCGGGTAATCCTTATACCGAGAGTGGAGAGAAATTTCAGATTCCAGACATGCTTGCAAACCGCGCCGATATCTACAATCTAGGTGATATCATAGGAGATACCGCTCATTTGTTTGAGCTCAGTTTGATTGAGAATTCCGTTACAAGCAATCCAGTTCTACAGGATATAGCTAATGCACATTTTGAAGATCTGTACACTTTCATCGATAGAGTTGAATCTGGAAATCCAGATGGAGAATTAAAAGGCAATTACACTAATCAGGAGATTCAGGATATAACAGCCGTCCTTACAAAGGTTATGCACGTAAGAGATACGGTTCTTAAGGTAAATGAATCTTACATCACTAGCGCGGCAATGGATGATGACTATCGTACGGAGCCTGCCTTTAAATTACAGGGCTCGTATCGTGACATGAATAAGCTGGTGGCAAAAATTGCTGCGATAATGGACGACAAAGAATTGCAGACTTTGCTATTGACGCACTATGAAAATGAATCGCAAACCCTCACCACAGCTGCAGAAGCAAACATGCTAAAGTTCAAAGAACTTACTGACACATTGAGTGACTTAGAGCGAGTTCGCTGGGCGAGCATTAAAGAAACCTTTGCTAAAAATAACAAGGTAAAAGCCTTAGGTGGGGATCATATGGCTAGCGTCATTTCTCAATTGATGACTTTCGGTAAAAATCTGGAAGGAATTCAGCGAGCCATTGAATCGACTGGAAACAATTCAAAGAATATAGATTGAGTGATTTCGAAAAATCTGTTTTAATGAAGCGGTAACCTATAAAAATCGACGATTTCAGGATGAAGAATTAATTTCTTAGGATGCTCTTAATTCAGGGCCTTTATCTCGTCCCTTAGGGTGATTTGCTTTGGTGTTTTTTGATGCTTTATCGACGATTTGATCCGCTTTGCTCTGGTGTCAGCTTTTTTGGCAGACTTGATCCATTCTAGAATCCCGCGTTTACTTGAATCAGGGAAGTTGTCGAAAAATTTTTTGGACTTAGCTGTTTTCGAGAATTCCTCAGCTAGGTCAGCTGGGATTTCCAATCTTTCTACATCATCCAAAAAATCCCATGTGCCAATCTGTTTTGCAATTGCGATTAGGGTCTCCCCAGCTGTATGCATTTTACCACTTTTGATGAGTCGCTCTACGCGCTGTTTATTCAATCCTGACCAGTTGCTGTTTGGATTGCGAGGGGAAATGCGCAAGAGGCTGCGCTCTGCATCCAGCTTTCTAGGTAGACTATCTATCCAGCCAAAGCAAATTAGCTCGTCCACGATATCATCATAATCTAATGTGGGCTGTCCACTTTGTTTTTTCCAGCGTATAAGCCAGACACTCTCTTTCTGGCCGTGATTTTCCTTAAGCCATGTTTTAAGCTCAAGAATAGTTTTCGGGAATATTTGCTCAAGATCAGTCAAAGCAACTGGTTGTACCGCGGTGACATGTGGGGCCATGAGCCTTAACCTTTATCAATATAGCGTCCTGATCGCAGTCAAGATCCATCGCTACAATGTAGAGAAAGTTGCCACTAGTCTCCCCTTTTGTCCACAAGCGCTGTTTGCTGCGAGAGAAGAAAGTTACTCTGTTACGCTTTCGCGAAAGCGAAAAAGCCTCTTCATCCATGTAACCTAGCATCAATACCTGCAGAGTAACGGCATCTTGAATGATGGCAGGTACAAGACCATCTGGGTATTTGGCAAAATCAGGCTGGATGGCTGTATTCATCAATAAATTCCTCAGGTGTCATGGTTGTAATATTTGATTGTGTAAATCCTTTTCTATCTCGTGTGATTATCAGGTCGCAACCGTGAGCTTGTGCGCTTTGATATTGCAGGGAATCCTCAAAATCTGACCATCCAGATTGCAATGAGTTGCTCGCTTGATAGCTATCCATGACGGCAATCTCAATAAGAGAATTTAATTTTAAATAACGGTTTTCAAAATCATATACATCATGATGTTTGCGTAAAATATAACAAGCGTTTGCAAGACTCAAGGATGTTAAGGCGATTGCATGTTTTTGATAAAGGCAGGTAGATAATAACTTTATAGCTTCAAGATGATTTTCCCTCGCATCGCTGAGGATATCAATTAAAATATTTGTGTCCCAAAAAACGATCATTTACCGTACTTTTCGATTAGATAGTCTGCTTTTGAACTAGCTATATCAATAGGTTCTTTTACTTTCTTACCACCTTTGAAATGTTCCATCAGTTCTCGTACTTCAGGCAACAGGCCATCTTCATCAAGCTCGTATTTTTTCTCAGGTTTTACGCGACGTTGTAGGAACTCCTCGATGTATTTGCTTAAGCTCATACCTTGATCCTTGGCATATTTTTTGGCCAATTCAATTATTTCCTTATCAAGCTTTAAAGTAAGTTTTGCGTCCATAATCGACCAATTTCAACAAATGTACGTATAAAACTAAATTACAGTACGTATTGGAAGTTTTGCTTGCGTCAACGCTGCTTTCAGTTCAGGTACAGGCAACTCACCAAAATGAAAAATACTCGCTGCCAGTCCAGCACTAGCATGAGTTTTAGAAAACAAGTCTACGAAATGCTGTATCGTCCCGCCGCCGCCGCTGGCGATGATTGGGATGTTTAGCTTTCGCGAAAGCGTATCAATAATCTCAAGCGCAAATCCATTTTTAGTCCCATCATGGTCCATGCTGGTCAACAGGATTTCTCCAGCACCGCGCTCCTCACATTCCATGCACCAAGAGATTGTCTCTTTATCGGTTTCATACCTGCCACCACCGACATATACCAAATTCAGAATTCCGAATTCTGAATTCAGAATTGCTTTCGTGTCCACCGCCACCACCACACATTGACTTCCCAATTCTCTCGCTAGTTCATTGATTAATCCTGGTCTTTTTACCGCAGCGCTATTTACAGCGATCTTATCTGCCCCAGCTTTGATGATTTCTTTTGCTAGTTTCACATCTTTAATTCCACCACCTACTGTAAACGGAATGTTCAGGACTGCTGCGATTTCTTGTACTAAGGGAACTAGTGTTTCGCGCTTTTCAATCGTGGCCGTGATGTCTAGAAAACACAATTCATCTGCACCTTGCTCGGCATATTGTTTTGCCAGTTCAACTGGGTCACCAGCATCGCGCAAACCGACAAAGTTGATTCCCTTGACGGTGCGCCCATCTTTGATGTCTAGGCATGGTATAATTCTTTTTTTTAGCCCCATTGTCTTTCAGACATTTCCCCAAAGGGAAACTTAATTTGTAATTTAAAAATTTTTCTCTGCTCGCTTTGCTCGTGACAAAAGATTGAATCCTGCTTTGCAGAATTTGACACAGGACATAAGACGAAACCTAATTGTAAATAGTCTTAAGTCCTAAATCAGAAAATGCGCCAGCATTTTCCCTTCTTATGTCATTTCAATAAACTCTCTCAACTCTTTCAATTTGATCGTTCCCTCATAAATCGCCTTACCGATGATCGCGCCCTCACAGCTTATCTCGCGTAAGCGATGCAGATCGTCAATATTTGTCACACCACCTGAGGCGATCAACTGGATGTTGTTTTCAAAATCATTAGCACTCGGGATGATGGCGTCGGCTGGCTTTAAAGTATCTAAATTTAGAATTTCCTTATACAGATCAACGCTAGGTCCTGCGAGCATCCCGTCTTTTGAGATGTCGGTGCAGATCACGTACTCGATTCCTTTTCTTGCCCAAGCTTGAATAAAATCAGTGACTACCAGCTCGCTGCTTTTTTGCCAGCCGTGTGTAGCGATCTTGCCGTCCTTGGCATCTGCGCCTAGGATGATTTTGTCACTACCATAGATTTTCAGCCAGCGTTCTACATCCTTAGGATTTTTAACAGCAACGCTTCCAACGGTAAGTTGGCGCGCACCAGATTCTAGAACCATCTTCACATCTTCCTCAGATCGTATGCCACCACCGTAATCCACGCGCAAGCTGGTCCGGCTGGCGATTTCTTCCAGAATCGGATAGTTCACCACACGGGATTCCTTAGCGCCATCGAGATCTACGAGGTGCAGGTACTCAATCCCGTGATCTTCAAATTTCTTTGCCACATCCAGCGGATTCTTGCTGTATATCGTCTTTTTCTTATAATCACCTTGGGTAAGTCGCACGCATTTACCGTCGATCAGGTCTATTGCTGGTATTATTCTCATAAGCCCCTTTGTCCTGCGGACATTTCCCCAATGGGGAAAATCCATTCTTTAATTCAATATTGTTTTTTGCTGCCTCTCAGAAGTCCCTTCCGCTGGAAGGGATTTAGGGTAGGCTTATAAAATTCTTCAAAATCTGCTCACCTACCGCAGCGCTTTTTTCAGGATGAAACTGCGTGGCGTAAAAATTATCTTTTTGCAGGATGCTGGCAAAAGGCAGGATGTAATTGCAAACCGCGATGGCGTTTTCATTAGGGACTGCGTAGTAACTGTGGACGTAATAGACGTCTTCGCTACCATTCAGATCGCTTATTAATTCTGAATTCTGAATTAGCTGCGCTGCTGCCTGCGGCGGTCTGAATTTTGAATTGATTACATTCCATCCCATGTGAGGAACTTTCAATTCTGAGCCCTGAGGCTCTCGAAGGGCGACATCAGGAAACCGCTTTACCACCGTATCAAAAATCCCAAGACAATCCGTATCACCTTCTTCACTGTGTTTGCACATCAACTGCATGCCTAGGCAAATGCCTAAGACAGGTTGTGTCAAACTCACAATCACTTTATCCAGACCACGCTCGCGCAGGTAGTTCATAGCGGTACTAGCTTCACCTACGCCTGGGAAAATCACCTTATCAGCAGTGCGCAACTCTTCCGGATTATCAGTGACTTTGTTTGCAACGCCAAGTCTGTTAAGTGCGTTTGTCACACTACCTATGTTACCAGCATTGTATTTTACGATTGCAATCATAGCACGCCTTTGGTTGATGGTAATTTGCCGTCGCCCGTTTGTTTGATGGCCATTTTTATTGCTTTCGCGAAAGCTTTAAACACACTCTCAATCTTATGGTGCTCATTATCGCCTTCCACCTTAATGTTCAGATTGCATTTTGCTGCGTCGCTGAAGCTTTTGAAGAAATGAAAGAACAATTCGGTAGGCATATCGCCCACGTATTCGCGTTTGAATTGGGCTTCCCAAACAATCCATGGTCGCCCGCCAAAATCAATCGCTACCTGCGCCAGACTATCGTCCATAGGCAATAAAAAACCGTAGCGGTTTATTCCTTTCTTTGATGATAGCGCTTTCGCGAAAGCGTCACCCAGCGCAATCGCCGTGTCCTCGATCGTGTGGTGCTCGTCTATTTCTAAATCACCCTTTACCGCGATGTCCAGGTCCAGCGAGCCGTGCCTTTGTAGCTGCTCCAGCATGTGGTCGTAGAACTTCAGTCCCGTGTCGATCGTGCCATTGCCAGACCCGTCTAGGTTGAGCTTGATCTTGATGTCTGTTTCCTTAGTCTTTCGGTGGACGCTCACTTTGCGTGGCTGACCGCGTAAAAACTGAAAGATTTCCTTCCAGCTATCGGTTTTGAGTGCTATGATTTCTTGATCCTCAAAGCTGCTGTCATCTGTGATACTGGGCAGCTGAATCCCTTTGCAGCCCAAATTTTTTGCGAGTTGCATATCGCTGTTGCGGTCGCCTATCACAAAGCTATTGGCCAAGTCAAAATCTCCCTTAATGTAATGGGTGAGTAGGGCAGTGCCAGGTTTGCGCGTAGGTGCATTGTCTTCAGGAAAGGTCTTGTCAATAATCACTTCACTGAATTCCACCCCCTCATTTTTCAGAATATTCATCATCAAATTGTGAACTGGCCAAAAGGTATGTTCTGGAAAACTATCCGTTCCCAGACCATCCTGATTGGTCACCATGACCAGTTCATAATCTAGCTCACGCGCTATGCGATGCAGTTGAGTAATCGCTTGAGGCAGGAATTCCAGTTTTTCAAAACTGTCCAGTTGATAGTCAACCGGCGGCTCTTTAACAATGGTACCGTCACGGTCTATAAAAAGTATTTTTTTCATTTACAATTAATCATTTGATTGGCCAGAGTTATTTCTCGAATTCTGCTTAGCTAATAATAGTTTACGGCCATTGTCTATAATCCATATCAGGGCAAGAATTAAAGTTACCGTCGCTTTCAAATATTCATCTTCTTGATAATAGTGGTAGCTTATGTAAATAGCGCATATGCCCATCACTATGGCAAATAACTTCCACGATTTTTTCAAAGTGCTCATTGCAGTTTTTTCAAAACATCAATTACCTGCTTACACTCGTATTCTGTACCGATCGTAAACCTTACCGTATTTACCTTCTGACTACTGCGGTTTCGCACTATGATTCCTTGGTTTTTCAGATAATTGTAAATGGTATCTGCATCCTCCATTGCTACGAGAATAAAATTGGCCTCGCTCGGATAGATTTTTTTTACAAAATCAAATTGTTCCAGTTGCTCTGCGAGCCATTCTCTATTTGCAATAATCTTCTCAATAGATTTTTGAGTGGCTTCTTTGTTTTTAAGTGCTGCAAGAGCAGCCATTTGCGAAAGCTCATTCACATTATACGGTGGCTTGGTTTTATTGAACAGTTCAATTATCTCTTTGCTAGCAAAAGCAAATCCCACTCTTGCACCAGCCAATCCTTGGGCTTTACTCATTGTTTGTAGCACAACAAGATTAGGATAATCTTCCAGACGTTTTATAAAACTCATGTTTTCGGTAAAATCCTGATAAGCCTCATCAACTACGATGATGCCATTAAAATTACCGAACAACTTATCCAGTTTACGCTGATTATCCAGCATTTCTTGCTCAAATTCTGGTGCAAATGGCATGTCCATCATGCCACCGCGCGTATAATTTTCTGCTTGCCAGTCGTGTTTGAGATCTGCTTTTAAGACGGCGTTGCCAGTTGGATTATTCGGTGAGCAAACCCATAATATTTTAATCCTATGGTCATCCTGAACTTGATTCAAGATCTTATCATGATCTAACGAAAAATCATCCTGCAATGGCACTCGCAATACTTCGACATCATTAATCCCAGCACTTACTTCGTACATGCCGTAGGTAGGCGGACAGATTAAAGTCTTATCCTTTCCAGGCTCGCAAAAGATGCGATACAGCAAATCAATCGCCTCATCGCTACCATTTCCTATAAATATCTGGTCTGTGGATAGGCCTTTTTGTTTAGCTAGTTCCTTTTTTAACGCTGATTGTAATGGGTCAGGATATCTGTTCAAATTATGAGTTATGTCCCGATAGCTATCGGGATCAGAATTCAGAATTAGTTGTTTTGGGTTTTCGTTTGCGTCAATTAGGATTAGCGACTCTTTAGTTTTCTGAGCCCCCCTAACCCCCCAAGGGGAATTTTCATCTGCACCCGCTTGGGAGCTGCCCGGGAGAATATTATTAAAAGAATTTCCAAGCCTATCAATAAAATCTCTCAGCTCTGACAGGCATTTCTCAATGTCATTGCAGACCTCCTCATTCGTGAACCTAATAATTGATAAACCAGATTCAACGAGTTCTGCTTCTCGCTCTTTGTCTTTTTCTATTTGAAATTCATGATATTTTCCGTCAATTTCGATAGCCAATTCTAGCTCGGGTGCGTAAAAATCGACGATATATCCAGCAACGACATGTTGTCTGTTGAACTTAACGCCCATCTGATTTGCACGAATTTTCTGCCAAAACATCCTTTCCTCCACTGTCATGTTTTTGCGCAGCTCACCAGCACGCTTTTTCAAGACCTCATAGATTTTCGGGTCGGCTTTTTGCCAGTGCATAGCCTTCAAACCTGAAGCCACCCTCTTTCCTAAAGGGGAATTTCCAGTATCTCCCCCTCGGGGGCCGGGGGGGCTATCAGGGCTGGGGGGGCGTCCAGGATTTACAGTGCTATCAGGCCTAGGTATGCTTCCATACAAATCAAACTCACTACGCGCACTAGAATACGGTTTCAATTCCCAGATATTCTTCCTAACTATCGCCTTTAAGTTAAATTCCACATTCATAGTTCTGCATTCTCAATTCGCAATGTCACCGCCATCTCATGCCCATCCAGTCCTTCTGCAGCAGCCATCAATTCCACGGCTGGACCTAGATTTTTGATTCCTTCGGCTGTTGCCTTTTGATAAGTCACTTTGTTGACAAAACTGTCCACGCTCACACCGCTGTAATTGCGTGCATAGCCATACGTAGGTAATGTATGGTTAGTACCGCTGGCATAATCTCCTAAACTTTCACACGTGTACGCACCTATAAAAATTGAGCCAGCTATTTTGATTTGGTTTGCCACAGCTTCAGCCTCTTTTGTGTTGATAATCAGGTGTTCTGGCGCATAAGTGTCTGACCAGTTAACACATGTTGCAATATCTTTTAACACGATGGTTTTACTGTTTTGCAGCGCAATTTCTGCGGTATGCTTTCGCGAAAGCGTGCTTAATTGAGACCTTACTGCTTCATTCACTTTTTCTGCTAGCGACAGATTATCAGTAAGCAAAATCACCTGGCTATCAGGTCCATGTTCCGCCTGTGCTAATAAATCTGCGGCGATAAATTCTGGATGTGCTGCCTCATCTGCAATGATGAGGACCTCGCTAGGACCAGCTGGCATGTCAATCGCAACACCAGCCTGCTGTGCAAGTTCTTTGGCACGTGTTACAAATGCATTTCCTGGGCCAAAAATCTTGTCTACCGCAGGAATGCTTTCCGTTCCATAAGTCAGCGCCGCGATGGCACTAGCGCCACCAGCTTTGTAAATCTCTGTTATACCGCACAGGTTTGCCGTGTAAAGCACCACTGGATTGATATTGCCATCACTATCCGTAGGGCTGCATAAAACCACCAGTTCATTATCAGCGATTTGAGCCGGAATGCCAAGCATCAACACCGTAGAAAATAACGGTGCACTGCCACCGGGAATGTATAATCCAGCCTTTTGGATAGGTAAGGATTTACGCCAGCAAGTCACGCCAGGCATGGTTTCCACTATTGGATATTCTCTGGTAAAACATGCTTCATGGAACTTAAGAATATTCTTGTATGCTGTTTGAATGGCATCTTTTAATTCGGCTGAAACCTGATTTACGGCTGCTTTTATTTCTGCTTCGGTGACTTTTAAAGTCGAGAGGTCTGCCTGGTCATACGCTTTCGCGAAAGCGAATAACGCTTCATCACCGCGTTCCTTAACCTGCTTAATGATGTCCTGAACTGCACTGTCGACATTTGCGCGTTCCTGTTGTGGTCGTTCTAGCAGGGCTTTCTGCTGGTCTAAAGATGGATTTTCGATAATTTGCAGCATCACACAATGAGTTTTTGAATACCACTCACAAGAATTCCCTCGGCACCAGCAGCTTTGAGCTGGTCGATAATGTTCCAAAAATCTTCTTCGTCAATTACGCTATGCAGGCTGGACCAGCCATCTTCTGCTAGTGGAAGCACCGTCGGGCTCTTCATTCCAGGAAGTAGGGCACTGATTTCGCCAATCTTCTCATTAGGCGCATTCAGTAAGATGTATTTGCTTTTTTTGGCATTTTGAACAGCTTCTAAACGGAACAGCAGTTTGTTGAGCAAAGCAGTTTTTTGCTCATTCAGCGACGGATTTGCAATTAGAACTGCTTCACTGTTCATGACTGTTTCTACTTCCTTCAAACCGTTCATGATGAGTGTAGAACCCGTTGAGACGATATCGCAAATACCTTCGGCAAGGCCTATTCCTGGTGCGATTTCTACGCTGCCGCCTATTTCCTCTGTGGTGGCGTTGATATTCTTATCTGCAAAGAATTTCTCGACTATGGTAGGGTAGCTGGTAGCGACACGCTTGCCATTAAACCATTCTAAATCAGTATAGTTTACATCTTTTTGCACCGCAAGACTGAGACGACAACCTGCAAAACCTAATTGCTTGATCACGTCTACTTTTTGGGCTTTTTCTTCCACCTCATTAAGTCCCAGAATTCCTAAATCTGCTACGCCGTTTGCGACGTATTGTGGGATATCATCATCGCGCAGGAACAGAATTTCTAGGGGAAAATTTCTAGCCTTACTCGTTAGTTTACGGTTCCCGTTACTGAATTTAATCCCGCAATCTCTTAGCAGTTGAAGGGATCTTTCACTTAGTCGTCCCGATTTCTGTACGGCAATTTTTATGGTTTCTGTCATTTTTAATTTTAAATGTCTGTCTAGACAGGTCTACTTATTTGAGCCAAATAAAAAACCCGCCTGAAACAGACGGGTCATAATTATGCTTGAATTACATCAATACACTTTTAGCTCGCCTGATGGGTGAGTGAAAAATGATGGTGATGTGTTTTATTTCTCATTTAATAGCGCAAAACTAATGGCAAGTTCGCTTTCGCGAAAGCCCAAAAACTTAATTTACTATTAATTGCCCAACACTTCTAAAGGAATCAAAGTGCATTGTCCATAATACTCTGCACAACCTCTGGATTCAATAGGGTGCTTGTATCTCCTAGATTGCTAGTATCCTTTCCAGCAATCTTTCTCAATATGCGACGCATGATTTTTCCGCTACGGGTTTTGGGTAGGCCTTCGGTGAACTGAATTTTATCCAGTTTGGCGATGGGGCCAATGCGCTCGGTAATCACTTGATTTATCTCTTTGCGTAGGTTGTCCTGATCTCGGCCTTCGCCGGTTTCTTTCAAAGTGATGTAGCCGTATAGCGCATTTCCTTTGATGTCATGTGGGAATCCTACGATTGCACTTTCTGCAACTGCCGGGTGCTCGTTGATGGCATCTTCAATAGGGGCAGTACCCAGATTGTGACCGCTCACGATGATGACATCGTCCACACGGCCTGTGATTCTATAGTATCCCACAGCGTCACGGCGTGCGCCATCACCTGTGAAATACATGTTCTGATAGGCGATGAAATACGTATCGCGATAGCGATCGTGATTTCCATAGATCGTGCGCGCCATAGACGGCCACGGGAACTTGATACACAGTCTTCCCTCTACCTGGTTTCCTTTAATTTCTTTGCCGTTTTCATCCATTAAGGCTGGTTGGATTCCAGGCAATGGTAAGGTCGCAAACGTCGGAATCGTAGGCGTAGAATAGGGGATGGGACTGATCATGATTCCGCCGGTCTCTGTTTGCCACCAGGTATCGACGATCGGGCTATTTTTCTTGCCTACATTATCATTATACCAGTGCCATGCCTCTTCATTGATAGGTTCACCTACGGTTCCCAAGACTTTGAGCGAACTCAAATCATGTTTCTCGACGTAGTCCAGATTTTCTTTTGCTAGCGCGCGAATTGCGGTGGGTGCGGTGTAGAACTGTGTGATTTTGTGTTTCTCGACTATTTCCCAAAAGCGACTGTAGTCTGGGTAGGAAGGTACGCCCTCAAACATCACCGTGGTTGCTCCATTACAAAGTGGACCGTAAACGATATAGCTGTGCCCTGTGATCCATCCAATATCTGCGGTACACCAGTAGATGTCATCCTCACGGTATTGAAAAACATTTTTAAATGAATAAGCCGTGTAAACCATGTAGCCGCCTGTGGTGTGCACCATGCCTTTCGGCTTACCTGTAGAGCCAGAGGTGTAAAGAATAAACAAAGGATCTTCAGCATCCATGATGGTTGCCTTACAAATCTTATCTGCTTCATCCAGCAAAGGCTCCAGCCACAGATCGCGACCTTCTTTCATTGTCACTTCACCGCCGGTACGTTTCACTACTAGGCATTTTTCAATTCCTGGGCAATTTTCTAGTGCATCGTCCACGATCGACTTTAAATCTAGTGTTTTTGCCCCTCTATAGCTACCATCGCTACAAATGATGACCTTGCAATCACAATCATTTATCCGTGTTGCCAGTGCTGTTGAACTAAAACCAGCAAAAACAACGGAGTGTACCGCACCAATTCTAGCGCAGGCCAGTACCGCAATAGCCAGTTCAGGTATCATAGGCAGGTAAATGCAGACTCGGTCGCCTTTTTCTACGCCTTGACTTTTTAGCGCATTTGCCATGATGGAAACCCGCTCGTGCAGTTCATGATAGCTGATGTGCTGTGCGCCTTCTGATGGGTCGTTTGGCTCAAAAAGGATGGCCGTTTTATCACCTCTCGTTGCAAGGTGACGGTCGATACAATTCTCAGTAATGTTGAGCTTTGCGCCCTCAAACCATTTGACTTCTGGCTTGCTAAAATCCCATGAAAGCACAATGTCCCATTTCTTACGCCACAGGAAATGCTCTTCTGCGACTTCATCCCAAAAACTCTCAGGATTGCGCACAGATTTACGGTAGACTTGCCAGTATTCTTCTAGGTGTTTGATGTGGTAATTACTCATGGTTATTGATTTTAGTTGATGATTTAAGATTTTTGCCTTCGCGAAAGCATAACAAATTCTAGATCCGAATCAGGTCATGCACCGCGGCGATTAATTTCTTTACTGAAAATGGTTTGGTGAAATACAGATCTGCACCTAGGGCAAGCCCTTTTTCGATGTCCTCGGGCTTGCTTTTGGCAGAAAGGAAGATGACTCTCGTTTTCGCGAAAGCAGGATCAGCCTTGATACGTTTGATAGTTTCATAACCGTCCACCTGTGGCATCATGATGTCAAGAATCACCAGCTGGGGCGTCTCTCGATCCATGATTTCCAGCGCCTCGCTGCCGTCCCGAGCGATAAAGACATGGTAGCCCTGTTTCTGGAAAGCGTATTCCAGCGACATGACGATATTGGGTTCATCATCTACGATGAGTAGCTTTTTCATGACGTAAAATTTTTAAACTCGACTAGGAACCTCGCGCCATCTTTAAATGATGGATCCACGCTTATCCTGCCGTTGTGGTTTTCTATAATGTGGCGGCTAATGGCTAGACCCATGCCGCTACCGAGTGGTTTCTGGATGTTTTGGTTTTTCGACTGGTAGAACTTGTCAAAAATGTACTGCATGTCCTCGGCTGGTATGCCTTTTCCGTTGTCTTCAAATTCAAGCAATACTTTATCTTCTAGTCGAGTGCTATTGATTTTAATGCGCCCCGTATTTTCTGGGACAAACTTGATGCTGTTGCTCAACAGGTTTGTGAACACTTGAATGATGCGGTCCTCATCATAAAGCAAGGTGACATCTTCTATCTCGTTGATGTTGATCTCGACACCCTTTTTTCTGGCCAGCTGGTAGATGCCATCAACAGCTTTTTTTAGCGTGGTTTTGAGTTGATGAGGTTGCTTATTCATCACCTCGCGACCACTTGAAAGTTTCTCGAGATCCAGAATATTTGAGATTAAAATCGCCAACCTATCTGCATCGTTGACGATGTTCTGAAGAAACTTGTTTCTTAGTTCCTCAGGCATGTCTTCTGCATCGCTCAATACTTCACTTGCCGCTCTGATAGATGCGGTGGGTGTTTTGAGTTCGTGCGCAACGGTATCCAGAAACTCGTCCTTTTGCCGGTCTTTTAGTTGTAGGGAATCATTAGCATCCTGCAATCGCTCGGTAAGACGTTGCAGGTCGTAGGATTGCTGTTTGAGCTGTTTGTTTGCACTGATGGTTTCCTTGCTTTCCTCGAGGATTTTTAAGGTTTCGGTAATGGTTATCGGCTGCTCTTTTACCGCGTTATCGATTAGGATCTTGGCACTTGCAGCACCGATGGATCCCGTCAAAATCTTTTCGGAAAAACTCACCAGACGCGCATCACCTTGATAGATTTCTGGGTCGAGATCGTATTTGCGATGAAAGAGTTCAAGCGCCCTAGCGGTTCTTGTCTTCCCAAGGAATCGCTCAAGTACTTTTTGAAGATCAACTTTTGAAGCCTCGCCTTTCCAGATAAATGCCTTTTCTTGCATTTTGTGATAGCTGAAAGCATTCACAACAAGCTCTGCATAATTGCGCTCACGATATTCAGCACGTTGCCAGACTGAGAACAATAAATAGGTAATGATGTTTACCGACAGCGACCAGAAAAAAGCATGCGGTACGGGATCCAAGAAATCCAATCCAAACAGCGCATAGGGCTGCAGCAATTCCACACCAAACGGTCCATTTTCAACAAACGCACCCTGATCACCAAAAGCCTGCGTGACAAACGGCAAAGCCAGCGTGTAGGCTGCCACAATGCTCCCAGATACAATCCCGATTTTAGCACCGCTTGCGCTGCCGCGGTTCCAATACAAACCGATAAAAAATGCCGGTGCCAGCTGAGCGATGATCACAAACGCCACCAGTCCAATGCTAAATAATGACAGCTCAATATTAAAGTTAATATAGAAAAAGTACGAGCCTAGCACTAGAATAAAAATTGCACAGCGCCTGAGGTTGCGGATGTTGCGTGCATTGCGCTCGCCAGTCGAACTCTTCAGCATTCCAAGTGCGCCGTAAGGGATGATCAGATTGTTAGTGATCATCGTACTAAGCGCAAGCACGCTTACCACGACCATGGAAATCACCGATGAAAGACCACCCAAAAAGACCAATAATCCCAAAAACCATTGCCCCTGCTTAAGCGGAATAAACAGCGTGTAATAATCAGGATTGACGTTTTCTGACATCATGAGTTTACCGCCCCACGCGATGAAAATCACAAATACATTGAAGATCAATAGATAAAGCGGAAACACCCAGCTCGCTTTCTTCAAGTGGCTGGTTGTAGTGTTTTCTACGATGCTTGCATGAAATTGCCGAGGCAGTAAAAAGATCGCAAAAAACGACAGCGCGATCATGAAATACCAGTTCAATCCTGCTTCTAGACCAGAAAAAGTGGTGAGTTTCTCAAAGTCTGCTACTTGACTGATCTGATTATAGATATCAGCGGTTCCATCAAAAAGGTAGAACGTTACATAAATACCCACGCACAGAAAAAACAAGAGTTTCAGAATGCTTTCTACGGCGATGACAAACATCAGCCCGCTGCGCTTTCTTGAGGCATCAGTTGTTTGTGTCCCGTAAAGAGCGACAAACACCGCCAACAAAATCGCGATATAAAAAGTACTGTCCGAATAAATTGGATTTTGTGCGTTATCACTACCTGAGAAAATATCAAAAGTCTCTGAAATTGCCTTCAGCTGCAGCGCCACATAAGGAATTATAGCTATTAGACAGACTATGGTCACGATAGCACCCACCGCACGATTATTTCCGTAGCGCAAAGAGATAAAATCGGCTATGCTGGAAACCTGATACTGTTTTGAAATAATGACCACTTTACGCGTAACGATGTACCAAAGCGGCAATGCAATCACCGGTCCCAGATAAGTCGTTAGAAAGCTCACGCCACTCGTTGCGGCTACGCCCACGCTGCCGTAGTAGGTCCATGCGCTGCAGTAAACCGCCAGCGATAATGCATAAACCCATGGATTGTGTACCAGCCGTGATTTGGCATTGCGATCTGCCCAAAACCCAATCGCAAACAGCACCCCCAGATAGGCAACGATGATCAATATGGTGCTTAGACTACCCATGCCTTTTCAGTACTAAAGCGGTGAGCAAGATGCTGATCAGCCAGACGCTGAATAGGTAGAAATACAGCAATGGAAATCCCAGTACTGCATCAGATGAATTGAAAATAAACACCAGCGGTATGTTGACGAGCAACACGATCCCTATGGAAAGGATAACAAGTTTTTGCTGGTGTCTTTTTTTCATTTTTGAACTGTTTTTAATTCCGCTTTCGCCCTTCGACATGCTCAGGACAGGCTTCGCTTTCTATTCTCGCGAACCTGCCTGTCGTTCCTTTGGCAGGCAGGAGCGGACTCTTAAAAATAACTTAAGAACAGGAAAGTCAAAAGCGGCAGGCTAAAATCACTTGCCGCTCTGCAATCTTTAATGATCGTGCGCTTCACCGGCGCCGCTAGGAATTCTTATGTTTTCAACGATCTCTTGAACTTCTTTGGGTGGTGCAGAAGTCAACTGACAGACCACGATACTCACCACAAAGTTGATCAGCATGGCGATGCTACCGAATCCTTCTGGCGAGATGCCAAACCACCATTCATCCTTGCTAGGCAATGTTTCATCAAACCAGCCCAGCTTGTACTTCATCATATACACGAGCATGGTCAAAATACCGATCACCATTCCTGCAATCGCACCTTCTTTGTTCATGCGCTTGTAAAAAATACCAAGAATAATGGCAGGGAAGAAACTAGCCGCAGCCAGCCCAAATGCCAGAGCCACGACGGCAGCCACAAAGCCCGGCGGATTGATACCGAAGTAACCTGCCACACAAACTGCACCTACAGCACTCAAACGGGCAGCGATCAACTCGCCTTTTTCAGAGATATTTGGATTCACTACTTTTTTGATCAAATCATGCGAAACAGAAGAAGAAATCACGAGCAGCAATCCAGCCGCTGTTGAAAGAGCCGCCGCAAGTCCACCGGCTGCTACTAATGCGATTACCCAATCTGGAAGGTTTGCAATCTCTGGATTTGCAAGTACCATGATATCGCGGTCCACGTAGAGTTCGTTTTCAACGATGCTAGGATTAGAAGTCTCCCGATTCCCTAGTGCAGTCCTGATTTTCTCATTGAACATGGGCTTGTTTTTGTTTCCTTCAAAAGCGTTTCCCGGCCCATACTGGACTTTTCCGTCACCATTCTTATCTGTCCAAGCGATTAAACCTATGTCTTCATAGTTTTTCAACCACTCTGGTTGTTCAGCGTAAGGTTTGTCTACCACGGTTTCCATCATGTTGGTTTTGGCAAAAACCGAAACAGCAGGCGCAGTCGTATAAAGAATCGCGATAAGCAATAATGCCCATCCAGCACTTTTCCGAGCATCTTTTACTCGTTTTACCGTAAAGAATCGTACGATGACGTGTGGAAGTCCCGCTGTTCCTACCATTAATGCAAGTGTGATTGCAAATACATCAATCATGGATTTAGAACCATCGGTGTAGGCGTCAAAACCCAGATCTGTACTCAACCCGTCTAGTTTGTCTAATAGGTATCCAGATCCATCCACCATCTCGCTACCCATTCCGAGCTGCGGTACAGGATTACCTGTCATCTGGATGGATATGAATATAGCTGGAACCATAAAGGCAAAAATCAAGACACAGTATTGTGCGACCTGCGTGTATGTGATTCCTTTCATTCCGCCGAGTACCGCATAGAATAAAACGATGATCATACCTATGATTACACCCGTATTGATCTCAACCTCAAGAAATCTTGAGAAAACCAGACCCACGCCACGCATTTGTCCAGCAACGTAGGTAAACGACACAAGCAGCGCGCAGAATACTGCTACCAATCGAGCAGTCTTTGAATAGTAGCGATCACCGATAAAATCAGGAACGGTAAACTTCCCAAACTTCCTTAGGTAAGGCGCCAACAGCAAGGCTAGCAAAACATATCCACCGGTCCATCCCATCAGATAGACAGAGCCATCATATCCGGCGAAAGCGATGATCCCTGCCATCGAGATAAAGGAAGCGGCACTCATCCAATCGGCGGCGGTGGCCATCCCGTTGGCCAGCGGTGAAACGCCACCACCTGCTACGTAGAATTCCTTGGTTGATCCGGCGCGGGACCAGATCGCGATCCCGATATAAAGTGTAAAAGTCAATCCTACCAGAATGTAGGTCCACATTTGTACGTCCATAGTTAATTTCTTTTGATTAGTGTTTTATCGTTGTTGAGGTTGTGGTGATTACGCTTTCGCGAAAGCGTACTACTTTTCATCAAAACCGTACTTTTTATCCAGTTTGTTCATAATGCGCACATACACGAAAATCAAGATCACGAATACGTAAATGGATCCCTGCTGAGCAAACCAGAATCCTAGTTTGAAACCGCCTAAACGGATCTCGTCAAGCTGTTCTTTAAATAAGATTCCAGCACCGTAGGAAACGGCAAACCAGATGACGAGCAGAATCGTGAGATACTTGATGTTTTCTTTCCAGTAGGCTACTGCGTTTGGATTTTTTTGAGACATAGTGAAGATGTTTTTAGTTTATAGATAGATCATGCCCTGAACGGTCAGAATGCCCTGTGCATCCAGATTTCCATATTTCTGGCGGGCGTATTCAATAGATATTTTTGAGTGGTGGCCCGTGAAGTATAGGTTGCCACCTATGCCGAATCGCGTAGCATTGTCATTGATGGCATCGATGCTGCGATAATTGAAAGAGGCGTAGGGCTGGATTTGCAGGCCTGGTGTTTCGGCGGGAAGGACGTAGCCCACGTGACTGTAGATCATGTCGCCAGTCTCGTAGGTCTGACCAAGGGTGAAGTCATTGCCGTAGTCGCTGTTCTGGTACTGGAGGTATGCGGTGATCGCACCAGCATTCTCACCGAGAGGCGCATCGTAGAATGCATCGACAGAGAAAATAGCCACGTTTTCGCCCTCAAAGCTGCCATCTGCACGCTGAAACACGCTACTGTCAGGGTGATAGAAAAATCCAGCGCCGATGTTGAAAATGCTTTTGCTGCCCAGATACGTCCCCACTTTGTATGGCAGAAAATTGCTTTCTTCATCGAGGAAATTGTAGTCAAAATATCCCGCGAAGACTTTGCCAGCTGTTTCAGACCCCAGAATTTTGCGTCCAGCGTAGAACGAGGTGTTATCTACAGGTAGTGTAAAACCGTTGGGTGTCGATACGAGTCCGTTTGTATCTAGATTGTTGGTAATCGCCTCATTGACAGAGACGCGATACTGCAAGCGATCAAACCGACCCTTGAAATAAATCCCGATGTGACGTGCAAACTGGTCGCTTAATCCGATGGTCGCCCAGCTCTGACGGTTGTTATCCAGCGTGAGCATATTGAGCGTACTCTGGTTGTTTGCTCTGGAAATACCGTTCCAGTAATGCAATCCACCACCCACAGAATGATCCGAAGTAAGTTGCCACTCACCCCAAACATCATGGAAGAAAAGCTGGGAAGAATCACTTTTCCCGACTGGTCCCATGTTATCTGCATTTTGGCTATTTAAGCCAAAATGGGTCAGAATCAAAAAGCGTTTAGTCAGTTGCGCGTACATCAAAATACGAGCACGACGTATGGAAAAGTCCAGATCAGCCTCGTCGTTACCGTTTGCGTTTACTGCATCTGTGTCGGCGTATTGCGCCCAGACCTGTGCCCATGAAATGATCCGGAAGTATTTACTACCATCTTCATTGAGCTTGACTTTCATCCCACCGGTGTATTCTGTTACACCTTGAGATACTGCCAAGTTTGCACTGCAAAAAATAAAAACTAGCGCTAAGATTTTTTTAGTTGACATTTAAAAGGTTTTATAGTGAGTGAGTTATACGATCCTTGAACCGCGGTGCTAACCTCTGCAAAACCTTCTGTTAACTAAAATACAATATATATTTTTGCTAATAAGTATAGTTTAATCCCTGAATCGTTCCCATTTGATGACCATGTACTTGTCGCCTAGCTCGGTAACAACGACTCCTGCGCCGTTAAGATTAGATTGAGATGAAAAGAACTTGGCCAACTCAGCATGATTTAGGATTTTATAGGTCGGGTGGTATTTAGAATTGTAGGGGCGCTTGATATTGTACTTCCTTACCCAGTTCATGACTGACACATGAGAAATCCCTAAAATACGCTCTATTTCTCTGTACGTCAAACCTTCTAGGTAAAGTTGTAGCGCTTTATTGACGTAATAATCATCGATTGCCTTTCCTTTTTTAAAGACCGTAAAAAAGTAATTGCAGTCCTTGCATTTATATCGCTGACGATTGTTCACGATACCACTTTTGACATAGTTGGCTGAGTTACAATTAGGGCAGGAATCCATATATCAAAATTTAGCATAAATATATCAATTTAGCATTAATAATTAAAACGCCCTGCTTTTGTTCATGCCATCACTTTTAAAATATAAACAAAGTCTTATTTCTGTGTGTTATTTTGATCACCTAAATGAGAGAAGACTTCATCCACTTTTTATGGAAGTTCAAGCTGCTGTTGTCGGTAGATATGAAAACTACCGCTGGGCAGTCGCTGGTGGTCAAATCGTTGGGTCAGCACAATCACCATTCAGGACCTGACTTTTTTAACGGCCGAGTCGTGATTGATGGTCAGGAATGGGCTGGAAATATTGAGATGCACGTGAACTCACGGGATTGGTTTCTGCATAATCATGATACCGATTCTGCTTATGACAATGTCATTCTGCACGTGGTTTGGAATCATGATTTCGAAATCAGAAATAAGGATGGTCATCACATTCCTGTACTGGAAATTAAATCGCTCATCCCCGAGAATCTTCTGGTCAATTTTCACAAGCTGTTCACTCAGAGCGAGGAACAATTCATCAATTGCAAAAACCAAATTCAGCAGGTAGACGATTTCAAAAAATCCATGTGGCTGGAAAAGGTCTTTATCGAACGCTTACAGGCAAAGTCGGCTCGCATCGCCTCATATCTTGAAGTCAATCAGAACGACTGGGAAGCTGCTTTTTTTCAAGCGCTGGCTCGCAGTTTTGGATCTAAGGTCAATGCAGATGCGTTTGAGAATCTCACCCAGAGCATCCCTATACAAACGATAAGGAAACTGGCCAGAGATGCCTTTCAGTTGGAATCGGTTTTGTTAGGTCAGTTGGGTTTGCTTGAGGAGAAGAAGATTGACAGATATTTTCAATTATGTCTTGATGAGTACGCTTTCGCGAAAGCGAAATACCAGCTAACACTCTCATCAATTCCAGCTAAGTTGTTCAGACTGCGTCCAGCAAACTATCCGACTATCCGTCTGTCGCAACTCGCTCAACTTTACCATAGGAATCCGATGCTCTTCGGTGAAGTGCTACTTGCCAAAACCAAATCAGAGCTGTACAAAATTTTTGAGGTAAAAGCTGCTACCTATTGGAACAATCACCATCTTTTTGACAAACAGGTTGAGGAAAGGGAAAAGCATTTAACGACTAATTTTATCGACCTAATCATCATTAACTGCATCGTGCCTTTCAAGTTCCACCATGCCGCCCAAACTGGAAAAGACATCACGGAAGAATTGCTGGAACTCATGCAGGAAATCAAGCCCGAGAAAAACAAAATTGTCCTGGGATTCAAAGGACTTTATGAAATCAACTCTGCCCTCGAATCGCAGGCAGTTTTGCAGCTCAAATCCAATTATTGCGATCTAAATAAGTGCCTGTCTTGCGATGTAGGTGTAGCCTTGTTGCGCAGCTGAATCACAAAATCTATTTTTACATTATGGGTATTGTCACAAATCTACGCACCTACATGGAAAAATACGGTTTCTACGTGTCCACACGTATGGCAGACCGTATGGGCATTAGGGCGCGTAATGTGCGTATTACCTTTATATATTTCACATTTGCCACGCTAGGGGCGGGCTTTGCGGTTTATCTGGTCATCGCATTTTGGTTAAGGCTCAAGGATTTGATTTACGTCAAGCGTAGCTCGGTATTTGATCTCTAATTATGATAATAAGGCTGGGTACCAGTAAAATACGTATTGCCATTCTGCTGATAATTTCAGTAATTGTGGTAGGGGTAATGGGTTTTAGAATAACCATGAATATGGGCTGGATAGATGCCCTTTACATGACTGTTATTACGATCACCACAGTGGGTTACAGAGAATTAGGTGACCCTACCCAGTCTGCAAAGATTTTTACGATCTTTCTCATTTTATTTAGCGTAGTCATCGTGGGTTACGGGGTGAGTGCTATTAGCGAGTACATTCTCTCCAAAGAACGTATAAATGCTATCAGACAAAAACGAAAAACAAAATACTTGGAACAGCTAAAAGATCACGTCATCATTTGTGGCTACGGCCGCAATGGGAAACAAGCAGTGGAGAAACTTATCAATTACAAGCGAGAGTTTCTCATTATTGAAAACAATCAAGAAGTCATTGACGCCTGCGGTCTGGATGAGAAGAGCTTTCTTAAAGGTAATGCCGTGGAAGATCAAGTGCTCAAGAATGCTGGAATGGAACGAGCCAGTACACTTATCACTACGCTACCAGAAGATGCGGATAATCTATTCATTGTTTTAAGTGCACGGCAGCTTAATAAGGAGATGAAAATCATAACCCGTGCTAGTCAGGAAACAAGTTATAGCAAATTGAAACTGGCTGGTGCCGATCACGTGGTCCTCCCAGATGCCATAGGTGGACAACACATGGCAGCCCTCATTGTGAGTCCAGATTTGATTGAATTCTGGGAAAATGTCAATTATGGTGGCAGAGAAGGTGTAAATCTTGAACAGTTGTCTTTTGAGCAGATCTTTGATGAAGAGCGTGACTGTACCATTATAGACTTGGACCTTAGACAGCAAACTGGGTGTACGATTATAGGCTATAAATCACCCGAGGGGGAATATGTGGTCAACCCAGACCCGCAAATGAAACTTTGCGCGGGATCTAAACTCATCGTGGTAGGGAACACTGACCAGATTCAGAAATTACAACAAGTCTATCGAATACAGCGCGAGGAAGCTTGAAATGTGTTGTAGAATTTTTAAGAAAACTTTTTTTGACGCATCTTGCGGGCTAAGACACAATATCCATAAATAATGTTGAGAATTTTCTTAGCCGCAGTCTTCACTTTCTTCTGCGGATTTTCTCCAGCTCAGGAACTTGAGCTTACAAAAACGATCACTAATCCATCGCCTGCTATCAATGATGGTATAATTGAGATAGAGGTTAATGGAGGTCAGGGACCTTACATTTTCAAATGGTCAAATCAGGAGACATCATTAAAGTCAAACAAGGCGACAGGTCTGGTCGAGGGAATCGATTATACCGTGATTGTGACAGATTCTCAAGGAAACTCTGCTACGGGAATTTATAGGGTAGAATCAGAAAGTTTACCAGAAATCTTTAACGGGGCAGCAGTACCTGCGGTTAATGGTTTAGGTCAGGTTCTGTTTTGGGATCCATTTTCTGCCATAGGTATCTATGATCCTGTAATTTATGCCGAGAAAAAGAATATCCCTGTGCCTGGCTGGGAAGCAGGAACTGAAGATAAATACACTCTGCAAAAATGGCTAGTCAGTGACGGCGCAAAAGTTACTAAGGGTCAGCCGATAGCTACTATCACTACAAACGGGACTAACGAGGTGACCGTGGAATCTCTAGCCAAAGGAACATTAAGTCACAACGCTCAGGAAGGAAGCCTCATCTATGATGGTACTAATTCAGAAGATCTGATAAAGAGAGGTGCGCACTTTTTGGCTAGCGTAGAATACGATGATAAAATCCCAGTTGTTCACCCTAATGGTGATCCTGTAACAAAACCCATATTTTTCATCGTTGTCTGGTTAGTACTAGGTGCCACGTTTTTTACCATCCGCATGGGCTTTATCAATCTACGCGGCTTTAAGCACAGTTTCCAACTTGCCAGAGGGAAATTTGATGATCCAAATGCGCCTGGTCAGGTAACCCATTTCCAAGCTCTTGCTACCGCAGTTTCTGGTACGGTCGGGCTCGGTAACATTGCTGGTGTGGCCGTTGCTGTATCCGTAGGTGGTGCTGGAGCAACTTTTTGGATGATCATTGCTGGACTTCTTGGAATGTCCTCCAAGTTTGTGGAATGTACACTAGGGGTGAAGTACAGAAAGATCCTTCCAGATGGTCGTGTATTCGGTGGGCCGATGAATTACCTTAGAGATGGACTTGCTGCGCAAGGAAAAGGAAATTTTGGAAAAGCTCTAGCAGTTTTATTTGCGATTTTGGCCGTAGGTGCATCATTTGGTGGTGGAAACATGTTTCAGGCAAACCAATCTTTTGAGCAGCTAGAAGCACAATTTCCCGTCCTAGCTGGGCAGGGGGTTTGGTTTGGTGTTATTACCGCGGTCCTGGTAGGGATTGTCATTATCGGTGGGATTCAAAGTATTGCCAAGGTGACTGGTAAAATTGTTCCCATCATGGCTGGGACTTACATTGTTGCAGCTCTTGCAGTTATCATCATCAATATTGAAAACGTAGGGCCAGCTTTTGAGGCGATCTACAATGGTGCCTTTAATCCATCGGCCTTGAAAGGTGGTATAATTGGTGTGTTGATAACTGGATTTAGAAGAGCGGCCTTTTCAAACGAGGCAGGTGTAGGATCTGCTGCAATTGCTCACAGTGCCGCAAAAACCAACCATCCAGTTTCTGAAGGATTTGTAGCGTTGCTAGAGCCATTTATCGATACAGTTGTGGTGTGTACACTGACTGCCCTCGTATTGATCTTTACAGGTATGCATGAAGTAGAAGGAATGGGTGGCGCAGAACTTACAAGCCAGGCATTCGGTAGCGTTATTTCATGGTTCCCTTATGTCCTAGCTGTTGCGGTATTCTTATTTGCATTCTCTACTATGATTAGTTGGTCTTACTACGGCATGCGAGCATGGACCTATCTTTTCGGAAAGAGCAAGAAAGCAGAATTAATATATAAACTAGTCTTCCTTGTGTTTGTGGTTGTGGGTGCGAGCGTTAGTCTTGGTGCCGTGCTTGACTTCTCAGATATGATGATTCTTGCCATGTCATTCCCGAATATCATTGGTTTACTTCTCATGTCTGGTGAGGTGCGCAAGGATCTACGAGAGTATATGCGTAAATTAAAGGCTGGTGAGTTAGGATTGAAAAAGGCATAAAACAACAAAAATGAAACGCTTTAAATCCCCCTTCTACTTCACGCGCAGTGAGAGAAGGGGGATTGTTGTTTTGGTCAGTATCCTCGTTCCACTCATCGGAGTTCTCTATTATGTAGAGACACTTCCTTCTGATCCCATCGAGATTCAGGACACGAGTATCTATCAGGCAAAGATTGATTCCCTGAAACTCGTACAGCAGCGCACGCGAGATACGATTTATCCTTTCAATCCTAATTACATTACAGATTATCGGGGTTACAAATTAGGTTTGACTGTAGAAGAGCTGGATAGATTATTCCGCTTTCGCGAAAGCGGTAAATTCATCAATTCCCCACAAGAGTTTAAGCAGGTCACACAGGTAAGTCAGCAATGGCTGGATAGCATCTCGCCTTATTTCAAGTTTCCGGAATGGGTAACTAATCCGAAGAAAAGCCGATACAGAAAGTCTGGTTTTTCAAACAAACCAAAAGCACCAACTGACATCAACACCGCCACCGCAGAACAGTTGCGAGAAGTCTATGGTATTGGTCCGGCTTTATCTGTTCGCATCATCAAAGAGCGTGAGAGGTTAGGTGAGTTTATCGATATGTCCCAGGTTGCTGTGATTTATGGACTGACTGATTCAACGATGGTTAGAGTCAAGGAGCGTTTTTTCATTGAACCACTAGCTGACTTCAAAAAAATACCCCTCAATGAGGCGACTAGGGATGAACTTTTAAGTATTCCATATTTTAACGACTACCTAGTCGATGAGCTCATCAAACAACGCACCTTGCGCGATGGTTTTAAAAGCTGGGATAAAGTGGTGCTTACCTCCCGTTTTCCCGAGGAAAAGTTGCCTTTAATTCAGCTATATTTGACGCTCGATTAAAAGAACTACAACGTTATATATGTACTCAAAATACTTCACCGAGGAGCACCTCGTTTTCAGAGAAAGTTTCAGGGAATTTTTAAATAAGGAAGTTGTCCCGCACATCGAGCGATGGGAAGAAACCGGTCAGATTGATCGGGAGATTTTCCAGAAGATGGGAGAGATGGGATACTTCGGTCTGTATTACCCAGAAGAATACGGCGGTCTGGACCTAGACTTTTTCTATACAGTGATCTTTTTAGAGGAAATGCAACGTGTCAACAGTGGCGGCTTTGCAGCAGCCATGTGGGTGCAGGCATTCCTCGGTGCACAGCATCTTTTGAAAGAGGGTGATGAGCGCATCAAGCAGGAATATCTAGTTCCGACGCTTACAGGTGAAAAAATTGGGTGTCTAGGAATCACAGAGCCTTTCGGGGGTAGTGATGTTGCAGGGATGAGAACTACAGCCGTAAAGGACGGTGATCATTGGGTGGTCAATGGTTCAAAAACATTCATCACAAACGGTGTGTACAGCGATTACCTTGTTGTAGCAGCTAAAACCGACCCACAAGCTAAGGGCAGGGGAATATCCATTTTTGTTATGGATCGCGATACAGAGGGCATCAGTGCGACTAAATTGAACAAGCTAGGCTGGCGTGCCAGCGATACCGGCGAGATAGGGTTTGACAACGTGCGCATTCCTTCAGAGAACCTTATGGGCGAGCAAGGAAAGGGTTTTCCATACATCATGCAACACTTTGCGCTGGAGCGTTTAATCATGGGAATAAATGCTCATGCCAGGGCAGAGTATGCACTAGAGTATACTACTACATACATAAATGATCGTTTTGCTTTTGGACAATCGTTAAACAAGTTCCAGGCGCTGCGACACAAGATGTCAGACATGATCAG
Organism: uncultured Flavobacteriaceae bacterium; assembly: GCA_964478845.1. Taxonomy (GTDB): domain Bacteria; phylum Bacteroidota; class Bacteroidia; order Flavobacteriales; family Flavobacteriaceae; genus Nonlabens. The sequence goes on along the minus strand of CAYZJT010000004.1, from coordinate 2,774 downwards.
TGAGGTGGAAATGGCAAAATGCTTTAACTACAACATTGCCGAGCAATTAGATAAGGGTCTCTATCCCGTCAAAGAAGCAAGCATGTCTAAGCTGCTTTCCACAAAAATTGCAGATGAAGTTATCTACGGCTGCCTGCAATTACTGGGAGGTTACGGTTACATAGAAGAGTACCCACTTGCCAGAATGTTGCGAGACAGTAGGTTAGGCCCCATAGGTGGTGGTACCAGTGAAATCATGCGCGAGATCATTGCAAAGATGACGCTGGACGGCAAGGACTATAAGCCGGCCGCTAAGTAAAAAAGGTTTATAGCACTCTAGACTTTCTTATCTTTTTCTTGGTTAATTGATTCTTTTCTATTTCTTTCATATAAGCTAAATCATTTACTATGAGAACTTTACTAAAATTATTTTATCTGTTCGCTCTCATCTCTTTCTTCTCATGTTCTGATGAGGTTGAAACGGTGGCAAAAGGGAATAGCGGTGATTCAACTAACCAAAACGAATTGATCAATGAGTCTGCACCTTTAAATACTCACTCACAGAGTGAAATCTCGTACGATTTCTACCTAGGAGGAACATCAGTTTTATGCAAAGGTGAGTGCGAGGGCGGCGAAGCACAAGCGTGTGGAACTCGCTGGGATTTGAGAAAGCAAACTAAAACTTGTACCTGTGAAAGTTGTTACATGGATATAACAATTGATAATGGTCTGTATGCAGAAACCGCTAATATATCTTCTTTGTATGAACTCAATGTTATTCAAGAAATATCTGCATACATTTTAAATGAATATTTTGTTGAAGATGATACTGTGTTAGTCGAAGAATTTAAAGGATTTGCAACATCATCCAACTACATTCTACAGGTTAAATTCCGTGATGCAAATGGTCAATTACAATCTGTTGCACATAGTATATCGATAGATAATGACAAGCGATTTTTGATTGATTGTAAAGGGCCTTGCGATGACGCAGAGGGAATATGCACGGAACAATTCAATCTAATAACAGGTGTGGCAACTTGTACTTGTGAAGGCGGTTGTAATATGACAGTGACTCCTGTCGAAAGTTTGCATTTTTCTTTGTCAAGGTAGTGTTTGTTCTATGCTCTTTTGCTTAGATTTGCCGTCCCAAAGAAAGGAGGTGATGACTCTATGTTAATTATACCAGTTAAGGACGGCGAAAATATCGACAGGGCGCTCAAGCGTTTCAAGCGGAAATTTGATCGTACAGGCAAAATGCGTGAACTACGTCGTAGACAACAGTTTACAAAGCCTTCTGTTGCTAAAAGAGCCCAGAAGATAAAAGCTGAATACATACAGCACTTGAGAGATCAGGAGAATATCTAGAATTCTAGATTTATAATTGAACCGCTAGTGGTATTTTTAACTGCTAGCGGTTTTTTTATGCATTTGACTGAATTTGAGGAATACCTAAAACTTGAGAAAAATTACTCGGCTCATACTGTTCTCGCTTACGCGAAAGATATTCAACAGTTCAGCGCGTTCCTTGAAGAAGAAAGCGACACCGCGCTAGATAATGCCGAATACCATCAGATCAGATCATGGATGAGCGAGCTGCTAGGCGGGGGTATTTCTGCAAGAACCGTTAATCGGAAAATATCTTCATTGCGTGCCTATTACCGCTTTTTAATTAAGGTGGAAATTCTAGAAAATGATCCGCTGGCAATGCATGCCAGTGTCAAAACCGATAAAAAAGTACAGCTGCCGTTTTCAAAAGACGAGGTGTTCAAGCTGCTGGAGCAAGAAGTTGATTATTCAGATTTTGCTAGCGTAAGAGATCGCCTGATAATTGAGTTACTGTATGGAACTGGAATGAGGCGAGACGAGCTCGTCAATCTCAAAGTGCATGATGTGCGTATCGCGGAAAAAACTATACTGGTCACTGGAAAGCGCAACAAACAACGCATTGTACCGCTATTAGAATCTTTAACGAACCTTCTGAATACTTATTTAGATTTGAGAAAGAACTTTGTGCAATCACAAGTTGATGCACTTATCATCACTTCAAAGGGCAAGAAATCCTATCCCAGTCTTGTGTATCGTACGATAAAATCCTACTTTAGTACGGTATCCAGTAAGGTTAAGGTCAGTCCGCACATGTTGCGGCACACTTTTGCCACTCATCTACTGGACGCCGGTGCAGATTTGAATGCTGTTAAAGAATTGCTGGGCCACGCCAGTCTAGCGTCTACCCAGATTTACACTCACATGAGTGTACAGGCATTGCAAAAGGTACATTTAATGGCGCACCCAAGATCAAAGAAAAAGTAACAATCAAAATCTGAGCTTATGAAAGTGAATTATCAGGCCACTAATTTTGACGCCGATCAAAAGCTGATCAACTTCATCCAAAACAAACTAGACAAACTGGAGCAGTTTTATAGTAAGATCATTAATGCAGATGTTTATCTAAAAGTGCAAAAAACATCTGCTCCAGAAAACAAGATCACAGAGGTGCGATTGTTCCTGCCGGGAGATGACCTGATGGTCAAAAAGACTTGCAAGAGTTTTGAGCAATGCATTGATGAATGTGCGGCAACTTTAGAGCGTCAATTGAAAAAAAGAAAAGAGAAGCAAATGGCTCATTAATTTTTTTCAGAAATAATTTTGGCTATTGGAAAATAGTCTTACATTTGCAGTCCGTTAGAAATAGCGGACTTTTTTATGCTTGAATTTTAGGTATAGAGAGGTATAATAAGCCGATGTAGCTCAGCTGGCTAGAGCAGCTGATTTGTAATCAGCAGGTCGTGGGT